>CAZFSR010000001.1:0-596357 GCA_964521575.1 uncultured Synergistaceae bacterium
CCTGTGAAGTGTCCTCGTTCCCTTCAGCACCTGTGCTCTTCCCTTCCCTCTCCGGTCCGATCCGCCTTCATCATCCGCTCTCCCTTGTTGGCTGGGGGTTGGTGCACCTCCTTCCGTGCCTTCCGGGGTCGCCGCGGATATCGAAGCGATGGGCATAGGAGCCCGATTAAGTCCCAGCAGGATAAATATTACCCTGTCCATGGGAACAACGCAAGAAAAAAGCCCTCCCCAAAAGCGGAGGGCCTTCAGGATCCTTTCCTCAGAACCGGTAAAGCGCAGCCACCGGGCCGCCGTTGGGCATCTCTGCCTGGGGCAGGATGAACACCTTCCCCTCCTTCAGGAAGGTTTCCACCGCGATCGTCTCCAGCAGGTCCTCGCGGCCCGGGCCGGGACCATCGGACGGCTCGACCGTCATGTTCGCGCGGTCCACCTTTCCCCACTTCGAGGCTCCCTCGGCCAGGAAGACCGCTTCAACCCGGCCGGACACCGAAGCCCAGTACACTTCCTCCATATCCTGGCCAGTCCGGCCCGTGCCGGCGTCGCGAAGATACCGCGCCAGCCCGTCGGCTTTCGCCTTTTCCAGGATCGGGCTCACCAGGGGCCAGGCCTGTGCATGGAGCTGCTCGGGGGAAAGTTTCTCGGCGTTCCCCGTGATGCCGGCCGGGAGGATGTTGTGATAGCGGCTCACCGAGCGGTAGAGCGGGTGCAGGTATTCCACTCCGGCCAGGATGAGGGGCTCTCGCGCCCCCTTCACGGCGTTGCTCAAAACCTCGACGATCCGCCGGAAGTAGATGACGATGTCTTCCTTCGGCCGCTCGTCCCCGGTGCCGTGGCCCCCGAGCGTGCCGGCCTGGGCGCGGCGCTCGAAGCCGTCGTAGTTCAGAACCTCGTCGAGGCTGCCCGGCATGTTGTCCACGTGGATCTCGGAAAGCCCGGCGCGGCTGCCCCGGTAGAGGCGCACGCCCTTCTGGCTCAGCGTCAGGAGCAGGTACGATTCGTCGCCGGACAAGATCCCCAGGAGCGGTTTCAGGACGAACCGGTCCCCCACCGCCACTTTTTCCTGGAAACTCACGGGAAGCCGGAAACTATAGGACTCCCCGGGGCGCGTGAAGACCGCCAGGCCGTCCGCCGCCTCGGTCCAGAAGGGCATCTGGAGGATGATCCGGTCGAGGACGGCGATCAGGTCGTCCGCCGACGTCGGCGCGAGCCCCTGTTCGGCCAGCGACTGGGATGCCTGGCGGACCAGGTTTTTCATGCGGATTTGTCCTTGCCGGGCATCGGGGGAGGTGCGGTTGGTGGGCATGTAGAGAGAGATGCAGGGACCCTGGGTGACGGAAGCGAGCCTTTCAACGGATTCCTTGTCAAGGGTTTCCATGCGAAAACCTCCTCTCGCGTTCGATTCGAGAACAAGGGCAGGAAGAGAAGGAGATCGGGGTCAAACTTGAATTTGTCTCATTAAATACATGAACAATCAGTAGGATAAGTATAGCATTGCGGGGGGCCCCGGACAACACGGAGGGTGCTATACTCGTTCTTGTCGGCATCCTTGACATTGGCTCCACAAAATCAACCATCCGGGAGGTTGTATCCTGATGCGAAAGGCCTGGCTGCTGCTTTTTGTCGCGCTGTTGTCCATTCCGATGTTCTGCCCGGGCGCTTCGGCCGCTGAGACGGTGAAGGCCTACACGACCCTGGAGGAACCGAACGCGAAGGAACTCTTCGACGCCTTCGAGAAGGACACGGGCATCCACGTGGAATGGGTCCGCCTGACCACCGGGGAGGCTCTAGCCCGAATCGAGGCCGAAAAGAACAACCCGCAGGCGGCGATCTGGGTGGGTGGCGTCGGCACCCTGCACATCGAGGCGAAGACGAAGGGACTGACCACTCCCTACAGCTCCCGCTCCGCCAACACGATCCCCGACCGCTACCGGGACAAGGACCGCTACTGGATCGGGCTGTACGTGGGCCCCATCGCCTTCGGGATGAACACGAACCGGGCGAAGGAACTGAAACTGAAGATGCCGAGAAAGTGGTCCGACCTGGTGAAGCCCGAGTACGCCAAGAAAGTCCGCATGGCCAATCCCGGGACCTCCGGCACGGCCTACAACGTGCTGACGAACGTCATCCGGATCCAGGGGGGCAACGAGGACAAGGCGTTCGCCTTCTTGAAACAGCTGGACAGGAGCGTCGACCAGTACACGAAGTCCGGCTCCGCGCCGGGCAAGAGCGCGGCCATCGGCGAGATCCCCATCGCCATCGGCTACCTGCACGACCTGATCAAGCTGAAGAAGGGCGGAGCCCCGCTCGAGATCGCCATTCCCTCGGACGGCACAGGCTTCGAGACGGCCTCCATGTCGCTGATCCGGGGAGCCGCAGGTTCGCTGAACGCGAAGAAGCTCTACGACTGGATCCTCACGAAGAAGGGCATGACGGTCGTGGCCAACTGGTACGTGATCCCGCTTTCCTCCGAGGCCCCGAAGGTGGAGACGGGCTTCGACCTCTCGAAGATGAACCTGGTTCACCAGGATGACGCGTGGGACGCGGCGAACAAGGCCCGCCTGGTGGAACGCTGGAACAAGGAGATCGCGCCGAAGTAGCCGATCCGCACCGGAACTTCGAGCCGGGTTTTGAAAAAGGGCCGCGGAGGGGCTAAACTCGAAGGTGGAGTTCACCCTTTCCCGGCCCTTTCCAATGCCGGCCCACAGGGAGTGTCGCTCATGTTCACCAGGCGGAAGATCATGGTTTTCGGTTTCATTTGCCTCCTTTTCCTCGCCGCGGACTTTTGGGTGTACCGCACGCTAGGGGCGGCATTCGTGAACCTGGCGGAAAAGCAGGTCCGGGAAACCGCCGGGGCGGCCCTGGAGGCCGTGCCCTCCGGGGACGAAGCGGTCCGGAGCTGGTTGGAGCGGCTCGAACAGGGCAACGGCCGCTTTTTCCTGCTCTACACCCGCGGGATCCACGGGCTCGACCCGGACGTCTCCGTCTTCTCTAAGAACACCGACCTCCTGGCCTATTTCGAGGCGAAGAAGGACACGCCCGCGTTCCTCAAGGCTTTCGAGAACGCCACCTACGACGAGATCACCCGGCTTCCGGAGCGGATCGTCATCGGGGGGACGCCGCGAACCCTGCTCGTGGTCCCGGCGACGGATCCCGCCACCGGTGAAACCGTCGGGACGGGCCTTTTCGCCTTCGACACCTCGGCCACCGACGCCTACTCGCGCCTGCTGGCGATTTTGGCCATCGGGGCAGCGGCGGTCTTCATCACGATCCTCGCCGCCGGACAGTTCACCCGCGACCCGGTGCAGGCCTACGCGATCCTGGGACTCTTCGCCATCACGGGAACCTTCGTGGCCTACCCGCTTTTCGAGGCCGCCCGGCTTTCCTTCGTGCAGGACGGCCGTTTCACCCTCAACACCTGGAAGGCGATCCTCACGACAAGGCAGTACGTGTCTGCCCTGAAGGGCAGCCTCCAGCTCGGCTTCGTCACGGCGACGCTCTCCACGCTGGTGGGGTTCCTCTTCGCCTTCACGGTGACGCGCACCAGCATCCCCTTCAAGAAATTCTTCAGCGCCATGGCCACCCTTCCGGTGGTCTCGCCTCCGTTTTCCCTGACGCTTTCGATCATCCTGCTCTTCGGGAACAACGGGCTCGTGACGAAGCAGCTGCTGGGCCTGGAGAACTTCAACATCTACGGCCTGTGGGGGCTGTCGCTCGTCCAGACGATGGGCATGTTCCCCATCGCGTTCCTGACGCTGGTGGGGATCCTCGAGGCCATCGACTCGACCCTCGAGGACGCGGCCCTGGACCTGAGCGCCAGGCGCTGGGAGACGTTCCGGACGATCACGCTGCCGCTCGCCACGCCGGGAATCCTGAGCGCGTGGCTCTTGGTGTTCACCACCTCACTGGCAGATTTCGCCAACCCGCTGCTGCTGTCGGGCGACTTCCGGGTGCTCTCGGTGGAATCGTACCTGGAGGTTACGGGGATGAACCGCCTGGGCAACGGGGCGGCCCTCTCCCTGCTGCTCCTCCTGCCGACGCTCGTCGCCTTCCTGTCCCAGCGCTTCTGGGTGAGCCGCAAGTCCGTGGTCACCGTCACGGGCAAGCCGTCCGCCCGGCTCACCGAGTTGGCCTCGCCCCGGACCCGCACCGCGCTCCTGGTCGCCATGTCGCTGGTCACCCTGTTCCTGTTCAGCCTTTACGGCACGATCCTGGCAGGCTGCTTCGTGAAGAACTGGGGCATCGACTACACCTTCACGCTGGCGAACTTCCGGGAGGCCCTCCAACGGGGGCGCGACGCCCTCTCGGACACGGTGCTCCTGGCCGCGGCCGCCACCCCCATCGCGGGGATCCTGGCCATGGCCGCCGCCATGCTGATCGCCCGCAAGACGTTTATCGGCAAGCGCCTGCTGGAACTGCTCATCATGACCCCCTTCGCCCTTCCCGGGACGCTGGTGGGGATCAGCTACATCCTGGCCTTCAACAAGCCGCCGCTCCTGCTGGTGGGAACGGCCGCCATCATCGTGATCAACTACGCGATCCGCGAGCTTCCCGTGGGGGTGGAGGGCGGCATCGCCTCCCTCAAGCAGATCGACCCGGCCATCGAGGAAGCCGCCGCCGACCTGGGGGCCGACACGCCCACGGTGTTCCGGACGATCGTGCTGCCGCTGGTGCGGCCGGCCTTCATCTCGTCGCTCTCGTACACCTTCGTGCGCTCCATGACCGCCGTCAGCGCGGTCATCTTCCTGATCTCGGCCCGCTGGTACCACCTCACCGTCCTGATCTACAACTTCTCAGAGAGCCTGCGCTTCGGCCTGGCCAGCGTTTTGTCCCTGACCCTGATCGTCATCGTGTTCGCCACGTTCGGGCTCATGCGCCTGGTCGTGCGGAAGAACGTCTACCTGGAAAAGACCGTCGGCTAGAACGACACGGGGGTGTCCGGAATGCTCAAGAAATCCGTTTCCGTCAGGCTTGAGAAAGTCACCAAGACCTTCGTCGATCCCCACTCCAAAAAGGACGTCCACGCGGTCCGGGAGGCCGATTTCACGATCGAGCCGGGCGAGCTGGTCACCCTGCTGGGGCCTTCCGGGTGCGGAAAGACCACGACCCTCCGGATGGTGGCCGGCTTCGAGCTTCCCACGACGGGCCGCATCTTCATCGGGGACGAGGACATCACCTTCCTGCCCCCGAACAAGCGGGACAAGGCCATGGTGTTCCAGAGCTACGGACTTTTCCCCCACATGAGCGTGTTCGAAAACGTGGCCTACGGGCTGAAGCTGCGGAAGGTCGAGGGGGCAGAGATCACCCGGCGGGTGAACGAAACCCTGTCCCTGGTGGGCCTCGGCGAACTGGGAAACCGGCCGCCGGGACGCCTCTCAGGCGGGCAGCAGCAGCGCGTCGCCCTGGCCCGGGCCCTCATCGTGGAACCCTCGGTGCTTCTCCTCGACGAGCCGCTGTCGAACCTCGACGCCCTTCTGCGGGAGCAGATGCGGGTGGAGATCCGGCGCATCCAGAAAACACTGGGCATCACGGCCCTTTACGTGACTCACGACCGCACCGAGGCCATGAGCCTCTCGGACCGGGTCATCGTGATGAACGCCGGGGCCGTCGTGCAGATCGGATCCCCCCACGAGATCTACCAGGACCCCGTGGACGCGTTCGTCGCCGGGTTCATCGGCAAGGTCACCTTCTTCCCGGGAACGGTGGTGGACATCGCCCTCGACTGCACGGTCTCCCTGAAGGGACGCACGGTGAGGGTCCCCCGGTTTTCCGCGGGCCTCAGGCCGGGACAGGCTTGCAGCGTCATGTGCCGGCCGGAGTCGCTGCGGCTCGAGGAGCCGGGAAAGGGATTCCTGGACGGCCGCGTGGTGACGAACGTCTACCTGGGGCATTCCGTGGAGTCGTACGTGGACACCCCCGAGGGGGAAATCCTCGTGCAGGTGGACAACCCGATGGCCAGGCGAATCTACGCGGAAGGGGAAGCCGTTTCGGTTTCCTTTGTCCCCGAATACACCAAGGTTTTCCCCGAGGAGGGATCCGTCCGATGACCGCACCCATGAACCGCTCGACATTCGCCCACAGCCTGGAACATTCCATCCTCGCCCCGGGCGCCACGGAAAGCCAGGTGCTGGAAGCCTGCCGGTTCGCGGCGGCGCAGGACGTGAAACTGGTGATGGTCCAGCCGTGTTTCGTGGAGACGGCCTCCCACGCCCTGCGTGGAACCCCTGTCCTGGTGGGATCCGTCCTGGCCTTCCCCCACGGGTGCGACCTCTTGGACGTGAAGGCCTACGCCGCCCGCAGGCTCAGGGCCCTCGGCGCGGACGAGCTGGACATGGTGCTGAACCGCTCCCTGCTTCGGTCCGGAAGGACCCTCGAGATGGAGGCCGAAATCCGCGAGGTGGTCGAGGCCGCCGGCGGGGCCACCGTCAAGGTGATCCTCGAGACCGGGGAACTGTCTGAGGTGGAGATCGCCCTTTGCGTGGAAGCCGCACGGCGGGCGGGGGCCGATTTCGTGAAGACATCGACGGGCTTTTCCGGGAGCGGGGCCACGGTCGAGGCCGTAAGGCTTCTTCGCCGACTCGCGGGGAAATCGCTCGGGGTGAAGGCTTCGGGTGGAATCCGCACCCTGGACCAGGCCCTGGAGATGATCGAGGCGGGAGCCGACAGGCTGGGACTGAGCGCGACCCCGGCGGTGCTGGCAGAATGGGACAGCCGGTTCCGTAATGGGCAGTAGGCCATCCAGGCTCTCGATCCTCGCCGCGTATGCGGCCATCTACTTCATCTGGGGATCGACCTACCTGGGGATCCGCTTCACCGTCGAAACGATGCCTCCCTTTTTGAGCGGCGGGCTGCGCTTTTTGGCTGCGGGCGCGGCCCTTTTTGCCTGGGGATGGCTCAGGGGAACGGAAAGACCCACCCGGTCAGGGTGGATCAACGGGGCCAAGCTGGCCTTCATCATGATCCTGCTGGGCTACGGGGGAGTCATGTGGGCGGAGCAGGTGGTTCCCTCGGGGATCGCCGCCCTGATCATTTCCGTTGAACCCCTCTGGTTTTTCGTCCTGGACTGGCTGGTGTTCAGGTCGGCCCGGCCGCGCCTGAAAGAATGGGCAGGACTCGCCCTCGGTTTTGCCGGAACCCTGTTCCTGGCCTTCGGGGAAGGAGGGGCCAGCTTCGAGGCGGTCCCGGGCTACCGGATCGGTACCCTCGTCATCTTCTGCAGCACCCTGGCCTGGGTCACAGGATCCCTCGCCTCCCGCAAGACCCATATCGCGGATTCCACCACTCTCGGGACCGGGATGCAAATGCTGATGGGAGGGGTCTTCCTCGTGGCCGCCGGTTTCGCCCTGGGGGAAGGGAACCGTTTCGTCCTCGGCGAGATCAGCACGAAGTCGTGGCTCGCCCTGGCGTACCTCTCCGTCTTCGGCTCCATCATCGCCTTCACCGCCTTCGTCTGGCTGCTGAAGGTCGAACCCGCCTCCCGCGTCGCCACCCATGCCTTCGTCAACCCCGTCGTCGCCGTCTTCCTGGGCTGGATGCTCGGTGGCGAACAGATCACCTCCCGCATGCTCGTCGCCGCGGGCGTGATCGTTGCCTCCGTCATGCTCATCACCCTTTCGAAACAAGAAGATGGGGTCAGACCTTGAATTCGACCGTATGTATACGAAGAGGGGCCTCTCCGCCGGGAGGCCCCTCTTCGTTTTTCGACTAGAATTTCATATTGGACACATACGGTCGAATTCAAGGTCTGACCCCAGGGCTAGAGGCCGTATTCCTTGAGGTCGAGGCCTTTCTTTTCGGCGAATTCCTTAAGCTCGTCCTGGACGAGCTCCAGGGCCACGGCGACGATGAAGACGTCGTCGAGGTAGCCGGCGATCGGGAAGAAGTCGGGCAGCAGGTCGATCGGCGAGGCGAGGTAAAGGAGGGAGACGGTCATGGCGGCGACGGTCTTCCAGGGCAGGTCGATCTCGCCCTTCCACCAGCTTCTCAGCATCTCGAAGACAAGGGTGGCCTGCTTCGCCATGACCCGAACCTTTTCCACGGTCGATCCGCCGAGCTTCTTCAGCACCGGTTCGACCTTCTCTAGAGCCCGCTGGACGTCCGACTTCGACACTTTCTCGAGGTCTCCGTGGAACTTTTCCTCCAGTTTTTTCTGCTGCTGTTCGTCCAGGTCCGGCATTCGGCAATCCCCCCTTCTATTCTCCCTTCTTAACCTTCAGTTCCTTTATAACCCTTTTCCTCACGTAGGGACAGGTGACGGCGGCCAGGGGGTTGTGCCCCAGCACCCGGTCTTTCACGGCCAGTGTCGTGACCGGGAGGCTGCAGGTCCGGTAGAAGACCGTGTCGTGCCCGACGCAGAGCCCCATGACGATGGCCAGGTCGCACCCGGCCGCCTCCAACTGGGCCGACTGCCCGGCCGGGCTGCAGGAAGCCTCCCTCAACTCGGGGGATTCCGCCATCCCCAGGGCCTTCTTGGAGATGCCCCCGACCTTGCAGCAGACGGCTTCCAGCTCGAACTCCATGGAAAGGATGTCTCCTACGATCCTCGCCTCTTCCTCCAGCCCGAGGCAAAAGGCGAGGCCAAGCTTTCGCCACCCCATTCTTCGGGCAAACTCCATGATCTCCTCCAGACGGTTCTTGATCCCGTAATATTCCGCCTCGATTTCGCTCGCAGCCCGCATTGTCCGCTTGACTTCAGGGTCCGAATACGCCGGCGGCCAGGGCTTTTCAGTGCACGGTTTGCCGTTAAGGCAACTTTTTCTGTCGCAGATGTCGCATCTCAAGTTCCGATCCCCTCTTTCCCTTCATTTCCTGAAAACGCCGACGAGCCCACCCGAAACCAGTGAGGCGAGATCGGCCATCACCCTCGGCAGCAGGAGGCCTCCCTCCACTGCAAGGTACCGCGGCTGCCACACCGGGTTGAACTTTTCCTTGTAATGCCTTAGGCCCTGGAAATTGTAGAAGTGCTCCCCGTGCCGGAAGAGAAACGAACCGGCCCTGGGCCAGATCTTTCCGGCCTCCCCGTCGAGGCCCGAAAGCGGGGCCATTCCCAGGCTGAACCAGCGAAAACCCTGGTTCTTCCCCCAGGACATCGCCTCCTCGAAGAGATAACGCATCACGTCCCTCGGGGCGTCCTTCCGGTGGCGCATCAGGTCCGGCGAAAGTTCTTCCTTTCCGGCGGAAACCCAGAGGCTTGCAAAGGCTACAAGCCCTCCCCCGCACTCGACGACGGCTACCGGGCCGCGGGTCACGGTGTCTTCCCGGAAGAAACCCAGGGAGAACCCCTTTTCACGGGTGTTCTTTTCCGCAAGCCACTCGTCGGAAATCTGCCGAAGCTCCCCGATGCGCGCCTTCGCGCCCTCCGGGTCAAGCATGAGAAAGCGGCAGCCCTCCCGCTCCTCCATTCTTTTCTTCACAGCCCGGAATTCCTTGAAGGAGCTTCCCTCCAGTTTGAACTGGCCCAGGGGAACCCGGCCCTCCTCCCCGATTTTCAGGACCGTCATGCCCATCTCGCGGTAGAAGGGAAGGTTTTCTTCCCCCACTTCGTAAAAGACCGGGTGCCCCCCCGACGCCACCGCGACTTCCCTGAAACGCCAGGCCAGGTCGGGAATCTCCTCTACTGGGCCGACCGGGTCGCCCATGGCGATCCAGCTTGACCCGCTCACGCCGTACATGACGAAGGCCCGCCCGGAATCGCTGAAAAGGAGGGACTTGTCTCCCAGCAGGGCCAGGTTGGAGTCCGTCCTGGGGCTTTCCCTCACGATGGATTCTGCCCTGTCGAGATCCTGCGCAGTGGGGGGAGCCGGGGTGATCCTGAGCGGACGCAGCAGGCCGTTGAGTCCGAGGGCAAGCCCGAACACCGACATCCCCACCGCGGACCGCAGGAATCGCGACGCGCTTCCGTGCAGGGTGAACTGCCACCAAAGGCTTGAATCGTACTCGACGTGGCGGTGGCTGAAGAAACCGAGCCAAAGGGCCGCCCCGATAACCAGCGACACGGCCAGCAGCCAGGGCTCCGTGAGGGGAGCCCCGAACAGGGCGGACTTGCGGTAGAAGCTTTTCCGGCACGGCAGCACGGCCAGGAAGATCGCTCCAAGCAGGACCGCTGCCTCGATGTCGAGTCCCCGGAAGAAAGAAAGGACGATCCCTCCTGCGAGGAAGAGCAGGGTCAGGACATAGGCTCCGTCCAGCCTCCTGGCCAATCCCCGGGCAAGGAAGAGAAGCCCCACCCCGAGGAGGCTGGCCACGAAATGGGAAACCTCCATGACCGGCAGGGGAACCAGCGATGTCAGGATGGACAGCCTTTCCTTCTCCACCGGAAGGACTCCGGTGAAGATCAGGGCTACACCCGCCAGGAAAACCGCGGCCGCAAGCAAGCCGGGGATGAGGGAAACGACCGGGGAAAGGCTTTTCAACACCTTCCCGGGTGCGGGGGCTTTCCGGCCGGCATGCAGGGCCGCCTCGTGAGCCCCCATGAGAAGGGTTGCTGCGACAAGGGGAAGGAGGTAGTAGATTCCCCTGTAGGCAAGGAGGGCTCCCATGACCTCGGGCCCTTTCAGGTGGGGCCGGAGCAGGTAAAGAAGGGCCGTCTCGAAGACCCCGAGGCCGCCGGGCATCTGGCTGACCAGCCCCGCGACCTGCGCCAGCATGAAAAGCCCGAGGAACCCCGGGAAGCTGATCCTCCCGGCCGGAAGCAGCATGAACAGGACTCCGGCAGCAAGCCCCCAGTCCGCCGAGGACAGGATCACCTGCACAAGGATCGTCCTGGGCCTGGGCAAGGGAATCGAGCGGTTGCCGAGGCGGAAGGAGTCGCGCCCGAAGGCGGAAGCACCCAGGACGGTTCCCAGGGCGGCCAGGCAGGCGATGCCGAGCGGAAGCGCGGAATGGAAGGGAAGCCCGAGGCTCCTTGGCAAGGCCATGGGTTCGAGGACAAAGACGGACCCCCCCACGGCCAGGAATCCCATCCAGAAGGTCATCCCGCAGAAGGACTGGACACCGGCCACTTCCACCGCTGAAATCCCCCAGGCGGAGTAGACCCGGAGGCGGGCCCCCCCGCCGGAGAGGAAGGAAAGCCCCATGTTGTGCCCGAATGCGTAGCCCACGAAGGAAGCCAGGGCCGTCTTCCCGTAGGAAAGGGGATGGCCGATGAAGCGCAGGGCTAGGGCATCGTAGCCGGTCAGGGCCGCATAGTCGAGAACGGTAAGGGCCAGGGCCGAGAGCAGGGCCAGGGCCGGCAGCGACCTGACGGCCGCCACCACCTCGCCCGGCCGGTACGTCGAAAGTTCCCTGTGCAGGGCGAACACGGCAAAGACCAGCAGGGCGGCCGCAAGGAAAGGAACGCCCTTCTCGGCCCAGCGGTGCCAGTTCTCCCGGTCCCGCGCTCTCTCCTCCGGTTCCGCCTGCATCATCCCACCCGCTTCCCGCCGGTTCGAAACGGCCGGTTCGAGTCAACAATAAAGGGGACCCCTGATCTTTTCAAGGGATCCCCGGGACGATCGACCCTCTACGGGAAAAACGGGCTAGATCTGCTGTTCCTTCAAAAATTCCTCGACTTCGCTGGCGTTGGCCGCTCCGCGAAAAGCGTCCTTCTGGTTGCCCTTGGCGTCGAAAAAGACGGTGTAGGGCACCTTCTTAACGCGGAATGACTTGAAGAGGGCGTCTCCCGGATCGGAGTACACCTCGACACGATTGAGCTCCCATTTCGACACGACGGCATCCAGAACCCTGTCGGAGAAGCCGCCGGGAGCCACCGCCACGATGCGGACTCCCTGCCCGATCGGCCAGCGGGCCAGTTTCTCGAGCTCCTTCAGCTCGGTCCGGCAGTAAGGACAGATCGGGCTGAAGAAGACCAGGAGGGTCGGGGTGCCCTGCCAGCCCGACATGGCCGCTTCCGATCCGTCCCGTGCCGAAACGAGGATGTTGGAAGGGAGAGAAGCCTCCGCGGAACCCAGGCAGGCCCCGAGAAGGAGGACGATCGCGAAAAACCCGAGAAGCTCCTTCGCTCTATTTCTCATGTGGTTCGCCTCCCTGGCGGCCTTTCCGTCTCAAGGAAAGACGAAAGGCGCCTCCGAGAATTTTCCCGAAGGCGCCTCCAAATGCTCTCCCACCTTCGGCAGCCAGGCTGTCGTGCCCCTTTTCGGGGTTTAGACCCTCGGCTTTGCGTCCCCGCCTTTCGGTGGGTTTGCCTTTGTCGGGTGAAGACATCTCACCAGTTTGCCTATCATAAAGGCCTTTTCATCTTTTGTCAAGAAGTGGTAGCCAGGCTAAAGCCCTATACCCCCCAACGCCTTACGGAAAGCCCCAGCGCCGCCATAACCCTTCAACTCCCCCTTCTTCTTGCCCCGGAGGTCGAAAAACACCGTGTGAGGCACGCCTTTCACATTGAAGCGCTTGAAAAGGGTGTTGTCCGGATCCCGGTAGAACGGAAGGGTCTTCACGCCCCAGGCGGAGCGGGTCCGCTCCAGGACCTCGGCGCTGTAGCTGCCCGGCGCCAAAACCACGACGTTGGCCCCTTCCAGCCGCTGCATAATCTCCGAGTCCCTTTCGAGCTCGACGAGCTCGGTGCGGCAGTAGGGTCAGGTCGGGGTGAAAAGGATGAGGACCGTGGGCCTGCCGACGAAAGAGGACGTCCGCACCGCCTCGCCGCCCTCCACCCGTTCCAGGGTGACCCCGAGGACGTCCGCGGAGGGCATGATCTTCACGAAAACCACGACCATCGAAACGGCAATGCCCACAAGGGCCAAAATGATCAGCCACCCGATTTTCGACATGGCGCGCCTCCTTTCAATCCCGGGCATCGTTTCAGCGGGTTTCACGCCTGCGGAAATAGATCTGGGAAGGCCCCTTTTCCGCTTCGCGCTCGATCTCGTAGAGGTCCTGGTGGGCCTCGATCATCTTCGAAAGCTGGGAGTAGCCGTAGGTCCGAGAGTCGAAGGCCGGGTCGAGCCTCCGCAGGGCCTTGCCCAGATCGGAGAGCGTCGCCCAGCCGTCGTCCTGGACCACCATCTCGAACCCCTGGGCAAGCAGCGAGCGGGCTTCCGCCGTGCGGTCGGACTTCTTCCCCGGGGAAGCCTCCTCGACCGCCGCAGGACCTCCCTGGGGTGCCTTCTTGCCCGCCGCCGCGGATTTCCCTTTTTTCCGGGCTGCTCCCTTGGGCTCCACGGGCGGAGCGGGGGGCTTCACCAGGTTTTCGGTATAGACGAAAAGGTCGCAGGCCCGGACGAACGGCTCCGGTGTCTGCATCTTGCCGATGCCCACGACGAACTTGCCGTCTTCCCGCAGGCGGATCGCCAGGCGGGTGTAGTCGCTGTCGCTGGAGACGATGGCGAAACCCTCGACGTTGCCCCCGTAGAGCAGGTCCATCGCGTCGATGATCATGGCGCTGTCGGTGGCGTTCTTTCCCACGGTGTTCTGGAACTGCTGGACCGGCTGGACCGCGTTCTGCGGAAGGTGCTTCTTCCAGGTCTCCATCTGGCGGCTCGTCCAGTCCCCGTAAACGCGGCGGATGGTGATTTTCCCGTACTTGGCGACCTCCTTGAGGACATCCGCCACCATCGAGGGCTGGGCGTTGTCCCCGTCGATCAGCACGGCAAACCGGATTTCCGGGCTTTCCTTGGAATTGTTCATCATCTGCCCCCTCCCGGCATCGCTTTATTGTGCTGAACTCTTTATATCACGAATCCCCGAGCGGGGTCAGGTCTTGAATCTTAGTATCCCGGCATTTCCCCGGCCTGTTCTCCGGCAAGGGTGTACTCGATCCTTTCGGTATTCCCCCGCCAATAGGGCCTGGGACCTTCCGGCGTGATCCACGCGACCTCGCCCTCGGTTGGGACGAGCATGCCCCCGTGTCGCTCCCACGCCCGGAAGTCCAGGAACCATTCGGATGCGGGCCTCCCAGTCGAAACCGGGCTTTGCCGCGCTCACCGCCTGGTCGGAGGTGAACGGTTTTCAATTCCCCCTGGTGGGCGATCCTGGCCGAGGCGACGACCGGCTGTCCATCGGTGAGGACGGTTCGGAAGTACCGCTGGACAGGTTGGGGCAATCCTTCGAAATCCTTGAACGAAACACGTTTCGGCACCGGGTTCAACCGTTGCGCGTCAAGCCTTGTCCTGGCTTCACGGGCCGAACGTTCCCAAAGCCAGCCGCCCGCGGCCAGGGCCGATGCCACGCCGGCAACCGTGAGGGCAAGAACCCCTGCGATCGTTCCAAGCCCCACGGGCACCCACCTCCCGGCCTTCAGCCCCCACGCCGGGGGAGCGCCGGTGCAGCCGGCGTTCCTCTTCGGCGGCCTCTTTCCTGTATTTTCTTATGGCCCTGCTCACGGTGGAATAGTGGACGCCGAAATACCCGGCCACCTGGTCCTGGGTGAAGAAACCGGAAAGATAGGCACGGGCCATCGCTTCGTTTCGTTCCGGGTACTCCCGGGAGAAAGAGGTGCCCCACCCGATCGTGCCGGCGGTTGAAGGCCTGTGTGGTGTTGCCGTTCAGTTCTCTCATCCCGTTGGAAAGATTTGCGAGGGGAGTTTCCAGGACCATCATGAAATCATCTTACCGCTTGAAAATGCCAAGATTCAAGACCTGACCCCGGGTGGGGGTCAGGCTTCCACGCGGGCCATGACGGACTCGCGGTAGCCCGTCACCACCCTGTAGTAGCCGGCCAGTTCCTGGTCCAGGCCGGGGTCGCCCGTGTCGAGGCGCAGGGGTGCCCCGCCGAGAGCGGCAAGTTTTCCCGGTGTCGAGGCGATCCGGATGCCGGTCCTTCCGACCCGCTTCAGGACGTCCGGGCTGAACTGCTGGTTCCCCCGCCCGAAGAGGAAACCCTGGCCCCCGATGGGAGTCACGACGATCCGGACGTTCCCCACGGGTTCACGGGCGATGAGGTCCAGGATCTCCCTCTCTCCGCAGTCCTCCGCCACCAGGCGCCCGTCCTTCACGGCGTCCACGCCCAGCAGCGTCCCCTCGAAACCCAGCAGCCGCTTCAGCTCGCGGGTCGTGGACCCGGGCCCGACGAGCGTGAGGACGCCGGGTTCCATCCCCTCCTGCAGGTCCGCCGCGATGGCCTCCTGAAGGGCCGCTTCGTTTTTCGGCGTCCCCGACTTGAGTCCCTGGAGGTACCGGCGGTCTGCCGGCACGAGCATGTAGCCGAACAGGCGGGACCGGACCTCGCCCTGCCGGAAGGCTTCCTCGTCGATGTCCATGACCTCGGAAAGCCGCGGACGGAGGCGCCGGCCCTTCACCAGGGAAAGGACCAGTTCCCCGGCGTGGAGAGGCGTCGAGGCGAAGACGGCGGAGTGGATCTTCACCCCGGCCGGGATCCCGAGGCAGAGGACCCGTTCCCCGACCGCCCCGGCGATGTCCCGGGCCGTACCGTCCCCGCCCGCGAAAAGCAGGAGGTCGACCCCGAGGTCCGCCAGGATCCGGGCCGCGGCCTTCGTGTCTTCGGGCCCGGTCTCCGGCCCGGCCCCCAGGCCGATCGTCGCGCACGGCAGCCCCGCACCGGCCGCCGCCGACTCTCCCATCAGTCCCGGGCAGGTGCGGAGGAGGAACTTGTCCCTCGCGGGGAGGAGGAGGCGCAGGGCCTGCCCGGCCCGGCCGGGGGCCAGGGGAAAAGCCCCCAGCTCCCGGGCCCGGGCCAGGCAATCCGCCCCGTCGGTCCCTTTCAGCCCCACCCGTCCGCCCATTCCGGCGACGGGATTGACGATCAGCCCCAGGCGGAACATGCCCTGGCTAGCCGGCCGCCCTTGAGCCCTTCGGCTGGAAATAGCCGTCGAAGCGCTTTTTGTACATCCGCCAGGTGATGGCCCAGCGCGCTGGGTCGTCCAGGTAGTCGTGGTCGATATGGTGGATCACGCTCCTGTGCGGCGCGTGCTTCAGCATCTCGGGGTCCGTGTAGGCCTCCTCGACGATCCGTTCCAGGACGGCCAGGTACTCGTCCAGCTCGTCCTTCGAGTAGGATTCCGTCGGCTCGATGGTGAACGGCTCGGGGACGATGAACGGTTCGTGGCTGCTCCAGATGTGCCCGGCGTAGTCGAAGATCCGGTTCTGCACCTCCGCGAAGCCGATGCCCGTCTCGTCCTTCAGCCTCTGGAAGCTGTAGCGGACCTGTTCCATGCGGTGCTCTCCCTCGGCGTAAGGCGGGGCCCCGGCACCCTTCATCTTCAGAACCTTCCGGAAGACGTAGTTGTTGTTGAGCGTGGCGACCCGTGCCACCTCGAGCAGCCCCTCGGCCCCCAGGTTCATGATCCAGGCGTAGGCCCTGACCACGGCCGGCAGGACCCCGTAGAAGTCCTTCATCTTGCCGATGGTCTTGGGCAGGTCGGTGTCGAGATAGTACCGCCCGCCCTTCTCGCAGTAGCTCACCAGCGGCACCGGCAGGTAGGGGACAAGGGGTTCCGCGGCCCCGATGACGCCGCAGCCGGGCCCGCCGCAGCCGTGCGGGGAAGAGAAGGTCTTGTGGATGTTGAAGAAGCAGAGGTCGAAACCGGCTTCCTTCGCCCGGGTGATCCCCAGGATCCCGTTGGCGTTGGCCTGGTCGTAGCTGCAGATGCCCCCGTGGGCGTGCACCAGGTCGGTGAACTCCCGGATTCGGTCGTTGTAGAGGCCGATGTCCTCGGGGTTGGTGATCATCAGGGCTGCGGTGCGGTCGGAGACGGCGGCCTTGAAGGCCTCGAAGTCCGGCCTGCCGGTCACGGGGTCGGGGTAGACCGTGATGACCTTGAAGCCCTTGATCTTCGCGACCGCTGGGTTGGACGGGTGCGAGAAGATCGTGGTGACGATCTCGTCCTTCTGGTCCTGCAGGCCCTGGTCGTCCACCCAGGCCCGGATGATGGCCGCAATCCCGGAAAGGGCCTGCGAACCGCCGCCGGGGTGCAGGCAGAAGCGGTCGAGCCCCGAGATCGACTTCAGCAGCTGCTCGGTTTTGTACAGGATCTCGAGTGCCCCCTGCAGGGTGCTCTCGTCCTGCAGCGGGTGGAGATCGGCCACCTTCGGCGACGCCGCCAGCCGGTCGTTCACCTTCGGGCTGTACTTCATGGTGCAGGTGCCCTGGCCGATGTCGATGTTGAAGTCGGCGCCCAGGTTCTCCTGGCTCAGGCGCAGGAAGTGCTTGACCACCTTCATCTGCCCCATCTCGGGCAGGGCGGGGGGCTCGGCGCGGAGCATCCCGGCCGGGAGCGCGGCCCGGGCTTCCCTCCCGGCGGCCTCGATTTCGGGGCCTCCCTCGGGAACGAGGATCCCGCGTTCGCCGGGGGCGGAAAGCTCGAAGATCACCGGCTCGTCCCAGCGTGCCTGGTGGAAGTCGCGGATCTTTTCCTTCATGTCCATACCCATGTCGTTTCCTTCCTTTCTCTTCGCCCTATCGCGCCGTCACGGCGGCGAGGGCGTCGGCAAGGGTGTCGATGTCGTCCTGGGTGACGACCTCGGTGAAGGCGTAGAGGGCGGACTGGCCGAGGGCCGGGAAGGCCTTCGAAAGGTCGTGGCCGCCGAGGATGCCCTTCTCCAGGAGGGCCTTGTTGATCTCTTTGACGGTCTTCCCCGTCCCGTCGAAGTTCACGGGGACTTCCTTGAAGAAGGCCCTCCCGATGGCGGGGATCCCAACGCCCTTCACCGCGGCGAGCTTCTTCATCGCGTAGGCCGTCCGGCCCATGCAGGCCTCGCCCAGTTCCTTCATGCCCGCCGGGCCCATGAGGGAGAGGTACACGGCCGCGGTGATCCCCCAGAGGGCGGCCGCCGTGCCGACGAATTCCTTGCCGTTCTCACGCTTGGCGAAGGAAGTCCGCTCCCAGGCCACGTCGCCAAACCCCCACTCCTTGTGGGAGGTGGGAGCGATGCCGAAGAGGCGGCTGGGGTACTCCTCGATGAACTTCACGTCGTCCGGGGCGCCGATGAAGCCCCCGCGGCCCCCGCCCATGAACATGTGGATCCCCAGGGGCTGGATGTCCCCGCAGGTGAGGTCCGCCCCGTAGTGGCTGGGAGGCGTGAGCACACCCAGGGACGAGGGGTCGGCATAGACGACGCAGAGGGCACCCTTCGCGTGGGCGGCATCCGATATCGCCTTTCCTTCGGTCTCGATGAACCCGAGGTAGGCAGGATTCTCGAAGTAGACGGCCGCGACGCGGTCCGATAGCTTTGCCGCCAGGTCGGCCGCGTCCATGAGCCCCGTCTTCGGGTCGTGCCCCACCAGCGTGACCTTCATGTCGGGGTGCAGGTACCCGGTGATGGCCGAGAGGCGGTCAGGCGAGGTGGTGTCGGCGGCGAGAACCTCGTCGCGCCTCGTGATCCGCCCCGCCATGCGCAGGGCCGTGCCGGCCGCCTGGGACCCGTCGTAGGTGGGAACGTTGACCACGTCCACGTCCAGCAGTTCCGCCATGAGACTCTCGTACTCGAACAGGGCCTGGAAGCGCCCGTGGTCCTCGTAGGGCTCGCCGGCGTAGGCCGTCAGGAACTCGCTCCGGCCGTTGACCTCGTCGCAGACCGCGGGAACGTGGTGGTTCCAGCAGCCGCCGCCCAGGAAGCTCAGCAGCTCGCCGCTCGTGCGGTTCTTCGAAAGGATCCCCTCCACGTGGCGTTTCAGGGACGCCTCGGACAGGAAAGGCTTCGGAAGGTCGAGCAGCCCCTTCACGCGAAGCGCTTCCGGGATCGGTGCGAAGAATTCCTCGATGTCCTTCGCCCCGATGCTTGCCAGCATCTCGGCCTGGACCTCCGGGACAGAATTCGGGATGTACGGGTGCACGAATTTTTCGGACATGTCCTGTTTCTCCTCCCTTGGAATCAGGCGGTGCCGCCGCCGTCCACCACGAGGATGGACCCGCTGACCCACGGCGACAGGTCGCTCACCAGGAAATAGACCGCCTTGGCGATGTCGAGGGGCTGCCCGACCCGGTGGATCGGACGGTCGGCGCTCTCGGCCAGCCATTTTTCCGGGTCCATCCCTAGCTGGCGCCCCTCGTCCCGCAAAAGCGGCGTGTCCACGTCGCCCGGGCAGACGCAGTTCACCCGGATGTTCTGCGGCCCGTGGTCGATGGCCATGGCCCGGGTCATGTTGACGGTGCCGCCCTTGGCGGCGCAGTAGGCCACGGCCTTGGGGCCGCCCTTCACGCCCCAGCCGGAGCCGATGTTCACGATGCTGCCCCCGCCCTGTTCCGCCATGACGGGCACCACGTACTTCGACACGAGGAAGATGCCCTTCAGCCCCACGTCCAGGACCAGGTCCCACTCCTCCTCGGTGAGGTCCACCACCGTCTTGCGGCGGATGACCCCGGCGCAGTTCACCAGGGCGTCGATGCGGCCGAAGGCTTCCCTGGCTTCCGCCACGCCCTTCCGGCAGCTCTCCTCCGAGCGGACGTCGACCTTCACGAACCGGGCCCTGCTTCCCATTTCGGCCGCCGCAGCCTGCCCCTTGCCCTCGTCCACGTCGAAGAGGACGACGGACGCCCCCATCCCCGAGAGGAAACGGGCGCACCCGAGCCCGATCCCGCTGGCCGCGCCCGTGACGACGGCGACCTTCCCCTGGAGCCCGAAATCATTGCAATTGACGCTCATGAACCGTTCTCCCTCCTCGAAAAGTTCAGGAATAGAGCCCCGCGGTTTCCCCTCCGTCGATGCGGATGTCGGCCCCCGTGATATAGGCCGCGTCGTCGGAGGCCAGGAACGCGTAGAGGGCCCCGATCTCCTCCGGCTCGGCGTGCCGCTTCATGGGAATCCCCTCGTTGACTTTCGCCAGCATCTCCGGGGTGTACTCGGCCTTCTGCATGGGCGTGAGCACGTACCCCGGGCAGACGGCGTTGACCCGCACGACCGGGGCCAATTCCAGGGCCATGGTCTTGGCCAGCAGGATGACCCCCGCCTTGGAGGCGTTGTAGTCCGCGTACCAGCGGTGCCCCTCGGTGCCGTTGGAAGAGGCCGTCATGAGGATGACGCCGCTTTTCTGCGCCAGCATCCGGCGCGCCGCCTCCCTGGCGCAGAGGAAAATCCCCCTGAGGTTGATGCCCAGCACCTTGTCCCACTGCTCGGGCGTGATGTCCACGAAATCGGACCGGACGCTGATGCCGGCGTTGGCCACCAGGACGTCGATGCCGCCGAAAAGCCCGTCCAGCTCGGCAAAAGCCCTGGACACCGATTCCGCGTCGCTGACGTCGGCCACCAGCCCTCCCTCGAAGGCCGGGTTTTCGGCCATTGCCTTTTCCAGAGCGGGCCGGTTCACGTCCAGGATCGCCACGCGTGCCCCCTCGGACGCGAAGCGTTGCGCGGTCGCCAACCCGATGCCGCTGGCCGCCCCGGTCACCATGACCCTCCTGCCTGACAACTCTTCGTAACGTGCCACTCCAATCCCTCCCTTTTTTCTATATTCCTTCATCTATGCGAGTCCCTGCTTCATTGACAAATTCTGGGTTTCGAATTAGTCTGGCATAAGTTGGATTCATAGTATACCATGTATTCTTTTTGGAGGCGAGATTCATGAAGTCAATCCTGGTTACCGGCGGTCGTATCTGGACGGGAGACGTCTCGCAGCCTTTCGCGGAGAACCTCCTGGTCGTGGGGAACCGGTTCGCGGCGGTCGGCCCGAGAGAGCAAGTCATGGCCCATCCCCGCTCGAAAGACGCCTTCCATATCGACCTGGCCGGCGAAGGAATCGTCCCGGGCTTCACCGATGCCCACATCCACCTGGCCGGGCTGGCCAGGCAGAACTGGGAGGTCAGCCTCGAGGGCAGCCGGTCCATGGAGGAAGCTTTCGACCGGATCCGGGTCCGGGCCGCGCAAGCCGCACCCGAAGACTGGATCTATGGGGCGGGGTTCGACGAGACGAAGTGGCCCGAACCCCGGAAACCCGGGCGGGCGGATGTGGACGCCCTGGGCCTGCCCAATCCGGTCCTCCTGAGGCGCATCTGCGCCCACGTCCACGTGGCCGGCAGCCGGGCCATGGAACGGGCCGGCCTTTTCCGGGATTCAGGGGTCTTCCTCGAAAGCGAGGTCCAGCCCCTGACCGACACGATGAACCTCGAATCCGGGGGAAAGGCCCTGTCCGCCGAAACGCTGCTCGAGGCCTGCAGGAAACTGGCCTCCTGGGGGACCACCTGCGTTCACACCTGCAGCGCGGCGACCTACGGGCTGGAGGAGGACCTCTCCCTCTACCAGGAACTCTTCGAACGGAACGCCCCGCCGATCCGGATCGTTTCCTACCACGACTCTTTCCCGAACTACAAGGTCAGGAGCGGCTACGGCGACGACTGGATCCGCTTCGGCGGGTTCAAGGTCTTCCTCGACGGGTCGCTGGGCGGCCGCAGCGCGGCCCTGACGGCGGACTATGCCGACGCCCCGGGGCACAGGGGGCGGCTGAACATGGAAGACCCGGCTTTCCGGTCCGCCCTGGAGGAAGCCTTCCGGCGCGGGATCCAGGTCCAGGTCCACGCCATCGGAGATGCCGCCATCGACCAGGCCCTGGACGCCTTCGAGGCCTTCTCCGGCCGGAAGAGTCCCCTGGAATTCCCCTTCCGGCTCAACCACGTGATCGCCACGCGACCCGACCAGTTCGAGCGCCTGTCCCGCATCCGCCCGGCATGCGACATCCAGCCGATCCAGGCGGTCAGCGACATGGACATGGCCCCGCAGCGGCTCGGCCCGAAACGCGAGGCAAGCGCCTACGCCTGGAAAACGCTCGAAAACCTGGGGCTGTTGTTGACGGGCTCGAGCGACGGCCCGGTCGACAGCGCGAATCTCTGGATTTCCGTCGATGCCGCCGTCAACCGCCGGAAACTCGACGGGAGCGGCCAGACCTGGAAGGAACATGAGCGCCTCAGCCTGGACGCGGCCCTGCGGCTGTTCACGGTCAACCCCTACCGCGTCATCGGCCAGGGCAGGCGGATCGGCCGGATCGCGCAGGGGATGTCGGCCGACTTCTGCATCCTGGACCGCGATCCCTTCTCCATCCCCCGGGAAGACCTGCACAAGGTCGTCGTCGAGGGAACCTTTGCCGGGGGGCACCTGACCTGGGACAGGGCCGGGGACCTGCCGGAAAGACTGCTTCTATCCTGACGGGGAGGTGAAGCCGCGCGACAGGGGCCATAACGGGACACGCCACGGCTCATGGGGATCCGCCCGGCGCGGGCCCCAAACTTCAAACGGAAGAGGTGGAGCTTGAATGAGCAAGAAAATCCTGTTCGCAATGACACTGGTCCTCGCGCTTGCCTCCGTCGCCTGGGGCGCCCAGCCGATCAAGATCGGCTACATCGCCCACCTGACCGGCGATGCGGCCACCTGGGGCGTCCACGAGCAGAACGGCGCACTTCTCGCCATCGAGGAGATCAACAAGAAGGGCGGCGTCCTGGGACGCCCCCTTGAACTCATCGTCTACGACGTCCGCGGCAGGCAGGAAGACGCCGTCAACGCGGCGCGCCGCCTGGTGACGATGGACAAGGTCGTTGCCATCGGCGGCTCGAACTGGAGCGGCATCAACCTCGCCACCGGCCCCATCGTGGAGCAGGCCAAGGTCCCCCAAATCGGCTCTTTCCCCACGAACCCGGCCGTCACGGTCGACCCTGTCACCAAGAAAGTCAAGCCCTACTCCTTCCGGATCTGCTTCACCGACCCCTACCAGGGCCGGGTCATGGCCGAGTACCTCCTGAAGAAGGGGATCAAGAAGGCCGCGGTCATGAAAGACGTGGGCAGCGACTACTCAGAGGGACTCGTGCAGTTCTTCGTCGATAACTTCACCAAGGGCGGCGGGACCGTCGAAGGCCCTTATGCCTACCGCGCGGGCGACGTCGACTTCCGGGCCCAGCTGACCAACGCCAAGGCCAGCGGCGCCCAGGCCCTCGTCATGACCTCCGGCGGCTACAAGGAAATGGGCCTCCAGATCAAGCAGGCAACCGAGCTCAACTGGAAACCGGTCTTCATCGGCGGTGACGGCTACAGCCCCAACATGTACGAGATCGCCGGGGATGCCATGGACGGGAGCTTCTGGACCTACCACATGAGCTTCCAGGACCCGAAGCTTGCCCCTCTCGTGGCAAAGTACGAGAAGAAATACGGGGTGAAACCGACGGAAACGGTGAACGTGGTGGCGGCCTACGACATCATCTACTGGATCGCCGATGCGATCCGGCGCGCCGGGAAGGCCGAAGGGCCGGCGATACGCGACGCCATCGAGGACACGAAGAACCTGAAACTCCTCCACTTCACCCTGACGCTGGACAAGGCGACCCACAACCCGCTGAACAAGCCGGCGGCCATCCTGCAGTTCAAGAAGGAAAAGAAGGAAGCCGTCTTCGTCGAGATGTTCGCCCCCCAGTCGAGTTTCTAGGAACCCCTCAGCCGAAGCTGCGACGGGAGGGACCTTCAGGTCCCTCCCGTCGTTCCTGGAAAGCGGCTTACGGTAAGATAAGGCAGTCTACGAAACCAGCGCAAGGAGGAACCCCGTCGTGAAGGATACGGAAATCTACTCCACTTCCGCGGAAGCGGTCTACCGCAAGCTTTTGCACAAGATCTTCTCCAGGCAGCTGCGGCCCGGCCAGCGCCTCCCCGAGGTCCTGGTCGCCGAGCAGCTGGAGGTCAGCCGCACCCCGGTCCGCGAAGCGCTCCGGCGGCTGGCCAACGAGGGGCTCGTCGTCCTCATCCCCAACGTGGGGGCCAGCGTCGTGACGCCGACCCGCACGGAGATGCTGGACACCTACGAGGTCCGCAACGTGCTGGAATGCCTGGCGGTCAGGCGCGCGGCGGAGCGGATCTCCGCGGTCCAGCTGGCTCGCCTGGAGGAAAAGATCGAGGAGGAAACCAGGGTTTTCGCCCAGCGGGACCTGGAGGCCTACATCGAGATCAACAACGCCTTCCACCGGATCATCGCGGAAGCCAGCGGGAACCTGGCCCTGGCGGACACGATCGAGAACTACCTCGCCCGGACCTTCGTCTACATGGTCTTCTTCGAAAGCTTCTTCGATTTCGACACCAATCCCAGCCTGGAAGAGCACCGGGCGATCCTGGAAGCCCTGAGGGCCCGCGACTCGGAAGAAGCCGTCCGGCTGATGGACCGCCACATCCGGCAGGCCACCGAGGACCTCTCCAGGAGGGACCTGGAAATTCTCGACGGCGACAACGGCTGACCTGGCCATGCTCCGCCATCTTCTCGGCGTTTTCCTCGTGGTCCTGGTGGGGCTTTTCGGCGGAGCGACGGGCCCCATCGAGCGTTTCGCCTTCCACGCCGGGCTCACGCCCCTGTCCATCAACGCGGCGCGCCTGTTGCTGTCCACCCTCCTGATCGCCCTTTACGCGGCCGTTTACCGCAGAAAGTCCCTCCTGCCCAGGCGGGAGGAGCTCCCCTGGCATCTCCTGAACGGCACGGTCGGCATCGGGGTGACCTACGTCGCCACGAACGCCGCTTTCGTCCGCATCCCCGTGGGCCTGGCGATGATGCTCTTCTACCTGGCCCCCTTCTGGGTGATGATCGCGGCCCGGGTTTTCTGGAAAGAGCCCGTCACTCCCCTCCAGGGAGGGTGCCTGGCCCTGGCCCTGGCCGGGACCTGGATCGCGGTGGGCGGCGTCGGGGGAAACCGGCCGGATGCCTTCGGAACCCTTTGCGCCGTCGCCGGCGGAATGGGGTACGCCTGCTATATCCTGGGAGGCCGGTACGGGGTCGGCCGATACGACCCTTTCACGGCCTATCTCCAGGCGTTCATCTGGGGATTTCTGGCCGTCGCGGGAACCGCCCTCGCCACCGGGGAAGCGAAGACCCTCCTGCAAAGCACCTCCGCGGGCTGGGTTTCCCTGGCCATCCTGGCCGTCGTCTGCACCGTGGGCGTCTATGGCCTCCTCATGGCCTCGCTCCGCTTCATCCCGGGAACGGTGGCCTCCATCGTCTCCATGAGCGAGATCGCCTTCGCGGCAGCCTGGGCATGGGTGCTCTTCCGCGAGGTCCCCTCTCCCGAGGTGGTCCGTGGAGGGGGCCTCATCATCGCGGCCGTCCTCCTCCTGGGCTTCGGGAAAAGCAAGGCCGGTCCGCAAAATCGCGAACCGGCCCCGGAGTGCTCCGTTCAATCACGGCCCTTTTCCTAGAGGGCTCCCTTCGACACCACGTGGGCCAGCCAGCCGTAAAGCGACATCAGGAACGGCGGCCGCATGATGAAGACCACGAAAGCCCCCATCGGAAGGACCGACCGGAGGGCCAAAAGGAAGCGCTCGGCAGGTTCCCGGCGCGCGATGTAACCCAGGACACCCTCGCAGAGGACAAAGGCGAAAAGGTAGAAAAACCACCGGTGGCCGGCCGAATATTGATGCATCGCCAGGATGGTGACGACGGCGCAGTAGGCGGACCATCCCCCCTGGATGTAGGTTTCGGCCACGACGAAGAGCAGCTGGACCGCTTTCCCGAAACGGGTCCGGGGAGACTCCCCGTCCAGGCCGAACGCCTCCCCGGCCGCCTTGACCGCCGGCATGAGAAGCCGGACATAGGCGATGGCGAACAGGAACGCCGTGCTGACCAGGGGGATGAAGAAATGCGCGACCAAGGGCTTCCTCTCCTCTCCGCCCGAAGGGTTTCACGCCACGGGCATCACGCCGTCCATTCTAGCATTCCGGAAGCGGTTCCCAGGTTCCCTCGTGAAGCTGCTTCATGACGGGACAATGGATGACCCCCTCGCTGACCGTCTTGAAACAGGCGTTGCACGAAATGCACTCCGCGGGCCGGAGGTCCCCCTCGGCCCAGCGGTTCACCAGGTCGCTCTCGGCGATCAGGGGACGGCAAAGGGAGAAGAGGTCGGCGACGCCGTCCTCCAGGAACCGCGCGATCGTATGGGGACTCTTCAGCCCGCCCACGAGGGCGACGGCCGCACGCTCCCCGATGCGGGCCTTCACCAGCGCCGCGTGGGCCGCGAAGTACCCCTCGTCCACCCCGGCTCGGGTCCCGAGGCGGGAATTCGTCCGTTCGACGCCGACGTACCGGGCCCCCCCCGAGACCTCGATGCCGTTCGCCCCCGCCGCGACGAGCCGTTCGGCCAGCCGGGCCCCGTCCTCAGCCGTGTAGCCCCCGGCCCTTTCCTCGGAGACGCTCAGCTTCCACCAGACCGGGAAATCCGGACCCACGGCGGAACGGACCTCTTCCTGCACCGCCATGAGGATCGACGAGCGGGCGTCGAAATCGCCGCCCCACTTGTCCGTGCGCCGGTTGAAGACATCGGACAAGAACTGCATGAGCAGGTAGCCATGGGCCCCGTGGAGCTGGACCCCGTCGGCCCCGCCGTCCTTCACGCGCCGGGCCGCGGAGGCGAAATCGCGGACGATCCGCTCGATATCGGTTTCGGCCAGGGCCTCGACCCGGTTTCCGAACACGGGGTCCTTCTCCATGGCCGAGGGCCCCTTGATGCTCCCCTGCCTCACGGCGGCCGGGTTGCTGACGGCCCCGCCGTAGGCGATCTGAAGGATGAGGCGGGCCCCCAGCGGCTGGACGGTTCCGGCGAGCTTCTGCACGTCCGCGGTCCGTTCGTCGGTGTCGATGTTCATCTGGCGGACCTGCGCCCTCCCGTCGGGTGAAACGTTGGCGTATCCCGAGATGATGCCCCCGAGCCCGCCCGCTGCCAGCTCGGCGTAGCGGGACAGAAGCGGCTTGGTCACTTCTCCCGAAACCTCCGTGCAGCCCGCCAGCCACGTGGCGGACCTCAGCAGGCGGTTGCGGAACAGGATCCCTCCGGCCTCGACAGGCTGGAAAAGCCTTTCGATCGTTTTTTCCATCCTCTTTTTCCTCCCTTTTCGGTTCGCCGGGTTGACCAGGACGGGCAACCGCCCGTCTACAGGCCCGGGCTTCGGCGCACGGGGTATTCTAGGGCATTTTGCCCAGGGGTTGATAGACCAGCCGTAAATCGAGAAGGGCCTCGACAAACGCCGGGCAATCGAGCGGATGGCCCGGGTATCCGAAAACCCGTCCGCCGCCGGGCTCCGGGGCATTCTCCACCGAAACGGCCGAGAGACCCAGAACCTTTTCCAGGCAGGCCGCCCCTCCCGTATAGCCCCGCACGGGCAAGACCTTCACGACCCGCGAGGCCCGGTCGCGTTCGAGCTTCCGCATGAACCGGCCGAGGCCCGGCCGCTCCACCCCGGCCCGGACGGTAAAAGGAGGGGTTCCCGGTTCGCCGCTCCCTTCCGAAATCGCGAGCCATGCCCCCGAATCGGGATCGGTCCTCTCGAGGATCTCCCACGGCACTTCAAGCGGACGGATCTTTTCGTCCAGCGACAGGTCCTCGTTCCAGCCGACCGACACGGCATGAACCCCGACCCGGCCGCGGGTCCCGAGGAAAGCCTGGGCGAAGGCCGGGTCCGTGTGGTAGTCGGGCAGGAAGAACCGGCATTCGGGTCCCTGCGAGACCACGAGGACGGCGCCGCGCGGCCCGGTTTGCCCGAGAGCCGCCAGCTCCAGGAGGTGGCGGCGTCCCCGTTCCGTGACCGCGTCGGGGAACATGGCCATGGGCCCCTGGAAGAGCGTGCAGGACTTGACCTCCAGGAAAAGCCTTTCCGGACCCCGCCCCAGGAGGAAATCGAAGCGGCTGTTTCCCGACGGGACCTCGCTCGAGAGGATTTTCCACCCCTCGAGCCCGGCGACGGCTTCACGTTCGAGAAGGTGACGGGCCAGGGCGTTCGTGCGGATCGTGTCGAGGCTGACCCAGCGGCCTTTTCGGCGGGCCGCCGCAGCCTTGTAGGGCAGTTTCGCGCCTTCCGGGGCGGGCTGCAGGGCCAGTTCCGTGCCCGGGAAAAGGATTTCCCAGAGGCGGCCCGGGTTCGGAAGGTGGGCAAGGACCGTTTTGCCTCCAACCTCGGCTTCGATCACGAAGCGGTTCAGGCGGGCCCTGAAGCTCCCCCGCTCGAAGCCTCGCCGGGGAATGGCCCGGAAACGCTCAGCGGCCAAGGGACGCGACCCTCGAGGGCTTGCCGCGGGCCCATTCCAGCAGGCGGCCGGCTTCCCAGGTGTTCACGATGCGTTCCGGCGGAATCCAGGCCCGGCGCGCCACGGCGACGCCGAACCTCATGAAGTCGAACTGTTCCGGGGCATGGGCATCGGTGCTGACGGCAAAAAGGCACCCCAGTTCCAGCGCCCTGTGCGCCAGCGTGTCGGTGAGGTCGAGGCGCATGGGGGACGCGTTGATCTCCAGGGCCGTGCCCGCTGCAGCCGCCTCCGAAAACACCCGGTCCCAGTCCGCGTCGGCCCCGGACCGTCCCTTCCCCGTCAGCAGGCGGCCCGTGGGATGGGCCAGGACGTGGACGAAGGGGTGCCGCACGGCCGACAGGAAACGTCCCGTGACCTTTTCGCGGTCGCCGGAAAGGGCCGAGTGGACCGCCGCGACGACGAGGTCCATCTTTCCCAGCAGTTCGTCGGGAAAATCGAGGCTTCCGTCGGAGCGGACTTCCACCTCAGTCCCGCAAAGGAGCCGGAAACCGCCGCCGAAAGCCCGGTCAAGATCCCGGATTTCCCGGCACTGGCGCACCAGTTCCTCGGGCAGGAGGCCGCCCGCAATCCCGAGTCCCTGGGAGTGGTCGGTCACCAGGAGGTAGCCCAGGCCCCTGCTCCGGGCGGCATGGGCCATCTCTTCCAGGGTCGCCCGGCCATCGCTCGCCTCGGTGTGGCTCTGCAGGTCGCCCCTGAGGTCGGCCAGCTCCACGACCCTCGGGAGTTCCCCCTTCAGGGATGCCTCGATCTCCCCGCGCCCTTCCCTCATCTCCGGCGGGATCCAGGACATCCCCAGCGCGCCGTAGACCTCTTCCTCCTCGGCACAGAGAAGCTCGGTCCCGTCCGCGCGCTTCAGGGCATACTCGCTCAGGCTGTAGCCCTTCTTCAGGGCCAGCTCCCGCAGCTGCACGTTATGGGCCTGGCTGCCCGTGAAGTACTGCCAGGCGGTGCCCCACCGGGCCCGTTCCACCACCCGCAGGTCGCCCTGCATGCCCCCGCGGAACCGGACGCTCATCTTGGTAGGGCCGCGCAGCAGGACCTCCTCGACCAGCGGGCTTTCCGCCAGCCGGTCCATGACGGGGCGCGCATCGGAAGCCGCAGTCAGGAAATCGAGATCCCCCACCGTTTCCTTCATCCTCCGCAGGGAGCCCCCGGCTTCGAGACGCTCCACGCCGGGCACCTCCAGCAGGGTTTCCCTGACGGACTCCGCCAGTTCCCAGGCCGTTCCCAGCGGGGTCCTCACGGCGATCTTCCGGGACGCCAGGTCCTCCAGCCCCTTGCGGATCTTCGCCTCGGACTTCGCCCCGAGGCCGGGCAAATCCTTCAGGCGGCCGTCCGCCGCGGCCGCGGCAAGCCCTGAAAGGTCCGTCAGGCCCAGGGCTTTCCACACCAGGCCGACCCGCTTCGGCCCCATCTCCGGAACCTCCAGCAGCTCCAGGAGGCTCTCGGGAACCTCTTCCCGGAGACGCTCGTAGAAACCGAGCCTGCCGGTGTCGAGAAGCTCCTCGATCTTTTCCGCGATGGCCTCCCCGACCCCCGGGACCTGGCGCAGGGTTCCCTCGGTGCGGATCTCGGCCAGGGGCCGCCCGGTTTCGCGGATGTTCTCGGCCGCTCGGCGATAGGCGTTCACCTTGAAGACGTTCTCGCCCCGGATTTCAAGAAGGTCCGCGATCCGCTCGAAAAGCCCGGCGATCTCGGCGTTCCCGGGTGTCCCTTCCATCAGGGGCCTTCCTCCCGCGCCGGGGCGGACCGGCCGTAGCGGGCCATCCGCCTCAGGGCGTCCTCGACCTGCTCCGGGGTGAGCACCGGGGGTACGGCAACGCAGGAAGCCCTCCACGTGATCTCCGCGACGAATTCGACCGTTTGGGCCAGCGAAAAGGCTTCCGCCATGTCGGCACCCACGGTCACGAGGCCGTGGTGGGCCAGCAGGGCGGCTTTCCCCGGCCCCATCCCGGCCGAAACGCTTTCGGCAAGTGCCTCCGTGCCGAAAGGCACATACGGGATGCAGGGAACCCGCGGCCCCGCCATCGCGACCAGGTAGTGAACCGGCGGGATCTCCCGCTCCAGGCAGGCGAACGTCGTCGCGAAGGGGGAGTGGGTGTGGACCACCGCCCCGATTTCCGGCCTTTCCCGGTAGAGGGCCAGGTGCATCGGCGTTTCGCTCGAAGGCTTCCAGGGACCCTCCACCTGCCTCCCGTCCAGATCCACGACGGCGATGTCCTCCGGCACGGCTTCGAGGTATTCGACGGCGCTCGGCTTGATCGCCACCAGGCCGCGTGACCGGTTGACCATGCTCAGGTTCCCTCCCGTCCCGCGAGTCAGGCCTTCCGTCATGAGCATCCGTCCGTATTCCGCAACAAGGGTCCGTTCCTTTTCGAGCAGCAAGACCGACCCTCCCTCCGAAGTTCGACTCGAAAAATTCCTTTTCCTGAATATTATAGCGGGGCGGCGGCTTAACGAACTTCTCCCCTCCGTCCGGCGACGGAACAGACGCTTTCGGGGCCCGGCACATTTTTTCATTCCGTTGTAAACTGTCAGGAGTAAATCCAAACGGGAGGGTGTTTCCCATGGCTGCTTTCCGCTTACCCGAAAAGACCCGCATCGGACATGTCGTGCTCGGCGTCACGAACCTCGCGGAATCCCTCGTTTTCTGGAAGGACCTGCTCGGGTTCCGGGCCGAGACCCGGGAAGGGGAAGGCCGGACCCTGCTTTTCCCGCAGGAGGGCGGCGATTGGGCCGTGGCTCTCAGGGAAGACTCGAGGCTCCCCCAGGACCCCGGGCGCACGGGCCTTTACCACGTGGCGGTCCGCCTGCCCTCGAGGGCGGACCTGGGACGCCTCCTCCGTCACCTGGACGAGGCGGGAACCCCTCTCGGCGGCCTGAGCGACCACGGGGTCAGCGAAGCGCTTTACCTGGAAGCCCCCGACGGGATCGGGGTTGAAATCACCGTTGACCGCCCCCGCGAGGCCTGGACCTTCTCGAGGGGACAGCTCGTGATGGTCACGAAACCGCTTGAGAGCCGGCGGCTCCTGGCCGACGCGGAAGGGGAGTGGCGGGGAATGCCGGCCGGAACCTCCGTGGGGCACGTGCACCTCCGGGTTTCGAACCTCGACAAGGCCAAGGCCTTCTATTCCGGGCACCTGGGGCTGTCCGTGACGCAGAAGGGATATCCCGGCGCCCTCTTCTTCGCGGCGGGGGACTACCACCACCACGTGGGGACGAACATCTGGGACAGCCGGAACGCCGCCCCTGCCCCGGCCGGTACGGCAGGCCTGAGGAGCTTTTCCCTGATCCTGCCGGCGCAGGACGACGTGGAAAGCCTGAGACTCCGGACCCTGCAGTCCGGCCTTCCGGCGGAGCCGCTCCCGCACTCCGCGGACGGCTTCCTCACCCGGGACACGGACCGTATCGCCGTCGGCATCGAGGCCCTGCCGTGAGCGTTTTCGGCCGGAGGCTCTCCCTCCTCATCGCCGCCGCCTTCGGCATTTTCGCCTATTCGAACGTCTACTACTTCCTGGCCAACCTGCTGGGCTCCCGGGGCGTGTCTCCCCAGGCCGCCGGAGTCGCGGTCAGCCTCTTCTACGTGTCCACGACCCTGTTCCGCCCCGCGGGAGGATGGCTGGTGGAAGGCTTCGGCCTGCGGCCCACCCTCGTGGGCTCCGCGCTGGCGGCCTTCGCCGGGAGCGTCGGGATCGCCTTTGCCGGGACGAGCCTTCCTCTCGTCTTCGCCTGCCGGATCCTCATGGGGATCGGCTACAGCGCCTTCATCGTGGCCTTCACGGCCTACCAGAACCTTTTCGTCCCGCCGGAGAAGCGGGGTTTCGCCTTCGCCCTGATGACCGCGGGCTCCATGGTGCCCCACGTATCGGTGATCCCCCTGGCCGACTGGCTGATCCGGCACGGGCACATCGCGGCCTACCTCTCCCTCTCCCCCCTGATGGCGCTCTTCTGCGCGGGCCTCGGCGTGTCGTTCGGGAAGGTGTCGCTCGCAAAGGGGGCATCCCGGAAGGAAGCCTGGGGGTCCTACCGGGACCTGTTCGCCCTGCCCTCCGTGCGCGCCCTGCTGGGGTCCATGTTCCTGCTTTCCCTGACCGACTCCATGGTGCTCTGCGTGGGCGCCCTGCTCGTTCCGCAGGGGCTCGTCCCGTCGGCCTTCCTCGTGTCGAGCGCCGCTGCGGCGCTGACCGTCCGCATCGCGACCCTGCACTTCGTGGACCGGATCCCGCGCCCCCGCATCGCGGCCCCCAGCTTTGGCCTCATGGCCCTGGCCATGGTGATGCTGAGCCTGATGCGCTCCAACGCCGGCGCGGCGCTTTGCGGGGCAACCTTCGGGCTGGGCGTGGGCATGGGCTTCCCGGCCCACCTGGCCATGGTGGGGGACATGACCCCGGAGCGCCTTCGCCCGAAGGCGACCGCCATGGTCTGGTTCGCCATGGATTCCGGCTGGGCAGTGACCCCCTTCGTCTTCGGGATGCTGTCGCCGGTCCTGGGAGACTCGCGTGCCTTCGGCGGGTTCGCTGCCCTTATGCTGCTGGGCGCCGCCGGGGCCTGGAGGTTCCTCTGGAAACCCGTCCTGTCGGCGGAAACGGCAAAATGAAATGAAGCCCGGCCGAACCCGGCCGGGCTTCATTTTTCTTCCTGCGCGGCTAATCCCCGCTTTTTGCCGCTTCGGTCCCGGAGCCGCCGGCGGGAGCCCGCCTCGCCGCCTCCTCCGCCTCCAGTCTTTCCCTTTCTTCCTCCTTCGCCACCGCACGGGCGATCAGGGAATTCATGACGGCGTTCGTGGCCTTGAGGCTGATCCACCAGGCGACAAAAAGCTCCGCCGCGGAAACGGCAAAAGCCATGACGCTGATCTGGCCGAGACGCAGCTCGAGGCTCGGGACGAATTTGCGGGTCAAGGCGTTGAAGGCGACAAAAATCCCCCAGAGAATCGCCAGCATCAGGAACTGCCGGAGGCAACCCAGGCGGGCCGCCGCGGAACTGCGTCTTCCCTTCACGTGCATCCCTCATTTCCGGTCTCGCGTGTGCTCCCTATTATGGAGGGGAGGGCCTTCCCGTTCAATCCCGAGAAACGGTTTTGGGGTAGAATTTCATGAAGAACGCTCCGGGAGGGAAGGATCGAGATGCCCAAGGAAGAAAAAGAACGGAGCCATCCCCCGGCAGAGGAGGCCGAAGAGCGGCAGAACGTCTTCGAGACCCTGAAGGAATGGGCCTCGGGCATGCTTTTCGGCTCCTTCGTCGAGATCGGCACGCAGGCGATCCGGAAGGAAGCCTTCGACATCAACGACAACCTGATGCTCCTGCTGTTCGGCGATTTCCTGGGGATCCCGAACCCGATCTCCTACTACACCCTGGAACTGCTGCCCTACATGGCGGAGGAGCTGGTTCCGTGGGAAAGGCGCATGCAGAACCGCAAGAGCATCCTGGCCGAGAAGGCCGGCCAGTACGATTTCGGTTAAGGAGGCTCCCATGACGCGACCCGCATATCGCCCCTTCAGCTTCTTCGGCGGCAAGGGGGGCACCGGGAAGACGACCTGCGCCGCCGCCCGTGCCCTGGCCCTCGCGGAGGAAGGCATCAGGACCCTCGTCGTTTCCACCGACCCCGCCCACTCGCTGGCCGACGCCCTGGACACCCCTATCGGCGAAGAAATCGCACCCCTCGCCCCGAACCTCTGGGCCATCGAGATCGACGCCGAGGTGGAAGCCCAGAAGTACATGAAGGGCATCCAGGAGAAGATGCTTCACATCGTCAGCCCCGTCATCGTCGACGAGATCAAGCGCCAGATCGAGATCGCCTACAGCTCTCCCGGGGCCGAGGAAGCGGCCATTTTCGACAAGTTCATCGAGCTGATGGAGCACCTCGGCGACCCCTACGAGGCGATCGTGTTCGACACGGCCCCCACGGGGCACACGCTGCGCCTCCTGACCCTGCCGGAAATTCTCGGGGCCTGGATCGACCACCTTCTCGAGAAGCGGGCGCGGGCCGTCGAGCTGATGAGCATGGTGGCCAAGTACGACCGGGAGGTCCGGCAGAAGCTGGAAACGGACCCGATCACCGACATCCTCGGGAAACGCAAGGAAAAGTTCGAGAAGGCCCGGAGCATCCTGACCGATCCGGAAAAATCCGCCTTCTACTTCGTCCTGAACGCCGAGAAACTGCCCATTCTCGAAACGGAGCGGGCCATCCGGCTGCTGCGGAAATACGGCATCCCCATCGGAGGGGTCCTGGTGAACAGGGTCATCCCCGAGGGGGCGGGAACCTTCATGGAGCAGCACCGGCTCTCTCAGCAGGCTTACCTGAGGACGATCCACGAGACGTTTTCCGACCTGCCGGTCACCGAGATCCCCTTCCTGGACACCGATATCCGGGGCACGAGTGAACTGAAAAAGATTACAGGACTCTTGAAAAATCTATAGTTTACACTCACAATAAGGACGGCCCCACCAGGGAGGTGATCGTCATGGGCGGAAACATGACCCTGCGGAGTCCCGCCTTCGATGAAGGGGGTCCCATTCCCCTCAGCTGCGGATACAAGAAGGGAAATGTCTCCCCGCCTCTGGTGTGGAGCCTGACCCCCGCCGGGACACGGAGCTTTGCCCTCCTCGTCGAGGATCCCGACGCGAGGGGGTGGGTCCACTGGATCGCCTGGAACATCCCCTTCACGGCTTCCGGGATCGCCCAGGGCGTCCCGGCGTCGGCGCAGCTGTCGGACGGAACCCGCCAGGGGCTGAACGACTTCGGCAAGCTCGGTTACGGCGGTCCCTGCCCCCCGTCGGGCGTTCACCGCTACACGTTCCGCCTGATGGCCCTGGACACGACCCTTGACTTGCCCGCCGGCTCGGAGCGTTACGACCTGATCAAGGCGATCAACGGCCACGTCCTGGAGGAAACCCGCCTGACGGGAACCTACTCCGCCGGCCAGTAGGCGTTTTGGACCTTATTCAACAGGGCCTCCCGGCCCGGCCGGGGGGCCTGTTGCTTGTGCGGCGCCCTGCTCCTGGAATTTCCCCTTCCTTTATTGCGTTTCCCTTCAGGAAAACCATCAGGATACGGGTGTCATTCACCATCAATTTCGACAATTTGTGATAACATAGAACGGCTTGCGGTATATCGTCCACAAAACGCAGAATTTCATGAAACGAAACGGTCCCGACCGGGAACCGATTTGAAAAAAACGGGAGCGCGGCTCCCAAAGGAGGTCCGGTTCAATGGCAACAAGGCCGATGCACACGCTTGACGGAAACGAAGCTGCGGCGTACGTGGCGCACAAGACCAACGAGGTCATCGCCATCTACCCGATCACCCCATCCTCGCCGATGGGCGAATGGGCGGACGAGTGGTCCGCCAAGGGCGTGAAGAACATCTGGGGCTCGGTTCCCCTCGTGTCGGAACTCCAGTCGGAAGGCGGCGCCTCGGGAGCGGTCCACGGCGCGCTGACCGCGGGAGCCCTCACCACCACCTTCACCGCCTCCCAGGGACTGTTCCTCATGATCCCGAACCTCTACAAGATCGCCGGTGAGCTGACCAGCACCGTCTTCCACGTGGCGGCCCGCACCGTGGCCACCCACGCTCTTTCCATCTTCGGCGACCACAGCGACGTCATGGCCGTCCGGGCCTCCGGCTTCGGCCTGCTTTCGTCCAACTCCGTGCAGGAAGTCATGGACATGGCCCTCATCGCCCAGGCCGCGACCCTCGAGGCCCGCGTGCCTTTCATCCACTTCTTCGACGGCTTCCGCACCTCCCACGAGGTCAGCAAGGTCGAGATGCTCACCGACGACGACATCCGGGCGATGATCGACGACGAGCTGGTTCAGGCCCACCGGGCCCGCGGGCTTTCCCCGGACCGGCCGGTCCTGCGCGGCACCGCCCAGAACCCCGACGTGTTCTTCCAGGCCCGCGAAGCGGCCAACCTCTACTACGAGAAGGCCCCCGAGATCGTCCAGCGCGCCATGGACAAGTTCGCCTCCATCGTCGGGCGCCATTACCACCTGTTCGACTACGTCGGGGCCCCCGACGCCGAGCGGGTCCTGGTCATGATGGGCTCCGGAGCCGAGACCGCCCACGAGACCGTGGACTTCCTCACGGCCAAGGGCGAGAAGGTCGGACTGCTGAAGGTCCGCCTCTACCGGCCGTTCTCCGTGAAGCACTTCCTGGAGGCCCTGCCGAAGAGCGTCAAGACCATCGCCGTCCTCGACCGCACGAAGGAATCCGGCTCCACCGGCGAACCGCTCTACCTCGACGTGGTCGCCGCCATGAAGGGCCGCTGCGACGTCAAGATCTTCGGCGGCCGCTACGGTCTGTCCTCCAAGGACTTCACCGCCGCCATGGTCAAGGCCGTATTCGACGAGGCCGCCAAGCTCGAGCCGAAGAACAGCTTCACCATCGGCATCGACGACGACGTCTCCTACACGAGCCTCCCCTACGACCCGTCCTTCTCCACCGAGGACCCGAAGGCCGTCCGCTGCCTGTTCTACGGCCTGGGCGCCGACGGCACCGTCGGGGCCAACAAGAACTCCATCAAGATCATCGGCGAGGACACCCCGAACTACGCCCAGGGCTACTTCGTCTACGACTCCAAGAAGTCCGGCTCCATGACGGTTTCCCACCTGCGCTTCGGGCCCAACCCGATCCGGGCGATCTACCTCATCGACCGGGCCAACTTCGTGGCCTGCCACCAGTTCGCCTTCCTCGAGCAGTACAACGTCCTGAAGTCCGCCGAGAAGGGCGGAACCTTCCTCCTCAACAGCCCCTACGGGCCCGAGGAGGTGTGGGACCACCTGCCGAAGACCATCCAGAAGGAGATCATCGACAAGAACCTCAAGTTCTACGTCATCGACGCCATCGACGTGGCCCAGAAGGCCGGAATGGGCGGCCGCATCAACACGGTCATGCAGACCTGCTTCTTCGCCATCAGCGGCGTCCTGCCGAAGGACGAGGCCATCGCCGCCATCAAGCACAGCATCGAGAAGACCTACGGCAAGCGCGGCCCCGAGATCGTGCAGAAGAACTTCGAAGCCGTCGACTCCTCCCTGGCGAACCTGCACGAGGTGAAGGTCCCCGCCCAGGTCACCAGCACCTTCGACATCCGGCCGGCCGTCCCCGCGGAGGCCCCCGAGTTCGTCCAGAAGGTCACGGCGAAGATCATCGCCGGCGAAGGCGACGCCCTGCCCGTGAGCGCCATGCCGGTGGACGGCACCTTCCCGACCGCCACGACGCAGTGGGAGAAGCGGAACGTCGGCCTGGAAGTCCCCTGCTGGGACCCCGAGACGTGCATCCAGTGCGGCAAGTGCGTCCTGGTGTGCCCCCACGCCGTCATCCGCTCGAAGGTCTACGATCCCAAGCTCCTCGAGAACGCCCCGGCCACCTTCAAGTCCACCGAGGCCAAGTGGAAAGACTTCCCCGGGATGAAGTACACGATCCAGGTGTCCGTCTCCGACTGCACCGGCTGCGGCCTTTGCGTCCAGAACTGCCCGGCGAAGAACAAGGCCGACGCGGCGAAGAAGGCCATCAACATGGTTCCGCAGCTCCCGCTCCGCGTACCTGAGAACGAAAACTGGAAGTTCTTCCTCTCCATCCCCGACATGGACCGCGAGAAACTGAACAAGGGGACCGTGAAGGACGTCCAGCTGCTGCGGCCGCTGTTCGAGTTCTCCGGCGCCTGCGCCGGCTGCGGCGAGACCCCGTACGTGAAGCTCATCAGCACCCTGTACGGCGACCGCGCCCTCGTGGCCAACGCCACGGGCTGCTCCTCCATTTACGGAGGCAACCTGCCAACCACGCCGTGGGCGGTCAACGCCGACGGCCGAGGCCCGGCCTGGTCGAACTCCCTGTTCGAGGACAACGCCGAGTTCGGCATGGGCATGCGCCTGGCCCTGGACAAGCAGACCGAGTACGCCGTCGAGCTCCTGAAGAAGCTGGCTCCCGAGATCGGGACCGGGCTGGTCGAGGGCATCCTTGCCGCCGACCAGGGGACGGAGTCCGGCATCGCCGCCCAGCGCGAGCGCGTGGCGGCCCTGAAGGCGAAACTCATGACGATCCCCGGCCTCGACGCGAAAGACCTGCTCAGCCTAGCCGACGTGCTGGTCCAGAAGTCCGTCTGGATCGTCGGCGGCGACGGCTGGGCCTACGACATCGGCTACGGCGGCCTGGACCACGTGCTGGCCTCCGGCAAGAACGTGAACGTCCTCGTCCTGGACACCGAGGTCTACTCCAACACCGGCGGGCAGATGTCCAAGTCCACCCCGCGCGGCGCCGTCGCGAAGTTCGCGGCGGGCGGCAAGCCGGCCGGCAAGAAGGACCTGGCCATGATGGCCATGAGCTACGGCAACGTCTACGTGGCCCGCGTCTCCCTGGGGGCCAACGACGCCCAGGTCATCAAGGCCTTCCAGGAAGCCGAGGCCTATCCGGGAACCTCGATCATCATCGCCTACTCCCACTGCATCGCCCACGGCTTCGACCTGAAGCTGGGCCTCGAGCACCAGAAGGCCGCCGTCAACTCCGGGGCCTGGATCCTGATGCGCTACAACCCGGCGCTCGCCGCCGAGGGCAAGAACCCGCTCGTCCTCGACAGCAAGGAGCCGACGCTCCCGCTCAAGGACTACATCTACAGCGAGACCCGCTACAAGATGCTGACCCTGAGCAACCCGGCGGAAGCCGCGAAGCTCCTGGCCGAGGCCGAGGCCGACATCAAGACGAAGTGGCGGCTGTACAAGCACCTGGCCGCCATGCCCGCCGAATAGCGCGAAACGCGAAGCGAACAGGGCCCGGGATGATTCCCGGGCCCTGTTTTTTTGCCGGACGGGAGCCGCCTCGTGAGAAAATAAGGAGGATGATGGAACAGCCGCCGTGAAAGGCGAAAAGGAGTGGGGCAACAGATGAAGGAAACCGAGAAGCGGGAGGGCATCGGGGCTGCGGTCGATGCCGGGAGCACCACCCTCTCCGCCCGGCTGGTCGATTTGCTCTCGGGAGAGACCCTGGCGGAAAAAACCGCCCCAAACCCCACGAGGCGATGGGGCGCGGACGTCGTGAGGCGGCTGGGGGAAGCGGCTTCGCCAGCAAAGGCGGCGGAGATGGCGCGGGCCCTCAGGCGGGGGATCGAGATGCTGGTTTTAGAATTGGCCGAATCGGAAGGGTACGCCCCGCGCGAAACCTCCGAAATCGTGGTGGTGGGCAACTCGGCGATGCACGCCCTGTTCTGGGAGCTTCCGGCCGACCGGCTCGCCCGGGCGCCCTTCGAGCCCGAGGACACCTCGCCTCGCGAAGCCTCCTGCAGGGATCTCGGGATGGCCGTCCTCCCCGACGCCCGGCTTCAATGGCCCGCCCTGGTTGGAGGATACGTCGGATCGGACGCGTTGTGCGCGCTGGACGCCGCGCTTGAAACCCCGGGCATCCGCCTCCCGTTCCTCCTGGTCGACACGGGGACGAACAGCGAAGTCATCCTGGCCACCCGGGAACGGGTCCTCTGCGCCTCCGCCGCAGCCGGGCCGGCCCTGGAAGGGGGAAACCTCTCCTGCGGGATGGCCGCGGGGAAAGGGGCCATCCACGCCTTCCGGCTGGAAAAAGGACGCCTCGTCCCCTCCGTGATCGGCGATTCTCCGCCGAAAGGGATCTGCGGCAGCGGCATCGTCGACCTTGTCTCCCTGCTCCTGGAGGCGGGAGGCATCGACGCCTCGGGGACCCTTTGCCCCGAAAGCGCGCCTGCAGCCATCCGCGAACGCTGCGAGAGACAGGGAAAAACCCGAACCTTTGCCCTTTTTCCCGGCTTTTTCGCCCTTTCCCAGCCCGACGTCCGTGCCCTCCAGCTGGCCAAGGGAGCCATCGCCGCGGCGGAATCGATCCTTCTTGCCGAGGCGGGCATCCAGTCGGCAGACCTCGAAGACATCCTGCTGGCCGGGGCGTTCGGAAACGCCCTGGACCCCGCTCACGCGGAACGCATCGGGCTCGTCCCGGAATGCGGACGCCGGGCAAGAGGCATCGGGAACGCCGCCCTGGCCGGGGCCGCGCTCCTTCTTGCCGCTCCCCTTTCAGGACGGCAGCGGCACGAAAGGATCCTGGAACGAACCGTCCATGTCCCCCTGCACGCCGATCCCCGGTTCCAGCAAACCTTCATGGCCTCGCTATCCCTGCAGCCCTGGAAGTGAAAAAAGCACCGGGAGGCTTCCAGCCTCGGAAGCCTCCCGGTGAAGCAGCGTCTTTGCGACTTACCGGATGATCCCGTGCTGCTTCAGGAAGGCCTCCGCCACGCTTGCCGGGTCCTGTTTCTTCTCGGCGACCCGGAAATTCAGCTCGGTGATGGCATCGTCGTCCAGGACCTTCGCCAGCTTTTCGAAGGGAGCGGCAATTCCGGGGTTCGCGTCCAGGACCTCCTTGCGGACCACGAAGGCCGGGTTGTAGGAGGGGAACATGATCTTGTCATCGTCCAGGGCCAGAAGGTCGTAGGCCCGGATCCGGCCGTCCGTGGAGAAGCCGACGCCGATATCCAGGGATCCGTCCCTGAGGGCGAGGTAGATCAGCCCCGGCTCCATCTGGACGACGTTCTTCGCGTCCAGCTTGAGGGAGTAGGTGGTCCGGAGTTTTGGCAGCCCGTCCGGCCTGACCAGGAATTCCGGGGTCACCCCGAGCTTGAGGGCGCGGGGATTCTTCTCCACCAGGGCCGCCAGGTCCGAGATCGAACGGATCCCGTGCTTACCCGCGTCGGCGGCCCGCATCATGAGGCAGTAGGTGTTGTTCAGCGGAAGGCGGGCAAGCCAGGCCAGGCCGTTCTTCTCGTCCGTCGCCTTGACGAAGTCGTAGGTCGCCTCCGGTGTCGGGAACATCGTCTTTTCCTTGAAGAACACGGTGGCCGCCGTTCCCGTGTACTCGAAATAGCCCTGGATCTGGTTTGAGGCCAGGGCCTGCCGAAGAATGGCCGTCCCGCCGAGCGGTACCTTGTCGTCCACCGTAAACCCAAGGTCCTTCATGATCGCCACGCCCATCTTGCCGAGAACCAGCTGCTCCGCGAAAGTCTTGCTTCCCACCGCGAACTTCCCGGCTCCCCAGGCGGGAACCGACGAAAACAAGACCACCAGGAACAACGCGAGGATTTTTCTCTTCATCGAGGCACGCTCCTTTCTTTTTCCCGCCGGTGACAACGGGGCTACCACTTGCCGCGGAATCGGGTTTCCGCGAGCCCGAGAACCTTGTCCGCCGCGATCGCGAGCAGGGCTGTGGGAATCGCCCCCGCCAGCATGAGGGGCATGTCGAACATCGCAAGGCCGGTGAAAATGAGGCTCCCCAAGCCTCCCGCCCCGATCTGAGAGCTGAGGGCCGCCGTCCCGATGGCGATGACGACGGCGGTCCGGACCCCAGCGAAGATCGCCGGGAGGGCGAGGGGCAGTTCCACCCTCACCAGCACCGTCCAGGGAGGCATGCCGTTTCCGCGGGCCGCGTCGAGGACCGCAGCCGGAACCCCCCTCAGGCCCGCGATGACGTTTCGGAGCATCGGGACCAGGGACCCCAGCGCGAGCGCGAAGATCGCCGTCGGCGCCCCGGTCCCGAAGACGACCATGACGAGGCCGATGACGGCCAGGCTGGGAACAGCCTGTCCCAGGAAAAGTGCCTGGACGATTAGCCTCGGCGCCTTCCCGTCCTTCAGGCCCGGGCGCGTGACCCAGACCCCGATCGAAAGGGCCAGGAAAAAGGCGGCCAGGCAGGCGCAGGACACGAGTTTCAGGTGTTCCAGGGCCAGCTGGAGGATCACCTCGTGGCTCAGGGTTTCGAGGTACATCCTTCGCCCCTCCTCTGGTTCTCGATGAGCCGGTTCAGGTCGCCGAAAGTCAAAAGCCCTTTCATCCGGCGGTTGTCGTCGAGCACGAGGAGGTTGATGACCCCGTTCTCGACCATGCGCAGCAGGGCGTCGTGGACGCTGCTTTCCGGCGCCACGGATGGGGCAGGCTTCAGGGCCACCCTCACCGGGTCGTTTTTGCTGCGGAACCCCTCGAGGTCCGCGTAACCCAGCACCCTCCCAGGGGCATCGACGACGTAGACGAACCGTCTCCTGCCGTACTGGATCCCCGTTCTCTCCACGAGGTCGAGCGCTTCCCCGAAAGTCGCCCTCTCGCCGACCACGGGAAGGTTTTCGGTCCGGGGCGGAACGTCCTTCACCTTCACGAAGGAGAACATCGCGAGATGGTTGTCGGCCCCGACGAAATCGGCAACGAAGTTGTCCGCGGGGCAGGACAAAAGCGCCAAAGGCTCGCCGGCCTGGACCAGCTCGCCGCCTTTCATGATGGCGACGCGGTCCCCCATTTTCATCGCCTCGTGGATATCGTGGGTGACGAAAACGACGGTTTTCCCCAGCCTCTCCCTGAGGGCCAGGAGTTCGTCCTGGAGAACTTCCCGGGTGAGGGGGTCCACGGCCCCGAAGGGTTCGTCCATCAGGATGACTTCCGGGTCCCCCGCGAGCGCCCGGGCAACCCCCACCCTCTGGCGCTGCCCCCCCGAAAGCTCACGCGGCCACCTTTTTCCCCAGGCCTGGATCGGCAAGCCCACCAGGTCCAGGCAGCGGGCCACCGTTTCCTTCACGGCCTGGCGGGGCATCTTCTTCAGCCTCGGCACCACCGCCACGTTGTCCTCGACGCTCATGTGCGGAAAGAGGCCGATCCCCTGGATGACATAACCCATCCTCTGCCGCAGGCGGTCGGGGTTCATGTCCAGGGTGTTCTCGCCGTCGAAGAGGATCCGGCCTTCCGTGGGTTCGACCAGGCGGTTGACCAGGCGCAGGGTGGTCGTCTTTCCGCAGCCCGAGGGACCGATCAGGACCAGCGTCTCACCCCGGTACACCTCCAGGCTGAGCCCCCTGACGGCTGCGGAGCCGTTCTCGAACGTCTTCCAGACGTTTTCCAGCACGATATGGGGTTCCCCTGAAAAGGCACCGGTCATGGGGTCATCCCCGCCTTTCGCTCAAGTTTTTTCTGGACCGCGCCGAGGCAGAGATCCAGCGCCAGGGCCATCAGGGTCGTGGATGCGGCCCCGGTGAGGATCAATTCGCGGTTGCTGTTGGAGATGCCCAGCATGATGTAGGTTCCGAGGCCGCCCGCGCCGATGTAGGCGGCGATGGCCGCCACCCCCACCCCCATGACCGCCGAGGAACGGATTCCCGCCATGATGAGCGGAAAAGCGAGCGGCAGCCGGACCGCGAAGAGCAGGCGCAGCCGGTTCATCCCCATGCCCCGTGCGGCATCGACGATGGCGGGATCGACGTTCCGAAGCCCCACGATCGTGTTCCGCAGCATGGGAAGCTGGGAGTAGAGGAACAGGGCGATCAGTGCCGGAATCACCCCGATCCCGCGCCCCACCAGCGCCAGGATCGGCATCATGAGGCCGTAAAGGGCGACGGAGGGGATCGTCATGATGAGCCCGTTGACGTAGAGCAGGCCTGCGGCCAGCCTGGGCTTCCCGCTGCAGGCGATCCCCAGCGGGACGGCGAAAAGCGCGGCCAGCGAAACGGCCACTCCCACGAGGGTGAGATGGCGGACAAACGCATTCCACAGAGGTTGAGACACGCCTCCAGCCTCCTTTGCATTCGTTGTGAAATCAAGCGGGAAAAAGACGAAAAAACCGAATGACGCCGCGGGGGAGAAACAGCCTGGCAAGGTATAATAAATTACGGATAATAGTCTTTTATGTATGTTTTTTTACAACCTGTGCCGATTTTACCATGAACCTAAGTTTATTGTCATGCCTACATATAAAATACAAAAAAGCCCCCCTCTTTCGAGGGGGGCTTTCCCGAAATCGAAGTCAAACGGTCAGTGCCTGCTCCGGACGGCAGCGGTGAGGGTGTTCTCGAGGAGCATGGCGATGGTGAGCGGGCCCACCCCGCCGGGAACGGGCGTGATCCACCCGGCGACCTCGCGGACGGTTTCGAAGTCCACGTCCCCGACAAGGCCCGTCTCCAGGCGGTTGATCCCCACGTCCACGACGACCGCGCCGGGTTTCACCATGTCGGCCGTGACCAGCTTCGGCCTGCCGACGGCGGCCACGAGGATGTCCGCCTGCCGCGTGAACGAGGCGAGATCCGGCGTCCGGCTGTGGCAAACCGTCACGGTGCAGTCCTTCGCCAGCAGGAGAGCGGCCATGGGCTTCCCCACGATTGCGCTCCTCCCCACGATGACGGCGTGCCTGCCGGCCATCTCGATCCCGTATGCTTCCAGCATCCGGATGACGCCAAGCGGCGTGCAGGGAACCATGCAAGGGATGCCGGCAACGAGATGCCCCACGTTCACGGGATGGAAACCGTCCACGTCCTTGGCCGGATCGATGGCCTCCAGGACCGCTTCCGGGTCGATCCCGCGCGGCAAAGGCAGCTGGACCAGGATGCCGTGGACGGCCGGGTCACCGTTCAGCCGCCCGATGACAGAGAGCAGCTCCTCCTGGGTCGCCGAACCGGGCAGTTTCAGCAGGTCCGACTTGAAACCGGCTTCCCTGCAGGCCTTTTCCTTCTGGCCCACATAAACCTCCGAAGCGGGGTCGTCCCCGACGAGGATGACCGTGAGCCCTGGAGTCAGGCCGAGCGAACGCAGCTCCGCCGCCTTTTTTGCGACGTCTTCCCGAATGGCCTGCGCAACCTTTTTCCCGTCAAGCAGCGTTGCCGTCATCGACAAAGCACCTCCGAAACCGGTCGACCCGGTTCCTCAAGCTTACCACGGACCGACGATCTGGGAGCCCAGGGCGATCGTCGGCAGCCAGCAGGACAGGAAGGGAATATAGGTGGTCAGGAGCAGCACCGGGATCCCCACGCAGAAGAGGTACAGCATCATGGGCGGGATCAGTTCCCCTGCCGAGACCCCGGAAAGGCGGGACCCGACGAAGATCGACATGGCGAAGGGCGGCGTCATGACCCCCAGGCCGATGTTGACGATCATGATGGAACCGAGGTGGACGAGGTTGATGCCCAGCTGGTTCGCCAGGGGCAGGATGAGCGGCACCGCCAGGATGAGGATGGGGATGCCGTCCAGGAACATGCCCAAAAGGAGCAGGAACAGGTTGATGGAGATCAGGATCATGAACTTGCTGTGGAAAAGCCCGAGCATGCCCCCGGCAAGGGCCTGCGCCACGCCTTCCCTCGTCAGGAAGCGGGTCAGGACCGTTCCGCCTCCGAGCAGCAGGGCGATCATCCCCAGGGTGACGCAGGTGTTGGCCATGGCCTTGTAGAAGTTGCCCAGCTTCAGGTCGCGGTAGATGAAGAAGCCGACGATCATGCAGTAGATGACCGCGATGGCTCCCGCCTCGTTGGGGGTGCAGATGCCGCCGTAGATCCCGACAAGGATGATCAGCGGGCATCCCAGGGCCGGAAGGGCCGACCAGGTCGCCGCCCCGAGCTCTTTCATCGAGTCCTTGAAATTATCGGGAAGCACCGGCTTTTCCGCGCTGGGGAAGGTGTACTTGTCGACGATGAAGTAGTTCAGGATGCAGTACCCCAGGGCAAGCAGCAGACCCGGGAGAACCGTGGCCAAAAACAGCGCGGCAACGGACTGCTGGGCCACCAGGCAGTAGATCAGGGCAGGAACGCTCGGCGGGATGAGGTAGCCGAGGAAGCTGGACGAGCAGAGTACCGCCGTGGTGTAGCGCTTCTGGTAGCCGTATTTCTCGAGTCGGGGCACCAATAGCGGGATCAGGGCGGAGATGCAGGGAACGGAAGACCCGGTGAGGGCGCTCATGAAAAGGGTGGCGACGATGCCCACCACGATGAGTCCGCCCTTCGCCTTGCCCACCAGGGCGTAGGAGAAGCGCACGATCCGGTCGGCCAGCCCCGCTTCCGAGATGAGGCCGCCGGCGAACACGAAGAACCCGATGGCCATGACGACCGGCGTGAAGAGGGAATGGAAGAACGTCCCCGCCATGAAGGACAGCGGCGTGTCGATCAGGAAGAGCCCCGCCGCCGTGCTGGCGACGAAAACCCAGCCCAGGGGCATGCCGACGACGATCAGGCCGAGGAACAGGAAAAGGGAAATGACGACCCCGGTTTCCATCTTACCTGTTTCCCCCTTCCTGCGACTTCAGCCAGGCCATTTTCCTCATCTCGAAGAGGTCCTTCGAAACGTGGAAGGCCATGTGGACGGCCGAAAGTACCATGGTGACGAACATGACCTGCACCAGCCAGCCTGTGTTGAACCAGCGGATCAGGGTGCCGTACTCGGGATACTGGAGCGACATCCGGAAAAAGCCGTAGACGGGGTGGAGGAAAACCAGGATGGAAACGAGGGTCACGATATCCATGACGAGGGTGTAGCCCAGTTTCCCCCTGGGCTTGTCCCTGAAAATCCGGTCGGGGAGCATCTCGACGGAGATGTGCCCTTTCTGGGACGCGGCAAGGGCGATGGCCAGGATGTAGGTGATGACGAAGATGTACAGGGCCATGTCCCCGATCCACATGACCTCGTAGTGGAGCCAGTAGCGGTTGATGACCTGGGCAAAAACCAGGACGGTCGAAACGAGGAGTCCCGCCGAGCAGATCCATTTCTCCACGGTCGCGATCCCCTGCTGCAGGAAATTGAACACGTGCCTCACGCTCCTTTGGAACCTTCAAGGGCAAGGGGTCTCCCCCCCTGCTCCGCTCTATTTCAAAAGCGCCCCTGGTTGAGGCGTCTATTTCTCATTCCTGGGGACAGGGGCTCCCCGGGGTCCGCTACGGACCTCCCGGGGAGCCTTCGTTCACTCCGGGTGAAGCCTGGAACTAGTTCTTGTGGACCTGCTTGCGGATCGCCTCGAGCTCCTTCAGGATCTTCTGGGTCATGTTCTGGCCGGGATAGGCCTTGTCGAGCCACGGCTTGCAGAGCTCATCCCAGATGGAAAGAGCCTGGGCCTTCTGGCGGAACACATCCTTTTCCTTTTCCGTCGGGTAGTAGATCTTGAAGTTGGGCTGTTTCTTCAGCTTGGCTTCCATGTCCTTCACCGCGGCCTTCGCCAGCTTGTACTGGTGGATTTCCGCTTCCTTCGCGGCCCGGGTGATGGCGTCCTGGATGTCCTTCGGCAGGGCGTCCCACTTCGCCTTGTTCACGGCGATCTGGTTGCCGTCCCACATCCAGTCGAGGGCGGTGTAGTACTTCAGGACTTCGGCGTGCCTCTCCTCGATGAGGGAGGGCCACATATCCCAGCAGCCGTCGACCACGCCGCGGCTAAGGGCGTTGTAGAGCTCGCCCCAGGCGATCGTCTCGACCGTCATGCCGGTTCCCTTGCCCATGTTCAGGAGTCCCTTCACGCTGCCGAGGGAGGAGGAAACGCGGAACTTCAGGTTCTTGAGGTCGGCCGGGGTCCTGATCTCGCGAACGTTGTTCCCGAGGCCGTAGGGGCCCTGGCTGTTCGTGTACAGGGTGTGCATGCCAACCTCGTTGTAGGCTTTCTCCAGGACCTTGTAGAGGATCCCGTTGGGGCGCCCGAAGGCGATCTGGGCCTCCTCCCAGGAGGAGATGGTCCAGGGCATCCAGTTGAACATGCCGCCGGGGACGAGGTTCACGTAGGGGGCGAAGTTCCCGATCTCGATGCTGCCTTCCTGGACGGCATGGAAGATCTCGTCGTGGCTGCCCATCAGCCCGTCGGGATAGAACTTGATCTCCATGCGGCCGTTCGTGTACTTCTTGACCAGGTCGCAGAAGAGGCGCATGGACATGGCCTGGGTCGGCCGGACCGTGGTCTGGGCGAACTTCCACTTGTACTCGGGCGCGGCCGCGGCCGGCGAGGCGGAAAAGGCCATGGCGATTCCCGCCAGCAGGACGAGGCTGACGACTACCTTGAACAGGCTACCGAACTTCTTCATCAAGCAATCCTCCCTTTCGCTGTGAATGCATCGTTGTATCTCCTTCGTGCGCATGCTGCCTGGACCGACTGAAACGAAAAAAGACGGACGGCACCTCCCCTCCCCAGGGTTGCATACCCTAGTTGCGTCCCGAAAACCGGATGACTTTCCCGGCCTTGACGGGAACATGTTTCCCGTTTGCGACAACCGGCTTCCCGTTGACGATCACGTGCTCGATGCCTTCCGGGTACCGGATCGGGTCGGCATAATCGGCCGTGTCCCGGACCGTTTCCGGGTCGAAGACCACGATGTCGGCGGCCAGCCCTTCCTTCAGGAGGCCCCGGTCCGTGATTCCCAGGGCGGAAGCCGGCTTGCCGGTCATCTTGTGGATCGCCGTGGCCATGTCCAGGACGCCTTCCCTGACGTACTTGCCCAGGACTCTCGGGAAACTCCCGTAGACCCTCGGGTGGGGCTTGCCGCCCATGATCCCGTCGGTGCAGACGTTCTGCTCGGGCCGCTGCAGGATCCGGACGACATGCTCCTCCAGGCCGTAGAAATCCACCAGGCCCGCCGTCCCTTCCTCCTCCAGAAGGAGATCGTAGGTCGCCTCCAGGGGATCCTTTCCCATCCTCTGCCCGATTTCCACGAGGCTCTTGCCGACCGCCCACTGGTTTTTCGCGGTTTTCACAAATGTTACAAAAATTCCATCCAGGCCCGCGAAATCCACGAAATTATCCCAGCCCGGAATCCCTTTTTCAATATCGGCCGTCATCCTTTTCCGGGCCTCGGGATCGGCCAGGCGCTCCAGCATCTTGTCCGTTCCCCCGTCGTGGGCCCAGGGGGGAAGGATGACGCTCAGGGTCGTGCTTCCGGCCACGTAGGGATACTGGTCGACTGAAACCCGGATCCCGTGGCGGGAACAGTCGTCCAGCTTGTCCAGCACCGCGTCGAAAAGCCCCCAGTTTTTCCTGCCGGCCACCTTGAAATGCGAGAAGTGAATCCGGCAGCCGCTTTTTCTCCCGATCTCGATGATCTCGTCCATGGAGGAGAGGATGGTGTCCGCCTCGCTCCGCTGGTGGGTCACGAAAACCGCGTCGTTCTTTTCCAGGACCTTGCCCAGCTCGATGAACTCCTCCGTGTCCGCGAAGCTGCAGGGCGGGTAGATCATGCCCGTGGACAGGCCGTAGGCGCCCTGGTCGATGCACTCCTGGAGCAGGGCCTTCATCCGTTCGAGCTCTTCGGGTGTGGGCTTTCGGTTATCCAGCCCCATGACGCTCATGCGGACGTTCCCGTGCGGTGCGAGATAGGCGAAGTTCGGTCCCAGGTCCATTGCATCCAGGCGGTCCAGGTAATCCGCCACGGACCGCCAGCTCCAGTCCAGGTCGTAGCTTCCCTCCAGGCCGGCCATGGCTTTCTTCCAGGGCCCGACGAAGGCATCGACCATGGGGGCTGCCCCCATGGCGTCCTGCCCGACCACGCAGGTCGTGATCCCCTGCATGACGTTGTGGGCGGAGTCGGGCCGGCAGAGGGCCAGGATCCCCGAGTGGCTGTGGGTATCGATGAAGCCGGGGCAGACGACCTTCCCCTCCGCGTCGATCACGGAATGCCCCGTCGAAGCGGAGAGGTCGCCGATGGCGGCGATTCGGCCGCCGCGAATCCCCAGGTCGGCCCTGGAACCCTTGCCGCCCGTCCCGTCGTAGAGAAGGCCGTTCTTGACCAGGATATCGAATTCCATGATGTCGGCCATCCTTCGGGATGCCCTAGAGAAGCCCGACCCTGGCGTTGAAGGCCTCGATCCGTTCGTCGACGGCGTCCGCCATGGAACGGATGGAGCCCCAGTACTCGTCGTAGTCGTACCACTGGGCGTTCAGCTCTTCCGAGGTCTTGCCCTGCTGCTCGACCCAGGTGTAGTACTTCAGGTTGTGGACCCGGAGCCTGTCGTAGTAGTTCATCTCCAGCATGGCTTCACGGTTGATGCCCAGGACGTGCCGGCCGTGGTCGACCGCCGCGTCGGAGGCCGTGTAGGCCTTGCCGCGCTCCTGCCGCATCTCCTCCAGGCGGGACCCGTAGAGCTCCATGGAGTCGGTGAAGACGGTGAGGATGATGTCCCGGGAGGTGAGCTCGTAGTACTTGGCCATCTTGATCGCCATGACGACGTTCGCGGCGCCGGAGATCCCCATGAGGGGCAGGCTCTCCACCATGGAGGCCGGCATCCCCTGGCTGACCAGGTACTCGCGGCCGGCGGGCTCGTTGAAGAGGCGGACCATCGCCATGCAGTCCGCGTCGTCGACGGCCATCACCATGTCGGTTCCCTTCACGTCGTGGATCCAGGGCACGTGCTTGTCCCCGATGCCCTCGATGCGGTGGGCGCCGAAGCCGTTCCAGATGAGGGTGGGGCACTGGAGGGCCTCGCCGACCGCCAGCTTCGCGTTCGGGTAGACGGTCTTCAGGTAGTTGCCGCAGGCGGTGGTCCCGGCGGACCCGGAAGTGACCGTGACGCCCGCGAAACGGTCCTTCGGGCCCATGATCGTTTTCAGGACCTCTTCCATGGCGTGCCCGGTGACCTCGTAGTGCCACAGGTGGTTCCCGAACTCCTCGAACTGGTTGAACACCAGGATGTTGTCTCGCGTCTTCTTCAGTTCCCAGACCTTGTCGTAAATCTCCTTGACGTTGCTCTCCGTCCCGGGCGTGCCGATAACCTCTCCGGCGACGGTTCTGAGCCACTCGAAGCGTTCCTTGCTCATCCCCTCGGGGAGGATGGCGATGGATTCGCATCCCAGGAGCTGGGCGTTATAGGCGCCGCCCCGGCAGTAGTTGCCGGTGGAAGGCCAGACGGCCTTCTGGGAGGTGGGGTCGAACTGCCCCGTCACGAGGCGCGGGACGAGGCATCCGAAGCTGGCCCCGACCTTGTGGGCCCCCGTCGGGAACCACTTACCCACCAGGGCCACGATCCGGGCGTCGACCCCCGTGATCGCCTTCGGGAGTTCCAAGTAGTTGACGCCGCCGTAGAGCCCGCCTTTCTTAACGGGCTGGTTCTTCCAGGTGATGCGGAAGAGGTTCGCGGAATCGACATCCCACAGGCCCACGTTCTTCAGGCGGTCCTTGATCTTCTGAGGGGTGTGCTTTTCCGGGTCCTTCATCTGCTTGAAGGTCGGGATCACGATGTTCCTCTCCCGCGCCTTCTTTACCGCTCTTTCCAGCTTTGACTCGTCAACCGTCAAATCGATCATGCTTCTCTCCTCCTGTCGTGCGTCCGCTTCCTGCCCGTTCAATTGAACCTGGACAGGAGCGGAATCAGCTCGTCGATATCCGGGGAGACCGAAACCGGCACCCCCACGGCCTTGCGCGCGCTCTTCGCATCCTTCAGGCCGTTTCCGGTCACCACGAAGGCAACCCGCTCTTCACTCGAAAGGACCCCCGATTCGGCCATCTTCCTGAAGCCCGCAAACCCGGTCACTCCCGCGGGCTCCCCGAACACGCCGGTCGTGCGGGCCAACTCCCGGATGGCTCCCAGGATCTCGTCGTCCGAAACCGTCACCATGGCGCCCCCTGTTTTCCTCACGGCCCGGAGGGCCTTGGCCCAGTTTCGGGGAGCTCCCACGGCGATGCTGTCCGCGAGAGTGTCCTCGCGCCCCGGCGTGATGCGCGCGGCACCCGAGGCGAAGGCGTCGGCGATGGGCCGGCTGCCCTCGGCCTGGACCCCCACCAGCTTCGGCATCCGCTCGATGAAGCCCAGCGCCAGCAGGTCGGCAAACCCCTTGTACAGCCCGCCGATGCAGCAGCCGTCCCCGACGGAGATGAACACCCAGTCCGGGACGTCCCAGCCCAGCTGCTCCGCGATCTCGATGGCGCAGGTCTTCTTGCCCTCCACCAGGTACGGATTGATGGCGCAGTTGCGGTTGTACCAGCCAAAGCGGTCGATGGCCGCCGTGGCGAGGTTGAAGGCGTCCGCGTAGTCCCCCTTCACCAGCAGGACCCGCGCCCCGTACACCAGGAGCTGGGTCACCTTCGCCTCGGGCGCCCGCTCCGGGACGAAGATGTAGCTGGGAAGGCCGGCAACCGCGGAAAAACCGGAAAGGGAACTCGCGGCATTCCCGGTGGAGGCGCAGGCGATCGCCGACTGCCCGGCATCGAGGGCCTTCGCCACGCCCACGGCGCTCGCCCGGTCCTTCAGCGAGGCGGTGGGGTTGCGCCCGTCGTCCTTGACGTAGACCGCCCCGACCCCGTAACGGGAGGCGAGGGCCTTGCTCTCGTAGAGCGGCGTCCAGCCCACTTTCAGGGAAGGGATGTTTTCTTCCCTTTCCACCGGGAGGATGGCCCGGTACCGCCAGAGGCTCTCGTCACGGCACTGCCCCAGGGACTCTCGGCTGAAGCCCGACCTTTTCGCGGCCTCCAGGTCGACATTCACGTCCAGGGTCCCGTCCAGGCCGCAATCGGGGCAGGTGTAGGGCGCCCCTTCCGGCTCGAAGGTCCTCCCGCAGAGGACGCAGCTCAGGGACGTCGGCCTAGGCACGGCGGCAGCCCTTCGCGGCGAGGATGGAACGGATGATCCCCGCGTAGCCTTCGCAGGCCAGGTTCAGCTGGTCCAGCTCGATGTATTCGTCCACGACGTGGGCCAGCGTTTCCAGCGACCCGCCGTATCCGATCGTCGGGATTCCCGCCTTGCCGGCGTAATAGCTTCCGTTGGTGCAGAAATAGTAATGGGAAACGACGGGATCCTGCCCGACGGAACGGAGGCCGGCCAGGGCGGACTGCACCACCGGGTGATCCTCCTCGAAGAGCCAGGCCGGGGCAAACCGCTCGGCCTTGATCGGGGCTCCCGTGTAGCAGCGGTCCTCTCCCACGGCGAGCCTGACCGAAGCCTTGAGTTCCGGGTCTTTCGCCATTTCCTCGTCCAGGATTTCCTGGACCTGGGCCAGGACGACTTCCTTGGTCTCCCCCACGAGGAGGCGCCGGTCGAACGTGGCGGTGCAGCGGTCCGGGATGACGCTGGCCCCGGGGTACGGGGTCGAGATGATGTCGGTGACCTCCAGGATCCCCTTGCCGAGGACCGGGTGGGTCTTGGGAACGAACTTCTCCTCGATCGCCAGGAGGAGTTTCGCCATCTTCTTGACGGCGTTGAGGCCGACGGAGGGATCGGAAGAATGGGCGCTCTTGCCGTAGGTTTCCACGACAACCTCTCCCCGTCCCCGCTGGCCGCGCTTCAGGGTGAGGTTGGAGGGTTCCCCGATGACGACGCAGTCGGGCTTGACCGCCGTACCGATGTGCTCGCAGGCCACCCCTTCGAAGCACTCTTCATGGACGCTGCCCGCCACGATTATCTCCCCGTCCAGCAGGTCGCCGAAATCCTGCTTCACGTGGGCCGCGGCGTGGATCATGGCGGCCACGTTGCCGATCATGTCGGTCGTAGCCCTCCCGTAGAGGCGGCCGTTCTCGATTTCGGCACCGAAGGGATCGTGGGTCCACTTGGAAGGATCCGTGACATCCACCTGGTCGATATGCCCTTCAAGAAGGATCCGGACCCCGCCCTTGCCCAGGCGGATCCGGCCGATGACGTTACCCAGGGCGTCCACGGAGACCTCGTCGTAGCCGAGGGCCTTCATGGACGACTCGATGAACTCGGCCCGGCTCTTTTCCTTTCCCGACAGGGCGGGGCGACGGACCAATTCCCGGCAGTCCTCGAGAAGCTGGTGCTTCCTTGCTTCGCTCAAGCTCACTTTCCACACACCTCCTGAAAGATTCCCGGACCGCCCAAAGTGGAAGCCGCGATACCGTAATAACCGCGGCAGGCCCCATAGAGCTGGTCCAGTTCGATATATTCGTCCACCGCGTGGGCCAGCCCCGCCGAAGACGGTCCGAAAGCCACCGTCGGCAGGTGCATCGTGCCCCCGTAGAAGCAGCCGTTAGTCCCGAAACCGGGTCCCCAGGATACCCTCGGCTCGAGCCCCATTCCTTCGAGGCCCGCGCACGCGGACTCCAGGAAGGGGTGGTTCTCCTCCAGCACCCAGGCCGGTGCGAAATGCTCCGCCCGGATCGGGATCCCCGTGTAGCACCGGTCCTCTGAAGAAGCGACCGAGAGCTTCCACTGCAGGGTGGGATCCCCTGCGGCCGCCCTCTCCAGGATCGCCTCAAGCCGGGCCAGCACCCCCTCTTTCGTCTCGCCCGCGAGGAGCCGCCGGTCGAACACCGCCCGGGCCCGTTCCGGGATGGCCCCGGCGCCGTCCTCGGGAGCGGTCGACAGGTGGACCAAAACCAGGATCCCCTCCCCCAGGAACGGGTCCGAGGAGGGCCTGAAATCGCGAGTGATGGCCGCAAGCAGCCGGACCATGCCGTCCGCGGCGTTGATGCCGAACTCCGGGTGCGAGGAGTGAGCCATCCTGCCCGTGGTCTCCAGCAGCAGTTCGGCCCTTCCCCTCTGTCCGCGCACCAGCTCCAGGCTCGAGGCTTCCCCGGTCACCACGAAATCCGGCGAGCATTGCATGGCCACGACCCTGGAGGCCACGCCCTCGAACTTTTCCTGGAAAACGGTCCCCGCGACCGTCAGGCTACCTGAAAGCCGGGAAGCCTGGTCTTCCTTGAGGAAGGCCCCCGCCATCACCATGGCGGCCAGGCACCCTTTCTGGTCCGAAGCCCCCCGCCCGTAAAGGCGCGTCCCCCTGATGAAGGCCCCATAGGGGTATTGGCTCCACCGGGTGAAGTCGCCCGTTTCGACGTGATCCATCTGGGCTTCCAGCAAGAGGGCCGGGCCGGGCTTCCCGAAACGGACCTGGCCGATCACGTTCCCGTAGGCATCCACCGTCACCTCGTCGTAGCCGTGGGAGCGCATGGCCTCGGCAACCCGCCTGCCGACCTCCCGCTCCGCCCCGGAAAGGCTGGGGCTGCGGAGCAGGTCCTGGCAAAAGCCCGAAAGTTCCTGTTCCCTCTTCGATTCGAGCATCCCGATTCCCCCAAACGCTCTCTTTCAAAAGCGGTTGACCCCGGCATCACGCCAGGGCCAACCGTGTCGCCCTCGTACAGAGGCGTTCTCTATTTCAGCCCTTCCTTGGCAAGGAAATCGCGGTAGAGCTTCATGAAGACCCCGCTCAGAAGCAGCAGGGCGATCATGTTCGGGATCCCCTCGATTCCCGTTGAAACGTCCACGATCGTCCAGACGAACTCGACGGGCTGCGTGACGGCGATGAACGGCGGGATCAGGTACAGCCACAAAAACGGCTTGACCGCCTTCGAACCGAAGAGGTAGACCACCGATGTCTCGTATTCCACCGTGTACCCGACCATGGTGGAAAAGGCGAACAGCAGGACCCCGATCGCGACGATCGCCTTTCCGAAGGCCCCGTAGAGGGACTCGAAAGCCGCGAAGGTGAGGTCGACGCCGTTAAGGCCGCTGTGCCACAGGTCCGGGGCCGAGATGAGGATGACCATGGCCGTCATGGTGCAGATGACGATCGTGTCCATGAAGACCTCGAACACGCCGAACAGCCCCTGCCGGGCGGGGTGGTCCGTGATGGCGGTGGCATGGACCATCGGTGCCGAGCCCATGCCCGCCTCGTTGGAGAACATGCCCCTCGACATGCCCCGGCGCATGGCCAGGATGAGCGTTGCCCCGGCAAAGCCGCCGACGGCGGGTGCGGGCTGGAAGGCATAGCGGAAGATCATGCCGAAGACCTCGGGCAGCCGTGCGATGTTCACGGCGATGATCCCCAGGGCACCGATGATGTAGAAGGCGCACATGAAGGGGACGAGTTTCTCGCAGAACTGGCCGATGCGCTTGAAGCCGCCCAGGACCACCAGGGCGGTCAAAACCACCGAGACCCCTGCCGTCGCGAGCGGCGGGATGTTGAAGACGTTCTTCATGGCCGAGGCCATCGTCGCCGGCTGGACCCAGACCGCCGTCCCGAGCGCCCCCAGGATCATCATCGCCGCGAAGAACTGGGCCAGGGGCTTCCACTGCTTGCCGAGCCCCTTCTCGATGTAGTACATCGGGCCGCCGTAGAAGTTGCCCTTCTCGTCCCTGACGCGGTAGTGGACGGCAAGCGTCACCTCGACCATCTTCGTCATCATGCCGAAGATCGCGACCACCCACATCCAGAAAACGGCTCCCGGGCCGCCGATGGCGATCGCCGTGGCGACGCCCGCGATGTTGCCGTTGCCGACGGTACCCGCCAGCGCGGTCGATACGGCCTGGAAGGGGGTCATGGTGCCCTCGCCCTTCGTCGTCCTGTCGAAAATCTTGAAAAGCGTCTGTTTCAGGACATACCCGAGATGACGGATCTGGAAAAAGCCGGTCTTGAAACTGAACACGATGCCGCAGGCGAAGATGAGGATCATCATCGGCCATCCCCAGAGCTGGCCCGCCAGCCAGTCAAAGAAAGCAACCATCCCTATCCCTCCCATGAACAAAGTGCGGGCTTCAGCGGAAATGAAACCCGTGTTTTGAGCATAAGTCCTGGTGTATAATTTTCAATACCTTAATATATCGTTATGTCTATAAGCAGGGCTTATAGGGAGGCATTCCAATGAACCTGAACCAACTGCGGGTTTTCTGCACGGTCGTCTCCGAAGGGGGTTTCCTCCAGGCCTCGCGGACCCTATACATGTCCCAGCCCGCGATCAGCCAACATGTAGCCGCCCTCGAAAAGGCCATCGGCGTCCGCCTTTTCAACCGAAAAGGGCGAAATGTTTCGCTGACTCCCGAGGGACGCACCCTCCTCGTGCTGGCAAAAGAGGTTCTGCAGAAGGCCGACGGTATCCCGGAGCGCTTCCGGGAAATGAAGGAACTCAGGATCGGCAAGCTCTCCGTCGGCTTCGAGCCTCACCCGGCGATGACCCTTCTCCCGCCGGTCCTGAAACGGTTCAGGGCCGAATTTCCCGACATCCAGGTCAGCGTCCAGACGGACCGCCAGGAAGGTCTCCTGGAAAGGCTTTCCTCGGGAGAAATCGAGATGGCCGTGGTGGGGGGGAACCGGCGGAACCTGCCGACATCCGGCGCGGTCACCCGTTCCCTTGGCCTCGACAGCCTGGCCCTGGTTGTCCCCGCGGACTACCCCTCGAACCGGGATCTTCCTCTTGACCCCGCGTCCCTCGACGGGCAACCCCTGGCCCGCTATCTCCCGTCCTGCCCCCTCTCCCCGGTGGTGGAGGACTACCTGCTCCAGCACCAGGTCAAGCCCCGGTCCGATCTCTGGGTCGACGATCCCGCCGTCGCGGCCCGGTTCGTCTCCGAGGGAATCTGCCTGGCCATCCTGAACCGGGGAACCCTGGCCGGGAAGGCGTGTCATCTCCCGATCCGGGAAATCCCGCTCCTGGGGCTGGACACCCTGAGCTGGGAGATCAGCACGGCCTACTCCACGCGGCTCGGGCTTTCCTACGCGGGCTGGGCCTTCGAGAAGATCCTGGAATCCGAGTCCCCGAAAATCCTGAGGACCGTGTGACGAAAAAGGGGGTCCCGCCCGGGACCCCCTTCCTGTTCGGGGATAGCCGCCGTGTCAGGCCTCGAACCCCCGGTAGAGGGGGAAGGCCCTGCAGAGCTCCATGACCTCCGCTTTTATCCTCGCCAGTTCCGCCTCGTCCTCGGGGCTCTTTGCCACCCGCTCGATCCAGGCCGCGATTTTCCCCATTTCCTCCGGCCCGAACCCGCGGGTGGTCACCGCCGGGGTGCCGACCCGGAAACCGCTCGTGACCATCGGCGGCTGCGGGTCGAACGGGACGGCGTTCTTGTTCACCGTGATCCCGGCCTTGTCCAGGGCCTCTTCCATCAGGCGACCCGTCAAGCCTCGGCCGACCAGGCTCACCAGGATAAGGTGATTGTCGGTTCCTCCCGACACGAGCCTGAAACCGCGCCGCGCCAGTTCCTCGGCCAGGACCCTCGCGTTGCCCACAATCCGCTGCTGGTAAAGGGCGAAATCCGGCTTCAGGGCCTCCTGGAAGGCCACCGCCTTGGCGGCGATGACATGCATGAGCGGCCCTCCCTGCATGCCCGGAAAGAGGGCCTTGTCCACGGCTTTCGCCTGTTCCGCCCTGCACAGGACCATGCCGCCGCGAGGCCCCCTCAGGGTCTTGTGGGTGGTCGTCGTGACGAACTCGCAGAAAGGCACCGGGTCCTTGTGGAGTTTCGCCGCCACCAGGCCGGCGATGTGGGCCATGTCGAACATCAGGAGGGCGCCCACCTTGTCGGCAACGGCCCGGAAAGCCTCCGCGTCGATCACCCTGGGGTAGGCCGTCGCCCCGCACACGATGAGCTTCGGCCGATGCTCGAGGGCGAGGCGTTCGACCTCGGCGAAGTCGATCGTTTCCGTATCCTGCCTCACTCCGTAGGGAACGATGTTGTAGAGCTGTCCCGAGAAGTTGACCGGTGAACCGTGGGTGAGATGCCCGCCGTGGGCCAGGTTCATGGCCAGGATCGTATCGCCGGGCTTCAGGGCCGCGAAATAGACTGCCATGTTGGCCTGGGAACCCGAATGGGGCTGGACGTTGGCGTGATCCGCCCCGAAAAGCCTCTTCGCCCGCTCCCGGGCCAGTTCCTCGGCCACGTCCACCTCTTCGCAGCCCCCGTAGTAGCGCCTGCCGGGGTACCCTTCCGCGTACTTGTTCGTCAGGACCGAGCCCATCGCCTCCAGCACGGCGGGTGAAACGACGTTCTCCGAGGCGATCAGTTCGATCTGGCTTTGCTGCCGGTGAGCCTCCCGCCGGATGACCTCCGCGATCTCCGGATCCGTTTCCCTTAAAATTTCCCATGATTTTCCATACACGGCCATCACCCCTTCAAGCCTGCTCATTTCGCTTTAAATTTTCTCACAAATGCTCTCTTTAACCAAATAGAGAAAACATTTAAACTGAAGCTTGAGAAAAAGTCAACTCCCTGAACCCGATTGCGGTTTTGATATAATTGTTCCGTAGGCATCGCGACTTTTGCCCGCCTGGAGGCCAATCCCGTGTTCCTGCCGCTTGAAGAGGACGGACTTGTCGACCTGGGCCGCGTCGTCGCCCTCGTGAGGGAGGGCAACGAGACGGCCATTATCCTGCGTGACGGCAGCGTCATGGCCACGGGGTTCACCCCGAGGACCCTGGCGGCCCGCTACGAGCGTTCCTGGAGGATCACCCGGGAAGGCCTCCCCAACGACCTCTCGCTGAAGAAAAGGAAAGGACCGATCAGCCAATGACGCCATCCGCCAAGTACACCGCAAAGGACATCCAGATCCTGGAGGGACTGGAAGCCGTCCGCCGGCGCCCCGGCATGTACATCGGGGACACCGGGCCTCGCGGCCTTCACCACCTCGTCTACGAGGTCGTGGACAACTCCATCGATGAAGCCATCGCCGGGTTCTGCACCGACATCGAAGTGTGCCTCAAGACCGACGGCAGCGTCTCGGTGACGGACAACGGGCGCGGAATCCCGACGGATATTCACCCGCAGACCGGGCGCCCCGCCGCCGAGGTCGTCCTGACGAAACTCCACGCCGGGGGCAAGTTCGACAAGAAGGCCTACCAGGTTTCCGGGGGCCTTCACGGCGTGGGGGTCTCCGTCGTGAACGCCCTCTCCGAGTGGCTGGAAGTCACGATCTGGCGCGACGGCACCACCCACCGCCAGCGGTTCGAGCGGGGCATCCCCGTGACGGACCTGGAGAAGGGCGAACCCACCGAGCGCAGGGGAACCCAGGTTCATTTCCTGCCCGATTCCACGATCTTCACCGAGCTGGGGTTCTCCTGGGACATCCTCTCGGGGCGCATCCGCGAACTGGCCTTTTTGAACCCGGGGCTGTGCATCACCCTGAGGGACGAATCGGAGCCCAAGGAAAAGATTTTCAAGTACGAAGGCGGCATCACCCTCTTCGCCGAGTACCTGAACCGCGGCAAGACGACCCTTTTCGCCCCGCCCCTGACCGTGAAGGGCGAGAAGGAAGGGGTCATCGTCGAGGTCTCCATGCAGTACAACGACTCCTACCTGGAGCGCATCTTCGCCTTCGCGAACCTCATCCACACGGTGGAGGGGGGAACCCACGTCAGCGGCTTCCGCACCGCCCTGACCCGGGCCGTCAACGAAATGGCCCGGCGGCAGAAGTTCCTCAAGGAAAAGGACGAGAACCTGGGCGGGGACGACCTGAAGGAAGGGCTGACCGCCGTCATCTCCGTGAAGCTGCCGGAACCCCAGTTCGAGGGACAGACCAAGACCAAGCTGGGCAACGGCGAGATCAAGGGCATCGTCGACTCCATCGTCTACGAGGGCCTCATGGAACTGCTCGAGGACCGCACGGACGTCCTCAAGCCCCTGGTGGAGAACGCCGTCAAGGCCCGCCAGGCGCGGGAAGCCGCCCGCAAGGCCCGGGACCTGGTGCGCCGCAAGTCGGCGATGTCGGGGCTCGAGCTTCCCGGCAAGCTGGCCGACTGTTCCAGCAAGAACCCTTCCGAATGCGAGATCTATATCGTGGAGGGAGACAGCGCCGGAGGTTCGGCCAAGCAAGGCAGGGACAGGCATTTCCAGGCCATCCTGCCCTTGCGCGGCAAGATCCTGAACGTGGAGAAGGCCCGGCTCGACCGGATCTTCAGCAACCAGGAAATCAAGACGATCATCCAGGCCCTGGGGGCCGGGGTCGGGGAAGAGTTCGACGCCGCAAAGCTTCGGTACCACCACTGCGTCATCATGAGCGTGGACGGAGACTCCTGCACCCTCGTCCGGGACAGAGGCGGCAAGGTTCACTTCGTGAAGGTCGGGACCTTCATCGACGGGCTTTTCCGGGAAGCGGACAGCCCGGATGAATGGTCGGTCCTCTGTTTCGACCCGAATACCGGGGAATCCCGCTACCGCCCCATCAAGGCCATCCTGAGCCACACTCACGACGGGAACCTTTACGAAATCAGGGCGGCCTACGGCCGATCCGTCACCGTGACAGGAGAGCATAGCGTCTTCGTAAGGGGGAGCGACGGCAGGCCCGTCCTGAAGCGGGGCGACGAGATCAGGCCCGGGGATACCCTGGCCTGCCTTTCCAGGCTTCCAGCCGCACAAACGGCTCCGTGCCGGATCGACCTGGTCCGGGCCTTGCGCGAAGCGGCCGCGGAAGAGGACATCGTCCTCCGCGGGCCTTCGGCCGAGGAATACCAGAAAAAGATCATCCGGGCCGAGCACGCGGATGAACCCGAACTGGTCGAACCCCGGGTCCTCATCTCCGAAACCCTCGGCACCCTTCTCCATGACAGGCGAATCGCCCTGGGGCTGCCGCTGAAGGAAGCCTGCCGCGCCCTCGGCGTTTCACAACCCTGCACGCTTCATGCCTGGGAAAAGGGGACCTCGAGGCCTACCGAGAGCCACTTCAGGGCCTATGCGGCCCTCCTGGGCCTCGAAGGCGAATCCGTCGACGGCCAATACACCCTCATGCCGAGCCCCCTCGACAGGACATGGCAGGAACAGTACAGGGGGGCCCCCAGGAACCGGGTTCGCCCTTACCTCAACCTGGCCGACATTCCTGTCGAGGACATCGACACCCTCGGGGAGGAAGTCGCCCTGACCCCGAGGCATCACGCGGACCAGGCGATCCCGAGGATGCTCGCGGTCACGGAGGACCTGATGTTCCTGCTGGGCTTCTTCATCGCGGAAGGGTCCTTCAGCCTGAGGGCGGGGGTTCGGCTGGCCATCGGGAAAAGGAACGAGCCGCTTGTTCCGAGGCTGATTTCGGCCTTCCGTTCCGTTTTCGGGATCGAACCGGCCCTTTACAGGCCGGCAGGCGGCAGGGCGGGTGAATTGAGAATCCTGAACCGGGTCATCGGCTCGGTCTTCAGGCACCTTCTCGGCTTCGAAAACCCAAGGGCCTGGACAAAAGCGGTGCCCGACCTGGTTTTCAACGTTCCGCCGAGCCTCCAGGAGTCCTTCCTGGAGGGCTATTTCCTCGGCGACGGTACTCTCCACAAGCGCGGAATCGCCGTCACCACAACATCCCGCCTCCTGGCGGAACAACTCCAGTACCTCTTCCTGGAAAGAGGAGTCCTCGCCGGCCTGACCTCGCGCGAACCGAACGGCGAAGCCTCAGGCCTGATCCGGGGCAAGCCGGTGACGACCCGCCATACGGCCTACACGCTCTCGGTAACCGATTCTGCGGACCTCCTGGCCCTGAAGGCCGTCTGGGGAACACACGGGAACGCCGCCCTTCTCGAAGAAAACCTGGCCAGCCGGAAGGGTTCGGCCAGGAGGCCGCTCCGCAGGCCCATGCCAGGAAACCTTGTGGGGCTGCCCGTTAAGGAGGTCAGGAAGATTCCCTGCGGCGGCCGCCATGTTTACGATTTCTCCGTCGAAGGGGACGAAACCTTTGTCTGCGGCACCGGCGGCGTCTGTTGCCACAATACAGACGCGGATGTCGACGGCGCCCATATCCGGACGCTGCTCCTGACCCTCTTCTACCGCTACATGCCGCAGCTGATCGAGAACGGGCACCTGTACGTGGCCCAGCCGCCGCTTTACCGGGTGGCGGAGGGCAAGAACGTCCAGTACTGCTACACGGAAAAGGAACTCAAGGCCATCCAGGAAAAGCTGGGAGACAAGAAAAAGGTGTCGGTCCAGCGCTACAAGGGGCTGGGCGAAATGAACCCCGAGCAGCTCTGGGAGACCACGATGGATCCCGCCAGGCGGATCGTGAAGCGGGTGGAGGTCGAGGACGCCATGGCCGCGGACGAACTGTTCAGCATCCTGATGGGCGACAGCGTCGGCCCCCGGAGGGAATTCATCGAGACCCACGCCAAGGAAGTGCGCAACCTCGACGTGTAGGGAATCGTTTCCCGAACCGGTGCAAAGGGAAAGAGGGCTTGCCTGGAGGCAGGCCCTCTTTTTTTCGGGCTGGCGAAAAATAAACCTCTCTTTCAGGAACATCTTGACTTGTTCCCTCCCTGTGCCTAGCATTTCATTATGCTAACCTCCTACTTTCTCTACTCTTTAATCTTAACAACCATTCGCCGGGAGGTGACCAACAACCCTGAACAACAAGCGGGATTGCGCGAGAAGCTTCTTCCAGCGGATACGCCCATTGGAGAAAGAGAGGAGGGAAGGCATGTCACGTTTCAAGACCCTGGGATTTGTAATTTTCTGCCTGGCCATCCTGCTGGCGTTCACGCCAGCAGCAATGGCCGCCACAACCTGGACGGTCGAGAACGGGGAATCGATCCAGGACGCCATCGACAGCGCAAGCCCGGGGGACACCATCCTGGTGGAGCCCGGGACCTACAAAGAGGAACCTCTCACTGTGAACAAGAGCCTGACGATCGAGGGAACCGGGACGGGGGTCGTCGTCCGTTCACAAGGCACCGGCAACGACATCGTCATGATCGTAGTGTCGAACGTGACGCTACGGTCGCTCGTCTTCGACGGGGAAAACGAAAGCAAAACGGCTCTCGACATTTACGGCGACATCTCGAACATCCAGGTCCGCAACTGCACTTTCAGGGACGTGGACACCGGCCTCTGGATCAACTACACCATGGGCATCGTGGTGGCCAACAACACCTTCGAGAACGTCCGCGATTACGGGATCGACAGCGAAGGACCCGACCCGTTGAGCTCTTTCCGGGTCCTTTCCATCGGTAACCGGTTTGTCTTCGACCCCGGAACGGATCCCTCCTGGACCGCCCATTACGCCGGTTCGCGCTTGGGGAACATCGCCTTCTTCAACACTTTCGAGAACTACGAAGGGCACATCGCTCTCGGCACCCCCGACGTGGAGGACTACCTCTTCAACGCCCAGGAGAATTACTGGGGCGACGAGGATGTGCAGGAGTCGGATATCCAGGCCGCCTGCAGCGCGAAGGTTCTCTACTCTCCCTGGTCCTTCGCGGACGCCGCCGGCCACACCGACTACCAGTTCGTGCCCGTCGGCGGAAGCGCCGTTTTCGACGTGGGGGCCTCGGAAGGAATCACCGTTTCCATCGAAGAGATGACAACCCAGCCGCCCCCGGCCTTGCCGCTCGCCCTGGCCGCCTACGGGCACAAATCCCCGCGGGCCACGACCGTGCAGGACGACAACCCCGGTGCCGACACTTACACGGCCTATTTCCACCTGAAGGACGTGGAGTCGGGGCCCGGCATCGCCGGGTCCCCCGTCCGGATGACCCTGGAAATCCCCAAATCGGCCATCGGGGATGAGGCGGACCTGGACGACCTGGTGCTGTACGCCTACGACAGCGGGGCCTGGGGCGACATCACGGGAGAGGAGTGGATCAACGTCGAGGTGGACGGCGATATCGTCCGCATCGTCGTCGACAACTACGGGGATCCCGTTCCCATCGCCATCACGGCGGGCAACGGGCATACGTCGTCGGGCGGCTGCTCCTCGACGGGGGCGGCTTCGCTCGGACTTTTGTTCCTGGTTCCCTTCGGGCTGCTTTTCGGGGGCAAGAAATAAGCTTTCCCCGTGACGAAGGCCCCCGGTTTCTGCCGGGGGCCTTTTTCACGGCTTGCCGAGAGCCTTCCTGATGACCCTCTCTTCCGGGGATCCCTTCCGAACGGGCGTCCACGGCGCCCACGAAGGTTCCACCAGTCACTGGTCCACGAGGTGCCCCTTGAAATCGTACGTGTAGGCGTCCAGGGTCCGGTAGGCGTTCCGTTTTGGGGAGTAGTGCCACTGTAGAACGTCCCTCAGTTTTCTCGCCGGGACGTCCACCCGAACCCATATTTCCATGATTTTCTCGCCCGTTTCGGCATCTTTCAGTTCCTTCGCGCCCGCGGGGCTGAAAAGCCACGTTTTTCCCCCCTCGGCGTGGACCGGCTGGAAGGAATCCAGCGGGGGCACGGCAGCCAGGGAAGGAAAAGACCAGGCAAGAAAACCCGCAAGGACCAGGGCCATGATTTTCTTCATAACGATAGTTTATCATGTTGATGTGTCGTTAGAGCCCCTGAAACGGTAGCCCCCTTATCCTGTCGCTCTCCCCTGCTAAACTCGCCGCAACAAAGCGAAAAAGGAGAGTGATCCGCATGAACGGACCCGAAATGAACACCGGCAGGGAACCCGAACTGGCCTCCGCCTGGCTGCGGCGCCTTCGCGCCGGGGAACCCCGGACCCTGGGCGGGCTGACCGTCTTCCCCCTTTCCTGGGAAGTGCCGGGCGTCTTCCCCTACCTCACGCTGGGAGAGGCCCTGGAAAAGGGTTTCGTCACCATCACGGAAGTGAGCCAGGGAGGCTCCGTCCCCGAGCTGGCCGTGGAAAACGCCGGAGAAACGGCCGTCCTCCTGCTCGACGGGGAAGAGCTGCGCGGCGCCAAGCAGAACCGCGTGCTGAACACCACCATCCTGCTCGCCCCGAAGAGCCGCTCCGTTGTCCCCGTGAGCTGTACCGAGCAGGGACGGTGGCATTACGTCTCCAACGCCTTCGAGGACTCGGGCTTCGTGATGTCCCGGAGCGCCCGGATCGAGAAGAACCTGTCGGTCTCCATGTCGCTGAAGGCGGGGCGGGCCCACCGCAGCGACCAGGGGGCCGTGTGGAACTCCATCCGGGACCTTTCCGACCGGGCGGGGGTTTTCTCGTCGACCGGGGCCCAGCGTGACGTCTTCGAGTCCAGGAAGGAAGCCCTCTTCGAGGTCGAGCGCGAGATCCCCTGCCGGGAAGGCCAGTGCGGCCTGCTGGTTTTCGCCCTCGGCCAGCCCGTGGGGTTCGATGCCGTTTCCCTGCCGTCCGCCTATGCCCGCCTGCACGGCAAGCTCCTGAAAAGCTATGCCCTGGAAAGCCTCCTGGCGAGCGCGGGGCCTGAGGGACGGGCTCCCGGGGCGGAAGAGGCCCGGGCTTTCCTGGACGCCTGCGCGGACATTCCCGGCGAAGCCTACCCGGGCGTCGGCCTGGGCGTGGACTGCCGTTTCGAGTCGCGGTCCAGGACCGGTTTTTCGCTGGTTCACCGGGGCGAGGCCATCCATTCCGCCTTCTTCGCCCTGCCTGACGCGAAGCCGGGAAGAACCCGCCAGGAACCCGCCGCCTCCATGGCCGACGTGGTCCGCCGCATGAACCTGCGTGCCGGCCGGAGAAACGGGGCTTTCGTTCCCGACCGGCTGACCCCGCCCGAGCTGATCCAGCCCGACACGGGCGTCGAACCCGAACCCAGGAGCGTTCCGCGCGGCGGAGGCACCCGCCTCTACGGGGCCGTTGCGGGCGACATCGTCGGCTCCGCGTACGAACGCCGTCCCGTCAAGACCACCGACTTCCCCCTGCTTTCCCCCGCTTCCCGCTGGACCGACGACACCGTCCTCACCGTCGCGACGGCGGAGGTCCTCCTCACCAGGGGCGATTTCGAGGAAGCCTACCGGCGCTGGGGACGGCGCTACCCTGACGCCGGTTACGGCCGGGCCTTCCGGCACTGGCTCCTCTCCCGGCACCCCGAGCCCTATCAAAGCTACGGCAACGGCAGCGCCATGAGGGTCTCGCCGGTGGGCTGGGCCTGCGGCACACTGGAAGAAACCCTGGAGCTGGCCCGCCACAGCGCCCTCCCCACGCACGACCATCCCGAGGGGATCAAGGGCGCCCAGGCCGTCGCCGCGGCGGTGTTCCTGGCCCGCAGCGGCGCCTCGAAGGACGAGATCCGATCGATGATCCAAACCCGGTTCGGTTACGGCCTCGACCGCACCCTCGACGAGATCCGTCCGGGCTACGGCTTCGACCCCACCTGCCAAGGAAGCGTCCCGGAAGCGCTGACGGCCTTCCTGGAATCGGAATCCTTCGAGGACGCCCTGCGGAAGGCCGTTTCCCTGGGAGGCGACTCGGACACCCAGGCCTGCATCGCCGGGGCGGTGGCGGAGGCTTTCTACGGAGGGGTTCCCTTCGATCTGGCCGAAAGCGTGAGGGCCATGCTCCCCGCCGAGATGACCCGGATCCTCGACCGTTTCGGGGCTAGCCGGCCATGAGCTGGTAGGCGTAACCGGCCAGGATCCCGCCCGCGGTGACCAGCCCCACGTAATAGCCAAGGACGCGGGGCTTGAGAATGACCGACATCCCCGCGATCACGGGAATCCCCGTGGCCTTGCCCGTGACCAGGAAAGCCAGAACGGCCCCGGGAGCCGCACCGGCCTCCACCGCAGACCTCAAGAGGGGCAGGGCGCCGGAATCGGTGAGGTACAGGGGCAGGCCAAGTAACGCCGCGGCGGGAACCGACCAGGCGTGGGCCGCGCCAAAGGACGCGGTCATCCATTCCCGCGGGACGAGGATCTCCACGAACCGGCCCAGAGCGATGAAGAGGACGAACCAGGGCAGGATCCGCAGCAGTCCCAGCCTCACGAAGGCTTCGAGGAACTCCCGGGCCTTCAGGCGCCGGAGCAGAGAACCGGGGGAGCCCTTTTCCGGTGCGTCCCCGGTTTCCCTTGCCTCTGCCTGCGCGGTTCCGCAGCCGCATCCGCACCCCTTTGAAGGCTTCGAGCGCAGCTGGCCCTCGAAAAACCGCGTGCGCCTTTCCAGCTGGGTCGAAAGGACTCCCGCGCCGACCCCGAGAAGGATCGAGGTGAAAAGCATCGCCAGGGCAAAGGACCTTCCCAGGAAAACCGTCTCGAACACGAATTCCGACGGGCTCGTCAGCGGGGAAGACACCAGGAAGGCCATCACGGGGCCCCAGGAAACCGACGACACGAGCATCGACAGGATCACCGCCATCGTCCCGCAGGCGCACAAGGGAGTCAGGGAACCCGCCGCGATCGAACCGGCGATCCCGATCCCCGAACGCCTGGCCATGAAGTCCCTCAGCCGCCTGCCATCCACGTAGACTTCCAGGCCGGCCGCCAACAGGATCCCGAAAAGCAGCAACGGCCAATCCGCCGCCAGGTATCCCCACACCGCGCTCGCCAGTTCCCGAACGATCTCCATGCAAATTCCACTCTCCTTTATATTTGTATGATACAAATAGTCGCCAAAAAAAATTCAGCAGCACCGCGGGTTCGATTTTCTCAGGGCGCCCAGCAGGTGCCGCATGGATTCCAGCACCGTGTCCACCTGCCCCGCAGGAAGGTTCTGCAGCACATCCCGGTAATACGCCTCGATGTTCTCCTCCAGCCGGGAGGCCATCGTCCGCCCCTTTTCCGTCAGAAAAACCCGCACGACCCGGCGGTCGTCCTCCGGACGGTTCCGCTCGAGCCACCCGTCTCGCACGAGAATGTCCACGACCCGGGTCATGGTGCTTCCGTCGAGATTCATCCGTTCGCTCAGGTCGTTCATCGTGAGGCCTTCCTCGCGGGCGACCTCCAGGAGGGCATAGCACTGGGAGAAGGTGAACCCCAGCACCTTCACCCGGTCCCGCTCGAACATCTGGAACGCCCGGACCAGCCTGCGGATGATCTCCCCCAGCTCTTCAAGGCAGCATTCCCGGCTCAAGACAATCCCCTCCCCGCGTTTTACTTGTATCATGCAAATATCATCCCGTCAAGCCCTGGTGTTTGTTCCGGTTTCGAAACCGTCCTATAATGAAACACAGGCCTTTCCAAAACGAGGAGGGAAGACATGCCCAGGGATCTCAGCTCGATCCGCATCTTGCGGCTCAACGACCTGGTCAAGGAACTCTCGACCCACGGATCCCTGCCCAGGAAGGAACTGATGGCCCGCGTGGAATACACCAACGGGCGCACGCTGGAGCGCGACCTCGCCTACCTGAGGGACCAGTACGGGGTCGAGATCGAGTACGATCGGCACAAGGGAGCTTACCGGCTGCACGGAACCGGGCGGTTCGTCGCCGTTTTCGACCTCACCGAGCGCGAGGTCACCGCCCTTGCCGCCGGCCTGGGGATGGCCTCGCACTTTTTGCCCCACCTCCAGGACGAGTGCGAATCCCTTTGGGGCAAAATCCGCTTCCGGCTGCCCGAAGGCCTCTCCGACCAGGGAGAGCGCCTCGGCCAGTCCGCCGTCGTGGCCCTGCCCGTTTCCCCCATGGACTCCAAGGTTTTCGAAACCTGCCTCAACGCCATCCGCCAGTCGAAAGCCATCCGCATCCGCTACCGGTCCCCCTACGGGGACGGGAACGTGAAAGCCTACGAACTCTCCCCCTGGGGGGTGTTCTTCCGGGCCCACGCCTGGTACCTCTGGGCCGGGCATCCCGCCAGCGGCGAAACCCGCACCTTCCGGATCTCCCGGATCAGCCAGGTGATCATGGAAGAGCGGAAAATGGACATGGCCCCTCCCGAGGCGGGCGTGGAGGCCTTCGCCATGAGCGCCTGGTACGCCTGCCCCGGGGAACCGTGCCACAAGGTGACGGTTTTGGTGAAGCCCCCGCTGGCCGACGTGGTGGCCGAAACCCCCTGGCACGTCTCCCAGGCCCTGACCCGCGAGCCAGGGGGAACGCTCCGTCTATCCGCCAGCGTACCGGACCTGGACGAAGTGGCTCGGTGGGTGATGGCCAGCTCGCCCTACGCCGAGGTGCTGGAACCGCCGGCCCTGAGGGACCGGATCCGGGCTCTCGCCAGCGAAACCGCGGGCAGGCACGCCTAGCCCCCGACAGGAAAACGAGGAGGGAAAAAGATGGACTCGGCGGAACTGAAAACATGGCTGCTCTCGCATGGAGCGGCGGCGGCAGGCGTCGCGGACCTGGCGGCGTTGTCCGGCTACCCGACCCTGCCCGAAAACCTGCTGTCGGGCTATCGGCGCGGCATCAGCATGGGCATCCCCATCCCGAAAGGCACGCTGGCCGACATCAAGGACCGCTCCACCCCCCTTTACCTGCATGCCTACGAAACGGTGAACCGCCTTCTGGACGACCTGGCCATGCGAACGGCCGGCCTGATCGAGGCGAACGGCGGGAAAGCCCTGGCCATACCGGCCTCCCGCACGCTCGACAGGGTGACGCACCGGGGCAACGTGTCCCACAAGGCCGTCGCGCGCCTGGCCGGGCTGGGCTGGATCGGCAAGAACATCCTGCTGGTGAACCCCCAGTACGGCCCCCGCCTCCGTTTCGCCACGGTGCTCACGGACCTCGAGCTGGAGGCCGACACGCCGATCGACCGCGACTGCGGGGGATGCACCCGGTGCACCGACGCCTGCCCGGCGGGGGCGATCAAGGGCGTCATCGCGAAACCCTACCCGCAAACGCGGGAAGAATGCGTGGACATCGAGGCCTGCTCGGCCAAGCTGAAGGAATTCGCCTCGGAACTGGGGAAGGACATCTGCGGGGTCTGCATCAAGGCCTGCCCGTTCGCAAGAGTGTAGGGCGAAGGCCGTTCTCCGATTCGCCTCGATTCCCTATAATGGAACCTGGTTAATTAAACCCCACACGAGAACGAGGTGAGTCGACCCGATGCCGCCGCAAAAACGGATCGTCCTTTTTCTTGCCCTGCTGACCCTCCTCCCCGGGGCCATCCTTTTCTCGCCTTCACCCTGTTTTTCCGCCACCCAACAGTACCTTTACCACCCGGTCTACTACCCGACCGTCGAGGAAGCCTACGCCGCGGTCCGCAACATGCGGGGACAGTTCGTCGGCTGGAAAGGCACCCCTCCCCAGAAAATCGAGCTGGACCGCTACGGCCTGACCATTTCAGGCTCCCTGGACTACACCACCACGACCAAGGAGTGGGTCGGGGGCACCTTCAACGGCAGCTGGAAGGACGTGCAGAAGCCCGTCCACCTGGAGGAACTGAACATCATTCCCTTCGACAGGCTGGTCGAACTCCAGCTGAACCACTACGCCGACCTCGAGAAGGAATACAAGTGGGGCGTGTGCGCGGTCGTGAAAGGGTCCAACGACCCTCCCGCCTTCCGCACCCCGACCCGGGAACTGGCCGAGATCCTTTATAACGCCATCGCGAGTTTTGCAGCCGCGGCCGGGCACCCCGTCAACATGGCCAGGGTCGGGGCCTACTTCCGGGACTTGACCTCCGAGGACGTGATGTCGAAGGACCTGCAGGCCATGGGGCTGACCGAACCCAACGGCATGGTCGTCACCTTCGTCATGGAGGACAGCCCCGCGAAAACCGGCGGCATGCAGGTCGGGGACATCCTCGTGGCCTGCAACGACACCCCCCTGGTCAACTACGGGCAATGGTACCGCGACGTGTGGCCCAAAGCCGGGTCGATGGCCTTCAAGGCCCTGAAAAAGGATGGGGCGGCGACCCGCCTAGTGGAACCCGTCCCGGAGGGAAAACTCCCCAAGCCCCCCGCGACCCTGACGTTCATCGCCCCCGCCTCCACGGCGGAAGGCCAGAAGCCGCCCAAGCTCGGCCTGTCGCTGCGGATCCCGAACGATGCCGAAAAACAGGCCATGAAGGGCAAGCCGGGGGCCGTGGTTTCCGCGATCACCCCGGGCGGCCTTGCCGAGGCCGCCCGGCTGCAGGTCGGGGACATCCTCCTGGAGTGCAACGGCAAGCCCATCCCAGGCCCGGAAGGCCTGGGAGCCCTGCTGACGCCGAAAGAGAACGCGTTCACGGTGATGCGGAAGGGGAACGTGCTGACGGTGAAACTGGCCCCGGAGGTTTCGTACTGAAACCACCGCGAGGCTGACAGTCAACGAACAAGCCCCCGGGACGTCCCGGGGGCTTGTTCGTGAGATCGGCAAAAGGATGGCCGAAACGATTGAGCCGGCAATTTTAGCGGCAACCGGCCAACCTACCGCTACTGCGGCTGTATGGTACTTGTTTGTTGTTTTGATGAAAAAGCGAGTTCCTGCCAGCAGGGGAAAAAACCGATTGAGGGCAAACTAGGCCTGGAATCCAATCACAGCCTACATTGGAAGCGATCCCGAGGCAGGCAGTTTTAGCGGCAATACGAAGGCGACGGCAATTGCGATGTTAAACCCCGTCGTCCTGTCCTGTCGTGCATCTCCCCACCTGAGGGAAAATTTGAAAAACACGAAATTAATAAAACTGAAGATCGCCATCTTGATCAGAACGATTGACTACTCACCAACAGAGTTGTTGTCGTGGCAAGTAATAGACGAAGTTATCCTTTCTTTCATTTCCAACCGATTAGACATTTCTCAAGGAACTCCCAGGTTCCCGAACAAAGGCGAGATCCATTTCCCCGCAGATGTACGCATCTCTATTGCGACTTAGCTGAAAGAATTACTTAACCTCCACAGACTTATCGTTAAGTATTCCTGACGCCTCTCTTCTCTTGCACAATATAATGCGCTTTCCGATAGCACAACACTGCCAACAGCGACTGACTATGCATCAGGTGATGGGAAAAGGGCACTCCCCAGTCTTTCTATACCGGAAAGTGCCCCAAAAAATTACTGCATAAAAGGACCCTTTGGCAGTTTACTCTCCCGGTTGACTCATTTCTCTTAGTTCTGCGAACGCTCTTGCATGGGCGCATAGGGAGGTTGCAAAGGTGGCAAAGCTAAAATCTGGATTTGGTTCACGAAATTGCCCTTTCAAACCCGCTACCTTATCAGAAAGAATCAAGCAGGTGCTGTCATACATGCGTTCTCTCATAAGGCGTTCGCAGAAGAGCTCGTATCGTTTTGAGTAAGAAATGTTCTCATACTCTTCGAAAACCGGGAAATGTGGGGTGCTTACCCTTACTGGGGAATTTGAAGCAGGGACATCTTCTAAAACCATCAGCCATCCTAGCCAGGGGCGCTGAGAGGGACTAAATTTCCCTTCACGATATGCAGTTAGAAGGTCAACGGAATTCCCAAGGGCTTCTTCCACTCGATTATTAAAGTTGTTACCGAAAGACGGTCCGACATGAGCCTTGAATTCGATGGAGGCTAGCAAAACGTCATCTACGACCACAACCAAATCCCAATCCTTAGTGGGTCTAAAGTACCCAGGAAGGGTAGTTGCTTTTGTGTGAATCTTCTCTTTTGGCAGCCCAGCTTCTTCGAGCAAGTCGGTAAATAAGGAGATAAAACCGTCAAGGTGCTTGCCACCTGTTACCGCGCTTCTATTTCCCGCGTCCTTTTTCCCGGTACTGGAACCCTGTCGGGAATCTTGTTCCGTTCGGACCTTCCAGAAATACTTTATTGCTTCTCTTACGCGGTCCTCATAATCCATCGTTTATTTCCTCCTCGCCTCGGTCATTATTTCGGCATGGGAGAACAAGGAAGCCGTTTTCTGTCTGATTCTGTTTTCCGCCATTTCGAAATAGTGCGGGTCAATTTCAACCCCGATTGAATTCCGTCCCCATTTAGCAGCAACTACTGTTGTTGTCCCTGTTCCCAAGAACGGGTCCAGCACAGTATCTCCCACAAAAGAGAACATGCGGATTAGCCTTTCAGCGAGCGTTTCAGGGAAAGGTGCAGGATGGTTCTTAGTTGAAGCACCTGTTAGGCCAGACCAGATAGATTGGAACCACTCTTTATGGTTTTCATCGGATATAACTGATAAAACTCGATTGGGGATGCTTGGCTTCCGATACCCACCAGGCTTACGCTGCATCAAGATAAATTCGATATCGTTCTTGATTACCGCGTTGGGTTCATAGGGTTTCCCCAAGAATCCCGCCCCGTTCCTCGATGCTTCAAAAGCTGCGTTTGCAATCTTGTACCAAATAATGGGGGCAAGGTTGTCATAACCTATCTTGCGACAATGCTCCTGAATTGAAGCGTGAAGGGGAATCACGGTGTGCCTACCATCATTTTTCCTACGAGAGAGACAGACATCTCCCACTACGCAAACTAAACGCCCCCCCGGTACTAAGACCCGGAAACAATGCTCCCAGACCTTATCTAACTCCAATAGGAAAGGTTCATAGTCTTGAATCGCTCCAAGCTGATTATCATTGTCCCGGTATTTTTTGAGAGTCCAATATGGAGGCGAAGTTAGCACGAGGTGTACTGAATTCTCGTGGATGCTAGATAGGTCACGCGCATCTCCCTGAATCAAACGGTGCGCCGTAGGAATTTGCTTTATGGCAGTTTCTATCTGGTCGAGCAGGTTTTTGTCTTTTGCGATACGCGGAATGTCAGTCTGAGGGTTTTCCAGGCTGACAACTGAAGGGGGCAGATAATTTTGATAATTAATTGATTGGTCCATAAGGGGTCTGTTCAGTCCCTTCTCCTGTTTATCGGGGTCCTCTCAAGCGCTCTGGGACCCTTTCACGTGTTCGATTATAACCCGGTTTAGGATTGTCCCAAGAGAAAGGAGCTGGGGAAACGGGCTGTGTATCAGGGGGCATCCGACCAAGAGAAAGGTTTAAGAACTCGTTATAACCAATGAATCAAAAGCTGTGAGCATAAAAAATCCTAGGAGGCTTCCCCCCTAGGATTTTTCTTTTAAACTTGTTTTTTTGACTGTTAGTTGTAGAAACTCCATTTTTCCGGTAAAGTGTCAACTACCGTCGCTTTAGGTTTTGAAAACGGGCGGACCTTATCCATTTTTCTCCTAAATTCAGTTTCAGCTTCTTTTAGTCTCCTAGCATCCACACAATTATCAGCGACTATCATCATTTCAGCCTTCTTGGCCATAGCTCCATGCTCCCCCCTAATTTAAATCCAGCCTAGCTACGCAGGAGCTACTAACTGTTTCTATAAGCTTTGTGCACCCCATAGACACGCAAATATTTCCTCTAATGTGAAGTTCATATAATGCATCCCACAGCTCGCTTCCTGGTTTTACATATTCTACATCAAGTCCCGCGTTTGAGCATTCCATATGATAAATAGGTCTGCCGTGGTCTTTTTTGCCTTCTGGGGTTAAAAAATCCTTTATTTTTTTGCGTATAGTAGTTTCCGCGTGACTTTTCATCATTCCAGATTTTAGCGATTTAATTGCGATATCCTCTGAGAGGGAGATTGCACGTTCCATTTCCTTAATGGTTCTTTCGTCGTAATGGCTGAGTTGCTGGAGGAATGGTTCAAGGTTCCCCTTGGTTTTAATTGCTCTATCAAAAAGCTTCTTATAGCTGTCTACTAAGTTGCATACGGAAAACCTTTTTGGGCCGTCCCCTTCTCGGACAGTAATCTGAGGGTCAATCGGTCCCAACTCCGAGGAAATGCCCATTAGTATTTTGCTTGCTCCCAAACATATCATTGTTGCTGCAGACTTTGCCTTATTGGGGACCACCGCGATATATTCACCCGTCCCGCTATACTGCCTGCATAGGTGAATAATCCGCTCCGCTGCAAGTCCGCTCCCGCCAGGAGAGTTTACGACAAGCGCAAGTCCCTTGGACAGGTCCATGGTTCGTAATACGCCTTCTAGCATTGCTGCATCTTCGTCATCAATCATTACAGGATGAGCAAAGCTGGTAAAATACGCCAAAACGGGGCTGTCTAGCAATGATTCGATTGCTTGGATTTGCTTGCAACGCGTAGAATGCCCTTGGCTTACCTCATCATTTACCCGTTGTTGGATTAATTGCTGTTCGCATTTCTCCACGAGAACACCCCTTCTCCGGTAAAATGCTAATATTATTAAATCCAATAATATTAACAACTTATTGAATGCGTTTGTCAATCAGGTAATTCCTGATTTTTTTGCCAGGATTATGTTTTGGGTTATAAAAAGCCCTCCCTTTTTGAGGGAGGGCAATCGCTTCCAGTTCCTTTGTTTCCTGCTGTTATGCCGCTTAAGCCACAGCTAAATTGGCTTCGTGGTTCGCGTCATGCTCAATCTGCTACAAGGCTCCCTCCCTGGAAAGGGAGTTTTCCGCCATCTCCAGCCGGTCCCAACGGTCATCTGATTGGCAGTCCGTTATCCCCAAAATCAGGGAAGAAACTTCCCTGCTGACACAGGAGGATTGGCGTTCAAGAACTATGAAACTTCCTCTACGGCCTAACTTACTCCGCCTCTCAATACCGGCGGAGTTTCATTCCAATCGGTTGAGCGGTATTTAATTCCTCGCATTGTCTGACCCCTTACAGTCTTCCCGCGTAGCAGTACAGGCACCCGTGGCCGCAGGTGCCGTAGGTGCCGATGTCCCTCGAACCGGCGCAGAGGCAGCCTCTGCGCTGGTTCTTGTCTTTCGCGGAGGGGAAGGTCCGGCCGAAGGCTTTCTGGAGGAACAGGGGGTCGATGCAGGCGCCGGGGGAAATCCAGGGGGCAAGGCGGTCCCCCTCGCAGCAGGACTGGATCTCCAGTCCGTTCGAAGCCGAGGCTGCCGCTATTTTGGGCAGGAGGACGGAAAGGGCTTCCTGCTCCTCCTTCCGGTCGAAAAGCCGGAAGCCCCGGCTTTCCAGCACCCTTAGCCGTTTCAGCGCCCGCCAGTAGGGGTCGAACACGGAGACGATGCAGCGGGAGACAAAGGGGGCGATCATGCCCGCCAGGCGGGAGAAAGCCTCTTCGTGGAACGGGGCGGGAGTCAGGGACGACAGCAGGATGGGGTCGTAGCGCCAGGCGATGCGGTGCTTTCCGATCCGGGCGGAAAGCCGGGAGAGGGCCTCGATGGCGGCATCGAGACCCGGCGTGGCGGGTTCGAGCTCGGGGGGGTAATCCATGACGGTGACCAGGAAGACGGACCGGAAACCCCGTTCCTCCAGCTCGTCCATGTACGGAAGAAGGGGAACGGGGTTCCGGGTCCAGAAAACGAAGACGTCGACGGACTCAGGATCCAGGGGCACGCGCGAGACCTGCCTCGCGTTGAAGGGGTTCCGCACGTCCGCGAACCCCTCCCGGACCCTTCCCATGAACCATTCGGAGTGGAAGGCCGAGATATCTGTTCTCCGGCTGGCGCTGACGATCATTTAAAACCTCGAGCAGGGGGGTCAATCCGCGGTTTGCGCCCCGACGAGCCTCCTCACCGGATCGATCCCGAAATTGCAGATCATGAGCCCAAGCAGGATGATCGCGCTTCCCAGCCATTGGCTCGCCGAGAGACGTTCGCCCAGGACGGCCATCGCCAGGAAAAGACCGGCGACGGGCGTGACCAGGGAAAACGGGGCGACCTTCCCCGCAGGATATTTTGACAGCAGAGAGCTCCACCGGGAAGAGCCGAAAATCGTTCCGCAGTAGGCAAGGTAGCAGAGCGAGACCAGGGCGACCAGCCTGAAATTGGCGATCGCGGCGACCATGGCGCCGGAAGTGCCCATCAGAAGCCCCAGCGCGAGAAGGGGCAAGGGGGGAACCAGGCTGGACCAGGCCACCATGCTCAGCATGTCCAGCTTTTGCCCCCTGGCGGCGGTACGGTGAGCCGCGGCCCGGACGACGATGTTCGAGATGCCCCAGAAGGCTGCGGCCATGAGGGTCAGCACCAGCGGGAAAAGCGGGATCGAGGAGGTCGAGGTCTTGCCGAGCCCCCCGATGAAGTAAAGCCCGACCGCCGCAACAAGGAAGCCCGCCATTTGCCGCCCCTTGATGGGCTCCTTCAGGATCGCCGCGGCGAAGAGGGCGGTGAAGAAGGCCTGCGCCTGGAGGACGATCGAGGCCAGCCCGGCGGGCATGCCGATCGCCATGGCGTAAAAGAGGCAGGCGAACTGCCCGAAACCGATGGTCAGGCCGTAGGCGATGGTGTAGCGCCATTCGACAGCCGGCTTCCGGATGAAGAAGACCGCGGGCAGGGCGGTGAAGGCATAGCGGAGGGCCGCCAGCAGCATGGGCGGCATGCCGTCCAGGCCCAGCTTGATCGCCACGAAGTTGCCTCCCCAGATCGTCGTCACGAGTACCGCGAGCAGCGCATCTTTCCTGTTCATTCAAAGGCCTCCCTGTCTATGCTGCGCCCTGGCGTCGCCTGGTCCGTCACGGGGGTGCCGTTGATCTTCACGGCAATCCCGGGCGCCATCGACCTGAAGAAACGGGCCTTCGCCAGCATGAACTCGCGGTCCGGCGTCCGGATCTCCTCCAGCGGGTAGTCCCAACCCAGGTTGCGGTAGGTTTCGAGCCCCAGCCGGTGGTAGGCCAGGAACTCCACTTCCTTGAGTTTATTGAGTCCCTTCGCGAACGCCGCGCTGGCGGAGAGGGCCTCTTCCGAGTCGTTGATCCCCGGGATGAGGGGTGTCCGGATGACCAGGTCGAAACGGTAGGGAGAGGCATCGGCCTTGCGGATGTTTTCCAGGATGAGCCGGTTATCGACGCCGGTCAGCTTCCTGTGCTGCACCGGGTCGGGGTGCTTCAGGTCGGTGTGGACCAGGTTGAGAAGGGGAAGCAGGCTCTCGATCTTCTCCCAGGGCCCGAAGAAGCTGGTCTCCACGGCCCTGTGGATGCCCCGGTCCCGGCATTCCAGCAGGATTTGCTTCACGAAATCCGCCTGCTCGAGGGGCTCTCCCCCGCTGATTGTGACTCCCCCGCCCGAGTGGAAGTAGAAGATCTCGTCCTTGGCGATCTCGCGGACCACCTCGGCCACGCTCATCAGGGACCCGTAGGCCTTCATGGCCCGGGAAGGGCACCGCCTGGCGCACTCGAAGCAGGCGCTGCACTTTTGGGGGTCCGTGACGATCCTCGTGCCGTCTTCCGAGAAGGAGAGAGCCTTCCTGGGGCACACGTCGATGCAGGTCCCGCAGAGGGTGCAGCGGTCCCGGGCGTATCCTTTCTGGGGCAGGGCCGACTGGGATTCGGGGGTGGAGCACCACAGGCACCTCAGGGGGCAGCCTTTCAGGAAAACCACGGTTCTCAGGCCAGTGCCGTCATGGATGGAGGTTTTCTCGATCCGGAGCACGCTGCCGAACAGGGGGGCTTCCAGGGGTTTCATGTCTGGCGTCAAGTCCTTTCGCAAGTCTTCGAAACGCGGGGGCGGGTTTTGAACAACCCGCCCCCGTTGTTCGCCTTCAGCAGGAAACCGCGGAAGTGGCCTCCGTCTGGACGGTCCGGGCGATGATCTCGTCCTGGACGTCCTTGCCCAGCTCCACGAAGTAGGCGGTGTAGCCTGCCACCCGCACGAGCAGGCCCTTGTACTCCTCCGGGTGTTTCTGGGCGTCGATCAGCTTGGCCTGGTCCACGACGTTGAACTGCACGTGGTAGACTCCCAGGCTGCAAAGGCTCTTCAGCAGGGCCATGAGCTGGGTGATGCCGTTGTCGGTGTTCAGCATCTCGGGTGCGATCTTCATGTTGAGCAGGGTACCCTGCACGAAACGGTCGTGGGGGATGTTCGCCACGGACTTCAGCACCGCGCCGGGGCCGTTGAAGTCCGTCCCGCCGTTCGGGCTGACCCCGTCGGCCAGGGGCTTCCAGGCGCGGCGCCCGGAGGGGAGGGCTCCCACTTCCACCCCGAAGGGGGTGTTGCCGGAAACGGGCAGGATGCCCGGCGTCATGGTGCCGAACTTGCTCCTGTAGCTCTCGATCTCGTCGGCGATGTAGGTGAAGAGGTCGGCGGCGAGGTCGTCGGCCCTCGGGTCGTCGTTGCCGTACTTGGGAGCCTCGGAACAGAGCTTCAAAACGTCCTCGTAGCCCACGAAGTCGGCATCCAGGGCCTCCAGCAGCCGGGCCATCGTCAGCTGCCTCGTCCCGTAGACCAGGTACCGGATGGCTGCCGCGCTGTTGATGAGGTCGGCGACACCGATGCAGATGATGCCGTTGCCCGTGTTGTACTTGGCTCCTCCCCAGGCGTAGTCCTTCGCGTTCGTGATGCACTCCTCGAAGCTGAGGGAAAGGGCCGGGACCGGGCGGTTCATGCAGATCTCGTCGATGATGTGGCTGGCCTTCACGACGACCTTGATGACGTAGTGCAGCTGCTCCTTCAGGGCCTTCTCGAAGTCGGCCCATGTCTTGAAGTCGAGGGGATTGCCGGTGCGGGCCCCGGCCTGCGCCCCGGTCTTGCGGCACTTGCCGTCCAGCAGGACGTATTCCACCACGCTGCCCAGGTTGATGTCGGCCAGGGCGGAATAGGCGCGAAGCTTCCCGGCCAGGTTGGTCTCCACGCAGCCGCCCGGGTTCCAGTTCAGGGCCTCGCGAAGGGGGATGCCCTTGTTCATCAGCATCCGGATGCCGACCTCGTCGTTGTGGAAGGCCGGGAAACCGGTGCCGAGCCGGATGAGCTCCACGATCTTCCTCAGGAAGGAGTTCGGGTTCTTCGCCATGTTGTACCGGACCGAGAGGGAGGGCTGGTACAGCTGGGTGTCCATGGTGGCCTGCAGGATCATGTAGGAAAGGTCGTTGACCGCGTCGCGTCCCTGGGAGTCCACGCCCCCGGCGCAGAGGTTCTGGAACATCGGGTATCCTGACGCGTACTCGGCGGACTTGGCGTCCTGGAAGAGGCACTGCTCGGAGAACTTGACCCACAGGCAGTCCAGCAGTTCCTGGGCCTGGTCGGGCGTGATGCGCCCCTCCTCCAGGTCGGCCTTGTAGAAGGGGTACATGTACTGGTCCATGCGCCCGGGGTTGTAGGCCGCGGCGTTCTGCTCCATGAAGATGCAGACCTGGTAGAAGTAGAAGGACTGCAGGGCTTCATGGAAAGTGCGGGCGGGTTTTTCGGGCACGTTCCGGCAGATTTCGGCGATCTTGGCCAGTTCGGCCTTCCGGGCGGGGTCGGCTTCCGAAGCCGCCAGGCGCTCCGCCTCGTCGGCGTAGCGGTTGGCCAGGGTGACGAGCCCCTCGGCGACGATCAGCAGGGAATCGAGGTAGATCTCCTTCTCGTATTCGCCGGGGCGGGTGGCGTCGAGCTTCGCCTTCTCTTCCAGGATCTTCGCGACGATCCCTTCCACCCCGTTGGTGATGAACCACTCGTAGCCGGCGGTCACCTCGCCCCAGCCCCTGACGGCCTTCTTGTCGATGTACAGGGCGCCGTTGTCCCGCAGGGCGGCCACGTCGGAGGGAATCCGCGCCAGCCATTCCTCGTAGCTGGAACGGCCCTTCCAGTAGGGACGGATCAGTTCCTCGAAGGTCTTCCGGTCCTCGGGCAGGAGGTGGAACTTGTCGTAGGCGCGGGTGTTGATGGTGTCCAGTTCCCGGTCCAGGACCGACCAGCAGACGTCGGCGGAGAGGATGCCGCCGCGAATCTTGCTTCCGGAGTTGCCCACGATGAGCTCGTGGTCCCAGATCTTGACCGTTTTCTCCCTGCACTGCTTCAGGAAGGCCTTGGCCTTTCGCAGGACGAGGGGCTCTCCCTGCGTTTCCAGGAAGCTCTCAGTGAGGATCTTCGCGTCCTCGAGGTCGATCTCGGGGTACGTCGTGAGCAGCTTTTCCTTCAGTTTCTCGATGCGGTCCGCGTACTTCGGGCTGATTTCGCTCTTCGTCATTTCTTCCACCTCCAGGGCTTTGCCCTAGTTCAGTTCTTCGTACTCGGTACGGGCGATGATCTCGTTCTGGGTGTTGCGGTTCAGTTCCGTGAAGTAGGCGCTGTACCCCGCCACCCGAACGATGAGGTCCCGGTAGGCGGAAGGGTTTTCCTGGGCCTTGCGGAGCTGCTTCGTGGAGACCATGTTGAACTGGATGTGGTGGCCTCCCAGGTCGCAATAGGTGCGGATGTAGTCCTCGAACCGGCCGATGGCGCCTTCCGTGTTCAGCAGGCTCGGGGAGAATTTCTGGTTGAAGAGGACCCCCTGCAGGGCTTCCAGGTGGTCGATCTTCGTCATGGAGCGCACGGCCGCCGTGGGGCCGTTGCGGTCCCTGCCGCCCACCGGCGAGGCGCCGTCGGAGAAGGCGATGCCCGCATGCCGGCCGTCCGGGGTGGCCCCGGTGACCTCCCCGAAGTAGACGTGGGTCGACACCGAGTGAAGTTCCGGGATGTAGAACCCGCCCCTCATGCAGGGGTACCGGGTCACTTCCCGGCAGAAGACGTGGGAGGCGTGCCGGGCGATCAGGTCGACGCTGTCGTCGTCGTTGCCGAACTTGGGGGCCTTCTCGCAGCGCTTGCGGAGGTCCTCCGCCCCTTCGAAGTCGTTCTCCAGGGCTTTGAGCAGCTCCGCCGGGGCGACGGACTTCTCGTCGAAGCAGAGCTTCTTCACGGCCGCCAGCCCGTCCGCGACGGAGGCGAGGCCCACCCCGAAGATGCCGGAGAAGTTGTAGCGGGTGCCCCCCTCCTGCCGCGTCATGCCGCGCTCGATGCAGTCGTCGAGCAGGCAGGACATGAACGGCTCCGGGGCGTGGACCGCGTGCGCCCCGTCGATCAGGTCGTAGGCGTCCACGATGAGCTTCGTGAAGTGGGCGACCTGCACCTCGTAGGCCTTCACCAGGTCATCGAAGGAGGCGAAATCCTCGAGCCTGCCGGTTTTCGGCCCGGCCTGGCGTCCCGTTTCGGGGTCCACGCCGTCGTTCATGGCGAGAAGCAGGCACTTGGGGAAGTTGACGTACCCCGAGTGGGCCCTGGAATCGGTCATCCCCTCGATGTCGGTCTCCACGCAGTTGGTGCAGTAGTTGCGGGCCTCCTCGAGGGTGGCGCCGCGGATGAGGTGCTTCGGGATGATGCAGTTGTCGTTCATGACGGCGGGGTACCCCAGGCCTTCCCGGATGGTCTCGCAGACCTTCTGCAGCAATTCGGGGTCGATCTTGTTGTGGTAGCGGAACCCGATGGAAGGCTGCGGGACCCTGGCCGTGAGGGCGGCGTCGAGGATCAGCCTGGACAGTTCGTTGGAGGCGTCTTCCCCGCGGGGCCCCTGGCCGCCGATCGTGATGTTCTGGAACAGCGGGAACCCGGCGAAGGTCCGGGTCGTGACCGAGTCCATCAGCTTGATGATGGCCGTGCACTTGATCCAGATGCAGGACAGGAGCTCGACGGCCTGTTCGTCGGTGAGGCGCCCCTCGGCCTTGTCCTTCCTGTAGAAGGGGTAAAGGGTCTGGTCCAGCCTGCCCAGCAGGATGGCGTGGGGGTCGGACTCGATGTGGAGCACGGTGTAAACCAGCCAGATGGACTGGAGGGCTTCCCTGAAAGTCTCGGCGGGGAATTCCGGAACCTTCCGCAGGGTCGCGGCGATCTCCAGCAGCTCGGCCTTCCTGTCGGCGTCGCCCGTTTCGGCGGCCTTCTTCTCCGCGAGGTCGGCGTACCGGTGGGCGAAGGCGATGACCGCCTCCAGGGCGATCTTCCCGGCCTTCCAGAAGGTGACCTTCTTCGTGCCGTCGATGCCTCTGGGGGTGAAGCCGGCGAGCCTGGCGTCGATCTCGTTGAGCAGGCCCCGGAGCCCCGTCCGGACGAGCTTGCCGTAGTTGATGGAGATGTTGCCCTGGGCCGTGCCCTGCCCGCCCACGGTGATCATGCCGTCGGCGATGGCCGCCTTGGCCTCGTCGGAGATCAGGCGGTTCACCACCGCGTCGAGCGAACAGTCCTGCCATTTGGCCAGGCAATCCTTCAGGATTTCCTTGTTCTCGTCCGTCATGCCGACAGCGTCGGCCGGGCGGTTCGCGAAATTGTCGATGTCGGCCAGGATCCAGCGGGCGCCCAGCTCGGGGCAGACGATCGGGGACCGCGGCTGAGGGGAGGGGTGCCCGACGAAAAGCTCACCCTCATCGATGAAAAGGGTCATTTCCTCGAGGACCTTCTTCAGCGCATAGGCCCTCTGCAGCACGGGCGGCTCGGCGGCATGCTCCCCGTAAGCCTTCGTCACCAGCAGGGCCCTCTCGGGGAGGAGCTCGGCGGGCTGGCCGAGGATCATCCGGTCCTTCATCCCGTTTATGCGGCAGGCGATCTTTTCCCTCTCTGCCTTTCTTTCCTGGTTCATGCCCTGTGCCCTCCCTGTCTCGTCACTTTTACCGGGTATTCCCGCAGGATGCTTTCCGCTCTTTCCATCTCTTCCCTTGCCGGCGGCTTCGTGTCCGGAAGGGGATATTCCCTTCCCAGGTCGTCGTAACGGCCCACTCCCATGCGGTGGTAGGCGAGGATTTCCAGTTCAACCCCGGGACGGTGCTCACCCAGGAAGGCCCCCAGGGCCCTCAGGTTTTCCTCGCCGTCGTTGCACCCCGGCACCAGGGGAATCCGGGCCAGGAGGGGCTTGCCGCTTGCCAAAAGAAGCCGTGCGTTGTCCAGGATGCCAGCATTGTCCAGCCCGGTCAGTTCCCGGTGAAGCCGCGAATCCATCGCCTTGAGGTCGAACTGGAAGAAGTCCAGCAGGTCCATGGCCTTCTCCAGGGTTTCCCTCCCGCAGAAAAGGCCGGTCTCGATGGCCGTGTGGATATGGCGCGACTTGCAGAGGGACAGGAACTCGAAGAGGAATTCCGGCTGCATGAGGGGCTCTCCCCCCGAAACCGTGACTCCCCCTCCGGAACGCCTCCAGAATGGCGCGTCCCGCACGACCTCCGCCAGCAGTTCCTCGGGGGAAACGTCCCTGCCGATCCGTTCGAGCGCTTCACCGGGGCACGTTTCCGGATCCTCCCGGCAGGCAGGGCAGGAAAGGCAGCGTTCTTTCTTTCTTGCCGTCTCGGCGTAGGGCAGTTGGGATTCCGGGCTGCAGCACCAGAGACAGCGGGCGGGGCAGCCCTTGAAGAAGACGGTGGTCCGTATGCCGGGCCCGTCATGAATGGTGTAATGGGCTACCCTGAAAATCGTTCCGGTTAGGCTCGCGATTCTGGACTCCATTTCCGGCTCCCCTTTTGTGGTAGTGCCAGAGGCAGGACCAAGGCTGACGTTTATAATGATAACCTTTCCCGGAGTGCTGTCAAGGTATGCGTGACGGTATAATTCGGGGAGCACCCGACCGGGAGGGGCATGGATGGACCGCACGGAAGGCCGCGAAAAGGAAAGCAAGAAAAAAACCGCCCAGGACAAGCTCCTCGAACTGATCCGCGGGGGCGGGTACAACTCCGGGGACAGGCTCCCTTCCGAACGGGAGCTGGCCCAGAGGCTCACGGTCAGCCGGAACATCCTGCGGGAGGCCGTTGCCGCCCTGAACCTGATGGGTGTGGTCGAAATCCGCGAACGGCAGGGAACCTTTGTCAAAAACCTGCAGGAGGGAAACCTGCAGCAGGGAATCCAGAGCCTTCAGATCATGCCTTCCGACTTCATCCTTCTGCAGATGGAGGTGCGGCTCATCATCAGCGTCCCGGCGGCCGAACTGGCGGCCCTCAGACGGACGGAGGACGACCTGCGGAAACTCTGGAGCTGTTTCGAGGCCTTCTCCAGCTGCCCCTACGAAACCCCGGAGGACCTGGTCCAGAACGGGAAGTGGGAGGCCCTGCTGCACCACCTCGTGACGGAGGCCGCGCACAACCCCCTTCTCTCGCGGCTCAACGAGGGGATCGACCTGCTGGTCGAACGGAACAACGCCCTGATGCACCCGTACAACATCATGGAGGAAGGCTGGATCGAGCACATCACCGACCAGCACCGCAGGATCATCGAGGCCGTCGAGGGACGGAACCCCAGGGAAGCCGGTTCCGTCCTCCGCGAGCATCTCGTCGATGCCGTCACGCTTTTGCTCAAAAGGCATCCCGAGCTGAAATCCAACCTTCCGAACCCCTACTGGGAACTCCCGGCCAACCCCTGAAAGAGCCCGCGCGAACGCTTCACAAGGGCAGGAGGGCGCTATAAGCGTACCGGCTCTCCCCTTGCGGCTGTCCGACGACGTAACGTTCCCTGATTTCCAGCAGGTGCGTCCTCATTCCCTGCCCGGCGGCAGCGGGGTCCCTTTCCTCGATCGCCTTGAGGGTGGCCTCGTGCTGCATGCCGACCCGCGGAGCCCAGCTCTCGTCCCTCGTCAGCCTTTCGTGGATGATCTCGTTGTTCTTCTCGACAAGGGAGACAAGTCCCTCCCAGATCCGGCTCAGGATTTCGTTCTGGGCCGCCTCGATGATGAGCGTGTGGAAAAGGTATTCGTAATGGGCCTGGGCCCTGACTCCCTCTTTCGTGTCGATGGAGATGCCTTTCAGGGTCTTCAGGCATTCCTTCATCCTGGCCAGCTGCTGGTCGGTCCGCCTGAGGGCCGCCATTTCCGCGGCGCTGACGTCGATGATCAGGCGGATCTCCAGGAACTGGGGCACAAAGGTTTCCGGCCAGAAAGGCATGAGCCGCAGGCTTTCGGAGATGCCGCCCAGCTCAGGCTCGCGGACATAGATCCCGGCCCTTTCCCGGGCCTCCAGGACGCCCAGGGTCTCCAGGGCGACGATCGCTTCCCGGAGGATCACGCGGCTGACCCCCAGCCGGACGGCAAGGTCCCTTTCCGAGGGAAGTTTCCCGTCTATGGAAAGATCGCCCCTGCGGATCATGTCCAGGATTTCCTGGACAACGAAGTCCCTTTTCTTCTCCATCGAATTCCACCCCGCCTTTTCGACTCTTGCCTGGAAAACGAGAAATGCTACAATAGGGTCCAAGGTGATTTTGGATAGTCCTTGGTATTACCAATTGGGATTTTAGCCCTTCTTGTCCCGGTTGTCCAGCCAAAACCCGTTTTTGGCGTTTTTTTGGCTCCTGCTGGTATCACCAAGGCTAGTCCAATTATCCGGCCGCCCCTTCCTGGAAGGGAGCGGCGCTTCTCCAAAATTCCGGGATCCGGGGAGGTTCTCGCATGAAGATCGTCTTTATCGACCAGAACGTCTACAAGGACTTCGCTCACAAGATCGAACTCATCGCCCCGCTGGAAAAGATGGGAGAGGTCACCGCCTACGACGACCTCCCGGTGTCCGAGGAGGTTCTTTACTCCAGGGCCTGGGACGCCGACGTGATCATCCTCTCCATCCACCAGCTGCGGAACGCCTTCATCGAGCGGTTCAAGAACCTGAAGCTGATCCAGTTCATGGGGATCGGCTACAGGAATTACATGGACGAGGATTTCTGCGCTTCCAGGGGAATCAAGGCCCTCGGCATCGGAGAGTACGGCAGCAACGCCGTCGCCGAGTACACCCTCGGCCTGGCTCTCGCCCTCTTCAGGGGGATTCCGGAAGGAGACCGGCGGCTGAAGAACGAGGTCTGGGACATGCAGGGACTCCTGGGGAAGGAGATCGCTGGATCTACCGTCGGCATCGTCGGGACGGGGGCAATCGGCAGGCTGGTGGCCCAAAAGGCCTCCCTCCTGGGCGCCCGCGTGATCGCCCATGACCTGGTGGAAAACCGGGAACTCGTCGAGAAGCACCAGGTCGAGTACGTGGACCTGAAAACCCTCTTCGGCATGTCGGACCTCGTTTCCTGCCACCTGATCCATACGAAGGCGACGGAAAAGCTGATTTCCTCGGAACTCCTTTCCTCGATGAAGGAGGGGTCCTTCTTCGTCAACACGTCGCGGGCGCAAGTGGTGGATTACGACGCCCTTTACGAACTGCTCAGGAAGAAGCACCTTCGCGGGGCGGCGCTGGACGTCCACTATTCCGAGCCCCCCGAGGACTACAGCCTTGCGAAGCTCGAGAACGTGATCGCCACGCCTCACCTGGGCTACTACACGGAAAGGGCCCTGGAAAACCAGTTGAGGAAAGTCGTCGAATCGGTCGTCGCCAACATCGGTTGAGGGCATGAAGGACAAGCCGGCGGCCTTCGGGCCTGCCGGCGTGGAAATGACGAAATTACAGGAGGGGTACATGGATGTTGATCCTGAATGCAGAAGAGATCCGAAGCGTATTCCCGATGAAGGAAGCCATCGAGGCGGACAAGCAGGCTTTCCTTCTCCACTCGAGAGGACAGACTGAGGTCCCGGTCCGGATTTCCTTCAGCGTCCAGAAGGACGACAAGTCCCAGTTCATGCCGGCCTTCGTCAAGGGAGACATCCATAGGGTCGGCATCAAGATCGTCTCCACCTTCATGGAAAACCCGAGCCGGGGGCTACCCGTCGTCACGGCCCAGGTCCTGCTGCTCGACCCGGAAACCGGGATGGTCTGCGCCATGATGGACGGGACCGAGGTCACCAAGATCCGCACCGGAGCGATCTCGGGAGCGGCGACCGATATTCTCGCCCGGGCCGACGCGGAAGTCGGGGCCCTCTTCGGGACGGGAGCCCAGGCCCGGTCCCAGCTCGAAGCCATGCTGACGGCAAGGAGACTCCGGGAGGTGAGGGTGTTCGACAAGAACCCCGAGTGGATCCGCGCCTTCATCGAGCGGTGCGCCGCCCTGGCGGAATCCTTCGGGACGAAGCTTGTAGCAGCCTCTTCTACAGACGCCGCCATCGACCAGGCGGACGTGATCACGTCCGTGACGACGTCGAAAACCCCCGTCTTCGACGGGAAACGGGTCAGGGAAGGGGCCCACGTCAACGGCGTCGGCTCCTACACGCCCAACGCCCGCGAGCTGGATCTCGAGATCCTGAAGCGCAGCCGGGTGTACGTCGACAACCGCGAGGCGGTTCTCGCGGAAGCCGGGGACTTTTTGATCCCTATCGCAAGCGGCGACTACTCGTCCGGGCAGATCATCGGGGAACTCGGTGAAGTGATCGACGGCAAGGTCCAGGGACGCCTGACCCCGAAGGACATCACGGTGATGAAGACGGTCGGTTTTGCCGTCCTCGACGTGGTGGCGGCCTACCGCATCTACACGAAGGCCCTGGAGCAGGGAAAAGGACGGGAACTGTCATTCTGAAAGCGGTCCCCGGACCGGGAACACAATGCCCCCATTCGGGAGGCTTATCCTAAAACGCAGAAAAACCAAGGAGGGACTCGAACATGAAGATGAAGTCTACCGGAATCCTGCTATTGATCATCGGTTTGCTGTTCCTGGCCGCATCTTCCACCCCGGCCGCAGCGGAGTCCGCTACCCGGATGAAGATCGCCTCGGTGGGCAGTGAGACCCACCCGTCGTCGTTGGCCCTGGTCGAGGTGAAGAAGTTCATCGAGGAAAAGTCCGGGAAGAAGATCGAGGTGTCCCTGTACCTCAACTCCGCCCTGGGAGCCGACCGCCAGATCACCGAGGGAATGCAGCTCGGCACGATCGAATGCGGCGTGATCGGGACCACGAACCTGGCCAATTTCGAGCCCAAGTTCAACGTTTTCGACTTGCCCTTCCTGTTCAAGGACCAGAAATCCGCCTACAAGTCCATCGACGGACCGATCGGGAAGACGCTCGATGAAGCCTTGCGGAAGCAGGGACTCCGGATCATCGCCTGGGGCGTGAACGGCTACCGTCACATCACGAACAACCGGGGCCCCATCACGAAGCCGGACGACCTCAAGGGCCTGAAGATCCGCTGCATGGAGAACCCGGTCCACGTGGCCACCTTCAAGCGCATGGGCGCAAACCCCACCCCGATGAGCTTCTCGGAACTTTACACCGCCCTGGCGCAGAAAACGGTCGATGCCCAGGAAAACCCGATCAACCTCGTCTACTCGTCCAAGTTCTACGAAGTCCAGAAATTCTACTCCCTGACGGGTCACCTGTTCGCGGTGGTTCCGCTCGTGGTCAGCGAGAGGTGGTTCCAGGGATTGCCGAAAGACATGCAGGCCGTCGTGCTTGAAGGCGGCAAGCTGTACCAGAAGAGGGAACGGGCCATCAACGAAAAACAGGAAAAGGGCATGCTCGAGGAAATGAAGAAGATGGGACTGCAGGTCAACGTGTTGACTCCCGAGCAGAAAAAGGCCTTCATCACCGCCACGCTGCCGATTTACGACCAGTTCAAGGACCGCATCGGAGCCGACATGGTCGAACTGGCCAAGCAGGCCAACCAGTAGAACTGGAGAACGTCAGGAAGACAGAGAAAGAGGCGAGGAAATGAAGAAATTGTACGACCATCTTGAGGAGAACCTGTTGTTCGCTGCGCTGATGTTTTCTGTCTTCCTGATTTTCTTCCAGGTCGTCATGCGGTACGTTTTCGGCCGCTCCCTCTCCTGGAGCGAGGAGTTGGCCCGCTACCTTTTCATCTGGTACACGTGGATCGGCACGAGCCTGGCGGTCCGAAAGAGAAGGCATATCCGGATCGAGATTCTGGCGGACTTCCTCAAAGGCAGGGCAAAGCTTCGCCTCGAAATGCTGGTTCTCCTGGTGTGGGCCCTCTTCTCCGTGTTCCTCGCGTACAAGGGGATCGAGATCGGCAGGTTCCTCCTCACCAGCAACCAGACCTCGCCGGCCCTGGAGATCCCGATGGTTTTCGCCTACGCGGCGGTTCCGGTCGGATGCGTCCTGATGTTCCTGAGGCTCCTGGGGGAAATGAAGGAGACGCTCATGCGCCTGTCGAAGGGGGAGGCCTAGACCAATGGATATCGCCCTGCTGCTTGGCCTTTTGACCCTGTTTCTCGCGCTGAGCGTTCCCATCGGGATCTCCCTGGGCCTTTCCACGGCCATCACGTTGGCCCTCACCAGCCCGATCCCTCTGACCATGATGGCCCAGACCTGTTTCACCGGCCTGGATTCCTTCCCCCTCCTGGCCATTCCGTTCTTCATGCTGGCCGGGTCGCTCATGGGATACGGGGGAATCTCCAAGCGGCTGGTCAATTTCGCCGAAAGCCTCGTCAGCTACATGGTGGGAGGGCTGGCGATGGTGACGGTGGTCTCCTGCATGTTCTTCGCGGCGATTTCGGGTTCGGGTCCTGCGACGGTTTCCGCGATCGGGGGATTCATGATCCCGTCGATGAAGGAAAAGAAATACCCGGGGCCTTTCGCCGCGGCCCTCACGGCTGCCGCTGGTTCCATCGGGGTCATCATTCCGCCCTCCATTCCCTTCGTCATCTACTGCGTCATCGCAGGGGCCTCCGTGGGCGAACTTTTCATCGCCGGGATCATTCCGGGGATCCTCATCGGTTTCTCCCTGATGTTCGTTTCCTATTTCACGGCAAAGAGGGAAAACTTTCCCAAGTCCGAGATTCCCTTCTCTCTTGCCCACGTGTGGAAGAGTTTCCGCGAAGCGATATGGGCCCTTATGGTTCCCGTCATCATCCTGGGCGGGATCTACGGGGGGGTCTTTACCCCGACCGAGGCGGCCGTCGTCGGGTGTGTCTATGCCCTTTTCGTCGGCAAGTTCATCTACAAGGAACTCGACTTCCGGACGACAAGAGCCGCATTCATGGACACCCTGGTCATCAACGGGGCCACGTCGTTCATCCTGGGATTGTCCATTTCCTTCGCAACCTACCTGACGATGGAACAGATCCCCCTCAAGATCGGGAACTGGATCATTTCCGTGTCGAGTTCGCCCGTGGTGATCCTGCTTCTGATCAACGCGATGCTCCTGGTGGTCGGGTGTTTCGTGGACAACATCTCTTCGATGATCGTCCTGACCCCGATCTTCCTGCCGGTCATGACAAAGATCGGCGTGGACCCGATCCATTTCGGCCTCTTCATGACAGTGGCGCTCGCGATCGGTTTCGTCACCCCTCCCTACGGGGCGAACCTTTTCGTCGCGTCGGCGGTCTCCGGCGAGAAAATCGGGGACATCAGCAAGCGGGCCATGCCCCTGATCCTGGTCATGATACTCGACCTGATGCTCCTGACCTTCATCCCCGAGCTGAGCCTGGGGCTGGTCAAGGCACTCATGAGATGAAAGGGACCTTGAAGAGGAGTGACGCCGGAATGAAAAACAACCTGGTTGTAAAAGGTCGAATCTGGACCGGGGATAAGAAGGACCCCTTCGCCGAGGCCTTCCTGGTCGAAAACGGGGTCATCGCCGCGGTAGGAACGGAAGGCGAAATCCGCGGCAAGGCCCGGCCGGGAGCCGAGCTGCTCGATGCGGGCGACGCTCTCGTCACTCCGGGGCTCAGCGACTGCCATATCCACCTGACCGCCCAGGCCAGGCAGGACCTCTACGTGAACCTCGAAGGAATCCCCTCCTTGGACACCGCCCTCCAAAAGCTGCGCGAAAGGGCCGCAAAAGTCCCGGAGGGATCCTGGATCAGGGGGGTCAACTACAACGAGGAGGCCTGGGAAGACGTGATCAGGCCGACCCGGGCGCTTCTCGACGCCCAGGGACCCCGCAACCCCCTGGTGATCAGCCGCTATTGCGGGCACGTCCACGTGGCCAACACGAAAGCCCTGGTCCAGGGCGGCCTTTGGGATTCAGCCGACCCCAATGTCGTCAGAGACTCCGGCGGAAGCCCGACAGGCGTGCTCAACGAAGGAGCCGCCGGCCCGATCATTGCCGCGATTGCGGCCGAATGCGAAAAACCCGGCACGATCACGGCCCTTCTCGCGGACACCTGCGTTCGGCTGGCTTCTCTGGGAATCACGGCCGCGCATGCCTGCGACGCCCCATCCTATGCTCTGGGGGAAGACATCCGGGCCTTCCAGGAACTCGAAGAAGAAGGCCGGCTGCCCTTGCGGATCCTCTGTTACCACGACGCTCTGCCGAACTTCTCCTTCAGGAGCGGCTTCGGCTCGGAGCGGGTGCAGTTCGCAGGGTTCAAGGTTTTTTGCGACGGAAGCATCGGCGGGCATACCGCGGCCATGTCGGCCCCCTACGCCGACAACCCCGCGACCTCCGGGCAGCTCAACCATGACGACGAAGAGCTCTACACCCTCCTTGCGGCCGCCCGGAAACGGGACATCCAGGTCCAGATCCACGTGATCGGGGACCTGGCCATCGACCAGGCCATAAGGGCCGTGGAAAGGGTCACGCGGGAACTGGGCTTCCCGAAACGGCCGTACCGCTTCAACCACTGCACCTATTGCCCGCAGGACCTGATGAAGAGGATGAAGAGCCTGGGTGTCGTGGTCGATGCGCAACCCGTCCAGCCCTTCAGGAACCGCCGGATGGCCCCGGCCAGGCTCGGAGACGAACGTCTCCCCTTCTCCTACGCCTACAGGAGGTTCTTCGACGAGGGACTCGTCGTGACGGGCTCGAGCGACGGCCCGATCGAAGACCTTAACCCCTGGGCCGGGATATGGGCAGCAGTGAACCGCACGGATGAAAACGGTGCCCCCATGCGCTACTCGCCACCGGACGACCGGCTTTCCCTGGACGAGGCCCTGAGGATGTACACGGTCAATCCCTGGATTGCGGTCGGACGGGGCGACAGGCTCGGCAAGATCCTGCCGGGATACGGTGCGGATTTCACGGTGCTGGACTGCGATCCCTTCAAGCTGCCCCCTTGTGCCCTGAATAACGTCCGCCACCGCTGCACATTCGTGGACGGGGTCTTGGCCTGGGGCGGAATCTGAGCCCGACCGGGAGCTTCGCGCGAACCCTGACCTAGAAATCCACCGCCTTTCTTTACCGGAGGGAACCCTACGTGGTTCCCTCCGGTCGTTTGGTAACATCCCCAACCTTCAAACCGGAAGACCCGGCTGATGCATCTCGTATCACATGCATATCAGGCCGTCCCTCTTGAAATTATCCGGGCGGTGGGTTACGCTTAATCCAATTTAGGTAGGGCTATGGTCCTACCTAATTTTCTGCCCTGAAAAGTTTCAATATTTTGAAGGCTTTTTCTCGACAAATCCAGCCAATTCGAGGCATGACTTCGGTAAAGGCGGTGATCCCATGGCAGCAAGACATGCACTGGTTACGGGAGCGGCAAGCGGGATCGGGAAGGCGATCGCGTTGAAGCTGGCGGCCGAGGGATGCTTCCTGAGCCTTTGCGACCTCGACGGACCGAAGGCGGAAGCGGTGGCCGAAATCATCCGGGCCTCCGGCGGGTTTGCCGCGGCCTTCGCCGGCGACATCACGAAGGAAGCGGAGTGCAGGCGGATCCATTCGGCAGCGAAAGAAGCCGCGGGCCCTGTCGGCACCCTGGTCAACAACGCCGGCATCTATCCCGCAAGCCCCATCCTCGAGACGACGGAGGAGCTGTGGGATCGCGTCATGGAGGTCAACCTGAAGGCCGTGTTCCTCCTCAGCAAGGCCATCCTGCCGGACATGGTCGAAATGGGCTCCGGCCGGATCGTGAACATGGCCTCGATCGACGGGAAGAAACCCGGCCCCGGGAACTCGGCCTACTCCGCCTCCAAGGCCGGGGTGATCAGCCTGACCCGTTCCATGGCGGCCGAGATGGCCCCGTTTGGAATCCGGGTGAACGCAGTCGCCCCGGGTTGGGTCGGAACCGAAAACATCCTGAAGGGCGACCGGTGGAAAACGGCTGTGCGGCAGATTCCCCTCGGGCGCCTGGCAGAGCCGGCGGAAATCGCAGGTGTCGTTGCCTGGCTTTGTTCCGAGACGGCGAGCTACATCACGGGAGAGATCCTGAACGTCAACGGGGGGATGCTGATGGATTGAACGGCGGTGAGGATGTCCGGAAACAAACACAACAAAAAAAGATAAGGGGGAAAGGAATTGAACAAGAAGCTTGCATCCCTGGTACTGCTTATCGCGGTCGCACTTTTTGGGGTTTCCGCGGCATTTGCCGCCGATACGATCCATTTTGCGGTTGTCGGCCCGATGACCGGCGACAGCGCCGGCCAGGGCATCCAGATGAAGGCCGGGGCCCAGCTGGCGGTCGACGAGATCAACGCCAAGGGCGGCGTCAACGGCAAGAAGCTCTCCTTTGAAGTCGCCGACGACATGGCCACGCCGAACCAGGCCGTCATCGTCGCCCAGAAGCTCTCCCTCGACAGGAACATCCTGTTCGTGCTCGGCCACAACAACTCCAGCTGCAGCATCGCGGCCCTTCCGATGTGGGAAAAGGCCGGCATCCCCGTCATCTCCCCCAGCAACACGAACCCGACCCTGACCCGTTTGGGCCACAAGAACTATTTCCGCGTCGTCGTCAACGACGACATCATGGTCAGCCAGGTCTGCAAGCTGGCCGTGAAGGACCTGAAGGTGAAGAAGCCCGCCCTCGTTTGGGAGAACTCCGACTACGGCAAGGGCATGAAGGACGTCGCCCTCAAGACCCTCCCGACCCTGGGCGTGTCCCTCGTCGGCGAAGAATCCTACGTTCCTGGCGTTGACCGCGACTACTCCGCCATCGTCACGAAGTTCAAGGGGCTGGGCGCCGACGGCGTCCTGTTCCTCGGCGACTACACCGGCGCGGCCCTCCTGGCAAAGCAAGCCGCCAACCTGAGCTACAGGGCGAAGATCATCGGAGCCAGCAGCATCGCCCACCCGAAGCTCATCGAGATCGGCGGCAAGGCCGTTGAAGGCGTCGTGGCGGTCACTTCCTTCGACCCGAACGACACCCGGGCAAAGCAGGCCGCGTTCATCAAGAAGTACGAGTCCATCAACAAGGAGCGTCCCGGCGAATGGGGCGCCCACGCCTACGACATCGTCTACCTGGTCAAGGCGGCAATCGAGGCGGGCGCCACGGACAGGGCGTCCCTGATCGCGAAGCTGAAGGGCGGCAAGACGTTCGACGGCGTCACGGGGAACATCAAGTTCGACCAGTACGGCGACGTCCCGGACAAGAAGGCTTTCGTCATCACCGTCAAGAACGGAAACTTCGTCAGCTACTCCACGAAGTAACTGCACCAATCCCGATTCATATCCCTGGGGAGGCCGGCGCAAGTCGCCGGCCTCCCCCCGAAGGCGGGGCAAACATGGAAAGCGGAGCCAATATGTTCCTCCAGCACCTGATCAACGGCTTGAGCATCGGCAGCATCTACGCGCTGATCGCAATGGGCTACAACATGGTCTACGGGATACTGGAACTCCTGAACTTCGCCCACGGGGACGTGTACGCGGTCGGCTGCTTCGCGGCGCTGGGCCTCCTCACCATGGGCGTCCATCCTGCGCTGGCCCTCCTAGCCGGCATCATCGTGGGTTTTGTCATCAACCTATTCGTTGAAAAATTCGCCTACCGGCCAGTGCGCTACTCGGGTCGCGTCACGCCTACGATCACGGCCGTCGGCATCGCCTATATCATGCGGAATGCGATCCTCAAGATCTGGGGGCCGGAAACCTTCGCGTTCGACATCGGGGTCCGCGGGAGCAACCTCCAGTTCGGCGGGATCATCATCGGGACCCTCCAGATCTACATCCTGTTCATCGCCGTCGCCTGCATGGTCGGGATCACCCTCTACCTGAAAAAGACCAAGACCGGCCAGGGGATCATCGCCATTTCGCAGAGCATCCCGACGGCCGCCCTGATGGGCGTCCCGGTCAACCGGACGATCTCGATCGTCTACGGGATCGGGGGCGCGCTCGGGGTCATCGGCGGGATCCTCTTCTGCATCTACTACGACAGCATCTTCATCGGGATCGGGTTCGCCCTCGGCACGATCAAGGCCTGGATGGCCTCCATCATCGGGGGTGTCGGCAGCCTGAAGGGCGCGGTCATGGGCGCGATCATGCTCGGCCTGATGGAGAGCATGGTCTCCGGCTATGTTTCGACCCTCTACAAGGACGCGATCGTCTGGCTCTTCCTGATCGCCTTCGTCCTCATCAAGCCCCAGGGGCTTTTCCCCGCCCAAGTGGCGGAGAAGATCTAGGGAGGGGGCCGGGACATGAATTTCCTGAAAGACCGGAAAGCTCTCGCGATTGCGGCGATTCTCGCCGCCTGCGTCCTGCCCCTCGCCATCACCGACGAATATGCGATCCGCGTGCTGAACGTCTTCTTCATCTACTCCGTGGTCGCGCTTTCGATCAACCTGATCGTCGGTTTCTGCGGCCAGCTCGACATGGGCCGGGCGGCCTTCATGGGACTCGGAGCCTACTGGTCCGCGATCCTGGCGGTCAGGTTCCATGCGCCGTTCCTGGTCGCCTTCCTGACGGCCGGCATTTTCGCGGGGCTCGTCGGGGCGGTCCTCGGCTTTCTGTGCAGGAAGTCTTCGTTCGACTACCTGACCCTGATCACGATCGGGTTCAACGTGGTCTGCCAGGTCGTTTTCCTGAACTGGATCCCTGTGACCAACGGAGCGATGGGGATCCCCAAGGTTCCCGCGCCCCAGCTGCTCGGCTTTTCTTTCGACACGAACCTGAAGTTCTACTACCTGGCGCTCGGATTCCTCGTCGCCTGCTACGTCCTGATCGAAAGGATCACCCAGTCGAAGCTTGGACGGGCCTTCGAGGCCATCCGCGACGATGCCATCGCGGCGAGCTATTCCGGGATCAACACCCAGAAGTACAAGGTGCTGAACTTCGCCATCGGCTCCGTCTTCACCGGCCTGGCGGGTGCGCTCCTGGTCCACTACACGCAGTACGCCTCCCCCTTCAACTACACCCTCGACGAATCGGTCTACCAGCTACAGATGGCGATCCTCGGCGGGCTGGGAAGCCTTCCCGGATCCCTCCTGGGGACCCTGATCCTCGTCGTGGCCCCGGAGGTTTCGAGGAGTTTCTACGAATACCGCCTGGTGTTCGTCGGGTTCATGATGGTCATCATGATGATCTACTGGCCCAACGGACTGCTCGGCAAGGCCGGCGTCGGGGAGAAGCTGATCGGGATCATGCGTTTCCGGAAAAAAGAACCTGAGGAAGCGGGCAGGTGGGTGAAATGAACGAACTGGTCAGGACGGAAGACCTGTCGAAACACTTCGGCGGGGTGAAAGCCCTCGAATCGGTGGAAATGTCGATCCGGGAGTCCGAGATCCTCGGGGTCATCGGCCCGAACGGGGCGGGGAAATCCACCCTCTTCAACGTGATCACGGGTTTCTACCAGCCCACGAGGGGAAAGGTTTTCTACAACGGGGTCGAGGTCACCGGGCATACCGTCGACAGCGTGGTCGACAAGGGCCTGGCCCGCACGTTCCAGAACATCCGCCTGTTCGACCAGATGACGGTTTTGAACAACGTGCTGGTCGGCATGCACCTTCAGATCCACCCGGGAATCATGGAGACCCTGTTCCGAGACCCCGGGAAGGGGCGGAAGGAAACCGAGGCCAGGGACAAATGCATGGGGCTTCTCAAGTACTTCGGGCTGGAAAAAGACTCGAAACTCGTGGCGGGCAACCTGCCCTACGGCAAGAAAAGGAAGCTGGAAATCGCCAGGGCCCTTGCCAGCGACCCGAAGATCCTGCTTCTGGACGAACCGTCGGCGGGGATGAACCCGAACGAAACGGTCGAGCTGATGGAGCTCATCAGCGGGATCAACGGCAAGGGGTACACGGTCGTCGTCATCGAGCACAACATGAAGCTGATCATGGGCATTTCGCACCGTATCGTCGTTCTGAACTTCGGCAAGAAGATCGCCGAGGGCGACCCGGCGGCGATCCAGGCGGACCCCACGGTAATCGAGGCTTACCTCGGGAAGGAAGAGGACTAGCCATGATATTTTCGACAAATGACCTGACGGTCAAGTACGGGCAGATCACGGCGCTCCGGGACCTTTCCATCCACCTCGAGGCGGGTGAGTTGACCACGCTGCTGGGGGCGAACGGGGCCGGCAAGACGACGCTCCTCAAGACGATCTCGGGGCTGCTGAAACCGACGAAAGGCTGCATCACGTACCAGGGCGTCAACATCGAGGGCATGCAGCCCGACCGCATCATCAAGATGGGGATCGCCCACTGCCCGGAAGGCCGGAAGGCCCTGCCGCGGCAGACGGTCTACGAGAACCTCAGGATGGGGGCTTACATCCGGAACGACTCGGAAGAGGTGGAGAAGGACATCGACCGCTTCTTCGAGATGTTTCCGCGGCTGCGGGAAAGAAAGGACCAGCTGGCAGGGCACCTGTCGGGCGGCGAGCAGCAGATGCTGGTCATCTGCCGGGCGCTGATGTCCAGGCCGAAGATCCTGCTCCTGGACGAGCCTTCGATGGGACTGGCTCCGCTGGTGGTCAGGGAAGTGTTCGAGATCATCCGGCAGATCCACGAAGAGGGGACGACGATCCTCCTCGTGGAGCAGAACGCGAAAATGGCCCTGAAGATCGCGGACAAGGGCTACATCCTGGAAGTCGGGGAAATCGTCGCGGTGGACGATGCCCAGTCCCTGCTCAAGAGCAAAGCCGTCCAGGAATCCTACCTCGGGGGATGAGCCGTTCCCCGGAAAGCGAAGGGGCAGCGGTTTCCCGCTGCCCCTTTTGTCAAGGTCCCCCTGGGCCGCTTTTCGGGAAAACGGGACTAATGCCCCATCCTTACGGGTTCGACGGCTTTTTCGAGACCGAGGCCCCTGACCGTGTCCTCGAAATGCCCCTTCATTTCCTTCAGGGCTGCATCCGGGTCCCTCGCCTCGATGGCGTCGATGATGCGGCGGTGCTGCTCGGTAATGTGTTTCACCCATCCCTCGTTCACGTTCATGAGGGTCATGTGCATCATGTCGTTGTTCAGCTCCATGAGGAACGAGATCCCCTCGTAAATGCGGGAGAGGATCACGTTGTGGGCGGAATCGACAACCAGGGCGTGAAGGACGTTTTCCCAGCGGGCGCTCGCATGGCGGTCCTCTTCTGTCGCCAGGGGGGTGTTCTCGAAATTGCGGAAGCATTCCCGGAGTTTCCGGATGTCCTCTTCCGTGCGCCGCTTCGCTGCCCAATCCACGGCCAGCATGTTGATCGCCTGGCGGACTTCCATCAGCTGGGGGGCGAAATCCGCGGGCCACAGGCGGATCATCTTGAGGTTTCCCACGATTTCGTTGGTCGGCATCTTCTTGACGAAAATGCCTTCGCGCTTCTTCACTTCCAGCAAACCGAGGGTTTCGAGCACGGCGATAGCCTCGCGCAGCAGGTTTCTCCCGATACCCAGGCTTTCCGCCATGTCCCTTTCCCGCGGGAGCTTGGAACCTTCCGGGTATTGACCGCTGTTGATCATGTCGATGATCTGCTTCTCGACGTCGGCTCGCTTCTTTTCCAAGGGATGCAGCCTCCTTAACGGGGTTTCGGCCAGGTTGGGGGTACGCGTCGGGCCCCTGGTTAGGTAGGACCTAAGGACCCACTCAATCATACCAGAACGAACCACATTCCAAGGAGGTGTGCAGCATGTCCGTCACGAGGAAAATTTCTTTTATCGGCGGCGGGAAGATCGCCGAGATCCTGATCGCCAACATGACGGCCAAGGGCGTTGTCGACCCCTCGCGGATCACGGTGAGCAACCCCGGCAAGGCAAGGCTTGAAGAACTCCGGAAACGGTTCGGGGTCAACCGGGCAGATTCCAACGGCGACGCGGTGGAAAAGGGGGACGCCGTATTTGTCTGTGTCCGTTCCGAAATGGCCCCGGTTGTGGCGGAAGAGCTGGGCGGCATGGACTTCTCCGGGAAAACGGTCGTGACCATCTCAGCCGGGGTCCCCATGAAACTGTACCGGGACAGGCTGAAGAACGTCTCCGTCGTCCGCGCGATGCCGAACCCTCCCAGCAAGATCGGCTACGGGGCCATCGCGCTTTCCTTCGACGACAAGGTCGACGGAAAGGCCCGGGAAGACGTCATGGAGATCTTCTCCTCCATGGGAAAATGTTTCGTCCTGCCCGAGGAAAAAATCAACATCCTCACGTCGATAACCTGCCCCGCGCCGGTTTTCGCCTTCTGCTCGGCGATCATCCAGTCCTCGGTTCTCCTGGGGATCGATCACGCGACGTCCGAAGACCTGGTTTTCCACACGATCCAGGGATGCCTGAAAGAATGGGAGAAAAATCCGGGCCAGATGAGCAAGCTCCTGGCCGAAACCAGTACTCCCGGAGGAATCTCGGTCCAGCAGCTCTTCAGCCTCGACAAGGGGACCTTCAACGGTGTCGTGAAACAAACCTACGTCGACGGCTGGGCCAAATCGAAGGAGTTCGGGGACCGGATCCTGGAGTCGCTCGGCTGACAAAGCCGCAGAGAAGTGAATAAAACCGCTGCGGGGGATTCTTTTCTTCCCCCGTAGCGGTTCCTACATCTGGACCCAGTAGGCGCTGCCGTCCGGGAGCCGGTTGACGAAGCCGTAGTCCACGAGGCAGCGGCGCACGACGACGTGGTCTTCCGTTAGGGGCGAGAGAATGGCGTTCAGTTCCCGCTCGCTGTAGCGGACGCCGGGTTCCAGCATCCCGACGATCTTCCGGAGCAGCGCCACCCGCGCCTTGGCCTTCGTCGGGAAAAGGGCCAGCGTTCCGTCCTCCCTGAAATACTTGCGGACCAGCTGCTCCGATTCTTCCTCCGTGAGGGCGAACCGTTCGTCCACCATGCGGGCCTTCGCCCCGAAATCGACCAGCCGGGTGCCGGCCTTCTGCCCCTTCTCGAGGATCCGGTTCAGGGCCAGGAAAACCCTGGCCTGCCTCACCTTCTCCTTCATCCTGAATCGGTGGTTGCGGACCGTGGAGCGGCTGATCCCGAGGTCCTTCGCGATCCGGGCGTCGTCGTGCCCCAGGAAGAAGGCCTCCATCAGCCGGGCCTGCGTGTCCGACAACCCCTCCCAGTCCCGCAGGAGGTTCAGCAGGAAAGCGAACCGGGGACCGTGCTCGCGTTCCGCGTGAAGCCGGGCCGCGGCGTGCGCGTCGAAGAAGCGCCCATCCACGGGAAAAACTTCCCCCTGCGGAAAAACCCTGCCGCACACCAGGCACACCTGCTCCCCGGTTTCGGGGTTCTCCACCACGCCGGCCGCCAATTCCTCCACGGTTGCCTTTTCAAAGGCCTCCATAGCCATATTCATAGACTTTTCCTCCTTATGTTTGTTTATGAACAAACATATAGGCCTGTTTGTCTATTTTGTCAAGGAGGTGTATGATGAGGACCGAATTTCGGCCTTGCCGGGAGGGACTTCCCATGCATCTCAAGAACCTGAAGATCGATTCCGCCGACTGCGGCGACCGGGAGGAGATGTCACTCGTCACGCTTCTCGACCGCTTCCAGGACGCGGCCAACGAAGCGGCCTCCAAGCTCGGGGCTTCGGTCCCGCAGATCCTGCCGCTCGGTTTCACGTGGATGCTGGTGAAATACCGCCTGCGGGCCGAAAGGCTGCCCCGTCCAGGGGAAACGCTTTCCCTGAGGACCTGGCATTTCCCCCACGGCCGGCTTTACTCGCTGAGGGCTTTCGAGCTTTTTTCGGGGGCTTCGCGAATCGTGAGGGCCGAAACCTGCTGGGTCCTCGTCGACCTGGAGCGGCGCAAGCCTTTCCAGATCCAGAAGGGGCTGCCGAACCTCCACGAGGAGGAAAATCCCGCCATCCCCTTCGAGTTCGGGAAGGTCGAGCCGATCGCGGAAGGCCCCTGGCACCGGAACCTGCAGGTGGAGGACCGCGACATCGACGACAACGGGCACGTGAACCACGTCCGGTACCTGGACTGGGCGGTGGCGACGATCCCGGCCGAATGGCAGCGGGATAGGGCTTTCAGGGGGTTCGACGCGGAATACCACGCGGAGGGGCTGCCGGGGGACCTCCTGGAAACGGCCTGCAAGCCGGAGGGCATGACGTCAGCCGGGTTGACCTGCCTTCACGGGATCCACCGCCCGGCGGACAAGGCGGAGCTTTTCAGGATGAGGACGATGTGGGCTTGAGAACCTCTTCCTGCCACACCGCCAGCGAGATGCATTTCATCACCAGCGAGCTGGACTCCCACGTGGGGTTGACCAGCAGGTCCGCATGCTCGGCGGGCCAGTAGGCCGGAACCGGGTGGTCCCTGAAAAAGTCCTTGAAGGGGCCGTCCTGGCAGTAGCGGGTCCGGGGCACCCCTGAACCGGACTTCCCCGCAAGGTCGGCCCGGGGAAGTCTCCTGGCCAGCAAACTGCGGATCAGGGGCTTGCGAACCCCTTCCTTCGACAGGATCCGTTGCGGCAGGGCGACGGAGAGCGCGGCCCTGAGCATCGAAAGCGTTTCGAAGGGGAAGGAGAAGCCGACCCCGTTGACGTAGCCTGCCTGGCGGTAATTGCCCCGCCAGCAGCCGTTCAGGATGAAGGCCAGGCTCCCGATGTCCGCGTGTCCCTTCCGGAAATCCCGGTCGAGGGGGACGGCCGGGTCCAGGCACTCAAGCACGAAGTCGAGATTGTGCCCCAGCAAGCCGAGAACGGCCTTCTCCCCATAAATCCTGGAAAGCGTTCCCAGGTCGTCCGGAAGCATCAGGTTGACCCGGATCCCGTATCCCGCCGGGGAAAGGGGTGATTCCGCGATGGCCGCCGCATATTCCCCTCCGCCGCTCCCGTCGAAGATCCTGGTGAGGTGCGAGATCCCCCACATGGAATCCGCCAGCTCGCCCGAAACCAGGTGGGAGAACCCGGACCCGAAGGCCCTGGAGTAGTAAAACATCTGGAAGTTCGAGATGATGAACGGCATTCCGGCATCCGCCACGACCTTGCGCAAGTCGCCCAGGAACTCCGATTCCCTGAACTCCACGAGCCCGTGCTCCATGCCGTGCCTTGCGGCCGCCTTAACGGCCGCGTCCCTTTCGGAGGGATCCGTGTCGACGAATCCGGTCAGGACAGGGATCCGGAGGAAAGACCACAGGAGCGTCGAGTCGACGCCACCGGAAAACATCAGCGCACTGTTCTTCCGACGGGCGATGAGCGGCGAGACCGTTTCCAGCGCCTGCTCCAGGACTCCCAGGGCTTCCTCTTCATCCTCTACCGTCGAATTCCATGAAAAGCGCTGGATGCGCCTCCTCTCGGGCTCCCCTTCTCCCGGCGTGAACAGGATCATTTCCCCGTGGCCGACCCGGTTGATGTCCTCCAGGAGGGTCCAGTCCCCGCGAATGTTGCAGCCGAGCAGGAAATGGACGGCCCTTCGGTCCGTTAGCCGCCGGGCATGGGCCGGCAGCTCACCGACCAGGTCGGCCAGCCGGTCAGACAGGATGAAGCCCCCTTTTCCGTCCGAAATCCAGTAGAGGTCCCTCGAACAGATGACCGACTTGAAGGCCAGGGCGCGGGGGTCTGGAAACCCGGGCAAGGGCTGGAAGACGATCGTGCCTTCCTCGATCCCGGGACCAACCCGCCGGATGATGTCGATGGGCGGGGTACCGATGCGCTCTTCCCGCCGTATGGCCGACTCCAGGCCCGGAGCGTCGAGGGCCGAGAGCGCCCAGGTTCCCGTCCTGCCGGAGTATTCCAGGATCTCGGGGTTTTTCATCCTCAGCCCGATCAGCCCGCTCATCGCGAAACCCCGTTTCCGTCCTTCCGTAAAAGGTCTCCCAGCCGGTCCCCGAGGAAAGCTTCCCTTTCCGAGACGAGGCCGGGGGACAGCCTTTCCCCGGACTCCTTTTCGTATCGCCGGAACAGCCGGATCAGCCCGGTGTCGTGAAGCCCCCTCTTGCCTCCCTGCTGAAGCCTGTAAAGGATTTCATGGGCCCGCGAGACGGGGATTTGAGGGAACTGGGTGCCCTCCCCGGTTTCCATGATCCGGGCGATCCTTCTTTCCAGGCCCACGAAAGCCGGCTCCGCGGGGGTGTCGTAAAACTCGCGATAGCGGGTCACCGCGGAAGCCCACCGGGGATGCAGGGAAGGGATGTCGCGGTACGAGGCCGCTTCCCGGAACCCCTCGTACTCCGTCACGATCGGCAGGTCGTCCAGGATCGGGAAATACCCGCTCTGGTAAGCTGACGCTCCTTCCTCCGCCCTGCGAAGGGCGAAGACGGGCCTGTCGGCGGCGAGGGCATCCACCGAGCTCGTGCTGCTCCAAACGAAAACCGTGCCGGCCTGAAGGATCCAGTCACCGATCGGCCCCTCGGCGATCAGCTTCAGGCGGGGAACCCTGCCCACCCGCTCGACCAGCTGGGGAGTCAGGCGTTCCGCCGGATGAGGCCGATAGATGACCTCGATATCCGGGCTTTCCTCCGCGAGGCGCTGCATCCAGTCCAGGGTCCTCCCGTAAAGCCACCGGGCCCGCTCGACGGCAGCCGGGTATTCTTTCCGCCCCTGCCGGACCTTTTCCCTGACGAACCTCTCGCTCACCGAGACGATGGAAAAATTACCGACGACGAGAACCCACCTCTTGCCGGGGTCCAGCCCGTAACGGACGGAGAGGTTTTCCCTGCCGGGGGAGAAGTGGCGCATATCCGGCCGGAGGAAATCCAGCCTGGGGCTGCCCGTCCTGAAGATCAGTTCAGGCGGGACTCCCCGGGAATGAAGGATCCGCTCGAAGCGCTCCCCCCAGGCAAGGTGGAAAACCTTTTCGGCTTCTCCTTTCGGGGCCATGTGGGATTCCATGTAGCCTTCCACGCCCAGCTGCTCGTGGTGAAGGTTGAGGATCCGGATCCCCTTCCCGGGCTGGGGGGAAAAGCGGCAGTACTTCCTGACCTCGGAATAGGCCCAGGGGACGACCACGAGGCCCGGCCTCAACGCCGCCACCGATTCCCACAGGTCGTAATACACCGAGGCCAGCTTCACGGAATACCCCCGCCTCGAGAGCAGGATCTTCAGCAGCAGGGCCGTGTCGAGCTCACGGTTCAGGTGTTCGACGAAGACCAGGATATCGATGTCCCTTTTCACAGCGTTTCCTCCCAAATCCGGTAAGCTGCGGCCTGCAGGACCAGGGCGCTTGTTTCCCATCCGGGTTCCCTGAAGACCGGCAGGAAACGGGGGTCGATCCCCGAAGGCAGTTCATGCGTCCTGAAATAGTCCTTCAATGGACCCGACCGGCAGAACCGCGTCCTCGGGACACCGGTGCCCCCCTTCTTCCCGTCGGCCGGGTATCCGGGCAAGGCCCCGAGCAGGATCTCCCTCAACATGGGCTTCGGGTGGCCGATTCCATCGGCGCGACGTTCCGGGCAGGACATCGCCGCCTCGAAAACGGGCTTCCGGCTGAAGGGAGCGATAAACCTCTTCCCATGGGCCGCCGCGAGGGGCCGGAAATAATGCACCCAGTAAGAAAGCCCGAAGAAGACCGACAGGTCGATTTTAAGGGCATCGGGAAGGGCTCCCGCATCGGGACCGGCCATCTTTCCAAGGGCCTCCCCGTAAAGCCCTACCCGGCTTTCCACGAGGTCCCGGCCGAACATTTCGCAAAGAAGGTCCGGAGGGCAGTAGCGAACCAGGGTTGAAAAAGGGCTGCCCATCCACTTTCCGCAGGGTTCGAGCGCGTGCCCGAAAAGCCTGTCCGCCGTGTCCCCGCTCAGGAAAAGGCCGTAAGGGAGCCGGAAAAGCCGGTTATGGAAGACGACCTGGAAATTGGTGACGGGAAACGGCCTTCCCAGCCGCCGGGCCGCGTCCTCCAGGTCCTCGAGGAAGGCGGCCTCGGAAAAGAGCACCCTGGCCAGGGGCCTTTTCATCTCGCGGCATGAGGCTTCGGCGTAATCTTCCTCGTAGGCGAGCTCCGGTGAATCGATGGCGGCGTGGAGCGCGATGGTGCGGCGTCCGCCGAAAAGCGCGAGGAGGGTTGAATCAAAGCCCCCGGAAAAGAGGACGGCTGCTTCCGGGAAACCTTGAACGGCTTTCTCGACCGCCGCGGGAAGAACCGCTCGAACCTTTTCCATGGCCTCCTGAGGAGTAACTTTCCGCGGAAGCCGGAGCATCTCGGCTTGCCGCAACCTCGGCCGACCGGTTTCGTGGAGGTTTGCGGATAGGGCTTCCCCCGGGCCCAGGCGGAAGACCCCGGGCAGGAAAGTGTCGTTCCCGGCAGGGTGCTGGAAAAGCAGGTAGTCCAGCAGGGAGGTGGCGGAGGGTTTCCTTCTGCCGCCTGCCTTGCCGGCCAGCCGAAAGTCGTCCGTCAACAGGAGGTCCCCTTCCGGAGTTTCCACCCGGAAAAGCTCGTACCCGGAAAAAAGGCTCCTGAAAGCCTGGCAGGGCAGGCCGCCCTCCGGCTCCCGAGGGAGGAAAACCGCGGTCAGCTCCTCGAATCGGGACCCGAACCCCGCCCAATCCACGGTATCGGCCCGAAAGTCGGGCAAGTCTTCGGGCAAGGCCGTCCGATCCGCCAGGAGGTGCCAGGTTCCCTCCGAAACTTCCAGGACCTGGCTTTCAGGACCTTTCAGCGCAACTTTTACCCCCATCGTTTTCCCTCCCAGGGAACCGACACCAGCGTCTTCTCCCATGCCGACCAGGCGATGCACCGGTAGGCGGTCATGCTCGACCCCCAGTCCGGGTTCAGGACAGGATCCGCCTTCTCCGGGTCGATGAAGGACGGCAGGGCGTTCTCCCTGAAGTACCCTTTCAAGGGCCCCTCCTTGCACAGGCGGGTTCTGGGAAGGCCGGAGCCTCCCTTTTCGATGTCCGTGTGAAAGCCCGGGAGGCGCCGGGACAAGATGTCTTTCAGGACGGGCTTGAAGACGCCGTTTCGGAAAATCCTTTCCGGGAGTGGGACACGCAAAGCCGCCTCGACGACTTCCCGGTCCATGAACGGGGTGAAAAGGCCCTTCCCCCTTTCTGCCGCAAGGTGGCGGTAAACGGCAAAGGAGCTGCAGTAAAGGCTGGTGAGGCATCCCAGTTCCAGTTCCGGCAAAAGCTCCGGTTCCGAAACCCTGGATCGGACATACGCCTGCCGGCGCTCCACCCGGTCCGCGATTTCCTCCTTGCCGAACAGGGTTTCCAGCAGGCCGGCTTCCGGGGAAAGCGAAAAACTCCCGGCCTCGAAGGACTGCGGGCTTGCCCCGTCAAGGACGAACCTGCGCTTGGAACGGGGCAGGGAAAAGACCGAATCCGCGTCGAACCCCGAGGAGAAAATGTCCGCCTCCAGCCCGAAAGCCGCCGCGATCACGGCCACCTGGGGGAGCGGCAGCGGCACGGCCGCCAGGGCGGTTTCGCTTTCGACCAGAGAAAGAAAATCACTTTCCCTGACCGGATGCTCCTCGAGGGGTACGCCGCATAGCCTCGCCGAGTACTTCGCGTTTTCCGTCTCGAAGGCGAACTCGGGAGAGTCGATCGTCGCGGCCGCGGCCCGATGCCCTGGTCCCAGGATAGCCTGGACGAGGGTCGAGTCGACCCCTCCGGAAAGAAGGTTCACGGTTCCCGCCGGCAGAAGCCCAAGGGCCTTTGAAAGCGCCCCTTCGACCCCTTCGATCCCTTCCTGGAAGGTCCCGGCCGGTCTTCCCGCTGAAAGACGCTGGAATGGCCTTTCGGTGACGGATCCGTCCCGGCCGACCTGCAGCAAATTCCCGTGGCCCAGGCGGCGAATGGAACCAATCGGGGTTTCCGGAAGAGGACTGCTCTGGAAAAGGAGGAAATCGATGAACCCCTCCCGGGAAAGTAGCCTGGACGAAGGAGGGAGGGTTTCGAGGATCTCCCGGAAGGAATCCGAAAGGACAAAGCGGTTTCCCGGGCCGGAGGGAAAAAACAGTTCGCACCCGGTGGACGGCCCCCTGTAGGCATAGATTTCGGCGAGGTTCCCTTCCGTGTCCTTCTCAGCAAGAACGGCGATGCCGTCTCTCTCGTATCCCTCGAGCAGCCGAAGGGCTTCCTCAGGGGGAAGTTCCATGAAACGGCCGGCATCGGGAAGGGCTTTTCCCCAAACCCCTCCCAGCGTCACCTTCCGGGCCGGGCTTTCGAAAACCCTTTTTACCGGGTCCGAGACGAGGACCTCCGGATGCCTTCTCATTCTCCGGCCTCCGGCTTCGTGTTTCCCCCGTGCGGTTCCAGCCGGAAGACTCTCGTTCCGGGAAGCCGCCCGAGCATTGGGGACTTCAGGACCTTTTCCTGCCAGGTGGAGAAGGCGGCAGCGCCGAGGGTCATGTAGCTCCAGTCCCACTGGGGGTCCAGCAGAAGTGGCCTTCCCGGTGAAGGCAAAAGGTCCGGGAGGGCCGACTCCCGGAAAAAGTCCCGGAAGGGACCCGCCTGGCAGAAACGGGTGCGGGGGACGTCGCTGCCCCCCTTGCGGCCGTAGAACGGATACTCGGGGAAAAGTTTTCTCAAGAGCGCTTTTGGAACCGGCTTGGATTCGCCGTTGTGAAAGAACCGCTTTCCGGGCGGGATCGCGGAGGCCATCCGAAGGATGCTCCTGGAACAGAAGGGTTCCCGGATCTCCCTGCCGAAAGCGGCGGCCGCCTGCCTTTTCTGGCTGGCGACGCAGGCGGTGCTCGCCAGGAACTCGATCAGCGAATCCATCTGGACATGTTCCTCGGCGCGGCTCCCGGGGCGCACTTTCGCGGCCGCCAAAACCTGGGAAAGGCGAGCCTCGATGCGCACCGAAACCGCCCGCTCGCCGAAAAGCTCGCGAACGATCCGGAAGTCGGGGCCGGTGTTCGAGAGGGCTCCGTAACCCCGCGGGGAATCGTATGGCTCCGCCAAGAGTGATTCGTAGTTCTTCCGGCTCTCCGGGTCGAGGATCTTTTTCGTCTGGGGATGGCCGAAAAGCGTATCCGAGGCGTCCGCTCCCCAGAAGACCCCGAAAGGCTCCTGGAAGGCCCGGTTCATGAAGACGGCCTGGAGGTTCGGGTGCACGGGCTGTCCAAGGTTCACGATCGTTTCCTCGAAATGTCTCCGGTAATCCGACTCTTCCAGTTGGATGGGCGACCACTTCGAGCCGAGGAGCCGGGCCGTTTCCCTCGCGTATTCCTTTTCGAAGGCGAATTCCGGCGTGTCGATGCCGATCGTCAGCGCCGTCGTCCCGGCGGGCCGGAAGAGCAGGGCCAGAGTGGAATCCACTCCCCCGGAAAAGAGGACGCACTCGTCCGACGCGGGCTCTCCGAAGGCCTGACGCAGGGCCTCGCCGAGGGGAGCGACGGCCTCTTCGGGCTCCATTCCGCCCGGTTCGCAGGGGAACGTTTCCGCCTGCCGTGACCGCTCTTCCCCCGTTCCGGGATCCAGGCTTCGACTCTCCCCCGGGAGCAGGTGCCGGATTCCCCTCACCAGGGTCGAGTTTCCCGCGGGGAAAATAAACAGCAGGAAATCCAGCAGCGCGTTTTCATTCATCCGGCGCCCGGTAGCCGGGACGGACGCGATCATGTTGCGGAAGTGGTCTCCGAAGAGCCAGTTGCCATTTTCATCCCTGCGGAAATAAAGATCCCGAGTGGCGTTGATCGTCCGGTAAAGCCGGATGGGGAACCCTTCGGACGGGACATGCAGAACGGTTCCGTCGTCGGCAAGGGATCCCAGCCGCTCGATTTGCCGTTCTCCGGAAAGGGAGAGGAAAGACGGCTTTCCCAGCTCTTCCTTCAGCCGACCGGCGTTTGCGGCGGAGACGAACCAGGTTCCCCGGGGCACCTCCGCCCGGAACGCCCCGGGATCCGCCAGCTCGACCGTGATCATGCCCGCTCGCCCCCCGCTTCGGCCATAAGTCTTCTCGTTCCCGCGAGGGGTTCGAGGTCCGGGTTTTCCAGGACCCGCTTTTCCCATAAGGCATACCCGAGGGCGCTGAGGGCCAGGAAACTGGTTTCCCGCTGCGGCTGTAAAAGAATCCCGGCATGTTCCTGCGGCCAGAGCCGAGGCAGCTTTTCCTCGTCAAACAGGCCCTTCAGCGGGCCTTCCTGCAGGAACCGGGTCCGCGGCACGTCGCTGCCTCCCTTTCGGGTGTGGACGGGATAGCCGGGCAGCCTCATTGCCAGGAGGGATTTCGCGACGTGCTTGACCACCCCGTGTTCCAGGATCCGCTCCGGCATGGGCATCGAGAGGGCCAGTTCCAGGGCGCTCCTGCAGGCGAACGGGGACATCACCTTTTTCCCCGCGCACAGGGCCTGCTGGCGTGTTCGGCCGATATACTCCCGGATATGGCCGAAATCGGTGAAAATCGCCAGAATTTCGGCGTGGCCGGCCCTCAGGCGTCCGGATTCGACCCGGGCCAGTTCAGGGCAGAGCCGAAGGGCAAAATCCAGGCGGTTCGCCAGGCGGCTTTCCGTCAACTCTTCGCCGAACACCTTCCTGGCGGCCTCGAAATCGGGGCTGAGCCCTCCGCGGGCGGCGTAGCCGGCCATGTCGCCAGGCTGCAGGGCGAGGGCCTCCCGGTCGCGGGGGGACAGCCCCCCGTCGTCGAAGACCTTCGCGAGCTTGCTGTAGCCGAACAGGGCGTCCACCGCCTCCCCGTAGAGAAAAAAGGGCGGCGGCTTCCTGAAGGCCCGGTGAAAGGCCATCGGCTGCAGGAAAGCCGTTCCCGTGGGTTGGCCCAAAGCCTCCACCACTTCCCTGGCAGACTGGCGGAAACGGGATTCCTCGAGGATCTCGAGGGTATGGTCGGCCTCCAGCAGGCGGCCGGCCATCCGGGCGTACTCCATCTCGAAGGCGTATTCCGGGCTGTCGAGCCCGACCGTCAGGGCCGAAGCCCCCCTGCCCAGGCAGGAAAGGACCAGGGTCGAATCGACACCCCCGGAAAGGAGCACCGTCGGCTTGCCGTAGGAGGCGACATACGAGGCGACCCGTTCTTCCATGATTTCCCCGAGCCTGACGGCGGCTTCCCGGGAACCTGGACCCCCGCCCTCCCCGGGGAGACGGAGCGTTTCGGCCTGCCTGAACCGGGGCAGCCGGTCGGGCCCGATTTCCGCCATCCCGCCCGGGACCAGCTTGTAAATCCCCTCGACGAGAGTGTGGGTCCCCGGGAGGTATTCGTAGGCGTAAAGAAGAAGATCGGCAAAGGCCCCTTCGTCGGGGACGCGCTCCGCGGCCGGGAGGGAGGCCAGCGCGTTCCGGAAGTGATCGAAGATGCGGACCGTTTCCCCGTCGACCCTGAAGTAGAGCTCGAACGTGGAGGAAAGCGTCTTGAAGAGGGTCGTTCTTTCCCCTGCCGTGCCCGGGGATTCCACCACGGCAAAGGTCCCTTCTTCCGCCTCGCGCGCCAGCGCCTGGAGGATCACGCCTGTTTCCCGGCCTTTCCCGGTTTCCCGCCTGGCGGCCTCCTCGAACCGGGCCGGGTCCGATCCGGCGGCCATCCAGACTTTTCCCCCGGCCTCGAAAACCCTCGTCCAGGGATCCGCAAGCACGAATTCGACCATTTCTTCCGTGCACTCCTTCCGAACCCGCAGGAGCGGGTTAAAGACTGGCGATCGGCCTCTTCCCCGGGGGAAGGTCCTCCGCGTCGAACCGGGCCAGGCGCAGCCGGTCTGCCCCCTGAATATTGGTTTTTCGCTCCGTGGTGAAACCGCATTCCATCCCGCATTCCGCCGCGGCCTCGAAAACCTCCGCGGAAACGGCGAAGCCGTTGCCGTAAGGATAGCTCACGGAACGGGGTCGGGTGCCGGCGGTCTTTTCGAGGATGTCGAGACTCTCCCGGATTTCCTGCCGGATCGCCTCCCGGGACAGGCGGGACAGCGGCCGGTGCGCGTGGGTATGCGTGCCGAGGAAACCGGCTTGCGACAGCTTCCGGACCGACGCCGGGCTCATGTAGAGGCGTTTTGCCCACGGAACCTCGGGACCGTAAACCTCCGCAAACGCGGCCTCGGACAGGGCCTCGCGTTCCTCCAGGGGCAGCTCGTAATTGAACAGGGATTTCAGGACCCTCGCCCCGGGGGAGTCGTAGGGGTAAGGGGCGGCCGCCCCGCCTCCCCGCGAGATCGCCCTCACGCTCTCCTCGAGCTCCAGCCGCCCGGCCAGGTCGAGGAAAAGAAGCAGCAGTTCAGAATCCGGCATGGCGCTTCGGAGGGCGTGGATCCGGTGGACGTGGAGAAGCCTCCCGGTCCCCAGCGACGCCGTGCAGGGGAAGAAGGCCCCGGGAATGCCCAGGGCTCCCAGGACCGGCATGGCCACCTCGAACTGCTCGGCCAGGCCGTCGTCGAAGGTCAGGAGGGCGTAACGCGCGGCCCCGTCCAGCTTCGGCAGGTTCTCGGCCTCCAGGTCCGCGAGGGAGAGGAAGCGGCATGTGCGGGACAGCTCTTCCACCTGCGCCCTGAACCTCTCGGGGCCGAACGGGTGGACGCCCGGGCCCGGGAAAACCGCCCCCGTGAGGTAGTGGTAGGTTACGGCGAGGATCTCCGGCGGGCGCGGGTTCAAAAGGGCAGCCTCTTGCAGATGTCCAGCGGGGTCTCCGCGAGGATCCCGGCCATTTTCTCCCCCGCCTTGCCGTCCCCGTAAATCGGGTCGGAAGGATAGCGCCCGTGGCCGATCTGGCTCCTGGCCGCTTCCAGGATGGCCCGCCGGTCATGGGGCACGTCCACGACGTTGCCCCCCCGCTCCCGGCCTTCCTGGCGGGTTCCGATGTTGACGGCCGGGACACCCATGAAGGCGCACTCCCGGATCGCGACGCTGGAGTTCCCGACGATGCAGCCGGCGCGGTTGAGGATCCGCAGGAAAGGCTCGGGCGGGAAATTGCGGAAGAAATGGATGTTCGGGGGAGCCTCGTGCTCGCGGAACCAGCGGATCGCCTTGGAGGTCCCGTCGGACCCGGCATCGGGGTTCGGCCAGAACCAGAGGGCCGGAAGGCCCAGTTCCCGGACGGCATAGAGGCTTTCCAGGGCCTGCTCCCGGGCCTGGGCGTGCTCCGTCGTGACCGGGTGCTGCATGACCACCAGGAACGGTCCCGACAGGTCCAGGGCCGGCCCTACGCCGAAGGCGAACGGGTCGAAGCCGTTACTTCCGTCGCGGACGGCTTCCGCGGCCAGGTCGATGGAAGGGCAGCCCGTCACGAAGACCCTGCCGGGATCCTCTCCCAGGCGAACCACCCGCTCCCCGGCCCTTCGCGTGGCGACGAGGTGCAGGTCGGCGAGCTTCGTCACCGCGTGGCGGACCTTCTCGTCCACCGAGCCGGTCACCTCGCCTCCCTGGACATGGGCCAGCGGGATGTTCATGAAGGCCGCCGCCGTCGCGGTCGCAAGGGTTTCGAACCGGTCCCCGATGGTGACCACCAGGTCCGGTTTCAGGTTCTCGAACACCGTGGCCAGCTCCACGATCCCCAGGCCGGTGGTGACGGCCGAGCTCTGGGGGGTCTCCCCTTCCAGGAGCATGAAAACCCGGGACGAGATCTGGAATCCGTCCTTCTCGATCACGGAAGAGGCGTTTCCGTAGCGCTCCAGCAGCGCCGATGCCGCCACCACGAGGGACAACTCGATTCCCGGGTGAGCCTCCATGGCCGCCAGCGCCGTCTTGATCCGCGCGTAGCTGGGGCGGGCCGTCACGACGACGGCAATCTTCCGTTTCATTCGAGGTTGTCCTCCAGGATGAGGTCGTCCGGTTCCAGGCCGGTCCTGGCCCGCCGGCCGATGACATCCGGAAGCTTCGAGGCCGGCATCCCGGTCCCCGGTTTTTTCAGGGCCAGCATGGACCGGTCCAGAACCGTCCCGGCGGGGATGGACCTCGAGGCCACGAGGCTTTTCGTGAAGACCCGCCGCAGCGGAACCATCGATTCCGCCGCAAGGTCCTTGTCCACAGGGGCGGCCCGCATCCGTTCGATCCAGCGGATCCCCTCCACGAGGGTTGCCAGTTCGCCGGTCGTCACGGAAGCGACGACGTCGGGGCCGAACATCTCGCGGGAAAGGGTTACGTGGACTTCCAGGACCCGGATGCCCATGGTCGCGGCGGCAAGCCCCGGGTAGATCGTCCCGGAATGGTCCGAAAGGCCGACCGGGCAGCCGTAACGCTCCATGAAGACCGGGATCATGTTCAGGCCCACCTTCTCCGGGGGGCATGGATAGGCGCTGGTGCACTGCAGCACCGCCAGAGGAACCGAAGCGGCCTTCACTTTCCCGACCGCCGCGTCGATCTCCGTCATGGGGCTCATCCCCGTCGACAGCAGGACCGGAAGGCGGTCCGCAAGCAACTCGTCCAGGAGGGGGCCGTTACCCGTTTCCCCGGACGGGACTTTCCAGGCCGAAACGCCGACGCGGCGAAGAAGGGCCCCCGCCTCGGCGGAAAAGGGCGAGCTCAGGAAGAAGAGCCCCTTCTCTTTTGCATGCAGTGCGAGGCCGGCCCACTGCTCCTCCGTGAAGGCGGTGCGGATCCAGTAGTCGCGCCTCGTCGGGTCCTGGGGGCTGAAGGCCACCCGGAACGGTTCCGCCCTCGTTCCCTCGGCATCGGCGAGATGGGTCTGGAACTTGACCGCGTCTGCCCCGGTCCGCCCGATCGCGTCGATGAAGGCGTGGGCGAGGCCCAGGCTGCCGTCGTGCGCCATGGCGACCTCCCCGATCACCAGGCATTTCCCGCTTGCAAGCGCTTCAGTAAACGACCTGTCCATTTTCATCCAGCCTCCTGGGGCGGTCCATGTCGTTATCGGACTTGACGATGCAGGTTCTTTCGAACGGAACGGGAACCGGGACCTTGACCAGGACGTTGATCGGGCGAACCTGGCCTTTCCCGTTGAAAAGCCTCGGCAAGAGGGGATTTTCTCCTCCGGGGCCCGCCTCGGCGACGAAGCCGGCCGCTTCCAGGAGCGGACCGAAGACGCCGCTCGAGCAGTGATGGTCCGCGGCGATGCATCCGGTTTCCCTGGCCCAGGCCAGGCACCGGGAGAGGAAGCGTACAAAGGCGCTGTCCGGGGCTCCGTTCCACGTGGCGGGACTTGCGGGCACGAGGTCGACCAGGCGAAACACGCCGGCGGAATCGTCCTGCGGCACGGGCGGGTCCACGAGGCGCTCCACGCGGGCCACCAGGAACCCCGACCCTTCAGGGTCCGCGAAGAGGCTGTAGCGGTACGCGGGGCTGTCCAGGATCCTCCAGCGCCAGAAATCCCGGTCTCTAAAGAGAGAGAAGAACCCTGCCGCGAATGCCGAGCCCTGCCAGGTTTCGGCAAGAAACTCAGGATCCGGGAGCGATGGGGCCAACGCGCCCTTTCCCTCCAGGGTCACCGGCGGAACCCCCGCCGATCCTTCCCCGAACCGGGCACGGCACTTGGCGGGATCCAGCACCGCGACCCGGCGGTGCATCGATTCGAGAAGCCTGAAACCGTTCTTCAGGTAAACCGGGACGGACGTCTGCGGGTTCGATCCAGCCCCCGTGAGCACGGGACACAACCGTTCGGCCTCCGCGTGCATGATCCGGCCGAGCCCCTTGCCCCGGAATTCTGGGGCGATCATCCACATGGCGAGGCTCGCCCCCGGCAGGACCCGCATCCCCTCGGGAAAAGGCACCTGGTAAAGCCCCGGTATGAGGCCCCTGAACCCGGCCAGGCCGCCGTCGACAAAAAGGAGGATCGGCCGGACCTCTTCCCGGGCGTGGCCGAATCCCCTGAACTGCCAATCGAAAAGGCGGCGGTCCGCCATGGGGTGACTCCGGCCCCATTGCGAAACGATGAAACACCTCATGGGTTCCCAATCGGTTTCCGAGTAGGGACGCAGTAGAATGTTCCCGATGAGCCCTTCCGTCTCCATGAACCGAATCTAGCCTTAAACGTTGCCGGCCGCAAGGGGGGCCTCGCCTTGCCCGAAGGCCGGACAGGACGCAAAATAAGCTGAGAAAAACCGGAAAACGCAGAGGGAGGATGATTCTCGTTGCGCGTTTGCGTGATTGGCCTGGGTTACATCGGTCTTCCCCTTGCCGCGGTCCTCGCCCGGAACGGCCACCGGGTCAGGGGGACCGACACGAACCCGGAAGTGATCCGTTCGCTGCAGTCGGGGGATTTTCCGGGGCTGGAGCCGGACCTCGGCTTCCTTGCGAGGGAGGCGACGGCCTCCGGCGCTCTCGTGCCGTCAGGCTCCGTCGCGGCCGCGGACGTTTTCGTCGTCGCCGTCCCCACGCCGCTGAAAAGGGGGCACCGGGCGGACCTGTCCCACGTGGAGGAGGCCATCGACGCGATCGCCTCATGCCTCGAAGAGGGCAACCTCGTCGTCATCGAATCCACGGTCTCGGTGGGGACAACCGAACGGATGGTTTCAAGGCTCATCGAAAAACGGCCGGACCTCGCCTCGCCGACCGGCCGGCCGCTTTTCCACGCCGCCCACTGCCCGGAAAGGGTCCTGCCCGGGAGGATCCTGGAGGAACTCGTGGGGGTGGACCGGATCGTCGGGGGGATCGACCCGGAATCGACCAGGCAAGCGGTCTCCTTCTACTCCGGCTTTGTCAGGGGAACGCTTCACGCCACCGATGCCCGAACGGCCGAGATGTGCAAGCTCGTCGAGAACGCCTCCCGTGACGTTTCGATCGCCTTCGCGAACGAGGTTTCCATGCTTTGCAGCCGCATGGGCGTCGACACCGGGACCCTCATCGGCCTGGCCAACCGCCACCCGCGTGTCCGGATCATGGAACCCGGTCCCGGAGTCGGGGGGCACTGTATCCCGGTCGATCCGTGGTTCTTGGTGGAGTCCGCCCCCAGGGAAGCCGCCCTGATCCGTTCGGCGAGGAAAACCAACGAGAGAAAGACCGAATGGGTCCTGGACCGGATCCGGGAAGCGGCTTCCCGGTTCGAAAAACCGGTCATCGCCTGTCTCGGGCTGGCCTACAAGCCCGACGTGAACGACTTGAGGGAAAGCCCGGCCGTTTGGATCGCCCGGCGCCTGTGCCTGCTGGAGAAAGGGGAAATCCGGGTCGTCGAGCCGAATATCCCCTGCCTGCCCCGCCAGCTGGCGGGTTTTTCCCGCTGCAGGATGTCCGGCCTCGAACAAGCCCTGCAGGAAGCCGACGTCGTCGCCCTGCTGACCCGGCACCGGGAATTCGAGGGAATCGGGAAGCGGATTCCCGCAGGGAAGGTTTTCGTCGACCCCAACGGGACGGTACACGAGGGGGCAGGTGAGGGGGGCGAAAGGGCATGAAAGCGGAAGGGCTCGACATCCTGGGGCTGGTTCCGGCCCGGGGGGGATCCAAAGGCATTCCCGGGAAGAACCTGCGGCAGGTCGGCGGAAAGAGTCTCGTGGCCCGCGCCGTCGAGAGCGGGCTGGGAAGCCGCCTCGTGGGCAGGGTGATTCTCTCGACGGACTCGGAGGCCATCGCCGAGGCGGGAAAGCTGGCAGGAGCGGAAGTGCCCTTCCTCCGGCCGGCGGAACTGTCGCGGGACGACACCCCGAGTTCCGCGGTGGTGATCCACACCCTCGAATGGCTTGAGAAGAACGGGGGCACCCGTCCCGACATCCTCGTCCTGCTCCAGCCGACGGCCCCCCTCAGAGAGGCCCGTCATGTGGACGAGGCTCTCGAAAAGCTGCTTTCGACCGGTGCGCGGGCCGTCGTCAGCGTGGCGCGGGTGCCGGGGCACCTCCACCCAGCCTGGCAGTTCTCGATCCGTGACGGAGCCCTGCACCCGTTCCTGGAAGGTTCCCGGCTCCCCACGCGGCGGCAGGACCTTGCCCCGACCTATACCCGAAACGGTGCGGTCTACGCGGCCTGGACGCAGGCCTGGCTCGACGGCTCGCTGGCCTCCTGGCAAGGGGCCGTGCCCTACGTCATGGAACCGGAAGACTCCGTCAACGTCGACGGCCCGGAAGACCTGGCCCTGGCGGAGTTTTTCCTGGCCCGGAGAGGCACCGGAATGTGAACCGCGCAGGGGGAACCCCTCCGTTCAGGAGCCTCCGGTTTTTGTGGTCCAACCCCGAGGCAGCCTGCCTGCGGCCGGGCAGCACGGCCTGGTGGGGAGCCCTCTCTTCCCCGTCGGATTTCGTCAGGAAAACGGAGACCCGGCGCATCGACCTGTCCCTTCCCGACCCGGAATGGCCCCGAATCGCGGAGTGCGTGGAAGAGGGAACCCTGGCTTGCTTCCAGGATCTCGGTGAAGCCGGGAGCCGCCTTTTCCTGCACCGGTCGATCAACTCCACCGCGGACCTGTTCTTCCTGGCAGGAAGCGACAACAGCCTCGTCATCACGGACCACTTCAGGAACGCGATCGAAGGGTGCCCGGCAGGCACCCTTTCCCTGACCGACGACTGGCTTGCCGATCTCCTGCTTTTCCCTGACATGCCCGGCAACCGCACCGTTTTCGGCCCCATCAGGCGAGTCGCCCACGGGGAAACGGTCCGGATCGACCTGGACTCGGGCGAATGCAGGACGGTCCACCAGGACCGGCTGGTTCCCGGGGGAGAGACCGACCCGGCCGAAGCGCCCGAAAGGGTCCTGGAGGCCCTGGACCAGTCACTGGCCCTTTTTTCGGACCGGGCGAAAAAGGCGGTTCTGTTCTCGGGCGGCGTGGATTCGACACTCCTGAAATGGCGGCTGGGAGATTCTTCCGCGGCGGTTTTCGTGGGTTGCGACAGCCCGGAATTCGACTTCGAGCGGGGATACGCGGAACAGTCCGCCCGCGCACTGGGAATCCGTCCGGAAAGAATCGAGATCCAGGAGGCCGACCTTCCGCTCCTGAGCCTCGACGCGCTGGAAGAAACCGCCCAGGTCTTTCCGGTGACGGTGTACCAGCCCGTCTTCAACTCCAGGGCCTTTCGCGAACCGTTTTCCTGTTTTCTTTCGGGGGATTACGCCGATATCCTTTTCGGCTTCGGGGCGGTCCGGCAAGTTTTCCTCCCGGAAGACGAGGAACAAGAGCGGCGCCTTCGCCTTCCCGCGGCCGACCCGGGAAACTTCGCCGCGCAAACCTACATGACCTCCGACAGGACGCTGGCCGAACGGATCCTCGGACCGGAGGCCGTGGCAAAAGCCGTCGAAACGCGCCTGGATTACGCCCTCAGGCGGTTCTCCTTCCGCTCGCCGGAAGGAGACTGGCAGGGAAGGCAGGCAGAGCTCGCCAGCTTCCTTGTCTTCTTCACCGGGGACTGGTTCAACCGTTACCGGCAGCAGGCTTTCTTCCACGGAAAGGCCCTCCATGCCCCCTTTTCACAGCGGACGGTCCTGGAAGAAGCCCTGAAGATCCCCCTTCCGGGACGGTACGTCGAAAACGGGGAACTGAAGGCCCTTCTCAAGGGAATCCTGCGCGAAAGGGTTCCCGGAGCCCCGACCTCGGGGAAAAAGGGAGGGGCGGGCTGGCCGAGGACCCGGCTCTGCACAACCGGACCCTTTGCGGGGTTCTTCAAGCGAAACCCGGTCCCCGGCTTCATTCCCGAAAGGGAACGGCACCGCCTTGCGAAACCGGATTGGGATTCCAGCACCGTCACCCTGACGTGCCAGTTCCTGGCCCAATGGGAAAGGAACTTTCTCCGGAACAAACCCGGGGTTGTGCCCGGAACCCGGGAAATCCGCTTCGGGGCGATGGCTGCCGAGACAAAAAAGGAGAGGGCCCCGTGGGAGCCCCCTCCGGCCGCTTGATGAGCGCCTACGGCAGCCTGATGAACCCGTTCTCGGTCAGGCAGCCCGTCATGCGCTGGGCGTACTGGATCTTCTCCGTGGCGATCTTCAGCAGTTCCTCGCGGGTGTAGGTCTTTCGGGCGATCCCCTGCTCGATGGCCTTCATCCCGACGGATGCCGCCACTTCCGGGTAAACCCAGGCCTGGTCCATGGTCGGGATCAGGTAGTCCTCGGAGAGGCCCACTTTTTCCGCGCAGGCGGACAGGGTCCGGGCCGCCTCGATGCACATCTCGTCCGTGATCGTGGAAGCCTGCACGTCGAGCGTTCCCCGGAAGATGCCCGGGAAACCCAGGGAGTTGTTGACCTGGTTCGGGAAGTCGGACCGCCCCGTCGCCACGATGCGCGCCCCGGCTTCCTTCGCCTCCCAGGGCCAGATCTCGGGAATCGGGTTGGCGCAGGCAAAAAGGATCGCGTCACGAGCCATGGAACGGACCCACTCGGGCTTCACCACGTCCGGCCCAGGCTTGGTGTAGCAGTAGACGACGTCCGCGTCCCTGAACAGGACCTCGGGACCTCCCGTGATCCCTTCAGGGTTGGTGGTCCGGGCAAAGTGCCCCTTCACGTCGTACTGCCCGTCCAGGTCCGTCCGGCCCTTGTGGAGCGTGTCCCTGCTGTCGGCCATGATGATATTTTCGGGTTTCACGCCGGCGCTGATGAGGATCCGCGCCGTGGCGACGCTCGCCGCGCCGGCCCCGAAGAAGCGCACCTTCACCTCGTCGATCTTCTTGCCGACGATCTTCAGCCCGCTGTAGAGCCCCGCCAGGTTCACGGCGGCAGTGCCCTGCTGGTCGTCGTGCCAGACCGGGATCTTGCAGTCCTTGCGAAGCTCGTCCAGGATGTAGAAGCACTTGGGCTGGGCGATGTCCTCGAGGTTGATGCCCCCGAAGCTCGGGGCCAGGAGGCGCACGGTCTCGATGAGCTTGTCGGGGTCCTTCGTGTCCAGGCAGATCGCCACGGCGTCCACCCCGCCCAGGTACTTGAAGATCAGGGCCTTGCCCTCCATGACCGGCATGCCCGCCTCGGGCCCGATGTCCCCCAGGCCCAGCACCCGCGTGCCGTCGCTCACCACCGCCACCAGGTTTGCCCGGTTCGTGTACTCGTAGGACAGGGACACGTCCTCCTTGATGGCCTTGCAGGGAGCGGCCACCCCGGGCGTGTACCACACGGCAAAGTCGCGCAGGTCCCGGATGCAGCACTTCGGCGCGGTCTGCATCTTCCCCTTGTAGAAAGGATGAAGCTCCATGGCGTCCTGGGCCGGCTTGGCCGCCTTCGCGATCAGTTCTTCCTTCGTCAGCATTTCCCTTTCCTCCTTAAGCTTTCTTCGGGTGGCACATGGCCTTCAGGTCCATCGCCTTGTCGAACTCGTCTTCCGTGAGGGTGCCCAGGGCCATGGCCGCCTCTTTCAGCGTGGTGCCCTCCCTGTGCGCCTTCTTCGCGATCTCGGCAGACTTGTCGTAGCCGATGATCGGGTTCAGCGCCGTCACGTTCATCAGGGAGTTCGTGACGAAATGCGTGATCCTCTCCTCGTCGGCCTCCAGGCCAACGGCGCAGTGGTCGTTGAAGGAAACCATGGCGTCGGCCAGCAGGCGCACCGACTGCAGGAAATTGTAGATCAACACGGGCATGTAGACATTCAGCTCGAAGTTGCCCTGGCTGGCTGCGAACCCCACCGTCACGTCGTTGCCCATGACCTGGGCGACGACCATGGAAACGGCCTCGCACTGGGTCGGGTTGACCTTTCCCGGCATGATGGAACTGCCCGGCTCGTTCTCCGGGATCCGGATCTCGCCGATGCCGCAGCGGGGACCGGAAGCGAGCCAGCGCACGTCGTTGACGATCTTCAGGAGATCCGCCGCCAGGGCCTTCAGGGCCCCGTGGGCGAACACCAGCTCGTCCTTGCTGGTGAGGGAATGGAACTTGTTCGGGGCCGTACGGAAAACCTTGCCGGTGAGGGCCGCGATCTGTGCAGCCACCTCGACGTCGTAGCCCTCTGCCGCGTTCAGGCCGGTCCCCACGGCCGTTCCGCCGAGGCCTAGGTCCCTCAGGAATTCGAGGCTCGAACGGATCATCTGTTCGTCCCGCTCCAGCATCCTCACCCACCCGCTGATCTCCTGGCCCAGGGTCAGGGGCGTCGCGTCCTGCAGGTGGGTGCGGCCGGTCTTCACCAGGTCCATGGTGAGAGCAGACTTCCCGGCGAGGGTCGCCTTCAGTTTCGCGACGGCGGGCAGGAGACGGTCCTCCAGCTCCACCACCGCCGCGATGTGCATGGCCGCCGGGAAGGTGTCGTTGGAGCTCTGGCACTTGTTCACGTGGTTGTTCGGGTGGACCTTTTTGTCCGGGTCGCCCAGGATCTGGTTCGCCCGGTTGGCCAGGACCTCGTTCACGTTCATGTTCGACTGGGTTCCGCTTCCGGTCTGCCAGACGGAGAGACCGAAGTTCCCGGCCAGCTTGCCTTCCAGGATCTCGTCGGCCGCCTTGGCGATGGCCGAGGCCCGGTCCTCGTCAAGGACCCCGAGCTTCCGGTTGGCCAGGGCAGAGGCTTTCTTCAGGATCGCGAAAGCCCTGATGATCTCGTCCGGCATCTTCTCCCAGCCGATCCGGAAATTGTCGATGCTTCTCTGGGACTGGGCCCCGTAAAGCTTGTCCGCGGGGACCTTCACTTCCCCCATGGAGTCCTTCTCGATGCGGTATTCCACCGGGCAGCGCCTCCTTTTTCCAGTCCGCCGCACTCCTGGTCAAGGCCAACGGCGATCCTGGCTTTTCCATGTTAGGGAAAGGGCGAAACGAATTCAAGGGCAGGCAGGTTCCGGTAGAATAGTCACGACGGGCAAGTCAATCCTGCGGACTTTTCTGGGGGGACCTCCATCGTGGACTTCATCGCCAAGCTTCTCCAAAACCAGATCCTGCTGCTGAGCCTCGCCGTCGCGACGGGCCTGCTGCTCGGAAAGGCCCGCTTCAGGAACCTCAGCCTGGGCACCTCCGGGGCGCTTTTCACGGGGCTTGCCCTGGGGATGCTCAACGTGAAGGTGTCCTACGAGCTTTTCAACTGGAATCTCATGCTCTTCGTCGTCGCGGTGGGCCTGCTCTCGGCAGAGGACATCGTCCTGGTGGTGAAGAAATACGGGATGAAATTCGTGGTCCTTGCCCTGGTCGTCACGGGGGTCGGGGCGCTCTGTACCTACGGGATGGCACGGCTGGCCACGGGCGTGGAACCGCTGCTGGTGGCGGGGACCTACACCGGGGCCCTCACGAGTTCGCCGGGCCTGGGCGCCGCCCTGGAGGCCACCGGGGGGAACCCCCTCGTCACGGTCGGCTACACGATCGCCTATCCCTTCGGGGTGCTGGCGGTCGTCTTTTTCGTCCAGCTGGCCCCGGCGATCTTCCGGATCGACGTCAAAAGGGAGCGCGAGGAACTGGCGGCCATCTACCGGGATTTCTACGGTGACGTCGAGAAAGACCGCGCCGTCCCCGAGTCGATACCCTTTTCGGTGCTGTCCTTCGTCACCTGCATCGTCTTCGGCATCCTGCTCGGCAGCGTCACGGTTCCCGTCATGGGAAATCCCGTTTCCCTGGGCAGCACGGGAGGCGGCCTGATCGCCGCCCTTGCCCTGGGCGCCGCGGGACGCCTCGGACCGCTTCCCATGCGGATGGAAAAACGGACGCTTTCCGCCATCCGCGAGCTTTCGCTCGCCTACTTCCTGGCGGTCGTCGGCCTGATGGCGGGTCCCCAGATGATCGACGCGCTCGCCAGGCACGGGCTTCTGCTCGTGGGGGTAGGGGCGGTTTCCGCCCTTGCCGCGGAACTGTCCGGGTATTTCCTTGGCCGGACGGTCTGGAAGCTGAACTGGGTCCTGCTTGCAGGGGCCATCTGCGGGGCCATGACGAGCACCCCAGGCCTGGGAGCGGCCATCGAGGCCACGGGGGGCGAGGAGTGCAGCGCGGGCTACGGGGCCACGTACCCCATGGCCATCGTCTGCATGGTGGTTTTCACCTCGCTGTTGGCCAAGGCCCTGGCCTAGAACATCTTCCCCCCTATCCTGGCTTCGGCGGCCGGGGTCAAAAACGTCGCCTCGCCGCTATCGGCCTTCGGGTACTGCACGCCCAGGACCAGGACTTCGGAAACGGTGTCCCCCACCTGCCGGGGCTCGAAATTCAGCACGCCGATCACGAGGTGCCCCACGAGTTCCTCCGGGGCATGCTGCGTGAAACGCCCCACGCTGGTCTTCTTCCCGAACTTTCCGAAGTCGATCTCCAGCCTGTAGGCCCTTTTCGGGGCGGAGGGCTCGATCTCGGCGGACAGGACCCGCCCGAGGCGGATCTCCAGGCGGTCGAAAGTCTCTTCCTTTGAGACGACAGGCTTGATTTCCGTCGACATGACAACTCTCCTTTTCGATCTAGCGGCTGTATCGGTAAACGATCCCGTCAAAGGGACAGGGCCGGGTCCGCGAGGCGATCTCGAGGCGCCCCTGGCCGGTTTTCAGCACGGCCAGCGTGACGGGAAAGGGGAACTTCCGTATGTCCACGACGGGCTGGAGCTTCTCGATGGCTTCCCTGACCGTGGCGGTCTGCTCGGCGTTGTTGATCTCCAGCCGAACGTCCTCCAGCCAGATCTCTTTCCCGTCACGGATGGCCAGGCCTGTCGAGACCTCCGCGAGAATGACCAGCCCCGGGTTCTTCAGGTGGTACCGCCCGCGGGCCTCGATGTTCCGCGGCGGAACGAACCGGACGGAAACGTCCTTCCAGTCCCCGTCCTTGTCCGAAGTGAATGTCCGGATGGCCCCGTTGATGTCCGACTCCAGCAGGACGACCTCCAGGTTGCTCCGCATCGCCGACCGGACCTCGAGCTTCCCGCTGCCGGAAGGCGGGGCGAGGCTGACGAAGGAAGCCGAGAGGGTGATGTCCTCCACCCGGATCTTGCCTGCGAAACGCCCTCCCCTGACCCGGAAGAAGAGATCCCGGACGTTCCAGTTTTCGTCGGGCTCCCCGTCGAGGATCATCTCGGCCGAATCCGGGTCGGTGTAGTCCACCAGGGCTTTCAGCAGTTCTTCCCCCCGTGAGGACGGCGTGAAGTTTCCCCTGAAGGCGTGTGTTTCCTGCCCCGCCGCAATCAGCGGGAAGCCGAGGAGCAGGAGGAAGGCGAGGAGAAACCCGGTTTTCCGCCTCATGGGAATCCGCCTTCCTATTCGGCCCGGCAGCCCATGTGGCTCTTCAGGGTTTTCACGGCCTGGCTGCAGGCCCCCGCGAAAAGAATGGAATCCATGCTGTAAGCGATATAGCGGAACCCCTGGTCCAGCCGCATGCGGGCCTCGTCCGTGCTCGTCACGAAAATCCCTGCGGGCTTTCCCGCGCCCTGGGCTGCCTTGAGGGCCCGGTCCACCGCGCCGGCGACCTGGGGATTGTCCAGCCGGCCCGGGAAACCCAACGACTGGGACAAGTCGTAAGGCCCTACAAAGACCACGTCCAACCCGGGCGTGGCGGCGATCTCCTCGATGCAGGAAAGGCCGGCCCTGTTCTCGCAGTGCACGATCACCATCGTCTCGTCGTTCGCGGAGGCCAGGTGTTCGCCGAAGGGACGCAGCCCGTATTCCGCGGCACGGGGCATGGCCGCTCCGCGGGTTCCGGCGGGGAAGTATTTCGCCGACCGAACGACGGATTCGGCGGCTTCCCGCGAATTGACCTGGGGGACCTGGATGCCGTGGGCCCCGACGTCCAGCGTCTTCAGGATCGTCACGTCCCGGGTGTCGGAAACCCGGACGATGGGGGTGATCCCCCTCAGCTCCGCGGCGCGGATCAGGTTCTGGATCGACTCGGCCTCCATGGGGCCGTGCTCGGTGTCGATGATGAGGAAGTCGAAACCCGTCAATCCCATCAGTTCCACGAGGTCCGGGCAGTTGAGGGTCAGGAACGGCCCGATCACCGGCTGGCCGAGGGCCAGCTTCCTTTTCAGCGTGTTGATCATCCTCGATGTCGCCTCCTTGGTTCCTCTCAGTGCTTTCCTGCTAGATGGTAAACGATGGGAAGCCGAAAGCACAATCGCCTTGCGGAAACGCTCCTGGAGAGTTAATCTCGGTCAAGGCCCGTTTCACCGTCACGGGACCACTGGAGGTGAGGCTTTTTGCGGAAGAGACGCTTCTGGAGCATTTCCCTCGTCGGCCTTCTCGTTTCTTTCTTCCTGGGCTTCGTTTTCGTGGGGGTCTCCCTGGCCGGCGGGCGCGAGCCCCTGTCAGGACCTGAGCTGGAAAAGGTTCTCCTGGAGTTCGAGAGGCAGGTCGAAAAAGCCCGCAGCGATTTCCACGTTCCCGGAATGGCCGTGGCCGTGGTCCAGAAAGACAGGGTGATCTACGCAAAGGGCTTCGGGGTGAAGGAAATCGGGAAATCGGAACCGGTGGATCCCCATACCCTTTTCCAGGTCGGCTCCACCTCCAAGGCCTTCACGGCGACCCTCGTGGCCTCCCTGGTGGACGAAGGCAAAATCGGATGGAAAGATCCCGTGATCTCCCACCTGCCGCGTTTCGCCATGTTCGATCCCTGGGTGACGAAGGAATTCCAGGTCCGCGACCTCATGGCCCAGCACAGCGGCATGAAGCCCTACGCGGGGGATATCCTCGCCATGACCGGCTACGGGCGCGAGGACATCGTCCGCTCCACGGCCTTCATCAGGCCCGTCTCCAGCTTCCGTTCCGAGTTTGCCTACGTGAACAACCTCTGGGTGACCGCGGCGGCCGTGGTGGAGGCGAAAACCGGGAAAACCTGGGAACAGAACCTCCAGGAACGGATTTTCGACCCCCTGGGGATGTCCGAGTCCTCCATGTCCCGGGAAGCCCTTTTCAAGTCGGGCAACTCGGCCACGTTCCACACCTTCGACGGGAAGACCGTGAAGCCGATTTCCAGGGACTGGCCTCTCTTCGACTGGCCGTACGTCTATGGCCCGGCCGGGGGCATCAACTCGAACGTCCTCGACATGGCCCGATGGGTCCGCATGCAGCTCGGGGAAGGGACGTTCGAAGGCAGGCAGGTGATCGGGAAGGAAAGCCTGGCCTTCACCCACGAACCCCAAACGCCGGTCCCGGGCGGGAAGAACGCCTACTGCCTGGGCTGGGTGAAGTCCGACTACGAGCCCTGCCCCCTGGTCTGGCACAACGGGGCCACGACGGGCAGCGGAACCCTTGTGATGATGGCCCCTGGGCTCGACCTCGGCATCGTCATCCTCTCGAACCTGGTGACGCCGGCCCCCGACACGCTGGGGCTGGTGTTCATGGACCTCTACACCGGGAAAACGGGCACGCCGGACCGCCTCAAGACCGCCCTCGAAGGCTGGAAGAAGAAACTCGCCGAGGAAGCGGGCAAGGACGTGCGGCCGAAGGGCGCCACCCCGCCCCTGCCGAACGCCGCCTACACGGGAACTTACGAAAGTCCCCTTTTCGGAACGGCCCTGCTCGCGGAGCGCCGGGGAAACCTGGTCCTGAGGCTGGGCCCGAAGGGGTTCGAGTTCACCCTGAAGCCCTTCAACCGCGACAACTTCCTCCTGGAGGCCCCGGAGCTCGGCGAGGGAGACGCGGGCAAGGCCCGCTTCGAAGTCGGTCCCGACGGCAAGGCTTTTGCCTTCGACTTCCTGGACGGGGACGGGGATGTCCTGGGCCGGTTCGCGAGGAAAGAGGGAAAATAGGAGCGGGCACTCCGCCGCTTTTCGCTCATAGCCTTCCTTCTTCCATGAACCGGGCGTTCGTGCCCCGAAGACGGAGGAACTCTTCCCGGGCCGCCGCGCCGACCCTTTCGGCGATCCGGGGCAGGCGGCTTTTCACCTCTTCCGGGTCCAGGGTGAGGTATCTCCCGTCCTCGTACAGGACCCGGCCCTCCACCGCCGCCAGGACGACTTCGCTCCCCCGGCAGCCGTACACGAGGTTCGGCACGAGATTCCTCATGGGCGCCGTGAAGACCGGCATCATCGCCGGGGAAGAAAGGTCCACAAGAATGAAGTCGGCCCGCTTCCCCTCCTCCAGTGATCCGGTCACGTTTCCCAGCCCGATCGCACGGGCCCCCTCGACGGTGGCCATACGGAGGACCTGCCAGGCCGGCATGGCTTCCGGGTCCGCGAAGCGGATCTTGTTGAAGAGCGCCGTGGCGTGCATCTCGCTGAACAGGTTGTGGTTGTTGTTCCCGGGGGCCTGGTCGGAGCCGAGGGCCACAAGGCCCCCCGCCTCCCGGAAAACCTTCGCGGGGGGAACGATCCCGTCGATGATGCCGATCGAGTTGGAGCAGAGAGCCATGGAAGCGCCGCTTCTCGCCACCAGCCGCGCCTCCTCGTCCGTGGCGTCCGTGAGGTGGACCGCGATGAGCGACCCATCGAGGAAACCTTCCTTCGCCAGCCAGGGAACCGGCCTCGTTCCGTATCGCATCACCATCTGGGCCGTTTCCCGGTCTCCCTGGGCCACGTGCAAATGAACCCGCGTTCCCTTTTCCAGGGCCTGCCTCCGGATCCGGTGAAGCGTCCCGGCGCTCACGAAGTCCGGGCCCATGGGGCCGAAGAGGATCCGGATCCGCCCCGCGGCCTTCCCGTCCCAGCGGTCGAAGAGGCCGAACATCTCTTCCAGGCGCCTTTTCCCGAGTTCTTCGTCGATGTCGTAAAGCTCTCCCGGCGGGTAGACCCGGTCGGGCACCTCGCGGAAAAGCTGGGTCAGGTGCCCGCGAAGGCCGATCCGTTCCACGGCTTCCGCCTCGTCGACCATCTCGTCGTCGTAGTTGCCCACCGTGGTGGTTCCTGCAGCCAGGGCCTCCATCACGCCCAGGAGAAACCCCGCCCGGCGCTCTTCGGGGCCCAGGTGACGCTTGAACGGGACGAGGCCGGACATCATCCAGTCCGACGTATCCTGGGCCAACCCCCGCAGGACCGACATCTCCATGTGGCAGTGGGCGTCCACGAAACCCGGCATGAGCAGGGTGTTTTCGCGAAAAATCAACGACTCCGGCTCGTAAGTCCCCAGGATCGCCTCGACGGGCCCGACGGCCACGATTCGGCCCCTGTCCACCGCCAGGGCCGAATCGGCCCGGTAGCCCACACCCTCGCCTTCCATCGTCAGGAGGTGGGGGGCACTCACCACCAGGTCGATCTTTTGCATCGCCATGAAGCCCTAGTCCTGTTCCCTCACCAGCGGGAGGGAGGAACAGTGAACCCCGCCGCCGTGTTTCGTGCATTCTTCCCAGCACGTCGGGAGAACCGTCACGCCGAGCTTCTCCAGGTTTTCCCGGGTCCAGGTTCCCCGCTCGTCCATGATCACGACGCCGGGGCGGATGGTGAGGACGTTCACCGCGTAGGCGACATCCCGGTAATCGGCATAGATCAGCTCGATGCCGAGTTCTCCCAGGCGGTCGATGAACCAGTAGGGAAGCCGCTCGACGTTCACCACGGCCTTGTCATGGTCCACCATGACGATGCCGCCGTCCAGGTGCATGGCAAATCCCGGAAGCGGAACGCGGATCAGCTCGATGCCCAGGATTTTCAGGACGTCTTCCACCTGGTCGGCCCCTGAGACGTTGCCGCGGAAGCTCATGCCGATGGCGGCGTGGCGTTCGTCGAGGAGGCAGAAGCTGCCGCCCTCCATGAGGCCTTCTCCCGCGATCGTCCGCAGGATGGGCATACCCAGTTCTGCGGCCTTGCGGGTCAGGTAAAGCTCCTCCCCTCGCCTTCCTGTTCCGTAAGGCTTGCCCACCGGCCCCATGCGGGAAACGATGAGTCCCCCGTCGACGACCATCCCGGTATCCCGGGTGAACATCGCGTTCGGATTGCGAGGCCCGCCGTCCATGAACACGACCTCGACCCCGTTGTCCGCGAGCAGTCTCGCGAACGCGTCGTGCTCAGCCTGCATCTTCGCCAGGTCGGGCTCCCGGTTCGACCGGAAGTACCACTGCTCTTCGTCGTCGATCAGGGCCTCGATGGATGGATCGTACCGGTCGGCCGTCATCAGGCGGATCTCGTCGCCCGGGCGGTGCAGCAGCACCATCTTCAGGGTGCCGACGTCGTTTTTCACACCCCAGCGGCGGCCCCACACCCGTTTCTGCATCTCTTCGTCAGAAAAGGCAGGGGTTGGGCGCGGCGGGATGCGCTCCAGAACGCGGTGGTAATACTGCGGGCTGTCCTTCAGCGATGCCATGCGGGATCCCCCCTAAGCCTCTTCCCGCTCCAGGAAGGCGGTCATGCAGTGAAGCGAGCCGTATCCCTTCATCAGTTCCGACACGTCCACGGGAATGACCTCGACCCCGGCCTTCTCGAGCGCCTTCTGCGTCTGCGGATTGCCGGCGGGCATGACAACAAGCCCGGGAGCCAGGGCCACCAGGTTCACCGCCATACCGTGCTTGACCTCCTCGATGGACGGGGCCTCGATCAAATCGAAGCCCATCCTTCGCAGCGGTTCGATCACGTCGTAAGGGGTCTGCCAGGGGAAGATCAGGATCTTTTTCCGGTCAACCGGGTTCATCAGCCCGTCCAGGTGCGCATGACCCCAGGGGATCTGGTAATGGAAAATGTTGTCGACCCCCATGGGACGGAGGACTTCCTCCACCTGGCGGATCCCCTCCGCGTTGGACCGCACCCCGCTGCCCAGGACCACCGTATGGCGGTCGATCCACATGGCGCAAGCCCCCTCGAAAAATCCTTTCCCCGAGATGGTGCGGACGATGGGACACCCGATCTTCGCCAGGGCCTTCGCCACGGCCGCCTCTTCCCCGCGGCGGAACCGGGTGGCCTGGCGGCATAGGACGGCACCCTCCGGGGTCCCCAGCACGTTGTCCCGCATGAAGATGGCGTTTGGCCGGTCTTCCCTCTGCTCCTCCACGTAGAAGACCTCCACGCCGTGGTCCCGGTAGACCTGGGTGAAGGCATCGTGCTGGTCACGGGCCTTCTGAGGGTCCATGACGTCTCCCCACCGCCAGTCGGCCGGGTTCTTCACGGCTTCGATCTCCTTGCCGGGACGCCTTACCAGGCAGGCCTTCAGCTTCCCGACCTCGGAGGACACGCTCCACCTGCGGCCCCAGACGAAAGGCAGGTCTTCCTCGAAGGACGCCGTGTCGCTGAACCATTTCTCACCGTAATCGTCGTCATAGATCTCGGCTGCAGACTTGTTCACTTCGGCCATCGCCCTTCCCCTCCTTCCCGATTTACCTTTCCGCCTGGTTCGCCCCGATCACCAGGGAGAAGCAGGATCCCCTGTACTTGCGCATGCCCTTTTCCCCGGTCTCGTATTCCCCCCCGCCCTTCCTGGCAAGGCGGGCCAAAGCTGCCATCTCCTCCAGGACGTCCAGCCTGGAGCACGGGTCGTTATGGCTCGGCAGGAGCAGCCGTGCTTCCGGAACCCGGGGCAGGATGCGCTTCTCGTAAGTGTCGATGAACACCTCCAGGTTTCCCCAGGGCAGGTGGGTGTAAACGCAGCCCGTGTAGAAGTTGTCACCCGTCCAGAAATAGCCCGTCTCCTTCTCCATGAACATCAGGTGGTCCGGGGCGTGGCCGGGAGTGTGGATGGCCTCGAGGACCCGCCCGCCAAGGTCGATCGCCTCGCCGTCGGCGATCCACCGGGTGACGCGGTAGGGAGGAATGCAGTAGGTTTTCTCGTAGAACGGTTCCGGCACGGGCTTGCGGAAGCTGCCCGGCTGAATGATCTCGGAGGCCAGTTCGTGGTTGACCCCCAGGGCGGCCGCCTCGCGGGTCACCCGGTGATCGTAGGCCCAGACTTCGTCGAAAAGATAGTTCCCCCCGATGTGGTCCAGGTGCCGGTGGGTGTTCAGGACAGCGACCGGCAGGCTCGTCATCCCCCTGACGAGCTCCCGGATGTCGGCCAGGTTGTCGCCCGTGTCGATCAGGACAGCCATCCGGTCCCCCTCCACGAGGTAACTCACGTTCTCGTCGAACTGCCCGTCTTCGTAGATGACCCGGGTTCTTGAATCCAGCCGGTACACGGAATACCAGTCCTGGCCGGAGTCCAGCAGCTCGAGGTTCCTGTAGCCCTCGCGCGGGAGGGCGTCCCACCAGTTTGTGGGGCGGATCAGCTCGTTCTCCGTCTTCTCGTTCATCCTCGTCACTCTCCTCGTTCGAGTTCTCTTTCCGTCTCGGTAAACCGGATGCCCATCCGTTCAAGTTCTTCCAGCATCGGGTCGTTGATGGACGGGACGGTGGGTCCGATGAGTCCCTTTTCGGGAACGCGGCCCTGAAGGATCAGGTCTGCCCCGATGCCGAACGGGGTTCCGGTCGTGCGGGCGATCGACGTTTCCTCTCCCGCCCCGCCCCGGTCCACCAGCGTTGAAGCCAGGACAACGCGACGGCCTGTTTCGGGGTACCGGACCCCGTAACGGTGCTGCATCACGACCAGGTCCTTCTCCCCTGGGGAGAGGAGCAGCTTCTCGTAAAACAGGAAAGTCAGGACATCCCGCAGGCTGCCCTCCGGGAAGGGAAGCGGGCGTTCATCGAAGAGCCCGAGCCACCCCATTTGCTTGAGGACCAGGCAGTGGGCTGGAAGTTCCAGGAACTCGGCTGCGGCTTCTGCAGCCGGTGCGGCGGCGGAGGCCCCGACGATTTTTCGCACCAGCCCCGCGAAGGTCTGCCCCGACAGATCCCGTTTCTCCTGGCCGTAAAGCCCCAGGGCCCTCGTCGCCAGGATGAAGTCGCACCAGCCGGTGAAGCGCAGCGTTCCACGGAAGACGTTTTTCACCTCGGGCATCCCGTACTGCTCGATGTAGGGGGTTGAATCGGCGTTGGCGTAGACCTCGAACCAGCCCAGCCCCGCAATTTCCTCCAGCGAGTAGTGCCTGAAGGTTTCCCCGCCCGGATAGAGGATCGGCTTCCCGTCCTTCACGAGAGTGGCGTCACGGACACTCGCCCCGACGAGGGATTCCGGCGCCCAGGTCAGCTTGTAGCCCAGAGGGTTCGTGTTGGCCGCGTAATCCGGCAGGGAACCGCACACCGACCAGAAGGACTCGACCTGTCCGCCCGCGGCATGGATGCCCCGGATGGTCCGTGTGGCCGAGATGTGGTCGATCCCGGGGTCCAGCCCCACTTCGCCCAGGACCGTGACACCGGCCTCGCGAACGGCTTTTTCCAGGTGTCTCGCCGTATTCAGGTAGATGGGGCAGACCTGGCTGATCCCGAATTGTAGCGAAAGGTCGATCGCGGGCACGGCCAGGGCGACGGGCAGCAGGCTGACGATGATGTCGGGCCGGTCTGCTTCGATCATCCCGGGCCCGTCCCTCAGGGCATCCCCGACGACGGCTTTTCCAAAAGGATGCCCCCGGATCACCCGTTCCGCGTTTGCCTTCACAGGGTCCATGACGGTGACCCGGTGCCCCTTGCCCAGCAGGTATTGAACCGCCGGCCCGGAAACTCGTCCCGCGCCGAAAACCAGGACCTTCTTCATTTGTCCCCCGCCTCTCGCCTCTTCATATTTTCATTTCTTCATCCGGTTGACAGGTCGCTCCACCTCGTAGGAAAATAGCATAAGCGATTTCTGGGATCCCAACAAGGACCCTACGCGATTAAAATATCACGGGATTTTTCCGGAGGACAGGGCGGATTGAAGATAACCAACCGGGAACAGCGGGCAGAAAGCAAGGCCAAGGCGGAAATCGCGAGCCGAATCCTCAACCACGTCTTTTCCCCGGGCGAAGCGGTGAGCGAAAACCAACTCGCGGAATCCCTCGACATGAGCCGCACGCCCATCCGGACGGCCATGCGGGAACTGATCGCCGAGGGCCTGCTGGAACGGGTGGAACCGAAGGGCTACATCGTTCCCAAGCTCACGGGGGAAGACATGCTGCAGGTTTTCCTTACGCGCCAGAAACTGGAGGGACTGGCCGCCGAACTAGCCGCCTCGGGAGCGACTCCGTCCGACCGGAAGACCCTGTCCGGCCTCCAGGAAGAAATCGGGGAAATCTACCGCAACTGGGACAGGGACCGCTTCACCGATTACAACGAACGCTTCCACAACGCCGTGGCGAGGGCAAGCGGGAATGCCTACCTCGAGCGCTTCCTGAAACAGTGCTTCTGGAGGACCCAGCTCTACATCTATGCTTACGACACTTATTTCCTGACCCCCGGGGAATCCAGGGACCGCTTTTCCAAGGGCCTCTACGGCCCGACTTATTACGAACATGGAGCCATCACGGAAGCCATCCTCTCGGGAGACGCCGCCGCCGCCAGGGAAGCCATGGAACGCCACATCCGCTCCTCGTGCGACTCCCTGGTGCGGAGGGGTTGAGCGAAATACCCCGAGAGGGAAAAGAGGAGGGTCCAAGAGCGGGTAATCCCGCCAAGATCTCCGGCGCCGCGGGGAAAGAAAACCTTTTTCGACCCGTGCCGGGAAGCTTCAGGGGCCGATAATCCAAGAGGAGGGGGAGAGTCATGAAGAAAGCGCTTTACCTGATCTGCCTGTTGGTCCTGCTGGCCGCATCCGCGGCATGGGCGGCCGAGCCCATCAAGATCGGCAAGCTGGCTGCCCTGACCGGGTCGGGGGCGACCTGGGGCGAGCACTACCAGAACGTCTCCATCCTGGCCGTGGAAGAGATCAATGCCAAGGGCGGGATTCTCGGCCGCCCGGTGGAGCTGATCGTCTACGACACCAAGGGACGCGCCGAAGACACCGTCAACGCGGCACGCCGCATGATCCTGCAGGACAAGGTCGTCGCCATCGCCGGGACGAACTACAGCGGCCTGCAGATCGCCATCCGCCCGATCAGCGAGCAGTACAAGGTGCCCATCATGGCCACCTCCGCCACGAACCCGGCAGTGACGGTGGATCCCGAGAAGGGAACCCCGTATCCCTTCTCTTTCCGGATCTGCTTCACGGACCCTTACCAGGGCAAGATCATGGCGGAATTCCTGGCCAACAACCTGAAAATCAAGGAATCGGTCATTTTCCATGACGTCGGCAGCGATTATGCCGAAGGCATGAAACAGTTCTTCGTCGCCACCTACACCAAGGCCGGCGGCAAGGTCGCCGGTCTCTACGGCTACCGCGAGGGAGACGTCGACTTCAGGGCCCAGATCACCCAGGCGAAGGCCACCGGCGCAAAGGCCGTCGTCCTTCCCGGCCTTTACAAGGAAATGGCCCTCATCATCAAGCAGTGCGAGGAAATGGGATGGAAGCCCGTCTTCATCGGCGGCGACGGATACAGCCCGGCCATGTCGGAAATCGCCGGGAAGGCGATGGAGGGCACATACTGGGTTACCCACATCGCTTTCGACGATCCTGTCCTGAAGCCCCTGATCGAGAAGTACACGAAACGCTTCGGGAAGGCCCCGGTTGAAATCGTCAGCATCACGCTGGGGTACGACGCCATGTACGCCCTGTTCGACGCCATCAAGAGGGCGGGCAAGGCCGAAGGACCCGCCATCGCCGAAGCCCTGGCGAAGACCAGGGGCCTGAAGCTCCTGGACTTCACGCTGAACATGGACCCGAAGACCCACGACCCCCTCAACAAGCCGGGAGCCATCCTCAAGATCGTGAACGGCAAGGAAATCCTCTACACGAAGGTCACTCCGAAGAACTAGAAGGACACGGGAACAAAGACGAAAGGCGAGGGCCCCCCTCGGGGGGCCCTCGCCTTTCGTCTTCTTCATGGTTGAGGAACGGTCAGATCTCCGCCGCTTTCTCCTCCAGCACGACCCCTTCCCGCTCGAGCTCTGCCAGGACCGGTTCAGTGATTTCCGGAAGCACCGGCGTGATGACCCCTGCCGTTTTGACCTTCCCCTCAAGGATGAACCGTGCCGCGATGGCCGGCGGCAGGCCTGTGGTCCGGGCTATGGAGGTGTCTCCGCCCGGGATCCCGAAATCGACCAGCGTCGACGTGTGGCTCAGTCTCTTTCCCGACTCCGGGTAGAAGGCCACGATCTCGTCCTTCAGGATCACCAGGTCCCGCTCGTTTTCCGTGTACACCAGCTTCTCCCCGAACAGGAACGAGATCACGTCACGGGCCGAGCCCTTCTCCAGCGGCAGCGGCCGGTCGTCGAAGAGCCCCAGCCACGCGAAGCGCTCGAAGACCGCCGAATACGGGGCGATGCCGAGCTTCCTGCATACGGCTTCCTCGGCCTTCGCGGGGTTCGATTCTCCCGCCTGGCGCGCCATGAACCCCCGGAAGGTCAGGCCTCGAAAATCCTGCTCCTCCGTTTCCACAAGCGAGAGCGCGTTCATCGCCACGACCGTCTCGCACCACCCCACGTACCGGATCGTCCCCCGGTAGATCGTCCGGGCCTCCGGGATGCCGTAGCGCTCCAGGTACGGCAGGGAGTCCGCGTTGGCGTAGACCTCGAACCACCCAAGACCGGGCGTCTCCTCCAGGTGGACGTGCTCGTAGGTTTTCCCGTCCGGCCATTCGTGGACCACGCCGTCCAGCATGACCTTCGCGTCCCGCTTGCTCGCCCCGATGAGGCTGGCCGGCGCCCAGCTGAGCTTGTACCCCCAGGGGTTCGTGTTGGCCTCCGCTGCGGGCAGGGCCCCGCAGACCGAACGGAAGCTCTCCACCTGCCCACCCGCCTTGCGGATATGACGGACGGTCCGAGCCGCCGACATGTGGTCGATCCCGGGGTCCAGTCCCAGCTCGCACAGCAGGGTCAGGCCCGCCGCCTTCGCCGCCCCGTCGAGGGACAGGGTTTCGGCATCGAGGTAGGCGGGATGGACCAGGTGAACACCTGCATCGAGACACTGCCTCGCCACGGGGGCCATGAAGGCCGGAGGCAGCAGGTTGATCACCAGGTCCGGTTTCACCGAGGCGATCAGGCCGGCTGATTCACGGCCGGCGTCGGCCACCAGGGCGGTGCTGCGGGGATGCTTCTCCGTGACCCGATCCAGGTTTTCCATGGAAAGATCCACGACGGTCACGGCGATTCCCTCCTGCCGGAGGAGGTACTGCACACAAGGCCGGGCCACCCGCCCGGCCCCGAAAACGAGAACACGCTTCATACAAAGACCTCCAGTTCTTCGTCCCCCTCAGAGCGAGGCATGGACGTTGTTGACGAGGGTGATGAAATCGAAAACCGGCAAGCCGGTCACGTCCCTGATTTCCGCCGCGAAGGGGGGCAGATCCGTGCATTCCAGGACGAAAGCCCGGGTTGCCGGACGGTTCTTGAGGGCTTCAAGGGCGACCCCGAGAATTTCCCCCCTCACGGCTTCCAGGTCCATGTCTTCCTCGGGCGACGTGAAGATCTTGCTCCACTGGGCACAGTTCTCCAGGCCGTGGACATGGAGGTTGTCCGTGCGGGTGATCCCAGCCGCCGCCAGGTGTTCCGGCTTGAGGGCCGCCGCCTTGGCGGTCAGGATCGCCACCTCGGACTTGCGCCCCACGATTTTCTGGGCAAAGGGAACCTGGAGGAGGCTGGAGGTGAAAACCGGGACATCCACGGCTTCCGCCAGTTCCTCCTGGAAAATGGCGTTGAAGCCGCAGCTGGTGGTGATCGCGCGCACGCCGTCCGCCGCCATGGCTTGCGCTTCGGCGATCATCGTCTCCAGGACCTCGCGGCTCGGGTTCTCCAGGATGGTGTGGATATTGGCACCCTTCACCCGGCAGAAGCGGACAGGGAAGGCGTAACTGTCAGGGTTGGTGCTGTTTCCGACGAGCGACTCCAGCTGGACTAGGCCCCTCGGGACCTGGCCGGCTTCCCAGCAAAGAATGCCGATTTCGGCTTTTCGCGTTTTCATGGGCTTGCCTCCTGCAAGAAGATCTGCGGGGGGCCCGAAACACCGGGCTCCCCCGCCATCATAGAACAGTACAGGCTAGACGGACATGACTCCCAGCACGCCGTAGACCATAGCCGCAAGGATCGCCGCGGTAAAGGCGTAGGGGATCTGGGTGGAAACGTGGTCCATGTGGTCGGAACCGGCCCCGAAGGAAGAGAGGCAGGTCGTGTCGGACACGGGGGAGCAGTGGTCCCCGAAGCAGCCGCCTCCCACGACGGCCCCGATGGTGGCAAACACCAGCGGAGAGAGGGTATTGCCGGAAAGCTGCATGGCCAGCGGCAGCACGAAGGGCGTCAGGATGGCGTAGGTTCCCCAGGACGTGCCGGTGAAGAAGGAGATCAGGGCCCCCGCGATGAAGGTGGCCAGCGGCAGCATGGCCGGGGTCATCCAGGACTGGGCCATGGTGAAGATGTACTTCTGGGCTCCCAGGACCTTGGAGATGTCGTTGATGCAGTAGGCCAGGGCAAGGATCATGATGGCCGGCAGCACCGCCTTGATGCCCTTGTAGGCCGTGTCCATGGCGTCCTTGATGTCCTTGAAGTACCCGCCGATCGTGAGCACGACCGCCTGGTACATGACGGCCGTGAAGAAGGCCTCGAGCGTCTTCGTGCTGTGCAGGATGAAGAAAGTCCCGAGGGCGATCCCGATGACCAGGAGTACCGGGATGAAGAGGTAGACCAGGAGGTTGGGCTTCTTCCCCTCCGCCATGGAGATCTCGTCGAGCTCGGGGCCGCTGAGCGGCGTGGCCCCGTCGCGGATGACCTTGCCTTCCTTCAGGGCGCGTTCCTCCGCCTTCTTCATGGGCCCGAAGTTGGGGATGAACTGGAAGGCGATCAGGCCGCACATGATGACGGCGAGCCAGCCGTAGAAGTTGTAGGGGATGGAACGGACGAAGGCGTTCATGCCCTCCTCTGCGGTGGTGATGGGACCGTACCCCTTGAGGAGGCCCGCAATGTAGACGGCCCAGCCGCTCAGGGGGATGATCGTGCAGACAGGGGCGCTTCCCGAGTCGAGCTCGTAGGCCAGCATTTCGCGGGATACCTTGTACTTGTCGGTCAGGGGACGGGCGATGGGACCGCTGAAAAGCGGTGAAAAGTAGTCGCTGAAGAAAATGAGGACGCCCAGGACCCAGCCGAAACCGGAGGCCTGCCGGCGGGTTCGGATCTTCGTCGAGGCCCAGTCAGCAAAGGCGCCGATCACGCCCGCTTTGAGGTAGAAGGCGATCATGATTCCGATGGCGACCTCGATCATCAGGACCCAGATGAAGTCCCCGTTCCCCAGGGCGTGCTGGAAAAGCTTAGACAGTCCCGTGGCCGGGTCGAAACCCGCGATCAGGACCCCCGCGATGCAGCCGATGACGAGCGAGAAGACGGCATCCTTGGTGAAGAAGGCCAGGAAAAGCGTCAGGACGATGGGCACGAGAGAGATGATTCCCTTTGCAGCGATATTCTCCACTTGCACTCACTCCTTTCTTTGGCTTCGCTTCGTTTCCTTGCGGTTTCTCTTATTCCGGGGACCGATCTTTAAGCGACAGCATCACCTTCCCTCTCGATGTCAGTTCGACGAAACTGTGCGAAAAGCGGATCGACTCGATTTCCCCTCCGGAAAGTTCCATGATTGCCGTCGTGATATCCGGCCCGCCCAGGTCGGGACCGCCTCCTGACTCGAACCGGGCCTCCAGGCCGCCGCCTCCGTGACTGCCGGGGAGTTTGCCCAGGAAAGCAAGGACGGCACAGACGGCAATGGTCCCGGTCCCACAGGCGGGCTCCACGTGCCCCTCGGGAAGCCAATGGGGAAAAACCAGGCGGCCGAGATTTCCCGGACGCTCCGGGCGGAGATCGTAAACCGCGAAGTCCAGGCTCGCCTGGGGGTAACGCGCCAGGAATTGCGACTGGATTTCCGTAAGGGCACTCCTGACGCGAGGGGCGAGTCCGGCGACCTCGCCTGCACCGAAGCGGTCCAGGAGGTCGTCGGCGCAGACCACCAGGAACTTCCCGGCCCGCACGGCCCTCGTTCCCTCCAGGACGATGTTCTCGATCCCGCTCCGCCGGACTTCCTCCAGAAAGGGGGTCATGTCGGTCTCGGTCCGAACCGAAGCCCCGCTCACCGAGACCGAGAGGGGAACCTCTCCCGCCTCTGTCTCGAGCACGAGCTGCGAGGACTCGCAGGGCCCAAAACCCATGACTTCCGCCAGCATCCCGGACCCGATCGCGGCCCCGAGCACCTGCGTCATTCCCCCGCAGGCGGTGATGAACCTGCGGGAAGAACGGCCCACGATCCGAAGCCGGAGCCTGGCGGGAAGGGGCGAGGGGTAGACCAGCCCCGCCTCGTGGCACCCCAGGCAGGTGTCCCGCAGGGCAAGGAGGACCGCTTCCAGAAGCCCCTCCTCCGGAAGGTCCTCCCCGGGAAGCAGGGCGATCGTGTTGCCCCCCATGTGCCCCTTGATGAAGGGGATCTCTAGGGTTCCATCCGGCCGTCCCACGGGCCTTCCTCCCGGGTCCAGGAGATGCCCCGACGCCCCAGTTCCTGCATGAATTCCTCGAAGGGGACTTCGCTAGGGCTGACGATGCCCTTTTGCCCGATCCGCCCGTCCAGGATCATCTGGGCCCCGATGGAAACGGGGAACCCCACGGTCCGCTGCATCGAGGTCAAACCGGTGGAAAGATCCCGCTTGTCGATCACCTGGCAGACCACCCTCCAGGGTTTTCCGCCCTTCAGCCCTCTCGCGTCCGTCCGGACCAGGGCCACGTCCCTCTCTCCCGCGCCGTAGAAGAACTGCTCCTGCGAGCCCAGCAGGGCGGCGCAGAACGCCGTGGGCGCCACCTCGCAGTTCCCGACCCGGATGGGGTCGTCCGACAGGAAGCCGCACCTGGCCATGACTTCCCAGAAGGCCCCGTGCCCGGGCCAGCGGCAGATGTAGCGGCCCATGCTTTTCACGGTGTCCCGGATGCCGAAGGCCCTGGCGAAGTGCGAACTGTCCCCGTTGGGGAAGCATTCCAGGGGCCCGCCCATCTCGGGGAGATCCAGGATGTGGGTGTTCGCGGGGTTGAACATCTCGTCCGCCTTTACCGCGACGTCCCTGCCGTCCTTGATGACGACCGCAGGGCGCAGGTAGGAGCGCATCACGCCGATGACCGACCAGGTGAACTTGTACCGGATCGGGTTGTTCGCCGCCTCCTTCTCGGGGAAACCGGCGCCGTATGAATGGAAGGCCTGGACCTCGTCCAGCCCGTCCAGGCATTTCCTCCCAAGGACAAGGTCGATCCCGGGATCCATTCCGAATTCCTCGAGGATCGTCTTCCCCTTCGCCTTCATCGCCGCGTCGATAAGGGCAAGTTCCCTGAGGTTCGCCTCTCGCTTCCCAGGGTCCTGCTCTCCCGGGTTGGCCAGGTACATGGCCGATACGAGGTTCACGCCCAGCTCGGCGGCCAGCCTGGCCACGGGCAGGGCGAAGAGCCCTGGGAGAAGCTCGACGACGACGTCGGCCCCGGCCATGACCGCGGCCAGTTCATCGCGCTTCGAGGCGTCCACGCGCACCGCCCGGACCCGCGGCTCGCCCAGGGCCGCGATCGCCTCTTCAAAACCGGGGTAGCAATCCGTCACGACGATCTCGCCGATGCCGGGCGCACCCAGCAAATCAACCAGGCTCGCCTTTCCCTGCATCCCGTATCCCAGCTGTACCACACGCTTACCAAGCATCCAAAGCCGCCCCCTTGCCTAATGTATCCATCTATGAGTGTTTTATAGAATCACAGACAAATGCATAACACCCGGTTCCATTCCTGTCAAGATCTAACCATTCGTTCTTTTTTGAACGAAAAAGGGGGGAAGGGCCCTTTCGAGCCCTTCCCCCATGGAAGCGGTCTTTCGGCGGTTCTCTCTACCGGCCCAGCAGGAGCAGTTCGTAGGTGTTGCGGATGTGTTCCTTCATCTGGATGGCGGCCTCTTCGGGGTTTCTCTCCTCGATGGCCTTCACGATCGCGGCATGCTGGGAAGGGGTTCGCTGCGGCGGGATCTCTTCCCGGTCGGAAGTCTTGTAGAAACTGTCGAAGTAGAAAATGTAGATGTTTGAGCGCCAGAAACTGTTGATGACCCACTTTTCGAGGTAGGCGTTCCTCGAAGCCTTCGCGATCCCCAGGTGAAACTGCTCGTTGATCTGCGCGAAACTTTCCTTCGACCCCTTCGTCACGGCTTCTTCGTCCATGCGGAGGATTTTCTTCAGCTTCCGGATTTCCTGGTCGCTCGCCTTCAGGGCCGCGGAAGCCGCCGCCTGGCTTTCGACCGCCATCCGGGCAAAGAAAACCTGTTCCGCGTCTTCAGGACTCGGGAACGGGATGTAGCAGCCCTTCTTCGGCATCTTGTTCAGGAACCCCTCGACCACGAGGCGCCCCAGGGCCCGGCTCACGGGAGTCCGGCTCATCTTGAGCCTGGGGGCGAGGTCCAGTTCCAGGAGGAAATCGCCCGGCTTGTACTGCCCGGACAGGATGAGCTGGATGATCTCCCGGTAGGCCCGGTCTTCGGCGGTCAGTTTTTCCATTGGGATTCCCCCTTGTTGATGCATTCATCATGGATGTATCCAAGAATTGATTGTAGGAAGGACATCCGCCACACGTCAAGAAGGAGGGCCCCGGAAACCGGGGCCCTCCTTCCTGATTCCCTTCTTTTCTGCAGGGAACCCTACTGGCCGAACATCCGCATGGCCTGGTTCACCAGGCCCAGGTAGGGATCGTCGACGGCGTTGTGTGCCGGGGAATGGATGAAATAGTGCCCGAAAAGATCCAGGACGGTTTCACCGCGGGAAACGATGTCGATGAAGCGCTCGGCCAGGAAAAGCGGGGAATCGCCATCCTGCACGACCTGGAAACCGAGGATCTGGCCGGGCTTGACGCCCCCGTGCGGGGCCGTGGCCACAACCAGTTTCCATGCCCCCTCCCGGCCTTCGGGCATGAACGGGTCCCTGGTCCGGACCGGCTGGACAAGGCTGGCAACCGGGAAATGGGCTTTCCTTGCCGCTTCTTCCGTCCACCCGACGCTGCCCCAGTGGAGCCCGAAAATCTCGCTGACTCCCCAGGCCGCGAGCGGCGGCAACTCCATCGGCCGCCCCGCGATGTTCGCCGCGGCCACCATGGCCTGCCTCATCGCCAGGGTGCCGATGAGAGGAAGGATCTCTTCCCCCGTCGCCCCATCCTTCACCTGGACGGCATCCCCGACGGCGTAAACACGGGAATCCGAGGTCTTCATCCGCCCATCGACGACAATGCCCTTTTCGGTGACGAGACCCGCCTGTTTCGCAAGGCGAAGGTCGGGCCGGACTCCTGTGGCGAAAACGATCCCGTCGGCCTGCAGCACCGTTCCGTCGGCAAGCTTCAGCCCTTCGGGGAGGACCCGGTCGACCCCGGCCCCCTTGAAGACCTTCACGTTCCGTTCGGCAAGCCTTCCCTCGATGAGAACGGCCATGTCTTCGTCAAGGGCTGCAACGACATGCGGCAAAGCCTCCACCAGGGTCACCCTCATCCCGCGGTCCACGAGGGCCTCGGCGGTTTCAAGCCCAATGGCCCCCGTCCCGACGACGACGGCAGACTTCGCCCTGTCCGCCAGGGCGTCCAGCTGCCGTGCATCGCTGGCTCCGCGGAGGACATAGACATTTTCCGACAACCGGCCCTTGTCGACCCAGCGGTTCCCATGCATGACCCCGGTTCCGGCCGCAGGTCCTTCCTCTTTTAGGACTCCCTCGACGGGCGGAATCCAGGGAACCGCCCCGGGAGCAAGAACGAGATGTTCAAAAGTCACGGCCTGTTTTCCCCGGCTCCCCTCGACGATCGCTTCACGCCTCTTTAGGTCCAGCCTTGTCACGTTGCCCTGCAAAACGTCCTGCAGGATCGTGGGCGGAAGCCTGTGGGACTTCGACAGGTCGACCACCACCGCCTCGGGCCCGGCGGGCACCCGCTTGCGCCCCACCCCGTAGGGCAGACTGCAGATCACCGTGGGCTCCTCGTTGGCCACCATCTTCACCTGCCCGACGCCGAACTGCTTCAGGACCATGTAGCTGACACGGCCGCCGGGGCCTCCCCCGACAACCAGGACATCGGTTTTTATGTTTTCATCCATGGACTCATTCCTCCTTATTTGGCAAATCTGCCACATTTTATACCCCCATACCGTATGAGTCAAGCGAACCGTATGTGGTTGTTTTAACTACATAATGTATCCACTTCCAAAGATTATTGACAGGGCTGTTTCTTCTCAATAAACTTTTTGCCTAACAGGAAACATTTTCTTTATCCGTCTGGGGGGGTTTGCTTGTCCGATCAACCGAAAGGCCTTTATGCAAAAGCGCAAAGTGTCCAGGAATTCATCCTCTTCTTCCTCATGATCACCATCACCCTTCTCGTCTTCGCACAAGTCCTTCTCCGCTACGTGTTCAAGGCGCCGTTGATGGGCATCGAGGAAATCCTGCTGTTTCCCACCGTTTGGCTCTACATGGTGGGTGCCGCGAACGCCTCGATCCAGCGTACGCAGATCGTGTGCCGGGTCCTGGAGGTGTTCGTCAAGAACCGCCTGAAGAGCATCTACCTGATCCGGTCGGCAGCCTCGTTCCTTTCCTTCGGCGTCGCCCTCTGGCTGGATTACTGGGCCTACGACTACCTGAAGTACGCGCTTCGGGTCCCCCGCGTCAGTTCCTCTCTCTACATCCCTTTGATCTACGCGGAGATCGCCCTGTTCGTCGCCATGATCCTCATCACCCTCTACACGCTGGTCGAAGGCTTTTACAACCTGGGGCAGTTCCGCAAGGCACCCACCTACGTGACGGACGCCCCGATGGAACTGGAACCCTAGGCAGGGGAAAGGAGCCCGAAAATGGAAATCACGACGCTGGTTATCTTTACCCTGGTCATCGTCATCAGCCTCCTGACCATGGGCGTTCCTCTTCCTTTCTGCTTCGGCGGCGGGCTGATGTTCATGGCCACCGCGGGAGACGTCACGATGAAGGGCATGATGATGTGGGGGCTGAACCAGATCACGAACCCGGTTATCCTCTGCGTACCCCTCTTCATCTTCGCGGGGTCGCTCATGAGCGAAAGCGGCATCGCGGGATCCCTGCTCGACTTCGTCAACGTCTTCGTGGGCCGGATTAAGGGCGGCCTGGGGGTCGTCGCCGCGGTCAGCTGCGCCATCATCGGCGCCATCTCCGGAAGCGGCCTCACGGGCATCGCCGCCACGGGGCCCATCCTCATCCCGCGAATGGAGAAGGAGGGTTATCCCCGCGGGTACGCCACGGCCCTGGTGACGGACTCGTCCATCCTGGGCCTGCTGATCCCGCCCTCGGTCACGATGATCGTCTACGGGTGGGTCACGGAAACATCCATCCTCGCCTGCTTCCTCTCGACGGTGGGACCCGGAATCCTGATCACGATCCTGTTCTCCATCGTCAACCTCGTCTGGGCCCGGAAGTTCCCGCTCGTCCTGGAAGCCGAGCTGAAGGGCAAGGAGCGGCGCGACTTCGTCGTCAGCCGGACCTGGAAGGCCCTCCCGGCCCTCTTGATGCCGTTCATCATCCTCGGGGGGATCTACGGCGGCATCATGACCCCGACGGAAGCCGCCGCAACCGCCGCCGTCTACGCCATCCCCGTTGGTTTCTTCGTCTACAGGGGGCTCAGCCTCAAGACCCTCTACAACGTCGCGAAGGAATCGGGAACCGCCGTCGGGGCCATCATGATCATGATCCTCTTCTGCCTCATGATGAGCCAGACCTTCGTCATGATGCAGGTCCCGCAGGCGATCGTGAAGACCCTCTTCGGCATCACCCAGAACAAGGTCATCCTGCTGGTCCTCATCAACTTCCTGCTCTTCTTCGTCGGGATGATCGTCAACGACATCACCGGGATCATCCTCGTTGCCCCGCTGCTTTTGCCCCTGGTGAAAGCCATCGGGATCGACCCGATCCAGTTCGCCGCCATCATCGGCGTCAACCTGGCCATGGGCGGCGTGACGCCCCCCTACGCCAGCATCCTTTACCTTGGCATGCGGGTCGGCAAGGTGGAATTCACGGAGATCCTGCGCCCGGCCATGACGTTCCTCGTTCTCGGGTACGTCCCGGTGGTCTTCCTCACGTCCTTCTGGCCTGACCTTTCCCTCTTCCTGCCCCGCGTCATGGGCCTGCTGCAGTAGGGAAAAAGGGGAACCTCGCAGATGGAACGGATTGCGGTTCTCGGAGCAGGCAACGGGGGGCAGGCCCTGGCTGGACATCTCGGCATGAAGGGCTTCGACGTCACCCTGTTCCAGTTGCCGGCCTTCGAAGAAACCATCGCCCCGATCCGCGAATCGGGCTCCGTCACCCTGACGGGATTTATCCAGGGAACGGGTCCGGTCAGGGCCACGGCCGACATGGCCGAAGCCCTTGCGGGAGCCCGCGTGGCGTATGTCGTGGTGCCGGCCTTCGGGCAGCTTCCCATGATGATGGAAGCCGCGCCATTCCTGGAAACGGGAACGAAAGTCCTTTTCATTCCGGGCAACTTCGCCTCCCTGGTTTCCTCGACCTGGATGAAGCGGGCCGGGCTCGAAAAACAGGTCCTCCTGGCGGAAACGGACACGCTTCCCTACGCCTGCCGCCTGGAGGAACCGGGCCGGGTCCACGTGTGGGGAATGAAGCAGCGCCTGGCCGCCTCGGCATTTCCCGGAAGCCGGACCCCCGAACTGCTCGAAGCGATCGCGCCGTCTTTCCCGATCGAGGTGGTCCCGGCGGAAAGCGTTTTGCAGATCGCGCTGTCCAACATGAACATGGTCGTCCATTGCCTGACCCTGCTGCTCAACGTGGGGCGGGTCGAGGCCACCGGGGGAGCTTTCCGCTTCTACACCGACGGGGTCACGCCCACGATCGGCAAGCTGATGGAAATCCTGGACGGCGAACGCCGACAGGTGGGGAAAGCCTACGGGCTGGAGCTGGCCTCCGCGGTGGAATGGGTGAAGGCCGCCTACGCCCTGGAAGGGAACAGCCTTTACGAGCTGCTTTCCAAAAACCCCGCCTACGCGGGGCACGGGAACGACGCGCCGAAAGCCGTCCGTCACCGGTATGCCACCGAGGACGTCCCGAACCTGCTGGTTCCCCTGGAAGCCCTTGCCCTGTCCGCCGGAGTGGCCGTACCCCTCACGACATGCCTGGTTACCCTTTGGAACATGGCCCTGGACGAGGATTTCCGCGCCTCGGGACGAGGCCTTGAAAGCATGGGGCTGGCAAACCTGGCCCCGGAAGAGGTTCAAGCGGTGCTGAAGGGGGGGTTTTGAGCGGATCCCCTTCGGCTTGCGGAAAAGCAAGGCGCGCACCGGCAACTGACGTTGCCTCCCATCGGCTGAAAGAGTTAGAGACAAGGAAAAAAGGAGGAAACCCGACATGAAGAAGGTATTGCTCGTTCTCCTGGCCCTCGCAGTCGCTTTCGGCGCCGTTTCCGGCTGGTCCAATTCCGCCGTCGCCGCCGAAAAGTCCTACACGTGGAAGATCTCCCACGTCCGTCCCGCCGACACGGCCATCGACAAGGACCTGAAGTGGTTCGCCGAGAAGCTCGAAAAGGAATCCAACGGTCGGATCAAGCTGAACATCTTCGCGGCCAGCCAGCTGGGCGACTACTCTGTCGTCCAGGAAAGGATCTCCGTCGGCGCCATCGACATGGCCTGCCAGCCCCTCGTGGCGGCGGCCGACAAGCGCCTGATGGTTTCCAGCTTCCCCTACCTCGCCGACAGCTGGGCTTCCGCCAGGAAGATCTACGTTTCCGGCAGCCCGCTCATGAACACCGTCGGTGAGCTCATCGCAAAGCAGGACATCCAGCTGCTGAGCGTCTGGCCCGTCTACTTCGGCGGCATCGCCCTCAAGAAGGAACCGCCCGCGCCGACCGATCCCGATGCCAAGCAGGGACTGAAGGTCCGCGTCCCGCCCATCAAGTCCTACCAGGTGCTGGCAAACTCGCTCGGCTACCAGGCCACCCCGCTGCCCTTCTCCGAAGCCTTCACCGCCATGCAGACCGGTATCGTCGACGGCGTCGTGGGCTCGGGTGCGGAGGGCTACTACTCCAACTTCCGGGATGTCACCAAGTTCTACCTCCCGGTGAACACCCACTTCGAGCAGTGGTACCTGATCATGAACAAGAGCCTTTTCGACGGGCTTTCCAAGGCTGACCAGGCCCTCGTGAAGAAGGTCGCCATGGAACTCGAGAAGAAGCGCTGGGCCGACGCCGAGAAGGACCAGGCCCTGAACGAGAAGAAGCTGGCCGAGGCCGGCGTGAAGATCATCCGCTTCACCCCGAACCAGCTGGCCGCCTTTGCCAAGAAGGCCCGCGGTACCGTGTGGCCGCAGATCGAGGACGAGGTCGGCAAGGCATGGTTCGAGGACCTCATCAAGAAGATGGGGATCACGAAGTAGGCAGACCGCAAGTGCGGGAAGGGCGGGCTGGCAGGCCCGCCCTTCCTGGCAAACACGCAGGTTTTTCCATCCGGCAGATACAAGGCCCTGGGGGAGGAATCGTGGAACAGCCTCCCCAAAAAATTCCGGACCGACAGGTCCTCGGAGGCGATTGACAGTGGAAGCGACATGGCGTTTCGCGGTTCTCGGGAGCGGCAACGGGGGAAGGGCTTTCTGCGCCCAGGCCGCCGCGGCGGGGTACCCGGTCCGGCTTTTCGAGCCGCTCGAAGAAACGGAAGACATCAAGACCCTGAAAAAAGACCCGACCATGGGCCTGGAAGGCGACCTGAACTGCTCCGGCAAGGTCGAGAAGGTCACCCTTGACATCGCGGAGGCCATGGAAGGGGCAAACGTCCTCCTGGTGGTTGTTCCTTCGTTCGCACACCAGCCCATCTTCGAAAAGATGATCCCGCACCTGGCGGATGGGCAGCATGTCATCATCTTCCCCGGCAATTACGGGGGGCTGCGCCTCAAGCGGATGATGGCCAACGCGGGCTGCAAGGCGAAGGTCACGATTTCCGAAACGGCCTCCCTGCCTTACGCGTGCCGCATCAAGGACGCCCACACCGTTCACGTCTACAAGCTGAAGAAGCTCATGAAGGTCGCGGCCTCGCCCTCCGAAAAGGGATCCGAGACCGTGGCCATCCTCAAGGCCCTCTTCGCGGACAAGATGGATTTCAAGACCGCGAACAACCTTCTCGAGGTTTCCCTCGACAACATCAACTTCACCCTCCACCCCCTGCCGGTGCTGCTGAACTTCGGGGAGATCGAGAAGCGGCCCGCGACCTTCCGTCATTACATGGACGGGATCACGCCCCTGATCTCCGACCTCCAGGAGAAGATGGACGAGGAACGGATCGCCCTGGGGAGGGCTCTCGGCCTCAACCTCGTTTCGACCATGCAGCAGCTGAAGGAATACTACGGCAACAACGACACCCGGACCATCTACGAGTACGTCAACAGCCCCGAGACCCCGTACGCGGACCTGGTCGGCCAGAAGGTGACCAGCCGCTACCTGACGGAAGACGTTCCGGGCCTGCTCGTTCCCGCCCTTGACCTGGCCAGGAAGGCCGGCGTGTCCATGCCGGTCGTCGAGGCGGCCGTGAAGATCGCCTCGGTCGTCCACGGCACGGATTACGCGGCCAAGGGGCTCACACTCGAAACCCTCGACCTGGACGGATTCACCGCGCGTGAGATCGTCGAGCACGGTTGTTAGCCCGACGAAACTCCGTATGCACCACCCCCTCCAGGAAAAGGGCCCGGGAAACCGGGCCCTTTCCTTTTGTTCCAGCAAAAAAAAGAGAGGCGGGGTGGCAGCCCCGCCTCTGTCGATACCCCCCGGTTCTAGCGGGGAACGGCGATGAAAAGGGCCACGCAGGTTTTTCCATCCAGCGCCCTTCCGCCATGGGGGAGACTTCCGTCGACAAAAATGCAGTCCCCGGGATCCAGCTCGAAGTTCTGGTCGCCGACGAAAAAACCCAGCCGGCCTTGCAGGACGTAGACGAACTCCTCCCCCTCGTAGCTCAGCCCGGGAGAGACGTTCGACCTTTCGACCGGCGTGTAGGTGATCAGGAAGGGGTTCCAGTTCTTGCTCGGCCACTTGGACCCCAGCGCCTCGTAGACGAACCCCTGGGGCGTGTTGCGGCCCAGGGCCGGCTTCCTGTCCGTCTTCCTGACGACCAGGTACTTGATCTGCTCCTCTTCCTTGAGCAGGTCGCTCAGGGGAACCCCCAGGACCTTCGAAATCTTCGAGAAGGTCGCCAGCGGCGAACTGACCTTGCTGTTCTCGATCTTCGAAAGAAGGGCTTTCGAGATACCGGCCTCGTTGGCCAGGGCCTCCAGCGTCAGCCCCGCGTTAAGGCGGGCCTGCCTGATGCGGCGCCCCGCGATGTGGTCGATGTCCGAACCGCCGAATTCCTCAATAATCTTCCTCGCCATGGGCTCACACTCCCGAACGTGTCTTCCTAACATTTTAGCAGAAGAACCAAACACGCCGGGAAGGGCAATTTGGCGCAACGTCGGCATCATCGGCTATACTTTTGTTAGCCGATGTTTCTCCGAGCCGGTTTTTTCCTAAAGGACCGCGGGGCCCCAGGGAAGCCGGACGACAGGGCACAGCTGGAAACGGCTGTACCTCCCTTTAGGAAAGGAGGAACCGGGTCGATGCCGGAGGGCGTTCAAGGAACGCCTCCCTGCTTTTTTGCGCAAAGGCGCCGCACCCGGGTAATCCCCCCATGGTCTTGTCCACCGTGATCGCAGACGATTCCCTGAAATTGCAGGAGAGGTACGCATCCGCCCTGGGTCGGGCCAAAGGCTTCCGGCTCAGGGAGATCGTTTCGAGCGGGGAGGAACTGGAACTCTGCCTGCGGAGAAGCGGAATCCACCTCGTCCTGCTCGACCTTTTCCTTGAAGGATGGAACGGGCTCGAATCGCTCCGGCAGGCACGCATCCTCCATCCGCGGGTCGACTGGCTGATCCTTTCACGGGGCGGAGACCCCGACATCGTGCGGAGCTGCATCTGCCTCGGAGCCTTCGATTACCTCATCAAGCCCTTTTCCACCGAGCGCCTGGAAATGGCCCTTTCCGCCTACTACCAGTACCACGAGGGACTGACTCAGCGGAGGAACCCCTGGCAACAGGAGGACCTGGACCGGGTGACCGGTCTCAGGGGGCACTTCGCGAGGAGCGTGGATGCCGTTCCCAAGGGACTCCAGTCCAAGCTCCTCGAAAGGGTGCGCGCCTGCCTAGGGAATCCCCCGAGGCCCCGTTCCTCGGCCGAGGTCGGATGCGCCCTGGGCATTTCCCGCTCGACCGCCCGCCGTTACCTCGAATACCTGGCGGAAAAGGGGGAAGCCTCGGTCGAATACGAGGTCAGCGACGTGGGCCGGCCGATCAAGCTTTACCGCGTCCCCGCCTGCTGAAGGGAAGGCTTCCAGTTCAGCCTTTCCACGGAAAGGCTTTTTCCGTCACCTGCGAGGACATGGATCCCCACGGTATCCTGGCTGAGCAGGAAGGTTTGGCGGACCGAAACGCCGAGCGCCGCGGCCAAAAAGACGCGGAACACCCCTGAATGCCCGACGACCAGGACATTTCCGTCCAGGGAGGACATCTCCTCAAGCAGGGGGAGCGTCCTTGCGGCAAGGTCCGAGAAACTTTCCCCGCCGGGAGGCCGGTATCCCTCGAAATCCCGTCCCCTGGCCTCGTAGGCTTCCGGCTGCCCCCTTTTCACCTCTTCCATCACCAGTCCTTCCCAGCTCCCCAGGTCGATTTCCCTCAGGCAAGGGGTTAACAGGACCGGTAATCTCACGAACCGGGCCACCTCCTCCGCCGTTCGAGCCGCCCTCAACAGGTCACTCGAGAGAAAGCGGTCAAATGGAAGACCTTCCAGGGCCCGGCCAGCCGCCCTTGCCTCCGAAAGGCCCTCCTCCGACAGGGGAAGATCCGTCTGGCCGATGAAGCGCCTCTTTTCATCCGGGAGGAGGGCACGGCCATGCCGGAGGAGGAACAGGCGGCTCATGGCTTCTCCAGGATTTCGTCCAGGCTTTTCCCGGCAAGGCTTTCGACCTCGCCTAGAATCGCCCGGGCATGCCCCAGGCGGACCTCCGCGGCCTCAAGCGCGACCCTGTCTCCGGAGAAGCGGGCCCTCATCGAGTCAAGCCGGCTTTCGAGGGAGACAACTTCGGTACCGCTGGTCAGCTTGTCGGCCAGGTAAAGGAGACGGGTTTCCCAGTTCTCCTCCTCAGGCGGCAGGTCATGATGGCTCCTGACGAGAGGAGACAGCCCCGGGTATCCCTGCATGGCCAGCCAGTCGGCCCCCACGTGCTGGTGGGGATTGAACCCCTTTTTCACGTCATGAAGAAGACAGGCCGCTTCCAGGCGCTCCAACCTGACCCCGGTTCCCGGGGGAAGGGCAAGGGCCAGCTTCCTCGCCACGCGGGCCACGGCATGACCGTGCCCGCGGACAGGCGCTGAGGTCCCGGCCAACTCCAGGAGCTCCCCGCACTCGGCTTTGTTGGGACAGTCCTCGTACCTCCAGTAGTCGAGCAGGGCCTCGTAATCCTCGGGTGTATCCATGTCCATCAGGATCGCCTGGTCCACCACGGAGACCCTTTCCGGCACCGCAGACAGGGAGTCGAAATACCCCTTCAGCCCTCCCTCCCCTTTCCAGGACAGGATCCCTTCAAAGTGGCGCCTGCCGATGACGGGCGGGTGTCCAGGCCTGTTCCCGAAGAAGGGGATCAACAGGTCGACCCCCTCGCTGAACCGGCCTGCCAGGGCCTGGTAGGTTCTGGGCTTGACCAGGGGCGTGTCCCCCGGCAGGAGAAAGACCCCCACGGCCTGCGGGCCCGCCGCCGCTATCCCGCATTGGACCGAGGAGAGCATCCCCCGTTCCGGGGCGGGGTTGGTCGTGGTCCGGCAGCCGAGCGATCTTGCCAGGGAACCCACCTTTTCGCCGTGAAAGCCTGTCACGACGAGGACATCTTTCACACCGGCCAGCCTCAGCCGTTCCACGGCCACCTCCAGGGCGGACCTGTCCCCCAGAAGCCGCAGGAGCTTGCATGCCCCCATCCTGGAGGAAGCCCCGGCAGCGAGGACGACGGCGGTCTCGGGCCTCATGCGGGAAGCCTTGCGAAGTCGCAGTCGGGAAAGACGCAAACCCGGCAGCGGGAGCACAGGCCTCCTACCCCCCAGCCCTTCACGTCGAGTTCTTCACCGAGTCCCGCGAACAGCGCGATCAGGAGGCGGTCCAGGGCCGTCCGTTCATCGTGCGCCGCGCAGGCCGGGGCGCCGATGACCCAACTTTGCCCCGCACGGGCCAGCATGAGGTTCGATCCCGGCATGGCGGGAACCCCCCTGAAGAGGACTTCGTCACTCACCCTCCGGATCGCCTCCGGCGTCCTGTCGTCCGCGTCGACACTCATCCCGCCCGTGCAGATCACGATGTCGGCCCCCGAGGAAAGCAGCTCCCGGACGGCTTCCTCGATCTCGGCCGCCCCGTCGCCGCAGAAGCGCTGGCCCGTAAAGGTTCCCCCGAGTTCGTCCAGCTTCCTGAGGAGCTTCTCCCGGACCGTGTCCTTCACGAGACCGGCCATGATCTCGCTTCCCGTCGTGACCAGGCCGACGCCCAGCGGCAGGAAGGGCCGGACCGAGAACGGCCTCGCTTCCGCGAGGGCCTTCTCCAGGGAAGCCCTGTCCAGGGCCAGGGGCAGGATGCGAAAGGCCGCAACCGTCGAACCCGGGGCGACCACGGCGTTGGCCGGGCAGGTGCCGAAGGACCATTCCCGGTCCAGGTTGACCCTTTTCACCGTTTCGGGATCAAAGCGCGCGATGCCGTTCCGGGTCGAAACGAGGCGGCAGCGCCCCTCTTCCGGGCCCTCGATTTCAAGCCCCTCGCCGCAGAGCGCTTCGGCAAGGCTGTTTGCCGCCTCGTCCTCGTGGACTTCCCATTCCTCGAGGTCGAGGACGGAAAGGTTCAATCTCCCCATCTTCCGCAGCACGGGCAGGTCTTCCTCGGAAAGGATGTGTCCCCTACGGAACCGTGCGCCCTTGGTCTTGCTCCCCGCGTCCACCTGGGTCAGGTCGTGGGCCAGTGGAAGGCCCAGGGCCTCTTCAATCGTTATCGTGGAAACCTTCATGCGTATCCTCCTCCAGTCGCCTGGGGCTTCAAAACCGGGGGTAACAGGGACCGGGCAGGTCGAAGAGCGCGCTCCGAAGCTTCCCCAGGTCCGCTCCCCGGTGGACGGCGATGATTTCCGAGAGGATCGAGACGGCGATCTCCTCGGGCGTTTCGGCGCCGATGGGCAGGCCGACCGGCTGGAAAACCCGATCCAGGTGGGATTGGGACACTCCCTGCCGAAGCAGGTTTTCCCTCACGGCCTCGATTTTCCTGCGGGAGCCGATCAGTCCCAGGTAGGCCAGCGGACGCCCTTCCAGAGACCGGACCACCGAAGCGTCAAGGGCATGTCCACGTGTCACGACGACCGCGTAGGATGAACCATGCAGGACGATTCCCCGTTCATAGGCTTCCTCGAGCGGACAGGCCACCACCTTCCCCCAGGGGAGGGCTTCCGGGTTGGCGTATTCCTCGCGCTCGTCCCAGACCGTCACCCGGAAACCCGCACCCGCAGCCGCACGGGCCAGCGCTTTCCCCACGTGCCCGGCACCGAAAACGACAACCTCGGCTTCTCTTCCCAGGGGTTCCATCAGGATGACCGCCTCTCCCCCGCAGGCCGCTTCCCCGGCACTTTCGGCCTCCCGGAGCACGGCCTTGTGCAGGACGGGACCTGAGCCTTCCTTCAGCATTTCCAAGGCTTTCCCGATGACGGCGTACTCGAGCGGGCCGCCCCCGACGGTGCCAGAAATGGAACCGTCGGGGCGCACCCACATCGCGGCCCCGAGATCCCGGGGCGTCGAGCCTTCCGAACCCGCCACGGTACAGAGGATCCCTGTGCCCCCGGCGGAAATCTCCTCATGAACGAGATTCAGCAAAAGACGGTTCAATTCTCTCTTCCTCCTTTGGCTCGGTACTGAAAACCAGTTCAACGGCCCGGGGGGGAACGGCAAAGTGCACCTCCATGCCCGGCCGCATCGGTTCATTGGGTGTTCCGGGCCCGCCCCGCTCGATCTGCCAGTGTCCGCCGGCGGTCCGGACATGCAGCCGGATCACCCCGCCCTCCAGCAGGACCTCTTCCACCCGGCCGTAAAACCGGTTCATCGAAAGCTCTTCGTCCACCGCCAGGCGCGGATCCAGGATTCGGACGCGGTCCGGCCGGATGAACGCCATGGCCCGCCCCGTGGACTGAACCCTCCCGAGGGACAACCGCCCGGAAGCCCACCCGAAAACCGGGTTCCCGTCAGGGCCGTTTTCCACGACCCCCTCCAGGAGGTTTCCCCAGCCCATCATGTGCCAGAAACGCATTCTTCCATGCCCCTCCAGGAGATCCTGGACCCTTGCCGTCCCGGCCAGGCGTCCCTTCTCCATGAAAAAGACCCGGTCCCCCATGGCGCAAAGATCCTCGACCTGGTGAGTCACGTAGAGGATGGGGATCCTTGCCTGGGCCTGGAGTTCACGGAGCTCCCTGCGCAGGTTCCGCCTCAGGGGCCCGTCGAGGGCGCTGAACGGTTCGTCCAGCATGAGCATCTCGGGTTCCGCCGCCAGGGCCCTCGCCAGGGCAACCCGCTGCTTCTGTCCCCCGGAAAGCTGGGAAGGATACCGGCTTTCGTAGGACTCCAGGCGCACCCTCGCGAGCCATTCCCTTCCCCTGGCGCGACTCTGGGCGCTTTTGGGACGCTCGTAGCCGAAAAGGACGTTTTCGAGGACCGTCATGTGCGGGAAAAGGGCCAAATCCTGGAAGAGCAGGCCCATCTTTCGCCGGTGCGGGGAAACGCAAACCCCCGCAGAGGAATCCAGCAGCGTCCTGCCCCCCAGGCGGATCACTCCCTCCCCGGTCTTCCGCAGGCCGGCCAGCGTCCGAAGGGTCAGGCTTTTCCCCGATCCGCTGGGACCGAAAAGGACGCCGATCTCCCTGCCCATCCCGAACGACACGTCGAGCGAGAATTTCCCGATCCTTTCCCGCACGTGGGCCTCAAGCCAGCCGCTCATGGGAACCCGCCTCCATCCTCTTCACCAGCCACAGGCTGGCGATTCCGACCACCACGAGCAGGACGGCCGCAAAGTGGGCCTGGGCGAAGTTCAGGGATTCCACCTGGCCGTAGATATAAAGCGGCAGGGTCTGGGTCCTCCCCGGGATGTTCCCGGCCACCATGAGGGTCACCCCGAAATCTCCCAAAGCACGCGCCGCGGAAAGGGCAAGCCCGACGAGGAGAGTCCTCCTGGCCAGGGGCAGCGTGATTTTCACGAACACCTCGACCGGTGTCCTGCCCAGGGTGAGCGCAGCCTCCTCCAGCTGCCTGTCGACCCCCGAAAACGCCGCCCTGGCCGCCTGCACCATGATCGGAAGCGACGGGACCAGGGCTCCCAGGGCTGCGGCCGGGAAGGCGAAAAGCAGGCCCGCCTCCCTGAACAGGGGAACCCGCCCCAGAGTGAAGAGAAGATACAGGCCCAGAACGGACGGAGGCAGCACGATCGGAAGCTGGACAAGGAGGGACAGGGCCTCCCGCCCCGGAAAGTCCTTCCGGGACAAAAGCCAGCCCAGCCCCCCTCCCAGCAGGGCCAGGAGGGGAATATCAATGGCCAGGATTTTCAGGCTGATGAATAAGGCCCTTTCCATCACTTCTTCCCGTCAGTGCTGGACGGGTTCGAAGCCCGCTTCCTGGAAGAGTTTCCCGGCCTGAGGGGTTTCCAGGTAATCGAACATCACGAGAGCCGCAAGGGCGTTCCTCCCCTTGACGATTCCGCCGAACAGGCGCTGCGGGGGCATCGGGACTTTCGTCCAGGCCCCTCCCAGTTTCATGGCGATACTCAGGGGAATGTAGGCCGCGTCCGCGCCTCCGCTCTTTGCCGCGAGCCCGGCCTTCAGGACGTCTCCGGCTACGATCAGGCGGTTTTCCTTCTCCAGCTTGGCGAAAACCTTGATCTTTTCAAGGTAGGCCTTCGCCAGCGCTCCGTACGGGGCGACAGCCGGGTCCGCGATGGCCAGGCGGACCTTAGCGTCCTTCACCAGGTCCAGCGAGGGAGCCTTGCCGGAGGCCGTCCAGAGAACCAGCGGACACTCCGCCACTGGCCGGACCTTTTCCAGTTTCCCCTTTTCCTCCAGGTACCGCGCCCACTTCTCGTCGGCGCTCAGGTACAGGTCGAAGGGGGCTCCCGCCTCGATCTGCCTTGCCAACTGACCCGATGCCCCGAAAACCGAGTCCATGTGAATGCCCTTTTCCTTCTCGAACTGCACGGCGACCTTTTCCATGACCGGCTGGAGGCTGGCCGCAGCCGCAAAAACTTCCGCGGATGCGGATGAAACGCCGAAACGCCCCAGCAGGGCAAGCACCATGACCAGAGAGACAAACCACCTTGCGAAACGAGTCATCTTTTTCATTTCCAGTACCCTCCCTTATCTACCTTAAATTTCCCTACTCCGATTCCAGGCACCATCGCTCGATCCCAAGCAGGGTTGAAGCCGCGGCGGCGCTGGTCCCAAAAAGGACAAACGGAACCTCGGCTGCCCTCAGCCTCTTCTCGAGGTTTCCGTAGGTTCCGTTCACCAGGCTCGAACCCGTCACCAGGGCAAACCGGACCTCGCCGAGGACTTTTCCCAGTTCGGCCTGTCCATCGGAAATGCGGACACCGAACACGTCCCTGCCGATGTTTGCCACGTCCAGGTCAACCACCCTGACCCGTTCGGGCCCAAGCACCAGGGCCGCGGCCTCGATGAAGGCCGGCTGGTACCCGACAATCAACAGGCTTTCACCAGGGCAAAGTCTCTCTTTCAGCCGCTCGCCGACTTTCCGGGCACACCGGCTGAGCGATTCGTTCCGGCAATGCACCGTGTTCCGGGCTACCCCCAGGACCTTCGCCACGGCATTCAGGCTCGCGACGAAGAGGGCGCGCTCCTCGTCCTTGCCCAGGTCAAGGGTTCCCAGCTCTTTTACCGTTCCGGCCCAATGGACCGGCTTTTCCGTGAAAGCCTGCCCCCTTTCCCCCCGGAAGGTCGCTTCCAGCAGGAACTCCCGGCCCTTGCGCAAGGGGTAGTCGTGCCTGATCGCGTCGCCTTCACCCAGGGCTTCGCGAGGAAGGAGAGGACGAGCCGCAATCGGCTCTCCCGGTTCAAGGGCACCCTCGCCGGCTTTCTCATTCAGCCACGCACGGCAGCGTTCGAGAACCCCTTCCATGCTCATTTGCCGCCTTCCCCGGGAAGCCCGAATCCCCACTTTTTCCAGGTTGCCCGGGCCTTCCCGCCAAAAAGGTAGGTTTTGAAAGCCAGCGCGTTAGGCGAAGAAACCCTGTCCGTGACAAGAACAATCGTTTGAAGCGCACCCGCTTGCCTGATCTCCAGGACAGTCCCTCCCATCCTGATGGCCGTCGTCAGGGGAATAAGGGCCGCTTTTGCCGTACCCGCCTTGACCGCGGCAACGCACTGCGGCGCGCCCCCGCACAAGAGGATCCTCTTTTCCTTCAGGCCCTTTTCCCAGAGGCCAAGCTCTTCCAGGTACGTTTGCGCGAGTTTCCCGTAAGACGTGAACTCGGGATTGGGTATGGCCAGGTCCAGGGGAGCCAGGTCACGGGCCCCGATTCCCTTCACGGGCCCCAGCGACCACAGGGCCAGCATCCCCAGGGCGCAGACGCGAGCGTCCCGGCTATGCCCCCTGCCGGCAAGCCATTCAGGCCACTCGGGATCCGCGGCAATCAAAAGGTCGTAGGGAGCTCCCTGGTCGATCTGCCTGGCAAGGGGCCCCGTCGCTTCCTTCACCAGGGTCAGGGACTGCCCCCCGGCATCCACGAAGGCCCGCATGATTTCCTCGACGCAAGGTGAAATACCGGCGGAAATCGCGACAACGCCCTCTTCAGCCCTTGCCGGGGACCCCAGGCCCAGGACTGTGACGAAAACGAAGACAAAAAGCCACGAAAAGCGATTGAACCGAACCTTCAACTTCACTCCCCTGCCTTTCCCGGGTACTTGCCCGCACAGGACGCGCAAACCCCGTAAACGACCATTTGCTTGCCCTCGATAAGTGTTCCCGGCTCCATCTCCAGCCAGGGCAGGGCGACCGCCGCCAGGCAGGTCATCCTGCCGCATACCCGGCAAACGAAATGGGGATGGTTGCCCGGGCAGCCCGGGGAGGGAGCGTGCGCGCAGAACCGCCAGTTTCCCTCCAGGTCCTGGGCCCTGTGGACAAGCCCCTTTTCCAGGAGCAGGAGGAGCGTCCGGTAAAGGGTGACCCGGTCCTGCCTGCCCGGGAGCCTGGCCGCCACTTCCCGGTAGGACATGGGGCGCCGTTCCTCGAGCAGGATCCCCAGGACAGCCTCCCTGACCGGGGTTCGCCTGATCTCGGTACGATCCAGGGCTTCTTGCGCTTTCATCGCCATCCCTCCCTTGCAACGGTGTTGCATCCTAACCCCAATAAGATGCCGCCCGCGCATGTGCCGCACGGGCGGACGAATTTCCCGCCTTTTTCTAGGGTTTTTCTCCCCCCGTTTCCTGCTTTTTCTTTTGGCGTTCCATCCGGAAACGCTTGAGTTTCATGTGGGGATCGCCCTCGGTGGGAACGATGCAGAGAAAGACGAAAGGATCGGGTCCCGGGTTCTCGTACCCGTGGACAAGTCCTCCCGGGACGTGGGCCCACCCCATGGCGGGAAGCTCGCAGGGTTCCCCCTCGACGATCACGTAGCCCCTGCCGCCCAGCCCGATCATGTAATGGGGCCAGTCATGGACGTGGTCAGGGATCACGGTTCCGGCGGGCAGGGAGAAATGCCTCATCGTGTAGTCGTCCCAATGCCGGCCCGGGCCGAAAATCACCCGCTTGGTCACTTCCGGGGCCAGCGACGAGGCATCGAAGAGCTCGAGGTCCTCGATCCGGCCGGTGTATTCGTTTTCCATGGAGTTTCGCCTCCTTCCGTCCTGGCGTGAGGGAAGCCCCGAACGGGGCTTCCCTCACGGGGATCTTTCCTAGTGGCTGCAGCCGCAGCTATGGCCTTCCTGGTCCTTCATTCCATCCAGGATCTTCTGGGGGAGGGCCGGGATCTGGAAGATCCGCGCGCCGCAGGCCCGGGCGATGCCGTTGACGATGGCCGGGTGCGGGGCGGAAAGCGGCATTTCGCCCGTTCCGGAAGCGCCGAAGGGACCGAACTCGCGCGCCGTCTCCATGTGGTAGAGCTTGATGTCGTCGGGGATGTCCTTGATGTAGGGGAACCCGCAGGTGACGAGGTTGGTGTACTTGCGCGGGTCCTGGAAGTCCTCGGTCAGGGCGAGGCCGATGCCCTGGGCGATGCCGCCGAAATGCTGCCCTTCCACGACGTCGAAGTTGTTGATCTTGCCCACGTCGCTGATGAGGGTGAACTTCTCGACCATGGCCTTGCCCGTCTTCGTGTCGACCGCCACCTCGGCCATGAAGATGCCGAACATGTGGTTGGCGAAGGGGTAGCCCTGGCCGGTGACGTCGTCCATACCGGTGCAGGTGATGGCTTCACCGTCGACGTCGCGCACGGTGGCCTTCCAGTAGCCCTCGTAGAAGGTGGGAATGCCCTCGGCCACCATCTCGTCGTAGGTCCGGTAGGTCCCGTCCGGCTTGCGCATGGCATCCAGCAGCTTGCGGCAGCTGTCGACGATGGCGTTGCCGACCATGACCTGGCAGCGGCTCGCCGCGGCGGCACCGCTGTTCGGGGCCTTCGCCATGTCGTTGCAGACCAGCTTGATCTGGCTGGGATGCAGCTTCAGGGGCTTCAGGGCCTCGTGTGCGGTCCCGACGCAGCCCATGTCGGCTCCCTGCCCGTGATCCTCCCAGGTGTTGTAGAGGATGACGCCGTCCTTCGTCAGCTCGACGTTGCTGGCCGCGTCGTCGGCGCCGTCGTCGTTCGAGTTGTAGATGCCGATGGAGATGCCGACCGCCCTCTTGACCTGATCGGTGGAGTTGGCCGCCGCGCGCTGCCTGGCTTCCTCGTAAATCGGGCGGAACCTGGCGACCATCGCCTGGAGCGGGTAGACCTCGAGCTTCTGTCCGCTGGGCATGGTGTCGCCCGGGCGGATCAGGTTGAGTTCCCTGAAGTCCAGCGGATCCATCCCAAGCTTGTCGGCCAGCATGTCCATGACCTGCTCGCCGGCAAAATAGGTCTGGGGTCCGCCGTAGGCGCGGAAAGCCCCGCACCACTTCTGGTTGGTGAAGAAGGTGTAGCCGGCCCCGCGGATGTTGTCCAGGTGATAGGGGGAAAGCATGAACTGGCCGCCCTTGTTGGTGAGGTCCTGGCTGGATTCGGAGTAGGGTCCGTGATCGACGTACCAGAAGTTCTCGAGGCCGACCAGCTTGCCCTTCCCGTCGACGCCGGCGCGAACCTTCACGAGGAACGGGGAGCGCTTCGGGGTACGGGTGATGTGCTCCTTCATGTTCAGCCGCATGTAGACGGGACGGCCGGTCGCGACAACGCAGGCGCCGAGCAGGGGCTCGTTCGTCGGGGCGACCTTGTACCCGAAGCTGGCGCCCATGCCGTTCTGGATGACGCGGATCTTCGAGGGCGGCACGCCGAGCCCGCGGGCGATCATCATGGCATGGCGGTAGACGCAGATGCTCTTCGTCTGCAGGGTCAGGCGGCCTTCCTCGTCGTAGTAGCCGAAGCCGCAGTCGGTCTCGATGGTGAGGTGCGGCTGGCGGGAGCTCCAGAACTCCGCCTCGACGACGTGGGGGGCCTTGTCGAGCAGCGGCGCGGGATCTTCGCCCTTGATGATGGGGCGCTTGTTGAAGCAGTTCGGGATGCCCTCGAGGTCGGGGATCTCTTCGTAGACCTTCGGGGCGCCGGGAGCCATGGCGGCCTTGACGTCCATCAGGGCCGGCAGTTCCTGCAGGTCGACCTTCACGGCGGCAGCGGCGGCGCGGGCCTGCTCCTCGGTGTCGGCGCAGACGATGGCGACCGTCTCGCCCCACTGGCGGATCTTGTCGCCTTCCTCGACCAGGATGCGGCGCTCCCACCCGTCGGTGGTCGCCGTGCCGGACCCGGCCTGGCCGCGGATGCGGTTGGTGCCCTTGTTGGCCTTGATGTCGGCGGCGGTGACGACCTTGAACACGCCGGGCATCTTCTCGGCCTCCGAGAAATCGATCTTCAGGACCTTCGCGTGGTCCGTCTCGGGGCAGACGCAGACGGCGTGCAGGCTGCCTTCCGGAAGCTTGAGGCCCGCGTCATCGCCATAGTCGAACGTCCCCGTCGCCTTGAAGATCGCGCTCGGGCGCGGGTAGCGGGTTCCCCAGACGGAATCGCCGGGCTTGAGGGCCTTGGCGAAATCGGTCATGGGCTTCTCGCCCCTCAGGACCGCGGCGGCATCCATGACGGCATCGGTGATCTGCTTGTAGCCCGTGCAGCGGCATGCCGTCCAGTGCTTCTGGAACCAGTCGCGGATCTCTTCGCGGGTCGGGTTCAGCGTGGTGTCGAGCAGGCCCTTTGCCGCCACGATGAAACCGGGGGTGCAGAACCCGCACTGGATCGCGCCGTTGGCGATGAAGGCCCACTGGATCGCGTGGAGACGGTCCGGGGTGCCGATTCCTTCGATGGTCAGGATGTCGGCGTTCTCAGGGACGGCTTTCCAGGGAACGATGCAGGAGCGCGTGACCTTGCCGTCCAGGATGACGTTGCAGGCTCCGCACTGCCCCTGGCCGCAGCCGAGCTTCGTCCCGGTGAGGTGGAGCTGGTTCCGGATGACCTTGACCAGCTTTTCCTCGGGATCGGCCACGACGCGCTGGGGAATGCCGTTGATGGTGATGCACTTCACATGAAACTGCTTTTGCATGCGTCTTCGCCCTCCATGGGAAATGGATTTTGGGGAACATTCAAGAACTCGGTATATGCCCGTTGAACGAGCGGTAAACGGAACCCTCCTTTCCAGGCCGCCCATGGGCCGGCAGCCCCGGCAGGAGCTTTCTTGCCGCTCGGCTCGGAGTTCCGGGCAAGTTTTTCGATACAAAAAACCTTATCTATTAGATAAAAAACACCGATACACTTTCAAGTTTTTGGTGAATAAAGGTTCTTTTTGCTCGATTTTGTCCATAAAAAAGGGGGGAGACCGAAGTCTCCCCCCTGCCTGGTTCTTTTCGACGGCTTCCAGGATATGCCGTGTCTCAGCCAACCTTCCTTCCCGTCACCCTGGCCGAAAGGAGGCAAAAAAGGAGGCCCGCCGCGAAACCCAGCGCCATGTTGCCCACGACGGAGACACCCAGGGTCACCCCGATCGCGGGCCATTCCCCCTTCGTCCTGACCAGCCGGATGAACTTCAGGAGCTCCACGCCCACCACAAACATCATGGCTCCGACGATCGCCAGCGGAAATGCCGCGAAAATCTCCCCGATGGACCTTGCGAGGAAAAGCCCCAGGGCGATTTCGATCGTTCCCTCGATGATGTTCGTCCCGCCTGTCCGCGCCCCGAAGGTGTATTGCCCGGCAAGGCCTCCCGCCCCGTGGCAGAGAGGCATGCCACCGATGAAGGGCCCGGCCAGGTTCATGATCCCCATGTTGAGGGCCAACTGGCGTTCCGTGACTTCCCTTTCCGGCCAGTATTCCCGGATCAGGGCGACGGTGGCGATGACCGCGTTCGTCGCCGTCAGGGGGATCTGGGAAAGCCCGCCGTCCCTCATGGCCGGCCACAAGAGGGACAGGTCCAGGCTGCGGATCGTCGGCAGGGTTACGGAAAAGCCTTCCAGCGAGGCCAGCTTCCCCTGGAAAGCCATGATGGCGATCCCGGACAGGACCAGGACGAGCGCCGCCGGGGCGTGGCGGTTTTTCCGGAGCAGGAGAACCACGAGGAGGGCTCCCATAGACAGGACCCAGGATCCGGAAGCCATCCGGGCCCCCTGCAGGATCAGCTGGACTCCCAGGGCGAGCTGGATCCCCCTCGTCACGGCCCGTGGCGTGTTCGCCGCCACCCAGGTCATGGCGCCGGTCAGCCCGAAGGCCATCCACACGAGCCCCATGGCAAACCCCGAAGCCAGGACCTTGTCCGGAGTCCAGGCCTGGGCGATGGCCATGATCGCGAGGGCCTTCATGGGCTCGATGGGCATGGGAAGGCGGTAGACCAGGCCGGTGACGATGTTGGCCAGGCCCATGAAAACCAGCAGGCCGCAGGGATCCATGCCGCAGACCGTCACGTACCCTACCGCCAGCGGAAGAAGGGTTCCGAAGTCGCCCATCGAACCCGAGAGTTCCCGGAGGTTGAACTCGAAAGAACCCAGCTTCATCCCGCTTTCCTCCCTCCTTTTCATTATCATAACCCACCCTGCGAAACGACGCCGCGTCACCCTGGCACGGGTTATTGCGGCAAAATTCGGCTTCTGCTAACGTACCTTACCGGGGAGTGATTTCCAATGAGGAAGATTTTCGTCGCATTCGATGACACGGACAACCTGGACGGGCCCTACGGGACCGGGAAAGTCGCCCGCTGGTTCCTGGAAAGTTTGCCGGAGGGGCTCACGGCCTGGGGTGTCGTCCGCCAGCAGCTTCTGGTCCACGACGATATCCCGTTTACCTCGCACAACAGCGCGGCCTGCATCGTGCTGCTGGACGAGGGGGGGTACCGGGAAGAGGACCTGGCTGAACGCGCGGTCGCCCATCTCGAACGCCATGCCCTGCCCGGAAGCGATCCCGGCCTCTGCATCGCCGCTGGGGATTCCCCCGCCATGGGCCGCCTGATGGAGTTCGGGCGGTCGGCGGCGGAACGCGTCCTGACACAGGCCGAGGCGATGGAAGCGGCCAGGGGGGCCCGGCTCTCCGGCCACGGGGGGACGAACGGAGGGATCATCGGATCGGCCGCCGCCGTGGGGTTGACGGCCGCCGGCTGGTTCGGGCGTTTCATCGAGTACGGGAACCTGCGTGCCCTGCCCGGCACCTGCTCCGTCGAAGAGCTGCAAGCTGCCGGTATCCGGGTCCTTTCCATCGACCGGGATTCCCGGATCCCCTGCCCCGGGCACACCGTGAAATCCAGCGGATGGCTCAGGCCACACCTTGTCGGCCACGTTCCCACCCTTCTCGTCCGCCCGCTGGAAAAGGAAAGTTGGGAACCCCTGGCGGGAAAACGGCATTTGAGAGAAAATGGTAATTTAGGAACGCTTTAGAGAAGGATGGGGTCCACATGACTGGAAAGATCTTCTACCGGGAACGCCGCAAAGTGGAAGAAGGAGAGAAAAAGCCCCGTTTCAGGGTCGTGGCCGTTTCTGGGGTCGAGGTCAATTTCCTGGCCCAGCACCTCAGGCAGTCCGACCTGAAAGCCATCGCTGAGAGCGTGGGCGCCGAACTGGTCGCCCTGGAAGGCGGAAGCGGAGAAGGAACGGGACATGGCGCTGGTCAGAGACCGTGACGGCAGGCGCCTCCACGTCAAGAGCCGCCTGATGGGCGAGAGCCTGGTCGGCAAGGACCTGGCGGAAACCCTGAAGGTGATCCCCCAGGTCCGGCTTTTCCCTGACGTGAACGTCCTGAAGATCGGCGGGCAGTCGATCTGTGACCGCGGGGAGAAAGCCCTCCCCGCGATCATCCGTGAAATCGTCTCGAACAAGGACCGCCACAAGATGGTTGTCATGACGGGCGGCGGGACGAGAAGCCGGCACATCTATTCGATCGGCCTGGAACTCGGCATGCCGACCGGCATCATCGCCAAGTTCGGCAGCTCGGTCTCGGAGCAGAACGCGCTTTTGGTGGCCACCCTGCTCTCGCCCTGGGGAGGGATCAAGATCGGCCACGACGAGATCGTGAAGCTGGCCACCTATTTCGGCCAGGGATGCATCCCCGTGATGCACGGCATGCCTCCCTACGATTACTTCGCGATCCCCTCGGAAAGCCGCCTGCCCCTTCACCGCACGGACGTGGGGACGATCCTGATGGCCGACCTGATCGGCGCCAAAAGCTGCCTGTTCGTGAAGGACGAGCGCGGGCTTTTCGCGGACGATCCGAAAAAGGACCCCGAGGCCGAGTTCATCCCGGAGGTGTCGGCCTCGGAGCTAATCGCCATGGACCTTCCGGACCTGGTCATCGAAAGGCCCTGCCTGGAAATCCTCCGGAAGAGCGAGGTCCTGGAAAGCATCCAGGTCTTCGACGGGACAAAAGAGGGAAACATCACCCGGGCCCTTGCGGGGGAACACGTGGGGACGATCATCACGAGGGGATGAACCCCTTGCGTAAACGACCGTTTTCTGGTAGAACTGCTTTACAACTGCAAACACTCTCCGAGCCTGCCGTTCCTACCGGGTTTTTCCCCACGGCGGCAGGCCAATGGGTTTCCCCGGAAACGGGGGAGCCTCCCGTTTGGAAAGGAGATCTGCGGGCTTTGAAACAGGCCGCCTTCTGCCAACGGGGGCGGCCTGTTTTTTGTCCCCGCTTTCTCGAGCCCCGAGGGGCCTCTTCTCAAAGAGGCCCCTCCCCCCTTATTCCTTTTTGCCGAAAGCCATACTCTCAAAACAGGAGGAGATTCGCATGATGAAGCGCGGGTGGAGAATCGCAACAACGCTGGCCCTCGTGTTCGTCCTGGCACTGGGCGCCGCCGCTATGGCCAAGGCCCCGGTTCTTCGGATGGCCACGACGACCAGCACGGACAACACGGGACTTCTGGACTACCTGGCCCCCTTCTTCCAGAAGGACACGGGCATCGAGCTGCAGTGGGTCGCCGTCGGGACGGGCAAGGCGCTCCAGTACGGCAAGAACGGTGACGTGGACGTCCTTCTCGTCCACGATCCCGAGGCCGAGGCCGCTTTCATGAAGGAAGGAAACGGCAAGGACCGGCGTGAGGTCATGTACAACGACTTCATCCTGGTCGGTCCCGCTTCCGACCCCGCGAAGGTCAAGGGCAAGACCATCGCCGAGGCCCTGGGTGCCATCGCCGCGAAGAAGGCCCCCTTCGCCAGCCGCGGCGACAAGTCCGGCACGCACATGGCCGAGCTCAGGCTTTGGAAGGACGCGGGAATCCCCGCCCCTGACAAGGAAAGCTGGTACATGTCCCTGGGCCAGGGCATGATCGAGACGCTCACCGTCGCCGGGGAACGGAACGGCTATGCCCTCACCGACCGCGGGACCTACATCAAGTACGAGGACAACTTCAAGGGGAAACCGCCCCTCGTGATCGTCGTCGAGGGAGACAAGAAACTCTTCAACCAGTACAGCGTCATCGTGGTGGACCCGAGCCGCGCCCAGGGACTGGCAACCGACCTCGCGGAGCGCTACTCCGCCTGGATGGCTTCCCCGCGGGGGCAGAAGCTGGTCGCCGAATTCAAGATGTCGGGCAAGCAGCTTTTCTTCCCCAACGCCAAGCCCTAATGACCGATTGACCTTACGAGGAGGAACCGACAGATGAGACACACGACCCTGAAACGGTTCACATTAGCGCTGCTCGTCCTTTCCCTGGCTCTCCTGGCCGTCCTGCCCGCCCTCGCGGCGGACACGGTCCGGATGTCCAGCACCATCGGCCCCATCGACGCGGGAATCGTTCCCGCCCTCGTCGACGCCTACGGCAAGAAGACGGGAACCAAGGTGACCTTCGAGGGAGCCGGCACCGGAGCCACCCTTGAAAAGGCCAAGTCGGGCAACTTCGACATGGTCATGGTCCACGCCCGGTCGCTCGAGGACCAGTTCATCGCGGACGGGTTCGGCGTGGACCGCCGGGACATCATGTTCAACGACTTCGTGATCCTGGGCCCGGCATCCGATCCTGCCGGGATCAAGGGCATGAAGAGCGCCCCCGACGCGTTGACCCGCATCGCGATCATGGGCGCCCCCTTCGTGACCCGCGGCGATATGTCCGGTACCCACGTCAAGGAACTCGAAGTCTGGGAAGCTGCCCATATCAAGCCGGAGGGCGACTGGTACGTCACCTACTCCCTGGGCAAGCTCGGCAACGGCGCCACGACGGTCTTCGCCAACCGGCGCCAGGCCTACGTGCTGATGGACCGGGCCACCTACCTGACCATGAAGAAGAGCATCACGCTCGTACCTCTGGTCGAGAGGGACCCGATCCTCCTCAACCTCATCGCCGTCATCCGGGTCAACCCGGCGAAGTTCCAGGGCCTGAACGTCGATGCCGCCAAGGCTTTTGTCGAATGGCTGGAAAGTGACGAAGCACAGGTCCTGATCAAGGACTTCGGCGTCCAGAAGTACGGCGAACCGCTGTTCTTCCCCAACTCGAAACCCTGGAACGCGAAGCACGGGAAATAGAGGCAAAAGCAGGCTTCCGAAAGCGAAAAGGGGACCGGCCGATGGCCGGTCCCCTTTTTAATTGGCGGGTTCCTCGTGTTTTTGTCAGATAAGGCCTTTTACGGCATCGATGATGGAACCGAAGAGTTCCCTGTCCAGGAGGTAGAGGGCCAGGAGCGCCCCAACCAGGGCAATGGAGACGAACGCCAGGATCAGCCCGTATTCCACCTGTGCCTGCCCAGGGCGGCAGGCCCTTCGAATCCGCCTGATCATGTCCTTGCCCCCCTTTTCGTGCCAAACCCTTTCCCGGGCTGGCCGATTTCCTTCATCTCTTTTCCCGCAGGTCATATTTCGATTATACCCGTTTTTGCCTAATCGGCCCCGATTTCGCCGAGATTCTCAGAATCGGACAGGGAGCGCAGCGGCACCTCTATCGAGGCCGCGCATTCGAGCTCGGCCTCGTCCGAGTGGTTCAGTCCCGCCAGGCGCCTCGCGCTGACCAGGACCCGGCTTTCCAGCGAACCGACGGCCTTGTTGTAGGAATCGCTCGCGGTTTTAAGCCCCTTTCGGACCCCCTCGAAGTGCCCCAGGAAAGTCCTGAGCCGGTCATGGAGTTCCCGTCCCGTTTCGCTGATCGCCTTCGCGCTCCGGGCGACCGCCTCCTGGTTCCACCCGTAGGCCACGGCCTTGAGCAGGGCAAGCAGGGTCGTCGGGGTGGCCAGCATGACACGGTTCTTCGCCCCGTACTCGATCAGCTCGAGGTCGGTTCCGGCCGCCGCGCTCATGAAGGATTCCCCCGGAAGGAAAAGGACAACGAAATCCGGCGTCTGGGCGAACTGTTTCCAGTAGTCCTTGGCCGAAAGTTTCGCGATGTGGTCCCGTATCTGGCGGCTATGGGACTTCAGTTTCTCCGACCGCACACTTTCTTCAGTTGCCTCGACGGCCTCCATGTAGGCCTCGAGGGGCACTTTCGCGTCCACGACGACAATCCGGTCGTTCGGCAGGGAAACGACGAGGTCGGGACGAAGCCGGCCTTCCTCGCCCGACACGGAAACCTGTTCCTCGAAGTCGCAGTGCTCGATCATCCCGGCCAGTTCGACAACCCTGCGGAGCTGGATTTCTCCCCACCTCCCGCGCACCTGCGGCTGCCTCAGGGCCTTCACGAGGTTCGCGGTCTCGCCCTGGAGCCGGGCCTGCGCCTCCGAAAGCCCGCGGATCTGCTCGGTGAGGCCTCCGTAGGCACCCTCCCGCTTGGTCTCGATTTCCCGCATGGCGGTTTCCACCTTGCCGAGGGATTCCTTGAGCGGCTGGACAACCTGGTCGATGGCCTGGCTTTTCTGCCCCAGGGTTTCCCCGGCCAGCTGCAGGAACGTCTTGCTGTTGGACTCCAGGGCTTCCCTGGAAAGGGCCTGGAAGGCTTCCGAAAGCCTTGACCTGGCTTCCTCCAGCAGCGACATCTTCGCTTCGGCCGCCGCGGCCTGTTCCTCCATCCTGGCTTCAAGGGCCGAGCGCTCCGAGTTCAGGCGTCCCAGGGTTTCCCGAAGGGCGTCGTTTTCCGCTTCCCTTTCCTCCACCGCGGCATCGAGGCGCGCTTTTTCCTCTTCCTGGGCCTTCAGCCGTTCCTCCAGCCTGACGGCCTCCACCTGGACCGACGCAAGCTCGCCACACGTTCTTTTCAGCCGGGACACGGCCCACACCGCGGCCAAGAGGGCCCCCAGGACAAGACCTGCCAGGAACGCGGCCCCTATCGGAATCGTCATCCACGAATCGCCTCCCGCGAAGAAAAAGATCCACCAAGCTGATTATAGAGGCCCCGGAAAAAAGGCACAAAAAAGCGGCATCCCGCGCCGGGACGCCGCGTTCGTGCCGATCCGGCCTACTGGAAGGAGGCGTTGACCTTTGGGATGAGGTTGCCTTCCAGGATGGCATCGGATACCGAAAGCTTCTCCCTGGCCTTCTCTAGTGCCTCGGGGGTTTCCGACAGAGACTGTCCCTTCCCGGTGCGGAGGTCGTAGGCCAGTTCCTGCTCGGGCAGGACCCAGGTTTCGTCGTCCAGGAAAGACCCGTTCCGGAAGACCACGAACCCGCTTCCCGCGTTCAGGAGATCCTGGCCGAAAGCCGTGGGCAGGTCCGTCCCGAGAAGGTTCCCCAGGGTCGGCCCGATATCGATCTGTCCCGTTGCCAGCGTGACTTTCCCCCTCAGCCTCTCGCGCGGGAGACGGACGATGAAGGGGATCTTCTGGGCCTTTTTCCAGGCCACCGGGTCCGTGAGATCGCCTACGCCCAGGAAACGGGCGAGGTCGGGCCGGTCTCCCACCGTCAGGCCCGGGTGGTCACCGTAGACCGCGAGGACGCTTCGCTCCAGCAGGCCCTCCCGGCGCAGCCCCGCGACGAAGGCCCCGATCTGTGCGTCGGCGTAGTGAATGCACCGGAGGTAGTTCCCCAGTTCCGTCCCGGCCAGGTCGCCCAGCGGAAGGGGCGGGATCTTGTCCAGGTCCATGTTGAAGGGGTAATGGCTCGAAAGCGTGATCAGGAAGGCGTAAAAGGGTTCTTTCTGCGCCTTCAGGATCGGGAGGCTCTGCCGGAAGAAGCTCTCGTCGCTCAGGCCGAGCCCGATGACCGAATCCACCTTGAAATCGTGGTTGCTGACGAAACGGTCGAATGAAAGCGAGGGATACATCCGCGCCCGGTTCCAGAAGCCCGGCCTGTCCCCGTGAAGGGCCAGGGTGGCGTAGCCCTTCGCCTTCAGGGCCGAGGCGATGGAATTGAACTCGTTTCCCGCGTAGCGCGTGTAGGCGACCCCGGAAGGAGCCGGGAACAGGCCCGTGTTGACCAAAAACTCCGCGTCCGCGCTGTTGCCCATGGCCGTCTGGTGGTAGGTTTCCTGGAAGTTGAGCCCGTGCCTGGCCAGCCGGTTCAGGTTGGGCGTGATCTCCACCCCGCCGACGGAACGGCCCAGGACGAAGGACTGGAGGGCCTCGACCTGGATGACGATGAGGTTCTTTCCGGCGGCCACCCCGTGGTGAAGGTGGGCGGTTCCGCCAGGACGGTCCTGGAACCAGCCGAGGACCTCGTCCAGGCCAAGCCCGCTCCTGGCTGGCCTGAACCTGTCCGTCACGAGGGTCGCCAGGTCGACGAGATGGTAGTTGATCGATCCGATGCTGAGGGCCACCGCGGGACGGTCCCACATGGAGGCCAGCGCTCCCGGGCAGGTCTTGCCGAAACGGTCGATCCTTACCCCGAAGGGAACGAGGAGGAAAACCGCCAGGGCCCCGACGGCCGCCGTCCGTTTCCAGTCAAGCCCGGGCAGGGCCTTCGACCTTTTGTGGAGGCGAACGGCCAGGGGAAGGATCACCAGGAAGTCCGCCCAGAGCAGGGCGTCCCCAGGTTCCATCAGGGCGGCCACCGCGTCTTTCACGGCCGATAGCTGGGTTCCCAGCCCGAGGTTCCTGAGCGAGAAGAGGTCGGAATAGTAGCGCAGGGACAGAAGGTCGGTCCAGACGAGGACGGTGAGCCAGAAATCGACGAAAACAAACCCCGCGGCCCTGAACTTCCTGGGCAGGAGGAGGGGCATGACGGCCAGGGCCGCCGATGTCCCCATGAAAGCAAGCAGCGTGAGGGGATTCCCGAGGGATCCCTTCATCATCACGTGGTTCAGGTGCATGAACTTCTGGCTGATCGAAACGGCCAGTATCCCGGCAAGGGCCATTTCGGCGCCGTCGAACCGGCGGCACAGGTTCTTCCAGGGTGACACTCGCATTCCTCCGTGCGGCTCTCTTCCTTTATATAAGGGGAAGAGTGCCTGTTTTTTGTCGCGGGCATTTTACACCCATCTTTACAAAATGGGAACAGCCGTCTTACGAATTCCTCAAGATTAAAATTATTAAAGCTTTTTGAGAAATGGCTACACACATCAAAGGCAAGTTGCGGCTTTTAAAAAAGCCTCTTGCGTTTTTTCCGCCGAATCACTATCATGACTCACGCTGACCCACAAACTTCAAAAGGTGGTTCCTAAACAATGGATATTCAACAGAAAGAGATGTTTTTCTGGGCCATGTGGTGGGGCTGGTGGCTTCTCCAGGCCGGTCTCTACACCCTGTTTGCCTTCCTTTTCCTCGACGCGGCCTACCAGTTCGTCATCGGTTTCCGCGGCTGGTGGAGCGCACGCCCCCTTCCCGCCGCGAAGTCTTTCCGCCGGTTCGCCGTCCTGGTTCCGGCCCATAACGAGGCTGCCGTACTCGACGGGCTCCTCGAGAGCCTCAACCTGCAGGAATACCCCCGGGACCGCTTCGATGTCTACGTCTCCTGCGACAACTGCTCGGACAACACCGCGGAGGTCGCCGCCACCCACGGAGCCGTTGCCCTCGTCCGGACGGACACGACGAAAAACGGGAAGACATGGAACGTCCGGTGGGCGCTCCAGCGCATCCGCCTGGAGGACTACGACGGCCTGGTCATGTTCGACGCCGACAACCTCGCGGACCGGGACTTCCTGGCGCGGATGAACGACTACATGGAAGCCCACCCCGACGCTGAAGCGATCCAGGGCTGCCTGGACGTCAAGAACCCGGACGACAACTGGCTGACAAGGGCTTACGCCCTGGCCTACTGGTACACGAACCGTTTCTGGCAGCTCGCCCGCTCCAAGTGGGGGCTGTCCTGCACCCTCGGGGGAACCGGCCTCGTGATCAAAAGCGCCACGATGCGCCGCCTGGGATGGAACATGCAGAGCCTGACCGAGGACCTGGAACTTTCCACCCGGATCATCCTCTCCGGGAAGCGCGTCCACTGGAACGACCATGCCCGACTGTTCGACGAAAAGCCCCAGAGCCTCAAGGTCTCCTGGCGCCAGCGCACGCGCTGGATGCAGGGACACTACTGGGTCTGCTGGCACTACGTCTTCGCCGCTCTCAAGCGTTTCGCCCAGACCCGAAGGCTGCAGTACCTCGACCTCGCCCTGTACCTGATGGCCCCGGTCAAGGCGTGCGTTTCCCTCATCGTGATGATTTCGGGAATGATCTACACCATCGTGAACAACGCCATCCTCTTCCCGACTCTCGGCGCGAAGGTGCCGGAAACAGCCCTGGAATGGGCCCTTTTCCTGTCCGTTCCCTTCATGATGATCCTCACCTACTGCGCCTGGGTCGACGTCGTCGGCCCATCGAAGCGGAAGGGGCGCCTCGTCCTGAAGTACATCACCGCCGTACCCGCCTATTTCTTCTTCGGCCTCACCTGGATCCCCATCCTCTTCAGGGCCGCTTTCATGGCGGGAAGCCAGGCCGTCTGGGTCAAGACCGAGCACACCCGCAAGGTTTCCATCGACCAGGTCTCGGCAAGACGGCCCGCCTAGCGCGGATCTTCGGCAAGGTCGGCACGCCGTGCTTGATTCATTGGTCAACTGGCTCGTACAAACGATCGGGCACATGGGCTACCCCGGCATCGTGGGGCTCATGTTCCTCGAATCGTCCTTCTTCCCCTTCCCCAGCGAGGTCGTAGTGCCGCCCGCGGGCTTTTTGGCAGCCAAGGGACAGATGAGCCTTGTCCTCGTCATCGCTTCGGGCATCCTGGGAAGCCTCTTCGGAGCCCTTTTCAACTACTGGTTATCCCTCCATTACGGACGGCCGTTCTTCCTCCGGTGGGGCCGGTATTTCTTCGTCAACGAGAAGTCCCTTGACCGGGCCGACCGGTTTTTCGCCGATCACGGCCACATCAGCACCTTCGTCGGCCGACTCCTGCCGGTCATCCGCCAGTACATCTCCCTGCCGGCCGGGCTGGCCAGGATGAACATTCCCCTTTTCATTCTCTACACCAGCCTCGGGTCGGGGATCTGGGTGGTCGTCCTGGCCCTGGTGGGATTCTGGCTCGGCGGCGACGAAGCCGGCATGGCGACGGCTATTCACCGGATCACGCTCTTGCTGGCGGGCTTTTGCCTTTTCCTCGTGGGGGCTTACGTGTTCCTGAAGCGGAAAGGCAGGACAGCCGGGGAGGGTTAATGCGCTGCGAACCCCGCTTTGGTTTGGAAAGATGGTTCTTTTTTTCACTATCAGGACGGATTTCCCGGATCGCCCCGCAAAAGCGCTATTTTTGTCCTAGACAAGGCGTTTGGTTTTTGATACGATTGCCGAGTTTTGAGATAACCTAATTTCCTTAAAATATAGAAAGGGTGTTCACAATGAACCTGGAAGCAGAAAGACTGTTGGATCGCATTGGTTTGGAAATCCTGTCGGCCCTCCAGGAAGACGGGCGCATCACCTTCAGCGAACTGGGCAAGCGGGTCGGCCTCTCCAGCCCGGCTATCTCCGAAAGGGTGCGGAGGATGGAAGAAGCCGGCATCATCAAGGGGTACCGAGCCATCGTGGATCCCGAGAAGATGGGCTATCCCATCACCGCGGCGGTCCGCCTCAGCTCCTCCCGCGAGCGGCAGGAAGAGCTCCTCGATTTCCTCAAGGGACGAAAGGAAGTCCTCGGCTGCAACCGCGTGACGGGCGCCGATTCGTTCCTCCTGAAAGTCATCGTCACGAACGTCTCCCACCTGGAGTCGCTCCTTGACCTCCTCTCCAAGTTCGGCCAGCCGGTCACGTCCATCGTGCTTTCCGTGCCGATCGATTACCGGCCCATCCAGAAATGGTACGACGGGGAAGAGAACGCCTAGGCCTGGAATGAGAAGCCCCCGCCTTCACGGCGGGGGCTTCTTTTTTTCAGCTTCCGGGGCTTAGCAGGGGCTCGAGCCCTTCCATCACCTTTCGCAGGGTTTCCCCGAGGATCCCGAAGGGGATGCGGGACCGGGCGAGATCCTCGACGACCCCGGGCAAAAACGGGATCTCGGCCAGCAGGGGCCATCCCTTTTCTCGGCACGCTTCCCGGATCGCTTCAGCCCCCTCCCGGGAAAGGTCAAAGCGGTTGAGGACAACGGCCATCGGCACCCGGAAACGGGCGGCCAGTTCCCCCAGGCGCTTCAGGTCGTGAAGACCGCTTTTGGAGGGCTCGGTCACGGCCAGCACCGCCGTGCATCCCGTCATGGCCGATATCGCGGGGCAGGCGATTCCAGGAGGGCCATCCACAAGGACCCAGGACAAATCCCTTTCCGAGGCCGTCTTTTTGGCCCTCTCCCGCAGGACCTGCACGAGCCGGCCGGAGTTCTCCCCGCCGGGAACCAGCCGGGCGTGCCAAAAGGGGCCGAATGCCGTTTCGCTTTCGAAAATGCGTCCCTGCACCGCGGGGGAGACCGAAAAGGCCTCCCTCGGGCACACGAGGGCACAGGCCCCGCAGCCTTCGCAGCGGCTTTCGTCCAGGACGATTTTTTCCTCCCGCACCGAAAGCGCCCCAAAACGGCAGACCGGGACACAAATGCCGCAACCGTCGCAAGGAGGCCGATTCAGCCGCGCCTTGTCCCCTCCCATGAAGTCCTCCTCGGAACGGACATCCGGGGCGGCGAGGATCCACAGGTCCGGGACATCCACGTCGGCGTCGCAAAGGACGCAGCGGCCCGCCAGGATCTTGGCCAGGACGGAAGCCAGCGTGGTCTTACCGGTTCCGCCCTTTCCGCTCATGACCACGATTTCGCGGATCGTCATCTCGACACCCCCTCGGCCCATTCCCATGCAGCCTTCGCCGCATCCTTCCAGGAAGGGTCCAGTTCCGTGGGGGGAATGCCCCTGGCGCACCCTTCCGCGACTTTTCTCGAGAAGCGAAGGCGCGCGAGGACCGGCAGGGTCCCCGTAACCCCTTCGAAGGGGAGCTCTTCTTCCAGGATTCCCGACCGGTTCACCACTAGGGCCGCCGGTTTCCCCATGTCGCGAAGGACCTGCGAGACCACCTCGGCGTCGGCCCTCCCGAAGGGCGTCGGCTCGGTCACCAGGATCACCGCGTCGGCTTCCCTCACGGCCGCCACCATCGGGCAGGCCGCGCCGGGAGGGGAGTCGATGACGGTGTCCCCGTCTTCCGACAGGGCCGCCTGGATCGTCCGCTCGATGACTGGAACGGGGTTGGGGTTCCCCACCAGGAGCCGGCCCTCGACCAGGGTGATCCCGTCCCCGCCGCCGCGCCCGATGAAACCCACGGGCCTGTCGACCTCGTAAAGGGCCTTTTCGGGACAGGCCATCACGCAGGCTCCGCAGGCGTGGCAGAGTTCGTTGAAAACCGGGGGCCTCTTGCCGAACGACAGGACCGCCCCGAAGCGGCAGACCCTGGCGCAGGTCCCGCACCGCGTGCATTTTTCCGCGTCCACGGCTGGAACGGGCAGGACGACGTTCATGGTCGCCAATACGGGTTCCCCGAGGAGGAAAGCCAGGTTCGGTTCCTCGACGTCCGCGTCCGCCGCCACCGAACCCGGTCTCGACAAGGCGAGGGAGGCCGAGAAAGAAGTCTTCCCCGTGCCCCCCTTGCCGCTGACAACCGCGAGAACGACCCTTTTCCCGCCTAGTGGCTGCACCCTCCGCCTCCGTGGCTGCATCCCGTTCCCGGGACATGGGTGCAAAGGCTTTCGCCGCCCTGCAACCGGCCTTCAAGGAAAGCCGCGAGCACCGCGTCCGCAGGGCCGGAGACCCCGACGCAGACCTGGATGCCCTGGGCCTGGAAAAGCGAAATCGCCCGTTCCCCCATCCCTCCTGCCAGGATGGCCTTCACCCCCAGGCCCGCAAGCCAGGCTGGAAGCCTCCCGGGTTCATGGCCGGGATTCTCGTGCGTTTCCGTCTTGACGATCTTTCCTTCTTCCGTGATGGCCAGCATGAACTCGGGCGCGTGGCCGAAATGGGCACAAACCTGTCCCATTTCCATGGGGATCGCGATTTTCATTCTCCGTGTACCTCCCTGTTCATTCCTCTGATTTTTTCTGCTCTTCCCTTAGGCGAAGCACTTCTTCCTCTAATGCCGCTAGCCGGGCCAAAAGGCCTCCGGCCGGGCGTTGTTCATCCCAGCCCCGGCCCCGGAAACCGGCCCCGAAACCACGGCCGAAACCCCCGCCGCAGGGACCTCGTCCCCAGCCGGTACGGGGGCCTGCGCCACGCGGCCCGGTACGATCGAATCCAGGCATGGTGATCCCCTCCTTATTGATATTCATTATCATTATACTCCCCTTGTCAAGAGGGAACCTCGGAGGGGCCTGCGCCTGCCTTCCGGCAGAGGACCCTTACCCTCCTTCCCATCGGCGTCATGCGAATGTCCACGAACCCCGCCTTTTCCAGCAGCCTTCCGATTTCAGCCGGGGCGATGCCGTGCGCGGGGGAAACCGGTTCCATGAAGCACATCCCTCCGCCCGGCCCCAGCAGGCCGGCAAGCGCTTCAAGAGTTTCCAACCGGGCTTCCGGCTCGATATCGTGAAGGACGTGGATGAAGACCACCAGGTCGAAGTTGCCCGTTAGATCCATGGAGCGGATATCGCCGTGGCGGACCTTGACGTTGTCAAATCCCTCGAGCCTGCGCCTCGCCCGCTCCGCCATGAAGGAGGACGTGTCGACGCCGACGGCCTGCCCGCCCTTTTCCAGGGCCCGGGCCAGGTAAGCCAGGCAGACCCCGTTCCCGCAGCCCAGTTCGAGGACGCGTTCCTTTCCCGACAGCCCGAGGCTTTCCACGAAAGGCCTGAACAAAAACGGCCCGGTCAACAGCGGCCGGATGACCGCCATCGCAAACCGGAAAAGCCAGGAGGGCTTGTCGAAATCCGGTTTCCTGAATTCCCGTGACTCGCCGGGTTCCTTCATGACCGTCTCCTTTCGGGTCTTCTCCCGGGATTTTGGACCGAACCCCTACCCCCGTATTATAATGATAATGGTTTTCAATGGTGGTGATCGATCGTGCTGGCCTATGGACCCGTCCCTTCCCGGAGACTCGGACGAAGCCTGGGAATCAACAATATCCCCTTCAAGCACTGCTCCTATGCCTGTGTCTACTGCCAACTGGGTTATACCCTGGACCGCAGGCTGGCCAGGCGGGCCTTCTACGCCCCGGAGGAAATCCTCGAGGCCGTGGCGGAAAAGGTCGCCGCGGCGGCGGATAAAGGGGAACGAATCGACTACCTGACGTTCGTCCCCGACGGAGAGCCGACACTGGACATCAACCTGGGGAACACCGCCCGGATGCTGAGACGGTTCAAGATCCCGGTCGCCATCCTGACCAACGGATCGCTGCTCCAACGGGCCGACGTCAGGAAGGACCTGCAGGCCTTCGACTGGGTTTCCCTCAAGGTCGACGCGGCCACGGAAGAGTGCTGGAAAAAGGTGGACCGCCCCTCGCCTGAACTCGATTTCAGGGAACATCTCCAGGGGCTCTCCAGGTTCGGCAAGGTTTTCCGGAATCATCTCTGCACGGAAACCATGCTCATCGAGGGCTATAACGACACCCCGGCCGAATGGGAAAAAATCGGGCAAATCCTCGGGGAGCTCGACCCCCTGGTCGCCTATATCGGGATCCCGACCCGTCCGCCCGCGCTGCCGGGAGTCCAGGGACCTCGAGAGGAAGTCCTGGCCGGGGCCTATGAAACGCTCTCCAGGTTTTGCCGGCGAGTCGAGCTTTTGACCGGATACGAGGGGGACGCCCTTTCGCGGACGGGGGATCCCCGCGTCGACCTGTGGTCCATCACGATGGTCCACCCCGTCAGGGAAGAAGCCGCGCTGAAATTTCTCTCGGTCCTCGGGAAACCGGGGGAGACCCTCTCGGAAATGGTGGAACAGGGGAAACTGAAAAGGGTCTTATGGAAAGGAATCGCCTATTACATCGGCAAGGCTCCGGGAACCTCAAGCGGAGCCTGAAGACCAGGCAGGGGGGAAAACGATGGGGAATGAAACCGTGAAGATCGGGATATTCATCTGCAACCGGTACCACACGTGCGCCGGGGGAAAATGCCTCCGGGCCCTGAAAAACAGGGAGGGAGCCTTCAGCATCTACGAAGGGAAGGAAGTCGAGCTGGTGGGCTACACCACCTGCGACGGCTGCCCGGGGGGAAACATCGAATACGCCCCGGCCGAGATGAAGAAGAACGGCGCAACGGTGATCCACCTGGCGACCGGTATGGTCGTCGGGTACCCGCCCTGCCCGAGAATCGACTATTTCAGGCGCTTCATCCGGGAGAACTTCGATCTTCCCGTCGTCGTGGGAACCCACCCCATCCCCGAAAAATACTACAGGATCCACACGGCCCTCGGGACCTGGGATTCCCCTCTCTGGCAGGAACTTATCCAGCCCACGCTGGCCACCCCGGAGATCCGGCTGGCCTACAACTGACCCTCCCGAAAATGAAGAAGTCCCCGGCACGGCCGTGCCGGGGACTTCGTTTTTTCGTCTCCTAGGCGGAGATGTTGTCTTCCACCGCGCAGAAGGCCTCGACCAGGGGATCGAGGATGTCCGGGTTGTCGTATTCCTCGAGCCGGCCCTTGTCCCCCAGCCGGGAAATGAAGGCGTCCATGGGCAGGCTCGCCAGTTTCGCGACGGACCACTTCTCGGAAAGGCGGTCGACGCGGCTCGGGCCGAAGAGGTCCCAGCGCTCCCCGCAGTGGGGGCAGACCGCGTAGGCCATGTTCTCCACCAGGCCCAGGATCGGGATGTCCATCATTTTTGCCATGTTCATCGCCTTTTCAACCACCATGTTGGCCAGTTCCTGGGGAGACGTCACGATGACCATACCGTCCAGCGGCAGGCTCTGCATGACCGTCAGGGGAGCGTCCGACGTCCCCGGGGGCAGGTCCACGACGAGGGTGTCCAGTTCGCCCCAGAAAACCTCTTCATAGAACTGCTTCACGGTGTTCCCGATGATCGGCCCTCTCCAGACGACCGGCTTGGTCACGTCATCGAGCAGCAGGTTGATGGACATGACGGATATGCCGAGGCTGGGGGACTTGGGCGGGACGATCCCCAGGGGCGAACCCTCGGGAAGGGAGCGCACCCCCAGCAGCTTGGGGATGGACGGTCCCGTGATGTCGGCGTCCAGGACCCCGACCTTCAGTCCCTTCCGGGCCAGCCCGATTGCCAACAGCGCGGAAACGGAACTCTTTCCCACTCCACCCTTTCCGCTTCCCACGGCCACGATCCTCCGGATCCGGCCCTTTTCGCTTTTCGGGGGAAGCCCGCAGGTTTCGGGCGTCGAATTGCAGGTCCCCTTCTGCAAGCAGCTTTCACACGCTTGATCAGACACGATTGATGTCTCCTTTCACTAAAATGATTCGCTCAGACTCGAGATTTCCCGGCTTTCAGCCAAGCGGCCTTGCCTTTCCCGAAATGAAATCCGCGACACAGCCCTCGGCCGTCGCGTTCTCCGAAGCGTAGGCCTTCATTTCGGCGGCCGCGAGGGCGGAAACGGCGTTCGGCCCCAGCCTCGGGGCCATCACGACGCTGACCCCCTTGCGAACGAGCAGCCCCACCGCGGCCGCCGCCGCACCATGCTCCCCCGCGGTCATGCCGACAGCCTCCAGGAAATGACCTTCCCCGTCAAAAACCAGAAACCACGGCGCCCTGGCAAAACGGTCAGCCGGTTTCGACTGCGGAACCTGTCCTTCCGCAGCAACAGCGATTTTCATTCCGGCACCCCCCCTATAGACTTGAAACTCATTATCAATAACTGGGGGTATTGTAGACCTATGGGCAGGGGAGTCAAGTGCGACAACCTGGAAGGTAAGGGGCCTAGCGGTTCCAGCCCTGGCGGCGCCTCCCGCAGCAGGTTTCGTCCCTGGGGGTTTCCGCCGGGGTTTCTCCCTTTTCCCGGCATTCCGGGCAAATCCCGTAAACCTGGAAGGTCTGGTGCACAATATCGAATCCCGCTTCCTTCGCCCATTCCTCCACGATCTTCTGCTTGCCCGCCTCGTCCGCCAGGTGCGTCATGCGGCCGCAGGAGCGGCAAAGGACGTGGAAGTGCATCGGCCCCTGGGGAATATCGAAGCGCGAGAAGCCTTCCCCCTGGTCGAAAGAATGGACGAGCCCGGTTTCCCCGAGAACGAGCAGGGTACGGTAGACGGTGGCAAAACCGATGGTCGGGTCCTTTGACTGGACCCGTTCCATGAGCTCCCTGGCATTGAGGTGTTCCCCTTCGCTCTCGAGGAGGCTCTCGATGATCAGGCGGCGCTGCCCGGTTCTCCTGCATCCCCTCCTGCGGAGGGCCTCGAGGTATTCCTCCGCCCTTTGGCGGAGGTCCTTAGCCTCCGGGGCCCCTTCAAGGACGACCTCGTCGCCCGGGGAAACCCGCCCTCCCCTGTCGACAGAAAGAAAGTACCCCATCGAGGGAAGGAGGCACCATCCCCGGTAGTCGTAGGAATGAGGCTCTCCCGGCTTCTTGCCTTTCTCGACGACCACGAGCCGCACGTCGGGACCGACCCCGAGCGCCTGCCCGGGGGCCAGCTCTTCGGGCAATCCTTCTATCACGAGGTTCTCGGCGAGGCTCCCCGGGGGGAAGGCGAATCCCGCCGTTTTCTCGGCCTCGCGGATGTCCTCGGATCGAAGCAGGCTGACCTGCCTGTCGGCAAAGCCAAAATGCGAATCGCCCTCGATGCCTTTCCCCTCGATGAAAAGGACCACCGGGCGGGCTTCCTTGGGTTCCTGCCTCGTTCTGCTGGTACAGACCGCCGTGACCTTCGCCATGTCCATCCTCACCTCTTCACCTTTCTTAACGGAACAGTCAGTAAGACTCCCGATTCCTTACGGGGCCGGACGATCCTAGAATGGTCCATGATCCATTATAGGAGGTGCATGAAATGCGTAAAGCATGGCTTGTCCTGGGCCTCGCGGCCCTTTTGTCCATCGCGGTGCTTGGTTCGGTCGTTGCGGGGCCGGCCCTGGCGGCGGAAAAGCTCCTCGTCTGCGGTGTCTGCGACAAATCCTTTTACGACACCGCCGTGAAAGTCGTCCAGGAAATGGGGCTGGCCGACAAGGTGACCGTCAGGAAGAGTTCCTGCCTGGGAGCCTGTTCCGAGCCCCCGGTCATCGAGTTCAGGGGAGAGGTTTACACGTCCATGACGGCGGAAAAGCTCAAGACGCTCCTGGCCAAGGCCTACTTCTGATCATGGAGGACGACGATCCCGAGATACCCGTCCACAGTAAGGGTGTCACCGCTCTCGATCAGCCTCGTGGCATCCGGGACCCCCGTGACGCAGGCCAGTCCGTACTCGCGGGCGATGATGGCCCCGTGAACGAGCATTCCCCCCCGCCTCTCGACGATGCCGGAGCAGAGGGGAACCACGAACGTCATGTTCGGGTCGATCGCGTCGCAGACGAGTATTTCCCCCGCCTTGAAATCCAGGAGGTCTTCCCGCGAGCGCACGACCCGGGCGATCCCCCTGGCCAGGCCTGGACCCGCCGGAGAGCCGACCAGCTGGCGGGCCCGGGCAGAAAGGGCCGGAACCCCGGCGGGATGGCCGCCCTTCTTTTCCTCGACCGCGGGAACCGGCAGGCAGGCTGCACCCCGCCTTGCCGCTTCTCCGAGAGCCTCGGCGTGGAGACGTTCCACCCTCCCCAGGTAGATGTTGTCCTCGTCCCTGAGGCGGTAGCTTGCCCGGGCGAGGTCAAGCAGCTCTTCGGCGAAAACCCTTTCTTCCCCTTCGAAGCGTTCCAGGAAATCCTCTTCCAGGTTTCCGCCTGCCTTTCCCTCGAGGCGCCGGGCGCCTGTCCGCGAAGCCATTTCGAGCAGGAACCCTGCAACCCGGCTCCTGCCCACGGAGCCCTCCGGGACAAGGAGGTCCGTATCGGTTCCCAGTTCCGCCGAAACCTCTTCCAGGAATGCCTCCGCGCAGGGAGGCGCTTCCTTTCCGTCGCGGACGGCCTCGAGAGCCGCCGCCAGGGAAGAGTCTTCCGCCAGCCTGCGGGCGGAGGACTCGAGACGTTCGTTCCGGTCGGTTCCGACCATCCTTTCCGGGCGAAGCAGGTCGATGAAGCCGAACGGGTCTGCCGGCTTGACCCGATCATTGTAGACCTGTCCGAAAAGCCGCGCGCCGTGCGCGAAGGGAATGAATTCGTCCCAGTAGACCCGGGTCCAGCGGTCCAGGGCCTCCCGGCGCGTTTCAAGGACTTCCGCCAGGCCGGCATCGTCAAGCCGGTCCACGGAGGTGACCGACAGTTTCCGGGCTTCCTCGACGAGGGCGGGGATAAGAATGCCTTCGATCCTTTCCCTGAGGACCTTCAGGTTCCCGAAACTGCGCCGCAGGGACAGGTTCCAGGCCCGGCTGCCCGCCGGTCCCTCCACGCCTGCCGTGACAGGCCTGGCCTGGAGGGTGAAAAGGCTTTCCCCGGAAAAGGTCCATTCCACGTCCTGCGGGCACCCGAAGCGTTTCTCCGCCTCCATCGACATCGCCCAGACGCGCCGTACCTCCTTCGCTTCGAGGGGAGGGCGGTTTCCTTTCCCCTCGTCGAGGTCCTCGATACGCGTGCCTCCAAAAACCGCGCGGACGGCGCTGAGCCTTTGCGCCGGCGCGTGGTCCCTCAAACCGCCCGAAGCGCGGTCCAGGACCCACCGGTCAGGCTCGACGGTCCCGTCGACAAGGCCCTGGTTCAGCCCCCAGACCGCCTCCACGAGGGAAGCGTCCGCTTCGACCGGGCTTTTCGAAAAAGCCACTCCGGACCGTTCCCCTTTCGCCAGTTCCTGGATGACCACCGCCATGGCGCTTTCCGCCACGTCAAGGCCCAATTCCTGCCTGTAAAGAAGGGCCCCGTCCGACCAGAGGGAGGCCCAGACGAGGCGGACGTGCTCGACGATCGCCCCGGCTCCCCTGACGTTCAGGAACGACTCGTGCAGGCCCGCGAAGGACGCTCCCCCCGAGTCCTCCCCCGGCGCGGAAGACCGGACCGCGACCGGCATGTCGCCGAATATCCTCTCGATATCGGCCTGGAGTTCGCGGAAAAGGCCTTCGGGGATCGGGGTGTTGAGAAAAGTGTTCCGGATCCGGAGGGCGGCATCCCACATCTCCTCCCATCGCATGGATTCGAAGGGTTTTCGGTTCAGTTCGAGCAGGATCCGCTCGCGAAGGCCGGTTGGGCCCACGTAGGCATGGTAGGCCTCCACGGGGACAACCGCCCCGCGCGGGACGAGAAAACCCTCCCTCGCCAGCCGGGAGAGGGCCCAGGCCTTCCCCCCGACTCTTTGCCTGTCGGGTTCGGCAAGCGCTTCAAACGGCAGCAGCACGCCCGTCACCCGATTTCGAGCACCATCACTTCCTGGAAGCGGCGGACAAGGAAATACCGCTCGACTTCCAGGACCAAAAGGGCGCTGGTGGGGGCTTCCACGAAATCCCTCAGGGACGGGTGCCTCCCCAGGTGGAGGGAAACGGCCCGGTCCCGCTCCGGTCCGGCCAGCTCCCTCACCGGGCCTATCGCCGTCAGGGCGCTGGCCTCGTGAAGGTCCTCCTCGCGGTTGGTCCGGTTGTCCACCAGCAGGGCCACTCGTCCCGTCTCGGCCAGGTTGGCGTACTTCCGGGTGGCCCGGGTGGTGGCGAAGTAGATTCGGCCGAGGCCTTCCTCGAAGCTGAAGCCCACCAGGCTGCAGTAGGGGGAACCGGAACCGTAGGTCCCGAGAACCCCGACGCGCTGGGAAGACAGCAAGTCCCTAACCGCTCCGGCCACTTTCCGGTCCTTTTCTTCCAAAAGAATCACCCTCCCCGTATTCCGCCTTTCCTTAACAGTTTAAGGCTAACAAGGCCATGGGAAAAGCTTGACCTAGATAAAGCGTTAGTTTGACAGACACCCGTCCAGGCGCAATAATGGAATTTGTCGTTTGTAATGTTTTCAAAAGGAGGCAACGGCCATGAAGAAAGGATTCCTGGTTCTCGCGGCAGCCGTTCTCTCGCTTGTCCTTGCCGTTCCCGCGCCGATCGAGGCGGCAGCCCCCCTCCCCACGGCGGAGGTCAAGGAATACGAGGGCGTTCGGCTGGGTTCCGTGAAAGATTTCCGGGAAAATTCGATACGGGGCGTCCAGAAGGTCGACCCGGCAACCTATCGGCTCGTCGTGGACGGGCTGGTGAACAAGCCCCTGTCCCTGGGCCTGGAGGAGGTGGGGAAGCTTCCCCGTTCGAAAAAGGTCGTCCGGATAGACTGCGTGGAAGGCTGGAGCGTCACGGCCCTCTGGGAGGGCTTCCTCGTTTCCGACCTCCTGAAACTCGCCGGGCCCAAGCCTGCCGCCAAAATCGTCATCTTCCACGCCGTCGACGGATACACGACCTCCCTCCCCCTCGACACCCTGCTCTCGAAGAAGATCCTGCTCGCCGACCACATCAACGGGATCGTCCTGCCACCCGCCAACGGCTACCCGTTCCAGCTCGTCGCGGAGGCCAAGTGGGGCTACAAGTGGATCCGCTGGGTGAACCGCGTCGAGCTTTCCGACAACCTGGGTTACAAGGGAACCTGGGAAAGGCAGGGCTACAGCAACAAGGGCGACGCGGACGGCCCCATGTTCGGAGACTAGGGAAAAAGGGCGAAAACAGGCCATGATGAAAGAAAAGTCGCTCTGGATCCTCAACCGGGTTTTCGCCTGGGCCCTGGTGCCGGTGATGGCGGTGAACTTCCTTTCCGGCTACGCTTCGGTCCACCCGAGGCTTTTCGGATGGCTCATCGCCAAGCCGAGGGCCTTCCGCCTGCACCTGGCCGTCCAGCCCCTGGCTTTCGCCCTCGTTCTCTACCACGTGGTCTTCCACGTCCGGAGAACCCTCATGCGCCGGGGAGCGGGAGGCCCGCTCCTCGATGCCGCCGCGGTCCTGTGCTGGGCGGCAGGCAGCGGATTTGCCTTCTGGCTGGGCCGGCTAGGCTAAATGCCGGGTCAGGTGGCACAATAGGAGGATCCTGCGCAACACGTTGGAGGAGTTCGCATGCGCATCGACGAACGCGACACCCTTTTCGCCCGCATGGCCTGGGATGAGGGATCCGCCGCCTACGCGGACTACTACTGCCGCCACCCGGAAAAGGAAGCCAGGGACGCGGCCATCCGCCGCCTCCCAGGCCTCGGCTCTCCCGAATGCCCCACCTTCGACCCGATGGGTTCCCCGGTGACGGACGCCCTTTTCACCCTGCTGGCGAACCTGCGCCCCCTTTCGGAGGGAGATCCCGCGGGAACGCCTTCGGAAAACGACCCGGCCAAGCTGACCCGGTGGGCCCTGGGCCTTTCGGCCTACCTCGGGGCCGACGACGCCGGGATCGCCGCCATGACCCCCGGGACCTACTATTCCCACCGCGGGCGCCACCAGGCCTTCTACGGGGCTCCCGTGGAAGAGGACCTTCCCTTCGCCCTCGTGCTCTCGGTCGCCATGGATCCGGCGATGATCCACAAGGGCCCCCGGGCCGCGGAAATGGCCGAATCCGCCAGGGGATACCTGCGCGGGGGCGTCACCGCCATCGCGGCGGCCGAGTGCATCCGGCAGATGGGTTACAGGGCCCGTGCCCACACGGACGCCAACTACCTGGTCGTGGCCCCCAGGGCGGCGGTCGAGGCGGGCCTGGGCGTCTTCGGCCGAAGCGGCCTGGTGATCCACCGCCGGTTCGGCCCCTGCCACAGGCTGGCCGTCGTGACCACCGACATGCCCCTCGTCCCGGGCTCCCCCGACACTGCTGGCCCGGTCGTGAAGGCCTTCTGCGAATCGTGCGGGCGCTGCGCGAAGGACTGCCCCGGGAGGGCCATCCCAGCCGGCCCCGAAGCCCCCCCGAACCCGAACGGCTGGCCCCATGACGGGGAAAGCTGCTACGAAACCTGGAGGCGGATGGGAACTGACTGCGGCATCTGCATCAGCACTTGCCCCTTCAGCTGGGGGTTCGACTGGAAGGCGCTGGAAGAAACGAGCGGGGACCCGGGAAAGATCCGGTCACTCCTGGACAGCCTGGCCGGGGGCGTTTCGCCGAGGCCCTACGATCCGGACCCGCCGTCCTGGTGGAGGTGAACGGTCATGCCCATGACCTGGTACGAGCACAAGCAAACGGGCTGGAAAACGATCTTCGTCCTGTCGTTCATCCTCGGGAGCGCGGCCATCCTGATCCTTATCTTCCGCGGCCCCGAGGCGGTCGAAAAGGCCGGCCGGGCCCAGTGGGGGCTTTTGTCGATCTTCCTCCTGCTGATGCTCGCGAACAGGATGGAGATCCGGGTCACGGAAAGGGAACTCGCCATCCGCTGGGGATGGCTGATCCAGCGGCGCATCCCGCTTTCGGAGATCGAGAGGATCGAAATGACACGGATCGGCTGGACCGAGGTCGGAATGAAGCGCAGGCATGATACGGACTGGTTGTCCGTCTCGCCCGGGCCGGCCCTGAAATTTTTCATCAGGGACGACGATCCCCTCGTGCTCGGCACCCCGGACCCCGAGGGACTGCTGCGCGCCCTCGGCCCGCTTGTCGAATCGGCAAAGAGAGAGATAGTTCCATGAAGGCCAAGGCGCTGCGTCTCGCCGGAAGCCTCGTCGCCCTCGGGATCCTGCTGCTGCTCGCCTTTGCCTGGAAAGGCCGGATCGTCACGCTCCGCCCCTGGCCCGTCTCGCCGGAGGAAGCCCGGAAGGCCGGCCTGCCCGGCCGGGTGGCGAACACCCTGGCTTTGGCCAGCCTCGCGCCCAGTTCCCATAATGCCCAGATGTGGAAGGTCCGGGTCCTCTCCGACACGGAACTTCTCGTCATGACGGACGAAAGCCGCCTGCTGCCCGCGGTGGACCCCGACCGGAGGGAAGCGCTCGTCTCCATCGGGGCTTTCCTCGAAAACCTCGCCAGGGGGGCCTCGACCCAGGGGCTCGAGGCCGGGATCGAAATCCTGGCCGAGTCCCCGACCGACACCCTCGTCGCCAGGGTCACCCTTGCGCCGGGAAAGGAGCCTGCCGGGCCGGAGGTCCTGGAATCCCTGCTCCGGCGGGAAACGTTCCGCGGGAAACTCGGGACGGGTGAGATCCCTTCGGAAACCCTGGAGGCCCTCGGGGGCACGGCACCCTCCCGCTGGACCTGGTTTGCCGCCGACACGCCCGAAGCGGCATGGATCCGGGAAGCGCTCGAGGAATCCAACCGGGCTCAGGCCGCCAGGGACGACGCGCAGGAGGAACTGGCCGACTGGATCCGGTTCTCCCCGGGAGAATCGGCCCGCCGCAGGGACGGCCTGACGCCCGCGGGCATGGGCATCCCGAGGCCCCTGCGGGCCTTCATGGCCTTTTTTTTCGACAAAAAGGACGTGACGGGGAAGAGTTTCCGGGAGGCAGGCGTCAAAAAGGCCCGCGAACAGTCGCGATCCTGCGCTGGATTCCTCGTCCTGGCGAGCCCGGACGGCTCGGCCCGATCGGCCCTTCAGGCCGGCCGGGATCTCGAGGCCCTCTGGCTCGAGGCAACCCTGGGGGGAGTCGCCCTCCACCCGATGAGCCAGGCCCTCGAGGAATCGCCCTGGAAGGAACAGGCCGCTTCCCGCCTCGGTATCGAAGGGACGGTGCAGATGATCCTGCGGGCCGGCCTCGCCGTTTCCCCCCCAAGGCCTGTCAGCTCCAGGCGTCCCCTGGCGGAATTCGTGGAAAGGCCCTAGGCCAGGGCCAGGAAAACCCCGTAAACCCCGGCACAAGCCGCGGTCAGCGGGATGCCCGCCTTGGCGAACTCCCCGAAGGTCAGCGTTTCCCCCCGTTTTTCCGCGTTCTGGATGATGATGACGTTGCTGGCCGCCCCGAGGATGAAGAGGTTCCCGGCCAGCGTGCTCCCCGCGGCCAGGGCCATGGCGGCCTTGACGCCCGCGCCGTGAAGGATCGGCAGGGCAAGCGCGACGAAGGGGACGTTGGAAACCACCTGGCTCACTAGCACTCCCGCGGCCAGGATCTCCGAGACGGTGTCCAGGCGGTTTCTGGCCTGCCCCGCCAAAGCCTGGAAGGGGGCGCTTTCCCAGGCCGCGGCCATGAGGACGAACATCGCGGCGAAAAAGGCCAGCGTGGCCCAGTCCAGGTCCTTCAGGATCCTGAACCTTCCCGGGCTGAAGAGGAGGATCGGCAGGCATCCCGAAACGGCGATGGCCGACAGCGGGAAATCGAGGCCCGGGCCCGCGAAGAAAAGGGCGACTTTCAGCCCGACCAGGAGCACGACCAGGACGAGGGAAACGACGCAAAGCCGTGCAAGACGGGGATCCTCGAGCGGTTCCGGGGCCGGGGCGCGCAGCGGGCGCTGGAAAAGGCCGGGGTTGAGGAGGCGGAGAACCAGCCAGGCCAGGCCCAGGCAGATGACGGTCGGCAGGTTCAGGTACCGGAAGAAGGTGACGAAGGGGTTCCCTCCCGAATCGAGGGCGATGAGCAGGTTCTGTGGGTTGCCGATGGGGCTGGCCACGCTCCCTATCGTGACCGCGAAGGCCAAAGCCAGAAGCAGGGGCCTGGGAGGGATGGAACACCTGCGGGCAAGGAACAGGACCAGGGGCGTCCCGATGATCGCGACCGTGTCATTCATCAGCAGGGCCGAAAAAAGGCCCATCGAGAAAAGAAGGATGCCGACGAGCTGCCCGACGTTTTTCGCCCCCCCGAAAAGCCGGACGGAAAGAAGGGCCATCAGCCCGCTCGAGCAAAGGGCCTCTCCCAGGACGAACATCCCGAAGAGGAAAACCATCACGTCGGCGTTTACGGCCCGAAGGGCCTCTTTTGGTGAAATCTGCCCCGTGAGCAGGACGGCCAGCGCTCCCGCCGCCATGACCTGCCAGATCGCGAAGCTGACGGGGCCGATCCGCCTGACCGCGACCAGGACGAGAACGACCCCGAGGATCCATAAAGAAAGGGCTCCTTCCCCCAAGTCCCTCGCCTCTCCTTTCCAGGGCCCGCCCGGCACGCCTAAGCCTGGATCGTGCCTCCGGCCACCACCTGCTCCCTGGCGTCGTAGAGGACGAGTTTCTGGCCCGGGGCCGGGGCGAACACCGGTTCATCGAAATCGACCGTCAGCCGGACCCCTTCCCAGCGGGCGACCCTGCACGGGGACGGTTCGCCGGTCGAACGGATCTTCCCGAACAGGAGGTCCCCCTGTTCCAGGGCCTCGGGCTTGAGGACGTTGACCCGTACAGCGGTAACCCTGGATTTCATGAGCGCCTCCCGCGGGGCGACGAAGAGCGTGTTTCGGGCCCTATCGATCCGCGCGACGTAAAGCGGTTCGGCCGCGGCCACCCCGAGCCCCTTTCGCTGCCCCACGGTGTAGCCTGACAGGCCCTGGTGCTCCCCCAGGACTTTTCCCTCCAGGCTCGACACCGGCCCCTTCACGAAATCGCCCTTTTCGAGCAGCGACCGGTAATCGCCCTGCGAGGTGAAACAGAGGTCCATGCTGTCCGGTTTTTCGCTTGCCGGCAGGCCGGCTTCCCGCGCCAGCTGCCGGACGGCCGGCTTGTCCAGGCTACCCAGGGGAAGCCGCAGGCGGGCCAGCCTTCCGAGGGGAAGCGCGTAGAGGAAATAGCTCTGGTCCCTTTCCCGGTCCAGCCCCCGCGCCAGGAAAGGCCCCTGCCCGTCCCTTCCCGTCCGGGCATAGTGCCCCGAGGCCATGGCGTCGAAATGGAGGGTGGCCTCCGAGAGGTCCCAGGCCAGGCCGAACTTGAGTGCCGCGTTGCATTCCACGCAGGGGCTCGGGGTTTCCCCCCTGCGGTAGCTCTCCCTGAAGGGTTCGACGACGGCTTCCTCGAAAGCCCCGGAAAGGTCCAGGACAGAGTGGGGGATATCCAGCGCGGAACAAACCCTGGCAGCCTCCTCCACGGGTCCGTGCCCCGCCAGGACCAGGGTCAGTCCCAGGAGGTCCACTCCTTCCCTTTTCAGCAGCAGGGCCGCCACGGAACTGTCCACGCCCCCGCTCATGAGAACAACGACCCGTCCGGCCTTTCCATTCGACATTCGCGGTCTTCCTTTCCCACCCTCCCAGGTTTCCGGCAACCCTGAGGGGTTATTTTTCTGTACAATACAATATACACGATCCGGTGACCTCGTACCGGGCAGGGGGAGATCGGCATGGAAGGGAACATCAGCGAGCGAAAGAAAGGCCTTTTCTCGATGCTGGCCGCCTACACGGCATGGGGGGTCCTTCCCGTCTACTGGAAAACCCTGCAGGATGTCCCCGCCCTGACCATCCTTTGCCACCGCGTCGCCTGGTCGGTCCTTTTCGTGGGGATTCTTTTGGTGGCGAACCGCCGCCTGGGCAACCTGAAGGGCCTCCTCGCCGAAAAGCGGATTCTCCTGCTTTTAGGCTGCAGCAGCCTCATGATCGGGGCCAACTGGCTCATCTACATCTGGGCGGTGAACGAGGGGAAAATCCTGGAAACCGCCCTCGGGTACTACATCAACCCCCTGCTGAACGTCTTCATCGGCGTGACCTTCCTCCGCGACCGGCTGAAACCCCTGCAGTGGGCCGCGATCGGCCTCGCGGCGGCGGGAGTCGCGCTGCAGGTCGCTTTCCTCGGCCGCCTGCCGGCCGTCGCTCTCGGGCTGGCCGTTTCCTTTTCCCTGTACGGCCTCCTCCGGAAGGTCATCCCCGTCGATGCCCTGTCGGGACTTTTCGTCGAAACCCTTGTTCTCCTGCTGCCTGCCCTGGCCTGGCTTTTTCTCGGGGCCGGCACCCTCCCGCCCGGAAGCGGGGAAGGCGCCCGGAACGCCCTCCTGGCCGGGACCGGCCTGGTCACGTCCCTCCCGCTCATCTGGTTCGCTTACGGGGCAAGGCGCCTGAGCCTGGTGACGATCGGCCTTCTCCAGTACCTCTCGCCGACGATCGGCTTCGTGATCGGGATGGCCCTGTACGGGGAAAGGCTGAGCCCGGTCGAGTGGGTCACCTTCGCCTGCGTCTGGACCGCCCTCGTCCTCTACACGGGTTCCGCCCTGCGCGCCGCGCGTGCGGGAAGCGCGGGTAACGGGGTATCATAATCAAAAGAAGGACCCGAACCGACCCCGGGGAGGCTACGACCATGACTGAAGACTGGAAATCCAGGCTCGTGAGAGCCGCGGAAACGAAGGGCCCCATCCGGGTCGTTCCCTGGGAGCTGTGCCGGGAACTGGCGGCCTCCAGCGGCCTTTCTCCCCGCGAGGTCGAGCGGTGGGCCTGCGAGAACGGCATCGCCCCGAGCCGTTACGAACGGAGCATCGGCACCCTGGGACTCGACGGCCAGGCGCGCCTTTTGGCTTCCACCGCTGCCGTCATCGGGCTCGGCGGACTCGGGGGGCTTTTGAGCGACCTGTTGGCCCGGGCCGGGGTGGGCTGCCTCGTTCTGGTGGACGGGGACACCTTTTCGGACCACAATCTGAACAGGCAACTCCTGTGCGATGAGTCGAACCTGGGGCAATCCAAGGCCTCCGTCGCGGAAAGCCATGTCCGGGCGGTCAACGGCTCGGTGGAAACACGGGCCTTCCAAACGTTCCTCGACGAATCCAACGCCCGCGAGATCCTTTCCGGATGCACCCTGGCCATCGACGCCCTGGACAGCAACGGGGCAAGAAGGGTCCTGAGGCATGCCTGCAGGGACCTCGGGATCCCCATGGTCCACGGGGCCATCGCCGGGTTCTGGGGGCAAGTCGGCGTCTTCCTCCCAGAGGACAGCACCCCCTGGGACGGGCCCGCGGAATCCCTCCCGGACCGGGGCGTGGAGATGGAAACGGGAAATCCCCCCTTCACCCCGGCCTTCGTGGCCGCCCTTGAAGCCGCGGAAGCCGTCAAGCTCCTGGCGGATGTTTCCAAACCGTTACGGCACAGGATTCTCTGGGCCGACCTGGACCGGGCGGAGTTCCACAAGCTCAAGCTATGATCGAAGGGGCTGCAGCCGTAACGCTCCTGTAACCGTCGCGTAAAGCGTCCGTTATTCCCCCTGGATATACTCCCATCGTCAAAACTCATCCTCCAAGGGGGAATCACGTGTGAAGAAACTGGGAATTCTGTTCGTGGCGCTTTTCGTGGGAGTTCTCGCGGCCAGTGCCGCCTTCGCGGGCAACCTGGTCGTCAACGGATCCACCACCGTCCTCCCGATCTCCCAGTCCGCTGCCGAAGCCTTCATGGCCGAGAACAAGGACGTCAAGCTTTCCGTTTCCGGCGGCGGAAGCGGCAACGGCATCAAGGCCCTCATCGACGGGACCTGCGACATCGCCAACTCTTCCCGCTTCCTCAAGGACACCGAGATCAAGCTCGCCGTCGAAAAGGGGTTTTTGCCCGTGCCGTTCGCGGTGGCCATCGACGCCATCGTCCCGATCGTCAATCCCTCCAACAAGGTCGCTAACCTGACCACTCAGCAGCTCCAGGAAATCTACACCGGGAAGACCACCAACTGGAAGCAGGTCGGCGGCGAGGACAAGCCCATCGTGGTCGTCGGCCGCGACACCAGCTCCGGGACCTTCGAGGTCTGGGAAGAGAAGATCCTGAAGAAGGAAAAGGTCACCCCGAAAGCCCAGGTCGTCGCCTCCTCCGGCGCCATGCTGCAGACCGTCGCCAAGAACAAGTACGCCATCGGCTACGACGGACTCGGCTACGCCGACGACAAGACCGTCAAGATGCTGACCGTCAACGGCATCAAGGCCGACGCCAAGACCGCCCGCAGCGGCAAGTACCCCGTCTCCCGCTACCTTTACGTCTTCACGAAGGGCTGGCCGGCGGGCGACGTTCTCGAGTTCGTCAACTTCATGCAGAGCGACGAAGGGCAGAAGATCGTCTCCAAGCAGGGCTTCGTTCCCCTGCGCTAACCCTGGAAACCACCGAGCGAGCGGCCATCATCGCCAGGCTCACGGGAATTGACCGGGACCAGCATCCGCAGCCGGGAGCGGGTCCCGGTCCAGGCATGAAAGAGGGGATACGGCTTTGAAAGAAGCGATGAAAGGAGACATCCTCCCCAGAAGGGTCATCTCCGGCTTCGCGATGACGGGGATGACCATCATGGTTTTCATCCTGTTCTTCCTGGCGAAAGAGAGCCTTCCCATCCTCCGGGAAGCCAGCCTCACGCAGATCCTCGCCGGGAACGAATGGTACCCGACCTACGACCCGCCGGAGTTCGGCATGCTCCCGCTGATCACCGGATCGATCGCCGTTACCCTGCTTTCCGCCCTCATGGCCGTCCCTCTGAGCCTGGGCCTGGCCGTTTTCCTGTCCGAAGCGTGCCCCCGGGTCCTCAGGGAGTTCTTCAAGCCGGCCCTCGAGATCCTGGGCTTTTTGCCGTCCGTGGTTCTCGGCTTCATCGGGATGATCATCCTCGCCCCCTGGCTGCAGGAAAGGCTCGATCTCATGACCGGCCTGAACCTGTTCAACGCCTCGGTGCTGATGGGCATCATGATCGTCCCCATCGTCGCCTCCATCGCCGAGGACAGCCTCGCCGCGGTCCCGAACGACCTTCGCGACGCCTCCTACGCCATGGGGGCCACGCGGTGGGAAACGACCACCCGGGTCGTGTTCCCCGCCGCCCTTCCGGGGATCCTCGAAGCGTGCCTGCTCGGGATCATGCGGGCCGTCGGGGAGACGATGGTCGTCCTCATGGCCGCCGGCGGATCCGCCGTGATCCCGAAATCCGTGTTCGACGCCGTCCGGCCCCTCACCTCCACCATCGCCGCGGAGATGGGGGAAACCCCCGTGGGCTCCGGCCACTACCACGCCCTGTTCTTTGCGGGGCTTCTGCTTTTCCTTTTCACCTGGGCGATCAACCTTTTCGCCGCAAGGATCGAGGCGCGCGGAAGGAGGTGGCGCTCGTGAAGGGAAGCCGCCGAATCCTCAAGGACCGGCTGGCGACGGCCGTTCTCTGGGCGTGCATGGGAGCCGTCCTCGCGGTCCTGGGAGGAATCCTCCTGTTCCTCATCGTTCGCGGGGCCGGCGCCCTTTCCTGGGAATTCCTCACCCAGCCCCCACGCGACTCCATGACGAAGGGCGGAATCCTCACCCCCCTGGTCGGCACCGTCCAGCTCGTGCTGGTGGCCATGGCCTTCGCCTTCCCGGTGGGAGTGCTCACGGCCGTCTACCTGAACGAATACGCGCGGGATGACCGGTTCACGAAACTGCTGCGGCTGGCCGTAAGAAGCCTGGCGGGCGTTCCCAGCGTCGTGTTCGGGCTTTTCGGCCTGAGTTTCTTCGTGATCTTCCTGCGGTTCGGGGCGAGCCTGCTTTCCGCGGGCCTGACCCTGGGCTGCCTGGCCTTGCCCGTCATCGTGGGGGCCTCCGAGGCCGCCCTCAAGGCCGTTCCCCAGGACTACCGGGACGCTTCCTACGCCATGGGGGCCACCCGGTGGCAGACCATCCGCAAGGTCGTCCTTCCCGCCGCCTTCCCGGCCATCCTGACCGGCGGCATCCTCAGCGTCGGCAGGGTGGCCGGGGAAACCGCCCCCATCATCTTCACCGGGGCCGCCTTTTTCACGCCGGACATCGCGAGAAGCCTCTTCAGCCAGGTCATGGCCCTTCCGTACCATGTCCTGATCCTGGCCACCGCCGGAACGAACATCGAGGAAACCAGGGGCATCCAGTACGGGACCATCCTCGTGCTGCTCCTGGTCGTCCTCGGAATCACCCTGGCCGGCGTCATCTGGCGCGCCCGCCTGCGGATGCGGTCCTCCCGGTAATGCCGGCCGCATAGTGCGAAAGGAGAATTCACCGTGACCAGGATGAAATTTGAAATCAGCAACCTGAACCTTCACTACGGGCCAACCCGGGCCTTGAAGGACGTGGCGGTCGACTTGCCCGAAAACTCCGTCACCGCCTTCATCGGGCCTTCCGGCTGCGGAAAGAGCACCTTCCTGCGCTGCCTCAACCGGATGAACGACTTCATCCCCGGATGCCGGGTCGAAGGCCGCGTGCTCCTCGACGGAACCGACATCTATGCTCCCGAAACCGACGTCATCTCCCTTCGAAGGAGGGTCGGGATGGTCTTCCAGAAACCGAACCCCTTCCCGACGTCCATCTTCGACAACGTCGCCTACGGCCCCCGACTCCACGGGACCTCGGACCGGACGGAGCTCGAGGGGATTGTCCGGCAGAGCCTGGAAGGGGCCGCGCTCTGGGACGAGGTCAGCGACAAGCTCTCTTCCCCGGCCCTCTCGCTTTCGGGCGGGCAGCAGCAGCGCCTCTGCATCGCCCGGGCGATCGCCGTCCAGCCGGAGGTCCTGCTCATGGACGAACCCACCAGCGCGCTGGATCCCATGTCAACGGCCCGGATCGAGGAACTCGTCAGGGAATTGAAAACGAAGTACACTGTCATTATCGTGACGCACAACATGCAGCAGGCGGCCCGCATTTCCGACCTCACGGCCTTTTTCCTCCTTGGGGAGATGGTCGAGACGGGGCCTACCCAGGACATCTTCACCTCCCCCGCCGACCGGCGGACGGAAGACTATATCACCGGGCGCTTCGGCTAGGCGATCCTGGAGGAAGGGAGAAGACGACCATGACCGAGCTGAACGTGAGAAAGACCCAGGACGAGGCCCTCGACCGCATCCGGGAGCAGCTTCTGAAACTCGGCAACCTTGCCCAGGACGCCATCCGAAAGGCCGTCTGGGCTCTCGAAAAACAGGACGAAACCCTCTCGAAGGAGGTCCTCGAAGGCGACGACGTGCTGGACGAGCTGGCCTCCGGCATCGAGGAGGGGTGTCTCCTGTTCACGGCCCGTTACCAGCCGGTGGCCCAGGACCTCAGGACCATCTCGGCCATCAACCGGATGGCCATCGACCTCGAACGGATCGGGGACCTCGGCGTGAGCATCGCCAAGATCACCCGGTTTTTCTTCGGCAAAACCCTCATCAAGCCCCTCATCGACATCCCCCGAATGGCCGCGATCGTCGAGGAGATGATCGACGGGACGCTGCGGGCCTTCATCAACCGCGACATGGAAGAAGCGAAGCGGGTCTGCGCCATGGACGACATGCTCGATGACCTGGACCGCCAGATCTTCAACGAACTGCTCCTCCTGATGATCGAGAACCCGCGGGTCATCGAGCAGGCGACCCAGCTCGTCCTGGTGTCCCGGGCCCTGGAGCGCGCAGGCGACCACACGACGAACCTCGCCGAGAAGACGATCTACATGGTGACCGGGAAACACGTGAAAGCCAGCGAATTCAGGCGGAAGCGGGAGGAATAGGCCTTGGCGGGCGAACGGATCCTGGTCGTCGACGATGAACTCGCGATTTCCGAGCTGGTCTCCGAGGCGCTCAAAAGACAGGGGTACCGGGTGGATTCGGCCTCGGACGGGGACACCGCCCTCGAGAAGGCCGAAACGACCCTTCCCGACCTCATCCTGCTGGACCTCATGCTGCCCAAGCTTGACGGCTGGGAGGTCTGCCGCAGGCTCAAGAACCAGCCTTCGACGAAACGCATCCCCATCATGATGCTGACCGCCCGCAGGGACGAGAGGGAGGTCATCGCAGGCCTCGAGATCGGGGCGGACGATTACCTGAAAAAGCCGTTCTCCCTGGGTGAACTGGTCGCCCGGGTCAAGGCCCTGCTGCGTCGTAGCGCACCCGAACAGGCCCACGAGAAGGGGGTCCAGGTCGGGCCCCTGAAAGTGGACTTTGTCAGGGAGGAGGCCTTCCTTTCCGGAAGCCTCCTTTCCCTCTCCCCAACGGAATACCGGCTGCTGGAAATCCTGGCCCGCCACCCAGGCCGGATGGTGAGCCGCGACGAGCTCCTGGCGAAGGTCTGGGGCTACGTGGTGGGAGACACCCGCACAGTGGACGTCCACGTGTTCCGCCTGCGCCGCAAGATCGAGGCGGACCCCGAAAACCCCAAACTGCTCCATACCGTCCGCGGGCGGGGGTTCCGGCTGGATTGGGAGGAAAACAACCATGAAAACGCTGCGCAGTAGGATGTTCGCCCTCGTGGCGGCCACGATCCTTCTGGCCCTCGCGCTGAGCCTCGCTTTCGTCACGGACGTCCTCCAGGACCGCCTCAAGGAACAGGCCAACCGGGAACTTTCCATCCAGACGGCCGCCCTCACGGAGGTCATCCAGACCCAGGGGCTCGAGGCCGTCTCGATAAACCTTGACGAGTGGCACCGTCTCCTCGGGGGCCGGATCACGATCATCAACGAGAGCGGCCGGGTGCTCCTGGACAGCCTCACCGACGCCGAGAGCCTGGAAAACCACGGCCGACGGCCCGAAGTGAAGGCCGCCCTGGAGGAAGGGGAAGGACGCGACGTCCGCTTCAGCCGCAGCGTCAACACGAACATGATGTACCTGGCCCGAAGGGCTCGGACCCCAGAAGGGAACGACCTGATCGTCCGGACCGCCTACCCGATGTCCTACCTGGAAGGAATCGTCTCGGCCGCAAGGAACCGGCTCATGATGGGACTGGCCCTGGCCGCCGGGATCGCCTTCCTGATCGGGGGCATCTTTCTCCGGGGAATCGCCCGCCCGATCTCCCGCCTGACGCAGGCCGCAACCCGGCTCCAGCAGGGGGAAGCCGCGGCCTTTCCCATGGACGGCACCGAGGAGGTGCGGACCCTTTCGAGGGCTCTGCAACAGATGGCCGAGCGCCTCCAATCCTCCATGCAGGAAACCCTGAAGGAAAAAACCACCCTGCGGGCCCTGCTCGAATCCCTGCCCGTGGCGGTCCTCGTGGTGGACAGCAAGGGCAATGTCGTCTACGCGAACCAGGCCCTGGCAGGCTTTCTTCGGGAACAGCCCGGACGGATCGAGGGACTGCCCGTCGAGGGGACCCTGAAGGCTCCCGAGCTGACCGGCCTGATCGAGAAGGCCCGCGCCGGCCAGGCCGGGCAGGTTTCCTTCATCCTCCGCGAGAAGGAGGAGCGGTTCATCAACGCACAGGCGGCCCCCACGCCCTACGGGACGGTGGCGGTGCTCTCCGACCTGACGGAGCGCCACCGCATGGAAGAGGCGAAAAGCGCCTTCGTGGCCGACGCGAGCCACGAGCTCCAGACGCCGCTCACCGTGATCCGGACGGCCACCGAGCTGTTGCTGGACCCCTCTCTCTCCGAGGAGGAAAGGCAGCGCTTCCTGTCACGGATCGTCGAACAGCAGGAAAGGATGACCGCCCTGGTGGAGGACCTGCTCCTGCTTTCCCGCCTGGAATCCGGGGTTCCCGTGGAACGGACCGAGAACGTGGACCTGTCCCCTCTCCTGGCGTCCCTGGTGGAAGGCGCCCGGCTTGCTCCCGAAGCCGGGAAGATCCAGTGGGAGGTGTCCCTCCCCCGGTGCGCCGAAACCCGCGGGCGGCTCGAGGAATTGCGGAGAGCCTTCGGCAACCTCATCGACAACGCGGCAAAATACACGCTCCGCCGTTTCGGGGACGAAGTCGGCGGGAAGATCCGGGTTTCCCTCGAGCGGAAGGACGACGGCTGGCTTTTCTCCATCCAGGACAACGGCGTAGGCATCCCTCCTGCCATGATCGACCGCATCTTCGACCGCTTCCAGCGGGCAGAAGCCCACAGGAGCCGCAACGGGGACGAAAAGGGCGGCTACGGCCTGGGCCTTTCCATCGCTCGCCGAGTGGCCGAGAGCCACAAGGGCTGGATCCGGGTGGAAAGCCCAGGCGAAGGGGCGAAGTTTTCTCTCTGGCTGCCCGGCTAAACCGCACGGGCGGCAGGGGTCCCGATTCGGCTTCGGGAGCCCGCCGCCCGTTTTACCGCTCCAGGGGGGGTGAAGACTTGCCTGGCCTGAAGCTGTTGCGCCTCCTTTTCGTTCTTTTACTGGCGGCTTTCCTCGCGACAGGGCTTCCATTCCGGGGAACGGCAATCGCCGCCGCCGAGGATCCCTTCGACGCCGCGGTCCACGTAGCCCTCGGCCAAATGGGCTGCAGCGGCCGCGACCTTCTCGCCTGGGGAGACGAAATCCCCGGTTCCTGCCTCTTGACCTTCTGGGCCTGGCCGCCGGAGAAACAGCGGCAGGCCGCTGCGGTCGCCCTGCACATCAGGAGGGTCAACCCCTCCGTCACCCCGCGCGCCTGCTGGCGGATGGGGGCGGCGTTTACCCTGGCCTCGGTGCGTTTTGGCGTTCCTCTCGACCTGGCGGTGGCCGTGGCACGGGCGGAGAGCGGCTTCAACCCCGCTGCGAAAAGCAGGGCGGGGGCCACCGGCGTGATGCAGGTGATGCCCGGCCTCCACCACAACCTCCTGGCCCTGCGCTTCGGGGCTCCCGAGAAGTGGAGCCTCGTGGACCCCGAGAAGGCCATCCTGGCCGGAAGTTTCCTCCTCGCAGGCTACCTCCGGGAGGAAGGAACCCTGGAGGGAGCCCTGTCGCGATACCTCGGCACCTTCGACGCGACCTACCGGGACCGCGTGGAGCGGTACCGCGGGGAAGCCGCGTCGGTGTATGCCCGCTAGTCCTTCACAACCCCGTTAAATCCTTGCAACGGTTGGGTTTCACCTCCTTCCCCCGCGCCGGCCGACCTGTCATTCTTTTCGCAGGAACCTGACAACGATAGGGAGGTGCCCGGTTTGAAGATCTGTATTGCCACGGACGCCTGGATCCCCCAGGTCAACGGGGTCGTGAGGACCCTCACGGAAACGGAACAGCGCCTCAGGATCGCGGGGAACGAGGTGTTCATGCTGACCCCGGACAAGTTTGCCACCGTCCCGTGCCCGACCTACCGTGAAATCCGGCTGGCCTGGAACCTTTGGGACGTCGACCGGCTCCTGCGGGACTTCCGGCCCGACGCCGTCCATATCGCGACGGAAGGTCCCATCGGGTTCTCCGTCCGGGCCTGGTGCCTGAAGGAAGGTTTTCCCTTCACGACCTCGTTCACGACCCGGTTCCCGGAATATGTCCACTCCCGCTGCGGATTTCCCTCCGAGCTGCTCTACAACGGCCTGCGCTGGTTCCACCTCCCCTCCTCGGGCGTGATGGTCGCCACGGCATCCCTCCGGGACGAGCTGCGGGAACGCGGCTTCAGGAACCTCGTCCGCTGGTCCAGGGGCGTGGATACGACCCTCTTCCGCCCGGCGGAAGCGAGGCCGGCTGCCCGGACCCGACCGGTCTTCCTCTACGTGGGCCGGGTCGCGGTGGAGAAAAACCTTCCCGCCTTCCTGGACCTGGACCTCCCCGGGACAAAGAGGGTCGTGGGCTCGGGGCCGGACCTGGAAAACCTCCGCAGGGACTATCCGGGCGTGGAATTCCCCGGTGCCCTCGAAGGAGAAAGGCTCGCCCTCGCTTACGCCGACGCGGATGTCTTCGTTTTTCCCAGCCGGACCGACACCTTCGGGATCGTCATGCTGGAGGCCCTGGCCAGCGGGACACCGGTCGCCGCCTACCCCGTCACCGGGCCCCGCGACATCCTTCGCCAGGGCGTCACCGGCATCATGGACCCGGACCTCCGCAAGGCCTGCCTCCTTGCGCTCCGGCTCGACCGCGCGGCATGCCGGCAGGACGCCCTGCTCTGGTCCTGGGAGCGCTGCACCGCCCAATTCACGGAAAACCTGCACCCACGCTTCCGCGCACCCGTTCACGATCCTGTCGGATGCCTGTAAAACCCCTGTAAGGTCCGAAGGATTAAACTCCCGGCGACAAGGCTTTTTTCATCCTTCAGATCCGGGAGGAATCCGCTTGAAACCAGTCCTTTTAGCCTACTCGGGCCCCGGCCAGGGCCACCGGATGGCCGCGATGGCCCTGCGGGAGGCCTTCCTGAGAGAAAAGGCCCCCGTCGTCTGCCTGGATACCCTCACGACCGCGCTGCCGCTCTTTCGCTTTCTCTACGCCGGCCTTTACCGCGTGATGGCCCGGCACGCCCACACGGCCTGCGAGCAGGTTTACCGGATCACCGACCGAACGCGCCAGGGAAGCCCCATGATCCGGGCGATCGACTGGTGGAGCCGCCAGAACACGACGGCATTCCAGGCCCTGGCCAGGAGCCTCGCCCCCGAGACGGCCGTTTGCACCCACTTCCTTCCCATGGCCCTCCTGTCCCTCATGAGGGAACGGGGAGAATTCAGCGGGCAAATCCACGTCGCCATCACGGATTACGATCTCCACGGCTTCTGGGTCGACCCCGGCGTGGACCGCTACTACGCCGCCTCCGTCCAGGTGAGGGACCGCCTTGCCGCAAAAGGGATCCCCGACTCCCGGATCGCCATCACCGGGATCCCGGTCAGGGAAAGCTTCGCACGACTGGCCCTGGCCCCGCGCCGCAAGGGGAACCCGCTGCCCCTCCAGGTCCTTTTCCTGGCCCATTCCATTTCAGGGGAAACCAGCCTGGAGATCATCGACCGCCTGGAAGACCTGGGGATGCCGGTGAGACTGACAGTCGTGGGCGACAAGAACCTCCGGGGAAACCGGCAAAACGGGGATACCGCCTGGCATGACAGGGTCACGGACCTGTCTTCTCTCATGGCCGCCTCCGACCTGCTCGTCACCAAGCCGGGGGGACTCGTCTGCTCGGAAGCCCTGGTAGCCGGGCTTCCGATGCTTTTCACCTCGCCCATCCCCATGCAGGAAACCTTGAACGCGCTCTACCTCCAGGGACAGGGGACGGGAATCCTCTGCGCTTCCCCGGGGGAAATCGCGGGGCATGTCCGCCAGTTCCTGCGTGAGCCTGAAATCCTGCGGCGGATGGGACACGCCTGCCAGAGAATGTCCTCCCCCGGAGCCGCCGCTGAAATCGCCAGGGGGGCCCTCGGCCTCAAGGCAAGACACCGCGAGTGGGAAGGCGCGGCCGTGGGCAGGCGGGACCCCCTGCCCACGGGGAGGGCTTAACCATGCTGTCGGTCAGGGCCGCCTTCCTGTCCGACCTTCACCTCGGATCCCGCTGGTGCAGGGCCAGGGAACTTTCCGCATTCCTGGATTTCCTGGAGTGCGAAACGCTCTACCTCGTCGGCGACATCGTCGACGGATGGTCGCTGAAGCGAAAGTTCAGCTGGCCGTCCAGCCACACGGATGTCCTGGGGAAGATCCTCGACATGGCCCGCAGGAGCCGGGTCGTTTACGTCACGGGAAATCACGACGCCTTCATGGACGACTTTGCCGGGAGGAAGATCGGCAACATCGAGATTCGCCTGTCTGCCATCCACGAGACCCGGCTCGGCGTCCGCTTCGCCGTCTTCCACGGGGACGAGGTGGACCGGGTGACCTCCGCCCAGCCCTGGCTGGCCCGTGTCGGCGATCTCGCCTACTCGGCCGCTCTCTGGGCCAACCGAGGCGTCAACGCCCTGAGGAAGGCCGCGGGCCTCGAGTATCGATCCTTTTCCCAGGGCCTCAAGCATCGGGTGAAGGAAGCCGTCAACTACGTCAGCGGCTTCGAGAACAAGCTTGCCGATGAAGCGCGCCGGCTGGAAACCGACGGGGTCATCTGCGGCCATATCCACAAGGCCGCCTGGCGCGAGTTCCGGGGAAAGACCCTTTACGGCAACTGCGGGGACTGGGTGGAAAGCTGCTCGAGCCTGGTCGAGCACCATGACGGGAAAATGGAAGTGCTCGATTGGGAGGCCATCCGCGAGACAATCGGGGTCCCGGTGGTGACACGCCGCGGGGAGATGGTTTTCCGGTTTCCGCTCACGGACCCTTCTCCTTTATGGAACCCTTCCCTGCCCGGCGTTTTCCGGGATCCCGCGGAAACCCCGGGTCTTTTCGAGCCGCGATGATGGAAACACCAACAGCGGGCCTCCTGTGCCGGCAAAGGGCCTTGCTTGAAAACTCTTTAAATTAACTTTTGTTCCTTCGGAAAAGAAAGGCTTCACGCCTTCCTCTCCCATGAGCACAGCCCTGGACACACCCCTAAACCCATTTCACTGCTCAGTTTTCTTTTAACATTGTAGAGCAATGCTTGCGCCACTTTTCCCTTTCGGTATAATGGGCCAATTCGCAAGGGGAGATTTAAAACCCCTATAAAGTAGCCCCAGGAAGGGAGGAAACTTCATGGCGCGCTCGAATCCGAGCCGATTTCTGAAGTTTCTGGCCTTTGCCGGAGTCTCGCTGGCGATTCTCTGCTTGGCCTTGCAACCTGTCAACGCTCTTGATTTCAGCTTTGGCCGGAAACCTCTGGATCCATCGGTTCAAAACGCGTTGACCCAGATGAAACTGAACCCGCAGTCCTTCTATACGTGGCAGGCGGAACGCCCCAAATCCCTCCTTCTGCAAATCCACCACTGGCCCGCTGAAAAACAGGAAATGACCGCCGCCCTGGCCCTTTACATCCGGAGCCAGAACCAGCACATCTCCGCCCGCGACACCTGGCGCGAGGCGGTGGCTTTCGTCCATTACGGTGAAAAGTACGGACTCCCCGTGGACATGGCCGTGGCGGTGGCCCAGGTGGAAAGCCGCTTCGACCCCTACGCCAGGAGCGGCGAAGGAGCCCTCGGTCCCATGCAGGTCCTTTGGAGGATCCACAGCCACCTGTTGAAAAACCACCTGAACCTGGGCTCGTCGAAGGATCTTCTCGATCCCGAGAAGGGCGTGGCGGCAGGATGCCTGCTCCTGTCCCGCTACCTGAAGGCCCACGAGACGGAGAAAAAGGCCCTCACGCGTTACCTGGGGGCCTCCTCGAAAAGCTATTTCAGGGCCTTTTCGAAATACCTGGACCGGTTCCGGGAGCACCTGACCCTGGCGGAGATCTAGTAAAGCGGCCTGCGGTGCCAGTCCAGGGCCGTCCGAAGGATCTCCTCCAGCGACGTGAAGCGCGGCCGCCAGCCCAGCTCACGCGAAGCCAGGGAACTATCCGCCACGAGGAACGCCGGGTCGCCCTCCCTCCGGGGGGCGATTCGGCGTTCGATCTTTTTCCCGAGAACCCGTTCGGCCGCCGAGAGAACCTCCATCACGGAGAACCCCCGCCCGTTGCCGAGATTGTAGGCCCGTGCCCCAGGAGAAGCCTCGAGGGATTCCATGGCCTCCAGGTGGGCCTCCGCCAGGTCGCAAACGTGGACATAGTCCCGGACGCAAGTTCCGTCCGGGGTCGGGTAGTCGTCCCCGAAGATCGTGACCGGTTCCCCAGACCCCGACAGGGCCCTCTTCAGGATGTTCGGGACCAGGTGGGTTTCCGGGTCGTGGCTTTCCCCGGCTCTTCCCTCCGGGTCGGCACCGCAGGCGTTGAAGTATCGGAGAGAAACGGAGGCCAGGCCCGTGCCGCGCCATAAATCCGCCAGGATCTGCTCGACCATCCGCTTGGTCCAGCCATAGGGGTTGATGGGCGCAAGAGGATGGTCCTCCCGGATGGGAATCCCGACCGGGGTGCCATAGACGGCGGCAGAGGAGGAAAAGACAAAACGGCCGATTCCGTGCTCGACCATCCCCGCCAGCAGGTTCAGGGTTCCCCCGACGTTGTTTTCGTAGTAAAGCACCGGGTTCGTCACCGATTCGCCCACCTGGATCCGTGCGGCGAAGTGGAAGACCGTGCCGAAGCGTCCCGGCTCGAGGGCCCGTTTCACGTCCGAGGGGTTCCGCAGGTCTCCCTCGATGACCTCCACCCCGGCGGGCACCGCCTCGCGATGCCCCGTCTCGAAGCTGTCGAAGACCGCGACTTCCAGGCCCTCGTCCAGGAGCCGCCGCACCATGTGCGAGCCGATGTAGCCCGCGCCTCCGCAAACCAGGATCCGCTCCATTCGAACCCGACCTCCTATGCCTTGTAAAGCAGGGCGATGCCCGAAACGATCATGAAAAGCGCGGCCCCCTGCCTCAGTCCCAGCGGTTCGCCCCAGACGAAGTGGGCCAGGATGACGACCGCCACATAGCTCAGCGAAACGCTCGGATAGGCGACCGAAAGGGGAATCTTTTTCAGGGCCACGATGTAGAACAGCGAGGCGAAACCGTACGAGAAGAGCCCCGCCAGCGTGGCGGGGTTCAGGAAAAGCCGAAGCCCCTCCGCTTTCGAAAGGGAGCCCGTTTTCAGGAAGAACTGCCCCAGGACCGTCAGGCCGATGGAGACCGCCAGGGCCATGATGTGCATCATCGGTCGAAAACCGCCACGACGGGAGTATGGTCCGACGGCTTGTCCCACGAACGCGGAAGGCGGTCCACCCAGGAATCCACCGAGGAATCCGCGAGAGATCTCGTGGCCAGGACGTGGTCGATCCGCCAGCCGATGTTGCGCGCCAGGGAATCCTTCACGCGGTAGTCGAAGAAGGAAAACTCGCCCTCCCCGGGGCGGTGCTTGCGGAACACGTCGACAAGGCCCCATGCCTTCACCGCTTCGAAGGCTTCCTTCACGTCCTCGTGGAAGCAGACATGGTCCCTCTTGTTCTCGGGGTGAGTCACGTCAAGGTCCGTCGGGGCCACGTTGAGGTCCCCCACCCAGGCCACCGGCTCCTTCGGGGAGGTTTCCCTTTCCAGGAGCGCCCGGATGCGGCCGAAAAAGCGGAGCTTGTAGGCATAGTCGGGGTGATCCAGGGCTTTCCCCTGCGGAACATACGTGTTGATCACGAGCAGGTCGCCCAGGCGGCCCCGGACGAGGCGCGGCCCGTCGTCGGGTTCCTCGCCGTCGCCGAAGCCGATCCGGATGTCGGAGAGAGGCAGGAGGGAAAGGATGGCCACCCCGGCGGTGGCCTTCTGCCCGCGGAAAACCGCCGTGTAGCCGAGCTCGTGGAACGGGGCGGGATCGAACTCCGAGTCCTGCACCTTGGTTTCCTGGAGACAGAGCAGGTCCACTCTGTTATCATTGAGCCATCGCGTCAGCGAGGGGATGCGACTCCTCACCGAGTTGACGTTGTACGTGGCGACGGTCAGCCGGGCCATCGGGGCATTCCTCCTTTTTCCCGCATTTTTCCATTGTAGGGAATGCCCGGCAAAGCGCAAGGACCGCCTCGAAGGGAGGGGCCGCCGATCCCGAAAAAACCCAAATCGCTCATTTTCCTGGCGCTTCCCGTCTTGGGCATCGTCCTGTTCGGGATCCTGGGAATGCGCCTCATCCTGGGCCTCTCATGGATGGATTCCCTCTATTACGTCACGACGACGCTGACCACGGTCGGCTACAACCCGCCGGCCAACCTGACCGACGGCGGCAAGCTCTTCATCGTCGTGTTTCTCGTTGTCGGGATTTTCATCATCGGCTTCACGGTGGGGCAGCTGGCGGAACATGTGCTGAAACGCCAGATCCTGGAAGCGCTGGGCAGAAGGAGGGACCGCCACTTGGAAAAGCTGTCGGGACACTGGATCGTTTGCGGCCTCGGCCGGGTGGGCCTGAACGTCGCCGAGGCCATTTCCGAGGAAAACGAGACCGTCGTGGTGGTGGACGCGGACGAAGCCAGGGTGGAAGCCGCCAGGGAGAAGGGCTGGCTCGGCCTGAGAGGGGACGCCACGCAGGAGGAAAACCTGCGGGCCTGCGGGGTCGAAAGGGCGAAAGGGCTGGTCGTCTCCATGTCCCATGACGCGACGAACGTCTACGTCACGGTCACGGCCCGGTCGCTGAACAAGGCGCTTCGAATCATCGCCAGGGCGAACGATCCCCAATCCTCCGGCATCCTCTACCGCGTCGGGGCAGACAAGGTCGTCAACCCCTTGCTGTCCGGGGCGAGCGCCATGGCCCGGGCGGCGGTCAAACCGGCCGTGTCGGACTTCCTGGAAGTGGTCCACATCTCCCGCCAGCTCGACCTCGACTTCTACTCCATCACGCTGGCTGCAGACAGCGCGCTGGTGGGGCTTTCCCTTTCCGAAAGCCCGCTGCGTTCGCGGTACAATGTCCTGGTGGTCGCCGTGACGGGCCGGGACGGGGAGATCGCCTACAACCCCCAGGGGAGCCGCGTTTTCCAGCCAGGGGACGAACTGGTGCTGCTGGGCCCCCGAACGGCCACGCCCGAACTGAAGAAGATCGCGAACGGCGCCGCACCCCTTTGATCCAAAGCGGGAAAGGGACTTTCCCTCCATCCGATTGACTCGATCCCCTGTTCGGATTACGATAGTTCAAGCTCATCATTGATGAGCAAAAACGCCCGGGAGGTGAGCCCTTGCTGTCCGGACCCAGGGAACAGGAGTTCCAGATCCTCGAAATTCTATCGGAAGCGAAGGCTCCCGTCGGGGCAGGCGCTATCCGCCAGGCGCTCGAAGACAGGGGAACGACCCTCAGCGAGGCGACGGTGGGGCGCGTCCTTCGTGAGCTGGACCACCGGGGGTACACGAACAAGTCCGGCTTCCAGGGACGCAGCCTCTCCCCCGAGGGCGCAGAGAGGCTTGAAACCCTGCGGGAGGAAAGAGGGCACGCGGTTTCGGCCAACCTTCTCCTGGAAGAACTGAAGAGCCAGGGCATCGAGAAGATCCTGGACGTCCTCGTGGCCAGGCGCGCCATCGAACGGGAAACGGCCCGACTGGCGGCCCGAATGGCTACGCCGGAGGAAATCGAAACCCTGCGGAACCTCGTGGCCCAGCAGGAAGCCGCCCTCCGGAAGAAGGAGAGCGTGGCTCCCTTCGACGCGGCCTTCCACCGCGAAATCGCCCGCATCTCCAGGAACGCCATCCTCGCCGCGGCCGTCGACCTCATCCGCCAGGACGTCAAGCTCGGCCCGGCCTTCGAATACGCCCGCAAGAAAGCGGCGAGCACCCTCGGCTCCGACCACAAGGCCATCATCGACGCCCTCGAGGCCCACGACGAGGACCGGGCCGAAACGGCCATGGTCATGCATGTCGAGAACACCCTCCGGGACGTCCAGCGCTACCTCGACCAGAACCCGGACCTGAGAAAGGAGCCCCGGCCATGATCCCCTTCACGAAAGTCCACGGCAACGGGAACGACTTCGTCGTCATCGAGAACCTTGACGGCAAGTTCGGGACGGAGGACCTCTCGCGGATCGCCAGGACCCTCTGCCACCGGAAAACGGGCATCGGCGGCGACGGCATCCTCGTGGTGGAGCCCTCGGAAAAGGCGGACCTCACCATGCGGATCTTCAACAGCGACGGTTCCGAGGGCGAAATGTGCGGAAACGGGGCCCGGTGTTTCGCCCGCTACGCCTTCGAGAGGAAGCTCGCGGGCGCCGTCATGGCCTTCGAGACCCTGGCGGGACTGATGCGAGCGGAGGTGAAGGCCCCGGACGTCATCCTCGACATGGGTTCGATCGACTGCTCGAAGGGCCTCTTCGACGAAACGGTTTCGCTCCTGGGGGAAACGTTCCCCCTGGCGGCCCTGCGGGTCGGCGTCCCCCATTGCGCCGTCTTCATGGACAACCTCGCCGCCCGGAACCGGAACGACCTCGTCCTCCTGGGGCGGACGCTCCGCCACGACTCGCTCCGCTTCCCCCAGGGCGTCAACGTCAACTTCGTCCAGGATCTCGGTGAGGGCAAAATCCTCGTGACGACCTATGAGCGGGGCGTGGAAGACCTGACCGACTCCTGCGGAACGGGTTCCACCATGAGCGCCATCGCGGCCGCGAAACGATGGGGACTCTCGTCCCCGGTGCAGGCCATCAACCCCGGCGGCGTGAACACCATCCACATGAACTGGAAGGAAGACGGCAAGGCCTGCGAAGTCCGCCTCGAGGGACGCACCGCCCTGGTGGCGCAGGGAACGACCCTCGAAGAGGCCGGGCTTTAAGGGGGGAGAACCCCGGAAGCGGACCTCCAGAGCACTCTCCCACAGGCGCGTCGGGGACGGTAAGCCCCTCCGGAGGGACCGTCCCATCCAGGAGTCCGGGAAACGCAGCGGGAAAATGGAGAAGGAGGAATGCCTCGTGAGAAAGTTCCTGTCTATCGTTTTGATCCTGGCTTTCTGCCTCGCACTTGGCGGGTCAGCCCTGGCGGCCGACACGATCAAGATCGGACACACAGTCTCCCTGACCGGCGGCGCCTCCATGTGGGGGCAATCGGAAAAGCTGGCCCTTGACCTGCTGATCAAGAAGATCAACGCCCAGGGCGGCGTACTGGGCAAGAAGCTCGAACTGATCAGCTACGACAACCGCAATGACGCGGTCGAGGCGGTCAACGTGGCCCGGCGTCTCGTCAACGACGGCGTCGTCGCCGTCATCGGCCCGGCCCAGAGCGGCAACTCCATCGCCACGGCCCCCGTCCTCGAGAACGCGAAGATCCCGATGGTCGTCACCACCGCCACCAACCCCTACGTCACGCTCGACAAGCGCACCGGCAAGGTCCGCCCCTTCGCCTTCCGGCCCTGCTTCATCGATCCCTTCCAGGGAACCGTCGCCGCGAAGTTCGCCTTCCGCGACCTGAAGGCGAAGACCGCCGCGATCCTTTACGACGTGGGTTCCGACTACGGCCAGTGGCTGGCGAAGTACTTCGAGGAAGCCTTCGTGAAGGAAGGCGGCAAGGTCGTCGCCAAGGAAGCGTTCCGCTCCGAGGAGCTGGACTACCGTGCCCAGCTCGGCAAGATGCGCCCCCTGAACCCCGACGTCATCTTCATCCCCACCAGCCAGAAGGAAGCCGCCATGGCCGCGAAGCAGGCCCGCGACCTCGGCATCAAGGCCCGCCTGATGGGCACCGACAACTGGGGCAGCCCGGACCTCATCGAGCTGGGCGGTGAAGCGATCAACGGCGGGTACTTCGTCAACCTGACCGACCTGGCCGACCCGGCGATCAAGGGATTCGTGGCCGAGTACCGCAAGGCCTACGGCGCAGACCCCGTCCTGCCGAACCCCGTCATGGCCCAGGACGCCCTGCTCATGATCGTCGACGCCATCAAGCGCTCCAAGGGCACCGACGGCACGAAGATGGCCGCGGCCCTCGCCACCATCAAGAACCTCCAGGTCACGAGCGGCCCCCTGACCATCGACCCGAAGACCCACGACCCGCTCGACAAGCCGGCCGTCATCCAGAAGGTGGACGTGCCCAACAAGTCCTTCCCGTTCGTCAAGAAGTTCTACCCGGGCGGCAAGTAGCGTTCTCGAAGGCCCCGTCTCGCCTCGAGGCGGGGCCTTCCCTGTTCCTGAGGGAAAGAAAGATAGGGGGGACCCCATGTTCCTGCAAACCGTCGTCACGGGGCTTTCGATCGGGGGAATCTACGCGCTCATGGCCGTCGGCTACTCCCTGGTCTTCAGCGTCCTTTCGTTCAGCAACTTCGCCCACGGCGCCGTCATCATGCTCGGGGCCTACATCGGGCTGGGGCTCGTCACGAAGCTCAACTTCGGCCTCGGTCTCGTGGTGGCCGGCTCCATGGCCGGGGCGGGCCTGCTCGCCATCGCCAACGAAAAACTCGCCTACAGCCTGCTGCGCAAGCGCAAGGCCCCTTCCCTCTACCTCATGATCTCCGCCATGGGCTGCGCCGTCTTCCTTGAAAACATGGTCTACGCCACGATCGGATCGCGCTTCTACGCCTTCCCCGAGTTCTTCAAGCAAAACATCCTCGGGTTCTTCGACGGAACCGTCAACGTCGCCGTGCTGGACCTCTTCGCCTTCGGCATTTCCATTTTGGCCATCCTTGGGCTTCATCTCTTCCTGACCCACACCCGCACCGGCATCGCCATCCGGGCGGGCGTCTCCGACATGACCATGTGCTCCCTCATGGGGGTCAACCTGGACCGCCTCATCTCGGTCGTCTTCTTCCTGGCCGGCATCTTCGGGGGTGCCGCCGGGGTCTTCCTCGGCATCAAGTACCTCGTCTACCCCACGATGGGGTGGGTCACCAACAAGGCCTACATCGCCGCCGTCATCGGCGGGCTGGGAAGCCTACCCGGAGCGCTCCTGGGAGGCCTGATCCTCGGGGTGCTCGAAACGTTCGTTTCCACCTACGTGTCGAGCGTCATGCGGGACGTCTTCAGCTTCGGCCTCCTGATCGCCCTCCTGGTCTGGCGCCCCAACGGCCTCTTCGGCCGCGACACCGGGGAGAAGGTGTAGGGCCATGAACTACGTCCTTTCCATCGTCACCCTCGCGGGAATCAACATGATCGCCGTCCTGGGCCTGTCGATCTTCACGGGCTTCACCGGGCTGTTCTCCTTCGGGCACGCGGCGCTGGTGGGGATCGGGGCCTATGCTTCGGCCATCCTGACCTACTATTACTTCGTCCCGTTTCCGCTCGCGCTTGTCGCGGGCATGGCCGCCGCGGCCCTGGTGAGCCTCGTCATCGGCATCCCGACGCTTCGGGCCCGCCTTCGCAGCGATTATTTCGCCATCGCCATCCTCGGTTTCGGCGAAGCCCTGCGGGTCATCCTGGAAAACCTGGAGATCACAAACGGGGCCCGCGGCCTTCCCGGCATCGAGCCCTTCACGTCGCTGCCGCTCGTCCTCTTCTGCCTCGCCGTCTCGGTCTGGGTGGCCTCGAACTTCCTGAAAAGCCGTTACGGGGCCGCCTGCATCGCCGTCCGGGAAGACCCCGTGGCCGCGGAGATGGCCGGGATCAACCTTTTCAGGGCGCGCCTGCTGTCCCTGGTGGTGAGCGCCGCCTTCTGCGGCCTGTCCGGGGGCTTGCTGGCCCATTTCCTCTCGTTCATCCAGCCCGTCATGTTCACGCTGGTGCAGTCCACCGCGCTGCTTGCCGCGGTCATCGCGGGAGGCATGGGCAGCATCTCCGGGCCCCTTATCGCCTCGTTCATCTTCATCGCCATGCCCGAGGCCCTGCGGGTGGCCCAGATGTGGCGCCTGGTGGCCTACGGGCTCGTTCTCGTTTTGATCATGCTCTTCCGGCCCCAGGGGCTGATGGGGTACCAGGAGCTCACCACGATCTTCAGGAGGTCCCGCCATGAGCGCCGCTCTGCTTGAAGTCAGGGGGCTCACGAAATCCTTCGGCGGCATCAGGGCCGTGGACGACCTGTCGTTCTCCGTCGCCCCGGACGCCATCACGGGCATCATCGGGCCCAACGGTGCGGGAAAGACCACCGTCTTCAACCTCGTGACGGGAGTTTACCGGGCCGACGCCGGGGCCATCGACTTCGAGGGTCGGTCCATCCTCTCCATCCGCCCCGACCAGATCGTGGGAGCCGGGATCGCACGGACCTTCCAGAACATCCGCCTGTTCAACCGGCGAACCTGCCTGGAGAACGTGCTGACGCCCATGCTGCAGAGGGCCCCCTACAGCGTTCCCGCGGCGCTGCTCCGTACCCCGGCGGTGCGGAAACTCGACCGGGAGCTCAGGGAGAAATCCCGGTCGCTTCTGGCCGAGATGGGGCTCGAAAAGCTGGCGGACGTCCAGGCCTCGGCCCTGCCGTACGGACTCCAGCGCAAGCTCGAAATCGCCCGGGCGCTGGCCATGGAGCCGAAACTGCTGCTCCTGGACGAACCCGCTGCGGGGATGAACCCCGAGGAATCGAGAGCGCTTTCGACCCTCATCCAGGAGATCCGCGAGCGTTTCAACCTCACCATCCTCCTGATCGAGCACCACATGGACGTGGTCATGCGGGTTTGCGCCCATATCGTCGTCATCAATTTCGGGGCGCTCCTGGCGGACGGGCCGCCCGAAAAGGTGCGCACCGACGAGAGGGTCCTGCAGGCCTACCTGGGAAAGGAGTACCGGAATGCTTAGCGTGACGGGACTGGACATCCACTACGGAAAGATCCACGCCGTGAGGGGCGCGACTTTCCGCGTGGGCCGCGGAGAGATCGTCTCCATCGTCGGGGCCAACGGCGCCGGGAAATCGACGATCATGTGGACCCTGGCCGGGGTGCTGAAACCCACCTCCGGCGAGATCCTGTTCGACGGGAAGCCCCTGCCGGGCAAACCCCACGAGATCGTCAGGAGCGGATTGGCCCTTGTCCCGGAACGGCGGCGCCTCTTCGCGGACCTGACGGTGCAGGAGAACCTCGTCATGGGGGCCTACCTCCGGCATGACTCGGCCATTGCTGAGGACCTGGAGAAGAACTTCTCCCTTTTCCCGATCCTGAAGGAGCGCCTGAAACAGTACGCAGGAACGCTTTCCGGCGGGGAGCAGCAGATGCTCGCCATCGCCCGGGCCATGATGAGCTCCCCCCGCATGATCCTTTTCGACGAACCCTCCCTGGGGCTGGCCCCGATCGTGGTGGACACCCTCATGGAGACGATCCAGCACCTTCGGGAAAACGGTATGACCGTGCTGCTGGTGGAGCAGAACGCCGGGCGGGCCCTGGAAATCTCTGACCGGGCCTATGTTCTCGACGTCGGGCATATCACGAAGGAAGGCCCCGGAAGGAATCTCCTGGACGACCCTGAGGTCCGTAAGGCCTACCTGGGGGAGCTGGCCTAGTTGTTCGACCCGTTCGGCTGGTTCGGCTTCCTCCCGGAGCGTACCCGCCACCGCATGCTTTCGGCTTTCGTGATCGCTGTTTGTGCGGCCCTCCTGGCCCTCCGGGTCCGGGAGTGGCCGCACTTTCTTTTCAAGCCCCTCTGGGTTGCCGAAGTTCTCATCTATGCCGTCTTCATCTGGATGTACGCCGTGCGGGTCGAGCCCGTGGACCGGTCCCGTGGAATGCGGGAAATCGTCCTTCCTCTCGTGGCCGGAGGCCTGCCTTTCGCCTTCCTGCTTTTTCCCGTGAACCGGGAAATCGTGTCGACAAGAGAAAGGGCCATGGCCCTGTTTGCAGCCATGACCCTCTTCACGTCCTTCACGATATGGGGGATGGTGACCCTGAGAAAGGCCTTCAGCGTCACGGTCGAAGCCCGCACCCTCGTCACCGGCGGACCCTACCGCCTTGTCCGGCACCCGATCTACACCGGGGAGGTCCTCACCGCCGCGATGGTCGTGATCCTGCGCTTTTCCCCGGCGAACGCCGTCCTGTTTGCCGTCTTCATTGCCCTCCAGCTTGTCCGTTCACGCCTGGAAGAAACCAAGCTCCTCCGGGTTTTCCCAGGATACAGGGACACGGTCGGCAAGTCCTTCTGGTTCTGGAAAGCCTGATCCACAGGCTTCCGGCTATGTGTTCTTTTTCAATAATTATTATGCCATCTTGATAAAGCATTATCCTCGTATTATGCTTTTGTCATCGCCGGGTTCCCGATTTACCTTCCCTTTCTAATCCGCTCACCCCACTCGCCTGACGACCCGAACCGCCGAATTCACGGAAAGGGGCGTGAGAAAATGAGAAAACGAACCGCTTTCTGCGTCTTCCTGCTTGTGATGCTGTTGACGGCCGCCGTGGTCGGGGCCGCGAGCTTCGAGGTGGAAAAGTGGAGCGGCAACACCGGTCTTCCGGTCATCGAAACGGACCCGGACGGCCTGGTCTTCGACCGCGAGAACAGCTATGCCTGGGCCATGGCGGAATACGGGGACTACCTCTACGTGGGGACGAACCGGAACTACTTGAGGCAGATGTTCGAGACAATGTTCGGAGAAGGCCCTCTACCCATGGGGCTGGACAACGTCTTCCCCCCGAAGAACGACTACGCGGGCAAGATCTACCGCAAGCCCCTCGACGGGAGCGGCGGTTGGGAGTTGTTTTACGACTCACCGAAAGTCACCGTGATCATGACCACCGACCCGACCAGCCCCGACACCTACGTTCCCAAGCCGAACGTGATCCTCGACTACGGCTACCGGACGATGGAGGTTTATGATGGTGCCCTTTACGTCGTCACCTATTCCTTCTTCGAAAGCCCCTATTCACGGGTCCTGAAGCTCCCGACACCGACGGGCACGAGCGCCGACCTCCAGGAGGTTCTCCGGGTGGCCAACCAGGGCGGGTCCGGCCTGCGTTCCATCGGGGCCTATGACGGCGCCCTCTTTATCGGGACAGAGGACCTGAACGTCTGGAGGAACCCGGCTCCCTCCCTCCAGACCCCGCTGGCACAACCGCCCCTGATGATGAACGTGGAAGTCATGGGGCGACAGATTCCCGTCACGGTCAGCGACGTAGGCGGCAAGGAGGGCTGGACCCTCGTCGGCAAGAAGTCCAGCTTCCCAGGGGTGGCGACAGGGGCCGAGACCCAAGGATGGGGCGGCCTGTGGGATTTCGTGAGCTACAACGGGTGGCTCTATGCCTCGATGGCCGACCCGGTGAACGGCTTCTCGCTTTATAAAGCCAACGGCCCCTCAATCACAACAACGCCGACTCCCATTTCGGAAGACCTCTGGGCTTGGACGCCCATCGTGGCGAGCCTGGACGTCAACCCAGGGGCCCAGTTCCCACAAGGCCTCGGCAACGACCAGAACGCCGCTCTCACGATGACCGTCTTCGACGGGTTCGTCTACGCCGGCACCTTCTCCAACTGGAAGGACCTGATCGCCTACGCCATGAATCCCACGGAAGAGGCGATGGACACCGTCATGGCCAACTGGACGCCTCCGCAGGTCTACCGCTTCGACGCGAACGATGCCTGGGAGATGATCGTCGGTGACAACTCCGGGCAGGCGGCCAGCCCCTATTTCGAAAACCCGTCCCTGAGCGGGTGGCGGGCCGGGTTCTACGACAACGCGGTCATCTCGCAGGACAACTACTCCACGAACCGCTACATCTGGCGAATGGCGGTCCACGACGACCGGCTCTTCATGGGGACCATGGACATGATGACCATCCTGGAAGTGATGGCGGAAAACCAGAGCGGCGACGTCGAAATGCAGCAGATGATCCAGATGCTCCAGGCAGCCAACCCGTACAACCCCTCCGGGTTCGACCTCTACGTCACGGAGGACGGGGTGAACATCCAGCCGATCACGCGGGACGGAGGCTTCGGGGAGATCTTCGGCGGCACGGGCGACCGCTACAACTACGGGGCCCGGACCCTGGTCTCGGCATCCGACGGGAACCTCTACCTCGGCACCTCGAATCCATTCTACGGTTGCCAGGTGTGGAAACTCGCGGTCGTTCCCGAAGGCGACGACGATGACGACACCGGCGGAGGAGGCGGTGGCGGCTGCATGGCGATCCCGCCGGGCAAATTCTTCCTTCTTTTCCTGCTGCCGATCGCCTTCCTGACCGGTTTGATCAGGATCGGGCGGTAGAGCCTCAAGGAAAGGGCCCGCCCCCAGCCGAGGGGGCGGGCCCTTTCCTCCTGCTTATTTTCCGCCTTTTCCGCCGCCGCCCGAGCCACCGGAGCCGCCGGAACCGCCCGAACCCCCGCTGCCCCCAGCCCCGGAGCCCTGGCCGCCGCCCGAGCCGCCGCTCCCCTTGGTTCCGCCCTGGCCGCCGCTTGCACTTTGGCCGGGACCGTTGCCCTCAAGGGCTCCCAGCATGGCCTGTGCCGTCATCCGCGCCTGCACCATCGACCGGACCTGGAGCGCGAGGGCGGCTCCCCCGTCTTCGGGAACATCGGCCCGGACCCTTTCCATGGTATGCTGCATGACTCTGCTCATCTCCTGCAGTGAATAGCCGGAGGAAGCCAGGGTTTCCGCTGTTTCGGAAGCGGCCTGGGCTCCCATCCCCGCGCGGGTGGCCGACATGACCGCCGCGGTGACCTGCAGGGCGTTCTGTTCGCCGTAGGCTTTCACACCTGCGGCAATAGCGGCCCCGACCTGGGCTCCAACCTGCTGCGCCCGGGTGCGGATCCGCTGCTGGAGCCTGGCGGGATCCGTTTCCTGGCCAATGCGCACCCGATCCTGCTCCAATTGGGCATCCAGGATGACCTCCGCCATGAAAGCCTGCTGAGCCGCGACCCTCGCGGCCGTCTTCGTCTCGATGCGGGCCTGCTCCATCGCCTGCACCATGGCTTGCTGAAGGATTTCAGCCTGCGTCCGGGCGGCTGCCTCCGAACCGGCAGCAAGGCCCCCTAAGCTCATCATCCCCATCACGAGGACGGCCAGACCTATTCTTAAACCCCTTGTCCCTTTCATTCCCTTCTTCCCTCCCCGGTTCAGGATTCGGACTTCAGAGCGACCCGCCGCGGTCGTCCAAGCCCAGGAGGCTCGACCAGGCGGCGCCGGCCGAACCGATTTTTCCCTGTTCTTTTTCAAGGTAGGCCACGTGAAGCGTCAGGAGCTCCATGTCGGTTCTCAAGGCCCCGATGGCCTCGACAAGGCGCCGAACGCGGGGCCAGTCCACCTGGTCCTGCCCCAGGAGGCGAGCCACCTCGAGCTGGTAGCCGGTCACCGCTTCGGAAAGCGGCAACGCCGCAGAAGCGGCCTCCCGGAGGACGGGGTCCGGGGCTTTTTGCCAGAGGGCCGCCGAAGCCACACGTCCGTAGGACGGGAGAAGGTCCCGTGCCGTGGTCCGTTCTTTCCACCAGGCCCCTCCGAAAAAGGCGGCTACCGCCAGGCATGCCGCCGCGGCAACGGCCGCCAGGCGGAAGAACCACACCGGGGCAGGCCGGTTCGGCACCTTCGGACAAGGGGGAGGGAGCGGCAAGTCGATGCCGTTCTCCAGCATCGAATCCACCCGCCCGAATGCCCTTGCCGTGCCCCGGCATCCCGGGCATTCCGCAAGGTGGGCCCTGAGCGTTTTCAAACCCGCTGCATCGCATTCCCCGTCCATTGCCCGTGAAATGAGTTTTTCAATGTCTTCGCAGGACTCACGCATCGACCTTCTCCTCCTCTTCGCACCCGCTGGCCGCCAGGGCTTTCCTGAGCGCCTTCCGGGCCCTGCAGATACGGGCCGCCACGGCATCTTCGGAGATCCCCTCCTGCAGTGCGATCTCCCGGTAGCTCAAGCCCCCTGTCACCGCAAGCAGGAGGGCATTTCGCTGAGGAAAGGGAAGGGTCTCAAGGGCGGCATGGAGCCTTTCCCTTTCCTCAAAATGAGTCCAATCCCCCTCCGTGTCGGATGGAAAGCGGCTTTCCTCTTCCTCTCCCTCTGAAAAATCCAGGGGAATCGGGCATTTCCTGCGGATCCGGCTTCGAACCGCGTTTCCGGCGATGCGGAAGAGGAAGGCTCCGAAACGCTCGCACGGCCGATAGCGGGAAGAAGCGCGAAAAACGGAAAGGAAGGTTTCCTGGACCACGTCCTCGGCCTCTCCCTTGTCGGAGAGAGCTCTAAAGGCATAGGCCATGACCCTGCGGGACCAACGCCCGTAGAGCGTTTCGAAGGCCCCCGCGTCGCCCTTTCCGACCCGGGCCATGAGGTTATCGTCGCTTTCCAAGCCTGCTTGCAGGTCTGCCGGATTCTTCGTCACGATTCACACTCCCCGTAAAGCAAAACGCGAAGACCCCCGCTTTCCTGACGGGGGTCTTCGAAAAAGTTTCTTCACTTGAGGCGGACCTCCAGCAGCCTCCGGGCGTTGGCGACCGCAAGGAGGGTCACGCCGACATCGGCAAAAACAGCCTCCCAGAGAGTCGCTTCCCCGAAAACCCCCAGGGCGAGAACCAGGCCCTTGATGCCGAGCGTGAGGGCGATGTTCTGGCGGACAATCCGCCGGGTTTGGTGAGCGATCGTCAAGGCCTTCGACACCCTCGAAAGCCGATCGTCGGACAAAATGGCGTCTGCCGTCTCGAGGGCGGCATCAGCGGAAGCCCCTCCCAGGGCGATGCCGACGTCCGCGCGCGCCAGGGAAGGGGCGTCGTTCAGGCCGTCCCCGACGAAGGCCACCCGGCCCCTTTCGGCCGGATCCATCGCCAGGACCTTTTCGAGCTCCTCGACTTTCCGTTCCGGCAAAAGCCCAGCCCCGTAGTCGTCCAGCCCGAGTTCCCCGGCCACCTGGCGGGCATTTTCCTCCCGGTCCCCCGAGAGCATGACGATCCGCTTCACACCGGCTCGCCTCAGCGCGCGGACGGCCCCGGCCGCCTCTTCCCTGACGGCGTCCGACAGGAAGAACCGTCCCGCGTAATTCCCCTCCACAGCCAGGTTGACGGTCATTCCCGGGAAGGGAGCTTCGGGAGAGACGGGCACCCCCTCCGCCTCCAGCCAGGCCGCGGTCCCGGCCAGGACCCGCCTGCCCCCCACCAGGGCCGACAGGCCCCGCCCCAGGGATTCCCGGACGTCCTTCACATCCAGGAAGAGGGATTCCGGAGAAACGAGTCCCACGAGAGCCTTGCCGGCCGGGTGAACGGACCAGGCCTCGGCCGATGCCGCGAGGCGCCGGTTTTCGGCCTCGTCGAAGCCCGGAGCCGTTTCGGAGGACACCACTTTCAGCACACCGTGCGTCAAGGTTCCCGTCTTGTCGAACAGGACGGTCTTCACGTCCGCGAGGGCATCCAGGACCGAGGCCCCCTTTACGAGCACCCCGGCCCGCGATGCGGCCCCGATGCCGCCGAAATATCCCAGGGGAACACCGATCATGAGCGCACAGGGACACGAAATCACGAGCAGGACAAGGGCCCGGTAGGCCCACACCGTGAAGGCCCCGCCAAAGAGGAGGGGCGGCAGGGCCGCGACCGCGGCCGCCCCCAGCACGACGACGGGGGTGTAGATCCGTGAAAAACGGGTGATGAAGCGTTCCACGGGGGATTTCCTCGAGGCCGCGTTCTCGACGAGATCGAGAATTCGCGCGATGGAGGATTCCCTGAAGGGCGCCGTCGCCCGGTAAACGATCGCTCCAGCGACGAGGATGCCCCCTGCGCGGACGTGTGACCCCGGCCCCGCACCCGCCGGGAAGGGTTCTCCCGTCAGGGCGGATAGGTCGACAAGGGCTTCCCCCTCCTCCACCCTCCCGTCAACGGGGATCTTTTCCCCCGCAAGGACCCTGAGGACCTCCCCTGGAGCGACCTCTTCCGGCGGCACCTCCTCGAAAATGCCCGAGGCCGAGCGGCGCCAGGCCGAGGCGGGGCGCGACTCCAGCAGGCCCTGGATGGAACGCCTGGAGCGAACCACGGCCAGGTCCTCCATCGCCATGCCCACCCGGTAGAAGATCATGACGCCGGCAGCCTCGGGGAACGCCCCGAGGGCAAGGGCCCCTGTCGTGGCGATCGTCATGAGGATCGACTCGTCGAAGGGGCGGCGCAGGGTGATTCCCGCCATTGCGGATCGGAACACGGGCAGCCCGGCAAACAGCCAGGTTCCCGCGTGGACCGCCGCGGCCGCCGGATCCAGCAAGCCCCCTGGCGCAAGGGAAAGGACCCATCCCGCGACGAAGAGGACGCCGGGCAGGACCAGTGGCTTCCAGATTTCCCTGGGGGTGGGGGCGGAACCTTCCGCGAGCCGGTCGCCAGGCTGGGCGAGACGGACCTTCACCTCGGGCAGCAGGCGCTTGACGCGCGCGATGACCGCGTCGACATCCGCGGTTTCCACGAACAGGATGCCCGTGGCCAGGTTGAAACGCACGGAGCGGACTCCCTCCATTTGCCGGAGGTTCCGCTCCATGTCCGCCGCGCACTGGGCGCAGCACAAACCTTCCAGGGAAATCCGGTGTTCCATGCCTTCTCAGTCCCTATGCTTCAAGGGCTAGCCCCCCGATGGAACCGGGAACACTTCCACGGTGTCCCCGTCCTTCAGGACGGTGGAGGCAAAGCGCGACTTTTCCAGGAACCGCCCGTTCAGGGTCAGGAGAAATTCCGGGCGCAGCGTCCCCCGTCCAGCGTCGAGGACGAGCCGCTCCTTGCCGGAAGCCGCCGCGGCCATCCCCGCCAGCAGGTCCGCGACCGTGGCGCCCTCCTCCAGGACCGTACGGAATTCCCCGGGTTCGAGGTCCGCTTCCGAGGGCAACCCCAGGAAGCGGACGGCCACCTTCTCAGACGGCATCCCGGGCATACGCCTCCAGGCCCAGCCGCGAGAGGGTCTCCGGCGTCGGGCGGCCCGTTTCGGGATCGAAGCCAACCCGCCGGTAATAATCCGCCCTCATTTCCTCCCAGCGCGCCATGATGTCGCGCCCCTGGGCAGGCCCGTCCACCGGGACGGACCCGTAGCGCGCAGAAGGCCGTTCGTTTTTCGGGTCGTGGCCGTGCCGCAGGTTGAAGAGCCGAAGGGCAGTGATGACCCGCAGGCCCGCCTCCCTGGCGTCGTCGAGCGTCCAGCCCCACCCCGTCACGGCGTTGAAGCAGGCCAGGAGAGGCTTCGGGTGGGGTGCCGCCAGCCGGCAGATGCCCAGGCAGTCGTCGAAGGTCCGGAAACCGGTAAAATCCCCCACGACCCTGGAAACCTGACCGGGGTCGAATGCATCTTCCAGGGGCGGCAAGTCCACGAACTGCGGGTGGATCCCCGACCAGGAGGCCTGGATCGTCCCGGTGTCGGACACGCAGGTGTCGAGAAGCTCCGGCCATCGGCCACCCCCGCGGTGGTCGTGCCCCCGGGGCGTGTGCCCGTTCATCGTGTAGACCGCCCAGTCGGCCGCGGGGCCGCCGACCTTGCGGGAAGCCCGCATAACGCCCTCGGCCAATAGACCGCCCAGGAATCCTTCTCGGCGGGCGATGCGGCCGAGCATTTCCCTCACGGCTTCCACGTTGCCCCAGGACAGGTCAAGGCCCTCCGTGTCCGAAAGGGTGAAGACACCCTTTTCGAAACACTCCATGGCCCAGCCGATGGCCCAGGAGGCCTCGTTGCAGTCCAGTCCCAGCCGATCCACCTCGCGGGTGAGCATGACCGTGGCCCCAAGGTCCGTGTTGCCGATCTGGGGTCCCCAGGCGGCAATCTGCTCGTACTCCGGTTCCTCCCCGGTAAACCCCGCGTAGGGCCCCTCCGTCACGGTAACCTCCTTCACGTGGGAGATCGCGCAGCGGAAGCAGGGCATCGACCTGACCTCGAACCGTGTCCTCAGGGTTTGGCCGTTCATCGACTCGTGTTCGGGATAAAGCGAGGTCGTGTAGTTCTTCACCGGCAGGGCCCCGCTTCTGGCCAGGTTCGAGAAACCGCCCCCCGTGCCCCATTGCCAGGTGGTGCCGAAGGCCTTGGCGGCCGCGAAGCACTCCAGGTTGGCGACTCTCAGGGCCTCGGCGTCGAAGACGGGCACCTCCAAAGACCCGCGGCTTGCGGCCACCGCCTTGACCCGCTTGGTCCCCATGACGGCCCCCACGCCGTTCTTCGAGGCCACGTGCCCGCGGTCTCCCACGATGGCCGCGTAGCGGACCCCGTTTTCACCGGCCGGGCCGATGGCGAAAACGCTCACGTCGTGTTCGCCCAGCCCCAGCTCGGCTCGGACCGCATCCTCGGTCTCCCAGGCATCGAGTCCCAGGAGCCCGGCGGCTGGGCGGATTTCGACCCTGCCGTCGTGAATCCACAGGTAAACCCACTCCTCCGACCTGCCCCTCAGGACCAGGCCGTCGAAACCGCTCTGGCGCAGGTAGGCCCCGAAGTAGCCGTTGGCTTGCGAGATTACGGCGAGGTTCGTCATGGGGCCCTTCGTGGCGACATTGAACGTCCCGGAGCCAAAGGTCCGGGTCCCGGCCAACGGTCCCGCGGTAAGGACCAGCCGATTCCCGGGGGCATCCCACTCGACACCCGGCGGAACCTCCTCCAGGAGGACCCTGGCCCCCAGGCCGGCTCCTCCGACCCACTTCTTCGCCACCGCCGCATCAAGGAGTTCATCCTTCACACAACCCGCGGAAAGGTTCACCTGGGCCAGTCGTCCCATGTAGCCGTTCATCGGATTTCCCATTTCCCCTTATGCCCCCTCGCGTTCAATCGTCGTGGAACAGCCAGATCTTCCGGGGCTCGCTATCCAGGACCCGGTAAAGGCGCCCGCGTTCCCGGTCCCAGGCGTAGATTCCGCCGCCTCCGACCGGGACGCCGAAAGCGTTCAGGAACGTCATGTTTTGCATCGTCGCCCGCGTCTCGGTGATCCAGCCGGAAACCGCATGGGCGAAGGGCAGCCTCCCGAGGGCTTTCCCAGACGGCCAGCCTCCGACAGGAGGCGGAGGCGCCTGCACGGCCAGTTCCTCCAGCAGGGCCCGGACCTCCGCCGGGGCCGTCCGGAAGGCCACCGTGCGGGCCCGGTCCGAAGCCGCAAGAGCCTCGACCAGGGACCTCGCCAGCCAGGGGGCTCGGTCCCCGCCCATCAGGACCAGGGCCGCCGCCCCGTGGAAGACCGCGTCCAGGGCCGCCAGCGACACGGGAACATCCGCGGGCTGCCAGAACCCTTTCACCTCTTCCCACCGGGAAGGATCCCCTTGAGGGAAGATCTCTTCCACAAGGACCAGGGCATCCGCGGCCAGTGCCTCGGGGCTTCCTTCACCCCGGACCACCCGGCGCCAGCGCTCGATCGGCGAAGATTCCCCAGCCCGCGAAAGCAGCTCGGCCCTCAGCGATTCGGCCCGTGCCAGTCCCGCGTCTCGCGCCTCGATCGCCGCGGCCCACTCTTCAACCGTCGTGGCCGCGGTGGCCGCGCAAGGCCCAACAAGCGCCATCGCCAGGACCAGCAGGGCCGTCCACGGCATTTTCCGTTTCATCATCCTCCATCCCTCCTCAAAGGCGCGAAGCCCGCCGCGCCTTTCCCCATTATGATAACCCCTGCCCGAAGCCGTGATAAAATGGCCGAAAACCAACTCCGGAGGCTCGCCCATGATCGAAAGGATTCTCTCCCTGGCCGAAGCGGAAAACGGTTTTCTCCGTTCCTGGCGCCGCGAATTCCACGCACACCCCGAGCTGTCCTTCAGGGAAACGGAAACGACCGCACGCGTCCGGGAGATCCTGGAGGAAACAGGTTTCCGCTCCATGCGCGTCGGCACGGCCGGTGTCCCGACAGGCCTCGTGGCTGACCTCGGCGCCGACAGGCCCGGGCCCTGCATCGCCCTGCGGGCCGACATCGACGCCCTCCCGATGAAGGAGGAGGGAAGGCCTTCCTGGCGCTCCCGCAGCGAAGGCGTCATGCATGCCTGCGGCCACGACGCCCACACCGCCATCCTGATCGGGACCGCGAAAATCCTGAAGGCCCTCGAAGCCGAACTCCCGGGCCGGGTCCGCTTCATCTTCCAGCCCTCGGAGGAGTCGCCGCAGCAAAGCGGCGCCCGGGCCATGATCAAGGAAGGGGTACTGGAGGGAGTGGATGCCATCGCGGGCCTGCACGTCTGGGGAACGATCCCCGCCGGGGTGGCCGGCGTCCATGCCGGACCCTTCATGGCCGCCTCCGACGAGTGGGAGGTCACGATCCTCGGCAAGGGAGGGCACGGAGCAGTCCCGCACCTGGCGACCGACCCCATCGTCGCCGCAGGGGCCCTCATCGGGGCCCTGCAGACCCTGGTGAGCCGCGAGACCGACCCCCTGGAAGCCGCCGTCGTCACCTGCGGCCACCTGGAAGCGGGAACCACCTTCAACATCATTCCCGACCGGGCCTTCCTCCAGGGAATCGTCCGGACCTTCAACCCGGATGTCCGCACGACAATCGAGGCACGGCTGGAGCAACTCACCAGGGGCATCTGCGAAGCCCACGGCTGCGCGGCCGACTTCCGCTTCAAGAACGTCCTGCCCGCCACGGTCAACGACGCGGCCTTCACCGAAGAGGCGGCGGCCGTTGCTCGCAAGGTCCTGGGCGAAGACCGGGTGATCGGTATCCCACCCACCATGGGGGCAGAGGACATGAGCCTCTACCTGGAAAGGGTTCCGGGCACCTTCCTTTTCCTGGGAACGAAAAACCCGGAGAAAGGAATCGGGCGGCCCCAGCACCATCCCGAGTTCGACGTGGACGACGACATCCTCCCGAAGGGGAGCGCCCTGCTGGCCGCACTGGCCTGGGACTTCCTGGAGAAGAACTCGAAAGCCCGGCTTCCCTGACGAAAGACGGGGCCCGCGCTTCCTGCGCGGGCCCCGCTTTTCTTCAATCCGTTCCTTCCGCCAGGGGAGAAAGGATCCTTTCCGTCTCCTCCAGCTTTTCCAGGTGCAACTCGAGGCTTTCCTGCCTTTGGGACCAGTCCGCCTCCGCGGCCGATCTCGCCTCCAGTGCCGCGCCGGCCGCCTCCCGGATTCCCACGGCGGATTCGGTCACGAGCCTCGACAGGTGCCCCTGGAAACGTGCGGCGCTGTCCTTCAGGCGCCTCAGAAGATCGAAGCGGACGCGGCCGCAGTTGGCGTCCACCCTCTCGGGAACCCTCTCGAGGATCCGCCCGAGAGCCCTCTCCCGCGCCTTCCCGGAAGGGAGAAGCTTTTCCATGAAACCGACGGCCGCCGCTTCCAGGTCGAAGAACGGGCGCGTTTCGCCTTCCAGGTAGAAGAAGCGCTTCTCGGAAGAAAACTCCTCGGGCAACTCCCAGGACTGGAGGTCCAGGCTGAAAACCTCCGATCCCAGCCGGAGCAGCTCCTTCAGGATCGCGGTCAGCCGGGCCCGGTGCTTTTCCACGACGGCCAGGTAAGCCGACTCCATCTTTGCCTCGATGGCCGGGAGACGCTCCTCGAAACGGGCTTTCAGGCGATCTTCCGCCAGGATCGCCATCCGGGCGGAGAAATCGGAGACTTTTTCACCAGCGAGGGTTTTCGACGCTTCCCGAAGGTCGCCGCAGATCGCCGGCGGGAGGTCCCGCCTCAGCCGGTCCATCTCCGCGTCAAGATCCAGGATGATCTTCTCGATCTCCCGGTCCACCAGGATTTCCGCATCGCCCCGCTGGACCTCCAGCCCTTCCAGCCCCCTGGAGAAGCGGGCGATCCGGTCCTCTAGGACCTGGATCGGCTGCCTGAGGGAATCCGCCTCCACCTTCAGCCGGGCCTTGACTGCCCGCGCGATGGACAAGAGCCGCATGGCGTTGCTTCTCGCCCGGATCCGCGCGCCTTTCTCGCGAACGAGCGACTCGATTCGCGACACGACCGCCCCGATCCCGCCGACATCGCGTGAACCCGCGGTCTTTATGCCCGAGGCCTTGAGCCCTTCCCTCGCGGACACGGGGAAAACCGCCTCCGCAAGCCCAGGGTGCTTTTCCGCGATCCGCTCCCTGATGTAATCCAGCATGGACTGGCGCTCGGAATCGGTCAGGAAATCCGTCTTGTTCAGCAGGACGAGGCACTGGGACACGTTTCGGGCCAGTTCGTCCAGCAGGGCCATTTCTTTCGCGGACAGGGGGGAATCCGCGGAAAGCAGGAACAGGCCGATATCGATCCTGGGCAGGGTGGCCCGGGCCTCCTCGGTCTGCGTCTCGTGGAGGCTCTCGAAACCCGGCGTGTCGACAAGCACGACCCCCGCTTCGAGAAAGGGGGAAGGGTGCCGAAGCCGGACGTACCGGACCTTCTTTCGGTTTTCGGGATTTCGGGACTCGGTCACGAAGTCCTCGAGCTGGTCCGCCGGGGCTACCAGCGGGGGACGGTCCCGGAACGTCACCTCAAGAGAGGGGACGGGGCCATGCTCGATCAGGGTCATGATGTTGGTCAGGGGGAGGACACCGGTCGGCAGGAGCGAAGAGCCGAGAATCGCGTTGATGAAAGTGGATTTCCCGCGCTTGAACTCGCCCACGACCGCTACGAAGAGCTTGTCCGAATAGAGCCTTTCCTCGATCTCCGCCAGGAACTCCTTCTGGTGCGGAGATAGGGGCATGGCCTCGAGTTGCCTCGCGGCCCACAATAGCCGGTTTCCCTTTTCCTGCATGTGCTTCGCCTCCGATGGGGGCCGCCAGGCCCGGATCACAGGCGTCATCATCCAACCCGTCAAGGGTGGAGCAAAAAGGGCGAACGCCATCGCCGAGCGAAATCGTAACACGCGGGTTCACGAATCTTCAAGCGCCGCCTGCCTCGTTCCCCTGAAACGGATTGGCAGCCCGGAAAAGAACGGCCGGGACCTTGAGCGAAAAGCCGGCCGGCCCGACCCGGGCCGGCACGGGAATTCACGCCGAGGACTTCGGATTATCGCGTTGAAAGCCGGCTCAAAGTCACTGTTCCGGCAATCATGAAAAGCGCGGCAACGCTGAACCCGAGCATGGGCGAAAAAGCCGTCCACAGCACCCCGACCAAAGAACTCGAAATGAATTTCGCCGTTCCGTTGACGGTGCCCAGGGCCCCATAGCTCATCGCCAGGGTCTCAGCCTGAACCATTTCCGCCGTTATGGTCGACTCCAGCGTTTCCTGCACAGCCATATACAGTCCGGCGATAAAGAAGAGACCCGCCAGAAAGGGGATACTGCCGATGCCGAGCCAGAACGCCAGCGTGGCCAGGATTGCCGTCAGCGCTCCCAGCAAGTAGCCGGCGATCAGCACTGCCAAATGGCCGATACGGTCAGCCAGGAAACCCACCGGGTAGGACATCGCGACCTGCACGACATTGCGCCAGACGTACAAAAGCCCGGCGACCTGGGCTGCCTTCACGACACCCAGGGAAGGCGTCAGCAAGGTCGTGGCGGCCAGGATCAGCAAGCTGTGGGAGAAGTCGCCGATGCCGAACAGGGCAACCGAACCCAGGTAGCGCTTGAACCGTCCCGGCAGCCCCTTCAGCGAGCTGAAAAACCTCAGGGCCGGATTCGGTGAATGCTGCGGGTCTTTGACCAATGCCAGAAACGCCAGCACCGCCAGCAGGCCCGGGATGACCGAAATCCACAACACCAGGCGGAAAGGTCCGTCGGCACCGTTCCAATGCCAGCCCCGGGCCAGCCCGAGCAGTGCCACTCCCAATAGAGGACCTGCCACGGCCCCAATCGTGTCCGCCGCCCGGTGAAAGCCGAAAGCCCGCCCGCGGCTTTCCGGAGTGACCGACTGCGTCACGATGGCATCGCGCAAGGGGCCGCGCAGCCCCTTGCCAAACCACGACACCAACCGCCCAAGCAGGACCAGCGGCCAGCCTGCGGCCAGAGCGATCAGCGCCTGGCCGACGGGGGTCAGCCCGTACCCGACCAACACCAGCCCTTTCCGGTGGCCCAGCTTGTCTGCGATATAGCCGGAAACCATTTTCGTGAAGCTGGCCACCGCGTCGGCGATCCCTTCGATCAGCCCAAGCGCCGCTGCCGGAACACCCAGCGCGGCAAGAAAGCCCGGAAGGATCACCGTCGCGGTTTCGTAGCAGAAATCGCCCAGCGCGCTCGTGATGCCGGCCCCCGCAACGGTTCGGTTAAGCCAGACCGTAGGTCTCCGGTCGCATGGTGCGGAACCCTCCTTTGCGGAGGGCCCCGAGGAGGACTCTCTCGATTCGTCCATGACCTTATCCCTCTCTTGCCTTTTTTTCGCCGTGTGCGGCCGTTGCGGTCAAAGAAGCCTGTTGCTTCTGCCGGCTGCCGGCCTTCTTTCAGGCGCCCTTCATGACGCGAGCGTGTTTGAAGAAGTACAGTTTGAACTCGTCAAGCGCGAAGGTCGCCGCCAAAACCACGAACAGTAGCCCGCACAGCACCGTAACAGGGATCGGCGCTGACAGGAGGCCGAAAGTGGCCATGATCGTCGCGATAACCGCATTCCCGATCGTTGCCAAAGCGACGTAAGGGCTTGGTGGGAAGGACCAGAAACGCCCCTGCACGCGCGTCAGGTAGATCGTCGTCTGCGCGGAATAGATCAGGTAGACAAACATCAGCGTCTGGATCTGGGGTACCGAGAGCATCAGCACGTCCCGGGCAGCCCACACGATGGCGAAGCCCAATGCCAGCCAGCCTGCCGCAAAGACAGCCGAGAGCTTGCCGATCTCCTTGATGCTCCATCTTTCTGGAGTTGGCGAAACCCAGGCACGGTCAGTGGCAAGCGTGATGGTGACCACGTCGTTCAAGACCACAAGCACGGCTATCAACAAAAGCGAGGTCACGAAGAAACCTGTCGCGATATAGCCGATGGCGAGCAGGGCGGCCAGCTCGATCGTCCGGGCGATCTTGGTGATGGTCCAGGTCAGCATCCTGCGGTAGACGCGCCGGCCGCTATGGATGACTGCAATCATGTCCTCCAGCCCGGGATGCATCAGAACGACCTGGGCGGAAGCCTTGGCAACGTCGGTCGCGCTGCTCACCGCGATCCCGACCTCCGCCTGCTTCAGCGCTGGCGCATCATTGACGCCATCACCCGTCATGCCGACGACGTGGCCGGCATGCTGCAGCGCTCGAACCAGGCGGAACTTGTCCTGGGGGTAGCAATGCGCAAAGCCGTCGTAGAGCAGGGGGTCCGTCGATTCTGTCACCTCTTCGCCGTAGCGGTCCCCAAGCCCCACCTGTCGCCCGATGGCACGCACGGTCGCCAGCATGTCTCCGCTGATCATCAGGATGCGCACTCCGAGCCCCTGCAAGGCCTGGACCAGGGCGGGCGCATCCTCGCGCAGAGTGTCGGCTAACGCAATCAGCCCGCGAATGACCACTCGACCTTCGGGCCCTGCCGCCACCGCCAGCACGCGTGCCCCAGTCGCTGACAGTTCCTCGACACGATCCAGAAGCCCCTCGAGAGGGAGCGCAAAGTCTTGCACCTCAGAAGGCGACCCCAAAACCACCCGGACCGTCTGACCGTCAAGATTGACATGCGCCTCGGAACGCTTGGTCGCCGGATCGAAAGGAACCAGGCTTTTCCGATCAAGCGGTCGTATCGAACGCTGAGCCATGGCATCCAGCAAGGCCGATTCCAGCGGTCCCCGCGAGGCTTCGTCACAGGCGGCCGCCGCCCAGGCCAACACGTCGCTTTCAGACTCGCCCGAAACGGGAACGATCGCCGTGAGGACCTGCCGGTTGTGCGTGAGCGTCCCGGTCTTGTCGACGCACAGCACGTCCATCGTCGCCGCCTCCTGGACGGCCGACAGGCCTGTGACCAGGATGCCGGTTCGGGCAAGCGACCGGGCCTCGACGGCATTCGCAACGGTGAATGCCGCCGGCATCGTCACCGGGACGGTCGCGATCACGAGCACCAGCAGGAAGGGAATCAACGTGAGCAGATCGGCACCGCTCCAGAGTGCGAACGCGACCAGCAACGCCGTTAGAACGGCGTCGATGGTGACGAGATGGCGGACAACGGCGAAGAGAAGCTGATCCAGGTGGCCTGCGGCCCGCGCAGAACGCACGAGGTCGGCGGTCCGCCCGAAATAGCTTTGGGCCCCGGTCGCCGTCACGGTGGCGATCGTTTGCCCGCCGCGGACGGTTGACGCGGAATACATCACCTCGCCGACATTGCGCGTCACGACGGCAGACTCGCCGGTTAAAACGGACTGGTCGACTTCCACCGATCCTTCATCGACTTCGCAATCGGCGGGAACCAGATCGCCCGGGCCGACGTGAATTTGGTCGCCGGGAACGAGTTCCCGGGCAGGCACCAACCGCCATGTCCCGTCCCGACGCACGTGGGCGCTGACGCTAAGGCGGCCCCGCAGAAGGTCCAGGACTCTTTGCGCCCGCCGCTCCTGGACGCCGCCGACTACGGCGCTGAAGAGAAGCCAGAGGGCAATCATGGCGGGTTCGCTAAGCTTGCCCAGGAACACTTCCAGGATCAACGCGGCTTCCAGCATCCACGGAATGGGTCCCCAGAGGCGTTTGATGACGCCGCGCAACAGGCTGACGGGCTCTTCCTTGATCTCGTTGAAGCCGTATTGGCGCAGGCGGGCCTGAGCCTGATCTTCGGACAGCCCGACCTTTGTTTCTTCCTTTTGCCCTGCCGGGTGATTCTGCAAGCCAGTCATGATGTTTTCCCCTTCCCGTTCACCGGCCGGCCGAGCCAGACCGGCACGGCGACACCCCTTCGATGCGCCGGGTGCCGATTGTCGCCATGACGCAGGGGATCGCCTTAACGGTTTTCGTCGTGTGCCTCGAAAACCTGCTTCGCGTAGCTGTCCAGCAGCGCCTCGCAGCTTTTAAGGCGCTGCTCGGCTTCTTCGGCCAGGGCCGCGCCGTAAAAATCCAGTTTGCGGATCTTCTCAAGCCATGATGCCAGCTTTTGCAGATCGACATCGTTTTCTTCCAGTTCGGCGTAGGTGAAGTGCTGTGCAGCCGTTTCCTTCGCGATCTCCGCTTCAAAATCCTTGCACTTGTCGAGGAATTCGACGTACTCCTCGTCGCGGTCAGCTTTAAAGCGGGCAAGCACCTTGTCCTCCTGCGCGCGGTCAAGCGCAGCCGTCTCAAGCAGGACCGACTCGCCGGACATCTCCCGAATCTCGTTCTCGATGATTTTCAGGCGGCGCGTATGATCGTCGGTCTTGGGCAGCAGGCAGACGCCGCTTTGCAGGTAGACGGCTCCCATGCCCTTGAGCCTACGCCAGAGGGCGATTCGCTTTTTGGCGGGTTCGACAGGAACTTTGTAGATCAGCAGTAGCCAATTCCTCGTCTCCATGGCTTGGATTATTGCATAACAGCCGTAACAAAACAAGAGAAACGATATGGATTTCCCTTGAACAACGAGATTGTCTTTCCTGAACGGGGCGGTGAAAACGTCGTCCAGGACGAACAGGGGCAAACTTTTTGACAAGAAGCCTTCGCGTGTCCCTCTCCATTGACAACAAGAGCTGCCGGGGCTATCCTTCATTTCGAAGTTGTTCGAAATGAACTGAGAGAAGAGGGACATCCCTTGGAAGACACCCTGAACACAATCAAGGCTCTAGCAGACAGGCACCGGATCCGGGCGCTCCTCGCCCTGGAGGGGCAGGAGCTCTGCCTTTGCAACCTGCAGGACCTGCTGGGACTCGTCCCCTCCTCGGTGTCCCGGCACATGTCTATCCTGCAGGACGCCGGCTTCGTCGTTTCGATGAAGAAAGGCAAATGGACCTATTTCAGCCTGGCGCCGCTCGATGGAAATACGGCCTGCTCCAGCCTTCTCCGCTGGGTCCTGGAAAGCCTGGAAGAGGATCCTGCAACGCTGGCCGACCGTGAGTTCGTCCGGCAACTGAAGAAAAAAGACAGCGAACGCTGCAAATAACCCCCACAGGAGGAGACAAAACGATGACCGCACCAACCGACTGGAAAAAGGCCCCCGCAAGCCAGACCGTCTGCTACTGCAACAACGTGAATAAGGAAGAGATCGTCCGGGCGATCGCCAGGGGAGCGGAAACCGTGGAAGACGTCACGCGGCTGACAGGTGCCGGAAAGGGAAACGAGTGCGCGACAAAGAACCCCACCGGGCGCTGCTGCCGCCCTGATATCCAGGCCCTGGTCGACGCCTACCTGCCTGCGCTCAAGGCAATCAAGAGCGGATGCACCTGAGGGGGCAACTGCTGAAAACGCGGCGGTTCGCCGCAGACCCTCAAGAAATCCCGTAATCCTTTTGTCGTCCTGTTTTTGAAACAATCGACCCCACATTTGCCAAGGAGGCATTACCGAAATGGCACAGGCCGCGCCTAACGGTGACCGCAAGCTCACGAACGTGTTCGAACGCTACCTGACGATCTGGGTGGCCCTTTGTATCGTGGGGGGCATCCTGCTCGGGAAGATGGCCCCGGACCTCGCCAAGACTTTGGACGGGATGTCGATCTTCGTCGATGGGGCCCCCGTCGTTTCGATCCCCATCGCCATCTGTCTCTTTTTCATGATGTACCCCATCATGGTGAAGATCGACTTCGCCGAGGTGGTCAAGGCCGGCAGGTCCGGCAAGCCGGTCTTCCTGACCCTGTTCGTCAACTGGGCGATCAAGCCCTTCACCATGTACGCCATCGCGATCTTCTTCCTGGGGTTCCTCTTCAAGGGCTTCATCGGACCCGACGCGGTGGACCTCGTCAAGATGCCCTTCGGCCTGAACCTGCCCGTGGGGGCGGTCCACGGTGACGGCGTGGTCGTCCTCGCCAACGGCATCAAGCAGCTCCAGGTTCCACTCTGGCGCAGCTACCTGGCCGGGGCCATTTTGCTGGGGATCGCCCCCTGCACGGCCATGGTCCTGGTCTGGGGCTACCTTGCCCGCGGTAACGACGGCCTGACGCTGGTCATGGTCGCCATCAACTCCCTGACGATGCTGGTTCTTTACGGTCCGCTCGGAGGATTCCTCCTGGGCGTGGGGCGGCTTCCAGTACCCTGGCAGGCCCTGGTGCTTTCCATCGCTATTTACGTGGCCCTTCCCCTCGTCGCCGGGTATTTCTCGCGGAAATGGATCATCGCCGCGAAAGGCGTCACCTGGTTCACGGAGAAGTTCCTGCACATCCTCTCGCCCATCACGATCGTCGCCCTGCTGACGACGCTGGTGCTGCTCTTCAGCTTCAAGGGAGAGGTCATCGTGGCCAACCCGCTGACGATCCTCTGGATCGCGATCCCGCTGTTCATCCAGACGATCCTGATCTTCGCGCTGGGCTACTGGACAGCCCGGATGATGAAACTACCCTACGCCGACGCAGCCCCTGCCGCGATGATCGGGGCCTCGAACCACTTCGAGGTCGCCATCGCCACGGCGACGATGCTCTTCGGGCTTTCCAGCGGGGCGGCCCTGGCCACGGTGGTCGGGGTGCTCATCGAGGTTCCCGTGATGCTGATGCTGGTACGCTTCTGCCTGAAGACCCAGCATTGGTTCGATTCGCCCGGAAAAGCTTAGGCTGAAAGAGGTGAGCGAAATGTTCTCAAGAATTCTCGTGGCAACCGACCTGTCAGAAGCCTCCGACCGCGTGGTCTGCGCCCTGGGAAGTCTCAAGTCCTGGGGGACCCGGGAGGCGGTCCTCGTCAGCTGCTTCAACATCCGGGACGTGGGGTCGCTGGCCCCCGGCCTGATGGAACTTTCAAAACCGGCCTTCGAGAAACAAAAGAAGGCCCTGGAGGAGATGGGGTATGCCGTCACGGCCAAGATGGTGCTGGGCTTGCCGCAGATCGAAATATCCCGGCAGGCCGAAGAACACGATTGTTCCCTTATCGTCGTGGGTTCCCACGGCCACTCCTTCTCGAAGGACATCCTGTTGGGGGGAACGGCCAGCGCCGTCGTGCACAGCGCCACGCGGCCGGTCCTCATCCTGCGCCTGAACGGCCACGACCCGGAACAGAAAGGGGCCGCCTGCAACTGCCTCGGGCATATCCTCTTTCCCACGGATTTCTCGGACAACGCCGACAGGGCCTTCCTGACCCTTCGGAAGATCGTCGAGAGCGGGGCCAGGCGCGTGACGCTCCTCCACGTGCAGGACAAAGAGAAGATCGAACGGCATCTCAAGGACAAGCTCGAAACTTTCAACGAGATCGACCGGGGCCGCCTGGAGAGGCTGAAGGCGGATCTCCTGAGCCTGGGAGCCCGGGATGTCGACATCGAGATCCCCTACGGCAACCCGAAGAAGGAAGTCGTGGACCGGGCGAACCGGCCCGACATCTCCCTGGTCGTCATGGGAAGCCAGGGACGGGGCTATCTTCAGGAGGTTTTCCTCGGGAGCCTCAGCCACGAGATGGCGCGGCGAAGCAAGGCACCCCTGCTGCTTGTTCCCGCCCTTCGCTGAGGGCTTTCTGAAGTCAGCTGGAATAAAACCGGAAGGGGGATCGCGATGAAAAAGATGAAGATCACGTCGGAATTCTGGATGGAACAGGTCCGCATTCACGGCAACGAGTTCCGCCTCCACATGGCTACGATCATCGCCGGGTGATGAACGGCCTATAAAGGCCCGGAGGGCCTTTGGGGAAAACCTGCGGAGGAAGACCTTGAGCAGTATCAAGGATACGAAGTCGAAGATCACCCTGAACTGAAGTGCTGGATCAAAAGGGACGTCCTGGAGTGGATGGCCCGGACGACGCCGACTCCCGAGGGGGATTACCTCTTCGCGGTGGAAGGGGCAGGGCGCTTGCGGTATCGGTTGGTCTGAAGCGACGTTGAGGCTTGAAGAAGAATCGGGGAAAGCCCCCTCCTGGACGCCGAAGGGGCTTTCCCCGGTTGTCATGCCATGGGAGGCTGATGGGGAAATGGGCTTCAAGAACCTGGAGGATTTCAAAAAATCAACATGCATGAAAGTGGCGGTCATTCTACTGGTTGCCTTAGCAATTGGCGGCATCTGGTTTGCGAAGCAGCGGGGTAAAAGCGTGCAAACCGCGGGCCAGTCCGGCAGCGGCCCCCTTGCCGTGACAGAAGCGAAGGAGATGGAACGACTCCGCTCCCTGGGCCTTCCCGTCGTCATCGATTTCGGCGCGGACTCCTGCATCCCCTGCAAGGAGATGGCGCCGGTCCTGGAGGAATTGAATCGCACCCTGCAGGGCAAAGCGGTGATCAAGTTCGTGGACGTCTGGAAATACCAGAAACTGGCGGAAGGCTACCCCCTCAGGCTCATCCCGACCCAGTTTTTCTTCGACAAGGACGGAAAACCGTTCTCGCCTTCCGATGCCCGGAAATTCCAGATGATCCTTTACGCGTCCCCGGAGTCGAAGGAACACCTGTTTACCGCCCACGAGGGCGGGATGACAAAGGCACAACTGCTCGCCGTGCTGGCCGAGATGGGAGTCCGGGTTGATTGACGGGTGGCTGGCCGTCCTTTCGGAATCCATCCGAAGCAGCACGGCCCTTTCCCCGCTTTTGGCGCTGCTGGCAGGGGCGATCACATCGGTCACGCCTTGCGCCCTGACCAGCGTCCCTCTCGTCATCGCCTACGTGGGAGGCACGGGACAGAACGATCCCCGAAAAGGCTTCGCCCTTTCCGCAGTCTTTTGCCTCGGGATGGCGGCAACCTTCACGGCCCTCGGAGCGGCAGCTTCGCTGCTTGGCAAGCTGATGGGCACCTCTTCCCCGTTATGGTTCATCGCGCTTGGAATTCTCATGCTGCTCATGGCCCTGCAGGTCCTCGGGGTTTTCGAGTTCGTCCCGTCAACCCGCCTTTTTTCCAGGAACCGTCGGAGGGGCTACCTCGGCGCTTTTTTTGCGGGCGTCCTGGGAGGCTTCTTCTCGTCTCCCTGCGCGACACCCGTGCTGGTCGTCCTTCTCGGGCTCGTTGCCAAAAGCGGTGACGTCGGCAGGGGCATCTTCCTGCTGCTGCTTTATTCCCTCGGGCACAGCGTTCTCGTCCTGGCTGCCGGAACATCGACGAGCTTCGCGGCCAAAATCGCATCAAGCGAAAGATATGGCCTGTTCAGCACCGTCGTGAAGTTCGCCATGGGAATCGGGCTTTTGCTGGTCTCGTTCACCCTGTTCTACCTGGGGTTCTGAAACCTTCCGGGTAGCCTGGTGGCAGAAGGCCCCGGGATCCGAGGATCCCGGGGCCTTCTTTTCCAGAAATTTTGAGCGCTTCAGGAACTTTTCCTTCGCTCCAGGAGTTCCAGCAGGGCCAGCTTCGTCTCCGCCTTGTCCGGGAACGAGATGGCCCCCACCGGGCAGAAGCGCGCGCACTTGTCGCACAGCACCACGCATTGGAGGGGGTTGACGACCTCCATTTTTCCCCTCTCTTCCGAGAGGGCATAGACCCCGTTGGCACAGCATTCAAGGCATGCTCCGCACCCGATGCAGGCCGAGTCGTCGATGGTCGGATTCCAGGCAATCTCTTCTCGCGGGATACCCATGTAGTCGCCGGACAAAAACCCGTCTCCCCTTTCGAAATCGAGCGCCCCTAGGACTCCAGGGCTTCCCTGATCCGGTTGAAAACCGTTTCCGTGTCGGCCTGGGCCATGCTGACCGGGATCCAGTGGGCCGAGTCCATGGGGACCCCGGCCTTGGCAAACCCATCGCGCAGCAGTTTCTCCTGCCGCTTTTCCGCACAGGCCGCTGAAATCACCTTGATGTCCTCCGAGAGCAACCGCCCCATCAGGCGTTCCCCATCCTCCTCGCAAAGGCGCGGGTGAAGGGCCATGAATTCGACCTTGTCCCCGAATTCCAGGCGAACGCGCTCCGCGAGGGCCCAGAAGTCGATCCCCGCCATGCTGGGGCACGAACCGCTGCAGGTGCAGAACAGGATTCCCTTTGGCATGCCGCTCACTCCTTTCCGGACATTTACGATCCCCGCAACCGGTTTCCCTTAGCCGGAGTGCGTGATGTCCAGTCCCGAACAACGCCCGCCGACGCAGGCAGCGAACTCGAACTGCAGCGTCACGTGGCCGATGCCGAATTCCTCCCTAATCCGCTTCGAAAGCCTGGCCAAAAGTTCGTCCGTGCGGCTTCGGGCCTCCTCGCAGACTGTCACGTGGGCTTCCAGGAACACCTCCGTGCCGTCCGTTGTCCACAGGTGCACGTGGTGCATGTCCACGACCTCCGGCTGGGACTCCACTTCCTCGACCAGTGGGTCGATCCGGATCCCTTCCGGGGTCCCCTGCATGAGGATGTGAATGGACGTTTTGAGCAGGGGCCAGGATTCCCGCAGGACGTAGAGCGAAACGGCCAGGGTCAGCAGCGGGTCCAGCCAGAACCAGCCGAAGGCCATCATCAGGAGGGCCGCGACGATCACGCCGACGGACGAGAGGGCATCCATGACGATATGGAGGTACGCCGACCGGATGTTGAGGCTGTCCTTCGAGTCCGCGTGGAGCAGCCAGGCCGTGAACAGGTTCCCGAGCAGCCCCACCGCTGCGACGGCCAGCATGATGCCGCCGGCCACCGGTTCCGGGTGAAGAAACTTGCGGACGGCCTCCACCAGCAGGAAGACGCCGATACCCATCAGGGCCACCGTGTTTACCAGCGAGGCCAAAACTTCCGCCCGCTTGAACCCGAAGGAATGGGCGGGGGTCCGCTCCATTCGGGAGATGCGCTTCGCCAGCCAGCTGACGCCCAGGGACGACGCATCGGACAGGTTGTGCACCGCATCGGACAGGAGGGCCAGGCTGTTCGAAAACAAGCCTCCCGCCACCTCAGCCAGGGTGATGACCAGGTTCAGGACAAGGGACAGCGCGAGACGCCGCTCCGACGTGCCGGGCGCAACATGGGAATGCGCGTGGGAATGTCCATGGTCGTGATCATGGTCGTGCCCGTGGTCGTGGCCATTCTTTTCCGTCGTCATGGATTCCTCTTCTTCCTCTTCCTCTTTCAGCCCGTCTAGAACGGCAGGGGAGGGCGCGACAAGGGAATGACGAGCACCCCGCAGGAGGCCATCTGGGCGACCCGGAAGGCCGTCGTGCCGATGCGGTACATCTCCGATCGGCCCTGCCCCTGGGCCCCTAGAACGACGAGTGTTGGCCTGTTTTCTTCGATGTCGGCCAGAATTTCGTCCACCGGTTTTCCCGTCCGCATCCGCACGGTAACGTCCGGGATTCCCGCGGCTTTCAGGCTCTCGACGAATTCCTCCAGCCGCTCCTGCTCCAGGGCGACGATCTGCTCGATCTGTTCCCTGCTGACCAGCTTCAGCAGCAAGTCGATGTTTTTCTGCTCGTGGACATGAAGAAGCGTGACCTTTTTCACAGCGCCGGGATTCTCCCGGGCCAGCTTCTTCAGGGCCTGGAGCGCGTGATGAGCCTCGTTTGAAAAATCGATCCCCAGGACGACATCCTCGAGCGGGTGACGCTGGTCCCCCTCGCCGTGACAGACCATTACGGGACACGGGCAGAGTTCCAGGACCCGGAGAACCGTCTCTCCCATGATACGGGACTTCCACCGGGGGCTGTCTCCCCGGCCGATCACCACCAGGCTCGCTTCACGCACCTGGGCCTCGTGGACGATGACGTCGAAGGGAACGCCCCTTAGCGCGATCGCCTCCACCTTGAAGCCACGACCTTCCAGGCGGGCTTTCTGCCTCCCGAGCCGGTCTTGTCCTTCCTCATCCAGGGTATGCCCATCGGAGCGCTCGTCCAGGACGTGGAGGAGCGTGATCCTGCCTACTTTTCCGGGATCCATGGAGCCCAAACTGCAGAGGATTTCCTCGGACCGGGGCCTGAGATCGGTTGCCACCAGGATATGCTTGAACATCATCGGTTTCCTCCCTTTTGACAAATCGCGGATGCCCGGCCTAGCCGAAGAAGGCCCCGAACAGCATCCCGGCGGCCGTGGAAAGAGCCACCACCAGGCTCACGTAGACCACGGTTTTCTTCGTTCCCACGATGCTCCGGATGACCAGCATGTTCGGAAGGGAGAGCGCCGGTCCTGCCAGGAGCAGCGCCAGCGCGGGGCCCTTGCCCATGCCCGCACCGATGAGTCCCTGCAGGATGGGAACCTCGGTCAGCGTGGCGAAGTACATGAAAGCCGCGACAATCGCCGCAAAGAAGTTGGCGAACAAGGAGTTGCCTCCCACAAGACCCGCCACCCAGGCGCTCGGGATCAGGGCCTCGTGCCCCGGTCGGCCCAACAGGAACCCGGCCACCAGGACGCCCCCGAACAGCAGGGGCAGCACCTGCAGGGCATAGCCCCAGGTGGAGCCGTACCACTCCGCCCTCTCTTCACGGTCGAACCACATTCGGGCCGAAAGGATCGTGGAAACCAGGGCAAGCCCCGCCACCAGCCATTTGACCCGGTAGGCCGCCGCCCAGAAACCCACAGGGACCTTCGGGGCCGCCCAGTTGGCGAAAACGAGGAAAACGACCATGCTCGCCATGAAAAAGACGGTCTTCCACAGAGGACGAACCGCCTCCGGAACGGGCAGCTCGGCGAAAGCCTGCTGTCGTTCCGCTTCCTCGTGGCGGAAGATGAAGGCCATCAGCACCCCGATGACCACGCTGAAGAGGATCGCGCCCACGGCCCGCGCCACGCCCAGCTCGAGGCCCAGGACCCGGGCCGTCAGGATGATCGCCAGCACGTTGATCGCCGGGCCGGAATAGAGGAACGCCGATGCGGGGCCGAGGCCCGCGCCGCGCTTGTAGATCCCGGCAAAAAGGGGAAGCACCGTGCAGGAGCAGACCGCCAGGATCGTCCCCGAAACGGCGGCTACGGTGTAGGCCACCCACCGCTTGGCGCTGGCCCCCAGGTAGCGCATGACCGCCTGCTGTGAGACGAAAACGCTGATGGCCCCGGCAATGAAGAAGGCGGGAACCAGGCAGAGCAGGACGTGCTGCTGGGCATACTCGTGCATCATGGCCAGGGCTTCGATGGCCGCACCCTGGATTCGGGCGCTGTCCACCGGCAAATAGTAAAAAACAAGAAAAGCAGCAGCCAGGTACAGGAATTTCTTTATCTCGCCGTTCACGGAAGTCACCTCTTCGAAGAATAAGTGCGGTTTACTTCACATATTGGACCTGAAAAAACCCCCACCTGGACGCGGGGGATCTCGCGTTACTTGCCCGTCGCCTGGGCCAGGAGCCTTTTCACCTGCTCTGCGGACCGGATGTGCCCTGAAAGAAGGACTATTCCATCCACGGCCAGTTTCCTGCACTTCGGGCATCCCGTCCCCAGTATCTGGATCTTCATCTTCCACACTCCTCCGTGTCTTTTCGTTCTCCGTAGCCCAGGCAAGTCTCCCCGCAGGACATGCGTCCCAGGCATGCGATAAACTCCTCCAGGCAAGGAACTCTCAAGTGGTAATAAATCTCGCGTCCCTCCCGCTGGTCTTCCAGCACTCCGGCCTCCTTCAGGACCGACAGGTGCTTGCTGATCGTGGTCCGGTCGACCGGGAAAAGGCCCGCCAGGTCGTTCACGCAAAGGCGCTTGTCCGAGAGGGTCTCCACAAGACCCAGTCGAACCGGGTGAGCCAGTGCTTTCAATATTTCCGTCCTGCGATCTTTCGTCGCTCTCAAAAACCTGCCCCCTCCGCAATGCGTGCAAATTGTACCACGCTTCGCCTTGCCGTCAAGAACAACCGTTTAACGCCTTGTATCTGTGGCAAGAATACCACTTGTTATATACCCCGTCAAGTATTTTGCGTTCGGGTTTTCCAAAACGCGCGACCGGCACCTGGTGGGATTCCATTTAAACCAGCCTAAGCGATCAAGGAAAAAACGATGCCGGCCCCAACGGCGGTCAGGAAGACGAAGGCCACGAAGGCCGCCACGAGGCGAAGCCGAAAAATGCCTGCCAGCATGCCCATCTCCGGGATGCTCATGCCCGCGCCGCCGATGATCAGGGCGATGACGGCCCCCATGCCCATTCCCTTCCCCGAAAGAGCCACCGCGATGGGAATCATCGTCTCTGCCCGAACGTAAAGGGGAATTCCCACAAGGGCGGCCACGGGAATCGCAATGGGGTTTCCCGGCCCTGCGACGGAGGCGACGAAAGAGGCCGGAACGGTGCCGTAAATCGCTGCCCCGATCGCCACGCCAACCACCATGTACACGAGCACCCCGCGGAAATCTTCCAATGCCCCCTTCAGGGACCAGGCCAGTTTCTGCGAGAAGGTCAACCTGGGCATGACAAAGCCGTCTCCGCAGCAACAGCCGGACCGGGCCGTCCCAAGCGGCTTGATGTCCTTCTCCAACCCGGATTTCTGGAACACGAGCCCGGCCAGGACCGCCGCCAGGAAGGCGACGATCCCGTAGGCCAGGCAGGCCTTCCAGCCCAAAAGGAAGAGGAACATGCCGAGGATGATGGGATTGAGAACCGGCGAGGCCAAAAGAAACGACATCACGCCCCCGAAAGGGGCCTTCGCTTTCAGGAGCCCCACCGTCACCGGGATCGTCGAACAGGAGCAGAAGGGCGTGATGGCTCCCAGGCCCGCACCCAGGAAGTAGCCGGAGAGTCCTTTCCGGCCCATGAGTTTCCGGATCCGCTCGTCAGGGACGTATTCCCGGACGAGGTTGACAAGGAGGTCGATACCGATGAAAAGCACCGTCAGTTCCGCAAGAATGAAGAAAAAGAACCGGACCGTCGTGGCAAGATCGTTCACTTTTCCCTTCCCCCCGTTTGATCGATTTCGCTTATTTTCCCGAGCGCCTGAGCGCCCGGACCAGGTGCGGAATGGCCTTTTCCCAGACGTCCAGGCCTGCCTGGAGAGATCGCCTTCCTTTTTCCGTGAGGGCATAGACCTTGCGGGTCCTCCCTTCCACCACTTCGGAAGAAACGGTGGCGCACCCGCAGCCCTCGAACTCTTTCAGGACCGGGTAAAGACCACCCTCGGTCGGCTCGCAAAATCCATCGGTCATCGAGGCAATCTTTTGTATTAGAGCATAGCCGTGCATGGGGGCTTCCTGCAGTGCGCTCAGGACAAAAAGCTTGCAAAGGGCTGAATTTATAATCCCATCCCAATATTTTTCTCCTGTGAGATCCGCCATTCGCCCCACCCCTTTTATACCTAGATTATCTATGTATCGGACTCTAGCAAAAAAAGGCCTCAAGAGCAAGGACCTCCTTCCGTGACATTGCCCTCCCGGATATCGGCGAAATCGTGAAGAAGAAAGAAGCCCCGCGGGGAAAACCCGCGGGGCTTCTTTCTTCTTGGTTCAAGCAAGGGCAGGCCGGCGGCGACTTGGCCTTTCACTTCCTTGAGGCCTGCTGAAGGAGGCGCTTCACCTGGTCTGCGGACGGCACGTTTCCCGAAGCCAGGACCTTCCCGTCCACGGCAAGAGCGGGCGTGGACATGACCCCAAAATCCAGGATTTTCATGATGTCCGTCACCTTTTCTATTTCAGCGTTCAGCCCCAGTTCTTTCGAAGCCTCCTCGGCCAGCTCGGCCAGCTTTTTGCATTTCGGGCAACCCGTTCCCAGTATCTGTATTTTCATCTTAAGGACTCCCCCTCTCAACAGGTGAAAATCTTACCCCCTGCCCCGGCCCTGTCAAGGCCGGAAACGTTCCGCCAATTCCCGTCGGCCGCTTTCGCCGAGAAACCGCTCGACGGCCCAGGCGATCCAGAAGATGCCCAGGAAGGACATCGCGTAGCGCACCAGGGCAAAGCGCAGCCCCAGGCTCTGCATCTCGAACATCAGCATGGGAAGCTTCATCGTCGACCAGGCCCCGACGAAAAGGAACACGTTGAAAAGGCCGGTTCCTTTCTTCAGCAGCGTTTCCGCGATGGGAAAAGCCAGGTACAGAGGCCCCGCCGCGAAGGACCCCAGGAAGATCGACAGCCCCGCGCCGACGATCCCGGATTTTTCCCCGATCAGGGCCGTGACCCGCTCTCTCGGCACCCAGGCGTCGAAGAGCCCCAAAAGGATGAAGACGGGAGGAAGGATCGAGAGCACGACGAGGAAGTTCGACCCCGCCAGGGAGAAAAACCCGCGGGCCTGGGCAGGGAAAGCCGCCAGGTAGAACCCGCAGATAGCCGTTGCCGCCAGGATGCCGGGAAACCGTTTCATTCCCCGCCCCCTACCTGAAGGCCATCCAGAGGGCCAGGCCCACCAGGAAGGAGTGCCCGTAGGCGAGTGCGTTCCGCGACACGGCGGCCTTCCACCCGAAAATGGACCGTTCCATCGGCAGCGTCACCACCCCCACCATCATCAGGGTGGAAACCAGCACCCCCACCTGGACGATCCCGGCCCCGTTGTCGAGGAGCATCTTCGCCATGGGGAATGCCGCAAAGCCCGGGATGAGAGTGACCGAGCCCGCCACCGAGGCCAGAAGGACTCCCGGGAATCCGCTTTGCGCCCCGACGAGCCTGGACAGGACCGACGGGGGAAGCGCGGTCAGGACCAGGGCCACGAGCAGGATGACCGTCACCAGGGGGGACAGGATCATCAGCAGGCTCGCCCTTGCCTTGGCAAGCGCCGCCCGGGTCTTGCCAGGGTCGCGCCGCCATGAAAGGGCCAGGCCGAGCGCCGCCAGCCCGTAAAGCACCGCCGTCGTCGAACCGTCCAGGAAAACCCCTCCTTCCACGCAATTGTGGCGATATTACCACGCTTTAGAATACCCCGTCAAGTATCGCCCCTTCTGCTCACTTTGGAGTGCGGGCCAGCACCTTCCGGATCGCCGCCGCGGAGACGCGGATATCCTCGTCGGTCGTCGGCCAGCCCGACACGGAAATCCGCATGGCGGCCTTCCCCTTCCAGGTGCTCCCTCCGGCCCAGCAGGTGCCTTCCTGCTGCACGAGGGCCGTGACCTTCCGGTTGAAGGCGTCGACGTCCCCCTCCCCGTTTTCGGGAAGGAAGCGGACGAGAACCTGGTTCAGGACGACTTCGTTCTCGATCTCGATCCGGGGGTCCTCCCGGAGGAGGTCCGCCATCAGCCGGGCCTGCCGGCAGTGACGCCGCACCATCCCGGCCAGCCCCTCCCGGCCCAGGGAGCGGATGGCCGCGTAGAGGGCAAAGCCCCGGGCCCTGCGGGAGGATTCGGGCACCCATTGGGAAGGATCCCGGATCTCGTCCGGGGCCGCGATGTAGTAGGGCGCCGCCAGCACCATGGACGCCCGGTGGGCGGCCTCGTTTTTCACGATGGCGATGCCGGAGTCGTAGGGGACGTTCAGCCACTTGTGGGCGTCCGTGGCCCAGGAGTCGGCCGCCTCGATGCCCGCCGTTTCGGCCGCCAGTTCGGGAACCAGGCGCCCCCAAAGGCCGAAGGCCCCGTCCACGTGGACCCAGGCCCCGTGCTCGCGGGCCATGGGGATCAGCCTCTCGCAGGGGTCGAAGGCACCGGTGTTGACGTTGCCCGCCTGCAGGCAGACGATGAGGGGGCCCGTCACGCCCTCCAGGGCTTGCTCCAGGGCTGCGGGGTCCATGCGCCCCTGCCCGTCTGCGGCCACCCGGAGCACCCGGTCCGTCCCCAGGCCCAGCATTCGGAGGGCGACGAAAAGGGTCGCGTGGGCCTCCTCTCCGGCGATCACGGTGATCGGAGGGGCTCCGAAAAGGCCTGATGCCTCCACGTTCCACCCGGCCTGCCGCAGCACCTCGTGCCGCGCGGCCGCCAGGCCGGTGAAGTTCGCCATCTGGCAGCCGGTGACGAAACCCACCGACGATTGCCGCGGCAGGTCCAGCAGTTCCAGCACCCAGTCCGAGACAGCCTCCTCGACGACCCCTGCCGCGGGAGAGGCGATGGAGAGCACGGCGTTCTGGTCCCAGGCGGAGCCCAGCCAGTCGGCCGCCAGGGCGGCCGGAAGCGATCCCCCGGTGACGAAGCCGAAATAGCGCGGACCCGCGCTGGCCACCAGGCCCCCGTCGGCGTCCCTGGCCAGCTCCCGGACGACGGCCGCCGGGTCGGTTCCCCTCTCAGGGAGCGGGACCCGGAGGCGGGTTCTCAGGGCTTCGACCGAGTCCCGGGCCCCCACAGGCCTTTCCGGCAGCCCCTCGAGGTAGGAAACAGCCAGCGCCAGGGTTTCTTCCAGCAATCTCTTCTCGATCATCGTTTTTTCCTCCTGAAAGGATTCGCTTCTCTCCAGTATAGGGTCGAGTCCCCAAAAAAGGGGGGCGGACCTTTCGTCCGCCCCCCCTGCGTTCCTTTCGGGCCTCAGCAGCCCCGGGCCTGGGCCAGAAGGGCCGCCAGCCCTTCCGGCGTTTCCTTGATCTCCGCCGCCAGGAAGGCGGCTTCCGCTTCCGCCAGGGCTTCAGGGCTGCCCGCCGGGCGGTTCTTCAGCGCGTTTCTCAGGTACGAGGCCTTGAGGTCCCTCATCGAGAGATCCCTGGGCCGGATCATCGACGGGTCGCTGGGGATGATGATGTTCTTTCCGGGCACCTGCTCGGCCGGGTCGCCCCGCCGGACCTCGATGCCGTTTTCCCGGGCGAAGGTCAGCTGGGCGGTGACGTGCTTGCCCGCACCCGTGTATTCCGTTTCCTGCACGACGATGATGGCGTCTTCGGGCATTTCCCGCGCGATGGCGAACGCCGCCGTCAGGGAGGTGTTCCCCGCCGGCCCCCGCTCCAGTCCCTCGAGGGCCGCCAGGACCTCCGTTATGGCGAAAACTTCGCCCTGGGTGATGGTCACGTAGCGATCCATGTACCGCAGGGGACGCGCCGCGTTCCGGGGGACGTCGGCCCGGTCCGGCCACGTGGTGAAGGGCACGCCGAAGCCGGTGTGCCCCGTGGTGAACGACTTGCGGTTGAAATCGCGGTCGCTGGCCATGTGGAGACCGGACAGATCCACGGAAGCCCCGATGACCTTCGTTTCCGCCGCCCCCGCCTTGATCAGCCCGCGGGCCGTCCCGGTCAGGTTGCCGCCTCCCGCGTTGGTGATGACCACCGCGTCCGGGTTTCTTCCCTCGCGAGCCTGCACCTGGGCCACGATCTCGGCCCCCAGCGTCTCGATCCCGGCGATGCCGAAGGGCGTGTAGAGGGACGCGTTGAAGAAGCCCGTGTCCTCCAGCACCCGCAGGAAGGTGTAGAACAGCTCCGGCCCCACGGTCAGCTGCAGGACCTCCGCGCCGTAGGCCTCGCACTTGCGCCCCTTCTCCAGGATCTCCGGCTGGCCGATGCCCCGGCTGTCGAAGAGTTCCTGGACGATGATGCTCTTCAGGTTCCGCATGTTGGCCTGGGAGGCCACGGCGGCCCCGTAGTTGCCGCTCGTGGCGGCGACGACGCCCTTGTACCCGCGGTGCTGGGCGAAATAGCAGGAGACGGCCGCCCGGCGGTCCTTGAAGCTCCCGGAGGGGTTGGCCGCCTCGTCCTTGATGAAGATCCGGGCGCCCTTGCCCGGTTCGGAGAGGGCACGGGCCGCCGCCGTGAGGTTCTTCAGCTCGATGAGGGGAGTGTCCCCCACGTTCGTTTCCCGCTGGATGGCGCGAACCTGCTCGAGGCTGTAGCCGGCCTTCTCCATCATCCGCTCGTAGTCGAAGGCCAGGCCGCCCAGCTCGAACTCCCCGTAATCCAGGCCCAGGGCCTTCTTCATGATCTCGGTGCGCCGCGCCATGACCGCCGCGTAGGACAGGTCCTTCACTTGCGGTTCCCCCTTTCGACGAGCGCCCGGAACTCGTTCCCGAGAGATAGAAGCTCAGGGATCGGCCGGCCGAAGCCGTGAGTGTAGGGGGGATTTTCCGCCACGAGCTTCCCTGTGATCCGGCGCCCGATGGCGGTCTCGATTTCCACGGAGTCGCCGATCGCCGCGTCCTCCAGCAGCGTGCCCTTCACCCAGAGCATGAGAGGCACGGCTTTCGTGTCGTCGGGAACCTGCGGGGCCCTCTGCCCGGGTTCCAGCACAACCTGTTCGATCTGCACCCAGCTTCCCTTGGCAACCTTCACGGGGGTCACGACCTTTCCCTTTACCAGCCCTTGACCGTCTCGAGAACGGAATCGGGGATCCGGCCCTTCACGAAATCCTCGATGGACTCCTCGATCCGGTCCAGGGCGACGTCCATCTGCTCCTTCGTGACGACGAGGGGCGGCTGGATCCGCAGCACCGACCCGCTGAAGAAGGAAAGAAGGAGCCCCTTCTCCCAGGCCCGGTAGGCGATCTTGGCGGCCGCCTCCCTGTGCCGTTCCCGCGTTTCGCGGTCCTTCACGAGGTCCACGCCGACCGAGAGCCCGATTCCGCGGACATCGCCGATCAGTTCGTATTTTTGCTGCATGGCTTCGAAGCGGGCCTTGACGTACGCTCCAAGTTCCGTCGTGTGCTGGAGCAGGTTCTCGTCGCGGATGACGTTGATCGTCGCCACGGCCGCCGCGCAGCAGACGGGGTTTCCCGCCGCCGTGAACAGGTGGGAAGGGGCCTCCCAGTTGTCCATCAGCTCGGCTCTCGCCACGCAGCCGCCCAGCGGGAGGCCGGAGGCGATGGCCTTGCCGAGGATGATCGCGTCCGGGACCACGCCGAAATTCTCGATGCCGAACCATTTCCCGGTCCGGCCGAAGCCCTGCTGGACCTCCTCGGAGAAAAGCAGGATGCCGTTCTCGTCGCAGAGCGCCCTGAGGTCCTTCAGGAACTTCGCGGGCGGGACGACCAGCCCGGCATCGCCCTGGATGGGCTCGATGAAAACCGCGGCCACCTCGTCCGCCGGGATATGGTTGGAGAAGGCGGTCCGGATATAGTCAATGCAGTAGTCGGAAACCTGGTCGGGGGTCATCCCGGGAACGGGCGGCCGATAGGGATCCGGGTAGGGGACATGGTAGATCTCGGGCAGGAGGGGGCCAAGGCCGCGGTGCATCGGCAGGCTCACCCCGCTCAGGCTGAGCGCCCCGTAGGTGCTGCCGTGGTAGGAGCGGATGAACGAGAGGATCTTCGGGCGCTTCTTGTAGGTCCGGGCCATCTTGATGGCGCCGTCGTTGGCGTCGGAACCGCAGAGGCCGTAGAACACCCGCTTGCGGTAGTCTCCCGGCGAGATGGCGATCAGTTCCTTCGTCAGGTCGATGATCGGTTCGTGGTACATGTAGACGTGGGTGTACAGGATCAGGTCCTCGGCCTGCCTCTTGATGGCGTCCACCACTCGGGGGTGGCAATGGCCGGTGTTGATCGCCCCGGCGCTGGAAAGGAGGTCGATGTACGTGTTCCCGTCCGCGTCCTCGATCACGGCCCCGCGCCCCTTCTTCACCACCAGGGGATAGTACGGCACCTTCGCCGCCGGGGACGTGATGGCTCGATCCTCCTCCACCAGCTTCAGGCATTTTTCCAGGTTTCGGGTCAACGGTCTCATCTCCTTCCAAAAAAGGGCGGGAGGCAGAAGCCCCCCGCCCCTCGGCTGCCTTTCGGCCGGTCCTACTGCCTCGGGATGCCGGATTCCTTGTAGATCCGGTCCATCAGTTCCTTGCCCACCAGCTGTTCCATCTTGGGCCAGGTGGTCTTGCGGACCTGCTTCGCGACTTCCTTCAGCTGTGCAGGGGTCAGCATGACGATCTGCCAGCCGTACTCGTTCTTCAGCTTCTGGCGGTACTCCTCGTCTTCCTTCGCCACGTTCTCCCAACGGATCATGGATTCCTCGTTGGCGGCCTTCTGGATGATGTCCTGGTCCTTCTTGGACAGTTTCTTCCAGACGTCCATGTTGATGGCGAACCACCAGGATTCGAAGTAGTCGTTGTACTGGATCCACACCTTGTTGACGTCCTTGAACTGCCACGCCTGGTACGGGGGTCCGCCCATCTGGCCGTCGGCGATGCCGGTCTGGATGGCGCTGTAGGCCTCGGCGTACGGAATCGGGGTGGCGATGTAGCCGAGGGCCTCGTAGGTCATCTCGCAGGGCTTGATGGGCATGACGCGGACCTTCATCCCCTTGGGCACGGACGGGTTCGCGTAGTCCTTCGGCAGGCTCTTCAGGGAGACGCCGGACATGCCGACGGGAATGACCGCCAGGGCCTTGATGTTATGGTTGGCCCAGAGGTCCTGGATGATCTTGTAGGCCCAGCCGCCCTGCCCGTAGACCTTCTTGGCCTCCTTCATGTCGGTGACCAGGTACGGGAAGTAATAGGCCAGGTTCAGCTTGGGATCGAAGTTGGCGTTGGCCTGGGCCATCGTCATCTCGAGGCTGCCCCGCATGAGCATCTCGAACGTTTCCGTCCAGTCGCCCAGCACGCCGCCGGAGTAGACGTCGATCTGGATGCGGCCGCCGGTGCGGTCGAACACCTTCTTCGCGAAAGCTTTCGCTCGGATGTCGAAATCGCTGTCCACCGGGTGGACCTGGGCCAGGCGCCACTTGAACTCGGGGGCCGCCTGCGCCGTGGAGTGGGTCGCGAAGGCGACGATGCCCATCGCAAGGACCAGGGCGAGACTCAGGAAAACCAGTTTTTTCATCTTCATCATTTCCCTCCATTCCAATTCGGTCTTGACATGCCAGTGTTGCCTTCTCTCGCTGCGGCAGTGCCGGTTTCCGAAAACCCCTTCCGGGCGGAGATCCCCCCTTTTCGCGAACGAAATCCGCATCGTTTCGTGACTCCCTTTCTCCCTGCTACTTGACCCCCATCAGCAGTCTCGGCAACCACAAGGAAAGACCCGGTAGGTAGGTCGTCAGGATGATGATGGGGATATTGCCGAAGATCATGAAGATCAGCGCTGGCTTGATGTACTGGTCGATGGGGACGTTCCCGATGCGCCCGCCCAGGTAGAGGATCGGGGCGGTCGGCGGGGTGACGTTGCCCAGGCCCAGGTTGGTGCCCAGGATGGCGGCGAAGTGGATCGGGTGCACGCCGATCTGCAGCATCAGGGGCATCAAAAGCGGGGCCGAGAGCATCGTTCCGCTCAGGTCGTCCATGAGCATGCCGATGATGATGAGGAACACGTTCACCATGAGCAGGATGATGATCTTGTTGTTCGAGAAGCTCAGCAGGAAGGCCGCGATCTTCATCGGCACCTGCTGCATCGTGTAGAGGCGTCCCAGGATCGTGACGAAGAACAGCATCAGGACGATGACGCCGCTCGTCGTGGCCGCCGTGTAGAGCGACTTGCCCAGGATCCTGGCGCTCAGTTCCCGGTGGATCATGAAGCCGACGAAGATCGAATAGGCCACCGCGACGGCCGCCGATTCCGTGGGGGTCGTGACGCCGCCGTAGATCCCGCCGAGGATCAGGACCGGCATGAGCAGGCTCCAGACGCCGCGCCTGAAGGCTTTCGCGACAAGCGCGTTGCGCTCCCTGGAAGGCAGCCGCGGATCCACCTGGATCGACGGCATGTTCCGGCACATGAAGTAATTGATGATGCAGAACGCGGTCATCGTCAAAAGACCGGGGATGACGGTCGAAAGGAAACAGGCCGCCACGGACTGCTGCGTGACCCAGGCGTAGAGGATCATGGGGACGCTGGGCGGGATCAGCTGGCCCAGGACCGCCGCGCAGCTGACCATGGCCGTGCTGTAGGAGCGGGGATACCCCAGCGTTTCCAGGCGCGGGATCATGATGCTCCCGATGCAGGCCACGGCGGAGGAGCAGGTGCCCGAGATGGCGCCGAAGATGGCGCAGGCGACGATCGTGGCGGCCCCCATGCCGCCCCGGATGCGGCCCAGCATGGAGTTGGCGACGCCCACGAGCCTCTCGGCGATGCCCGCCGATCCCATGAGGGACCCCGCCATGATGAAGAACGGGATGGCCAGCAGGGTCAGGGAGTTGAGTCCCCGGAAACCGACGGTCATCAGGAAGGAAAAGTCCGGGAAGAAGATGATGCCCATGTAGAGGGCGGCCGCCATGAAGCAGAAGGGAACGGGGATGCCGAGGAGGATGGTGGAAACCAGGATGACCAGGTCGACGACGATATGCATCTACTCCGCCTCCTTCCTTTCGCTGGAAGCCGACAGGCAGGCGAAGCCGAAATCGTCGTCGGGAAGGGCGAAGGGCGGCTTGCCGAAGAACTGCCGGGTATTGTCCAGGAACTCCACGAGGAAGTAGAAGGCCATCAGGAAGGAGCTGACCACCAGGCTGAACTGGGCGTAGACCATCGGGATCATCAGGGCGGGGGACCGCTCCCAGCTCTTCATGGACCACTGGAAGTACCGCATCGCCCACTGGACCATGATGCAGGCCAAAACCGTGACGACCAGGTTGCCGAGGGCCTTGCTGAAGCTAAGGACCTTCTGGTTCCGGATCATGGCGTTGAGGATGTCGGCCTTGATGTGGCTCCGCTCCCGGGAACCGTTGGCCGCCCCGATGAAGTACATCCAGAAGCCCACCATGCAAGCCAGTTCCTCCACGCCCATGAGGGGCAGCTTGAAGAAGTAGCGGAGGGCCACCTGGATCAGGATGAGGGTGACGACGACAAGGGACGAGAAGATCATGATGCCGCGCTGGGCCTTCCCCAGCAGGATCCAGACGAACAGGAACGCGCGCTTCATCCGTGTGCCTCCTTCAGGAATCTTGGACTGGACTTTCGGGACGTTTCGGCCGAACCGGCCCCTCCCATGCTTCCGCCTGCACAACTTCCCCTCGTTAAGCAGGGCGGCCCTTGCTTAACTTTTCAAGAAACCCTCTTGTGATATTTCAGGCAAATGTTGAAAAAACCTCATTTTTGGGGAAATTTGTCTGAATATAAGGTGTGCCCCCTGCCTTGTCAATTCCGGTTTAGCAAGGGAAATCGCAGAAACGGGGGTTTTCGGGAAAGGAAAGGTCCAACTCGAAACCGTATCTTCCGGTTTCATTAAATATGGGAGGAAAAGCCGAAAAGAATAATGTATACGAGGCAGGGCCGCCCTATTCCGGAAACGCGAACCCCCTTTCCTCGAAGAGGCGAAGGCAGGCCTTCACGGCTTTTTCATCCAGGGTCCTGCCGCTCCCCTCGCGGACGGCCGCCAGGGCCTCCTCCAGGGAACGGGCCGGGCGGTAAGGCCGGTGCGAGCAGACGGCCTCGACGATGTCGGCCACGGCGATGACCCGTGCCTCGGGAAGGATCTCGGTGCCCTTCAGGCCTCGCGGGTAACCGCTGCCGTCCAGGCGTTCGTGGTGCTGGTAGACGATCTCGGCCAGGGGCCAGGGGAGATGGATCTTGCTGAGGATGCGGTAGCCCGCCTCGGCATGCATCTGGACCAGGCGGAACTCGAAGGGGGAAAGCCTTCCCGGCCGGCTCAGCAGCTCGGCCGGAACCTCGATCTTGCCCAGGTCGTGGACGAGGGCCGCTTTTTCGACGCCGGAGACGAAGGCTCCAGGCATTCCCATTTCCCGGGCGATCGCCGCCGCGAGGGCGGCCACGCGCCGCTGGTGGCCGGACGTATACGGGTCCTTGACCTCGGAGGTGGAGGCGAGAGCCTCGACGGTCTGCTCCCAGGCCCGTTCCATGGTCTCCAGGGCCTGCCGGAGCTGCTCCTGCGCCGCCTTCTCCCGGGACAGGTCGCGGTAGATGCAGTACACGCCGACCTGGCCGCCGTTCAGGGCCACCGGGACCCCCACGCCGCGGCAAGGGAACTCCGTGCCGTCCTTGCGCCGCCGGACCGACTCGAAATCGAGACGGATCCCCCTGCCCAGGCTGCCGGTGTAACCCAGTCCCTCGGCCAGGAGGCGTTTCGGCACCACGAGCTCGTCGATCTGCCGGCCCTCGGCCTCGTCGGCCCCATAGCCGAAAAGCGCCGAGAAAGCCCGGTTCGTCCTCTGGATCTTCCCCTGGGCATCCGTCACCACCACGGCATCGGGAGAGTTTTCGAAAAGCCCGGCCAGGTACGTCCGTTCCTGCTCCAGGGCCTCTTCCATCCTTTTGCTCTCCGTGATGTCCTGGATGGAGCCGTAGACCCGAAGGGGCTTTCCTCTCCCGTCCCGCTCGATCCGGCCCCGGGCGACGACGTGAAGGCAGCCCTCCGCTCCCAGGACGCGGTACTCGGCCGTGTACCCGGAGGCACCCGAATCCAGGGCTTCCGCCCGAAGTCGGGCGACCCTGTCCCGGTCCTCCGGGTGGACGCGGGACATGAACTCGCCCATGGTGGTCATGTCCTCCGCCGGCAGACCCAGGACCTCCAGGATCGGCGAGGACAGGAAGAGGCTTCCCGTCTCCGGGTCCCAGCTCCAGCTCCCCATGCGCGCGATCTCCTGCGCCTCCAGCAGAAGCTCCTGGAGGTTGGCCGGCGTATGGGCAAGTCGGGAGTCCATCCGGGTTGAAGCCGCCATGACAGGAGGGAAGCCTCCTTTGTTGTTTTTCAATAATTATTTCAATATTTTACTCATGATTCGTTAAGGATTATACCGTGATTCCGGCACGAAAAAAAGGGGAAGCCCGCCGGCTTCCCCCGTCTTCTTCGTCTTCCCCGCCGTTTCCCCTGCCGGGGCTAGGCGCCGAACAGTTCCCCCATGATCCCGTCCACGGTCTCGATGCGGGTGCATTTCGTCACGTTGTCCCCGCAGAAGAAAAGGCCGTTCTCGTAGTCTCCCAGGTAGGCGTCCACGAGCGCCTGGGCGATGCAGAAGGCGCTGCGGTCGTTCCGGTAGGAGCAGTGGGAGAGGCAGTTGGCGATGCAGGGCTTGCTCGTCACGTCGCCCTGGAGGTACTTGGCCACGAAGGGGGTCTTCAGGGCCCGTCCCGGGATGCCCACCGGGCTCTTGATGATGACCACGTCTTCCGCTTTCGCGTCGATGTAGGCCTGTTTGAAGCGGTCGGAAGCGTCACCCTCCGCCGTGCAGGCGAAGCGGGTCCCCATCTGGACTCCTTTCGCCCCGTAGGCAAACGCCCTCTCCATGTCGGCCCGGTCCCAGATGCCCCCCGCGGCGATGACGGGAATGTCGAGGCCGGCCTCGTCCCTCAGGAACGCGTTCAGCTCCGGCACGACGACCTCCAGGGCCAGGGCCGGGTCGGTGACCTGCTCCAGCTTCGTGGCCCCCAGGTGCCCTCCCGCGTGCAGCGGCGTCTCGACCACCAGGCCGTCCGGCATGCGCCCGTACTGTTTTTCCCAACGCCGGATGATCAGGCTGGCGGCCTTCGTGGAGCTGACGATGGGAACCAGCGCGACGTCCGGGAAATCGCGGGTGTATTCCGGAAGCTTCAGGGGCAGGCCCGCTCCCGAGATGATGAGGTCCGTGCCGCCCTCGCAGGCGGCCCGGATATGCATCTCGTAGTCGGTGAGGGCCACCATGGCGTTGACGGCCAGGACCCCTTCCGGGGCGGTGGCCCGGGCTTCGGCCAGGGCGTCCTTCAGGGCCAGGACGTTGGCGTCGAAGTAGTTCCTTCCCTTGTAGTGCGGCGAATCGACGGCCAGGCCGACCGTGGCGATGGTGCCCACCCCGCCGGCTCTCGCAACGGCCCCGGCGAGGCGGGGTCCCGAAATCTTGACCCCCATGCCCCCCTGGATTAGGGGGTAGCGGGGCTGGTGCCTTCCGATTTTCAGCGTCGGATAATCCATTCTTTCTTCTCCTATCAGCAGGCGTATTTAAAACCGATCTATTTTCTCACAACTTTCCTTCTTTTCAATCCTCAATCCCTTCCCCGGCTGAACCGCCGCCTGAAGGTCGCCATGAGACGGGCCAGGGCGGATTCCACGTCCGGCCTCCCGATTTTCCCCTCGATCCGGCCCCTGGCCTTTTCCACCTCCTGGGCGGTGGGCTCGAAGGGCGGGGGAGGGGTTCTTTTCGGAGGAGCGGAGCGGGGAAGGGGGATTCTCCGGACGACGGGCTTCACCCCTTCGAGCGGAAGTCCCCACCCCTTGCGGGCCTTCTCGGCGATGAGGTCCCTCCTCATCTGGATCTCGTGGGCCACCGCGGGGCTTTCGCAGGCCACCAGCAAAACCCGGTCCTCCACGGAGACGGGCCGGCTTCTCCTCGCCAGAACCTCCCCGACCGCCTTCTCCCAGTTCTTCGAGAGATCGGCCAGCTTCAGCTGGACCGTCGCCTGCGGGCTCAGGCCGCGTCCCAGGAAGACCCCGATGGGGCTCAGGTCCTTTGCCTGCCTCTTACCCGGCCTTGTTGCCGCGCTCATGGTGGGCCCTCAACGCCACCCAGAGGATCTGGACGTCCGCCGGAGTCACCCCGGAGATCCGCCCGGCCTGTCCCAGCGTCAGCGGCCGGGCCTCGGAAAGCTTGCCGCGGCTTTCTGCCGACAGGCCCGTGACGGCGCCGTAGTCGAAGTCCTCGGGGATCTTCACCTTTTCGGTTCGCTCGAGCCGCTCCACGGAGCGGTGTTCCCTTTCGATGTAGCCGGCGTACTTGACCTCCGTGACGAGGCTCGCCGCTTCTTCCGCCGGCAGGGGGGAAGGTTCTTCCAGCATCGACTGGAGGACCTCCCAGGTGACCTCCGGGCGCCTCAGCAGTTCCACCGCGGGAACGGGCACCTCCAGTGGAGCCGTCCCGGCCTTCTCGAGGAGGGTGTTGTTTTCCGGCGTCGGGAAGACCCTCGTTCCCTCCAGGCGGTCCTTCTCGGCGTCCAGGGCCTCCCACCGGGCCTCCAGGGCCTTCCACCGGTCGTCGCCGACGAGGCCGATCCTCCGGCCGACCGGGGAAAGGCGGCGGTCGGCGTTGTCGTGCCTCAGGATCAGGCGATGCTCGCAGCGGCTGGTGAACATCCGGTACGGTTCCTGCGTCCCCTTGGTGACCAGGTCGTCCACCAGGACGCCCATGTAGGCTTCGCCCCTCCCCAAAACGACCGGCTCCAGGTTTTGGACCACCCGGGCCGCGTTGATGCCCGCCAGCAGCCCCTGGGCCGCGGCTTCCTCGTACCCCGAGGTTCCGTTGATCTGCCCGGCGCAGAACAGGCCGCTGACAAGCCGCGTCTCCAGCCAGGGGTAGAGTTGGGTGGGGGGGAGAAAATCGTACTCGATGGCGTAGCCCGGGCGCAGGAAGCGCGCGTTTTCGCACCCCGGCAGGGACCGGACCATTTCCACCTGGACGTCGAAGGGCAGGCTGGTGGAGAAGTTCTGCATGTAGATCTCGGCCGTCTGTCCCCCGACGGGTTCCAGGAAGACGATGTGGCTGTCACGGTCGGGGAAGCGGACCACCCGGTCCTCGATGGAGGGGCAGTACCGGGGCCCGACTCCCTCGATGACCCCCGTGAAGAGGGGACTGCGGTCCAGTGCGCCCCTGATGATGTCATGGGTCCTCGGCGTCGTGCGGGTTTGGTAGCAGGCGTGACCGGAATGGACGCGAGGCGTTCCCCAGTGGCTGAAGGCCAGGGGTTCGGCGGCGCTTTCCTGGGGTACCAGGGCCGCCCAGTTCACGGAAGCCGCGTGGATCCGGGGAGTCGTGCCCGTCTTGAGGCGCCCCACCTCGAATCCAGCCTGCCTCAGGCTTTCCGTCAGCTCCGAGGCGGGCATCTGCCCCAGCGGGCCGGACGGGAAATTGACGAGCCCCACGTGAACCCGGCCCCCCAGGTAGGTCCCGGTGGCCAGGATGACGGCAGGGGCCTCGAAGAAAAGCCCGAGGCGGGTTTTCACGCCCTGGACCCTCCCTTCCGAGACGACGATTTCCGTCACGATATCCTGGAAAAGGTCCAGGTTCTCCGTGTTCTCGACCGCGTTCAGGTAGGCAGCGTGGTAGGCCTTCATGTCGCACTGGGCCCGGAGAGTCCGGACGGCGGGCCCCTTGGAGGTGTTGAGCCAACGGATATGGAGGGTGGAGGCATCCGTCGCCCTGGCCTGTTCCCCACCGAGCGCGTCGATTTCGCGGACCAGGTGCCCCTTGGCCGGGCCCCCGATGGACGGGTTGCAGGCCATGAGGGCCATGTTGTCGATGTAGAGGTTCAGCAGCAGGGTCGAGCACCCCATCCGCGCCGCCGCGAGGGCGGCTTCGCAGCCGGCATGCCCGGCACCCACCACGATGACTTCGTACCGTTCCTTCATCCGGGACTTCCCCCTCAACCCATCCGCTCGACGGATCCCCCGCGGACGATCCAGGTCGCGCCCGGCCACCCGTCGAAAGAACTCTCGGCGGTGGCGGCGAAAACCTGCCACTTCCGGTCGGCCAGGGATTCGACCAGCGTCGAGCGGCCTGCGTCGTCCAGCTCGGCGGCCACCTCGTCAAGAAGCAGGATCGGCCTTCTCCTCAATTTTCTCTCCACCACCCACCCGGCAGCCAGCATGAGCGCGACGGCGACCCTGCGGCGGTGTCCGCGGCTGAAAACCTGGACCGCGGCCTTCCCGCGCCCCTCGATGGCCAAATCGTCCCGGTGCGGCCCCACCAGGGGAAGCCCGATCCTTTCCTCCACCCTCGAATGGCGGGCAAGGGAGGCCCAGAAATCCTCCAGGCCGTCTTCCAGGCCGAGGCTGCCGCCGCGGCTGAAGGAGATTTCCAGCGGATCCGGAAGCAGCCCTTCCACCTCCGAGAGCCCCATCCTCAGGAGATCGACCGCACCCGCCCGTGACGCCCAGATCCAGGAAGCCAGGGGCGCCAGGACCCGCGCCGTTGCGCTCGCTCCCCGGTTCTGCCGCAGGGCCGCCGCGCGCTGGCGGAGCGCCCTCCGGTACTCCAGGAGACGCAAGGCATAGAGCGGAAGGAGAAGGGCGCAAAGGCTGTCCATGAACCTCCTTCGGATGGCCGGTGCCCCCTCCACCAGGGAAAGGTCTTCCGGGGTGAAGGAAAGAGCGGGAACACGGCTTCTCACCGTTGAAGCCGCAACCGGGTGCCCGTCCTTTCGAAGGTCGATCCTCCTGCCCACCAGCGCCCCGATCTCCAGGGTCTCCTCGCCCTCGAAACCGGCCTTCAGGGCCGATTTCCCCGAGGCGCCTCCCCACCGGGGGATATCCGCCGCGGACCTTCCCCTGAACGGCCCCCATCCCGAAACCAGGCGCAGGGCCTCCAGGACGTTCGTCTTGCCGGCCCCGTTTTCTCCCCTCAACAGATTAAGCCCCAGGGCCCATTCCAGGCACTGGGGCTTCAGATTGCGGTAATCGACGGCCTGGATCCGGCTACAGCGCATCCTCTCCGGCGACCGGCTCCTCTTCGGGCAGGGTGATGGGCATCAGGACGTAGAGGAAGTTCTCCTCGCCGGGGCGGGAGAGGCTCATCTGCCCGTTCGGGCCGTTGAAGCAGAGATGTGCCAGGGACCCGTGAAGGGCCTTCAATCCCTCCAGCAGGTACCGGGCGTTGAAAGCGATCCTCAGCGATTCGCCGTCGATGTCGGCGTCCAGCTCTTCCGCCGCCGTTCCCACTTCCGGGGCCCGGGCGGAAATCCTCAGGCTTCCTCCCGGAGCCAGGTTCATGACGATCATCCGGCTGAAATCCCTCACCACCAGCTCGGCCCTCTCGAGCGCCGAGACGAACGACATGCGGTCCACGGTCATCCACGTGGTGCGGTTTTTCGTCAGGATCTTCTCGTAGGGAGGGAAGGAAGAATCCACCCTGCGGACCGAAAACTCCACGCCATCCGACTGGAAATAGGCCTGCGAATCATCGACCAGGGCCCTCAGGGGAGCCTGGTCCTCCATCGTGCCGAGCACCCTCTTCAGCTCGTTCAGCCCCTTCAGGGGAAGAAGGATCCGGTTCTCTTCCCCGGACTCCCCTTTCGGGACATCCGCCACGGAGAGGGAAAGCCTCCTGCCGTCCGTGGAGACGACCCGGACCGTTCCTTCTCCCACCTGGAACAGGGCCGTCCCGAGGTACTGCGGGAATTCCTCGTTGGGGGAACCCGAGAACGTCCCCTCGTCCAGGAGCCTCTCCAGGTCTCCCACCGTGGTGTCGAAGAGAAGGCGGGCCGCCGAGGAAACCGGAAGCTTCGGAAACTCCTCCACCGGGTAGGTCGTGAAGCGGTAGCGGCTCTTTTCGGCAAGGAGCGTCGCCTTTCCCGCCTGCACGTCCACCACGAAGGAATCCGCCGGGACCTTCTTGAAAAGCTCCCCGACCACCTTGATGGGGAACACCACTTCCCCCGGCTCTTCCACCGTGACGCCCGCCGCACGGCAGGTCACGCTGGTTTTCAGGTCCGTCGCCTGGAGAGTGATGGAACTGCCGTCAGCAAGGCATCGAATCCCCGAAAGGACGCTGAGAGTGCTCGTCGTGCTGGTGTTCCGCTCAGCCATCTGCCAGCTCTTGATAAAGGCGTTTTTTTCGATCCGCAACTTCATGTCGTCACACTCCCTTCCTGCGTCTTTTACATGTCTGTTTCGAAGAAAAAGAATCGTAGGAGAAGCTCTAGGTACCGTGGATTCGTGGAAAAGCCCCTCGAAGCCTTGCAGGAAGCCGGAAAAGACTGTGGAAAAAAAGCCGGGAACCTCTCACATTCTGTCCACATTATCCACAGGGACGCGGTGGAAAAAGTGTATTCAGTGAATAACTGTGGATAACTTGCCGCCTATGAACGGGGAACTCACAACTTATCCGTAATGTTATCCACAAAACTCCGGATTTTCGGGTCGCTTTTCAACATCTCCCCGATTTTCTTGCAGGCGTGGATGACGGTGGTATGGTCCTTTTTCTTGAAGGCGTACCCGATCTGCTGGAGGCTCGATTCCGTGTGGGTCCGGCTGATGAACATCGCCACCTGCCGGGCGAGCGAAACCTCGGCGGTCCGCTTGCTGGAAGTGAGGTCCTCCACCGACAGGCCAAAGCCTTCGGCAACGTACTGCTGGATCACGTCGATCGTCACGGGGCCCTTCGAAACGTGGCGGATGATGTCCTTCAGCCACACCGCGGCGTTGTCGACCGTCATCGGCTCGTTGTTCAGCTCCGCGCAGGCCACGATGCGGTTCAGGCTTCCTTCCAGCTCGCGGATGTTGCGGGGGATGTTCGTCGCAAGGAAACCGATGACCTCCTCGGGGATGGTCCAGCCCCTCAGGAGGGCCTTCTTCTGGAGAATCGCGATGCGGGTCTCGAGGTCCGGGATCTGGATGTCGGTCACAAGTCCCCACTCGAAACGGCTCACCAGGCGCTCCTCCACCCGCTGGATCTCCTTCGGGGGGCGGTCGGAGCTGATGACGATCTGGCGCTTGGCGTCGTGAAGGCTGTTGAAGGTGTGGAAAAACTCCTCCTGGGTGCTTTCCTTGTTCGCCAGGAACTGGATGTCGTCGATGAGCAGGACGTCCACCGAGCGGTAGCGGTTCTTGAACTCCTGGGTGCGGTTGTCCTTGATCGCGGAGATCAGCTCGTTGGTGAACTTCTCGGAGCTGACGTAGCAGACCTTCGCGTTGTCCTGCTTGTTGAGGAGGTAATGCCCGATGGCGTGCATGAGGTGGGTCTTGCCGAGCCCCACGCCCCCCCAGACGAAAAGCGGGTTGTAGGCCACCCCGGGGGATTCCGCCACCGCGAGGCTCGCCGCGTGGGCCAGGCGGTTGGACTTGCCGATGACGAAAGAATCGAAGACGTAGTTGGGGTTCAGGCCGTTCCGGGGCACCGCGGGAGCCGGCGTCGCCGCCTTCTCGGCCCTCTGCTGTTCCGCCGGCCGGACCTCGGAACTGACGCGCAGCTCGACGCCCTTGAGCGTGCCCTGCTTGCGGGCGGAATCGCTCAGCGTCTCGAGAAAACGGGACTGGATCTGCTCCTTGACGAACACGTTGGGCACGTCGAGAACGAGCGTGCCGTCGACCACCTCGAGGGGTTCGCAGGTGCGCATCCATATTTCCCAGGCACCGCCGGGAGCCTCCTCCCGCGTGGCCTGGATGATGTCCTGCCAGAGAACCTGCACGTCCTTGGACAACCGAATCACCTCGAAGAAGCCGTTTCTTCCGACCAGCAGAAAAAGGATAGCACAAGAACATCCACAAAAGTTATGCACATATCCACATCCTGTTCCGTGTTCCTTGTGAATCGGCGAGACCCCCTCACGGGAGCGGAGGAAACGAATTATCTAACGATAGGCGACAATCTGACGAACCCTGAAAACCCGGTGCCTTCAGGCATGAATTATTATCCACACTTCCCGTTCACGCCGTTTCGGGTCTTGGGGAAAACAATTGTGGATGAAAAACGGGAAACAGGCCGGACAAGGGGCTTTCGGTTTCTCCGGAAGCTTTTTAGGCTACAATCTTGTGGACAAGTTTCCGCGAGGGAGAGATTCGATTGGCAAACGCCGTCACGCACATCATCAGCCACACGGACCTGGACGGGGTCACGGCTGCCGCCGTCGCCTGGGCGGCCGCCTGGCCCGAAAACGCCCCGGTGAAGGTCACCCTGACCGGCTACGGGGAGGTGGACAACCTCCTGCTCGAAAGCCTCGAGGCCGGGCAGAGGGTTTTGGTGCTCGATCTTTTCTGCCAGCGGCAGCAGACCGTCGACGAACTGGACCGCCGCTTCGTCCCCCAGGACGCCCCCTTTCTCTTCGACCACCACGAAAGCACCTTCGAGCGCTACGGGAACCGGCCCTGGGCCGTCGTGGACACGTCCCGCTGCGCCGCGGCGGTCTACCACGGCTGGCTCCTGGGGCAGGACCTCGCGCCCGCCGTGCGCCAGCGCGTCGAAAAAATGACCGGCATCGTGGAAATGGCCAACGACCGGGACCTCTGGCTGGGAGAAAAACCCGACAGCCGCCTCTGGCAGGCCCTGGTGACCCTGTGCGGCCCCTGGGGAGTGCTTATGCGCCTGGCGGCCGACCCGGGAGCCGCCCTGACGGAAGCCGAGCGCGACGTGGCGGAACGTTTCGTAAAAGCCCAGGAGGAGCGGTTCGCGCGTGCCCTCGAGCGGGTGCTGCGCGTCCGTGACGAACTGGTTTTCGTCCCGCCCGACCTGCTCGAGTTCGGCGATGTTTCCGATTTCTGCGGCCTCGTCCTGGACCGGATGGACAATCCCCCGGCCCTCGTGGCGGTCCCGGCCCGCCGGCCGGCGGGCGACTGGGCCGTCTCCATGCGAAGCCGCGGCGGCCTTGCAGGGCGCATCACCGGCCTGCTGAAGGACGGGCGCAAGGTCCGGGGCGGCGGGCACGGGGACGCCGCGGCCCTGTATTTCCCTCCCCACTACACCGGCGACCAGATCCGGGAAAGCCTGCTTTCCGCCCTCCGGACGGCCCGGGAGGCCGACCGCCCCGTCGGGCTCTCGCTGGGCGACCTGCTGAAGGAAAAGCTCGGCGAAAAGTAGAGGGGAACCTTCCTGGAAAGAAAAAGGGCCGGGGGTTCAGCCCCCCGGCCCTTCGCCTTTCGGAGAACGGCTCGCCCTAGAGTTCCCTGACGGACTCGGCGATCTTCACGCCGCGCTTCTTCAGCTCGGCCAGGAGCCGCCGGACCGCCTCGGGGTTCTTTCCCACCGCCTCCGGCGGGTTCACGCCGGGCATGCGGAGGACGCCCTCCGCCAGGAGGCGCCCCACGATGACGCAGGGGAAACCCGTGGTGCGGCTCATGGAAGGGAACCCGGTGGTCATGTCCTTCTCGTCGTAGAGCGTGTAGGCGTACTGCACCTTTTTCCCGTCCTTCTCGCCCGTGACCTCCACGTGGAAGAAGGTGAACTCGTTCTCGTCCTCGCCCAGCTTCATCGCCGGGTAGGCCAGGGCCCCGAAGAGGTCCCGCGGGGAAACCTTCATCCCCTTCACGTCCACGGGCTCCGTGCCGAACAGCCCGATCTCCCTTAAAAGGGTCATGTCGCGGGCGGTCCCGGGGTAGCGCAGGGTGTACTCCGTCACGTTCGGCGAGGGGATCGTGTCCAGCAGCGTCCGGGAACCGTCGGTGAAGAACCCCTCCATCTCGGGAAGCGGGATGCCGGGGATGTCGAACTTCATGATCCGGCAGCCCGACAGGGCCGGCACGGTGACGATCTGCCCGTTCCGCTTGGTGCGGGCCGGGCGCACGTACTCCTCGATGAGGTCGTCCGGGGAGAAGACGAGCTTGTAGTTGTACGGGGGTTCCGGCTTCACGGGAAGGCCCGTCACCGAATACGTCACGTCGTCCACGCGGTCCAGCTGCGCGCAGGCGTGGCCGATGAGGATGCTGGAGGCCCCGGGGGCCACGCCCACGTCCTCGAAGGTGGTGACGCCGGCCTTCTTCGCCTCGGCGTCCCATTCCCTGTAGTCTTCGCCCATGAAGGAGATGTCGGACATGTTCACGCCCGCGCGGATGACGGCCCCCAGCATGGCGTAGCCCAGGAATCCCGGCACGGCCCCGATGACGAGATCCTGCCCCCTGACCGCGGAGGTGATGGAGTCGGGCGAGGCGAAATCCACGTCGGTCCGGACGGCCAGGGGACCCTGCGCCCGGGCCTTCGTCCTTGCCAGGTTCGCCTCGCTGGCGTCGCAGACGGTGACCTCGTAGCCTTCGTCCGCCGCGAGATCCAGCGCCATGATGGATCCCACCAGGCCGCAGCCCAGGACGGTGACTTTCTTCTTCAATCCGATCGCCTCCTCAGAATGTATACGATGCATGGTCCGGACCCATTCTAGGCGTTCCGGTCCCCGCCCGTCAAGGAAGCCCAAAAACCCTTGCAAACAAAGGGGAAAAGCGTGAAACGGGGAAGGCCCGGGAAAACGCTTTCAAAGGATTACGGGACCGCCACGAGGGCGTTCGGTTAGAGTATCATGATAGAAAGAACGGGTTTCCCGACGAAAGGATGGGTGACGAACCGTGTCCGAGGAAAAGCCTTTCTGCAAAAGGGTTTCCCCCAGTTTCCTGAAGAAGCACCTGGACGAGTACAAGGAATGGGTCCGTGAGCCCCTTTACGTCTGCACGAAATGCGGCCGGGTCGCGCGAAGGGCCCGCGACCTTTGCAGGCCCGTTTCCCTGGAGAGCGGGTCGAAGCCGGGCACCGGAGCCGGCAAGGAAGAAACCGAATGAGGGACTTCCGGGTCGCCGTCCTCTACGCCTCCGTCGGGACGGGGCACAAGACCGCCGCCCTGGCCCTCACCCGGTGGTTCCAGGCCGAGTTCCCCGATGTGAAGACCGTCTGCCTGGACACGCTGGCCTACTCTTCCCCCCTGGTGAGGGGCATCTACACCCGAAGCTACCTCGAGATGGTGCGCCGGGCACCCCAGCTGTGGGGCTACTTCTACGAGTCCATGGAACACCCGGAGTCGCAGGACGGCCTGCTGAGCACGCTGAACGAACTCGCCGAGCGGCTGAACCTGGCCAAGCTTCGCCTCAGCCTGGAAAGCTTCGCCCCCGACATCATCCTGTTCACCCACTTTTTCGGGACCAGCGCCGTCATGTCGGCCTTCCCGGGTGTCCCCGTCTACTACGTGAACACGGATTTCCTCAGCCATATCTTCCACAGGAACCGGGCCTTCTCCGGGTGGTTCGTCGCCAGCGAGGAAGCCGTCCGGCAGTGTTCCGCCGACGGCCTGGACATGGGCCGCGTCGTCCTGTCGGGCATCCCGATCGATCCCGCCTACTGCACCCCGCCCAGCCGGGAAGAGGCCCGGCAAAGGCTCGGCATCGAAGGAAGCGCTCCCGCCGTGCTGGTCGTGAGCGGGGGAATCGGCGTGGGGCCCATCGAGGGCGTGGTGGAATCCCTGGTCCGGCAGGACGGCCTGGACGTCTTCGCCATCTGCGGCCGGAACGAGGAGCTTGCCGAGGCCCTGAAGGTCCGCTTCGAGGACGAGCCGCGGGTGAGGGTGGAAGGCTTCGTGAACGGGCTGCTCGACTGGTACTGCGCCAGCGACCTCGTCATCATGAAACCCGGCGGGCTGTGCTCTTCCGAGGCCCTGGCCCTGGGCAAGCCGATCCTCATCATGGACCCCATCCCGGGGCAGGAGCAGCGGAACAGCGACGTCCTGCTGGACCACGGGGCCGCGCGGACGCTCCTGGAGTACCGGGCAGCGGGGGACAAGGCCCGCGGGATCCTGGACGACCCCGCCGAGCTGGCCCGTCTGCGGGAAGGCACCCGGCGGCTGGGCAAGCCCACCGCCGGCCGGACCGTGGTCAGGACCCTGGCGGACTGGCACGCGAACGGTATTGGCGAAAGGAAGGAGTGAAGAGGGAATGAGGCAAGCGGTACGGGCCTGGGTCGACCTTGGCACGAAACGCGTGACGACCGAGACCCTTTCGGAAAAGGAAACCCGGTTCTGGGGCGGCGAGCGGGGGCTTGCCCTTCCTGTCCTGGGTTCCCGCCTGGAACGGGAAACCGACCCCCTTTCCCCGGAAAACACCCTCGTGGTCGCCGCAGGGCTTTTGAACGGGCTGGCGTTCTCCGGCACCTGCCGGTACGGCGTGTACGCGAAAAGCCCTCTCACCGGGGCCCTCGGCGAATCGGAAGCGGGAGGGACCTTCGGGCCGGCCCTGCGCGCGCAGGGGCTCGACGCGATCGTCTTCGAGGGGGCCTCGGAAAAGCCCGTGTACCTGTGGGTGGAAAACGGCACGGTCACGGTTCACGACGCCTCGGACCTGTGGGGGAAGACCAACCGGGAAACGTTCGAAGCCCTCACGGCAAGGCACGGGCGCATCAGCGCACTGCTGGTGGGGCCGGCCGGGGAAAGGCTCGTGCGTTACGCCTGTGTCATCAACGACCTGAGGCACGCCAACGGCCGGACGGGTCTGGGCGCCGTGTTCGGCTCCAAGCGGGTCAAGGCCGTCGCCGCACCCGCCCCGAAGGCGATCCCGCCCGTCGTGCCGGAACGCCTGAAGGAGGCGCAGGCGCTCTTTTCCGGCTGGAAGGAAAACCCCCTGGCCTGGGCCCTGAGGGAGACCGGCACCCCCGCCGCGCTGGGGGGCCTGAACGCCCTGGGCATCCTCCCGACCCGCAACTTCCGGGAAGGCTCCTTCGAGGAAGCCGACCGCGTGAACGGCGCCGCCTACAACCGAGACCTGCTGGACGGCACTCACGGATGCTTCGCCTGCGCCATCCGGTGCAAGCGCGTGCCGAAGCCGGGAAAACGGAACGTCGACACGGCCTACGGCGGTCCCGAGTACGAAACGGTCGGGGCTTTCGGCCCGCTTTGCGGCTGCGGCGACCTGTCCGCCGCCGCGAAGGCCCACGAGCGCTGCAACGCGATGGGCCTGGACACCATTTCCACGGGCATGACGATCGCCTGGCTGATGGAGGCCGTCGAGCGGGGCCTCATCGCGCCGGAAAAGGCCGGAGTGAGGGGCTTCGGCGACACGGAAGGCATGCTCGCCCTGGTCGAGGCCATCGCCTCCCGGGAGGGGATCGGCGACGTCCTGGCGGAAGGCTCGAAGCGGGCTTCGGCGATCCTCGGCTTCGGGAAGGATTTCCTGGTCGAGGTGAAGGGGCAGGAACTGCCGATGCACGACCCCCGGGGCAAGGCCGGGGTGGCCCTGGGCTATGTCCTGGCGCCCGGCGGAGCCGACCACATGCAGCTGGCCCACGACACCCTCATGGCCGACCCGGACGCCTTCGGGACGAAGTCCGTCGCCCCCCTGGGAATCCTCGGCCCCCTGGACCCCCTCTCCCTGGACGCGGAAAAGGTTTCGGCCCTCGTGACCCTTTGGACTTACTGGACCTTCCAGAACCACCTCGGGAACTGCCATTTCGTCTTCGCGCCCCGGAGCGTCTACCCCGTGGAGGGCATCCCCCTTCTCGTGGAGGCGGCCACGGGCTGGAAAACCAGCCTGTGGGAGCTGATGCGGATGGGAGCCCGGAGCCTCGCCGCCGCCCGGATGCTGAACCGGCGGCTGGGCTTCGGCGCGGCCGACGACGTTCTGCCGGACCGCCTTTTCGAGGCGGTCAAAAGCGGCCCCTACGAGGGGAAAAGGACCCTGGCCCCGGAAACCGTGCAGAACGCCGCCAGGCTGGCGTGGGAGATGCTCGGCTGGGACGGGCAGGGCGACCCGCTGCCGGGAACCCTTGCGGCCCTGGGACTATAAAAAAAGGGATTCGAGCCCGTTGCCTTGCTCGAATCCCTTTTATGCACCCGTTACCGCAGCTTCGCGGCCTGTCGGTTCGTGAAACCCCTCCGGGGCTTTCATCGGGGGCGAGTTCTTCGCCCCACTTGGGTGGAGCCTATTCAGTTGTGAGACCTTGTCGGACATTTCGTCTCTTATTTCGCACCCATCCCCTTTGAGGAAAGCCGGACTACCCGGGTGTGACATTCGTTTCCTTCAAGTTACCAGCTCCTCGGTGTTTCCTGTGTTTCCTTGCCCTGCAGTTGTTGCGTGCTGCCGTTTCCTTGCGTTTCCGTTCCACTTCGAACTGCCTGGTACCTGTCTTGCAGGGTTTCCGTGTTTCGAGCTGCACCGGGTAGTCCGACCTCTCAGGCATTCCGGCTCGTTCGGCTTGTCCGCCGCGCTCCGTGGCGTCTCCGGAAAACCCCGTCCGGTTCGTCCAGATTCACGTGGCGTCTTACCTTTTGACCTTCCTGCCTGACGATTCCATCCTACCCGAAGCCCTCTGAAGAGGCAAAGCGACTGAAATCCTCCCAGCGCGGATGAGGGCGGATAAGGGGAAAATAGCGCCGGAATGTCGACTCGCGGCGCAGGTTTTATTCGCTTTAGTGGCAATTTAGTGTACTAACATTGAGAGTTAAGGCTTATAAAACCCGTTCTTTAATGGGACTTTTAGACTAGATGGCTCGATGCTAGAATGGGGTTCAAAACGCCATAGGGGCCGAACAGGAGGCAGCAAAACATGCGTGAATTCGATTTCGAGACGGTGATCGAGCGGCGCGGCACGTCCTGCGTCAAATGGGACCAGACCGGGGAACGCTTCGGGGTGAAGGACCTTTTCCCCATGTGGGTCGCGGACATGGACTTCAAGGCCCCGGAGGCGGTCATCCAGGCCCTTCGCGAGAGGGTCGAGCACGGCATCTACGGCTACACCTTCCACCCGGACAGCTGCTGGGAGGCCGTCACGGGCTGGATCGCGAACCGGCACGGCTGGGCGGTTCCCTCCGCGGAATGGTACGCCCCTACGCCGGGCGTCGTCCCGGCCCTGGCGACGACCCTCCTGGCCTTCACGCAGCCGGGTGACCGCGTCATCATGCAGACGCCCGTCTACCATCCCTTCTGGTGGGTGATCGAGTCGAACGGGCGGAGGGTTTCGGCCAACGCTTTGCTTTTCGACGGCGCGCGCTACTCCCTCGACCTGGAGGACCTCGAGCGCCGGGCTTCCGACCCGAGGGCGAAGGTGCTGTTCCTCTGCTCCCCCCACAACCCTTCCGGGCGCGTGTGGACGAGGGAAGAGCTTTCCGCGGTGGCGGACATCTGCCTCCGGCACGACGTCCTGATCGTCTCCGACGAGATCCATTCGGACATCGTCTACGCCCCGAACCGCCATATCCCCATCGCGACCCTTTCCCCGGAGATCGCGGGGCGGACGATCACCTGCATGGCCCCCAGCAAGACTTTCAACATCGCCGGGCTGGCCAGCTCCTACGCCATCATCCCCGACCCGGAAAAGAGGGCCGTCTTCAAGGGATTCCTGCACGACAACCTGGACCTCTCGGTGAACCTGTTCGGCATCGTCGCCATGGAAGCCGCCTACCGGCACGGGGGCCCCTGGCTCGACGCCCTGCTCGGGGTGCTTTCCGGCAACCTCGAATTCGCGGACCGCTTCATGCGGGAGAACCTTCCCGGCATGAAGCTGGTGAAGCCGGAGGGAACGTACATTCCCTTCGTGGACTGCCGGGGGATGGGCATGGACCCGCAGGGGCTCGCGGACTTTTTGATGTACAAGGCGGGAGTGGCCATGAATGCGGGGACGATGTTCGGTCCCGAGGGGGCGGGGTTTGCGCGGCTGAACGTCGCCACGCCGCGGGCCCTTCTCGAGGAGGGCCTGGGCCGCATCGCACGGGCCATGAAAGCCTGACGGAACGGCCAAAACAAAGGGGCCGGCCCGATTTAACGGACCGGCCCCTGTTTTTTCAAGCCTCGAACCCCGCCATGGGTCCGTGTCCGTTCAACGTTCCTGCAAAGTGGTCTTTTCCATCCTCTCGAGCTCGACCCGGGTCTTCTCGATATCCGCGATGACCTCCCGCAGCCACTTCTCCCGCGTGGCCGGGTCGATCTTCGCGGCACTCTCGGGTGATTCGAGAGCCGCCTTTTTCTTCTCCTGGATCTTCAGCCAATCCCGGAGCTTCTTCAGGTTCTCGAGATCGCCCTTGAACGCCTCGGTTTCCTCGTCATGGCGGACGAACGCCTGGCTCATTGCCGATTCCTCCTTAAATAGATCCGTTGCGGTGGAGACGAATGCGCCCCCATTCTAGCCTGTATTTCACGAAAATGCCACGTTCGCGGTAAAGTCCGGAACGGCCGGATTGTGCTACCATAACTTTATGCGCCACGACGCGACCGCCCAGGGAAGCCTAAAGGAAGTTCTTCCGTCCGTGCCGTCCGCGAAACCCGCAGAACGGCCGCCCGATGCACCCGTCCGCCCGCCCCTGAGCCTTCTCGAAGCCTACCTGAACCTTTCCGAGGAGCTGTTCTGCGAAGCCGGGTACGACGGCTTCATCCGCTGGCTCAACCCCGCCTGGGAGCGCCACCTCGGGTACCGTGCCGAAGACCTGATGGACCGCCCCTTCGTCGAGTTCCTCCACCCCTCCGACGTCCGCACCTCCCGTCCCTTCTTCCGCGAGATCCGGCGGATGAGAACCGGCCTGCTTTCCCTCGAGGCCCGGTTCCGCGGGGCCGACGGCACCTACAAGTGGTTCTCCTGGACCCTGCGCCAGGGCCGGAGCCCCCGCCTCTTCTTCGCCCTCGGGCGCGAGATGACCGAGCAGAAGTTTTTGGAAGAATCGCTGGAGCAGGCCCAGGCCCGCATGCGGTTCATGCAGGACATCGCCGAAAGCTCCATCCACCCCTTCGCCGCCGGCGACGGCTCCGGCCGGATCCTGAGCTGCAACAAGGCCTTCCAGGACCTGCTGGGCTACACGGAAGAGGAGATTATCGGCCTCACGTGGAAGGACCTGACCCCGATCCGCCACCACCGGCTGGACACCCGCCGCCACGAGGCCGCCCGGAGGACCGGGAAGGTACAGGGATACGAGAAGGAGCTGATCCGCAAGGACGGTTCCCTCGTGCCCGTTTCCATCTTCATCCACGCGGTTGCCGGCGACCGGGACGGCGTGCCCATCCACTTCGCCTTCATCCGCGACATCTCGGACCGCAAGCAGGCCGAGGAACGCCTCCGCGTCGAGAAGGCCTACTGGGAACGGCTCTTCCAGAGCGCCCCGGACGCCATCGCCATCGAGAGCTTCGGCGACCTGAAGGTCGTCAACGTGAACGACCGGTTCTGCGAGTTCTTCGGCTACTCCCGCGAGGAAACCCTGGGAAAGAAGCTGAACGACCTGGTCGTCCCCGAATCCCTGAAAGGCGAGGGAGAACGCCTCGACCTCCGCGCCGCCGAGGACTGGGAAGCGGCGCCCATCGAAACCCGGCGGTGCCGCAAGGACGGCACGCTCGTGGACGTGGCCATCCAGTCCGTCCTCATCCGGGACGGGGAAAATTCCCTGGGCTTCTACACCCTCTACCGCGACACCCGCCAGATGAAGCGGGCGGAAGCCAGCCTCACGGAAAGCCGCGAACAGCTTCGCCGCAGCCTCGAACGCATGGAGCGGGCCTGGGAGCAGACCATCGTGGCCCTTTCCAACACCGTGGAGCGCAAGGACCCCTACACCGCCGGCCACCAGCGCCGCGTTTCCGAGCTCGCCTGCGCCATCGCCGCCCGCATGGGCCTCCCCGAGGACCGCGTGAGGGGCATCCGTATGGCTGCCCTGGTGCACGACATCGGGAAGATCAACATCCCCACGGACATCCTGAGCAAGCCCGGCCTTCTGGGGGACATGGAACGGAGCCTCGTGCGGACCCACAGCGAATCCGGGTACCAGATCCTGAGGGGGATCGAGCTGCCCTGGCCGCTGGCCGACATCGTGTACCAGCACCACGAGCGCCTGGACGGCTCCGGCTACCCCCAGGGGCTGAAGAACGGCGAGATCCTGCTGGACGCCCAGATCCTGGCCGTGGCGGACATCGTGGAGGCCATCTCGTGGGACCGCCCCTACCGGCCCGCCCTGGGCGTGGACCGGGCCCTGACCGAGATCCAGGCCCTCGCCGGGCAGGCCCTCAACCAGGAAGTGGTGGAAACCTGCCGCGCCCTGATTTCCGAGGGAACCTTCACCTTCGCGGAAGCCACGGACACGCCGCTCGTGCCGACCCACCCCTGCCCTCCTCAGGCCTACCTGTTCCAACCGAAGGATTTCGCCGGAACGGACTAAAAAAGCCCCCCGAGGGGGCTTTTTTCATTCGGGGTACCCGGACCGGCGCCCGGCCAGCTCCTTCACCCGCACCCGCACCACCGTCACCGCGGCCATGGCCTTCTCCGGGAAATCCAGCGCCCGGCCCGCGAAGGCCTTCACCACCACGTCCAGCCCGGCCCGCTTCTCGGGCCCTTCCAGGATCTCCGCCACGCCCCGCCCCACGACGCTCCGGTACTTGACCGACCACTCGCACGGGTCCGGGTCCGTGGTCACCTCCAGGCCTTCCTCCACCTCGAAGGAAACGTTCGGGTTCGCCCTGATCAGCTCCAGCTTGGTTCCCCCCGCGAAGCCGTGGAAGTAGAGACACCCGTTTTCGTACCCGTAGCACAGGGGCACGATGTAGGGATACTCCGTGTCGAACAGGGCCAGCCGGCAAACGTTGTTCCGCGCCAGGATCGCCTCGATGGCCGAACGGTCCGTGATCTCCTTGTCTTTCCGCCTCATGTCGCGCATGTTCCGAACCCCCCGTAAAAGCGCTGTGTGCCTACCGCTTCATTATGACAGCAGTCCGAAGGCCTGCCCACCCCGGCGAAAAAATTAACGCTTTTCTTCCCTTTCGTCATTTGTGGAATCGGCGGCTCGATTCCACTCTTACCCTTTGAAGCCACGAGAAAGGAGGTGAAAGAAAATGGCAGCCTACACCCCCGAAGCGTCCCGCCTGGCCCTGAAGATCCAGACGGGAACCAACGAACAGGGGAAACCCGTCTACCGGACCCTCAACTTCTCCGGCGTTGACGCCGCCGCCCTCGCGGACGACGTCGCCGCCGTGGCCTCGGCCCTCGGAGCCCTGCTCGCGTACCCCGTTTCCGCCGTCAGCAAGATCGACAGCGACCTGGTGGCCTAGTTTCCGTAAGGCCCGGACGATGAACGAAAGGAGGTGAAACCATGAAGACCCTTCGGATGACATTCGGAACCCCGGTGGCGGACGAGAACCTGGTCCTGTCCATGGCCTACCCCAGGGACGGGCTCACCCAGGCCGAGATCGAGACGGCCATGCAGGCCGTGATCGACCACAACGTTTTCGTCGCGGGACCCAACAGCCGCCTCGGCGCGGACATCGTGGACCGCACGGTGACCGTCGTCTTCGGCGACTAGAAAAGCGCCCGTTCTGAAAAGTAGCGACTTCCGCCCCGTCCCGGCATCGACAGGATGGACGGTCAAGCCCGAAGGCGGGGGGCGTTTGCCCCCCGCCCCAAACGCTGAGAGCCCGAGGAGGTGATCCCGTGGAAGAGCTGGTGAAAGCGGCCCTGCAGAGCGGATTTTCCATCGCCGTGGCCTCGTACCTGCTGGTGAGGATGGAAAGCAAGCTCGAAGCCCTGACCCTGGCCATCCGGGACCTGCAGACCGCCCTCAACCGTTCCGGAGCCGCCTCTTCCTAGGGAGGGGCCTCCCCGGACGGGAGGAGGAAGAAGAGAAAAGATGTTCGACGAAGCGAGGAAGGAGCAGATCGTGAAGGATTTCAGGCCCCTGGTGAAAGCCGCCGCCCGGCAGTACAAGGGACGCGGCGCCGATTTCGAGGACCTTTGCCAGGAAGGCAGCCTGGCCGTGCTGAGGCTGCTGGACAAATGCACGAGTGAGGACCACGTTGCCCTTTTCCTGCGAATGGCCGTGAAAAGGGCCGTCCGCGACGCCGCCCGGCGCCTGCGCTGGAAGGAGCACCCCGCGGACCTGGAAGCGTACGAGGACCAGGCGGCCCCGGAAGACCTGGCCGCCGTATTCGACGAACCCATGGAGATCGAACTGCTGCTGAGGAAGATTCCCAGCGCCCAGGACCGGCTGATCGTGATGCGCCTCGCCGAGGGCGCCACCCAGGGCGAGATCGCCCGGGAACTGTGCCTCACCCAGCAGGCCGTCAGCGCCCGCCTGGGTCCCATCCGCCGAACACTCGCCCCGCTCGTCCACGAGGGGGAGAAGGGATAGAGGAGAAAGAAAAGCCGAGTACAGACGAGGCCAGACGAAACCGGGATTCCGCAAGGGGGTCCCGGTTTTTCGCGTGCAAAACAGGAGCTCCTGTGACTATGTCGTTAGCCTATAACAATATAGAGAATTAGTATTAAGACTTTTTTTAAAGCCATCGTATCATGAACCCGAAACTAGGCTATATGGGGGTGGAATAGTTGTATGACATTAAGATCATCGGCGGACAGATCGTCGATCCGACAAGCAGGACTCTCGCAGCGAAGGACATCGGTATAAAGGACGGAAAAATCGCCGCCGTTGGCAACAACCTGGAGGGAGCCAGAGAAACGTTTATTGCTGACGGAAATTACGTCAGCGCCGGTTTTATAGACATCCACTGCCATGAAGAATCCCTTGCACTCACGGAAGGGAAGGATTTGGATATATCGATTGCCCTGCTGAGAAGCGGTGTCACGACTGCAGTAGGGGGGAATTGTGGTTCGAATCGCAACAATTTCCGCGAATTTATTGAATATGTCCAAGCGGGGAATTATCCCCTGAATTTCATGACCTACGTCGGCCACAACACCCTCAGGGAAAAGGTCGGCAACGAGGATATCCACGCGAAATCATCGAAGTTGCAGATCGAAAAAATGAAAACCCTTGTCGAGGAGGCAATCGATTTCGGCGGGATCGGCCTTTCTTACGGGCTCGAGTATTGTCCGGGCATCGACGAAGAAGAAGCCGTTTCAGTGGCTGAGAGGATAAATGGAAGAAGTGATGTTCTCGCGGCATTTCATGCGCGGTACGACTCCACCAGAGCGTTGGTGGCTCTGTCTGAGATCAATGATATCGCAGAGGCAATCAAAACTCCCGTTCAAATATCCCATCTGTCGAGCGTCTGTGCCTACGGGAATATGCGAGAAGCTCTCGTGAAGATAGAAAACATGGTGAATAAAGGCCTTGACGTAATGGCCGATGCCTATCCCTATGATGCATTCAGTTGCAAGATCGGTAGCGCCGTCTTCGAAGAAGGCTGCTTCGAAAACTGGGGAAAGAGCTTTGATTCGGTGATGCTAGCCGAGGAACCTTATCGTGGGGTTTTCTGCAACCGGGAACTCTTTTACGAAGTTCGGCAGAAGTATCCGAAAATGTATGTGGTTGCCGTCGTGATGAACGAGGATGAAATCAAGGCGGCGTTAAAGCACCCCCTAGTTTTTGCTGCCAGCGACGGCGGCTACAACAATCACCAGGGACACCCCCGCGGAGCCGGGACCTTTGCAAGGGTTCTGGGAAGATACTGCCTGAAGGATAAACTATTCGACCTCTATGAAGCCATCCACAAGATGACCGTGATGCCCGCAAAAAGGCTCCGTATTGACAGCCGGAAGGGAAAAATCCAGGAGGGTTACGACGCGGACCTCGTAATTTTCGATCCCTCTACGATTATCGATCGGGCTACTTTCCAAGATCCTCAAACCCCCCCCGAAGGAATAGAAGCCGTTTTCGTGAACGGAAGAATGGCTGTCGACAAAGACCTTGTGACAGGTGTAAAGGCAGGTGAATTCATTCCTAGGCCAGATAACAAATAGGAGTTTTTACGGGCAGGAAAAGCTTTTTAGATTAAAAAAGCAAAAATCAACGGAAAAGGGGCGATAAAAATGGAGAAAGAAGCCGAAGTCTCTATCCCGGTCGTGCAGCCTAAGAAGAACGGCATCAAGATTCCCCATCCGATCAAGCTTCTTTTTTCAGTTATCTTTTTTATGGCCGTTTTGTCCTATGTCCTGCCGGCAGGACAATATGACAGGATAAAAAGCCCAATTACCGGGAAGATGGTTGTGGCCCCGGCTACCTATCACCAGGTCGAAAACACTCCGGTAACGATCCTCCAGCTTTTTTCCTCCATCCCGAGAGGGATGGCAGCAGGCCAGGAAATCATCTTTTTCATCATTCTCGTTGCGGGAGCTTTCCAAATCATCACCGCAACAGGTGCCATCGAAGGCGGTATTGGCAGCCTTGCCACGAAGCTGCGGAATAAGGAAAAGATTATGATCCCGATAATCATGATGATGTTTTCTATCGGCGGTTTTACCTTCGGTATGGCAGAGGAAAACATCATCTTTGTTCCCATCGGGATCGCTCTCGCCCGGGCGCTCGGTTTCGACGCGCTGGTTGGTATGGGAATGATTACCCTTGGGGCAGCCTGCGGTTTCGTGTCGGGCATCATGAACCCGTTCAGCACGGGGATCGCCCAGAGGATGGCGGAACTGCCAATGTTCTCCGGAATCGGTTACCGGATCCTCGTGTGGGCAACCATGATGGTTATAACAGCCACATTCGTGGTCCGTTACGCCCGGAAGGTTAAATCGAGTCCAGAAAGCAGCCTGGTGCATGAACTAGAACAGGAAGAAGCAGGCAACATCATCGATCTCGACACGGTCAAACAGTTGACCGGAAAGCAAAAACTAGTCCTTCTCTCTGTGCTGGGAGCCTTTGCCTATCTAATCTACGGTGTCTTTGAAAAAGGCTACGGCATGGTTGAAATCGGGACCATCTTCCTCATTCTCGGGATCCTTGCAGGGATCATTGGCGGACTCAATACGGACAACATGATCAAGGAATTCATGGCCGGAGCAAAAGGGATGATCACAGGGGCCATCATGGTTGGGGTTGCGCGGGCGATTCTGGTCGTCATGCAGGACGGGCAAATCATCGATACCGCGATCCACGGCATGGCCAGTTTCGTCCAGGGCCTACCGAGCTCGGTAACGGCTCTGGGCATGTACGGCATGCAGACTTTCCTGGACTTCTTTATCCCGTCCGCAACCGGCCAGGCGGCTGCGACGATGCCCATTATGATTCCGCTCGCAGATGTCTTGAAAATCAACCGTCAGGTTGCTGTTTTGGCTTATCAGTTTGGGGACGGTTTCACCAGCTATATTCTTCCTACTTCCGGCACTTTGATCGCCACGCTGGCGGTTGCAAGAATCCCTTATGAGAAATGGGTGAAGTTCCTTTTCCCTCTGTTTGCCCTGTGGTTGGCTATGGGAGGGGTCTTTGTCGTCATCGCAAACGCCATCAAGTACGGGCCGTTCTAGATCGCATGAACGCCGGTTTATTTTCTTTCATCGCGGTTTTAACGGCCCAAGGCCGGGATCCCGCGGAAGAGGACTTGGACATAAAGATTGGGAGGATCCCGCATGATCGACAGAATTCGTTCCCTATCCCAGGAAATTTCACGGGACATTACCGATTGGCGACGTGAATTTCACACCTATCCCGAACTGTCGTTCAGGGAGATCGAGACGACCGCTCGCATCAAAGCGCGGCTGGAAGAAATGGGCTTCACGGACATGCGTGTAGGGCTTAAGGGAGTGCCGACTGGTCTAATCGCAGACCTCGGTTCCGGTAATCAGGGTCCGTGTTTTGCCCTTCGGGCGGACATCGACGCACTTCCCATACAGGAGAAATCGAGACTCCCCTATTCTTCGGTAAAAGACGGCGTCATGCACGCGTGTGGACACGATGCCCATGCCGCTATCCTTCTGGGAGCGGCCAGGATCCTGAAAGAGCTCGAAGCCGAACTGCCCGGACGAGTCCGTTTCATCTTCCAGCCATCGGAAGAGTCCCCTCTCCAGAGCGGGGCGCAGGCGATGATCGAGAATGGTGCATTGGAAAGAGTGGATGCCATCGCCGGGCTGCACATCTGGGGGACGCTGCCGGCTGGAAAGGTGGGGCTTCACGCTGGGCCATTCATGGCGGCATCGGACGAGTGGGAAATTACCATCCGCGGCAAGGGTGGACACGGCGGTGTACCGCACCTGGCAACGGATCCCATCGTGGCTGCGGGAGCCCTTCTTGGGAGCCTGCAGACCCTGGTGAGCCGGGAAACCGATCCTCTAGAATCCGCCGTTGTTTCCTGCTGTCGTATCGCAGCAGGAACCTCGGTCAACATTATTCCGGACAGCGCTTCCCTGGAGGGTATCGTGCGGACGTTCAACCCGAGCGTCAGGGCTGCAATGCCGGGCCGTATGGCCCGTCTCTGCAGCGGGATCTGCGAAGCCATGGGTTGCAGGGCAGAAGTCGACTACAAGAATGTCCTGCCAGCCACAGTAAACGACCCCATTTTGACAGAAAGAGCAACCACGGTTGCGCGAAATGTCCTTGGGGCAGACAAGGTAATGGATATCCCTCCCTCGATGGGCTCCGAAGACATGAGCTACTATCTGCAGGACGTTCCCGGCGTGTTCTTATTCCTGGGGACGGAAAACGGTGAAAAAGGCATCGGCCGGCCCCAGCACCACCCTGAGTTCGATGTGGACGACGATGTCCTTCCGGCCGGTAGCAGCTTGTTGGCCGCGCTGGCCTGGAACTTCCTGGACCAGAAAACGACACGTTGATTTTTCCCCCCGGCCCCCTGGTAGAAGAAGGGGGCCGGGGGACTCCCCAACAAGCCTGTCCCTGCCAGGAAAACAAGATAAGGAGAGGTTCTGATGAACCGGAGAAAGAAACGGATCGTGACGATCGTTGATAAGCTGGGAATCGATCTCGTCGCTCTTTCCCATTCAATACATGGGAAACCAGAACTTGGTTTCGAGGAATACTTCGCATGTGATGCCCTCACAAAAGTTCTTGCCAGGCACGGATTCAGCGTTAGAACGGGAATCGGTTCTATGCAGACGGCTTTCATTGCCGAGTCCATGGGCAGCGAAAAGGGCCCTCATATCGCTTTTCTCGCAGAATATGACGCTCTTCCGGGCATCGGGCACGGTTGTGGCCATAACCTGATCAGCGCTATGTCTGTCGGGGCGGGGATCGCTCTCGCTTCTTTCGTCGGAGAATTCGGTGGCAAAGTCTCGGTGATCGGAACACCGGGTGAAGAGACGAGGGGGGGGAAAATCGGCCTATTGGAGGAGGGGATCTTCGAAGGTGTGGATTTCGCCCTGATGGTGCACCCTACTTCAGGGCCAAACATGATCATGCGCAGCGCTCGCGCCTGCACGAGCCTCTTTGTCAACTTCAGGGGAGTTTCGGCACACTCATCGACACCGGAACGCGGGATCAATGCCCTGGCCGCAGTAATGTCAACTTTTCAGAACATTGATACCCTGCGATCGGTTTTCGAGCCCCAGGACAACGTCAATGGAGTCGTGACTAACGGCGGCGGAGCCAGCAACGTCATCCCCGATTTTGCCGCTTGCGAATTCTGTCTCAGGTCGCAAACGCTGCGGAACCTTGAGCAACTCATCGAAAAGATCCAGCGGTGCGTTTCCTCTGCGGAACTTTTAACGGGAGCGAAGGCCGAGATCCGAGTCGATCCGCTCTTTGCAGAACGTTATCCGAACCGGGTCATGGGTGAACTCTTCCGTACCAACCTCGAGATTCTTGGAGAAACGGCTGTTTACCCTGATCCCAACACCTTTTATGGTTCTTCGGACATCGGGAACGTCTCCCTGCGTCTCCCTACGATCCACGAGTACCTTTCCATAGCCCCAGGGACCGTCAACGCTCATTCCGCCGCTTTCGCCGAGGCTGCGGTTTCCCGTAGGGCGGATGAAGTCTGTCTATTGGGGGCGAAAAGCCTTGCAATGACCGGTTATGACCTGTTGTCGAGCGAGAAAATGCGCAAGGAAGCCCGCGCCAGCTTCGAAAGCCAGGTCCCGGACTGCTACCGGTGATCTGGCTAATGGTGAATTACCCGTTGCTTGAATCCAGCTCTCGCCTTAGGATTTCCAGGAATCGCTTGGATTCCTTTGTTAGGTAGGAGTTCTTCAGCTTGATGTAGGAAAGGGTTGCGAAGTTTCCAGGGATGGGAATCGCGACAATGTCGAACTTCGACATGAACCTTGGGTGGAGCTTGCAGCCGATGCTGAAGGCGGTTGTCTGGGAAACCACATTGCACTTCAGCTCTCGGTCGGTAACAGTTATGGTCTTGTTCGGGTTGATGATCTTCAGCGAACTCAGCTCAGGCATATAGCTGATGCTGTTGGTTTTTTCGCTCTCGTACTTCACGAACATGTAATTGTTCAGCTTTTCAAACGGGAACGGAGAAACCGAGAGCAGAGGATGTTTTTTGCTGATGTTGACGTTTACCGGCATTTCTGTGATTCGGAAGGATTCCATATGATTCGAGCTCAGGATGCTATCGCATAAGGCCAGGGACTGATTGTTGATCACAAGGATACCCAAGTCGTACCTACAGCAGGCAACCCCATCGATCACGCCCATCAGGTCTTCCGTGCGGATGCTGAAATCCAGTTTCTCATCCCTGTTGTATTCCGCGCACATGGCGACAAAAGCTTCCATGACGTATGAGTAACTTTTTGTAACTAGCCGAAAGCTGGACTGTTCCGGGGATTGCGACACGGACTTAATGTTGTCGACCTGCTCAAGGATTGTCCTGGCGTATCGGTAGACGCTCTCTCCTTCCCTCGTTAGGAGACTTCCCTTGTTGCTCCGGTGAAACAGCGTGATTTTCAACTCCTCTTCAAGGTTCCTGATAGCGGTGCTTAGGCTGGGCTGCGAAACGTAAAGCGCTTGGGCCGCCCTGAAAATGGATCCCTGGTTCACGATCTCGACAAGGTAGCGCAGGTGGTCGATATTCATGCTTTTTTTCTCCCATCGTAGAGTTCTACAATATGATGTAAGTGTATCCTAAATTCACTTGGAGGAATCTGGATGGATCTGTTCACGATCGGGTTTGCCGGCAAGAGCGCGGAGCAATTCTTCACGTCACTTATGAAGCACGGGGTGAAGAAGGTAATCGACATCCGCCTGAACAACGCCTCCCAGCTGGCGGGTTTCACCAAGAAGAACGACCTGAAATATTTCCTGAAGGTGATCGCCGGCATCGAGTACGAGTACATCCCCCAGCTTGCCGCCACGAAGGAAATAATGGACGGCTTTCGGGGCGGGAAGATCTCCTGGGAGGAATTTAAAGCCACCTACCTGGACCTGCTCGAGGAACGGCAGGTACTAACAACGCTGAAGCCTGAGGACTTCGACCGGGCCTGCCTGCTCTGCAGCGAGGAGAAGCCGGATCAATGCCATAGAAAACTTGCGGCGGAGTGGCTGAAGGGGAAGTGGGAAGGAGTTGAGGTTAAGAATATGTTGTAAGCATATGTATTGGCCCCCGCCCGAATTGCATATGCTTTTCCGTTGGAGAAGCGAGGGGAGGGCGATATATGAGAGCATATGTACTAGAGAACATATCTCCGAAGCAGTATAGGCATTAACATCGGTAACGGTGGGTTGATTTCAGGGGAGCAATATAATGGTTAGCGATATGGGATTGTAGAAAAAGCCCCGGTTTTACGCTCGAGCTATCGCTTAAGACGGACTCGCAACTAGAAGATTAAAGACATAAAAAACATCCTGCGGTGTCGTGATAAACAAATTCAACTGTGAATCCACATTCGAAATAACGTTACTAACTGTATATTTCGCTTAGCGATTCAGCAAAGAGCGCTTTAGCTTGGGCGCGAAGCTCGAAACTTTTCTGTATTTTTATAGTAATCTGTTTGAGTTGCTCTTCTTCAGGGATCAACACAAGAATATTATTGAAATCATCATCGGAAACAGAAGGAATGGCCGCTCCAGTTCTAAGTCGCAAGATTTGATTCAAGAAAAAATCGGTTTTAAAGTAATATATTAGGTAATAGGGGTCCACTGCAAAAGGTCGTATAACCTTAAAGCCATTTGTGCATATGGATTTGTCGTATTCGCTAGTTACCAGTGCAGAGGCATGTTTAGATGTTCCTATCGAATTTCCCGCTACGCTCGTGATAACATCACCCGTTCTTACCTCAAAGGTTGCCCGGCTCGGCAACTCATGAACGGGTATCTCAGAATAGGAGATAATCTCACTTGTAGATGGATTTAAGTCCGATATTTCTATGTATTTAACTATTTTGTTTTTTTGTTTTAATAAAGGAGCTTTCCCTCGGATTATTTTTGCAATTGAGTGAAGGGGGATAGATCTTCTGTTTATCAAATAATGAACATTTTTCATATATTTTGGTGAATAATACTCAAAATCAAATCTTCCCTTTATGTCTTTAGATTCAACAACAAAACAATCATCGCTATCTTGAATTTTATTAGTTTGTAAATAAAGTTCATATTGTTTGTTGATTTTAGTGCAGTCCTCATTAACAATAGGATTTCCGATTGAGTCAAGAAGGGGGTTTCCAAAAGGATCTTTCCTGTACAAAACACTAGCATTTTTGTTATATATATATCCAAGGTTGTTGATTTTTGCGAAAAACACGAAGGAAGCATTATTTATATCTGGGTTTTCCTTTTTCTTCAAAAACAGGACTGAGGCTTTAACGCCTGTTCCGAAGGGGACAAAGGCTTGATCTGGCAGTTTGATAACTCCTATCAAATCACACTTGCTTAAGATATAGGTTCTGACATATTCTAGACTTGGATTTTCTAAATCTCCGTCTGGGAGAACTATCCCCATTCGGCCGTTCGGTTTTAATAGATCGATGCACCTTTCAATGAAAAGTATATCTGGAGTTTGTCCGTTTTGAAGCGTTTGTGGTTTTTTCCCACACCACTTATAGCCGAGATTAAAGGAAGAAAGCGTTTTCTTATCAGTGATTTTTCCTTGAGAACCAAAAGGAGGATTAGTCAATATTAAGTCATAGGCATCTCTGGTTAGTATCTTACTAACGGAGCCTGTTTTTAAATCGGAAAGCGCGTTACAACAATCTACATTCATTGCATCCGAGCCTTCGAAGATAAAGCGCAAATTTGCGACTCTAGCTATAGTAGGGTTAATTTCTGTCCCGAACACGCAATTCTTTATGTAATACTGGATGTCTTTTTCCTTATTGTTGCTTCTAACAAAAGAAATTACCTGCCTTAAAAAACCTCCCGTACCGCAAGCAGGGTCAAGGACAGTTTCGTTGAATTGTGGTTTTAAAAAGTTGACCATTAAGCTGATTATTGGATCGGGAGTGAAAAACTGACCGCGCTCTCCTTTTTGTCCACTAGTAATAACTTTTTGAAAGATTAATCCCTTTATGTCGCTATCCATATCAAATAAGTTATACCTTTGTAACTGAGCTATAGTAAAAGCCAAAACCGAGGGGGTTAATTTTATCCCTTCATTAAACTTAAATAGCGCCGGATATTTTGAGGCGACTTCTTCATACAGAAAGTTAATTCTTTGCGTGAAACGATAGCCTTCTGGGCCGTGCAAATCAACTGCTTCTGCTTCCGATAAATAGAAATCAAGCTTTTCTTCGGAACTTTTTTGTTCATCTACAAACTTTACCATTAGAATCTTTATCAGCTCATTAAAAACCTCAGCAGTTGAATATCCTTCGTTTGCGTAAATATGGTTGTGAATTGTTTCGATCAAACCTAAAAGGTCTTTTGGTAAAATCAGATCCTTTTTGAATAAACAAAAGTCTCCAAAAGAAAAAACAGGAGTAGTTGGGTAATTTATTATTTTTTTACTTTCAGCTAAATATTTATAAAAAAAGAAAGAGTTGTTTTTAAAGAAAAGTAAATAAATATTTCGTTTAATAACTTCTCCAACCAGTTTAAATTTTTCATGACACCGATCGATATTATTGGATGTAACATCGCATATTAAAAATAGATTATCTATAACATGCGGCTGGTTTTCCTTGAAAACGGCTAAGTCTATGCAAATGTCCTCAATAAAGAAATTTTCTGATAAGGCAGAAACGTTGTAAAAGAAGTCGTTAATCAACTTATCTCTTAAAAGCGCTATATGTGGTTTTACTAAAAGCAAAGATTTATTTGACTCCAAAATAGACGCCCCCTAACACCAATGTGTTAGAAAAAGTATTACACGAGGAAGTAGAAACGTCAAGAAAGATGCTGGTTTTAATGATTCAATATGGATTGCGAGGAAGACAAATCATGTTGGGAGGATAGGCGAATGGGTTTGCGGGAATTTATTGAAGAAAATTTCGGCGTGGCGGAAGAGACTTTTGTGGAAGCTATGAAAATGAGCCCAGGCTCTATGGGAGCGCTTGCTGGAGCAATATCTGAGGTGTTATTGAAAAGACTACTAGAAGAGAGAGATTACGAAGTGCTACGTATCAAAGAAAAGCCGGCGGGAGGCAATGACGCAAAAGCAGAGGGAATAAAAGGGGACTTCTACATACGGAAGAGAAGCAATTCCGAAAAATGGTACGTAGTGGAGTGCAAGGGCTTAAAAACGAATTCCGAGTTTAGGGGTGCTAAATGGTGTAAAAAAGAAGCACTTTATAGATATCTAAAAAGCCTTGCCTTTCCAAAAAGCAAAGAAGAAATTATGAGCAGTGGAATTAAAATATACGAAAGGGCAAAAATTAAATATGAGAAAGAAGCAAAAAATAAGGGTAAGAACTTCCCACCTTTTAAATGGGATATAAGGTGTCCTGGGCCAAATAATGCAAACCTAGAAGGCTTATGGCAAACGGAAAAGGACCTAAGAGCATGGGTGTTTAAACAGAACGACGTCCTTTTCACAGAAGAAAAATATAGGAAGAGGCAGGGTGTTATAATTAATTTAGAAACCCACAAACCATCTAGAAGAATAAGCCAGAAAGGAATACTTCAAACAGGACCTTTAGTATCAGATTTCAGCATATTAGCGGTGGATCTTTTTTTTAGAACAGGAAGACATGAATTTGTTTATGTAAACCCGGAACGAATAAGTCATTCCCCTTCTTCGCCTGAGCACTTATACCAAAATTACACAATAGATGTTCTTGTCCCTGGACTAAAAGAAGAATTAAATATTAGATATCCCTGGTTTACGGATATAGATAAATTAATTCTAGAAACAAATCCGAGCGAAAGAGAACTGGATGAAACGCAACTAGATAGGAGAGGGGTAGAAGGATACATAGAAGAAGAGGAATGAAAAACAAAACTAAGAAATAAATGGTTTTGTAAAAGTAAGGCGATTAGAGCCTAACAAAGTGAAAGGGCAATATTCGAGTCTCGGTATCTAAGTAAGCAAACTACATTATTATTCGTTTGGAGGCAAAGGCGAATAGCAGTCTAAGGTTGTATTGACCCTCATGCGGAGACTGCTAGATCTTTGCCGGCAAACCATCCACGAGATTAGGGAAGTGGTTTCTTCACGTTGGCCAACGCGGTTTTTCCATGAGGCTAAAGTGTTCGGCGACGCGCTAGACGCAGGGGCGAAGGGCTGGCTGGAGAGGCTGTTCCGATCTTTTTGCGAAGCCATGGAAATCACGGCCCTCCAGCGCGGGGTAGAGCGCTGGGAGCCGGAAAAGAAACAGTGCGCTTAAGAGGCTGGGAATAGGGAGATTCGCTCGATCGTAAACGCAACCTGAACGGAGGGATCAACCCATCATGTATATCGTAGGAGAGCTCTATAACCGACGTCGGGAAATTCATGATCTTTTTGGCGGACAACAACAGGGCGGAATCAGCACGCCTAGCCAATTTCCGTACGTGTTTATCTTTACAGGGGATCAAGGGCATGCTTACGGATATAAAGATGGCTGGAATCACGATGGTTTGTATTACTACACGGGCGAGGGGCAGATTGGCGACCAGGGGTTGAGGATGGGGAACAAGGCGATCCTGGATCACCAAAAGAACGGGAAAGAATTATTGCTTTTCCAATACGAAAAGAAGGGGCTTGTCCGCCATGTGGGCCAGATGGAATGTGTGGGCTATCACGAAGCAGAAAGGCCCGATCGGGAAGGAAACCCTCGGAAAGTGTTGGTTTTTGAGCTCGTCCCGATAAAGAGCGTGGAAGCGCGGGTTGCGCAAGAGCCGAGAGCCGCAGCCCAGATCGAGAATGAAGCCAGGTCGCTTTCGCTTACGGAGATTCTGGCTCGGGCGAAACCCAAAGAGAAAATGCAAACTTCCACAACCGAACGAAAGAAGGAGTATTACGAAAGAAGTGAATACCTTCGGCTCTATGCCTTGAAAAGAGCGAACGGGGTTTGTGAGGGTTGCGGCCAGCCCGCCCCGTTTTTGAATAAGGCCGGAGAGCCCTATCTTGAGGTCCATAATGTCAGAAGGTTATCCGACGGTGGGCCGGATGATCCCACCTGGGTAGTGGCGCTTTGCCCGACTTGCCATAGTCGGGCTCATCATGGGCAGGACGGAAAAGAGTTCAATGAGAGGCTGAAGAAGAAAGTATGAGAGCTCCGAGTAAGGTCCCCTGGAATGAGCGAAGGGACCTGGATGTATCCCTGGCAAGGTTCCCAGGAGGGAGGGTTAATTGATGAAAAGAGTTCTTTTGCTCGTGGCGGCTGTCACCCTCGTGCTCACCGGTACGGCCTGGGCCGGGAATGTCGGTCTCATGATCGTCCCCGTGGAGCCGGTGAAGGCCAACAGTTCGGTGGTCCAGGCCATTTCGGAGGCCTTCTCCCCGGAATTCCCCGGTGCCACGATCCTGCCCGCGGTCGTGGCGAGCCAGGACGCGGCGCAGGCCCAGGAAAAAATCTCGCAGGAATTGACCGCCGGCAATTGGGACTACGGGGCGATGGTCCGGCTGGAAATGACGCGGGTGATGGGCACCGTGGCCTTCTTCAATCGGAAAATGGCCGTGACCGCGTATGCGGCGATCGAGATCGCCTCAAAGGACGGCACGTTTTTCAACCGGAAGTTCGAGGCCAAGGCCATCGGGGACGCCTCAGCCAATGCCGGGCCTCTGTTTCTCCAGGCCTTGAACCAGGCCCTGGAGGCCTTCAAGGAAGCCTTCAAGCTGTGAAGCCGGCGGGGAGGTCCGTCCGATGCAGAACTATTACGCCGACAAACTGAACTCGGCGAAGCTTTTCCAGGTTTACGAAACCGGGATCGAGCGGGTGAGGCAGTATCTCGAGGCGGAGATCGACTTCGTCCGGAAGGACCTTCACGGCCACGAACGGATCCTGGAGCTCGGCGCGGGCTACGGCCGCATCATGAAGAAACTGGCCCCCTGCGCCGGTTCGATCGTCGGCATCGACATCTCCGAAGACTCCATCGCCTTCGGGAAGGTCTACCTGGAGGACTTCCCTAACTGCTCTCTCCGGGTCATGGACGCCCACAAGATCGAGTACAAAAACGAGTTCGATGTCGTCATCTGCCTCCAGAACGGCCTGTCCGCGATAAAAGGGGATCCCCTCAACCTGGTCCGCCGGGCCATGGCGGCCCTGCTTCCAGGAGGAAGGGCCTACTTCAGCTCCTACAGCCCCAGGTTCTGGGAACACCGGCTGGCCTGGTTCCAGGAACAGGCCTCCAGGGGGCTCCTCGGCGAAATCGACCTGGACATGACGAAGGACGGGAAAATCGTCTGCAAGGACGGTTTCACGGCGACCACCTTCTCGGCTGCCGACCTTGCCGAACTGGGGCATCGGGCCGGCTGCGCCTGCCGCATCGAAGAGGTCGACGAATCGAGCCTCTTCGCCGTCTTTGAAAAGGGGCATGGGGTCAGAGCTTGATTTCGACCGTTTGCATACAAGTTGGCCGGGGTCATTCGCCCCTGAACCGTTCTTCCAGCCGCCGCAGCGCCACGCCCCAGCGCACGTTCCGGTCGGGGATGCCGGAGTCCCGGATGGCCGCCTTGAGGGCCTTCACGTCCTCCAGGTTTTGGGCGGCAAGAAGGGAACTGCCTCTTTCAAGGAAAAACGGAACCAGCTCGGGCTTGTTTCGTGCGGCCCAGAAAAGCAGGGGCTTGCCGTCGAGGCGGAATTCCAGGCTCAGGCCGTGCGCCAGTAAGTCTTCGAGCATAAGGTGCTGCCCAAAATCCCCCTCCCCGCAGGCCAATACCTCCCGCAAAACGGCTTCAAGCTCCGGGAACCCTTCCCAGTTTTCCGCGAAGGATTCGTCCAGCAGGCACCGGAAGGTCTCGAAGTTCCGGGCACGGGCGGCGATCGCCAGGAGCCTGGAAAGGTCGGCGGTCGAGAAAAGGCACTGCAGGGGAAGCGTCAGCCTGACCAGGGCGGCGTTCCCGTACTGCGCGGCGAGCTCCGGCAACCCTTCCTCGTCCTTGTCCGCCCCGTATTCGATCAGGAGCTGGGCGGCGGGCAGGTTTTCTCCCTTCACGGCATGGGCGAGCAGGCTCATCCCCCGGAAGGACAGGCGGGCTTCTATCCCCTCCGTCAGCAAGCGTTCCACCGCCCAGGCGGACCCGGACTTCACCGCCTTGTAGAGCGCCAGGGCTCCCTCGTCGCCGCCCCTCGGGTCGGCCTTCATCCGCAAAAGCCAGTCGATGGCGTTGACCTGCCCCTTTTCCAGGGCATCCATCAAGAGAGAAGAGGCCTCGTCGGGGCCGCCGAAGGAAAAGCCGAGGCAGGACAGGCGGGCGAGGGTGTCGGGGTCGTCCTCCTCCACGGCTTCCCGGGCCAGTTTCAGGCCCAGGGCGAAGCCGTGCCTGTCCCAGCGGTTATCCGGGGGCCGGTCTTCGAGGGACTGAAGGTCCTTCTCCACCGCCCGGATCTTCGCGACGGTATCGGATATTTCGACGGACGGTTCGTCGAACTGCTGGGGGCTGCGGTCGTCGGTCTTCCTGATGTGCAGCCCCCAGGTTTCCAGGGCCCGGGCCATCTCGTTGCGGAAGCGGGTCACACGGTCCGGGTCGTTGCCGTGGGTTTCGACCTCGCAGAAGGGGCAATAGCCGCTCCACTGCTGCCTGCCGCCTTCCAGGAACTGGGCGAAGGAGCGGTACACGTAGAGGGGCCCGCCGCAGTGGGGGCAGGTTTCGACCAGCCGGCCCTTTTTCCACTCCCGCAGGATGCAGCCGAGTGGCAGGCTTTTGCGGACCTGGCCGTACTTGAAGGAGATATAGAACTCCACGAAGGGCACGCAGGCCGCCGACTTGGCCGGGTGGGACAGGAGGCCGTCCAGGTGTTTGAGCAGAACCGGGACGGCTTTCAGGAACAGCCCGAGCTCCCCGTGTTCGAGGCTTTCGGGAAGCGTGGTGAATTTGAACTCCTCCTCGTCGATTTCGTTGATATCGTCCTCGTCTTCGTTCATGGGCACTCCTCCCGTCGGTTTGTGTAGGCCCATGATAGGACGGAGGGGCGACAGGATAAGTCGGGGGACGGGATCAGGCCTTTTTGTGCCCGCTTCTCCTGTGGCCATCATGATGGTTGCCCTTCACCCCCCCTATCCTGTCGCCGTCCTGGCGTTTATTGGGATAGTGGCGATGGCTTGCGCTGGATAATCCAAGGCCGGGAGGTGTTTGGGGTGGAGCCGATCGACGAGGAAAGGCAGGAATTCGACGTGTTCCCAGGGAATGAGGGGGAAATTGGCGAACTCTCTGAGGAAGCCGAAGAGGATGAGGAGGAAGAGGAATACGAAGAAGATGACGAAGACGAGGAAGACGGGTTTCTTCTCTATCGCGAGGACTGGCGGATAGTCCGGGGGCTGAAGAAGGCCCTCTGGCAGCTGGTCCGATCCACAAAGCTTTCCTCGGCGCGTCAGCTCGAAGCGGTGGCTGGGGTCCTTGGCTTCCTTGAAGACATGCCCAGGGCCATCCGGCAAGACGACATCGAAATCGGCCTCCGCGGGCGGCAACGGAAGTTCAAGAACGGCGTGGAAATTTACCGCTACTGGACGATCCGGATCGAGGGGCAGGTGCTGGAGGTCACGTCTGCCGGATCCTATTTCAATCCCGCGACGGGCGGCGACAGCTTCACGAGCCAGTATTGGTGCGTGGAACCGGGCTGCGACCCGATGTTCTCCGATTACCGGGACGATCTCTGGATGGTGCCCTACCTGGGCGACCTTGCCGACGAACTGGCGGAGATGAACCTGAAGAAGGACGGGGTCGAGGTGGAGATCATCGTTTGCCGCGAGAAGGTGGAGTGACAGGGGCATAAAGACGGGGTCGGGTAAAGCGTTGTCTCGTGGCGGCGGATATGCCGCTGGTGAGGGAGGCGGCCAAATTCCTGGAGAAAATTCCTTCAAAGGACGTAAGGCAGGTTGCAAAAAAGATCCACGCACTATTGGACGATCCGTTGCCGGAGGATTCGATCCAAATTCAGGACAGCCCCTTTCTCCGGCTGGATTCGTACGCCTCCCGGTCGTAGGCCATGTATAATTCGGAAGCGGTTTGCCGCGTAAAGCCCGGTTGCGCGGATTGTCCCGCGGGCAACCGGGTATCTTTTTGCTTCGATCGTCTACCTACAGGGGGGAGTCGCTTCGTGCGCAGGGTTGCCCGGTATGCTTTCATCGTTCTCTTCTTTATCGCGGGTTCAGCGGCTGAGGCATCGGCTTATTCAAAACAACCGACCTACCCCATAGATTCAAAGGTCGTGACGACGGTGGACCAAACGGTCCTTCCCGTTCCGGTTCCCTCGAATTCACCCAAATTGCTGCCGACGGAAATTTCAAAGTATTCGCAGTACGGCTACGGCCTTTGGCAGGCCGGAGAGGGTCTTGCCCTCCAAAAGAGGCTGGATATCATGGCCCCCGGCTATTCGGGTGCGGAGGCCAGGCACGAGGCGAAGCTGCTGCGTTTTTTCACGATAGCCGACATCCACGTCTCCGACAAGGAAACCCCGGCCCAGGCGATCTTTTATGGCGCGAAGGGCGGGGTTTCATCGGCCTATTCGGGGGTCATGCTATATACGACCCACGTCCTGGACGCCGCGGTCCAGACGATCAACGCGATTCACAGGAAAAACCCGATCGATTTCGGACTCTCCCTTGGGGACACCTGCAACAGCACGCAGTACAACGAGCTGCGCTGGTATATCGACGTTCTCGACGGCAAGACCATCGATCCGAGCTCCGGGGCCCATGTGGGAACCCGCACCGTCGACTACCAGAAACCTTACCAGGCCGCAGGGCTGGACAAGGACATTCCGTGGTACCAGGTCCTGGGGAACCACGATCATTTCTGGCTGGGGTTCATGCCGCCGGATGATTATATCCGGCAGGCCCTGGTCGGCGAGAACATCGTCAACCTGGGGAACCTGTTCGTCGACCCGCGCGGCCTGAAAAGCCGGGGTTTCTACATGGGATCGATCGACGGCTCGACGACTTACGGAGACGTGATCGGCGTGGGACCCGAAAAGGCTTTCGTCATCCCGCCGAAGGTCCTGGCAGCCGACCCGGACCGCCGTTCACTTTCGAAGAAGGAGTGGATCGGCGAATTCTTCAAGACATCCTCCAGGCCGGTCGGTCACGGTTTTGACCGGAGCAGCGTCGACAGGGATTTTGCGTGTTACAGCTTCGAGCCGAAGTCGAAGGTACCGGTCAAGGTGATCGTTCTCGACGACACCCAAAGGAACGACGATCCCAACGACAACCCGCGCTCCCTGGGATATGGGCATACGTCACTGGACCAGGAACGTTACGACTGGCTTGTCCGTGAACTTGCCAAAGGCCAGGCGGAAGGCAAGCTCATGATCATTGCCGCGCACATACCGATAGGCGTCGAATCGGGGGATTCCATGATGGCCTGGAACTCGAACGCCCCGATGCCGGAAGCGCAGCTGATCGCGAAACTTCACGAGTTCCCGAATCTCATCGCGTGGGTCGCGGGACATCGGCACGGCAACACGGTCACCGCGTTCAAATCGCCGGATGCCGACCGTCCCGAGCTCGGTTTCTGGCAGATCGAAACCGCGTCGCTCAGGGATTTTCCCCAGCAGTTCCGCACGTTCGAAATTATCCGGAACAGCGACAACACGGTTTCGATATTGGCGATCAACGTGGATACGGCCGTCAGGGCCGGGACGCCCGCTGCCAGGTCGAGATCGTACGCCGTCGCGGCCCAGCAGATTTTCGACAACCCGGCTCCGTACCTGCCCACGGGTTCGTACAACGCGGAGTTAGTCGTGCCGCTGAGTCCTGAAATGCAGGCCAGGATCCAGGGCTGCGGAACGCCCCTGCACAAGTAGGCGATGAGGCGGCTGCTCGTCGTTGTTCTTCTCCTGGCGTCCGGCCTGGGTATGGCGCGGGGTATGGCCCAGGCCACGGAGGGGGCCTCGAGTTACTACTTCCCCGGTTCTTCCACCGCGTTCGCTGTGGCCGTAGCCCCGGAGCCGGGCTTCATGGCTGTCAGCCAGACGCTGTTTTACAGCGGAAGGGCCAGCAAGGCCGTGTTGGGAGGGCGTGTCAACTTCGCGCTGGAGGCGGACGCGTTTTACGAGTATATGGGGGGCTTTTACACCTTCGAGGAGCCTGTTCTCGGCGGCCGGCTGCAGGTAGGGGCCGTCGTTCCCGTGGGGCATGCCGACGTCGAGGCCGTCCTCGGCTCCAGGAGAGTTTCGGACAACAGGACCGGTATCGGCGATACGATGATCTCCGCCGCCCTGTATTGGCGGAAGGGCAATTTCCACACCAAGCTCGTCGAATCCATCTTTGTCCCGACGGGGGAATACGGAACCGGGGATCTTGCGAATGTCGGCCGGAATTACTGGGGGTTTGATACGGCTCTTGCCGTAACCTGGCTGAACGCAGGGACCGGGACTGAAATCTCCGTCACACCCGGCATCCTGTTCAACACGAAAAACACCGCGACGGACTACAAGTCGGGGAACGAGTTCCATGTCGACTTCGCGGTCAACCAGTTCCTCGCGCAAAACCTGGCATTGGGCCTTCACGGGTACTATTACCGCCAGGTGTCGGGCGATAGCGGCAGCGGAGCGAAGCTTGGCGGTTTCGAGGGTGAATCGTTCGGTATCGGGCCTGCCCTCCTATGGATGCCGAAGGCGGGGAAGGGCAAGATGTCGGTGATCGCCAAGTGGCTCCACGATGTTCACCAGGAAAACCGGATGCATGGAGATTACGGGCAGCTGACTGTCGGGTACAGGTTCTGAAGTCAGGGGCAAAAGAAGGATCGCATAGGGGGAATCTCCAACGGGGGGTTCCCCCTTTTTGGTCGATCTACCCAGGGGCTGGACCAAGAGGACGGCAGGGCATAAAGACGGGGTCAGGTCTTGAATCTTAGCATCGGCTTCCGGTGATGCTAAGATTCAAGACCTGACCCCATTTATTTCTTAGGACACCGTGGCGATCCCCGATCTTCCCGGCTGCCTGGCCTGCGGCAAGGATGAACTGGCCCGGGAAAGGGGCGTGGATTTTTCCCTGGTGCTGCAGGAAGCCCTGAAGGAGAGGCTGCGGGTGTCGAGCGGGAGGAGGAGGACGAAATGACGGCACCGACGATCGAGGCCCTCGTGGAATACGGTCTTTCAGCAACTGCCGGCGAACGGGTCGCCGATGTCCGGGTCGGGCTCGGCTACACGGCAGTGAGGCTTGAATCGGGAAAGACGGGGGTGGCCGGGATGCTGCGGCACCTCCTGGACAAGGCGGGCTGTTCCATCCTCGCTTACGCGGGAACGCTGGCCGGCAGGAAGGCCGGCGAAGTCGTTCCCCTGCTGCGCTCGGAAAGCATCGTGGAGGCCTCCATCGGCCTGGCGGCGGTCAATGCGCTCTTCCAGTGGGAAGGGCCTGCGGAAGGTTCGAACGACGACCTGCCGCAGCTGCTCCGCATCGGCCCGCGAGACTGGCTCGGTATGGTGGGCAACATGGCTCCCGTGCTGGAGCGGCTCCGGCCTTATTTCGACCGGTGCGTCGTTTTCGACGACGGCAGACCGGGAGAGGAAGGGATCGCCGAAACGAGCCTGGAGCAGGACCTCCTGCCGAAATGCGACGTGGTCATCCTGACGGCCACGAGCCTGCTGAACGGCACTTTCGATAACTTGGTCGCCCTCTCGAAAGAGGCGCGGGAGGTCTGCCTGATGGGGCCCTCCACCCCGCTGATCCCGGAGTTGTTCCGGGAGCGGGGCGTGACGCTGCTTTCGGGCCGTAGGTTCACCGACCCGGACCGGTTGATGAGGGTGGTCAGCGAGGCCGGGGGGCAGAGAAGCTTCGGGGAGTTCAGCCGGAAGGTGAATATCCGGCTGGAGAGGGGCTAGGAAAAGCCGGACGCTGGGGCGTATTTCGCGACAGCCGGGAAATCACTCCGCTTCCCCCCTTGGTGTGCGGCTTCGGCATCGCCTTCCGGTCCTACGCCCTCTTCCCCAACCTGATCGCCCTTTTCGTCTGCAGGACCGCGATGCCGGGCAAGGCCCTGGCCCGTGGCCTGGCTCTCATGCCGCTCTTCGTCCCCAGGATGATGCAGGGCATCGCCGTGGGTTTTCCTGGGCCGCCGAGAACCGCGACCGGATCCTGGAGGCAACAGGACAAAAGCGGCTTTGCAGCCCGCCGTCCCATGTGCGGGAACCAGGCAAAAGGTCAAGATAAAGATGTAGTGCTATAATGTGGCGGCAAGTTGAAGTTGGCTTCAACGGGGGGCGAAGCCGATGTTCACGGATCCGGAAGGGCCGATCGAGGCCTTCTCTTTCGGGAAGTTCGTCATCCTCGGGGAGGAACATGCTGGGAGCGGAGACGAGAGAGTCGGGAAGGGCAAGGACATCAGGATGATCGGCAAAAAGGTCGAACGCTGGAAAGAGCGGGAAGGGCACGTGCTTGACCGCTCGATGGTCGACGGCGTGCTCGACAGGAATGTACGCGTGGTCGTGATCGGCAACGGGGAGAGCGGCATGCTGGCCGTTCCGGAGGAGGTCGTGAGGTTCCTTCGCAAGAACGGGATAGACAAGGTGATCGTCCTGAGGACGCCCGAGGCCTGCAGGGAGTACAACAGGCTCTACCGCGAAGGGGAAAAGGTCGCCCTGCTGGCTCACGGGACCTGCTGAAAAAGATGGGAGAACCGGGAAAACGGGGTTCAGGTCTTGAATTCAAGCATCAGGAAATTGAAATGCTTGAATTCAAGACCTGAACCCCGTTTTTAGGTTTGCGGCGTTTTCTATCGGCCGGATTTGGCCTGTGGCGCTTTTCGCCAGAAGTAGTCGACGTGGTGGAGCATGGCTTTCCAGGCTTTGCCTGGATCCCCGGTCTTGATGGCCTCCAGGACTTTCCAGTGCTCCAGGCGGTCCTGGTCCGGCAAGACCGCGTAGTGAAACTGGCGCTGGGCCTGGATCTCGCCCCGGAGCGATTCCAGCAGTTTGCCGAGGAGGCGGTTCCCGGAGAGCTCCACAACGGCTTCGTGGAACCGGTCGTGGATGATGTCCAGCGTTTCTCCACGTTCTTCTCCCTTCAGGATGTTCTCCAGTTTCTCGATGTCTTCGGGCGTCGCCCTTTCCGCGGCGCTGTAGGCCGCCTGCCCTTCGAGAAGCCGCCGGACCTCCATAAGGTCGTTGTAGGAGGAATCCTCGAAGATCGCGGTGGCCACGTCGGCCCCGTCGACGATCTTGTCGGCGTTGCGAGACAGGAAGGTCCCGTGCCCGGGCCGGGCTTCGACGACCCCCGAGTGTTCCAGGGCTTTCAGGACTTCCCTCATGCAGTTCCGGCTCACGCCGAAGGTGGCGGCGAGGGACTGTTCGCCCGGCAGCTTGCTTCCGGGGGCCCAAAGCTTGTCCTTAATGGCCTGGATCATCTGTTCCATGATGTCCTTGTGAAGCGTGGATTTGTTCGCAGGTTTCAGCACGGGTTCGATTTTCCCTCGCAATCCCTGGTCCGTCCTTTTTGGACCGGCCAAAAGCTCATTCCCTGACAAAGCAGAAGTCTAACCCATTGTCGCAAAATTTTCACCTGAAAAAGATGATTGACGGACTTCTCGGTGTGTAGTACGGTATGGCTGTCCTACAACTGAGCAACCTAAGATATTCTAACACAACTTTATCCTGATAGGAGGTGTCGGGCGGAAGAAGGGGGTTATTTCCGACAGGTGTTCCGGTTTTCAAGAAATGGCTTTTGAAGCGGTTCATGAAATGGAGGGATCCACTTGCAGCAACAAAGTTTGCCCCGCATGCTCATCTCGTGGATGGATAGGATCGTCGGCATCTTTATCCTTCTCAACCTCATCGTCCTTTCCGTCCTGGTCTTCGTCCAGGTGCTCATGCGCTACGTATTCCGCTCTCCCCTTATGGGAATTGAAGAACTCTGCTATTTCCCGTCTACCTGGCTATACCTTTTCGCCGCCGTTTACGCCTCCTCGGAAAAAACCCAGCTTTATGCAAGGGTGCTGGAGATCTTCATCAAGGACAAAAAAAAGGTGTACCTCCTGCGGGCCTTCGCCGCCGTCGTCACAACGGGGATCCTCATGTGGCTGACCTACTGGGGATACGACCTGCTGAAGTATTCGCTGCGGGTCGAGAAGCTAACCGACACGCTCTTCATCCGCTGGACCCTGGCGGAAGGCTCGGTTTTCGTTTCCTTCGCCCTGATGCTCTTCTATACCGTCGTGGAAATCGTCGATTACCTCCTGCTCTACAAGGGTGAAAACCTGCCCCTGGCAAAGACGATCGAGGAGGAGCTCTAACCATGGACAGCGTAACCCTTTCGGCGATTTCACTCGGCATCCTCATGGTCCTGCTCGCGGTCGGCGTTCCCATCGCCTTCTGCTTTAGCGGGGCCCTGCTGTTCATGATCCTGGTTGGCGAGGTCTCCATGAAGGGCATGATGATGTGGGGGCTCCAGCAGATCCTTAGCCCTGCCCTGCTTTGCATCCCGCTCTTCATCTACGCGGGGGCACTCATGAGCGACAGCGGCATCGCGAAGCGCCTTCTCGAGTTCGTCGATATCTTCGTCGGCCGGGTCAAGGGAGGCCTCGGCTACGTGGCAACCGTGGCCTCCGCCATCATCGGGGCCATCTCGGGAAGTGCCTTCACGGGCGTCGCGGCGACCGGGAACATCCTTATCCCGGAAATGGAGAAGCGCGGCTATCCCCGGCCCTTTGCCACGGCCCTGGTGACGGTCTCCTCGATCCTGGGCGTGCTGATCCCCCCGAGTACCCCGATGATCATTTTCGGTTACGTCACGGGAACGAGCGTGCTGGCCGGCTTTCTCTCCACCGTCGGTCCGGGTCTTCTGACGATCGCGATCTTCTGCGGAATCAACCGGTTCCTGGTTCGTAAATTCCCCCTGGTCATCCTTCCGCCGATCACGGGGCGCGAAAAAATGCGCCAGGTCGCGACCAAGGGCTGGAGCGCGCTCCCTGCGCTGTTGATGCCCGTCATCATCCTCGGCGGCATCTACGGGGGGGCTATGACGCCCACGGAAGCCGCAGCGGCAGCGGTTATCTATTCGATCCCGGTCGGTTTCTGGGTCTACAGGGGGCTGACTCTCGGGAGTTTCTGCTCGATATCGAAAAACGCGGCCGTCTCCACCGGCACGATCATGGTCATGATCATGTGCAGCATGATGCTGAGCCAGACCTACGTCGTGCTACAGGTCCCCCAGCACATCGTCACGGCAGTCTTCAGCATCACACAGAACAAGATCCTCATCCTGCTGATGATCAACATCATCCTGCTGTTCGTCGGGATGATCGTCAACGACGCGACCGGCATCATTCTGGTCGCCCCGCTCCTTCTTCCGCTGACCCAGGCGATCGGGATGAACCCGATCCATTACGCGGCGATGTTCGTCACGAACATGGCGATCGGGTCGGTCACGCCCCCCTACGCGAGCCTCCTTTACCTGGGGATGCGGATCGGGAAGGTCGAGTTCATGGAAATCATGCCCCCGGTGATGGTGATGATCCTGGGATATATCCCCGTCATGCTGGCCACGACCTACTGGCCGACCCTCTCGCTCTGGCTGCCCCGGCTGCTGGGTTACGTCTAGGCGGAACCAAAAACGAGAAAGATGGTGAGGAAAACGAGTCGTCTCCTGGAAATCCTGCGATCTGAAGTCAAGCCCGCACTGGGCTGTACGGGACCCGTTGCCGTGGCCTTTGCGGTGGCGGCGGCGAAAGACGCGGTGGGCGGGAATCCCCGCAGCGTCAGGGTCCTGATGGACAAGGACACGTACGTGAAAAACTGTGCCGTCGGCATCCCGGGCAGCGACATGAGGGGAATTCCAATCGCCTCAGCCCTGGGAGCGGTTGCCGGGGTCTCGGAAGCCGGGCTCGAGGTCTTGAAGAACGTCACGCTAGCCGATTCGGAGCGGGCCAAATCCCTGCTCCCATCCGTAAGCGTCGACATCAAGTGGGACTTTGACGGCGTGGGCCTTTACATCGAGACCTGGGTGGAAAGCGACAAGGGAACAGGGCATGCGCTCGTGGCCAAGAAACACGATCAGGTCATCTTCGCGGAGGTGAACGGAAAACTGGTCCGCGGGGTCTATCCATCGGGCTTCAGGGAAGTAACCGACGAGACGAAAGACCCGATCCGTTCCTATTTGATCGAGGACCTTCGCGCTTTCGCGCTCGAGGAACCCCTCGAGAATCTCCTTTTCCTTCGGGAGACCGTCACGCTGAACATGGCCCTGGCGGATCAGGGGTTCCAGGAAGGAATCGGCGAGAACTTCGGCAGCGGCTTCACGGGGATTCCTTCCGCAGGGCCGATCCTGAAGGCGAAGAGCATGGCCGCCTCCGCGGCCGATGCCCGTATGTCGGGCCAGAGCTTGCCCGCGATGAGCTGTGCCACCAGCGGGAACGTGGGCATCACGGCCTCGGTTCCCCTTGTCGTCATGGCTCGGGAACTGGGGATCGGAGAGGAACGGATGCTGAGGGCAATCGCCCTGAGTTTCCTTCTGACGATCCAGATAAAGAGCTACATCGGCCGGTATTCCGCGTTTTGCGCCTGCGCGATCGCCTCGAGCATCGGGGTTGCGGCGGGGATGGTCCTGCTGTTGGGCGGAAACGCCGCACAAACCGATGGTGCCATCCGGAGCGTCATCGGGAGCACCCTCGGGGTCCTTTGCGACGGGGCGAAGCATGGCTGCGCATTGAAACTGTCCGTCGCGGCAGGGGCAGCGATCGATTCCGCCTACCTGGCGATGCAGGGTTCCTCGATCCGCGGGGGAGACGGGTTTGTCTGCGAAACGGCGGACGAGACGGTCCGCGTGATGGGGCGCATGGCCCGGGAAGGGCTGGGCAAGGCGGACGAGACAATGTGCCGCCTGATTTTCGAGCGGGACCGGGAGGTCGCCGCAAGGCAAAGCTGAAAGAAAAGGCCCGCAAGGGCAAAAACCCGGAAAAGGGGGGGCAAATCGTTTCGGCGTAGCGGCAAGGCGGTTGGAGTGGGTTTTAGCGGCGCACTGTTGCCCGGATCAAGAGGATAAGAAAGGGGAGGAAACGGATGATGAAGAAACTGGCCTTTTTGCTCGTAGTGGTCATGGGTCTCACGGTAATTGCAGGAGTGGCCTTTGCAGCTGAGAAGAGCTACACGTGGAAGATCGCGCATATTCGTCCGCAGGGTTCCACGATTGACAAGGAACTGAAGCGTTTCTCCGATGACCTGAAGGCTGCGACAAATGGCCGGATCACGGTCAACATCTACGGGGCCAACCAGCTTGGCGACTACACGGTCGTCCAGGAGAAGATCGGCCTGGGCGCGGTGGAGATGGGATGCATGTCGATGTCGACCGCGGTCGACAAGCGAGGCCTGGCCTTCACCATGCCCTACCTGGTCAGGGACTACGCCACCGCAAAGAAGAACTACGCTTCGGGAACCCCCTTCGCGAACTACATCGCGAAGGTGTTCGAGAAGCAGAACATCAAGGTTCTCGGTTACTGGCCCGTGTACTTTGGCGGCGTCGGCCTGCTGAAGCAGCCTGCGGACCCGACCAATCCGATGGGCAAGCAGAACCTCAAGGTCCGGGTCCCCGCCATGAAGACCTGGGAGGCTCTCGGCAACGGCTTCGGCTACCAGGCAACCCCGCTGCCCTTCTCTGAATTCTTCACCGCGGCCCAGACGGGAATGGTGGACGGGATCATGGGTGGCGGCGCGGAGAACTACTACGTGACCTTCCGCGACCTGATCAAGTTCTACCTCCCGCTGAACACGCACTTCGAGTGCTGGCCGATCACGATCAACCTGGATCTCTACAATTCCCTCTCCCCGAAAGACCGGAAGATCCTTGACGAGAAGGCCCGCGAACTCGAGACGCGGCGCTGGGTGAAGGTCGAGCAGGACCAGGACATTTACGAAACCCTGCTCGCCAAGTCAGGGGCGAAGGTCGTCAAGCTGACGCCCCAGCAGCTGGAAGCCTTCGCGAAGAGGGGCCGCGAAGTGGCCTGGCCGGAATTGAAGAAGGTTCTCGGCGACAAGGTGTTCGACGAGATTTCCGCGACGTTCGTCCTGAAGTAGAAACGAAAGCTGGGGGCGCAGCCTTTCGGCTGCGCCCCCCTTGAAAGGAAGAGAAAGGGAGTCGATCCGGAATGAGCAGGATCACGGTCATGAGCGCCGGCAACGGTGGGCAAGCCCTGGCGGGGGACCTCGCCTTCAAGGGTCACGACGTCACACTCTACGAACACCCGCTGTTCGAGTCAAAGATCGCGGCGATCCGCGAACAGGGGAACATCATCGAGCTGGAAAACAAGGTCAAGGGCAAGGGGCTCCTGAGGAAGGCAACGACCGATGCCGAGGACGCGCTGGCGGAAGCCGACCTTGTTTATTTCACGGCTCCCTCCTTTGCCCAGAAGGCGTTTTTCGAGTTAACACTCCCCCATTTCAGGGACGGGCAAATCCTCGTCCTCTCTCCGGGCAACTTCGGGACGTTCGCCCTGCACCAGGCTTTTCGGCAGGCTGGAAAACAGGTCCTCGTCGCGGAGACGGACAACCTTCCCTACGCCTGCGTGGCCCGTGAGCCCGGGAGGGTCGACATCAAGGGCGTCAAGAAATCCGTGACGCTCGCTGCCCTGCCGAACAGCGAATATGCGAAGGTGGAGACGGCCGTCAAGGGGGCTTTCTGCACCTCGGTCATCAAGGGCGTGAACGTGCTCCACACCAGCCTGTCCAACACGAACAGCATCGCCCACTGCGGGCCGATGCTGATGAACGCGGGGCGCATCGAAGACGGCAAGGGCACTTTTCGCTTCTACAGCGAGGGGATGCCGCCGTCGGTCTGCCGGGTGATGGAGGCTGCAGACAGGGAGCGGATCTCCGTCGGGGCAGCCTTTGGCCTCAGGCTTCCCAGCACCTTCGAAACCATCAAGGTGCAGTATGGAGTCGAGGGACAGGACCTGTACGAGGTTATTCACTCCAACCCTGCATTTGGGGGAATTGACGCGCCCTCCACGATGAATCACCGCTTCCTCACTGAGGATACCCCGTTTTCAATGGTTCCCGCGGCTGCGCTCGGAAAACTTGCGCGAGTCCCGACGCCGGTGACGGATTCCCTCATCTCCCTGCTAGGCGTCGCCACGGGGCAGGATTTCTCCGCAACCGGCCCTGGCCTCGAAAGCATGGGCCTGTCGGGAATGACCGTCGAAGAGATTCGGCGGCTCGTCAACGGGTAGGGCCAATGAAGAGGGCCATCCGTGTCGAAAGGGAAGACAACGTGGCGGTCGTGGCCCAGGACACCCTGAAGGGAGACCTCTTGGACTGCTCCGGCCTGGAAGTGGTCGCGGGCGCGGACATTCCCCTGGGGCACAAGATAGCCTTGGTACCGGTCCAAAAGGGGGCCCTGGTGCTGAAGTTCGGGGTCCCGATAGGAAGGGCCTCCCAGGTGATTAGGACGGGCGATCACGTCCATGTCCATAACCTTGAAGACATCACCGAGGAACTTTGCAACGGCTACGAAAAAAAGTTCCGGGAAATGGGAGCGTGAGAGGGCGATGAGGGAAATCCTTGCCTTCGAAAGACCGGACGGCAGAGTCGGAATACGGAACCAGGTCCTCGTCATCTCGATGGTGTCCTGTTCCAACACGGTCGTCTCCAGGATCGCCCAGGCCACGGGAGCGGTACCCATAACCCACGAGTTCGGGTGCGTGGAATTCGAGGAAGACCATAGGCGGACAAAGCTGGCCCTGGTTTCGGCTGGAACGAACCCGAACGTCTACGGGGTCCTGCTCGTGGGTCTCGGGTGCGAACAGACCTCAATGGCGGACGTGATGCGGGAGGTTTCCGAGGCAGGTAAGCCCTTGGAGGCCATCCTGATCCAGGACGAGGGCGGGTCGCCGAAGGCGGAAGCCCGTGGGGTCGGGATCGTCAGGAGGCTCCAGGAAGAGGCCGCCCGGCAGGAACGGGTACCCTGCAGCGCGGGAGGACTCGTCGTGGGCGTCCAGTGCGGCGGGTCCGACTGGACCACCGCGGTGGCGGGCAACACCGTGATCGGGGCGATGTCGGACCTCGTGATCGCTAACGGCGGCAGCGTCCTCATGTCGGAGGTCATGGGCTTCCCGGGAAGCGAACACATCGTGGCCGCCAACGCGGTCAGCCGTAAGGTGGGCCTGCAAGTGCTGGACATGGTTTCCAACCTCCGGGCGGAGTACGTCGAACTTTACGGCCAGACCATCGAGGAAGTCAACCCGACGCCAGGCAACAAGGCGGGAGGCATCACGACTCTCGTGGAGAAATCCATGGGGAATATCAAGAAAATGGGGAAATCTCCGGTCCAGGGGGTACTCCAGCTTGGGGAGTCGATCCCCCATCCCGGCCTCTGGGTGGTCGACAACCGTGCCCAGGGCCCCGATCCGTTCAATGTGACCGGGTTCGCGATCCAGGGGGCGAACGTGACCGTTTTCAGCAGCGGAAGGGGTTCGCCGGTCGGGTGCGCGGTCATGCCCGTTGTCAAGATCACGGGAAACCCGGCGACCTTTAAAAAACTAGAAAGCATCACCGATTTCAACGCCGGTGTCGTTGTAGAAGGCCAACCCATACCCGAGACCGGAGCGGCACTATACGATCTGCTCCTGGAAGTGGCCGGAGGAAAACCCACGAAATCAGAGATAAACGGGGACTTCGAGTACACGATCCCGAGGGAACCCGCCAGGAAGAAACATCGAGATTGCTGTGTGCATGGAGGCGTTTGACGTGTCCGGAAAAGCGAGGCTGCTGAGCCTGTTCGATGTCCTGGGCCCGATCATGACTGGGCCATCCAGTTCCGCAACGGCCGGGGCCGTCAAGATCGGCCGGATGGGGAGGATGTTCCTCGGGGGCCAACCTGAGGAGGTAAACCTGTATTTTATCGAGACGTTCGGCTGCAAGTACCGGGGAAACTCTACCGATGCCGCGGTGATCGGCGGTCTCATGGGTTTTACCGTTGATGCCCCGGAGATCAGGAACGCGCGAGAGATCGCGGCCGAGCGGGGCATGAAGGTCACGATCCGGATCAAGCCCGATGAGCTGCAGTCCCCGGATGCCGGGCCGAAACCGATCACGATCGAGATGGACTTGAGGCGCGGGGGTGACTCGATCCACGCTACGGGGCTTTCGGTGGGCGGTAGCGAGATCGTCATGTCGGAGGTCGACGGTTTTCAGGTCAGCATCCAGGGCGACGAAAACGGCTTTTTGGTCTTCTCTTCCAACGAAGGGCTCGAGGGAGACCTGGAAAGCCTTTTCGACAAGAACCTCCTCCGGCTGGAGCGGATCCGGGAAGAGGGAAGGTCCCTTTACGTCGGAACCCTGGAAAGGCCAGCGTCAGCGATCTCGATTGAAAAAGCGCAGGAGCTTCCAGGAGTGACCAGGGCAGTATCCCTGCAAAACCTTCTCGCCTACCGGCTACACGATTCCGAGCCTCTTTTCGGGAGCATCGCCGAGATGGTGGCCCTGTGCGAGAGGGAAGGCATCACGATGGCCGACGCGGCCGTTGCCTACGAAAAGAAGCGGAGCGGGATCTCGGGGGCCGAGGTGCGAAGGATGGCGTCGGAGATCTGGAAGGTGATGAAAGAGTCCGTCGGCCAGGGTATCAAGGGGAAGAACGCGGTACTGAGCGGCCTTGTTCCGGGTGACGCAGGGTCCCGTTTGGCGCACCGTGCGGAGGAAGGGCGGGCCCTGAGTGGGAAAACGGTCGCGTTGGCGGCGGCCCGGGCGCTGGCCTGCATGGAATGCGATGCCTGCATGGGCCGGGTCGTGGCTGCTCCCACGGCGGGGGCTGCTGGGGTCATCCCAGGGGCTCTCCTGACGGCCGCCGAAGCGGTTGAGGCAAGCGAGGAACAGGTGGTGGACGCCCTTCTCGTATCCGCGGCTATCGGGTCAGTGATCGCGCTCTTTGCCCCGGTTTCGGGAACGATGGGCGGATGCCAGTCCGAGGTCGGCGTGGCTTCGGCCATGACGGCTTCTGCACTGGCCCACCTGGATGGAGGCACGCCCACCCAGGTTGCCCACGCCATGGCGATCGCCCTGAAAAACGTCCTGGGGCTCGTCTGTGATCCCGTGGCGGGGGCGGTGGAAGTTCCCTGCATCAAGCGGAACGCCATGGGTGTCGCGAACGCCTTCGTGGCGGCGGACATGGCACTGGCGGGAATCGAGAGCGCGATCCCGGCTGACGAGGTCATCATGGCGCTCTGCAGCGTACAGAAGCTCCTGCCGGTGGAACTGAGGGCCTCGGCCAGGGGCGGGCTTGGCATCACGCCAACGGCTCAGCGTCTGATGGCGGAAAAGATGGCTCGGCTAGCGCGGGAAGCGGCAGGGCAATAGAAGAAAATCACATCTTGAAGGGGAGGGCTGCAACGTGTCGACCGTGTTGTTGAAGCAAGCGGACATCGTCACCCTGATGGACATGAAGGAAGTCGTGGAGATCGTGGAGAAGACTTTCAAGGGTTTCGGCGAAGGAACGACGATCAACCCGACGAAAGTGGGGTTGGACCTCGGCGAGACGGCTTCATACCCTCCCTACCAGGGGTTCATGAACGCCATGCCGGCCTACGTGGGCTGGCTGGATTCCGCGGGCATCAAGTGGGCCGGGGGGTTTCTCGGCGAAAGGAAGAGGATGGGGCTGCCCTACGTCACGTCCCTCATCCTCCTCATCGATCCGAGGATCGGGAATTTCAAGGCCGTCATGGACGGCGAGTGGATCACGACGATGAGGACCGGGGCGCAGACGGCCGTGGCCCTGAAGTACCTGCACAGGAAACCGACGATCCGGCTGGGGCTGTACGGGGCGGGTGCGCAGGGACACTCGCAGACCCAGGCTATCGCTGCGGTTTTCGACATCGAGGAGGTCCGGGTTTACGACGTCAGCCGGGCGGCGGCGGAAAAATATGCCCAGGACATGAAGGACGTCGTGAAGGGGCCGATCGTCATCGCGGAAAAGCCCGAGGACGCGGCCTGGGGAGACGCGATCGTGTGCGTGACGCAGTCGAAGGACAAGTTCGTGAAGAACGAGTGGGTGAAGTCGGGGACGATCGTGTTCCCCATGGGTTCCTACCAGGAAGTGGACGACGACTTCATTCTGTCGGCGGACCGCGTGGTGGTGGATCACGTGGGGCAGTGCCTGCACCGCGGGGCCCTGAAGGAACTCGTGGAGGCCGGTAAACTGGGCGAGTCCGACATCGACGCGACGATCGGAGAAGTCGTGGCCGGGAAAAAGCCCGGGCGGGTTTCCGAAACCGACCGCATCCTGTGCATCCCCATCGGGACAGGGGCCATGGACATCGCGGTGGCGACCGTCATCCTGGAGCGGGCGAAGGCGAAGGGCCTAGGCGGTTCCTTCGATTTCGTGTAGGCCTCGGTTTTTAAGGTTCACTGGGTGACCCGGGACGGGGCGGTTTCAGCCGCTCCGTCCTTTTTTTACGGCTTGTGGCGAGGCCGCTCCCAAGGGCGGGAAGCGGATTGGATTACAATGGAGACGGCCCGGGCCTGGACGGCAGCCACAGAACCCCGGGCCTCCATCTGAACGGGGAGGGATTTTTTTGAAAGCTCTTGTCCTGGGGTGCGGCCTTATCGGGAGCACAATCGCCCTGGACCTGTCCAGGGATTTTGACGTCACCGTGATGGACCCGTCGGTAAAGAGCCTGGACTGGATCCGCAAAAGGGCCGGCGTGAAGGCGATCCAGGCTTCGGCAGCGAATTTCGGCGTGCTGGACGAGGCCGCGGCTTCGGCCGACATCACCTGCGTGGCGCTTCCCTGCGCCTTCGAGGGACCCGTCATGCGCCGGCTCATCGAGACGGGACAGGACTTCTGCTCGCCCTCGGGTTACCTGAACGGAGAAGGGCTCGACGACCTGGCCAGGAAGCACGGCGTGACGGCGGTTTTTGACATGGGCGTGGCCCCCGGGATGTCGAACTATCTCGTCGCCAGAGGGGCTGCTTCCCTGGACGAGCTGGACGAGGGCAAGATCTACGTGGGCGGCATTCCCGACAAGCTCGATCCCCCCTTCAACTACCGGACGGTTTTTTGCCTCGCCGACACGCTCACCGAGTACGTCTTCCCGGCTCACCACGTCGAAAACGGCAGGAAGGTCGCCGCGGAGGCCCTCAGTGGGCTCGAGCATGTCGAGTTTCCCGGTCTCGGCACCCTGGAGGCGTTCTTCACGGACGGCCTCCGTTCGGGTGCGGACAACATCAGGGGGCGGGTCGTCTTCGAGAAGACGCTGCGTTACCCCGGCTACGCCGAGCAGATGAAGCTCCTCCGCCACATGGGCCTGTTCGATGCCGAGCCGGTCGAGGTGGACGGGGTGAAGGTCTCGCCGCGCGCCGTGGCGAGCGCCCTGCTGGGTCCCCTCTGGAGGCTGGCGCCGGAGAAGGGCGAGGCAGACCTGACGGTCATGAGAGTCATCGCGAAAGGACCGAACGGCGGCGACACGGTAACCTACACCTGGGAACTTTTTGATCGGCTGGACGAAACGACGGGTATCCACTCCATGGCCAGGACGACCGCCTTCCCCTGCGCAATCACCGCCAGGGCCATCGTCGGCGGCATGGTCACGAAAAAGGGGTTCGTTGCCCCGGAGATGCTTGCAGACAACGAACCCTTCTACGATTACCTCATGTCAGGGTTGAAAGAGCGCGGAGTTCAGTTTAGCGAAACCGTCTGCGTGGAGCGTGGCAGAAGAGAATAGGGCGAGGAGGGGGTCAGACCTTGAATTCGACCGTATGTATACATACGGTCGAATTCAAGGTCTGACCCCAGAAGAAAAGGGGTGAAGCGGTTGTATCCACGGCTTGTGATCGATCCGCAAAAGGTCCGGGAGAACGCGGCGGAGGTGGTCCGGCGCGCGGGGAAGCTGGGGATCCGGGTGTTCGGCGTCACGAAGGGGTTCTGCGCGGACCCGGTGGTGGCGCGGGCCATGGTGGAAGGGGGCTGCGGCGTCCTCATGGACAGCCGGGTGAAGAACCTCCGGCGCCTGCGGGAGGCCGGATTCACGAATTCCCTCATGCTGCTGCGGATCCCGATGATGTCGGAGCTGGAGGATCTGGTGGAGGTGGCGGACGGGACGGTGATCTCGATGCCGGAGACCGTTCTCGCCCTCGAGAAGGCCTGCGAAGCCGCCGGGAAGTCGATGGACGTGATGGTGATGGCGGACGTGGGCGACCTCCGCGAGGGACTCTGGCCGGACGAGATGGAGGCCATGGGGAAGACGCTGGCCTCCTGCCGGCGGGTCCGCTGCATGGGCGTCGGCACCAACATCGGCTGTTTCGGCGGGGTGCTGCCCACTCCGGAGAACATGAACCTGCTGGTCGAATGCCGGGACCGGCTGGCCGAGGGTCTGGGCCGTTCCGTCGAGGTCGTCTCCGGGGGAGCCACTTCGTCGCTCGAGCTGGTGGATAACGGGGAAATGCCGAAGGGGATCAACAACCTCCGGGTCGGCGAGGCGATCCTCCTGGGCTTCAACACGGGCCGGATGCAGGCGATTCCCGGCCTTCACAGGGACGCCTTCGTCCTGGAGGCGGAGGTCGTGGAGGTGCGGGTCAAGCCGAGCCAGCCGATCGGGCTCATCGGGGCGGACGCGTTCGGGAAGGTGCCGGTTTTCGAGGACCGGGGGCGACGCCTTCGGGCGATCGCGGCGGTGGGCAAGCAGGATGCAAAGGTCGACGGGCTGGCGCCCCTGGATCCCGGGATCACCGTGCTGGGGGCCTCGAGCGACCATCTCACGCTGGACGTCCAGGATTGCCCCACTCCCCCCGTCTTGGGCGGAGTCGTGCGCTTCACCCTGGACTACGGCGCCATGCTCGCCCTGACCACGTCGGCCTACGTGGAAAAGGCCTACGCCTGAAAAACAAGGGCCGGATCCCGGACATCCAGGATCCGGCCCTGCCTTTAGTAGTTGACGACCCTCGGGAGTTTCTTTGCCTGCTCGACCCACTCCTTCACCCGGTTGATCGAGGGCAGCTGGCGAACTTTCTTCGATTTCTCGTTCACCTCGACCATCTTCTGGAGAAGGTTATCGGGTTTTCTTTGCGCGAGCTCCGGGACCGTGTCGACCCCGGCAGCCTCCAGCAGTTCGGCGTATTGCGCGCCGATCCCCTTGACGCGGAAGAGGTCCACGTGGTTGACCCACTTCAGGATCTGGCTGGCCGGGATTTTCGTCATCTTGGCCATTTCCTCGCGCCCCTTCGGGGTCGCACCCTTTTCGAGCAGGCATTCCGTCGTGGTGATGCCGGCTTCCTCCAATTTTTTCGCGTAAGCCTCTCCGATTCCCTCGACTCTCTGCAGCTTGGCCATTTCACCAACCTCCTTAATATGACGTGGCAGTCTAATGCCATGTTATTCCTTTATCATTGATAATTCAACCCGGGCATAGGGCTGCTTCCTTCCGTATAATGGCGGATACGGGACGGCTTTTCGCGGGATAAAATGAAATAAAGGCGAAAGGCTTTGCATCGCCTGTCCTCGTTTAGAGGGGGTGTCTTTCTTGAAGAGGAATCTTTTTGTTTTGCTGGTCGCGGGTTTTTGCCTGTGGGGCGCCTTTCCCGGGAACCTGGCCAGCGCCGCGGTCCCGGCGGCAGGGTGCTCCGCCGCTCCAGTCGTGCCGGAAGAAGCCGTGAGAAAAGCGGTCAACCGATTTGCGGCCGGCCTTCTGCAGCTCTCCGCTGAAAATAAACCGGGCAACCTCATGGTTTCCCCGGCCTCGGTCCACCTGGCGCTTTCCATGACGGCCAACGGAGCCGAGGGTAAAACGAAGGCGGCGATGCTGGAAGTTCTGGCCGGCCGGGGGCTGTCCATCGACCGGCTCAACAAGGCGAGTCGCGACTGGGCTGCCCTTCTCTCCCGGACTGGGGAAAAGACGACCCTGGGAATCGCCAACTCGATCTGGCTCGACAAGGGATACGTTCCTTCCAAATCCTTCCTGCAGCGCAATAGGGACTTTTTCGGTGCCGATGCCCGCAGTCTCGATTTCAGGGCCAAGGAAGCCCCGGGGGTCGTCAACGCCTGGGTGAAGAACGCCACCCGCGGCACGATCGAGAAGATCATCGAGTCGATCCGCCGGGACGAGGTGCTGTTCCTGGTCAACGCGGTTTACTTCAAGTCCGACTGGCAGGTTCCGTTCGACAGAAGCGAGACCCGCAGGGAGGTTTTCCACGCGCCGGGCGGAGACGTCGAAACGGATTTCATGCACCGGACGGGCAGGATGAACTTCCTCTCGGGCCGGGGAACGACGGGAGTCGCCCTTCCCTACGACAAAGACGGGCGGTTCGCATTTTTTGCCCTTCTGCCGGACGGCAACGCCACTCCGAGGGAATGGCTGGCGAAACAGGACCCGTCGGCCCTTTTCGGCGGCATCGCCGGGATGATGGCCCCAAAGCCGGGCCTTGAGGTGCAGCTGGCCCTGCCGAAGTTCGAGTCGCGCTACGAGGACACCCTGGAGGACGAGCTGGCGCGGCTGGGAATGGGGATCGCCTTCGATCCCGCCCGGGCGGATTTTTCCGGGATGAGCGCGCATCGCACGAAAGACCTTTTCATCGGGGCGGTCCGGCACAAGACCTTTGTCCGGGTCGACGAAAAGGGAACCGAGGCCGCAGCGGTGACCTCCGTGGGTATGCGGATGACGAGCCTGCCGGCGGTCGACCGGACGATTTCCTTCGACAGGCCTTTTCTCTACGGCATCATGGACATGAAGGCCGGTATCCCGCTTTTCGTCGGGATCATGGAGAACCCGGCGGCGAAGTGAACCATAAGAAGGGGCTCCCGACACCGGGAGCCCCTTCTTGCGGCTTCGTTACAGCGGCCTTGTCTTAGGCCTGTGGACGTAGACGCTGCAGGGAGCGTGGGCGACCACCTTGGCGGCCACGCTGCCGAGGAAGAAGCGTTTCAGGTTACTCAGGCCGCGATGCCCGATCATGATGATATCGGCATCGTTTTCCTCGGCGAACTTGACGATCTGCTCGTACGGGATGCCGGGGAGAACCGTGAGGGACATCCTGGGGATGCTCATGCCGCTCTTCGCGATCTGAGCGCGGACGAAATCCTCGAACTCCTGCTTCACCTTTTCCCCGACCGTCGGAAGCTCCACCGCGTACCCCTCGACGAACACCCTGCCCCTTTCCTCCGTACCGATCACGTGGAGGAATTGAATCTGGGCATCCTCCTCGCGGTTGGCGTAGTGAACCGCGTAATCGATGACCCCCTTGCTTTCCTCACTGCCGTCAATAGCCACGACCACTCTTTTCATGACCCGTGCCCTCCCTCCTGGACGTTTGCCCTGGACTTGGACCGATGAAGGAAGAAGACGGATAAACAAGATGAAATGCAAAGATATTATAATACAAAAACGAACGATCAGCGCATTACATTAACATAAGACCAGAAGGGGGGAGGCGTCTTGAAGACCATCGGGTTGCTGGGCGGGCTCACGTGGGAATCGACCCTGGAATATTACCGTATCCTGAACGAGCGGACGGCGGAGTGGGCGGGCGGCCTGCACTCCGCAAGGATCGTCATGTCGAGCTTCGACTTCGACGAGATCGACAAGCTGATGGCAACCGGGAAATGGGAGGATTTGGGCCGCCTGGTCGCCGTGGAGGCGAAAAAGCTCGAGGTGGCGGGGGCGGATTTCCTGCTGATCGGCTCCAACACGGTCCACAAGGTCTGTGGCCAGGTGGAGGCGGCCATCGGTGTTCCCCTGCTCCACATCGTGGACGTGACGGCGGAAGCGATCCTTGAAAGGGGTTTCCGGAAGGTTGGGCTCCTGGGGACGGTCTTCACGATGGAGCACGATTTTTACCGGGGGAGGCTACAGGAGAGACACGGGATCGAAACCGAGATCCCCTGCCGTCCAGACCGCCTTTTCGTGAACGACGTGATCGATAGGGAACTGGGCTTCGGCACCCTGAAGGATGAATCCCGTCAACGGTTCCTGGAGATCATCGGGTACCTGGCCAGGCAGGGTTGTGAGGGCGTCATCCTGGGCTGCACGGAGATTCCCCTCCTGGTGAAGCAGGAGCACACCCCTGTTCCCCTTTTCGACACCACCCGCCTTCACGCCGAGGCAGCGGTGCGGACGGCGCTGCAGTAAACAACCTTGAACCGGGGGTCATTGAACCGGGGGTCAGGTCTTGAATCTTAGCATCGGCTAGGAAAGATGCTCAGATTCAAGACCTGACCCCCGGTTTTGGATGATCAGTAGCTTGCCACCGCCGGGTTGAGCTTGAAGGTCAGCTGCAGGCCCTTCCGGATGACCGTAAAGGTGTTTTCCCCGGCGGCGAGGAGTGCCCCCAGCTCCTTCGGTCCCTCCAAAGGCTTGCCGTTGCAGGCCACGATGATGTCCCCCACCTGCATCTTGGCCTTTTCCGCTTCCCCGCCCGGCGCCAGCTCCGCGATCGCCGCGCCGGACTTCCCCTTCAGGGTGGTGAGTTCTGCCTGGTCCAGGCTCCTTAACGTGAAGCCGAGTTTAGGAGGTTGCTTCTGGGCAGCCGCGGGAGCGCCGGGAGGCGGGGTGAAGGAAAGAGTCGCCGGCGGCTTGGGAAAGGTCTCCAGTGACGTGAGCTTGATTTGGACGGTCACCGGTTTCCCCTTGCGCAAGAGCTCGATGTCGTATTGCTCGATGCCCTTGCTCGGGGCGAGGGTCGGCCAAACCTTTTCCTGGAACTCGGCATTGTTGTCCACGGACAGGCCGTTGATCGACAGGATGAGGTCCCCCACCTGCAGCCCGGCCTTCTCTGAAGGCCCGCCGACGGCCACCCACTGGACGACGCCGCCTTTCGGATCTTTCAGCCCGTTGTCCTTAAGGTCCTTCTTTGTCGGGTCCACCGCACCGGATCCGACGTCCCGGAGTTCGAGCGGGGCCCCTGCGGCCGCAGCGAAGCTGGCGAGAATGGAAAACATCTTCTCCGCCGCCTCGCGGGATTTCGCCGCGAGAAAGACCGGATCTCCCTTTTCCGAAATTTTCGCGGCCAGGCCCCATTTCCAGGGTTCAGGCGCCTTCGGGATCTCGAAAAGCCGGAGGAGGGTGAAAGAGGCAAACGGGATCGATATGGGGGATCCCATGGGGACCTGGAAGGTGATGGCTTCCCGGGAAAGGTTGAGCCCCCTGATTTCTCCTCCCGAAGTGGAGATCTGGTCGCGGATGCCGGAGAAGGCCATCATGCCCTCCTCGAGCGTGTTGAAGTATTTGGGAAGGGTGTTGTACCGGGCGGTTCGACCGCGAATGCCGTCGTGTTGGCGGCGGCCAGGAGAAAGAGCGAGATGAGGGCAAGAAGCGCTTTTTTCACCGGAGAGCACCTCGTTTCCATTTTTTAGGATTGATGGCTCGAATTATTTCATTGGGTGTCCGGCTTATCAAGCGGATGCCGGAAACCGTTTGTATACAACTGGTCAAAATCAAGATCTGACCCCATTATGGGAGGTATAATCCGGGGAAACTGGGGGGATGGTCATGTGGAAAAGCAGGCTACCGAGGGAGATTTTCGAGATCGGCCAGCAGGGGTACGCGGCGGCGGAACCGGTTGCCTACCCAGAGGGGCTCGAAGTGATCGATTGCGGGTTGGGGACGAACCCCCTGGGGATGCCTGTAAGCGTCCGCCGTTTCCTGGAAGGCGGCGCGGGATGCAGCGTGTGCGACTACCCGGCGCCCGAGCCGGAAGACCTGAAGGCGGCGATCGCGTCGGTGCACGGCGCCTGGGGCATTTCCCCGGACCAGGTGCTGGTGGGAGGCGGTTCGATGGGGGTTCTCCTGACCCTTGTCCGGCTGTTGCTGCGGCCCGGTTCCGTGATGTCCGGCATCTCCCCGCAGTTTACCGATACGGTTCTCCAGGCCCTTTACAACGGGGCGTCGTACGACCCCGTTTCGCTTGTTCCCCCGCGTTACGCGATCGAAACGGGCCGACTTCTCGAAGCGATCGGGAAGGGGCCGGAGGTTTTCTACCTCGACCGGCCCAATAACCCGACCGGACAGGTGTTGTCCCTGGAAGAGGTTGCCCTTCTGGCGCGCTCCGCGATGGAGGCGGGCGCATGGGTGATCTCGGACGAGGCTTACGGGGATTTCCTCCCGGACGACGAATCGGCGGCCATGCTGGATTTCCCGAACCTCGTCACCTGCCGCTCCTTTTCGAAGGGGCCCGGTGCGGCGGGGATTCGAGCCGGTTTCGCGGTCTGCCGGGATCCCGAGCTGGCGGCATTGTTCCGTAAGATTCAGCCCCCGTTCGTGATCGGGACGCTGGACGTGCTCATGGCCCTGGAGATCCTGAAGGATCCGGCCCCGCTGCAGGAAACCCGGGCCTACGTGAGGGCGGCCAAGGCCCGCATCCTGGACGCGGTTTCGAAGAAGCCGGGCTGGTCCGTGGCGGATACGGACGAACGCGTCCCGATCTTCCTTCTTTCCCAGGAATCCGGCAGCCTGGTGAAGCGCCTTGCGGCCGTGGGGATCTCCTGCGAGGGAGGAAGCGGTTATTTCGGCATGGACGACCGGTCGGTCCGCCTGAGGGTGCCCGCTCCGGAGAAGCTCGAGGCATTCCTGTCCCGGGTCGCTGTGGCCTGAACCGAGCCGAAGGAAAGTGGAAGGGGCCTTCCTGGCTGCCGGGAAGGCCCCTTCTCTTTGTTTCTCCTAAGCCGCCCCGTTCTGCCGGCTGAGCTTGTAGATGCCGATCGTGAAGAGCGCCACGCCCTGCAGGATGAAAAACACCCAGCTGATGGTGCCGTATCCCTTGGCGATCAGGCCGATCAGCCCGAAATTGGAGATCCCGAGGCCCATGAGGGCCAGGAGGGCTCCAACCGCGCCGCGGGCCGCGTTGCTCATGCCCGGCTTCCCTTTCGCGACGAGGGCCGAGTTGATCCGCTCGTTGATGGAGTGGAAGAATCCGACGCCCGTCTCGATCATGGTTCCGAAGAGGACGATTAGCCAGACGGGAAGGAGGAACGAGACCCCCATTTTGCCGATGATTCCGTTGGCGGGGATTTCCATGCCCAGGACATCGGGGTAGAAGCCCGCGGTGACGATGTAGAAGAAGAGAGCGGGAGCGATGCAGATGATGGCGGCGCAGATCCCCGAGATGATGGCCTCGCGCCGCGTTTCGAGGAAGTTCAGGGCGAAAAGCACCGTCGAGGTGACGGCGATGTTGTAGAAGGCGTACTTGAAGCCGCCCATTTGCCAGCCGGGCTTCACGACGTGGGCGGCGAAGTTCGCGGAGATGGCGTCGCCGAACCGGGTGATGCCGATGTAGAGGAAGATGATGTAGACGGCGTAAAGCACGTAGGACCACCAGGAGAGGGCCACCTCGATGGCCTTGCTGCCGCTGTAGGTGAGGTAGGCCACGCAGACCAGGAAGAGGCCGGACCCGACGAGGGGCGGCAGGCCGAACGTGTCCCTCAGGATGCTGCCGGACGCCGCCCCGACGACACCCATGATGAGGAAGAGAAGGACGATGAAGGCGATCTCGTAGACGATCCAGCCCGGGCCGATGAGTTTCTCGAAAAAGGTGCGGTAGTCGTAGGCCTTGAAGGCCCGGGCGAACTCGAAGCTGAGGGCGAAAAGCGCGACCCAGAGAACCGTCGTCAGCCCCATGCCCATCAGTCCGCCGGTGGGTCCGTATTGGACGAAGAACTCGACGAGCTCACGCCCCGTCCCGTACCCTCCCGCGATCAGCACGGACTGCATGATGAACCCGGGCAGCAGGTATTTCTTGTACCAGCCGTAATCCATGAAAAAAGTCAGGAAATTCGTCTTCTTTTCCTCTGCCATCGTGTGATTCCCCTCTCCTGTTGATCCGTCTCTTCTCGTGAACGCTCGCCTGTTGCCGAACCCGGCACCCGGGAAACCAGGCGGGTCCGGCTTTTCTCCAGCCCGCTTTATATAAAAAACGGGCCCTGCCGTTGTTTTCGGCGGGGCCCGTCCTGTGCGTCGATGCGGCTAGCAGCCGCCGGTCGCAGGAGGGGTCCCGTCGGAGTAGCCGAAATAATTGAACCAGCTGGCACCAAACTTTCTGGAGAATCGGTTTTCCACGGGGACTCACCTCCCTGAATCTTCATCGTTCAACGACGCTAAAGTTGCGTTAAATCTTAGGGCTGGGCGTAAACCTTGTCAAGCATGCACAAAAACCCAAGACAACCTTTTTGAGAAAGGCTATCCTGGGTTTGTGTTTTTATATCAACAGTTAATTGGAGGAGATGGCTGTCTTTATCTTTCGCGCTTTTCGAAGGTCCCGAAAACGACCGGGCGGCCGTCCCGCACCATGACCTGCCCGCGGGCGACGACGGTCCGGATGGCGAGCGTTTCGCGTTCGACCAGGACGAAATCGGCATCCCGGTCCTCCTCCACGTGCCCCTTGCGCGGCAGCCGGTAATGGTCCGCCGGGGACGAGGTGATCACCTGCAGGGCGGTTTCGAGGGGGATTCCCTCTTCCCTGACCGCGTCGACGACCTCTCCCCAGAGGGAGGCGCAGCGCCCGACGGTGAGACCCGTGAAGCGGCCGCTTTCGTCGAAATCGGGCATGCTGCCCTGCCCGTCCGAGCTGAAGGAAACGCGGCTTGCCGGGACGCCGGCGTCGAGCAGTCGCTTCAGGCCTTTGCTGCACTTGACCTCCCCCTCGGCCAGGAAGACCGGCGTGGTGCTGGTGGTGAGGTCCACGTGGCCCCCGGCTGCCGCGTATTCGATCGCTTCGGCGAACAGTTCGGGGTTGCGGTTGACGTGGGTGGGCAAAAACTGGGAAAGGGCCAGCTCGGTTTCCTGAGCGACGGCCTTGAGCATGGAAAGCCCCCGTGGCCCGTCTCCCATGTGAACGTTGACGATGCCGCCCTTGCCCGAGAGCATCCCGGCGACCCTGGCCGCCGCGGCGATGCGCGCGATCTCCTCCTTGAGGGGCTGGGAGGAGCGGTGGTCGGAAAGGGCGACCTCCCCGACGCCGATGAGCTTGTCCACCAGAGCGATGTCGTCCTGGATGTTCCCGGTGAGGGTCCGGATAGGGAGCTGGTAGGAGCCGAGCATGGCCCAGGCCGAAACCCCCTCTTCCTCGAGGGCGCGGGCCTTGGCCACGAGGCTTGCCGTGTGCCGGGTGACGGCATCGGTGCCCAGGACCCCGACGACGGAGGTGACGCCGGCGGTCGTCAGGTCCGTCAGCGAGATCTCGGGTGTTCGGGTTCGGTAGCTTCCTTCTCCCCCGCCCCCGATGATGTGGACGTGGTTGTCGATGAAGCCGGGGAGAAGCAGGCATCCCGTCCCGTCGAGGATTTCAAGCCCGGGAAGGGTCGTTTTCGCCGGGAAGCCGTTCCCGATCCAGGCGATCCGGTCGCCCGCGGCAAGGACATCCCGGTTCCCGAGCTTTTCAGGGGAATAGACGGTGGCGTTTTCGACGAGCAGGAACATGAAACCCCTCCAATGGGCCAGGGAAGGATCAGTGTGTCCGTCCCTGGAAGATGTGCCGGGCCCGCTCCGTGTCCAGGAGGATGCGGAAGGCCCGGGTGGACCGGAGATGGTCCGCTGCGGCCTTTGCAGCGGCCTTGGGCGCCCTCCTCGAGATCGCCCGGATCAGGGCGGCGTGTTCCGCGGGCGAGTTGTGCCCGCTCTCTTCCGCCAGTTCCTCCTCTGTCAGGGGGTGGAACTCGGCCAGGTAGTTGACGTAAAGCGTGCTTCTCCAGAAGACCGGCCGGAAGGCCCGTTCGAGATAGCGGTTTCCGCCGATCCTCACCACGGCGAAGTGGAAGTCCACGTTGGCCCGGCAATACTCGTTCCGGTTTTCCTGTCCCGAGAAGAGGATTTCGCGGGCGTGAATGGCTTCCAGCTCATCCACCTCGGGTTTGCGGGCGCGCTCCGCCGCGAGGGCTGCCGCGCTGGATTCCAGGATCTCCCGGGCCTGGAAAACCTGCTGCATGTCTTCCACCGAAAGGTCCGGGACGCGGTATCCCCGCGTGCCCACGGGGTTTTCCAGCAGTCCTTCCGCCACGAGCCGGGCCAGGGCCTCCCTGACCGGTGTCCGGCTCAGGCCAAGTTCCTGGGCCAGGGTGGTCTCGAAGAGGATGTCGCCAGGCAGGATGCGCTCGTCGAACATCAGGTCGAGAACGTGCCAGAAAACGACTTCGAAAGCCTGGAAAGGGCGGTCGGTTGGAGGCTGGTTCATATTATGTATCCCCTTTTCAAATAATGGATCCATTATGCTATAATGGGTCCATTATGTAAAGTCCGGCTTGACCCCGAAAGGGGGCCCGGCCTTTTCACCCGTAGTATAGCGGTGAAACGGGATCACGGCGTGGCCGGAAAATCCATCTGGAAAAGAGGGGAAAACAGATGTCGGACAAGAACCAGGCACCCGTCGCCCCGAAGGCGACACGAGTTCCAGATACCTACATCATCATCTTTTTCGTCGTCCTGCTCGCGGCTTTGTTGACGTACATGATCCCCGTCGGGAGCTACCAGACTCACGAGGTTTCCTACAAGATGGGGGAACAGACCAAGACCAGGACGGTCCTCATCCCCGAAACGTTCAAGCTCGCCACGGACGACCAGGGCAACTCCGTGAAGAAGGGCATGCCCGTCTTCGCCCCGGACGGGAACATGGGAATCCTGAACTACGTGTTCGAGGGCTTTGTCTCGGGCAGCAAGTGGGGCTCGGCCATCGGGGTCATGGCCTTCATCCTGGTCATCGGCGGGGCTTTCGGCATCATCCTCCGAACGGGGGCCGTGGAGTCCGGGCTGCTGAAGATGATCTCCCGGGCCAGGGGGATGGAAGTGGCCATCATCCCGATCCTCTTCGTTCTCTTCTCCCTCGGCGGCGCAGTCTTCGGCATGGGGGAAGAGGCCATTCCCTTCGTCATGATCCTCTGCCCGCTTTTCGTCGCCATGGGCTACGATTCCGTCACGGCCCTGTTCTCGAGCTACGTGGCGACCCAAATCGGGTTCGCCACCTCGTGGATGAACCCCTTCAGCGTGGCGATCGCGCAGGGGATTTCCCAGATCCCCGTCCTTTCGGGCTCAGGCTTCAGGATCGCCATGTGGACCGGCTTCACCCTGCTGGGCATCGTTTTCACGTGGTTCTACGCCAAGCGGGTCAAGGCGGACCCGACCCGCTCCATTTCCTACAAGTCCGATGCCTTCTTCCGTGAGGACCTGGAAAAGAACAAGGCGGTGGAAAGCCATTTCGGCACGGGACATTCCCTGGTCCTGCTGACGCTGGTTGCCGGCATCGTCTGGGTGATCTGGGGCGTCGTGGAGAAGGGGTACTACATCCCCGAGATCGCGACCCAGTTCTTCACCATGGGCCTGGTCTCGGGCCTTATCGGGGTGGCCTTCAAGCTGAACGGCATGACGGTAAACGACATCGCGTCTAGCTTCCGCGACGGGGCGAAGGATCTCGTCGGGGCCGCGATGGTGGTGGGCATGGCCAAGGGCATCGTCCTGATCCTCGGCGGCGATTCCCCCACGGACGCCACGGTGATGAACACGATCCTCCACGGGATCGGCAACGCCATCGCGGGCTGGACTCCCGCCGTTTCGGCCTGGTTCATGTACCTGTTCCAGTCGGTGTTCAACTTCTTCGTGGTTTCGGGATCAGGACAGGCGGCCCTCACCATGCCGATCATGGCTCCCCTGGCCGACCTGGCGGGCATCACGCGGCAGGTGGCGGTGCTGGCCTTCCAGCTCGGCGACGGTTTCACCAACCTTATCGTCCCGACTTCGGGGGTGCTCATGGCCTGCCTGGGGGCGGCCAGGCTGGACTGGACGGTCTGGGCGAAGTTCCAGATCAAGTTCCAGGCGCTCCTCTTCGCGGTCGGCTCGCTGGTGGTGGTCGGCGCGGTGCTGATGGGGCTGAACTAGGGTTGCAGGGGGGTAGAGGGGGCCGCCTCTACCCCCCCCTTTTTACTCTTCCTGGAACAGGAACGCCTTTTCCCTGAAAAGCCGCAGGCAGGCGTCCACGACAAGGGGGTCCATCTTGGACCCCCGGCGGCCTTCGATCTCATCCAGTGCCCTGCCGATTCCCAGGGCAGGCCGGTACGGACGATGGGAGGCCATGGCTTCGACCGTGTCGGCTACCGCGAGGATCCGGGATTCCACGAGGATCTCGCTTCCCTTGAGACCGCGGGGATACCCGCTTCCGTCCAGGGCCTCGTGGTGCTGGTAGACGATCTCGGCCAGCGGCCAGGGAAGGACGATCTCCTTCAGGATTTTCCAGCCGGCCTCGGGGTGGGTCTGGATCAGCTGGAACTCGATGGGGCTCAGGGCGCCCGGCTTTGCCAGGATTTCCGAAGGCACCTCGATCTTCCCGATGTCGTGGACCAGGGCCGCCAGTTCAACCTGGCTGCAGGCCTGGGGCTCCATCCCCAGCTCTTCGGAGATGGCCCGGGCCAGGTGGGCTACCCGTCGCTGGTGTCCTGCCGTGTAGGGGTCCCGGGCTTCCGATGCCCGGGTCAGCACCAGCACCGTCTGTTTCCAGGCCTCGTTCAGGTCGGAAAGCCGGTTCTCCAGCTGGCGGTTCAGGGCTTCGATGGCGTTTTTCGCCTCTTTCTGCGGGGTGATATCCTGGTAGATGAGGTAGGCCCCCTCCACGGCCCCTTTCTGGACGAGGGGGAAGCCCATGGCCTGGACCCAGATCGGGCTTTTGTCCCTGCGGAGCCGCCTGGCTTCCAGGAAGAAGTCGCGTTTCTCTTCGAACAGGACCTTCCAGTGCCCTCTTGAAATTTCCAGGTCTTCCTCGGGGACCAGGAGTTCCTCGATCGTCCTCCCGATCATTTCCGACCGCGTAAAGCCAAACATCCTCTGAGCGCACTCGTTGACCTTCCGGACCCGGCCTTGTCGGTCGCAGAGGAAAAGGCCCAGGGGTGCGTTCTGGAACAGCTGCCCCAGTTCCGCGGTCTTTCCCCGCAGCGCGTGGAGGGTGCGGTTTCTTTCGGTCATGTCCAGGCCGATGGCCACCAGCCAAAGGTTCGGTCCCTCACCGACGGTCTGAAGACGGACCCAGACGGGATATTCCGTTCCGTCCTTCCTGCGGTGCCGTGTGGTGAAGGAGGTCCCGTCCTGCGCTCCAGAAAGGAGCGGGGCCGTCTTTTCCGCCAGCCATTCGCGGGAGACGGCCGGGGCGATGTCCATCGGTGTCAGGGCGGTCAGTTCTTCTGTCGTCAGGCCGATGGCGGCCAGGGCGCCCCGGTTGGCGTACTCGAACCGGAAGGTCCTCGGGTCAAGGACGTAGATCTCGTTGAGGCTGCTCTCGACGATGGAGGAAAGAAGGCGGATCTGGTTCTGCTTCAGCCGCTCCCCGGTCAGGTCATACCCGATGGACTGGAAGCCGATCCTTCTGCCTTCCTTGTCGAACAGGGCCCGGTCGGTCCAGCGCTGCCACCCGATCGTTCCGTCAGCGAGGAGCACTTCGTGTTCGTAGGTGACCGAGGGGGATTCCGGCGTAAGGGAAAGGAACTGCTGTTTCGCCGCCTGCCGCGCTTCCTCCGGCAGGAGATCGAAAAAGGATTTTCCCACCAGCTCCTCCCTGGATTTCCCGAAAAAACGGCAGTAGGCCTCGTTGACGTAGGAAAGCACCGACTTCTCGTCGAACCGGCAGACCAGCGCCGGCATATCCTCCACCAGGGCGCGGTAAAGGTTCTCCTTCTCGGCCAGGAGCCGCTGCGCCTCCATTTCGGCCGTTCGGTCGTTCAGGCAGACTGCGAAACGCTTGCCCCCCATGGGGTAGGCCGTCACCTCGAACCATCGTCCAAGATCGCTGGAAAATCCCGAAAACGAAACCGCTTTTCCCTCCAGGACCACTTCCCCGTATCGTTCCAGCCAGAAGGGTTCAACCCGGGGAAGCAGCTGGCGGACCGTTTTCCCGACGATGTCCCGGCTCGGGATCCCCGTATGGCGGGCGAACGCGGGGTTCACCTCCAGGAAGCGGTAATCCGCCGGCTTGCCGGTGGCGTCGAAGATCGTCTCGTGAAGGGCGAGCCCCTCCTGCATCCGGTTGAAGAGCCGGAGGTACCGGTTTTCGCTTTGCTGGAGCGAATCCGCCAGGCGCTGCTCTTCGGTCCGGTCCAGGGAGACGAACGCGGCCCCCGCGAACGCCCCTTCGGCATCCCTGAGGGCCTGGACGGAAAGGTCGAGGTGCCTCCCGCTGATGCACAGCGAATCCCGGATGGTCTTCCCCGTGGCTTTGACCGCCTGGATCCATCCGTTCACCTTGTCGCAGGCTTCCTGGGGCAGGATCTCCTCCAGGGTCGCGCCGGGAGAAACTCCCCGGTTGGAAACGACCAGGCGCCCTTCCGGGTCCAGGACGAAGGAGGGACCCGTGAGCCTTTTGAGGAACGCTTCCTGTGCCTGGAGTATCGGCAGGTAGATTGTGTACAGGGGATCCTTCAGGCTCCTGAAGACGACCCCCACGAGCAGGACGTAGAAGGAGGCGACCTTGAAAAGGTGCCCCGCCATGTTCATGACCCCGTAGACGTCCGTGTAGAGGGTGAAGGCCATTTCGCTGGCTGCGGTCAAAAGGAGGCTGACGGCCAGGACAGCCCGGTAGGGCCGGGTAGCAGGCTCTTCCGACCGAAGGACGAGCGCGGCAGAAAAAAGGAGGGCGGCGGCGAGAACCCATTCAATGGAGATCTTGAGGGGGGTCAGGCCGGTGCCGGGAAGGTAGCAGTCCGGGAAGTGGCCCGAAAAAACCAGGGCGAGGCCCGCAAGGAAGTAAAGGGTGACTCCGGAGGTAAAGGCAGGGAAGAAGGATTTCTTCCGGTGAAAGAGCACCGTGGCCAAGAGGCCCGCGGTTTCCAGGGTCCGGGCCAGGATCCAGAACTGGGTCGAAGGGTTGGCGGAAAAGCCGGGAAAAACTCCCATCCCCTTGAACGCCAGGGTGTGAAGGAGATCGATCCCCGCCACGGCAAGGTACAGAACGCCAAGCCCGGCCGTCAGGGAGTTTCGCTCCCATTGGGGAACCGCCAGGCCCAGAAAACCGATCAGGCAGGCGATCACCACCGACCAGAGCTCGGCTAGGGCGTGGAAGAGAAGGTAGTTGCGGGTCGATCCCCACCACACGAGGACTCCCAGGACAAGAAAGGGCACCGCATGCTTTCGCAAGACCCTACCCCCGTACTTGCCAGGTTAAAAGCGAACCTCAGGTAGAATAGCAGTCTCAAGAACGAGGGGCAAGGCAGAATTTCGAAAAGAGGACCAGTATGCCTGTGTGGAGCAATCCCCCTCAGGGGCGCGGGACTTCCCGGTCGAAGCAGTCCGGGCAGAGGACCCGTCCGTCGGACAACCGGGCTTTCGTCTCCATAACGGATTCCCCGCAGGCTTCGCAGGTGAGGCTGCGCTTCATCGGGGCGTGGGGAGGCACAGGCCGGAGAGGTTTCTTGATCTCGAACAGTTCGTCGAGGTCGGCTTCGAGAATCCGCCTGCCCCTTTCCTGGCGGAGGGTTTCGAAACGAAGGGCCTCTTCGCCCGACAGCGTGCCGTCGTTGCTCTTTGCCTGGAGCCGGCGGTACTCGTCGGGGCCTTCCGCGGGTTTCGGGGGCCGCGCCACGATCCGGATGGCCTTGCCGTCCCGCCTGCGGTAGAAGCTGAAGCCCATCTTGCCGATTCCAAGCAGGACCAGGTTCCCCTTCCCTACCGTGCACCCGGTCAGCACCTGGACCGCATCGACGGCACAGGTGTCGGATTCGGCCACCGCCACGACCTCCTCGTCGCCCGCCCGGCCGATTTCCCTAAGGGCCAGCTCCGCCACGCGGATGCCGGTGGCGAGCCCCGGGCACCAGTGCCCGTGGAAGGCGATGGCTTCCCGGATCTTCTCTTCTGGGATCGTCGTTCCCGCCATTGCCTTCACTTTCCTTTCGCGGCCCGCACGGCCCGGATGTCGGCGTATAGGGTGTAGCGGCTTTTGCCCATTTCCTTGGTCAGCATGGGGACCGCCCCTTTCAGCTTGAAGAACCCCCGTTCCTCCAGTTTCCGGATGCAGGCGACCCTTTCCTCCCGGTCAAGGTAGCGGAGAGGCTTGCCGAAATCCTGGCGGGCCTTTTCCAGGATCTCGAAGGCGTGGTCTCCGTCCACCCCGGGGAACCTCTCCGCCTGGAAGGCGCTGAAGGAGAGGGGCCTGAGGGTCGTCAGGAAGGTGCCCATGTCCTTGAGCAGAAGGCCTTTCGTCATGTCGAAGTTGATGCAGAGGAAACCGACCAGGGCCCTGGTCTCGTCCCGGATCAGGGCGACCCCCGAGCGCATCGCCCGGCCGTTGGCCGCCTCCGAGGGGTAATTGGCCAGGAAGTCGACCGATTCGGCCTCCGGGCTGGTCATCAGGAAGTGGCCGAGATCGGTCATGGGGGCATCCAGGTTCCGGCCGGTCAATTCGCCGTTTTCGATGGCGACGATAAACGGTTCTCCCCTGGAGACGTCATGCAGGAGGATTTCGCAATCCCTCCCGAGCATGGCCCCCAGGAGGCGTACGACGGATACGAGCGGTTTGAGCAAGGGGTGGCATTTCCTGGACATGGCGGTCCTCCTCCCGCGAGACCCCGAAAAAAGGAAGGGCAGGCAAGGGGCCTGCCCTTCCGCAAGTTTACGGGATCTCTCCGTTAAAGCGCAACCTCGGTCCCGATGCCCAGGGCCTTTGCCTTTTCAACGACGGCGACTGCGGCCACGACGTCCAGCGTGGCGAACCCGACGGTTTTCATGACGGTGATTTCCTCGGGAGAGGTCCTGCCCGGGACCCTTCCCAGGATCAGGTCGCCCAGTTCCCCGGCGATCCGGTCGGAAGAGAACAGTCCCTCCCCCATGGGGATGATGAAGTCCCCGGCTTCTGCCAGAACGGCTTCCCGGTTGTCCACGAAGATCCTGCCCGCTCGGCGGAGCAGTTCCACGGGGATCTCCCGCATGCTTGGCGTGTACGACCCGACGCCGTTGACGTGGCACCCCGGCTTGATCCGGTTCCCGTCGAACACGGGCTTGCTGGAGGTCGTGACGGTGGTGATCACGTCGGCCCCTTCAACGGCCTCGTCGGGGTTTTTGGCTCCTACCAGCGTGGTGCCGAAGCGATCCGCCAGGGGCTGGTTTTTCGTGACGAACTTCTGGACCCGGCCGGGATCCACGTCGAAGACGCGGACTTCCCTCAGGTCCCGGACGGTCATGAGGGCCTCCAGCTGGGCCGTCGCCTGGCCGCCCGTCCCGAAAAGGGCCGCGACCCGGCTCCCGGGGTTGGAGAGCAGTTCCGTGGCCGCTCCGGAGATGGCGGCGGTCCGAAGCTGCGTCAGGGTCGTGCCCTCGACGATCGCCGTCACCAGCCCCGTGGTGCCGTCGATCAGGGCCACCGTCGCGGGGACGACGGGAATTCCCCTTTCCGCGTTCCCGGGGAAGAAGGAGACCATCTTGACGCCCGCCATGTTCAGTCCGCCCACGTAGGCGGGCATGAACATGCACTGTCCCGATTTGTCCTCGGTGTCCAGGTTGACCCGGAGCGGAACTTTCGCCTTTCCCTCGGTGTGGAGCACGAAGGCTTTCTTGTCGGCCTCGATGGCGTCCCTCATGGTGAAGAAGGACAGGATCTGTTCTCGCGATAGAAAAAGCAACTTCTCAACCCCTTTCCAGGCAGGATCAGGCTTCCTGTTTAACGGCCTCCGACGCCATGGCTCCCTTCAGCAGGCTGGCTCCAGAATACAATACCACGGCGGCGACGACCCACTGGAGCATAGAAACGTTGAGGCTCTTCACGATGAAGACTGCGGCCAGGACGCCCGCGATGCCGAAGATGCTGGAGAAGAGCGTGATTTTCCGTCCGTACTGTCCCAGGCGGACGAACTCGCTGGCCCCTACGGGAACGGAGAAGGTGCAGGCTCCCATCATCACGGGGAAGGCGACGGCGGGGTTGAGGCCGAGGGCGTAGACCGTGGCCATGGTCGGGGCGTAGGAGCCGATGCCCACGTTGTTCAGGGCTCCGTAGACGACCATGAGGGCGATGGCCAGGGCGAGCTTCCCGCCGGCCAGGCCGATGGCTTCGCCGCCGGCCGGGATGAGGTTGAACTTGCCCGCCACGACGAAGAATGCCGCCAGGATAAGGCCGATGCCCATGAACAGGCGGATGCGGGAGACCGGCATGCGGACGACGAAGCGGGGGCCGAAATAGGCACCGATCATCTGGGCGGCGATGAGGAGGACGAGGGTTTTCGGCTCGACGCTGATGGCCGAGATGTAAGCCAGGGCCATGACCGCGACCGGGATGGCGCACTGGGTGTTCAGCGTGCCGGGAAGTTTCTTGTCGTCCAGGAGCTTGCGTGCGCGGTAGACGACGGTCGAAAGGGCGAAGTCGGAGATGCCGAACGTGGAGAGGAAGAAGACGATGGCTCCCCAGGCCGCGAGGAAGACGTTGTTTCCGGGTTCCTTCCAGGCTTCCTCCTTATGCTTGAGAAAGTCGGAGAAGAAGCGGACCGCATAAAGACCGTTGACGGCGATGACCAGCAGCAGCAGGATCTTGACCATTCCCTTGCACTCCCCTTTCCGTATTGTTCGGGATTTCACAACCCTGTTAAATCGTGCCACGAATCAACAACATTGTCAATAATACACAATGGTTGATTCCTGATTGCGGGAAAAAGGGGCCCGAAGGCCCCTTCCCGAACGACGGCGGTGTTCCTGCACACGCGTTCCCGCTTAGCCTTCCGCCATCCAGAAATAGTCCTGTCCCGGCTTTTCCAGACCGGTCATGCCGAAGGGGAAGTCGCTGGCGAAAACGATGCCCTTTCCCTTTTTCCAGGCCAGCATGTCGCGGTTGCCCTTCTTGACGAAGGGTTTCCCGTTGTAGAAGCCGAAGAAGTTGGACTCGTAGATCGAAAGGGTTTCCCGAAGGGGCAGCCCCATCTCCGCGACGAGCTTCAGGATGAACTCGCTGTCGGTGAGGCCTCCGGCGACGCGGGCCAGTTCCGACACGGACTTCTCGTTGCCGTTGACCGCCGCCACGAGCTCGGCCTGGCCGGACACTCGGAAAGGATGGCAGTTGGCGTCGGACACTCCCCCCTCGCTCGCTTCACGGGTGTGGAAGAGGACCCAGTCGTAATCGGCCGTTTCCATGGCCTTCGCGATCGCCTCCACGCCCAGGTTCACGCCCTTTTCGAGGCGGGTGAGGCGGCCGTCTTTCACCAGGGCGTAGCCGTTGCCCTGTCCCCCGTCCCGGAGCTCCAGGTCCCGGAGGTATTGTTCCAGGGTCGAGCATCCCTCCACCGAGGAAAGCGCCCTTTTCAGTTCGTCGATCCCTTCGCGGTTCGCCAGCAGCAGCCTGCACATGGGCCTGTCACCTGTCCTTTCGATCCGGATTCCAGATATTTTACCCTACCTTTCGCGGGCGGCAGGGCCTGAACAGCAGGAAGTCAGGGTTTAAAATGAACAAGTGATATAATAAAATAATAGCGCAAGAAAGCTAAGACATGGCTGTCGGGAGGTGAGCGGCATGAAAAGGGTCGTTGTGGCGATCGACCACAGCGCGGTCAGCCGAAGCCTCATGGATTACGCCTTCAGCTACGCAGTCCGTGAAAAAGACGTCACCCTCTACTTCCTCAACGTGGTCGAGCCCGGCATGGCGGGCTGGAGGCTCCATGCCGGCGAGGTAGACGAAACCCTCCTCGCGAAGGTCAGGAAAGAAGTCCATGACTGGGTTCACGGGGCAGCGGCGGAGTTCGGGCAGGCCATCCCGGACCTGCGGGTCGCGGTGCGTCCCGGGATTCCCAGCGAGACGATCCTCGACTTCGCCGAAGGGGTGGCGGCCGAGATGATCATGATCGGCCACCGGGGGAACCTCGAAAGGAAGCGGTTTTCCCTGGGCAGCGTGGCGGCGAAGGTCGTGGCGCACGCGAACTGCAGCGTCTATGTGCATCGGCCCAGGGTCTTGGGCGAATAGGCCGCTTAGGTCGGCTGCCACCGAAGAAAGCCCCGTGTCCCCCGCAGGGGGGCGCGGGGCTTTCGCTTTTCTTCGGGAAATTGGATGGCTTATGAGGGATCCAATTGGGGGTTTCCAAGGCGAATATTGAGGGTATGATCCATTATTGGATGGTGTCATATGGACCAACGAAGGGAAAAGAGGGAATGAGCATGATGCGGCTGGACCTGGAAAGGGATTCGGGAACGCCTCTTTTCGAGCAGATCGCCTCCGCCTTCCGCGAGAGGATCATGGGCGGCCTTCTCCGGGAGGGAACCGCGCTTCCGACGGAGCGTGACCTGGCGAAACGCCTCGGGGTCAACCGGAGTACGGTGGTGAAAGCCTACGGCGAACTGAAAGCGGATGGTTTCGTCGAGGCGAGGGTCGGCAGCGGAACCGTCGTCGCCTCGGTCGAGACGAAGGGGGGGCTCGCCCAGGGCAGGCTTGACCCATTGGAATGGGACGCGCTGTTCAATCCCGATGCCGGGTCCTGCGGTGACCTCTTCAGCGGGATGATGTCCGTGAACGGGAGAGAGAGCGTGATCTCGTTCGCCTCGGGTTTTCCCGACCCGGATCTCTTCCCCGCCGACGTCTTCGCCGACCTCGAGCGGAACCTGCCGGACGCCCATGCCCGGTTCCTGCCGAGCCCGGTGGAAGGATTCGGCCCCTTGAGGGAAAGCGTTTCGGAACTTTTGCACGACCGGGGGATCGAGGTTCCTTCGCGAAACGTGATGATCCTTTCGGGTTCCCAGCAGGGGCTGGATTTCGCGGCCCGGGCCTTTCTTTCTCCCGGCGACATCGTCCTGGCCGAAAAATTCACTTTTTTCGGGGCCCTTGAAATCTTCCGGGCCGCCGGGGCCCGCGTGGTGGGAATTCCCACGGACAGGGACGGGATGCGGACGGACCTGCTGGAAAGCGCCATCCGGCGTCACAACCCGCGGTTGATCTACACCCTTCCGACCTTCCAGAACCCGACCGGCATCACCCTGTCCCTCGAAAGGCGGCACGAGCTCCTGGAAACGGCAAGCCGGTTCGGCGTGCCGGTGCTGGAGGACGACCCTTACGGCGAACTTCGCTACGGGGGAAGCGCCTTGCCTCCTCTGAAGGCCCTGGACCCGTGCGGGTGCGTGATTTACCTGAGCAGTTTCTCCAAAGTCCTTTTCCTGGGCTTCAGGGTGGGTTTTGTCGCGGCCCCGGTTCCCGTCATCGAGCGTTTTTCCAGGCTGAAGCAGATGACGGACCTGCACGTGAACACCCCGGCCCAGATCCTGCTGGACCGGTTCCTGAGAGAGGGGCACTATGGTCCTCACCTGGACCGGGTCCGGGAGGCATACCGACGGAAGCGCGACCGCCTGGCGGAAGCCCTGTCCCGCTACCGGCCGCGGACCGGGTGGGACTGGGACCTGCCGGACGGAGGCTATTACCTCTGGTGCAGCCTGCCGGGGTTATTCCCCATGCGGGCCTTTACCGCAAGGGCTTCCGAGAACCGGGTCGCCTTTATGCCCGGACAGGTTTTCTGCGCCGACGGGACCCCGAGGCAGAACCGGATCAGGCTGAACTTCACCCACGTGCCGGAGGCCGACATCGCCGAAGGGGCCCGCAGGCTTGCGCGGGCTGCGGAAAAAGCGAGGGAAAACGGTTCCGTGGAAACCGCGTTCGCGGAAGGCCAGGAACCGATCGTCTGAGAAAAGGGGAGGTTTTCAGGGTGGAAACGGTTCGGATCAAGCAGGTGGACGCGTTCACGGATGTGGCGTTCGGCGGGAACCCGGCAGGGGTGGTGACCTCGGCGGAAGGGCTGGACGAGGGGCAGATGCAGAAGATCGCCCGCGAGATGAACCTGAGCGAGACGGCTTTCGTCACCCCTTCGGACAAGGCGGATTTCAGGATCCGCTTCTTCACTCCGAACTCCGAGGTGGACCTCTGCGGGCACGCGACGATCGGCAGCTTCGCGGCCCTTCACGAGGAGGGCCGGCTCGATGCGGCCCGTTCGGTCTTCACTCAGGAGACGAAGGCGGGGGTCCTGGAGGTGGAGCGGTCCTTCCGGGGCGATCGGCCAGTCTTCACGATGACCCAGGCGAAGCCCCGTTTCCGGGATACCGGGTCGAGCCGCGAAGAGGTGGCGAGGCTCTTGCGGGTGGACGAGCCGGAGCTGATCGACGCCCAGCCCCTCGCGGTCTCGACAGGCCTCTGGTGGTTCGTGGCGGGGCTGAAACGCCTGAAGACGCTGCAGTCCCTGGCGCCGGACCTGGGGGCGGTACGGGAATTCAGCGAACGCCACGGGCTGATCGGGATCGTTCCCTTCTGCCTCGAGACCCTCGAACGGGGCGCGAACGCCCACATGAGAGCCTTCGCGCCTTTCGTGGCCATCGACGAGGATCCCGTGTGCGGAACAGGCAACGGCAGCATGGGGGCCTATATCGGGCAAAACCGCCTGGTTGATTTCGCCGACGAAATGGACCTTGTGAGCGAGGCGGGTTTCGAGGTAAAAAGGCCGGGACGGGTGTTCGTTTCCCTGCGGCGGGAAGGCGGGCAGATCGTTCGCGTGAAGGTGGGCGGATCGGCCGTCACGGTGCTGGAAGGCACCATGAGACTCCATGGGGAGGGCTGTCGATGAAGACGATCGGGCTTGTGGGAGGCGTCAGCTGGGAATCGAGCAAGGACTACTACCGCATCATCAACGAGGAGGTCGCCCGGCGCATGGGAGGCTTGCATTCGGCCGACTGCGTCATGACCTCGCTGGATTTTGACCCGGTGGCGAAGGCCATCAATGCCGGGGATCACGAGACCTACCGGCAGCTGGTGCTCAAGTCGGCCGGGAGGATGAAGGGATCCGGGATCGATTTCGCCCTGATCTGCTCGAACACGACGAACGCCTTCGCGGAAGATGTGGAAAAGCTGCTGGGGGTTCCCGTCCTGCACATTGCCGACGCCATGGGCGCGGCGGTGGTGAAAAGGGGGTTTCGGACCGTCGGGCTGCTCGGGACCCGTTCCCTGATGGAGGCCGACACGGTGAAGGGCCGCCTGGAGAGGAAGTGGGGCCTCTCCGTGATCATCCCCGACGTGGAGGACCGCATCACCGTGAACCGCGTGATTTTCGAGGAACTCTGCGCGGGGAAGATCGTCGATTCCTCCCGGGAGGAATATCTCCGGATCATGGGGAAACTTGCGGACCGGGGGGCCGAGGGCATCCTCCTGGCCTGCACGGAGATTCCCCTGCTGGTGAAGCAGGAGCACACCGCGCTTCCCGTTTTCGACTCCACGGAGCTTCACGCCCTCATGGCCGTGGACCTCGCCCTGGAGGCCTAGTCCGGTTTGAAGGGTGAGCTGTCCAGGGGAGCCAGGGCGGCGATCCCGGTCTCCCTGGGGATCGTCGCCTATGCCCTGGTCTTCGGGGTACTGGTGGCGGGAAAGGGGATCGGGATCGGGACGCTGGCCTTCATGAACCTGGCGGTTTTTTCCGGCTCGGCCCAGTTCGTCCTCGTGGGGATGTGGCAGGCCGGTGTTTCGGCGTGGCAGATGGCCCTGGCTGCCGCGGTGGTGAACGTCCGCTATTTCCTCCTGACCGCCGCCATCTCGCCCATGATGGAGCCTTACAGCTGGTTCGAGAGGGCCTGGCGGGTCCACTTCGTCACGGACGAGAACTGGGCCCTGTCGATGGCGGAGCGGCGGAAATCCCCGATCGGGGCCAACTACCTGCTGGGCGGGGGGATCCTGGTCATGGCCGCCTGGTCGCTCGGCACGCTGGCGGGGCATGCCCTGGGCGTTTCCATCCGGCATCCCGAGCGCTTCGGGATGGATTTCGCCTTCACGGCCATCTTCACCGCCCTGGCGGTGACCATGTGGCGGGGGAAACGCGACATCCTTCCCTGGGTGGTTTCCGCGGGAGTGGCGCTTTTGGCCCACAGGACGCTCCCGGGGGCCTGGTACGTCCTGCTGGGGGGCCTGGCCGGCGCCTTTACGGCGGCCGTGGGGAAAGGAGAACCCGCGTGAACCTTTCGGTCATGGAGGGGATCGCCGTCATTTCCCTGTCGGCCCTGCTCGTCTGGGGGATCCGCTTCCTGGGGCTGGTCTTCGGCGAGAAACTGCCGCGGACGGGTTTCGTCAAGCGGGGGATGGACGCCCTCCCCGGGGCCATTTTCGCGGCCCTCGTCTTCCCGGGCATCGTGAGTGCCGGCATCCCGGGCGGGGTGGCGGCCGGCGTGATCTTCGCCGCGGCACGGAAAACCGGAAACGTTCTTTTGGCCCTGCTCCTCGGCGTGGGGACGGTGGCGCTCCTTCGTGGGGCCGGGTTTTGATGAACCAGGAGGTTTTGTGGATGAACCGCATCGACCTTTTCCGGCGGCTGGGGAAGCTCCTGCTCGGCCTGTTCCTTTTTGCCCTGGGCATCGTCTTGACGATGAAGGCCAACCTCGGTTTTGGACCGTGGGAGGTCTTTCACCAGGGGGTCAGCCTCAAGGTTGGGCTGAGCATCGGCAACGTTTCGATCCTGACGGGCCTTCTGATCTGCGTCCTGGTCGTCCTGGCGGGAGAGAGGCTCGGCCTGGGCACGATCCTGAACATGGTCCTGATCGGCGTGTTCATGGACCGCATCCTGGCCCTGGGGGTCATCCCCCGGATGGCGGGGTTCCTCCCCGGGCTTTTCATGATGTTCGCCGGGCTCTTCATCATCTCCTTTGCCTCGTACTTCTACATCGGGTCGGGTTTCGGGGCGGGGCCCCGGGACAGCCTGATGGTGGCGCTCGAAAGGAAAACCGGGTTGGCCGTGGGCTTGTGCCGCGGCATCGTGGAGGGAAGCGCCGTTCTCGCGGGGTGGATCCTCGGGGGGCCGGTCGGTCTCGGGACGGTCCTGGCCGCCTTCGGGATCGGTTTCTGCATCCAGGCGGCTTTCCGCCTGCTGCGGTTCGACGCGAAGGCCGTTCGGCACGAGACCCTCGACGTCACCTGGAGGAACCTTCTCAGGGGACAGAAAGCCTAGCCTTGCGCACTCGAGCTCTTGGGCCCTCCCGGGTTGACCCGGGAGGGCCTTTTCGTTTGTGGACATTATCCGGTTTGACATGGGGAGAAAACGTGCTGAAATTATCAGATATGTAGTCTATATTGCAAAAACAATAACAGAAGCGCAAGGGCGTCCTTTGCCGGTTTCGGATTCCGGCGGGATGGAGATCCTGTTTCCCGCAAAAAGGGGGGATTTTCATGGGAAGGAATGTGACGCAGAAGATACTCGAAACCCACGTTCGCGGGGGGACATTGGAAGAGGGGGCCAGGCTGGGGCTCAAGATCGACCAGACCCTGATCCAGGATGCCACGGGAACGATGGCTTGCCTGGAATTCGAGGCGGTCGGGATCGACAGGGTACGGACCGAACTTTCGGTCACCTACACGGACCACAACCTGATCCAGGCCGATTTCCGGAATCCCGACGACCACCGGTACCTCCAGGACGTTGCCGCGAAGTTCGGGATGGTCTGTTCCCTGGCGGGGAACGGGATCTGCCACCAGGTGCACCTGGAGCGTTTCGCCAGGCCTGGGGCAACCCTGCTGGGTAGCGATTCCCACACGCCCACCGCCGGAGGGGTCGGGATGATCGCCATCGGGGCGGGCGGCCTGGACGTGGCCCTGGCCATGGCGGGAGAACCCTTCACCCTGGCCATGCCGAAGGTCGTCCGGGTGCAGCTGGCGGGAGCCCTCTCTCCCTTCGTCTCCGCCAAGGACGTGATCCTCGAGGTCCTTCGCCGTATCGGGGTGAAGGGCGGCGTGGGAAAGGTCCTGGAGTACGGGGGGCCGGGAGCCGCGAGCCTCTCGGTTCCCGAACGGGCCACCATCACCAACATGGGGGCGGAAACGGGCGCCACGACGTCGGTCTTCCCGAGCGACGGCGTGACCCGCGAGTGGCTGAGGGTCCAGGGGCGCGAATCCGAATGGGTGCAAATTCTTGCCGATGAAGATGCGGCTTACGATTCGACGATCGAGATCGACCTGGCAAGCCTGGAGCCTCTCGTGGCCTGCCCGTTTCAGCCCGACAACGTGGTGCCTGTCAGGGAGCTGGCCGGGCTGCAGGTGGACCAGGTCATGTTCGGTTCCTGCACGAATTCCTCGCTAAGGGACATCCTGGCGGCGGCTCACTTCCTCAAGGGACGGTCCGTCCACCCCCGTGTCGACGCGGGGTTTTCGCCGGGAAGCCGCCAGGTCATCCTGGAGGGCAACGAAAGGGGCGCGATCGCCGACCTGGTCAGGGCAGGGGTCAGGCTGCTGGAAGCCAGCTGCGGGCCGTGCATCGGCATGGGGTTCGCCCCTCCGACCGACGGGATCTCGCTTCGGACCATCAACCGGAACTTCCTCGGCCGCTGCGGGCATTCCACGGGGAAGGTCTACCTGGTGAGTCCGGAAGTGGCGGCGGCTTCGGCCCTGACGGGTGTCCTGACGGACCCGAGGGACCTCGCCGCCGAGCTGGGGCTTCCCCCATTCAGGTTCGAACTGCCGGAAAGGCTGGTCGTCGAAGACAACCGTTTCGTCATGCCCTCCGCCGCACCCGGCGAGGTCACGATCCGCAGGGGGCCCAACATCGCGCCGTTCCCGGAACTGGAAGCTCCGCCCGGCGTGCTCGAGGGGACCGTCCTCCTGAAGGTGGGTGACGACATCACCACCGACCACATCATGCCTGCGGGGGCCAAGGTTCTTCCGTTTCGCTCCAACATTCCCGAGATCTCGAAGTACGTTTTCGAGGTGGTCGACCCGACCTTCCCGGAACGGGCGAAAGCCGCGGGCGGCGGATTCATCGTCGGTGGGGCGAACTACGGCCAGGGTTCGAGCCGGGAGCATGCCGCCCTGGCTCCCCGGACCCTGGGGGTGAAGGCGGTCCTGGCCAAGAGTTTCGCCCGGATCCACCTGGCGAACCTGGTCAACTTCGGGATCCTGCCGGTCGTTTTCGAAAACCCTGCGGACTACGAGTCCGTGGACCAGGGGGATGTCCTTTCCCTTGAAATGGGGCATATCGCTGCGGGCGAACCTTTCCCCGTGACGGACGTGACGAAGGGCAGGCAGGTGTTTTGCCGAACGCCCGTGGATGCCGAGGACATCGAGATCATCAGGGCAGGCGGCCGGCTCAGGTGGGCCGGGAAAGAAAAGGGGGAATGAGGGATGAGCAGGTTTCCCGGGTTGGTTTTGACGCGATTCGACGAACCGGATCGGGGAGAGGCGATCACGGTCACGGGCGGCACCCTTTCCGTTCCGGATGAACCCGTCATTCCCTTTATCGAGGGGGACGGGGTGGGAGTGGACGTGACGCCTGCCATGAGGCAGGTGCTGGACGCGGCTGTCGAGCGGGCCTACGGGGGCAAGAGAAGGCTGGCCTGGTGGGAGGTCTACGCCGGTGAAAAGGCGATGGCCCGTTTCGGCGAGGCCCTGCCGGTCGACACCTTCTCCGCGCTTCGCACTTTCAAGGTCGGCATCAAGGGGCCCATGACGACTCCGGTCGGGTCGGGCATCCGGAGCCTGAACGTGGCCCTGCGGCAGGAACTGGACCTTTACGCCTGCGTGAGGCCGGTCCGCTGGTTCGAGGGGGTTCCTGCACCGCTCCGGCACCCGGAGGCGGTCAACATGACGATTTTCCGGGAGAACACCGAGGATCTTTACGCGGGAATCGAGTGGGAAAAGGGGTCGGCGGAATGCGGCAGGGTGATCCGTTTCCTGCGGGAGGAAATGGGCGCCGTGGTTCGCGAGGATTCCGGGATCGGGATCAAGCCCATCTCGGAAACCGGCTCGAAGCGGCTGGTCCGCATGGCGATCCATTATGCCCTCGAGCGGGGAGACCGGTCCGTCACGCTGGTCCACAAGGGGAACATCATGAAGTTCACCGAGGGAGCCTTCCTGAAGTGGGGCTACGAGGTGGCCTTCAGGGAATTCTCCGAGTTCTGCATTTCCGAGGACCAGCTGGCCGGGGAATTCGGGGGCGTCCAGCCGATGGGCAAGATCGTCGTGAAGGACCGGATCGCCGACGCGATGTTCCAGCAGATCCTCCTGCGGCCAGGGGAATACGATGTCCTGGCCATGACGAACCTTAACGGGGACTACATGTCGGATGCCCTCGCCGCATCGGTCGGCGGGCTGGGACTCGCCCCGGGGGGCAACGTGAACGAGGAGCTGGCCCTCTACGAGGCGACCCACGGGACGGCGCCGAAATACGCGGGGCAGGACAAGGTCAACCCCGGGTCGATCATCCTGTCGGGCGCCCTCATGCTGGAACGCCTGGGCTGGAAAGAGGCGGCGGGCCTCGTCGTGAACGGGATGGAATCGGCGATCCGGGCAGGCTTGGTCACCTACGACCTGGCCCGCCAGATGGAGGGGGCAAGGGAAGTCTCGTGCTCCGCTTTTGCGCGGGCCATTTGCGAGCGTCTTGCAGGATAGCCGGCAGGCATGAAGAGGGCCCCGGCTTTGGCCGGGGCCCTCTTCATGCCTGCCGGTCCCTCACCACGCCCGTTTCCCGGGGCTTTGCCCCATGGGGCCGCTGTCAAGGATCTTTTTCTGTTCGTCGGTCAGCATGGACCTGAACTGCTCCCTCTGGCGAGCCCGTTCGAAGAGCCCGTCCACCGCCAGGTCGGCCAGCTTCCTGGCATCCGCCTCCAGCCGCCGCGTGTCCGGGGCGGCCGAGAACGCTTTTCTGCCGATTTCCCGGCTCAAGCCGAATATTTCCTTCTGCCGGGCTGCCTGGGGCTTTTCCCAGGACTTGAACAGGACTTCCGCCCGCGCCTTCTGGGCCTCCGTCAGGTTCAGCCTCTCTGAAAAACGGTCCTCGGCCCATCCGGGCCGGTTCTTTCCTTGCCCCTCAAAATCCTGGAGCTTCCCCATCTTCCTCTGGAGGAGGTCCCGCTGCTCCGGGTCCAGGATCGCGTAGAGCTTCGAAAGGGTCCGGGTGCCGTCCAGGATGCGCCCGGTCATTTCGTCCGCGATCTTCTTCCGCCCTGAAGGGTCCGGTTTCGTGCCGTAACGAAGGTCCCGCATGAGGTCCCGAAGGCTCCCGTCGCGTTCTTTCCCCCGGTCGCCGCGCGCCTCGCGGAAAAGTTCCCGCGCCTTTTCGCGCTGCTCTGCGGTGAGGTTCAACCCGTCGAGGGTCCACGGGCTCACCCATCTCATCATGCCCATCATGCCGCCCCCGAAACGCCCCTCTTCCCTTCCCGGCCCTCCGGGCCTCCAGTGCGCCATGGCGGGGCTGAACGCCCCCAGGGCCAGCACGCAGGCGAGCGCAGCGGCCCCTATTCCTCTCAATCTCTTCATGCAATCGGCCTCCTTGGTGGTTTCGGATCGTTCCCGCAGGCATTTTACCCGGCGTGTTGTAAAGGTGCGGTTAAGGCGGTTGCGGAAATGTAAAGAAGATTTAACAGGGACGGGGTTGACTTATGGGATAGGGGTCAGTAAGATGACCGATGGTCATTATTAAGAATGATGGTCAAATATTTTGGCAAAGAGGGGGCTCGCATGCCGAGACTTTCGGAGGAAAAGAAGGCGGTCCTGGAGTCGATGACCCGGGAGGCGCTCTACGAGGCGGCCGTCACGATCCTGGAGGAAGAAGGGTGGCAGGGTCTCACCATGGAGCGACTGGCGGCCTCTGCGGGCGTGGCGAAGGGGACCGTTTACAACTACTTTCGCGACAAGCGGGAGATCATCTACTTCGTGGCCGAGCGCAGCATGGAAGATCTCAGGGAAAACATCCTGGGAACGGACATCAGCCGCGGGGACCCGGTTCGACACCTGGAGGAGTTCGTCGGATCCCTTCTCGAGCACATGTTCGAGAAGAGGAGGACGCTGTCGGCCCTTTTCAGGGTGATGGAGGAAGACGCGGATTTGAGGAAGGCTGCCTGCGATTCCCGGAACCACCCGGCACTCGAGATCAGGCAGAGAACGGGAGAGCTTTTCCGGAGGGGCGTGGCGGAAGGCCGGTTCAGGGCCTGCGACCCTGCGCTGATGGACGCGGTGCTCCACGCGACCCTGCACGGGGTCATCCATGAGTTCATCGCCCACGAGAATCGGGTGCGGGACATCGAAGAAGCGATCCCCGCGCTCAAGGACCTCATCCTGCACGGGTTCTGCCCGAAGGAGAACAGGAAACCATGAAGATCACCGATGTGTCCCTGCGGCGGCCCGTCACGGTGCTCATCCTGACGGCCTCGCTCGTGCTCTTCGGCCTTTTGGCCCTGAAGGGCATGGGCATCCAGCGCATCCCCGACGTGGATTTCCCGGTCGTGACCGTCACGACGACCATGAAGGGGGCCAGCGCCACGGTCATGGACCACGACGTGGCGGACGTCATCGAGGAAAAGCTGAGCAACATTTCCGGGATCGAGGACATGTCCTCCAGCAGCTACGAGGGGCGCTCGGTCACGGTCGTGCAGTTCGCGCTGGACAAGGACGTGGATGCGGCGGCCGCGGACGTTCGCGACAAGGTGAGCCTTGCGGCCGCGGACCTGCCCGGCGAGGCGGACACGCCCATCGTCGAGAAGTTCACCATCGGGGACGAGGCCATCGTCACGGTGGCCGTGGTCGGGCCCGCTTCCTACCGCGAGAAGGCCGCTTTCGCCGACAAGGTCGCCAAGGCGAAGCTGCAGTCCGTGGACGGAGTGGGCAACGTCGACACGCCCGGCATGAGGGAAAGGGAAATCCGCGTTTGGCTGGATCCCTCCCGCCTGGAGGCCCGGGGGCTGACGGTGAAGGACGTCTCGGATGCCATCAAGAACAAGCACGTGGAACTTCCGGCGGGAAGTATCCAGAACGGCCAGCGGAAGGTCGAGCTCCGGCTGACGGGGGAATACGATTCTGTCGAAAGCCTGGGCAGCCTTCCCGTGGCCGCAAGCGGAGGGGCGGTTGTCCGTCTTTCCGACGTGGCCCGCGTGGAGGACGGCCTGGAGGAAAAATCGAGCGTGGCGACCTACAACGGCAAGGAGACCATCCTCCTGGCCGTGAGGAAACAGCGGGGAGCGAACGAGGTCCAGGTTTCCGACGGTGTCATGAAGATGGTCGGGGAACTGAAAAGCCAGGCCCCGAAGGGAATCGGCCTCGAAGTGGTGGGCAACAACGCCGACTTCGTCCGGCGTTCCATGAAGGGGGTCGCTTCCAACGTGCTGCAGGCGGTCCTCCTCTGCTCCCTCATCATGCTTTTCTTCCTGCGGACCTTCCGGGCGACGTTCGTGGCGATCATCACGATCCCGGTCTGTCTCGTCGGGAGCTTCCTTCTCCTCAAGGGCCTGGGGCTTTCCATCAACAACCTGACCATGATGGGCATCTCGCTGGCGGTGGGCATGGTGGTCGACGCCACTACGGTGGTCCTCGAGAACATCCACCGGCACATGGAAGGCGGCATGCCGGCCCTGGCAGCCAGCTCGAAGGGAACGGGCGAGGTGGCTTTTTCCGTCCTCGGCGGCGCCACGACGACGATGGCGGTTTTCGCCCCGGTGGCCTTCATGGGCGGGATCATCGGCCGCTTTTTCTACTCCTTCGGCATCACGGTGGTCTGCACGATCGCCCTTTCACTGGTCCTTTCGCTCAGCCTGACGCCTTTCCTTTGCTCGCGCCTGCTGCAGAAGGACCACCCCGGCAGGGTGGCCCTGGCGATCGAGCATTTCCTCGAGGGGGTCGAGCGGGGCTACAGGGCGCTCCTGGAAACGGCGGTCCGTTTACGCTGGGTCACACTGGGCGCGGCTTTCGGGCTTTTCCTCCTGGGGCTGGTCATGGCGGGGCAGATCGGGAAGGGGTTCTTTCCCTCGGATGACCAGGGGACCTTCAGCATCAGCGTCGAGCTGCCTGCCGGGACTTCCCTCGAAGCGACGGAGCGCAGCCTGATGAAAATGGACGAGATCGTCCGAAAGGATCCGTCGGTAGAGTTCACCTATTCGGAAATCGGGACCGGCATGGGACAGGAAGAGAACAAGGGAACCCTTTTCGTGGACCTGGTTCCGAAAAGCCGGCGGCCGGAGGTCAAGAGCGTCATGAACAGGCTTCGGCATGAACTTTCGGGCTTCCGGGAGGCCCAGATGAATTTCGCGACCTGGGGTGCGTCGGACCTTGACATGACCCTGGTGGGGGGCACGCCCGAGCAGCTCGTGGCCATCAGCCGGAAAGTCATCGACGACCTCAGGCGGGACGGCCGCCTGACGGACATCAACACCGACGTCCGCCTGAACAAGCCCCTGCTGAACCTCGGCCTGAACCGAGGGAGGACCGATGACATGAACCTGAACGTCAGGGACCTTTCCACGGAAGTCCAGGCCTATTTCGGCGGGACCAAGGCCGGGGTGTTCAAGGACGGCGGTTACCGCTACGATATCCGGTTGATGGCCGAGCCCGGTTTCCGTTCGAGTACCCCGGACGTGGAGCAGGTTGCCGTGAAGAACGGTTCGGGCCGGATCGTCCGGGTTCCCGGGCTGGTGCAGGTGTCGGAAACCCTGGCCCCGAACGTGGTGAAGAGATACAACCGGCAGCCCTCGCTGGGCCTTTCGGCCAACGTGGTCAAGGGGTTCTCGACCGGAGAAGGGATGACCCTGGTCCGCTCCACCGTCCAGAAGCACCTGCCGGCCGACGGCAGCGTCAAGGTCCTGGCGACGGGGCGGTCGAAGACGCAGGAACAGGATTTCAAGCGGCTCTTCGTGGCGCTGGCGGTGGCCATCGCGCTGGTCTACATGGTCATGGCCATCCAGTTCGAGTCGTTCCTACACCCCTTCACGGTCATGTTCTCGCTGCCGCTCTTGACGCCGGGGGCCTTCGGGCTGCTTTTCCTGGCGGGGAACAATCTCGACCTGATGAGCTTCATGGGCCTCATCCTGCTGGTGGGGATCGTGGTGAACAACGCGATCATCCTGGTGGACTTCATCAACCAGCAGCGGGCTGCGGGTGTGGACAAGGTCCGGGCGGTCATCAACGCCGGGCCCCTGCGGCTGCGGGCGATCCTGATGACGGCGGTCTCGACGATGGTGGGATCGCTGCCGGTGGCCCTGAAGCTGAGCGAGGGAGCCGAGTTCCGGCAGCCCATGGCCGTGGCGGTCGTCGGGGGGCTTTTTACCTCCACGTTCCTGACCCTTCTCGTGATCCCGGTGATCTACCTGGTGCTGGACGACGCGAAGGAGAGGACAACGGTGCTGCTGAGGTGGCTCCGGGCGAAAAGGAAGCGGCACGGCCTGGCCGTCGCCCTGCAGATGCTGATCCCGGGAGGGAAATGACGATGAGAAGAGCGTTTATCCTTGGCATGGCGCTGTTCCTGGCGGCGCTTTCGATCCTGGCCCCGGCGGAAGGGCGCAAGGCTTTCGCCGCGGAGGCCCTGGACCTGCAGAAGGCGGTCAGGACCGCCCTCGAGAAGAACCTGGACGTCCTTTCCGCCCGAGAGGAACTGGCCAAGGTGGAGGGCAAAATGGTTTACGCCTACTCGGGGCTGTTCCCGACGATCTCGCTGAACGGCAGCGCCTCGAGGCGCAACGAGGAGTCCTCCAAGCCCGAGGAGGAGAACATCGCCAGCGTGGGGCTTTCCCAGTACCTCTACGCGGGGGGCGTGATCAGCGCGGGGGCCGAGCAGGCGCGGCAGGGCCTGGTCAAGGCGCGGCAGGACGTGCGGAACGCGGAGGAGACGGTGGCCCTCAAGGTCGTGGAGGCCTACCTGTCGGTCCTCCAGAGGAAGGCGGACGCCGAAACGGCGCGCGATGCCCTGACCTATTACGAGAACGCCGCCAAGGACCTGGGCAAGCGCTTCGAGCTGGGCCTGGCGCGGAAGCTGGATTACTCCAGGGCCGTCCAGCAGCGCGAGAGCGCTTCGGCGGAATACACGAGCGCGAAAAATGCGCTTTCGACGGCCAGGATCGACCTGTTCACCCTCCTTCGGCTTCCCCCCGACGCGGACGTCGAGGTCGCCGGCGACCTGGAGGCACAGGCCGCGACGCTGGACCCGGAGGCTTCCCTTTCCAGGGCCCTGGCGAACCGGCCCGACCTCCAGGGGCAGAAGACCGCCGCCGCGATCCAGAAGACGGCCGTGGAGATCGCCAGGGGAGGGATGCGCCCGGTCGTGACGCTTTCGGCTTCCTACCAGCTGGATTACGATTCGACGCCTTACTCCTCGGCGGAGGAGGACGAATGGCTGGCCACGGTCACCATGAAAGTCCCGCTCTTCGATGGAGGCCTGACGAGAGGCAAGGTGATGCAGGAGAAAGCCTCTCTGAACCAGGCGGAACAGTCCGTGTCGAAGAAGGAGGAAGCGGTGCGTGCCGAGGTGAGGCAGGCGGCCCTGTCGGTGGAAAGCGCCTTCGAGACGGTGGGCGCGGCCCGCAAGAGCCTGGACCTGGCCTCCGAGAACCTGCGGCTGGCGGAGGTGGGCTACCGCGAGGGGGTCAACACCCAGCTCGACGTTTTGTCGGCCCGCACCACGCTTACGGAAGCGCGGCAGAAGCTTTCCAGCGCGCTCAAGTCCTACCGCGCCGCCCTGGCCGGCCTGTGGAAGGCCGAGGGGACGCTTGTGGAAACGGTCCTCAAACGCTAAAGGGGGAAAAGGGTCATGTCGGTCAAATCTTTCATTTCAACGAAAAGGGGCAAGATCACCCTGGCCGTCGCCGTCCTGGTCGTCGCGGCGCTGGGGATGTCCTTCTCCAGGCGTTCCAGGGCGGTCCAGGCTCCCCCGCCTCCTGAGGCCGCCAGGGTGGAGGTGGCCGCCGCGGAAACGCGGCCTGTCCTGAACCAGGGCTTCGAGGCGAACTCCACGCTGGAAGCCCCCGAAGACGTGACGCTCGTTCCGAAAGTGGCCGGGCGCCTGCTTGAGGTCAAGGTCAGGATCGGCCAGGCGGTCCGCAAGGGGCAGGTGCTGGCGGTGCTGGACCGGAGGGACCAGGATGCCCAGGTCGGGGCCCTCTCGGCGCAGGTCGAGGTGAACCGCGCCGGGGCGGAACAGGCGAAAGCGGAGCTGGACAGCGCGCTTCGCGAGCGGGACCGCTATGCCCGCCTCCTGAAGGAAGGCTACGCGACAAAACAGGAGCTGGACAGCCGCGAAACGGCCTATCAGTCCGCCCTTGCCGCCTACAGCCGGGCCCGCGCTTCGATCAGCCAGGCGCAGGCCAGCCTGCAGGCCCAGTCGGTGAACCGTTCCGAGTTCACCCTGACGGCCCCCATCGACGGGGTCGTCCTGGACGACTTCAGCCTGACGCCGGGAACGCTTCTTTCCACCGCGACCCCGGTCGTGAGGATCGCCAATGTCGACCGGGTCAAGGCGGTGCTCCAGGTCCCCGAGGTTCAGGCTTCGGGCATCGCGGCGGGCATGAAGGCCCTGATCACCGCGGAAAGCCTCGGGCCGGACGCGGTCGAGGGCAAGGTCTCGCTGGTCCGTCCCTACGTGGATCCGTCCACGCGGACGGTGCAGATCGAGGTTTCCGCGGACAACAGGGCTCTCGGTTACCGCCTGAAACCCGGCATGTTCGCCCGGGTATTCCTGGTGGAGAAATCGGCGCGCGACGCCCTCGTCATCCCGGCGGACGCGGTCAGGGAGGGGAAGGTCTTCGTCGTGAGGGGCGGGAAGGCTGTCCAGGTTTCCGTGCAGACGGGGCTCGTCCTGCCTGACGTGGTCCAGGTCACTTCCGGGGTTTCTTCCGGCGACCTCGTGGTCGTCTCGGGAGGCAGCGCCCTCAAGGACGGCGACCCGGTCCAGGCGGAGGGGAGTTCGTCGAATTGAGGAAAACGGCTTTTCTCGGCACGGAGCCCATCGGGTCGCTCCTGCTGAGGCTCTCCCTGCCCGCGATGGTGGGGATGCTGGTCCAGGCTTCCTACAACATCGTGGACGCCTTCTTCATCGGTTGGGGGGTCGGGCCCATGGGGCTTGCGGGAACGGCCGTCGCTTTTCCCCTCCACTTCTTCGTCATGGGGCTCGCCACCATGGGGGGCGTGGGTGCCGCCTCCCTCGTCTCCAGGAGCCTGGGGGCAGGGGATGTCGAGCGTGCCGACCGGGCCCTCGGGACACTCGTGACCCTGGCCCTGGCCACGGGACTTTCGGCGGCCTTCCTCGGCCGGGCTTTCCTGCCGCAGCTTTTGGCGCTCCTCGGGGCCTCCGGCGAGATCCTTCCCCCTGCCCGGACCTATATTGCCATCATCCTCCTGGGGATCCCCTTCCATGTCCTCGGCGTGGGGCTTAACAACGTGGTCCGGGCGGAAGGCAACGCCCGGGTGGCCATGTTCACGATGCTCATCTCGGCGGGGGCCAACACCGTCCTCGATCCGCTCTTCATCTTCGGCTTCGGGTGGGGCATCGCGGGGGCCGCGTGGGCGACCGTGATCTCCCAGGCGCTCGTGGTGGTCTGGCTCGGGAACTACGTGTTCTCGGGGCGCAGCGCCCTGAAACTGAAGGCTGGGCACCTCGTCCCCCGGGAGGCCATCGTCCGGCAGATCGTGTCGGTGGGGGCCTCGGAATTCGCCCGCCTGACGGCCAGCGGCTTCACGGCAACGGTCGTGGTTCACTCCATGGGCCGTTTCGGTTCCCCGCTCGCCGTGGCGGCTTACGGGGTGATCTCGCGGGTCCTGTCGGTCTTCTTCATGCCCATGATGGGGATTTCCCAGGGGCTCCAGCCCGTTCTCGGGTACAACTACGGGGCTGGACTCTGGGGCCGGGCCCACCGGGCGGTCCGCCTTTCCGCCGCCGCCGCGTCGGCGATTTCGGCCCTCGGGTTCCTGGTGTTGCTTCTCTTCCCGGGGCAGATTTTCGGCATCTTCACGGCGGACCCGGAACTTCGGGCCATCGGGGCCCGGTCCCTGCGCACCATGACCCTCGGGTTTGCCTTTGTCGGTTTCCAGGTCATCGGCTCCACCCTTTTCCAGGCCCTGGGCAAGGGGGCTCCCGCCCTCTTTCTTTCCATGTCCAGGCAGGTGCTTTTCTTCCTCCCCCTCATCCTTGTCCTGCCCCGCCTGCTGGGCCTGGTGGGGGTCTGGCTGGCCTTCCCGGCAGCGGATGTCCTGTCGGCTCTGGTCACGTTCGGTTTCTTTTCGAGGCAGATAAAAGAGCTCCGCGAGCTCGAAACGGCGCCCCCCGGCGAGGGTCCGCGGGCCTAGGTTCCAACCGGCCCGGCCCGGGAATCCTCCGCCGCGGGGTTTCCCCTCCCTGCTTCAACGGCTAAACTATCAGGGTACCGACCTGAAACCAAGGAGACCGAGTGCCCGTGAAAATCACCGACATTTCCCTCCGCCGCCCTGCCGGCCTGATCGTCCTCACCCTTGCCCTGGTCCTGTTCGGGATCCTCGGGATGAGAGGAATGGGGGTCCAGAGGACCCCGGACGTGGATTTCCCTATCGTGGCGGTCACGACCACGATGCGGGGGGCCAGCGCCACCGTCATGGACAACGACGTCACCGACGTCATCGAGGAAAAGCTCAGCACGATCTCGGGGATCGAGAGCCTGAGCTCCAGCAGCTACGAGGGGCGGGCCACAACGGTCGTCCAGTTCGACCTGGGGCGCGACATCGACGCGGCGGCTGCGGACGTGCGTGACCGGGTCAACCTGGCCCTCAACGAGCTGCCCGACGAGGCGGACACGCCGGTCGTCACGAAGTACCAGACGGGGGACGACCCCATCGTCACCGTGGCGGTGACCGGTCCGGCCTCCTACAGGGAAAAGGCGGTTTTCGTGGACAAGGTGGCGGTGGCCCGCTTCCAGTCCGTGGACGGCGTTGGAAACGTGGACACGCCGGGCCTGAGGAAGCGGGAGATCCGCGTCTGGCTTGATCCGGCTCAACTGGAGGCTCGCGGCCTGACGGTGTCCGACGTTTCGAAGGCCATCAACAGGAAGCACGTGGAGCTTCCGGGCGGGAGCATCGAGACGGACCGCCAGAAAGTGGAGATCCGCCTCTCCGGAGAATACGATTCCGTGGAGGGCCTCAAGCGCCTGCCGGTCGCGGCGAGGCCCGGAGGGATCGTGCGGCTATCGGACCTGGCCCGGGTGGAGGACGGCTTCGAGGAGAAGGTCAACGGGGCTTTCTTCGACGGCAAGGAGGCCATCCTCATCTCCATCCAGAAACAGCGCGGTTCCAACGAGGTGGCGGTTTCCGACGCTGTCCTGGCGAGGGTCGAAGAGCTTAAGCGGATCGCCCCCAGGGGAGTCGAGCTACAGGTGGTTTCCAACACCGCCGATTTCGTCCGCCGGTCCATGAAAGGCGTCGCGACGAACCTCGCCCAGGCCGTCCTTCTCTGCTCGCTGGTGATGCTTTTCTTCCTGCGGACCCTGCGGACCACGTTCGTGGCGGTCATCACGATCCCCGTCTGTCTCCTGGGGAGCTTTGTCTTCCTGAAGGCCCTGGGACTCACGATCAACAACCTGACGATGCTGGGGCTTTCTCTTGCCGTCGGCATGGTCGTCGATGCCACGGTCGTCGTGCTGGAGAACGTTCACCGGCACATGGAGGACGGCATGGCCGCCTTCCAGGCCAGCGAACTGGGGACGGGGGAGGTGGCCTTCTCGGTGCTGGCCGGGGCCGCAACCACGATCGCCGTGTTCGCTCCCATCGCCTTCCTCGGGGGCATCATTGGCCGGTTTTTCTACTCCTTCGGCGTCACGGTGGTTTTCACGATCGCCCTATCCCTGGTCCTGTCCCTGTCGCTAACCCCGTTTCTCTGCTCGCGGATTCTTCACAAGGATCATCCAGGCCGCTTCGCGGCGAGGGTGGAAGGCCTCCTGTCGAAGCTGGACGAGGCCTACCGGGCGGTCCTGCAAAAAGCGATCGCCCATCGCTGGCTGACGCTGGGCGTCGCGGCGGGATTTTTCGCCCTGGGGCTGTTCTTTGCCTTCAACATCGGGACGGGGCTTTACCCCTCCGATGACCAGGGAACCTTCAACATCAGCTTCGAGCTGCCTGCGGGGACTTCCCTCGCCGAGACGGAGCGTGTGCTGGCGCAGGTCGACAGGATCGTCAGGACCGACAGGTCGGTGTCCTACACCTTTGGCGAGACCGGGACAGGCGGGGGACAACAGTCCAACCGGGGAAGGCTTTTCGTCAACCTGGTTCCCAGGAAGGAGAGGCCGGGGGTCAAGGTCGTCATGTCCCGAATGCGGAGGGCCCTTTCGGGATTCCGTGACGTGCGGTTCACTTTCGCCATTTTCGGGGGGGCCGACCTCCGGATGACGCTCGTCGGGGGAACTCCGGAGTCGCTCATGGCCCTCGGCGAAAGGGTCCTGGCCGACCTGGGCAGGGACGGCCGCCTCATGGACCTCGACACCGACGTCCGCCTGGACAAGCCCCAGCTGAACATCACCCTGGACCGGGCGCGGACCGACGACCTGGACATCGACATCCGGGACCTTTCCACGGAGGTCCAGGCCTTCTTCGGCGGGGCCAAGGCCGGGGTTTTCAAGGACGGGGGTTTCCGGTACGACATCCGGCTCATGGCCGATAAAACCCTGAGGAAGAGCCCCCTGGACATCGGCCGGATCGCGGTGAAGACGGCCTCCGGGAAAATCGTTCGGATCCCCGGGCTCGTCAGGGTGGAAAGGGACAAGGCCCCCAACGTGGTCAAGCGCTATAACCGCCAGCCGGCGCTGCAGATCAGCGGGAACGTGGTGCCGGGCTTCTCTACGGGAGAGGGCATCGCCCTGGTGAACCAGGTTGTGCGAAAGGTCCTGCCGGCGGACGGAACCGTGACGGTCAGGGCAACGGGCCGCTCCAGGAACCAGCAGGAGGATTTCCGGCGGCTTCTCGGTGCGCTTGCCGTGGCCGTGGTGCTGGTCTACATGGTGATGGTCATCCAGTTCGAGTCGTTCCTCCACCCGTTCACCGTCATGTTCTCCCTGCCCCTGCTCACGCCGGGGGCCTTCGGGCTGCTATACGTTGCGGGCAACAACCTGGACATGATGAGCTTCATGGGGATCATCCTGCTGGTAGGGATCGTGGTGAACAACGCGATCCTCCTGGTGGACTTCATCAACCAGCAGCGGGCGAAGGGAGTGGAAAAGATCCAGGCGGTGGCCAACGCCGGACCCCTGCGGCTGCGGGCGATCCTGATGACGGCGGTCTCGACGATGGCGGGATCGATACCGGTGGCCCTGAAGCTGAGCGAGGGAGCCGAGTTCCGGCAGCCCATGGCCGTGGCGGTCGTCGGCGGCATGTTCACCTCCACGTTCCTGACCCTGCTGGTGATCCCGGTGGCCTACCTGGTGCTGGACGACGGCATGGAAAGGGCGCAGGTCCTGGCCCGCTGGCTCAGGGCGGAGCGGGCGCGGAGGGGCCTGTTCCGATCCCTGAGGGATCTCGTTTTCGGCAGGAGAGCTTGAAAGGAGGGGAAGGCACCGTGACCTACCGTTCAAAGGAAGGCGAACTGTTCACCTCGGCAGGGGGAGCCTCGAGGAGGGCCATCTACAAGGGATGCGGCTACGATGACGTGGATCTCTCCCGCCCCCTGATCGGGGTGGTCAACCCGGGCAACGATGCGGGGCTCGGCCATTTCCACCTGGACAAGCTGGCCGAGAGCGTCAAGGCGGGGATCTGGCAGGCGGGAGGCACGCCCTTCGAATTCAGGACGATCGCCACCTGCGGGGCCATCCCCATCGGGACGCCCCACATGCGCTACGAGCTGGTCATCCGGGACGTGATCGCCTCGTCCGTGGAGATCATGGCCAACGTCCAGCTGCTGGACGGCCTTGTCCTGCTGGCCTCCTGCGACAGCATTATCCCCGGCGTGATCATCGGCGGGATCCGGTCCGGCCTGCCCTTCATCTTCCTTTCAGGAGGCCCGCAGCTCACCTCTCGCCACGAGGGTCGGCAGGTCGTCATGTCGGAGCTGGACCAGGTCGTCTTCGGGGCCCGGTACGGGAAGGAGGACGTCTCCGAGAGGATGCGCTTCCTGGAGGATCACGTCTGCCCCGGCCCGGGGGCCTGCTCCCTCATGGGGACCGCCAATACGATGCAGATCCTGGCGGAGGTCCTGGGGCTTTCCCTGCCCGGTTCCGCCACCGTGCCCGCCGTCTACGCCGAGAAGCTCCGACTGGGGCGGAAGACCGGCCGCCGGATCGTCGAGATGGTCCAGGAAGGGCTGTCCGTCGACAAGGTGCTGTCCCGGGCGAACCTCCTGAACGCGGTGAAGGCCACCCTGGCCCTGGCGGGATCGACCAACGCGGTCCTGCACCTGGTCAGCCTCGCCCGGGAACTGGACCTCGACCTTTCCCTGGACGACTTCGACCGCCTCTCGCGGGAGATCCCGGTCCTCTCCCGGGTGATCCCCACGGGCAAAAAGACGGTCGTCGACCTTCACGAGGCGGGGGGTGTCCCCGCCCTGCTCAAGGAACTGGAGGGGCTGCTGGACCTGGGGGCCATGACGGTGACGGGGCGTCCCCTCGCGGACGTCCTGCCGAAAAGGGGTTCCCTGGACAAGACCACCCTGGCGGGGACCGACGATCCCGTCTTCGAGTCGGGCGGGATCGCCGTCATCAAGGGGAACCTGGCTCCCGACGGGGCCATCTGCCGGACCACGACCATCCCGGCCGACCGGATGCGCTTTTCCGGGCCGGCGCGGGTCTTCTCATCCGACGACGAAGCCCACGAGGCCGTCGTCACCGGGGCCATCAAAAGGGGAGACGTCGTGGTGATCCGGATGGAGGGACCCAGGGGAGCACCGGGCATGCGGGAGATGATGATGACCACCGACGCCCTGGTGGGACTGGGGCTCGGGACGGACGTGTACGTCCTGACCGACGGCCGCTTCTCGGGCTTCACCGAGGGGTGCGCCATCGGGCATGTCGCACCGGAAGCCTTCGTCGGAGGCCCCATTTCGGTCATCGAGGAAGGCGACCCCATTGCCATCGACATCGAGGCGCGAACGGTGAACCTGGACTTGCCGGAGGCCGTGATCGCCGAGCGGCTCGCGCGCTGGACGCAGCCCGAGCCGAAAGTGAAGCGCGGCATCCTGGGGCTCTGTGCCAAAACGGCTCTCCAGGCGGACCTCGGCGGCATGCTGGACGACCGGTGCTGAGCCTGGCAGTCGCCGCCATGGCGGGGCGGATTGCCCTGCTGGGCTTCGAGAAAATCGTGTTCAAGCGGCTGGGAACGGGGCGGGATTCGCTGGCCGTCCTCTTCCTGGTGGGTTTCGCGGGATCCCTCATGCTGTTGCCGTTTGCCTTCGGGGAGAAGGTCGATTCCTGGAGTTTCCTGCCCGTGGCGGCGGTCAGCGCCGTTGTTTACCTTTCCGGGATCACGCTCTACGTGAAAGCCCTTTCGGAGGGGGAAGTCTCCCTGGTCAGCCCCGTCTACAGCTTCAACGTGTTTTTCCTTCTCGTCCTTTCGGTCCTTTTCCTCGGGGAAAGCTTCTCAGCCTGGAAGATCGGGGGGTTGTCCCTCATGGTGGCCGGAAGCGCCTTTCTCAACCGGACCTCCGGGTGGGCAGCCTCCCTGAAGTCGCTCTGCATGGACAGGGCCTGCCGGGTCATGATCGGGGCGTCCCTCCTGATCGCCGTCGGCCGGGTCATCGACGCCCGCATCGTGGGACTGGTGGCGGAGAATCCCCCGACGGTGGCTTATGCCGTCGTCCAGAGCGCCTTCATGGCCCTCTTCGCCTTCGCGGCCCTCGTTTCCAGGGGAAAGGGCAAACTGCCGTTCGAGCTTTTCAGGGAAAGGCCGTGGTCGGCGCTGGGTGCAGTGGCGTGCAACATCTACGCCTACCTGCTGCTCCTGTTCGCCCTCCGGGGCATCGAGGTCAGCCTGGCGGAACCGCTGTCGATGCTGGCAACCCTGATTTCCGTCATCCTGGCCCGCTTCATGTTCCGGGAGGCCATCCGTGACCGGCTGGTGGGGGCGACCGTGATGATCGGAGGGGCCTGGCTGATGTTCCTTTAGGAGGGGAAAAACGGGGGACCCCGCTGGGGTCCCCCGTTGCCTTTGAAGAGGGTTTATCCGAAAGTGATGCAGTTTCGGCCCGCGGATTTGCTCTCGTAGAGCAGTTCGTCGGCCCGTTCGAGGGTTCTCTGGGGGGTCTCGCCGAGGCGGGCCAGGGTGGCTCCGCCCGAAACTGTGACGTGCAGGGGTTCATGGCTGCTCTCGAGGAAGATCTCGGACGCGGCCACCATCTTGCGGAGGCGGTCGGAGACTTCCTCGAGGGCTCCCTCCCTCAGGTTCGGGAGCAGGAGAAGGAACTCTTCCCCGCCCCAGCGTCCCAGCACGTCGTAGATGCGCAGGCTGTGCTTGAGGGTGGACGCTACCACCGTGAGGACACGGTCTCCGACGACGTGCCCCCAGCTGTCGTTCACCCGCTTGAAATGGTCGATGTCGAAAAAGAGAAAGCCGAGGGAAAGGCCCGAGATCTGGAATTCCCGGAACTTCTCCTCCATTTGTTCCTCCAGGTAGCGGCGGTTGCCGATCCGGGTCAGGGGATCCAGCAGAGTCAGGGACTCCAGGAGCTGGATCTTTTCCTCGAGGGCCAGGTAGCCCATGGCGTCCTCGAAAACCTCGATCCCTCCAGTGACGACGCCGGCGGCGTTGCGCAGGGGAGAGGTCCGGACGCGGACGGGCCGCCGGAACCCGTCCTTATGGTGAAGGAAAACCATCGTTTCCCGGGGTTTGCCGTCTGCCATCGTTTCCGAGAGGGGGCAGTCTCCCTTGCAGAGGGGGACTCCCCTGCGGTCGACATGCCCCAGGATGTTTTCCGAACAGACCCTGCCCACCACCTCTTCCTTGACGAAACCGGTCAGGTCTTCAGCCCTCTTGTTCCAGTAGACGATCCGGCGGTCCAGGTCGGTGACGTAAACCGCTTCAAGCAGGTTGTCGAGGACATCCTTGAAGTTCTGTTCCAAACCTTTCACCCTCTCTCAAGGTTTTCCGGTTCCGCCCGCTTCGCACGGGAAAAGCCCGGGCTCCGGCCTCGGCGCGATCCCCCTGCCCCTCCAGCGCCTCATTCCCCGGCGGAGAAGCTCCCAGATCCGCCAGTTCAGGTTCTTGCGGAGACGGATCTTGCCCCGCCTCCTGGTTACGGAACGGTACATCGGGATTCACTCCATCTTCTTTCTAAAGCTTCAGTTTAAAGGAGAAAGACAATATAATACGATAGCGCACTATAGGAAAATCATACCTTTGCCAACCCCCTTTCGCAATGCCTCCCCCGCCCTTGAGTCAGGCTTTTTCAGGAAGAAGGTGATTCCGAGCCTTGAACCCTTCGGCCGATGAAACCCGGCTGTGTTTCGACGACAGCGTCGTGTCGATCCCGAGGGAGCGCCGCCTTCGCAGGATCGTCCTGGAGCTGAGTTCCCGCTGCAATCTCGACTGCCCCATGTGTTTCCTCAAGAGTTCGCCGGAAGCCCGCGGCGACATGGAGTGGGACCTTGCCGAAAGCCTTTTCGACCAGGCGGAAGGTTTCCCGAACATGGAATGGGTCCATTTCGCGGGGGTCGGGGAACCCCTGGTCCACCCGAAAGCGGTCGAAGCCATTGGACTGGCCTGCGGGAAGGGCTGGAAAGCTCGCCTCACGACGAACGGGACCCTCCTGGCGGATGCGGCCATGGCGAGGGCCCTGGCACGCTCCGGCTTGACGGCCGTCGATTTTTCCCTGGAGGCGGAGGCGGTCGGCCTTCCGGGGAGGGAATCGGCGGCGGGGCCGATCCTGGCGGCGATACGGACCCTGAAGGAGGCCTGCGGGAAGGAGGAGTGCCCGGTTCCGGAGATCCGGGCCGCGATCGTCCTGACGACGTCGAACCTCGAAAAGGTCCTGGAGATGCCGAAATTCCTCCGGGAGGCCGGGGTCCGGGGGGTGTCCCTGAGCAACCTCGTCCCGACTTCCGAGGCGATGAGGCCCCTGGCCCTCTACCCGGTTTCGCTTGAGGAGGAGGCGCGGCTGCAGCGATCACTCTTCCTCGCGTTCCAGAAGGAGGGGCTGAACGCGGCCCTGCCTCGGTTCGCCCTTTCCTCCGAGCGGCACTGCGCCTTTGCGCGGTCCGAGACGGCGGTCGTCCGGTGGGACGGAAAAGTCAGCCCCTGCACGCGGCTGTCCCACACCTACGACGAATGGGTCCTGGGCCGGAGGAAGCTGGTTTGCGCCCATTCATTCGGTTCTCTGGCCTCGGAGAGGCTTGACGCGATCTGGGACGGCCCTGCGTACACGGGTTTCCGGTGGAGGCTCAGGAGGGCACTCTATGCCTCTTGCCTCGACTGCAACCTTTTGCCGGTCTGCGAGTACCCGAAAACGACCGAAAGCGACTGCTGGGGGGATTCTCCCGCCTGCAGCGACTGTCTCTGGGACCGGAACCTGATCCGGTGCCCGTGAAGGGAGGGGAACGTGTCTTCGCTACCGCGAAGACGGGATGAAAACGGGAGAAAGGGAATGAGAGAGGAATAGCCCGCAGCAGAATTTCTGCAAGAGACGGAGGGATAAGAATGTCCGGGAAGATGCTGATGAGAGTGAACCTGACCACGGGCACGATTTCGAGGGAACCCCTGAACGAAGCCTGGCTGAAGGATTACATCGGGGGCCGGGGCTACGCCACGAAGCTTCTTTACGAGGAACTTCCGGCCAAGGTCGACCCCCTTTCCCCGGCGAACAAGCTGGTTTTGGCCCTTGGGCCCCTTTCAGGGTCGAACGTTCCGACCGGGGGGCGGGCCATGGCGGTGACGAAAAGCCCCCTGACCGGGTTTATCGCCTGCAGTAACACGGGCGGCCAGTGGGGGGCCGAGTTCGCCCGGACGGGGCACATGTTCCTTGTGGTGGAGGGCCGGGCGGAGCATCCCGTTTATCTCTGGATTCACGACGACAAGGCGGAAATCCGCGACGCGGGGTCCGTGTGGGGGAAAGACACGGCGGTCACCACCGACCGCCTGCTGAAGGAAGTCGGCGACGACCGGGCGAAGGTGGCCGGCATCGGCCCCGCCGGCGAGAGAGGGTCGAGAATCGCCTGCATCATCAACGAGAAGGGGCGGGCCATGGGCCGCAGCGGGGTGGGGGCGGTCATGGGCTCGAAGAACCTGAAGGCCGTCGTGGTGCGGGGAACGGGAACCTGGAGCGCGGCGGACCCGGAAGGCCTGAAGGAGGCCCTGCGGGTCGGAATGCAGAAGATCAAGGAGAACGGGGTCACGAGCCAGGGACTTCCGACCTACGGGACGGCGGTGCTCGTCAACATCATCAACGCCGCCGGCAGCTACCCGTACCGGAATTTCCAGTCGGGCTTCATGCCCGAGGCGGACCGCCAATCGGGAGAAACGCTGGCGGCGACCCTGCTGACAGGGAAGAAAGCCTGCTACGCCTGCCCCATCGCCTGCGGCCGCGGGACCAAGGTCGGGGACAAGGAGGGGGAAGGGCCGGAGTACGAGAGCACCTGGTCCCTTGGAGCCAACTGCGGGGTCGTGGAACTGGAACCGATCACGCTGGCCAACTACCTCTGCAACGAGTTGGGGATGGACACCATCAGCGCCGGCGGAACCATTTCCGCCGCGATGGAACTGTTCGAGAAAGGGATCCTGCCGAAGGAAGACCTTGAAGGCGGTCCCGAGCTGAGGTTCGGTTCCGGAGAGGCCCTGCTCCATTGGCTTGGGAAAATGGGCAGGGCGGAAGGCAAGCTGGGCAGGCTCCTGGCCGAGGGCAGCGCCCGCCTCTGCGAGGCCTACGGGCATCCCGAGCTTTCCATCACCGTGAAGAAGCAGGAACTGCCGGCCTACGACCCGCGGGGAATCCAGGGGATCGGTCTGACCTATGCCACGAGCAACCGGGGGGCCTGCCACGTGCGGGGCTACATGATCTCTTCGGAAATCCTGGGGGTCCCGGAAAAACTGGATCCCTGGACGACCGGGGGGAAGGCCGAATGGACGAAAGTCTTCAACGACCTGACCGCCGCCATCGACTCTTCTGGGATGTGCCTGTTCACGTCCTTCGCGCTCTCGGCGGACGACTACGCGGCGTTCCTGAAGGCCGGAACCGGGCTCATCGGCTCCACGGAAGAGATGATGCGGTGCGGGGAACGGATCTGGAACCTGGAGCGGCTGTTCAACCTGCGGGAGGGCCTTGATCCCCTGAAGGACGACACCCTTCCGAAGCGCCTCCTGGAGGAACCTCTTCCGGAGGGGGCATCCAAAGGCAAGGTCAGCCAGGTTCCGAAGATGGTGCCCGAATATTACAAGGTCCGCGGCTGGGACGAGCGGGGGATCCCGACGGAGGCCAAAATGAGGGAGCTTGGCCTGGGATAGGGGAAGGCTCATGGTTCGCGTCCAGTTTTTCGGGCAGGTCCGGGAGATCGCGAAGGCGAAGGAAACGGAGGTTGCCGACTGTCCCACCGTCGGCAGCCTCCTTTGCCTGCTCTCGGCAAGCCTTGGGCACGAGTTCAGGCCCGAGGCGCTGATCGTCATGGTCAACGGGCGCCACATCGCCCACACGGGATACCTCGACACCCCCCTGGAAGCGGGGGACCTTGTCTCCGTTTTCCCGGTTATTGGAGGCGGATAGCCGGTTTGGGCCGTCTATACAATTCTAAACATTTCAAAAGGGCACCTTAAGGAAAATAATTCTAGAATGGGGCCACGACTCGGAGGACGGCAACCACTTTTCCGAGGGATGGAGGTCCTGGAAGATGAAGAGATTGAGAGGAATTGGACTGGTGTTCGGGTTGGCTGCGCTTTGCCTTGGAGTGGCGCTTCCGGCCCATGCCGCATCGGACGCCGCGGATCTTTACTCGCTCACGCGGAGCGTGAGGAGTGACATTGACAGCCTTCTCACCCCCGAGGTCCTGGATTCCCTGAACCTGACCCGGAGCCAGCGGGATTCGCTCGACGAGCTGCGCCGAAGGGACTGGGACGATCGACGGAGCGACCGCAGGGACGACCGGCGCGACGACCGGAGGAATGACCGCCGTTTCGACAACCGTTTCGACCGCTGGGACGGACGGGATCTGGGGAGCCTGCTCGGCCTGTTTGATCTCGGGCGCCGCGGTTACGGCTACGACGTCCGCATCGAACGCGGCGACGACGACAACTTCCGGACGTTCCTGGCGCTTCTCGCCCTTGGGCTGTATTTCAGCGAATCCCAGGACCGCTACTATACCGATGATTACTACAACATGATGCGGCTGGACGATTTCCTGTACCTTTTCTTCCGGATCCTGGACATGGACCAGCGGCGAACCTTCAGCGTCCACTTCGACCGGTGGTACGACAACCGCTACCTGTACCGCCGAGACGACCGAAGGGACTTCGACTGGAACCGGCGGCTACCGGGGGACTGGGACCGGCGCCTGAGGCTGGACGACCGGCAGAGGAAAGACATGGACCGGGTTTTCAGGGACTTTGACGATCGCTTCAGGGATCGCGAAAGGCGCTACCGGGAAATGGAGAAGGATTACTTCAGGAGAAGCTGGGAGGACCGTTCGGGGCGCGACCGCGAGGAGCAGCGGAAAAGGCTCTTCGAGTACAGGAAGGAGTTGCGGGTGCCCGACGGCGAGATCAGGGAGAGGCTTCGCCCGATCCTGAACGAGTCCCAAAGGAAGATGTTCGACTCGATGTTCGAGAACAGGGGTCCCGGGCAGTGGCAGCCGAAGAACAACGATGCTCCAATGATCCGGCCCCCGATCAAGAACGACCACTAGGGCAAATGACGGGAAAGTGAAAAGGCAGGCGGGTTCACCTCGCGGTGGCCCGCTTGCCCGTCAATATAAACCGGTGGACTGACAGGCAAGCTCACGCTACGGAACCGCATTTCAGGAAGGAGGCCTGCGTGATGAACAGATTCTGGAGAACGGCCCTCGCACTGGTCCTGGCCGGGTTGTGTGCCGGGACCGCGTTGCCCGCCCGGGCAAGCTCGTGGAATGAAGAACGGGATGACCTCTACTGGACGGGACGCAGCGTGGAGCGGCTGCTTTCGGAGGACTTCCTGGACGGCCTGCGCCTGACGCCGCGCCAGAGGCAAGCCATCGGCGACCTGCGCCGCGACGGGCGTTTCGAAAGGCGTTCGGAGCACCTCGATGACCTGAAGGACATCCTCGGGCTGGTTATCGTCGGCGACCTGCTCGATTCCCGCAGGGAGGGATCCCTGGAAAGGGACCTCGACTACCTTCTCCGGACCGACGACGATTTCCTCTACCGCTTCTACCAGATCCTCGAGCCCGACCAGCGGCGGCTGGCCTGGGAGCGGATGGGGCGATGGTACGATAACGGCGGGAACCGGGGCTGGCACTTCGGACGGGTGCGCTGGGAACTTTCGAGAGAGCTTGAAAGGCGGCTGAACCTGACCAACCGGCAGAAGAAGGAGATCGACCGGATCCTTCGCGACGCCGCCGAGGAGATGCGGGACCGCGAGAGGCGCCTCATGAGGCTGGAACGCGAATACTTCAGGAGGAACTGGGAGCCCTTTTCCGCCAGGTCCGAAGCGAGATTCCGCAAAGACCTGCTCGATGCGCGAAGGGACGCCCTGCTCATGACCCGCAGGGTGAGGGAGAGGATCCGTTCCGTCCTGGACCCGCGGCAGCGGAGGATCTTTGATTCCTGGAGGGGCGGGATCTTCGAACCCTACAGGAGACTGTACAGGAACGACAAATAGGGGCACGGCATAAGGAAGGAACGGGGGCGGCCTTTTCGGGCCGCCCCCGTTCCGTGTGCCGCCTAACGGTGCATGGTGCCGGCAGTCTCCTGCCTGAACCTGGGAAGGACCGCAAGGACAAGGGCTCCCAGGATTGACCCTGAGGCGCTGCTTGCGGGGAAAGCGGGAAACAGCATCGTGAAGGTTGCCCCGGAGTGGATGGCAGGGGCAATGACCGGCGCGCTCAGGCCCGCCCCGATCGAGGCGAGCAAAGCGGGCAAAACAAGCTTTCGGGGAGGTCACGAAAACCAGCTTGTCGTAGTCCGGGAAGCCCCATTTTTCCAGCGGGAAGCCCGCCGGATCTTCTCGCCGCGGCAGTCGCCAAGAAAATCGCCTCGCTCCCTACGCCGGCATGACCCGGATCAGGGCAAGTCTTTCGGTCCCGCAGGCTTTCCCTTCGGGGTCTCCTTCCCGGGCCCGGCCGTTCCCCTGACGATGAGGGCGACAGAGGCGAGGATCACTCCTGCCGCAACCAGGCTGCCGGCGTTCAGTTTCTCCCCGGCGAGCAGCCATCCCGCGATGACCGCAACCACCGGGCTGACGTAGGCGTAGCTCGAGGCCAGGGCGGGGTCCGTTGCCTTGAGAAGCCAGGTGTAGCAGCTGAAGGCCACGACGGAGCCGAAAACGGCCAGGTAGGCGATGGCGGCCGCAGACCGGAAGGAAACCGCCTCGATCTGGATCCGTCCGGCTTCTCCCGTGGCGAGCCCCGCCATGAGGCAGCAGATCCCCCCGGAAAAAAGCTGGACCGAGGTGGCGAAACACGGTGAGGCGGGCTGTTCCAATGCGCGCGAAAGAAGCGACCCCGATGCCCACAGGAAAGCCGCAAGAACGAGCACGCCAAGGCCGGCGGCGTGTCCCTCCGCCGTCCCGGCTGCGGCCGTTGTCGACCGGACCAGCAGGAGGGTTCCGCCGAAGCCGAGGACGAGTCCCGCCATGGAGGCCTTCCCGGGCCGGTCTCCCCGCAGGGCCACCCACCGGACCACGGCCATCCAGAGGGGCATCGTGGCGATGACGACCGCTGCGATGTTGGAGGGGACGAACTGTTCCGCCCAGGCAACCAGCCCCGTTCCGCCGAGCAGCATCACCCCTCCGGCAAGGGCGGCTCCACGAAGCTGCCCCAGCGTGGCTTCAAGCTTGCCCCGGCTTGCGGTCCAGGCGAACAGGAGCGTCCCGGCCGCCGTGAAGCGGAGGCTCAGCATGAAGAAGGGCGGCAGCGTTTCGATGGCGAACTTCATGCCCAGGTAGGTCGTCCCCCAGAAAAAATAGACGGCGCCGAGGGCGGCTGCGACGCGAAGCGGCGAACTCCTGTCCTTCAAGGCCCTTCCCTCCCCTTGAAAGAATCCTTTCACCTTCGCTTCCTCATCATAACAGGGAACCTTTCCGCCGTTTTAGCCCGATGCGCGGGAGGCGGTTCGAACCCGCTTGTCAGGGAATAGCGGCCCGGAAGTGGTAACCCAGCGAATCCTCACCGGTCCTGATCGCGGCCGCCGTCGCAGCGTCGATGCGCTGAAGGAGGAGATCCCGGGCCTGGGCAAATTCGCCGGCGTCGACCGGGCGGCTCCGGTATCCCGTCACCTGGTTGTCGCTGAGGATGGGGTAAAGACGAAGGGTTTTTCTAGGGGCTCTCGCGTCTCCTTCTACCTCGAGCCGCGCGACCAGGCTGTAGGGAGAGGCTTTCCTGGAGGCATAGAGGCCCGGCGAATGGAAGACGAAGTTCCCGAGGCCGTAAAGGATCCATTTCCCCCTGTAATGCTCCACTTCCAGGAATTGATGGGCCCCGTGGCCGATCACCAGGTCCGCGCCGGCATCCGCCAGTTCCCGTGCCAGGCGGGCCTGGTCGTCGCTCCGCCAGGCGTAGTTCTGTCCCCAGTGCGGAAAAACGACCAGGAAAAGTCCCGGTGTACGGGCCTTTAGGGAGCGGATCCGGTCTTTCATCCTTTCCCGGTCCAGGCGGTTCACCCCCGGGGTATTCGGACCGGCGTAGAAATCGAATTTTTCGTCGTAGCGGGCCCGGTATTCGAACCCTGAAAGGACCGCAACGCGAAAAGTTCCCCGTCCAAGCGGAACGTTCCAGAGAAGGGGCTTTTCGGCCGGTTCAAGCGACAGGCCTGCACCGGTTGCGGAGATCCCTGCCCGGTCTAGGGCATTGAGGGTTTCCGCGAGTCCCCTCGCCCCCAGGTCCATCGTGTGGTTGTTGGCCAGGTTCGCCGCCGTGACGCCGGCGGCCTTCAGGGCGGCCACGGTCCTGCCCGGGTCGGCCCAGTGCACGTAGGACTTCCCCTTGATCGCGGAATCGCCGGGCTGGGCGAGCGGCGTCTCGAGGTTGACCAGGGCCTCCCGGGCGTCCTGCAGCAGGGGAAGGAGAGCTTTCATCGACGGCAGGTAGCGGTTGTTCCCGGAAAGGGAGGGTGGTTCCGGCCGGACCCGGTAGCTCTCGCCGAAGGCCGTATCCCCTGCAAAGACCAGCACCGCCTTTTCGGCCCACGCGGGAGGCGTTCCCGCGAGGAGGACGAGGGCAGCAAGAAGGGCGAGCCGGAGCTTTCGTTTCATTCCTTTCGACCTTTCACGGCGATCACGCCGGAAGCCACAGTTCCACGGAAAGTCCTTTGCCCGGGGCGTTCTCGGCCGCGATGGAGCCGCCGTGGGCGAGGGCCGCCCTCTGGGCGATGGCCAGGCCGAGCCCGGTTCCACCGGTGTCGCGGGAGCGGGCGGCCTCGGTGCGGTAGAAGGGCTGGAAGATGCGGGAAAGCTCGTTTTCGGGAACTCCGGGGCCGTGATCCCGGACGCGGATCGAGACGCCGGCCCGGCCTTCCTTTTCCCTTTCCTCGACGGACACCTCGACAAGCGTTCCCTCGGCCGTGTACCGGAGAGCGTTGCGAACGATGTTCTCCACGGCCCTCCTGACCAGGTCGGGGTTCAGGGGGATCGGAGGAAGGCTTTCGGGGGCCTCCAGGACGACGCTGCGGTTGGCGGGGCGGGCCTCGAAGTTCGCGTCCTCCACGACGGTGTCCAGAAGGGCCAAAAGGTCGCCGGGCTCGATGGCGTCGTGCCCCGCGCCGGCTTCCACGCGGGAAAGGTCGAGAAGCTGCCCGATCATGTCGTTCAGGATGGCCGATTCCCTCTCGATGCGGTCGAGGGATTCCGTTGCCCCGGGGCCCGCCTTCTTGCGGGCCAGCTCGAGGGCGAGGCCGAGCCGCGCCAGGGGCGTGCGGAGCTCGTGGGAAATGTCCCTGATCAGCCTTCTCTGGGCCTCCAGGAGGGTGGTCAGGTGGTTCTTCATGGCGTCAAGGCTCCGGGAGAGTTCCCCGATCTCGTCCTGGCGCTTGCGGATGGAGGGGTCGACGGGGGTTTCCAGCCGCCCGTCCGCCACGGACCGGGCCATTCGGCTGAGCCTGACCAGCGGTTCCGAGAGGTGATGGGCCAATAGGCCGCAGAAGACGAGGGCCGCCGCCAGCAGGCCGGCGAGGTGGATGAGGACGGATTTCGGGTTGTCCGTCATCACCCTGGCCATCGAAGGAGGACGGCGGAAGATGCCCGCGAGGATGTAGACCCTGCCGGAAGACGAGGTCATGCGCTTGTAGACGGAGGCGGTTTCCCTGCGGATCTGGAAGGTCCGGCCCTGCGCCAGCTCGCTGGTGGCTTCCCGCCCGAGGCGCTCCAGGAATTCCATCGGGGGTCCTTCCCGGAGCCGGATCGGGGAGCCGGATTCGTCGAAAAGGAGGATGGCCAGGCCGGTTTCGCGCCGGATCTGGTCCATCAGTTCGAACGCCGCGGCCTGGCCTTTTTCCTCGTAGGTGTCCACGAGCTTCATCCCGTGGCGGTCCAGGGCGTCGGAGAGGACTTCCTGGTGCCCCGTCAGGATGAGCCCCTGGCGGCTCATGAAGACGGTGAGGGTCACGCTCACCGCGGCCATGAGCAGCATGGCGCCGAGGAACCAGAGGAAGATCCGGAGGAAAAGGGCGTGCCTGTTCACGATCGGCCCTCTTCGGGGGGAAAGGCGAGAATGTACCCGACCCCCCGCACCGTCTTGATCCGTTCGGAGCCGTCGGGATAGGTGCCGATTTTGCGGCGGAGGTTGCTCACGTGGACGTCGAGGCTCCGGTCGAAGGGCGAGAACGGCCGTTTCAGCACCTGGCGGACCAGGTTTTCCCTCGAGAAGGCCGTTCCAGCGGATTGGGCGAGGGTTTCCAGGAGGTCGAACTCCACCGTGGTCAGCTCGACCGCTGCCCCGCCGATGCTGACATGGCGGGCGGCCGGGTCGATGGCCAGGTCCGCGACCCGGTAGACGCCGGGCGGGGTGTCCCCGGCGGATTCCATCCGTCCCCTGCGGAGGACGGCGCGTATCCGGGCGACCAGTTCCCTGGGGTTGAACGGCTTGGGGAGGTAGTCGTCGGCACCCAGCTCGAGGCCGACGATCCGGTCGACGTCCTCTCCGCGGGCCGTCAGCATCAGGATGGGGACCTGGGACTGCCGGCGGATCGATTTCAATGCCTCGATCCCCCCGAGGCCCGGGAGCATGACGTCGAGGATGACCAGGGAATAGCGTTCGGCCAGCGCCCGGTTCACCGCCTTTTCCCCGTCATGAACGGACTCGACCCTGAAGCCCTCGGTTTCCAGGAATTCGGTCAGGAGTTCGCACAGCCCCTTGTCGTCGTCCACGAGCAGGATCCGATCCAATGTCCCCACCCTTTCTCCGCGGATTTGTTCCCATTTTATCCTTTCCCCGGAAACCTGCCGTCAAGAAAGATTGATTCGTGTAAAGGTCTCTTTACGATTCTTTACGAAAAGACACCAGGGCGGAACACCCGCTTAAACTATCCCGGCTACAATGGGAAAAGGCAGGCCGAAAGGCAAAACGGGCATCAAGGAGGTTGGGCGCAAGTGAAAAGAACCCCGTGGTTGATCCTGTTCCTGTTGATTTTTTCGTTTCCCGCCTGGGCCGGAGCCCCGGCGGCCCCGAAGGGCCCTGCACTGACCCTGGAGAAATGCCTGGAGCTGGCTTTCGCCCATCATCCCGACATCGTGTCCTCGGCCTGGCAGGTTCGCCGTTACGGGAGCCAGGTCCAGCTCGCGAAATCGTCCACGAGGCCGACGCTAGCCCTCGGGGCATCCCTGTCGGATTCGGAAAATTCCGAGGCCCGGTCCGCTTCCGACATCACCGTGAAGCAGCTTCTGACGGACGGCGGGAAAACGCGGGCAACGATCGCAGGGGCGGCCTACGATCTTTCCGCAGCCCGCAAGGATGCGGAGCGAACCTGGCAGGAAAGGGCCTATGCCGTGAAAGAGGCTTTTTTCAATCTCCTCCGTAGCCGCGAAGACGCGTCGGTCGCCGTCGAGACGGTTGCATTGTACGAGAACCAGCTGAAGCAGGCCCAGGCCTTCTACAGGGCGGGGTCCTCGTCGAAGATCGACGTGACGACCGCCGAAGTCAACCTCAGCCAGGCCAGGCTCGATCTCGCGAAGGCCGAATCGGCGGCTGCATCCGCCGTGGCGGTCCTGGAGAACGAGATCGGGACGGTCCTGCCGGACAGGAAGATGCCCCTGGAGGTTCCGCAGGAGGGCACGGCTTCGGTCCCGTCTCTCGAGACGGCGCTGGGCGAGGCCCTGTCGGCCAGGGCGGATGTGCAGGCGGCAGGGGATCGGATCCTCTCGGCGAAGGAAACGCTCGGCGCGGCGGCCAGGGGGATGAGCCCCTCCCTATACGCGAGCGGGGGGTGGGGTTTTTCCGACTCTTCCTCGGGCTGGGACGACGAGTGGACCGCCGGGCTTTCCCTCTCGGTTCCCCTCTACGACGGCGGGGCGACCGCGGCCCGGACCGAGGCCGCAAGGGCGGACCTGGAGATCGCCCGAAGCGACCGGGAAAAACTGCTCAACTCGGTCCGCCTTGAAGTGGAGACGGCCCTGCTGGATCTCGAAACCGCCTCTCAGCAGGTGAAGACCGCCGAGGCCGCCCTGCGCCAGGCCCGGGAGAATCTCGACCTGGCCCGGGGACGGTACCGCGTCGGGGTCGGCACGAGCCTGGAAGTGACCGACGCTGCGGAAAAATTCAGCAAGGCTGCAAAATCCCTGGTCCAGGCCCGCTACGACCGGCAGGTCGCCTCGGCGGCCCTGGAGAAGGCCCTCGGCAGGGCGGTGGGAATCCCGAAGGAGGAAACGAAATGACAAGCCTGACGAAAACGAAGAAGAGACTCCTGGCAGGGGTCGTCCTCATCGCCGCACTGGCGGGCGGATACTGGACCTGGAAGGTGAAGTTCGCTCCCAGGCCGGCCCAGTACACGACCGAAGCGGTTTCCCGCGGAGACATCACGAGGGTGGTTTCCGCCACGGGAACGATCCAGGCCGTGAACACCGTCACGGTCGGCAGCCAGGTGTCCGGGACGATCAAGAGGATCTACGTGGATTACAATTCGCCCGTTAAAAAGGGCCAGCTCATCGCGGAGATCGACCCGGCCCTCCTCCTGGCCCAGGCCCAGCAGGCCGAGGCCGAGCTGGCCCAGTCCAGGGCCAGCCTCTCCGAGGCGGAAGCGGGTCTCAGGGAAGCCGAGCGGGAATTCGTGCGCCAGAAGTCGCTTTTTGCCTCGGATTTCGTGGCGAAAAGCGCCCTTGATTCGGCGGAAACGGCGCTGTCGACGGCAAGGGCAAGGGTCGCATCGGCCCGGGCAGGGGTCCGGTCCTCTTCGGCCACTCTCGCCCAGAGGCGGACCAACCTGGGCTACACGAAAATCGTCTCCCCGGTCGACGGGGTCGTGACCGGCAAGCAGGTGAGCGAGGGACAGACCGTTGCGGCGAGCCTTTCGGCCCCGGAACTCTTCACGATCGCCGAGGACCTTTCGAAGATGCAGGTGGAAGCGGCCGTCGACGAGGCCGACATCGGCTACGTCCGGGAAGGGATGGGCGTCACGTTCACGGTGGACACCTACCCTGAGGACACTTTCTCCGGCAAGGTCCGCCAGGTCCGCCTCAGCCCTTCGACCACGGAAAATGTCGTCACCTACACCGTCATCATCTCGGCAGCCAACCCCGACCTGCGGCTGAAGCCCGGCATGACCGCGAACGTCAACATCGAAACCGCCTCGGCGAAGGATGTCCTGAAGGTCCCGAACGCCGCGCTGCGCTTCAGGCCGGCAACGGCAAACGGGACGAAGAAAGCTTCGAGCTCGCAGCCCGTCCCTCCTCCTCCCGGCGGCCCCGGGGAAGAAGCCGCCGCGAGGAAGTCAAGCGGCATATCGGGCAAATCGCAACCCTCCCAGCCTGCGGTCTGGATCCTCGAGCAGGGGAAGGGATCACAATCCTCCCTTCGCCGGGTCCCGGTTACGGTGGGCCTGACGGACGGGACGTCCACGGAAGTTTCGGGCGATCTCGCCGAGGGCGAATCGGTGGTGACGGGTTCGCTCGGGAACGGCTCGAAGGGTTCCTCCGGCGGGAACCTCCCGCGAAGGATGTTTTAGCCATGGCGCTCATCGAACTGGCCGGCATCCGCAAGACCTACTCCCTCGGGGAGATCTCGGTGGAAGCCCTTCGGGGGATCTCCCTCTCCATCGAGGCGGGCGAGTTCGTGGCCGTCATGGGGCCCTCGGGCTCGGGCAAGTCCACCCTGATGAACATCCTGGGCTGTCTCGACACCCCGACGGAAGGGACTTACACGCTGGACGGCTCCGACGTGAGCCGCCTCGGGAAGGACGAGCTGGCCACGATCCGCAACCGGCACATCGGGTTCGTTTTCCAGGGTTTCAACCTCCTTCCCCGCACCTCGGCCCTGGAGAACGTCGAGCTCCCGATGCTCTACAAGGGGCTGCCGAAAGCGGAAAGGAGGCGCCGCGCGGCGGAGGCCCTTGAAAGGGTTGGCCTGGCGGGGCGCGAACACCACCAGCCTCACCAGCTTTCCGGGGGACAGCAGCAGCGGGTGGCCATCGCCAGGGCCCTGGTGAACGAGTCCCCCCTGATCCTGGCGGACGAACCGACGGGCAACCTCGACACGAAAACGAGCGTCGAAGTCATGGAGTTCCTGACCGAACTGAACCGCGTCGCGGGGATCACGATCGTCCTGGTGACCCACGAGCCGGACATCGCCCGCTTTTCGCGCCGCCTCATCATGGTCCGTGACGGCCTCGTGGTGAGCGACCGCCATCCCGAAGAGGGGGGAATGCACGCATGATCGCCTTCGGGGAAATCCTCCACGTTTCCCTTCGCTCGCTGCGGGCCAACAAGATGCGCTCGGCCCTCACGACGCTGGGCATCGTCATCGGCGTGGCGGCCGTCGTGGCCATGTTCGCCATCGGCACGGGAGCCAGCCGGAGCGTCGAGGCCCAGATGGCCAGCATGGGGTCGAACCTCCTGGTTGTCCGTTCGGGCAGCACGACGAGCGGGGGGGCCCGGACCGGCTGGGGCGGCTCCCCGACGCTGACCTTTGCGGACGCGGACGCGATCGTGAACGAGTGCCCCGCCGTGGGCAAGGCGGCCCCCACGAGCGCCGGAACGGTCCAGATCGTTTACGGCAACAGCAACTGGTCCACGCGGGCGGAGGGGACGACGCCCCCGATGCTCAGCATCCGCAACTGGACCATCGGTTCCGGCCGCAGCTTCAACAGTTCGGAAGTGAGAAGCGCGGCGAAGGTCTGCCTTCTCGGCCAGACGGTCGTCGATAACCTGTTCGGGGGCGAGGACCCCATCGGGAAGGTCGTCCGGGTGAAGAAGATCCCGATGGTGGTGGTGGGTGTGCTGGGAAAGAAAGGCACGAACGCCATGGGGCAGGACCAGGACGACACCCTGATCATCCCCATCACGACGGCCCAGAAGCGGGTGTTCGGTTCGCGTTTCCAGGGGAAGGTCTCGAGCATCCTCGTCCAGGCGGCCGACAGCAACTCCATCTCCGCGGCCATCGAGCAGATCGACGCGCTCCTCACCGAGCGGCACCGGATCCGTTCCGAGGAGGACAAGGACTTTTCCGTCATGAACCTGGCCGAGCTCATGGCGGCCGCCGCGGAGTCCACGAAGACCCTGTCGTTCCTCCTCGCGGCGGTGGCTTCCATCTCGCTCCTCGTGGGAGGGATCGGCATCATGAACATCATGCTCGTCTCCGTCACGGAGAGGACGCGGGAGATCGGGATCCGGATGGCGGTCGGGGCCAGGACGCCGGACATCCTGCTGCAGTTTTTGTCTGAGGCGGTGATCCTCTCGGTCCTCGGGGGAGTGACGGGAATCGCCATCGGGGCCCTGGTCTCGCTTCTGATTTCGCACTTCGCGGGCTGGCCGACGGTGATCTCCCCCCTTTCGATCGGGCTGGCCTTCGGCTTCTCGGCCCTGGTGGGGATCTTTTTCGGCTATTACCCGGCTTCCAGGGCCGCGGCCCTGGACCCGATCGAGGCCCTGCGCTACGAGTGAAGCGCCGCGGTCCTTTCGAGCCTGGCTCTCGCATGGCAGGCCTCGCGGAAGGCCGCGATTTCGGCCTCCAGGTTGGGGTTGGGGGAATCCCCGAAGTTCGCGTGGAGGATCGGCAGGAGGGTGTCCGGGCTGGACGCCCTCCTGTTTTTCGAGAGGGCGGCCATGACGGAAGCCGCGAGAGTCTCGTGCATGCAGGTGAAGGGCCCGCAATGAAAGATGCCGCAGACGGGAAGGCTCTCGGAGGGAGTGATCCGGCCGTTCATGAATTCGTTGAAGATGCCGATGTTGATGGGCGATTCGCCGCCGATCTCTTTCGTGAAAAGCCTTTCCCTTTCGAGGTTCCCGATGGCCTCCACCGGATCGGGAATACGCCGCCTTTCCGGGAAGGGGTTGCCTCCGAGCATGGCGAAGCGGTTCCTGGAGAAGGCGAAGGCCGCCCCGGCCAGCAGGTTCGAGAGGTTGGGCCCGTCGCGCCGGGTCATGGCGCTCATGTACTCGAGCCACTCCCCGATTCCGCTGCGGATGACTTCGAGCCCCTCCGACTCGAGCCGCCGGATCGCGTGGTCCGTGTAGGGGTCATGAAGGCGCATGTAGATCTCCCCGATGAAAAGGACGAGCGGGAACCGCGGGCGGTCCGGCCGGCTCAGGGGAAGCAGCGAGTCGAGGCTTTGCCGGATCCGGCTTTTCAGGGCCGGCTCGGACAGGCCTTCCTCCTCGATCGCATCGGCCACCCTTTCCAGGACGGATTCGAATCCGTCCTGGAAACGCTGGGGGTCCGGGGCGTATGGCCTGAGCCTGAGGCAAAGATCGTCCAGGAAATCGGAAAAGAGCAGGGTGTGGATGACTTCCCGGGTGAACCGGAAGAGGGCAGCCGGCTTTCCTTCGACCGGGGCGGGCATGAAGGGGATGTCACGGTAGTTCTGCCCATTGTGCGGCCCGCTCACGGGCAGCCCGGGGAAGCCCGCCTGGGCCAGGCACTGGCGGAGGACCTCGTCGTACTTGCCCAGGCGGCAGGGGCCGCTGGCCCGCGGCAGGAAAACGGCGTAGCGGTCCATGACGGCCTGGCGCCCGACTTTTCCCGATTCTTCCTCTAGGAAGGCCAGGATGTCCCCCGTCACTCCCTTCAGGGGGAAGCAGGTTTCCACCGGGATCGTCCGGCGGGCCCATTCCCGGGCGGAAGGGCCGGCGGTCGGGACGGCCGCGGTGCGGATTCCCCAGTGGCGCAGCAGGGAAGCGCCGAGGCGGTTCACGGGTCCCATGGAGGCGATAAGCCAGGTCCGGTTACGGCCTTCAAAGGGAGCGGGGCGTTTCGGCAGGAGCTCGGCGAACGATCCTGCCGTTTTTGGCGAAGCCTGGGCGACAACCCTTTCGTGCGCCTCGGCCCGGGTGGCGAAGGGAGCGTTGTTTGTCTGGGCGTCGGTCACGAGGTGCAGGAACGGTTTTTCCGCCCGTTCGAAAATCTCCCGTTCCATGAAGAACTTGATGGAGTCGGGCCCGCAGGCGAAATTCATCTGTCGTATCGGGTAAAGGCCGGGGGTTTTTGCCACGAAAAGGGAAGCCTTCAGGATCTCGGCGTTGTTGACCCAGTATTCGTTATCCACGAGGTCGTGGATCGGGATGTCGCGGGTGGCCTTCCAAAGGAAAGCCATGGGGATGTAATCCATACCCCGGACCCTGGAAAAAAGGCGGCCCGTGTCCGAGGAGGCGGCAGGGTCGCAGAGGACGTACTCCCGGCCCAGGCCGACGTACCCGGGCTGACCGCCCTGCGCGACTCGCCTGAGAAACCCTTCCCCCGCCGCTGCAAGGGCTTCCCTGTAGGCCGCCCGTGCGCTGTCCGCCTTCCCGAACGCCTCCAGGACTTTTCCCAGCGGGGCCCAACTGCCGATCCGGGCCAGCTCGGCCTGGAGGACCCTGGCCGTTTCATCCGGGTTCCCGAACTTCCATATGGGGGCAAGGACGCGATCCTGCGGAAGCCCCAGGGTTTCCGTCGAGAGGAAGCCCTCTCCCTCCGTGTAGACGCAGTATTTCAGCCTTAAGGTTCCCCTTCGGGCGCAATGGTGGATGAAGGCCGGGTGAAAGAGGAAATCGACCCCGGCTTCGTTGGCAAGGAAATCGGAGTGCCCGAGGGAAAGTTTCATGGCGAAGCACAGGTCCGTCCTCGCGAGCTGGATTCCCCGGTCCACGATCCTTTCGTCAGAAACCGGGGAAAGGACGGGATGAAAGCCGAGGGCATCCAGGACGGCCGCGCACCAGACCCCCCACTCCCCCATGGTTTCGCCGCTCCTCTTGATCCCCACGGTCGGCCTGCCGTCATCCCGGAGGGGTTTCCCCCGGGAGGCGACCGTCCCGGGGAAATGCCGCTCGAGGAGACGGTGGTAGATTTCGACGTAGTCGGGCCTGGGGACGCCGGTCGCCTCGGTATTTCCCCTGGGGCAGAATCCCCCCGTCGTGATCGTTTCTCCCTCGATGTGGTAGACCCGGAGCTTGCAGTCCCTTCGCCCGCAGGAGCGGGACCCGAAGAGGGACGAACAGGAAACGGTCTCGTTGCCGAAGGTGCTATCCGCGACCTGCCATCCACGGAAGGCGCTTTGTGTCCTGTGCCCGGATGCCTCCGCTTTCCGGACCGCGTCGAGGGCGCAAAGGGCAGCGCCGATGGCGCCGAAAAGTTCCCGCCCGGGGTAGGCGAAGATCTCTTTTCCCGTGACCTGGCCAAGGGCCGCCAGCACCGCCTTGCCGAGAGAAGGTCCGCCCTGGCAGGAGCAGCGCGTCCCCACGGAGCGCGATCCCCCGACGAACTTGTGGAAGTATCCCGCAACGGTCGCCCTGACCACGGCCGCGGCGATCTCCTCCACGGGGACACCTTCGGCGATCAGGCGCTTTTCGTCCATTTCCATGAAAACGCCGCATGTCGCGTCGATGACGGGGACCCTGCGGGCTGAAAGGGCCGCTTCCTGGAGTGTGGTCTTCACGTCGAGGCCCAGCAGGGCGGCCATGTTCTCGAGGGTCTGGCCCGCCCCGGCCTGGCAGGAGTAGTTCATCCTGGCCTCCTGGACCTCTCCGGTCGCCTGCCCGTTCCGTCTCCTGAACGTGGTGAATTTCATGTCCTGACCGCCGATCTCGAAGATCGTGTCGACCGCCGGGTCGAACTCTTTCACTCCCCGGGCATGGCAGGTGATCTCGTCCACCGTCCCGTCCGGGACCGTGAAGCCTTCTGCCTCCAGGGCCGCGCGCCTGGAGGGACTCGTGAGGATCCGCTCGTAGAGCTTCCGTGCGGATCCTGTCGCGCAGACCGCCAGGACACGGTATCGACCGGCGTTCCCGGCCAGGTGGCGCAGGACGCTTTTCAGTGCCCCCTCAGGATCGCCGTGGGTGGGGATGTAGAGGCTGTCGAGGACGGCATGGCTTCGGGCGTCAAGGACGGCGGCCTTCGTGGTGGTGGAACCCCCGTCCACGCCCAGGGTCACATCGACAGGGCAGTCTGTCGGCAGGTTTTCCCCTTCCCGGCGAAGGGGGGCGACGATGAAGACCTTCGACAGGGATTCGGAAAGGGAGGGGGCGCAGCCCCTCTCCCCTGCCGATGACGAGAGGCCTTCCTCGATCCGGGCGAATTCCGGCAAAAAACGATTCCCTCTTTTCAGGGAGATGAACGCTGCCCCGATCGCCGCGGCGTGGAGGAACCAGGGCGGGCGCACAAGCGGGACCTGTAAAAGCGATTCCAGCCTTTCCGCAAGGCCGGGAAAGGAAAAGACCCCGCCGGAAACCGCGGCTGGGCCCCCGTCGAGCCAGGTGCTTCCGACGACGTCGTTCTTGAAGTTGCGAAGCAGGGTGGCCAGGAGCCTGGAAAGGATGAGGGGCCGGCTGAGGCCTTCGTTCTGGTCGTGGATCAGGTCGGACTGGATGATGATGCCGCACCGGGCGTTGTAGGCCCCCGCATCGGGATGCCCGGCCGCTTCGGACGCCGCTTCCCCGAACAGCCGGGCCATGCGGGCCCGGACGTCCTCACCGGGACGCTGGCCTTCCTTGCCGTATAGCCGAAGGACCTGTTTCTCCAGGAGTGTCCCGGAGCCGCCGCCGCATTTCGTGTTGGCCGCCCACTCGGTGACGACCGTTTCGCCTTGGATTGACGCGAGCCTGAAGAAGAACGAGTCCCTTGCGCCGATGTGAAAAAGAAAGCGTATCCCGGGAGAGGCGCAGGCTGCCCCCTGCGGGAGGGTCACGCTTTCGGTTTCGCACACGGCCTCCGGGAAGAGATTCCTTAGACCCCGGGAGCCGATGCCGGTGAAGGCGATGGAAGACAGGCTTTCCGGCGGGCAATGCCCGAGCAGCGTTTCCCACTGCTCCCGAAGGCATTCCCTTGGATTTCCAAGGTGGGCCCTGCTCGGGAGCAGAAGGAAGGGGGCGCCGCTTTGGCCGACTACGGCGCAATGAATGGATGAGGAACCGATGTCAAAACCCGCGTAAAGGTTTTCCACGGCACGACACCCACTTGTTCCAACCGGGAAATAATGTCCTGTTCACCCAATTGACTTATTATATTCCTCTAGGTTTTTTATGCAAAGGCGGGGGGTGAGTCCCACCCGCCACGGAGGGAGGTCCTACGCATGCGAAAAAGGGGAACCCTGTTCCTGTTGCTGATCCTCGCGGTGCTGGCGGCGGTGGTGCCGCCGGCGCAGCCTGCAAGGGCGGCGGCTATCGAGGAAAGGCTGGTGGGAACGTACAAGGGGCAGTTTATCGGCGAGGACTATGGCACATTCCTGCTTGCACTGGACGCGGCGGGCCTGATCACGGGCAACGGGATGTCCACCAAGAACGAGGTGCCGCTGACCTTCTCGGGAAGCTGCAATCCCGATGGAACGCTGGTGTTCTCGACGGTTGACGGGTCGATGGTCTTCACGGGGTCGATCGACTGGATGAACCGGATGGGCGGGAAATGGGCCCGTACCGGCAGCGGAGAGCGGGGCTCCTTCGGAGGAGTCCTCCAGAAGCCGTGAAAGAAGGAAAGCCCCGGTCGGTTCAGCCTTCCACGCGGTTTCGCCCGCGGGACTTCGCTTTGTAAAGGGCCTTGTCGGTCCTCGCGATGAAATCTTCCAGGGTTTCGTCCGCCAGGAACTCGGTGACCCCGAAGCTGGCGCGGATGCCTTCCTCGAGACCCGGGATAGCGAGCTTCTCCGTGTTTTCGCGAAGTCGTTCGGCGATGGCGCGTGACGGGACGAGCGGGGTTCCGGGCAGGAGGACGAGGAATTCCTCTCCGCCATAACGGCAGACCGTGTCCTCGAACCGGCAGGAGTTGAAGAGCATTTGGGCAAAGGCGACGAGGACCTCGTCTCCCATGGCGTGGCCGAAACGGTCGTTGAACTGCTTGAAATGGTCGATGTCGGCCATGATGAGGGACATGGGGATGCCCTGCCTCCGGCTGAAGGCGAGGGCCTTCTCGGCGACGCTTACGAACTGCCGGCGGTTCGCGATCCCCGTCAGGGGGTCGGTGTTCATGAGCCGGGTGATGGTGGCGTTGGCTTCCTCCAGCTCGTGGTTCTTTCGCGCCAGTTCCCCGGCCAGGCGGGCCGTCTCCAGGTTCAAGAGGGACATCCTGGCGACGAGGCTTTCCTCCTGGGGGGCACCGATGGGCGCAAAAAGAAGGGTCCGTTCGGGCCCGCCGCCGAGATAGGCGTCCAGGGAAACGGTCGTTCCGTCGGAAGCCGAGAGGAGAACGGCCGTTTTTTCGGGTGCCGCGGGTCCGGTCCTGATCCTTTCGAGAAGGGCGTCCTGTCCCGGGAGCAGGAAGAGGGACAGGGGCCGGCCGACAGGGGATTCCCCAAGCTTCAGGAGGTCGGGGAAGGCTTTGTTGCACTCGATGATGGTGCCCTCGGCGGAGAGCGCCAGGCCGACAATGAAGTCGCACTCGGACAGGGATGAAGGCAGGAATTCGCTTTTCATTTGAATCTCACGTCCAGTTCGTACTGGAAGTCTGGGCGGATCGCGCTTTTCCTGAGCCAGGCGATCAGGGTGGAGGATTCGCCCGGCCGGATCGGCATGAGGGTCAGGACTGAATGGTCGAGGACGACCCCGTTGATCTCCCGGGAAGAGACGACGATCTTGCCGTCGAAGGTCCTGGCGGAACCGTTCTTCAGGAGAACGTAAACCTGGGTTTTCCCGTCGGAGCGGGTTTCCTTCGTTTCGGAAAGCGTCACGGTCACTTTCTTCAGTTCTTCAAGGAACGCGGGTGAGGTTTTCCTGTCGAAATCGCGCCGCTGCAGGTAAAACCATCCTCCGACGATCGTCGCCAGAAGCAGGAGGATGACGACCGAACAGTCTCCGCGGTGGCGTTTCAGAGGCAATGCCGGACCCCCCCTTCAACGGTTCATCAATGACAAACCATTATAACACGGGCCATCCCGGTTTTTCGTCCTGTCCTTAAAAGCCAAGGAATCTTCGGGTCGGAGCGTTCGAGGCGAATGGCGGGTTGTCGTCCTCCAGGTCCACGGACCGCTGGAGGAGAGAGAGGGTTTCCACGTGCCGGGTCTGGGGAAAAAAGTCGTAGGGGGTGATCGAGACGGCCACGTAGCCGTTTGAGGAAAGAGTTTCCAGGTCCCGGGCCAGTGTCCCGGCGCTGCAGGAAAGGTAGGCGATCCGGGCCGGCCGGCAGGTTTTCGCGAGCCATTCCGTGATTTCCGGTTCCAGGCCGGTCCGGGGCGGGTTCGCGTAAACGAGCCGGGAAGACCTTGGAACCCCCCGGATCCATTCCTCTGCCTGCGGGATGCGGAGGGCGCACCGTCCCCTGAGGAGGCTCGCGCCAGGGGCGTTCAGGCGGGCATTGTCCAAGGCTTCCCCGGATAGCTCGATCCCGAGGGCCCTGGCACCACGGGCCGTCCATCGGGCAAGGGTGGCCCCGCCGCCGCAATAGAGGTCGATCACCGCCGTCTCCGGGCCGGGATCGAGGAATGTTTCCGCTTCGTCCAACGACCGGGCGTGAAGGGAAGGGACCAGTTGCTGGAATCCCTGCGGGCCGTGCAAAAGGCCGAGAGGGTTCCGGGACAGGGGCTTTCCCCACAAAAGCCGCATGGGGCCCGCGCCGAAAAGGTGCCGCCCCGCGCAAGGGAACAGGTGAAGCCACAGTCCCTCTAGGCCGGTCCGGGCCAGGGCCTCCGTTTTGCCGGCCATCCAGCCGTCCCCGGGGTCGTTTCGCGTTTTCAGGATGAGGGACGCCTGGGCGCCGACCACCGAAACGATGGCTAGCGGAAAGGCCCCGGAAGGAGGCAGGGATTCCGCGAGCCAGGCCAGGACGGCCCGGACGCGTTTGCTCTGGACCGGGCAGCGTTCCAGCGGGACGAGCGCATCCCGGACCTCCATGCCGAACCGCCATCCGGCCTGGGAATCCCACCGGGCCTTGAGGACCGCCTTGTCGCGGTAACCCCACCTTTCGGCACCCCTCAGGGCCTCGATACGGCGAAGCGCGCCCGCCCACGGGGCGAGCCTCTCGGCCAGCCAGGATTCCTTCTGGGCGAGGCTGGCGGCTTCGTCCAGGTGACGATGGCTGCACCCGCGGCATTCAGCCGGGCATCCTTGAGCGGTAAACTCCCCCATCGACGGACTCCTCCTTGAAGTAAGGATGATACTGTAACGGACTGTAGTCAGGCAAGGCCATTCATGCTAAAGTAACAAAATAGTCTGTTCCTCCTTTGCGAGGTGCCGGACCGTGGCTTTTTCCTTTCTTCGCGGGTGTTCATGCTTTCGCGGCGTATCGCCCGCCCTGTTCCATGGAGGGAACCCGGGGGTCCCTTCACGGCGGGCTGTGTTCGCCTGCCTGCGAAACGCCCGCTTCCAGGTTTTTCTCCCGTTTTCTCTTTTCTTCCTCTTCTCCGTTTTAGTTTTCGAGGCGCCGGCCCATGCCGCCGCGGCGGGTTCCCCGTCCCACGGCCTGAGCCTGCCCCTGGCCGGGGGACTGGTCTTTGCCGCCGCCTTCGCGGCCTTTCTTGCCGGCAGGCAGACGGCCCCGCGAAAGGAGCAGTCCAGAAGCGGACAGGCGGAGCCGCCCGCCTCCAGGGAACCGGAGCTTCCGGAAGCAACGGTCCAGGCCCAACGGGTCCAGCCTGGCGAGAACGAAAGCCTCCTTTCCGAAGCCCAGGAATTGGCCAGGATCGGTTTCTTCCGGGCGGACCTCCAGACCGGCTCGGTCGAGGCGTCGCCTTTCCTTCGGGATCTCTTCGGCTTTGGCCCGGAAGAGCCGCTCTCCTTCCAGGACTACGAGAGACGGATTCACCCCGAAGACCTTTCCCGCGTCAGGGCGGCGAGGGAACAGGCTTTCGCCGGGAAGGACGACCTGTACGAAATCCGTTACCGGGTGTCGCCCGGCTCCCGCGTCGTCAGGCAGGTCTCCGCAAGGATCCATGTCGTCCGCGGCGACGAAGGGAGGCCGATGGGGCTTTTCGGCGTCATCCAGGACCTGACCGACCGGCTTGAGGTGGAAAGCCGCCTGCGGATCAGCCAGGAACTGTTCCGCCAATACATGGAGAACGCGCCGAGCGCGGTGATCATGGCTTCCGCACAGGGACGCATACAGGACGCCAGCCCTTCGGCCGAGCGTCTTTTCCGCCTCTCCAGGGAACAGCTGCTCGGGATGGTCCTCCTGGACCTTTTCCCGACGGACTATGTTGACGAAGGGCGAAAACGGCTCCGAGAACTGGCTGGGCGCGGACACCTGAGCGTGGAGGCCCCCTTCCGCACCGCCGCCGGGAAAGTCGGCTGGGGGAGATGGGATGCCGTGAGCCTCTCCCAGGGGGCCTACATGGTTTTCCTGACCGACCTGACCCAGGAGCACGAGACGCAGGAGGCCCTGCTCCACAGCGAGGAAGCCTTCAAGAGGCTGGCGGAGAACCTTCCCACCCTGATCTTCAGGGTCGACGAGGATTTCCGGATGGTTTACCTCAACCCCAGCACAGAGCGGTTTTTCGGACGGACGATGGAGGAGCTGCAGTGCAAGCCCCTGGAGGACTCCGGCCTGCCGGTTGTTTTCATCCGGCAATGGCTGGACCGGCTGAAGGATGTCTTCCGGACGGCTCAGGGAATGCGTTTCGAGGTCACCCTGGACACGGGGGCGATGGTCCGCCACCTCCAGACCGCCCTCGTCCCCGAGAAGGCGGACCTGGGGATCGTACGCTCCGTCCTGGCGGTGTCCACGGACATCACCGACATCAAGCGGCAGGAGGCCCGGACCCAGCAGCAGAGGGACTTCCTGGACACCCTCATACGGAACGCCGGGGACGGGATCGCCGTGTTCGATTCCACGGGCCGGTTTCTCGTCTTCAACCCGGCGATGGAGGCGATGACGGGCTGGAAACTCGAGGAGCTCCAGCCTCCCGCGATCTCCTATTCCTTTTCCCGCGGGGAGGGAGCCGCGGCGGCGATGGCCGGGATCCTGAAAGCCCTCGAAGGGGTGGATTCGGAGGAAGAGCGCTTCCTGCCGTGCCGGGGGGACGTGGTGAAGACGGTCATGGTCTCGTCCAGCCCCCTGTCGGGCAACCCCGATAAGCTGACCCTGGTCATCGTCAGGGACATCACGGAGCAAAAGCGGGCGACCGAGGCCCTGGCCAGGGAGCGGGCATACCTTGACATGCTCTTCGAAAACGCCCCGGACGGAATGGTCGTGACGGACCGATTCGGGCAGATCCTCCGCGTGAACCGCCGTTTTTCGGAGATGTTCGGTTACGAGCGCCAGGAGGCGATGGGGCGGCAGATCGACACCCTCGTGGCCCAGGGCGGCTACGCGCGGGAGGGGATGACCCTGACGCGCCAGGTGGCTTCCGGAAGGGCGGTCAGCGTCGAGACGGAACGTGTCCGCAAGGACGGGACGCTTTTCCCCTGCCGGGCCATCGGGATCCCGATCCGTCTCGAGGGAGGGGATGTCCATCTTTACATCCTGTACCACGACCTGACCGAGATCCGCCAGCGGGAGGCCGAGCTCCGGCTGGCGAACGAGGTCGTCAAGAGCAGCCCGGTCATTCTCTTCAGGTGGGGGAACGAGCAGGGATCCCCGATCGACTATGTCTCCGAGAACGTCCGCCTGTGGGGATACGAGCCCGGGGAGCTGGTCTCGGGCCGCAAGCCCTACGCGGAACTGATCCACCCCGAGGACCGGGAGAAAACCCTCCAGGAAGTGCGGGACTTCGTGGAGGAAAGCCGGGACGAGTTCCAGCAGGAATACCGGGTCGTGATGAAGGACGGGGAGACGATCTGGGTCAACGACCAGACGCGGGTCGTCAGGACGGAGGCAGGGAGCATCGCCTTCTACCAGGGGGTTGTCCTGGACATCACGGAGAAGAAGCGCTTCGAGATCCTCCTGGAGGAGAACTACCGGACGATGAGGCGGGCCTGGGACGAAACGATCGAGGTGCTTTCCACCACCGTCGAGATGCGCGATCCCTACACGGCCGGCCACCAGCGGAGGGTGGCCCGGCTTGCGGGGGCCATCGCCAGGAAGCTCGGGGTTCCCGAGCAGTCCCTCTTTGCCGTTGAAAGGGCTTCGCTCCTCCACGACGTCGGGAAGATCGAGGTGCCGGCGGAGATCCTCAGCAAGCCCGGCAGCCTGTCTCCCATCGAGATGGGGATCGTGAAGCAGCACGTGGAGGCCGGGTGGAAGATCCTGAAGAACATCGCCCTTCCCTGGCCGCTGGCGGAGATCGTCTACCAGCACCACGAACTCCTTGACGGGAGCGGGTATCCCCGAGGGCTGAGGGGCGAGGAAATCTGCCTCGAGGCACGGATCATCACCGTGGCGGACATCGTGGAGGCCATGGCCTCCCACAGGCCGTTCAGGCCCTCCAGGGGGCTTGATGCGGCCCTGGAGGAAATCGGGCAGCAAAAAGGGAAGACCCTGGACTGGCAAGTCGTGGATGCCTGCCTCGAGCTTTTCCGAGGGGAAGGCTTCACGCTGGAAAAGCCCTGAGGAAATGACTGGCGAAAGGAAGGGGCCATGGAGACTCTCAGGGAGATGCCAAGGGATGACCGGCTTCAGTACGGCATACTGGCGGGAACCTTCCTCTCGCTGGCCCTGGCGGGCCTCCTTTTCGACACCCCTTCGGAGATCGTGCTGGGGCTGGGGAGGATCATCACGGATCCGGACTACCTCATCACCGACTACATGGGCGTGGGGGGGATGGGGGCCTCTTTTGTCAACAGCGGCCTCGTTTCCCTGCTTTGCATTGGCCTGCTTCTTCTCCTGAGGGTCCCGGCGACGGGCATCACGATCGCAGCCGTCTGGACGGTCGCCGGGTTCTCCTTTTTCGGCAAGAACCTCCTTAACATCTGGTTCATCATCGCAGGCGTGTGGCTCTATGCGCTGTACCGGAAAGAACCGTTCAGCCGGTTCATCTACTCCGCCCTTTTCGGGACGGCCCTGGCTCCCCTCGTCACGCAGATCCTTTTCGGTTTCAGCGGCCCCCTTATCCTGAAAATTCCCCTCGCGGCGCTCGCAGGCCTTTCCGTGGGCTTTCTCCTTCCCCCGCTGGGGACCGCGATGATGCGCTTCCACCAGGGGTTCAACCTTTACAACATCGGGTTCGTCTCCGGGCTTGTCGGTTCGGTTTACCTTTCCCTGTTCCGCTCCTACGGGTTTGTCCCGGCCAGCCGGCTCATCTGGACGACGGGGCACAACAGGATGCTCGCTCCCCTGTTCCTGGCCTTCTTCGCGGTTCTTTTCCTTTCCGGGCTCACGCTCAACGGGTTCCGCCTGTCCGGCCTTTCCGCCATCATGCGCTACCCGGGACGGATCGTCACGGACTTCCTGATGCTGGAGGGAACCGGACCGACCCTGATGAACATGGGGCTTGGAGGGGCGGCGTCGATCCTCTACCTTCTCGCCATCGGGGGCGACATCAACGGGCCGACCCTGGCCGGGGTCTTCACGGTGGTCGGCTTTTCCGCCTTCGGCAAGCATCTGCGGAACATGGCTCCCATCGTGACGGGCGTCGTGCTGGGAGGCATCACGAAGGTCTGGGGACTGAGCGATCCCCGCATCCAGCTAGCGGCCCTCTTCGGGACAACCCTGGCCCCGGTGGCCGGGGAATTCGGCGTCCTCTGGGGAATCGCGGCGGGCTTCGTCCATTCCTCCCTGGTCCTGAACGTGGGGGCCCTGCACGGGGGGTTCAACCTTTACAACAACGGCTTCTCGGGCGGGGTGGTCGCCGCCGTCCTCGTTCCGGTCATCGAGGCCATCAGGACAGGGAGGGAACACCGTGATTCATGAGCATGAGCGGGTCGTCCGCATGGTTTCGGAGCTCCAGAATTTCCTCTTTTCCATGGGAGCCAGCGAGGTCTGCTCGGTCATTCGGGAGACCCGGGAGGCCTTCCTCGTCTCCATCCGGGGCAACAGCCGCGGGAACATCTGCCCGAAGGTGGACAAGCTCAGGAAACTTCTCCGCATGCCGCGCCGGGCCGACATGGAAGAGGAGCTCTGGTCCCTGGCGGGGGCCGTGGACTACGATACGGAACTTTCCCTCGTCGGCATGATGACCGATAGCGCCGAGATCCGGTGCGACGAGGCGGCCGGACTGGTGGAGATCGAACTTGTAAGAAAAAAGTGAATCGGGGGATTTTGTTTATAATCGGTTTAGTTATTGGAAATATCCGCTTTTTTAGTGTTGTGAAGAGGGGGCTTGACAATGATCCTGAACCCCTTTATCATACCCCCCAATAAAGATTAACCGGACGGCGAAAGCCAAAAACCGGCATCCTGAAAAAGGAGGGGAATTCCGTGAAGCCGAGCAACCGAGTCAGCAAGCAGCTCGTCCTGGTACTGGCGCTGATTATTGGACACGGGTTCCCTCCTGGGGCAGCCGGTGCCTAAGCGCCGCGCGAGCTGAAACCCAGGCCGGGACCCGCGAAAACCAGCGGGTCCCGGCCTTTTTTTATACGCGAAAGCACTTCAGGCCATCGAATTCAAGAATATTTCCAGAGACAGAGAGAGAACGTTTCAGGGAGGTGTCGATATGATGAGAAGGACATTGAGCGTCATCTCGGAGGACAACCCGGGCGTGCTGACCCGGCTGGCGGGGCTGATCTACCGGCGCGGGTACAACGTGGAAAGCCTGAGCGTGGGACGTACCGACATTCCCGGCTTTTCACGCTTCACGGTGGTCGTGAACGGGGACGACGGCGTGATCGACCAGGTCGCCAAGCAGCTGGACAAGCTGATCGAGGTCGTGTCCGTCCGGCGGCTTTCTCCCGGGCGTTCTGTGGAACGGTGGCTCCTGCTGATGAAGGTCAAGGCTCCCGTCCACATGAGGCCGCAGGTTCTGCAGGCGGCCGAAATCTTCCGCTGCCGGGTCGTCGACGTGGGCGCGGAGGCGGTCGTCCTCGAACTGACGGGCGACAAGGGGAAGGTCGAAGCCTGCGTGGAGGCCCTCCGCCCTTACGGGATCCTGGAGATGACCTCCAGCGGCTCCGTGGCGATGGAGCGCGCCGGTTTCGCGGAGGCGCAGGGCGAGCCGGGAGAAAAGGCGTATTCTTCCGCGGACAGTTTTTCATCCGTGGCATTCACATTCTGATTCGAGGGGAGAGGTTGGGAAATGGCTAAGGTTCTTTACGAGAAGGACGCAAACCCGCAAGTGCTGAAGAGCAGGAAGGTGGCCATCCTGGGGTACGGAAGCCAGGGGCACGCCCACGCCCAGAACCTGAAGGAAAGCGGCGTCTCCGTCGTGGTCGGCCTGCATGCCGGCAGCCGGTCGAAGGCGGTCGCCGAAAAAGACGGCTTTGTCGTGAAAAGCGTTTCCGAGGCGGTGGCCGAGGCCGACGTCGTCATGTTCCTGATGCCCGACCACGTCCAGGCAAAGGTTTTCGAGACCGAGGTCCGCCCGGCGCTGAAACCCGGGACGACCCTGGGCTTCTCTCACGGCTTCACGATCCACTACGGCCAGATCGTTCCCCCGAAGACCGCTGATGTCTTCATGGTGGCCCCCAAGAGCCCGGGGCATCTCGTCCGGCGGATGTACACCGAGGGCAAGGGCGTGCCGGGACTCCTGGCCGTCTACCAGGATGCCACCGGTATGGCCCGCGAAATCGGCATGGCCTACGCGGCGGCCATCGGTTGCGCCCGGGCGGGCGTCATCGAGACGACCTTCGCCGAGGAGACGGAAACCGACCTGTTCGGCGAGCAGGCCGTCCTCTGCGGCGGCGTGACCGAGCTCGTAAAGGCGGGTTTCGACACGCTCGTCGACGCCGGATACCAGCCGGAGATCGCCTATTTCGAGTGCCTGAACGAGCTCAAGCTCATCGTGGACATGATGTTCGAGGGCGGCATGGGCTGGATGCGCTACTCCGTCAGCGACACGGCCAAGTACGGCGACTGCGTCGCGGGGCCGAAGGTCGTGGATGCCCGGACCCGGGAGACGATGAGGGAATTGCTGAAGGCCGTGCAGGACGGGACCTTCGCGAAGGACTGGATCCTCGAGAACCAGTGCGGACGGCCGCGGATGCGGGCCTGGGAGGCCCGCGAGAGATGCCACCTCATCGAGAAGGTGGGCAGCGAGCTCCGCGACATGATGCCCTGGCTCGAGGCGAAAAGACCGCCCGAGGCCTAGGGGGGACTTCCGATGCCGGAGGACTGGGTACGAATTTTCGACACGACCCTCAGGGACGGCGAACAGTCCGCGGGGGTCAACCTGAACACCGCTGAAAAGATCCAGATCGCCCACCAGCTGGCGAAGATGAAGGTGGACGTCATCGAGGCGGGCTTCCCAGCCGCCTCGCCCGGCGACATGGAGGCCGTCTCCACGATCGCCCGGGAGGTCAAGGGGCCCATCATCGCGGGGCTGGCCCGGACCCGGGCCGGGGATATCGAGGCGGCCGCCGGGGCCGTGAAGCATGCGGCGAAACCCCGTATTCACACGTTCATCGCCACGAGCCCGATCCACATGGAGCACAAGCTGAAGATGACGCCCGGGGAGGTCCTCGAAGAGGTCCGGCGTGGCGTCACGCAGGCACGGTCTTTCGTTTCGGACGTGGAGTTCTCCGCCGAGGACGCCAGCCGCAGCGACGTCGATTTCCTGGTGAAGGTGTTTTCCCTGGCGATCGAGTGCGGGGCCACGACCCTGAACATCCCCGACACGGTGGGCTACGCGGCCCCCGAGGAGTTCGGCCGCTTCGTGAAGGCCATCCTCGACGGCGTGAAGGCCCCTCCGGGCGTGATCTGGTCGGTTCACTGCCACAACGACCTGGGCCTGGCGGTGGCGAACTCCCTTGAAGCGGTCAGGGCCGGCGTGCGGCAGGTCGAGTGCACGGTGAACGGCCTGGGCGAAAGGGCGGGCAACGCCTCCATGGAGGAGGTCGTCATGGCCCTGCGGACGCGGCCCGATCGTTACGGGGTGGCTTCAAGGCTGGAGACGCCGCGGCTTTACGCCACGAGCAAGCTGGTGTCACGCCTGACGGGCGTCCTGGTGCCGCCGAACAAGGCCATCGTGGGGGAGAACGCCTTTGCCCACGAGGCGGGCATCCACCAGCACGGGATGCTCTGCAACAGGGCCACCTACGAGATCATGAAGCCCGAGGACGTGGGATCCCCCGGGACGGCGCTGGTCCTGGGCAAGCACTCGGGCCGCCACGCCTTCCTGAAGCGCCTGGAGTCCCTGGGCTTCGAGCTGGACGCTTACCAGAAGGAAAAGGCCTTCCTTGTCTTCAAGGAACTCTGCGACCGCAAGAAGACGGTTTCCGACGGCGACATCGAGGCCCTCGTCGTGGACGAGGTGCTGGTGGTGGTTCCCGAGCGCCGCTTCGAGCTGAAGGAGTATTCCGTCCAGGTTGCAGGCCGGGGACGGGCCTCCGCCTCCATCACCCTGAGGGACGGAACGGGCGAGGTGACCGATGCGGCGGCCGGCAACGGCCCCGTCGATGCGGCCTACAGCGCCATCCGGCGCCTCGTGGGGATTTCCCCGGAGCTGTCCAGCTACCGGATCCAGGCGACCAGCGAACGTTCTGACGCCATGGGAGAGGCCGTCATCACGCTGCGGCTGAACGGCCTGAAGGCGCAGGGGCGGGGGGCCAGCACCGACGTCATCGAATCGAGCATCAAGGCCTACGTCAACGCCGTGAACAGGCTTTACGCCCTCGCGGCGGCAAAGGGGGAAACGCTCAATGGCGAGAACGCTGGCTGAAGCCCTCATCGCCTCCCACACGGAGGATCGCGTCGAACCCGGGGCCATCTGCCGGGTTCGCGTGGATTTCGCCTTCGCCAACGACATCACGGGGGCCCCGGCCATCGCCGAATTTTCACGCATGGGGGCGGAAAAAGTCTTCGACCCGAACCGGTGCGCGATCGTGCCGGACCATTTCACGCCCAACAAGGATATCGCCTCTGCCCGGCAGGTCCAGGCCGCCCGGAAGTTCGCGCGGGAACAGGGGATGCTTTTCTGGGAGGTGGGCCGTGCAGGCGTGGAGCACGCCTTCCTGCCCGAAAAGGGACTGATCCTCCCCGGGGAGGTGATCCTGGGGGCAGACAGCCACACCTGCACGGGCGGAGCCCTCGGGGCCTTCGCCACGGGAGTCGGCTCCACCGATCTCGCTGGGGCATGGGCCCTTGGGGAAACGTGGTTCAGGGTTCCCGAGACGATCCGGGTCGAGGTGGAGGGACAGCCTTCCCCCTGGGTAACGGGAAAAGACCTGGTCCTCTCCCTGATCGGAAGGATCGGCGTGGAGGGGGCCCGCTACTCGGCCCTGGAGTTCGGGGGCGAGGGGATTGCCGCCCTGCCCATGGACGACCGGTTCACCGTGGCGAACATGGCCGTCGAGGCGGGTGCCAAGGCCGGCCTTTTCGTCCCCGACGAGCGAACACTGGCCTATGCGCGCGCAAGGGCGGCCCGGCCGTTCGATCCGGTTTACCCGGATCCCGGGGCTTCCTACGGACAGATCGTCCGGATCGGCGCGGGTTCCCTCGAGCCGGTGGTCGCCCTGCCTCACCTGCCGTCGAACGTGAAGGCCGCAGGCGAGTGCGGGTCCATCGAGATCGACCAGGTCTTCATCGGAAGCTGCACGAACGGTCGCCTTCGGGACCTCGAGCTGGCGGCGGCCGTCCTGAAGAACCGCTCGGTCCACGAGCGGGTGAGGCTGGTCGTCATCCCCGCCACGGCGGAGGTTTTCTCCGAGGCCCTGAAGCGTGGCTACATCGAAACCTTCCTCGAGGCCGGCGCGTCGGTGAGCACCGCGACCTGCGGTCCCTGCCTGGGGGGACACTACGGCATCCTGGCTCCCGGCGAGAGGTGCCTTTCCACCAGCAACCGCAATTTCGTCGGGAGGATGGGGCACACGGGAAGCGAGGTTCTCCTTTCCGGTCCCCTCGTGGCGGCCGCCTCCGCGGTGACGGGGCGCGTGACGGACCCGAGGGAAATCCTCGGCCTCGACGATCTCCCGGAAGGAGGAAAAGGGGAATGAGCGACCGTTTTTCGGGGAAAGCCTGGGTTTACGGGGACAACGTGGACACGGACGTCATCATCCCGGCCCGCTACCTTTCGACAAGCGACCCGGCCGAACTGGCTCCCCACTGCCTGGAGGACCTGGATCCCGGTTTTGTGAAAGGGATGGAACCGGGAGACCTCATTGTCGCGGGGGGCAACTTCGGCTGCGGGTCGAGCCGAGAACACGCGCCCCTGGCCATCAAGGGAGCGGGGGTTTCCTGCGTGATCGCGGTTTCGTTCGCCCGCATTTTCTTCCGGAACGCCCTGAACATCGGCCTGCCGATCCTGGAATGCCCCGAGGCGGTTTCGGGGATCGAGTCCGGGCAGACGGTGGAAGTGGACCTGGCGGAAGGACGGATCCTGAACCTGGACACGGGGAAAGCCTTTTCCGCGAAGCCCTTCCCGCCGTTCCTGCGGGACCTGGTGGCCCGCGGCGGGCTTGTCCCGGCCGTGAGGGCCCGCCTTGAAGAGAGAAGGAGGAACGCACGTTGACCGAGAATAGGTATCGAGTGGCCGTCATCCCGGGTGACGGGATCGGCATCGAGGTGACGGCCGAGGCAAGGAAAGTCGTCGAGGCGGCAGGCCGGAAGTTCGGGTTTGCCGTCGATTGGACCCACTACCCCTACGGGGCTGAACATTACCTTGCCACGGGAGAAATCCTGCCGGAAACCTTCCTGGAAGAGGCGAAAGGGTTTGACGCCCTGCTTCTGGGGGCCATCGGGGATCCCCGGGTAAAACCCGGGATCCTGGAGCGCGGAATCCTGCTGACGCTTCGCTTCACGTTCGACCAGTACGTGAACCTTCGTCCCGCGAAGGCCTTCCCGAAGGTCCCCCTTCCCGTACCGACGGGGGGAAAGAAATTCGACACGGTTGTCGTCCGGGAAAACACCGAGGATTTCTACATGGGGATCGGCGGCGTCTCCAGGGGCGGCCGGGTCGATTTCCCCATGTCCTGCCTGCGGGGGGCCTATGCCCTGGGCGGTTCGGTCTCCGCGGTGACGGACCCGGCCGTACCCCTGGCGGTCCAGCTGGGCATCGCCACGAAACCGGGAATCGAGCGGATCGCCCGTTATGCGGGGAACACTGCACGCAAGCGGGGCGAAAACCGGGTGACCCTCGTGACGAAATCCAATGCGCTTCCGCAGATCTACGGTTTCTGGGAAGAAGTGGCGGGCGCCCTTTTCGCGGCGGAATTCCCCGACCTGGCCCTCGAGAAGGCGAACGTGGACGCCCTCTGCTACCACCTGGTGAGAAACCCCTGCGCGTATGGGGTCCTCCTCTGCCCCAACATGTTCGGCGACATCGTCAGCGACCTGCTGGCGGGGCTTTCCGGCGGCCTGGGCATGGCGGCCGGAGCCGACATCGGTGAGGGGCTTTCCATGTTCGAACCTGTTCATGGGTCGGCCCCGGACATCGCGGGGCAGGGGAAGGCGAATCCCCTGGCGGCCATCCTGACGGCCTCCCTGATGCTGGACCACCTGGGGCAGGCGGAGGCGGCCGCCGCGGTGGAAAGGGCGGTTGAAGTGCACCTGGCCTCTGCCGGGGCGGAGGGATTGCCGCCGGAGCTCGGCGGCAAGGCGTCCACCTCCGAGGTGGCCCTTGGCGTGATCCGCGCCCTAGAGGCCCTGGAGGGGTAACGCGCATGGATAGCCTGACCGGTGCCGAGATGGTGGTGCGCTCCCTGCAGGCCGAGGGCGTCGAGGTGGTCTTTGGCCTCCCGGGGGGAACCGTCATTCCTCTCTACGATGCCTTCCATGATGCTGAAAAACCCCTGCACGTCCTGGTCCGTCACGAACAGGCGGCCGCCCATGCCGCAGACGGCTATGCGAGAGCATCGGGCCGCCCGGGAGTTTGCCTGGCGACTTCGGGTCCGGGAGCCGCAAACCTGGTGACCGGACTGGCGACGGCCTGGGCGGATTCCGTGCCCGTCGTGGCGGTGACAGGCCAGACGGCAACTGCCGTGATCGGGACGGACGCCTTCCAGGAAGCCGACATGATCGGCATGACCCTGCCCATCCTGAAGCACAGTTTCCCCGTCCGGGAAGTGGACCGCCTTCCCTTTGCCATGAAGGGAGCCTTCACCATCGCCTCGACCCGCCGGCCGGGACCCGTCCTCGTGGACGTGCCCATCGACGTCCAGCGGGCAAGGGCTCCCTTTGCCTACCCGGAGAGGGTCTTCTTCCCGGGGTATCGCCCCGATATCCCGGAACGCCTTGACGACCTTCCGGCGGTGCTTTCAGCCCTGCAGGCCGCCGAAAGGCCCCTCCTGCTTGCCGGTGGGGGAGCCAACGATCCGGAATCAGCCAGGATCCTGCTGGAGCTGGCGGAAAGACACGATTTTCCCGTTGCCGTTTCCCTGAGGGGCAAGGGCAGCTTTCCGGAAGCCCACAGGCTTTTCCTGGGCCTGTGCGGGATGCACGGGACGCTTGCCGCCAATCGAGCGGCCCAGGAGGCCGATTTCATCCTGGCGGTGGGAACCCGGTTCAGCGAAAGGACGACCGGCAGGGCCGACCGGTTCGCCCCCTCGGCCAAGGTCGCCCACGTGGACCTGGACCCGGCCGAAATCGGGAAGAACGTGCCTTCCGATTGGTCCCTCGTGGGCCCCTCCCATGTGGTGCTGAAGCATGTCCAGGATTCGCTCGCGGGCTGGGGCAAAGCCGGGGCCGAATGGCTCCGGACCCTGGAGGGCTGGAAGGAAGAGGACGCGGCCAGGCTGGCCCTGGAATCCCTGGGGTTTTCGCCTCGTCGGATCCTCGCGGCCATCCGGTCGGCCATGGGCGACAAGGCCCTCGTCACGACCGACGTAGGGCAGCACCAGATGTGGGCGGCCCAGCATTTCGAGTCCTGCGGTCCAAGGAGCTTCATTTCTTCGGCCGGGCTCGGGACCATGGGTTTCGGCCTCCCGGCGGCCATGGGCGCGGCCTTCGCCGCACCTGGTCGTCCGCTGGCCTGCCTGACGGGTGACGGGAGCTTCCTGATGAACATCCAGGAACTCGACACCTGTGCCCGCTACGCGATACCGGTGAAGATCTTCCTTTTCAACAACGGGTCCCTGGGGATGGTCCGTCAATGGCAGGAGCTCTTCTACAAGGAACGCTACGCCCACACGGTGACGGACGGGCGGGTCGACTTTGCGCGGATTGCCGATGCTTTCGGGGTTCCGGGAACCAGGGTCGAGCGGGAAAAGGAAATCGACGGGGCGATCGAGAAGGCCCTTTCCACGGATGGCCCGGCCCTTGTGGAATTTCGCATCGCCATGGAGGAAAAGGTGTTTCCCATGGTTCCGCCCGGGGCGGGGATGGACGAGATGATCGAAGGGTAGGTTGGTGGCACCGGTTTAACCTGCTATACTGAAAAGCGTTCAAAAAACGCTTGGAAGGGCGGGGGGAAAAGGGATGGCGGGATTTCGAGCCAGGGAAGACCGGAAATGGAAGAGCGAAGGCTTCACTCTTGTCGAACTGCTGGTTGCCCTGGTCATCGTCGGGATCTTGGCCGGAGCCCTTCTCCTGGTTTCTTCGGCCGGGGCGGACAAGGCCCAGGCGGCTCGGGTGGTGAGCGATCTTCGGAACCTGAAGGCCGCGGCGGTGGAGTTCAACGCGTCCTCCGGGCGCTGGCCCTCGGCGGTGGCCGACCTTTCCGGCTACCTGGACGGCCCCCTGGAGTGCAAGGGGCCTGTCTGCTACGAGGTGGCATCGGGGGAAACCGGGACTTTCATCGGCTTCACAGCCGATCTCGCCAGGGCAGGAGCGGGTTTGAAGGACCGGTTGAAGGGAATGGCGGGATCCGTTGCCCTCTACTCCGACACGGCCCTGACGAAGACCTATGCGGGTGAGGCCCTGGCAATCTACCCGGTGTCTTACGCAGGAAGCGGGACGGTGGCCACCGCAGGGGGGACATCGGGAACAGGCGGAACATCGGAAACAAGCGGAACATCGGGAACAGGCGGAACATCCGAAACAGGCGTACCGAGTGGTGCGGGATCGGGAGAAACCTCTCCGGATGGCGGTTCCTCTGGTCCCTCTTCGGATCCTGCCTTTTGGGCGACCGAGAAGGACGGGCTGACGATCACACGGACGGCCGAAGGCATATGGGTCCGGCCCCAGGCCGGGTACCAGATCAAGGGGAGCACGCTCGACGGCAAGAGTTTCACCCTCACGAACGGTTCCGGGTTTGCCCTTTTCTACAAGGGTGCCGACGGCAACTGGTATTACGAAAAGAACGGCAAGGAAACCCCCGTCGACATCGGAAGCCTGCAGATCATAAAAACCTGACGGTCGGTTGAAAGACAACAAAAGGCCCGGCCCCCGTTTCGGGGCCGGGCCTTTTGTTGCACCCTACTCGGCTGCGGAAACCGATTCTTTCTCCCCGGACCACTGGCCCACCAGGAGGCCCAGGAGGTAGAGGCCCGCCGAGAAGGCGATCCCCACGAAGAAAGGGTGAAGGGCGGAAAGCGAGGGCGGGACTTGCACGCCCAGGAGCCCCTTGGCGGTAGGGGCGAATCCCGCCGCGTACCAGAGGCTTGCGGCGGCGAGTCCCCCGAGGGAGGAGGCCCATGTTGCCAACCGGTCGGCCTTTCCCGCAAGAAGCGCCAGGTAAGGGACGAGGATCGCCGAGGCGATGAGGCTCCAGCTGGTCGTGCAAAGAAGGGCGATGATCGTTCCGCTTTTCGCCGCGAAGAGCCCCGAAGCGACGGCACAAGTCGCGGTGGCGCCTTTCCAGGCCGCCCCTTCGAGTCGACGGCCCGTCAGGTCGTGCCCCAGGCTGCCTGCGGCGATGTGGAGCAGGGCCGATGCGGTGGAAAGTGAAGCCGAGACGATGGCCATGGCGAAGAGCTGCTGCCCGGGAAGCGAAAGCAGCCTTGAGACGAGCAACGGAATGACGGCATCGGGGGAAGCGACCTCGTCGGGGTTGATCAGAAGCCGCGAGAGGCCTCCTGCCAGGTAGGTGCCGCCGACGAGGAGGGCGATGACCAGCATGGCCACTGGAGCGGCCTTTTTGGCCTCATCGCGGGACGAGAGGGCGAAGTGCCGCTGGATCAGCTGGGGCTGGGCCCAGACCCCGATGGAGGTGACCGCGGCCAGGGTCAGGACGAAGAGGCCTTGCGGTCCCTCGCTGAGCCGGGTGAATCCCCTGTTGGCCAGTTCCGTCGGGGGAAGGGCAGCCAGCGCCTGCAGGCCGGAGGGCAGGCCCCCGACAGCCTTGAACACCGCAAAGAGGAGAAGGCCCACGCCCACGGCCATGATTCCGCCCTGCAGGGCTTCCGTGTAGAGGACTCCCCTGAGGCCGCCCCAGGTGACGCTCACCGCGACGATGAGGACCAGGATCCAAAGGGAAGCGGAAAACGGCAGCGGCGTCACCCCCGAGAGCATCATCGCGGCTCCCTTGAAAACGGCTGAGGCGTAGACGACCAGCAGTCCTCCCGTCAAAAGGCCGGCGAATACCCGGAAAGAGTTGGAACCGATGGCGGCCCCAAGCAATGCCCCCGGGGTTTTTGCGTTCAGGCGGCGCTGCCAGAGGCGCGTGGGCCAGGCCAGGAAGCGGTAGGCGAACCAGGTCCCGAACCAGATATTTCCCGCGGCGATCAGGAGCATCTGCAGGCCGTAACGATGGCACAGTCCCCCGAACCCCACGAGGGCCACGGCCGAAACGTAGGTGGCCACGTAGGCCAGGGCCTGGATGGCCGAACCGACACGGCCGGGAAGCAAATGGTCCTTCCCCCTTGCCCAGCGGGCAAGGGCGACCAGCAGCAACGCGTAGGCACACCACAGAAGAATAAAACCGAAATTCATCCTCTAGCCCTCCTTTGGCTTGCAAGCGCCCAGCATGACCACAGGACGCTCGCGATCATGGAAACCACGGCGGTTCCGACCCACATGTCAAATCCTCCCATTGCGATCACCTCCAAAAAAATAAGGCCGCCAGCCCTGGGGGCTGACGGCCTTGAACCTTCTCACGGGTTGCGGATCAGGCGGTGAGAGGACAGGACCGGGCACCTCCGGGGCGATGCTGCGCCGGAGCGGTGGTATAGAGATAAGCCTGGCCCGTCCTGTTTCCGATGAAGTTATGGATGCCGTTTTGTCGCTTCATCAATTGGAAGCCTCACCTTTTGGAAAATTTGCGTCATCTTACAGGGGAAATCCCTGCCTTGTCAAGACCGCCAAGGTTAATTCGATTGTGAACGCGAGGGCATGACGCGGGACTCGGTCCCGAATGGAGGCGTGATGGCTTCCTCCGCCTGGAGCCGTGCGTCCTCGGCGAGTTTTTTGGCTTGCGTGGATGCGGCGCAAACGGCCTTCATGAAGGCCGTCCGGACGCGCCCCTCTTCCAGTTCGTAGAGTCCCTCGATGGTGACCCCGCCGGGCGTGACGACGCTGTCGCGCAGTTCCGCAGGGTGCTTTCCCGAGGCCAAAAGGAGCTCGGAGGCCCCGATGAGGGTGTGGGCCGCCGACCGGAGGGCCAGGTCACGGGGCAGTCCCATGCGGAGGGCGCCGTAGACCAGGGCCTCGACCACCGTGTAGAGGTAGGCTGGCCCGCTCCCGGCCATGGCGGTCAGGACGTCCAGGTGGGATTCGTCCACCGGCTGGATCTCTCCCGTCCGCTCCATGATGGTCTCGGCCAGCTTCCGGTCCGCTTCCGTCACCCGGTTTGAGCAGGCGTAGACGGTGTAGCCTTTGCGGATTTCGACCGCGGTGTTGGTCATCGCGCGGATGAAACGCGTTCCAGGGGCAGCCCGGTTCATGATGTCCAGCGATATGGCAGCCGCAAAGGAAATGACCGGCTTGCCGTCCGTGAAGGGCGCGATTTCCTGGAGCACCGGGACGATCTGGCGCGGTTTCACGGCCAGCAGGACGATGTCGGCCCAGGCTGCGGCCTCGGTGTTGTCCGTCGACAGGGCGACACCGAGCCCCTCCAAGGGTCGGGCCTTATTCAGTTCCCTGCGGGTGGCCGTGACGGGCCACTCCGGGGCGAGGGCCCTGGCCAGGGCTCCCCCGATGGTTCCTGCCCCGATGATGGCGATTCGAGCGCGTTCCTGCCTCTCCATGATGCATTCCTCCCCTTGACGGATGGTTGAAGGATAAAAAAGGGCCGCCGACCCGAAGGTCGGCGGCCCGAAATCCCTGGAATTGACTGAATCAGGCTCCAGGACACGGCCAGCCTTCCCCGGGCTTGAAGCTCACGGGGCGAGGGCTGCACGGGAGGGCCATGTCAAGACGCCGATTCATGGACATGCGGATCTTCCTTTCGCTGAAGCGATGAGAATTTCGCGAAACGATAACCTTTTTTCGCCCGGAAGTCAAGCCGTTGTCGACGAGGGGCCTGGCGCCGCCTGTCCCGGGGCCAGCACGTACGAGGCGGCTTCCCTGATTTTCCCCATGTCGGGGGAACGGAGAAGATAGCAGGTGTCTCCCATGGCCGGGCTGAAAACATCCGGGACCCGTTCGTGGTGGACAAGGAGGTTCCCGTAGGCCCGCAGGATGCTGTCGTGGTCGTGGGCATAGGCCCGGCCGTCCCTCCTGCCGAGGAAGGTACAGTGGTATTTCCGTTCGTAGGAAAGCGGGGCATAGGCCGGGTTGGTCAGCATCTCGGCCCACTCCGCGAAAAGGTCGATGTCCGAGGAGAAGTTGTACATGTCCAGGATCAGGCCTCCGGGAGGCCGGACGTTGATCTCCAGGGCGATCAGGCGGCCGTCGGCCGAGGTCCGGAAAAACTCGAGGTGGAAAAACCGCTCTTTCAGGCCGAACGCGGCGACGGCCCTGCTCCCCGCTTCGACGAGATCCGCCGGAAGTTCGCGGAGGGTGTGCAGGAAGATGTCGAGGCGGTCGTTGACCATCTCCATCATGCCGTCGGCATATCTCAGGGAGGCGTAAAACACGATCCTGCCGTCACGGTCTGCGAGGCCGTCGAAGGTGACAATGCTCCCCGTGATGAATTCCTCCATGAACATGTCCACGGGCGGCTTTTGGGCGAAAAAGCGTTTCATCCCGTCCCGGTCGGCGATCTTCCAGGTTCCCGTTGCCCCGACCCCCTGGTCGGGCTTGAGCACGACCGGGTAGCCCACTTCCGAAACCATCTCGAGGGCTTCTTCGAGTCCGTGAACGACCTTTCCCCTCGCCACGCGAAGACCGGCGCGGGAAAAAACTTCCTTCATCAGCGACTTCCGCCGCATGGGGGCCAGGTCCTCCGGCTTCAGGCCGGGGATGCCGAATTCCTGCCTCAGGCGGGCGTCGCTGTCGAGCCAGTGCTCGTTATGCGACTCCAGGCGGTCGATGGGCCCGAACCGGTCCCGGAAACGGCCGACCGCAGCGGACATTTGGTCGGCCCGGTGAAGGTCGTCGACCCGGATGACGTCCGTCAGGGCCGCCCGCAGGGCGGGGGCCAGGCCTTCGGGAGCCTGGTCCACGATGCCGAGGACATTCGCCCCCCGCCGGCGGAGGGCGACTGAAAAGTTCACGTAGTTGGGCGGGAAATGCGGGGAAACCAGGACGATGTTCAAGGGCAATCACTCCCTTCAGGGTGAAAAAGGCTTCGCGGAGGCGCTCAATAGCCCAGCTTTCCGAGAAAATAGGGCATCTGCCGCTGCCACCAGGGCCAATCGTGGTCCGCGTCGGGCCCCCAGAGATCCACCCAGGCCGGTACTCCCTTGGATTCCAGGATGGATTTCACGGCCAGGGTCTCCCGGATGGACTCCTCCTCCCATGCTCCTTGCCCGGTACAGAGAACGATCCGGCTTTGCCTGTAGAGATCCAGGTACCACGGATCTTCCAGGGAGGGAAGGAAATCGAGGGGCGAGTGAAAATACGAGCCGTCCTCGAGGTTGTTTCCCAGGCTGAACGATAGACTGTACACACCGCTGAGGCCGATGACCGTATCGAAAACGTCGGGGTGCCGGAAGAATATGTTTGCGGCGTGGTAGGCCCCCAGGCTGCAACCGGTAACCGAGATTCTCTTTCCTTCGGCGGGATTGCACCCGATGAACGGCAGGACTTCTTCGAGGATGTAGCGCTCGTAGGCTTCATGCCTGGCAACCTTCTCGAAGGTCGAAGCCCTTGCGTTCAGCCAGGATTGCCAATCCACGCTGTCCACCGTGAAGAGCCTGAGACGCCCCTCGTCGATGAAAGGACTCAGGGCCCCGGTCATCCCGAAGTCCTCGTATTCGTGGAATCTGCCTCCCGAAGTCGGAAAGACGAGGACATCCCGGCCTGCATGCCCGTAGACCTTGAGTTCCATGTCCTGCCCCAGGGAAGGGCTGTACCAGGTTTTGTACTCCGTCTGCATTCGGGCTCCCCCGGTGTAAAATTGGTATGACTATTGAAAGCTATAGCGAAGCAGAATAATGGTTATCCCGCTCGATGTCAAGATAAACCCGTTCCATGCTTGCGGGAAAAATGAACGGGGGGATGAAAATGAAGAACATGCTGCTGCTTGTGGATCCCCAGAACGACTTTTGCGATCCGGAAGGCGCCCTGTTCGTTCCAGGAGCGGCGGGGGACGCTCGCCGGACGGCCGAGATGATCGATCGCGTTTCACCCGTTCTCGACGACCTTGTTGTCACGCTCGACTGCCATCATGTCCTCGACGTCGCCCACCCCCTGATGTGGGTGGACCGTGAAGGGAAGCATCCGATGCCCTTCACGCAGATCTCGCTGGAAGACCTTGAAAGCGGCACCTGGAACGCGGTCCGGCCGGAATGGCGGGACAGGCTCCGGCAGTATGTTTCCGACCTCGAGGCTTTCGGGCGCTACCGGCTGACCATCTGGCCCGAGCACTGCCTCGTCGGCGGCTGGGGTTTCGGGGTCGTCCCCTGCGTATTCAAGGCCGTCACGGGATGGGAAAGGAGGCATGCGGCGTCGGCAACGCTTGTCCTCAAGGGGGAAAACCCCTGGACCGAACATTACTCGGCGGTCAGGGCCGAGGTTCCTGACCCGGGGGATCCACGGACCGCGATCAACCGCGTCCTCCTGGAAAGAATCCTCTCGAGCGACTGTTGCGCGGTGGCGGGCCAGGCCCTTTCGCACTGCGTGGCCAACACGGTCCGTGATCTCGTCGAACCTCTTGGGGGCGACCTGTCCAGGCTGGTTCTCATCCGTGATGCGACTTCGAGCGTTCCCGGTTTCGAGTCCATCGGCGAAGCGTTCCTGGAAGAGATGGCGGCACTGGGCATGCGGCTCGAGTCCAGCACCGCCTTCCTGTCCTGAAGCCCGGTTTTTCAAGCGCCCGATGTGACCCGGACCCGCTTTGCCTTGCCCTCGAACCGTTCCAGGCTGCCTGGGAGGAGGACCTTCACCGCGACGCGCAGCCCCAGCGCCTCGTGGAGGGCCCGCACGGCCTCTTTCTCGAGCCGCTCCATCTCCAGTTCGCCCAGGCCCGAAACGCTTTCGACCAATACGGCCAGGTCCTTCACATAGTTCTTTTCCGACACCTCCAGGGCATAGTTCATCGAAAGCCCCGCCACGTGTCCCAGCGCCGCTTCGACCTGGGTGGGGAAGACGTTGACCCCCTTGATGATGAGCATATCGTCGGACCGTCCCCTGATGCGGGCGATCCGGGTGGCCTGCCGCCCGCAGGCGCAGGTGCCGGGGATGATCCGGGTCAGGTCGCGTGTCCGGTAGCGGGCAAGCGGCAGGGCTTCCTTCGTCAGGGTCGTGATGACGAGCTCTCCCTCTTCCCCGTCCGGCAGGAGTTCTCCTGAAACGGGATCGATGATTTCAGCGATGAAATGGTCCTCGTTGAGGTGAAGCCCGTCCTGGCAGCGACACTCGATCGCCACGCCGGGCCCCATGACCTCGGAGAGGCCGTAGATGTCGAGGGCGGGGACTCCCAGGCCCGCCTGGACCGTCTGCCTCAGGGCCTCAGTCCAGGGTTCGGCGCCGAGGATCGCGACCTTGAGGGAATGGCCGGGGCCGTGCGGGTTTTCTTGTTTCGATGCCAGGACTTCGGAGAGATGAACGGCGTAGGAAGGCGTGCAGGCGATCGCTGTGCTGCCGAGGTCCTGCATCAGCTGGATCTGTCGCTCGGTGAAGCCGGTCCCGGAAGGGATGACCGTCGCCCCGAGGTGTTCCCCCCCGTAATGGAAGCCGAGTCCCCCCGTGAACAGCCCGTAGCCGAACATGACCTGCAGGGTGTCACGGTTCGTGACCCCCGCGATGGCCAGGCAATTCGCCATGCAGTCTTTCCAGGCCTCGAGGTCGTTTTTCGTGTAGGCCACGATGGTCATCTTGCCGGTCGTTCCTGAGGAGGCGTGGACCCGGAGCAGTTCCTCCCTGTCACAGGCCAGAAGACCGAAGGGATAGGCGTCCCGCAGGTCCTGCTTCGTGGTGAAGGGAAGTTTCTGCAAGTCTTCTGCTGCCCGGATGTCCGACGGGGCGACACCGGCCTTTGCCATCTTCTCCCGGTAGTGGGGAACCCGGTCCCAAAGCCGTTTCACGGTATCCTGCAGCTTTTCCGCCTTCATGCTGTTTCCCTTCCGGTTCGTTCCTTCCATTTTTCTCTCCTCCTTTGGCAATAAAAAAGGCCGGGGCCCCTTTTGGGGACCCCGGCCTCGAATCGGCACGGACGCCTAGGCGTCGGCCCTCCGAGGGGGTCCCACGCCGGTAAAAAAGAAGCGGACGGACATCTTTGAGTTAGTTGGATTCATCATTTTGTCATCTCGCGATTTTATAGGGATAAATTAGTGAGAACTTATACCATGCCTCTCCGCTTTTCGTCAAGGTCTTATCTCACGGGACGACCTGAATGCCCCTAAAGCGGCTCCACTCCAGCACGCTCTCCTCGTCGTTGTAGGGAACGGGACCCTGGGCGAGGATCATGGTCGTCTCCGGCCCCTTCCCCGCCAAAAGGACGACGTCGCCGGGACGTGCGGCATCGAGTGCGGCATGGACCGCATCCCGCCGGTCCAGGATGACGGAATGGGACCGGATCCGCGGTCCGTCCAACCCTTCCTCGATCTGCAGAGCGATGCGCATGGGGTCTTCGCTTCGGGGATTGTCCATGGTGAGCACCACATGGTCGGCATGGGTCGCCGCGACTCGGCCCATGAGAGGCCGGTTTTCGACCGTCCTCTCCCCTCCGAGTCCGAAAACCGCGTGGACGGAACCGCGACAGTTTTCCCCGACGGCCTTGAGAGCTTTCTCGAGCCCGTCGGGGGTGTGGGCATAATCGATGAAGCAGGAAACGCCGTTTTCGAAACGGAAGCGCTGCAGCCTGCCGGGCACGGGGGGTGCGTTCTCGATGCCCAGCCGGATCGGTTCCGGTCCCATCCCAAGGATCATGCCGAGGGCCGCCGCGGCGAGAACGTTCGACACATTGTGAAGGCCCACGAAGGGGCTTTTGACGCGCAATGAAGCGCCGGATCCCGGAAGGGTGAGGTCGAGATCCGTCCCCTCGAGGTCCGCGGCAAGGACCCGGCCCCTGACCCCCGGCCCCTCCCCGACCCCGTAGGGAACCGTCCTCTCCGGGAAGAGTCCCGCGAGCCGCCGGCCCCAGGGGTCGTCGACGTTGAAGCAGAAGCGCGCCTCAGGGCGCGGATACTCGGAGAAGAGCCTGAGCTTGGCCTGGAAATAGCTTTCCATGTCGCCGTGGAAATCCAAATGTTCCGGGGTCAGGTTCGTGAAAGCCAGGGCGTCGAAGCGGCACCCTTCTAGCCGGTGAAGGTCCAGCCCGTGGGAAGAGGCCTCCATGACGCAGGCGGGCACCTTGTTTGCGACCATTCGCGAAAGCCAGCGCTGGACCGATGGGCCGTCGGGAGTGGTTCGGACGCCGGGTTCCTCGGATTTGCCGTCGTCGTAGACGATGGTTCCCAGGAGCCCGCAGGGCACCCCCCCATGGCGAAGGATCGACCGGGTGATCCAGGCGGTGGTGCTTTTCCCGTTTGTACCGGTGACGGCGGCAAGGCGCAGCCGGCTCGCCGGGAAACCGTGAACCGCTGCGGCTGCGGTTGCGGCCGCCTTTCGGACGTCGTTCACGCAGATCACGGGCAAAGAGGTGTCCAGGGAACGCTCAGCGAGAAAGGCTGCGGTGCCTTTCTTTTCCGCCGTGCCCGCGAAGGCGTGCCCGTCGGACTTGAAGCCCCTGACGCAGCAGTAGAGGGCGCCGGCCTTGACGTCGTCCGTTCGGGTGCAGACGTCCGTAACGGTGGGATCGTCAGAGGCAGACCGGGCGAAAGCCGGGTCAAGCCTGGCCGATTCAAGGATCTGGAAAATTCGCGAAAGTTTCATCGAATGGGGTCCCCTCTTTCTGGAAACGCTCGATTGTCTATTCTAAAGCGTTTAAACGGCAGCGCAAGAGTTCATCAGGGACGAGCGGTATTGCGGAGGGGAACCCTTTTGCTGTTTAATGGCGGAAATCTGATGTTTCTGCGGAGGCGCACCGATGGAAGAATTCACGGACAACCTGAAGTCCTTGCGGGAAAAGGTGTACCAATACCTCAGGAAAGGCCTGAACGAAGGGCGCCTCAGGCAAGGCGCCTTCCTCAACCTGAACGCCATCAGCGCGGAGCTGGGCATGAGCCGCACGCCCCTTAGGGACGCCCTTTTCCAGCTCGAGGCCGAAGGGTACGTGACGATCTTCCCGAGGCGCGGAGTCATGGTCAACCGGCTCGACCTGGAGAAGATCCGCAATATCTACGAGATCAGCGGGGCCCTGGAAAGCACGGTGATTGCCCATTCCGGGCGCAAGCTCACCGATGCGGACCTCGCTGCGATGGAAGAACTGAACGAGCAAATGCGGGTGGCAGTTGAAACACAGGACATCGACGGCTACTACGAAAAGAACACGGCTTTCCACAACATCTATCTGAACCTCTCCCAGAACGGGGACCTGATCCGGACGATCCACACGATGCGCGAACGGCTCTACGATTTCCCCAGGAGCAAGGCGTTCATCAAGGATTGGGAACTTGCCGCGATCGAGGAACACGAAGAGCTCATCCGCCGGCTCAGGGCAAAGGACTTCAACGGGGCTGCGGAACACCTTCGGGACGTTCATTGGTCCTTCGAGGTCCAGGAACGGTATGCGCGGCTGTACTACTTCGGGCAGGAATGACGGTGCCTTCCTCCACAGGCATGGGCCGGCCGGGCGGGATTTTTCCCGCCCGGCCGTTTTGTGCGCAAGATTGACATTGCCAGACTCTTCCAGCTAATATATCAGAGATATTTTTATCATATTTTTAGAGGGGGGTTTGAAGCATGCGGAAGTCTTGGATTGTCCTGCTGGCAGGGTTGGCGCTGTTCGCCCTGATGGCGGGGACGGCGATGGCGGAAGCGCCGTTCCATATCGGCGTCGTGACCCTGACCGTTTCACAGGCGGAAGACACTTACCGCGGTGCCGAACGGCTGACCAAGGAATACGGGGACGTGGCCAAGGGCGGGTACATCAAGCACATCACGCTTCCCGACAGCTTCATGTCGGAGATGGAAACGAGCATCAGCCAGATCGCCGGTCTCGCCGACGACCCGAAAATGAAGGTCATCGTCGTGGACGACGCGGTTCCGGGAACGACCGAGGGGTTCCGGCGGGTCAAGGAAAAGCGCCCCGACATTCTCTGCTTCGCCGGTGAACCGCAGGAAGACCCGAACGTCATCACCTCGGTGGCCGACCTCGCCATCGGAGTGGACAACGTGCTCCGCGGCTACCTCATCATCAACACCGCGAAGAAGATGGGCGCGGACACTTTCGTCCACATCTCCTTCCCCCGCCACATGAGCTACGAGCTTCTTTCAAGGCGGCGCAACATCATGGAGCAGGCCTGCAAGGACCTGGGCATGAAATTCGCCTTCGAGACCGCTCCCGACCCCACCAGCGACGTCGGCGTGGCGGGTGCCCAGCAGTACATCCTTGAAAAGGTTCCGGCCTGGGTCCAGAAATACGGCAAGAAAGCGGCCTTCTTCTGCACGAACGACGCGCAGACGGAACCCCTTCTCCGGCAAGTCGCGAAATACGGCGCTTTCTTCGTGGAGCCCGACCTCCCCTCCCCGCTGATGGGTTATCCCGGAGCCTTCGGGATCGATCTTTCCAAGGAGAAGGGCAACTGGCCGGCCATCCTGAAGAAGGTCGAGCAGGTCGTCATCAAGGCCGGCGGCAAGGGCCGCATGGGCACCTGGGCCTATTCCTACGGCTACGCCACCACCGCGACGCTGGGCGAGTACGGCAAGCGCATCGTCGAGAAGAAGGCAAAGCTCGGGAACATGAAGGACCTGATGGTTGCCTACGAGAAATACACCCCGGGTGCCAAGTGGAACGGCAGCAATTACGTCGACATGGGTACCGGCGTCAAGAAGAAGAACTTCATCCTCGTCTACCAGGACACCTACGTGTTCGGTAAGGGGTACATGGGCGCCACCAGCGTCAAGGTTCCCGAGAAATACCTGAAAATCAAGTAGGAACGGTTGGACGGGAAAGGAAATGGAAGGGACCGGGGGATTTGCTTTCCCCCGGTTTTTTTCGGGAGCCTGTCTCCCGCGCAAGAAGAAGGAGGAATCACCCTTGCTGAAGGATCACCTGCAAAACCTCACGGAGCGCCTCCGGAAGGGGAATCTCGACGCGATTCTCCTGGGTCCGTCGCCTGACCTGGAATACCTCGCCGGGCTTAGCCTCTTTGCCGACGAGCGTTTCAAGGGGCTCGTCGTCCTGGCCGACGGTCGGATGTTCTCCATCGTGCCGAAGCTCTACCGGGAGCAGATGGAGTCCGTACTCGGACCGGAATGTCCCGCCTGCGTCTGGGACGACGCAGAGGGTTTCCTGGAGAAGGTGACGGCCGCATGGAAGGGTTTTGGCCTTGCCGGCAAAACCGTGGCCGTGAACGACGGAATTCGTGCCGTGGACTTGATCGACCTGGAGCGGGGCGTTCCCGGGACGAGTTTCGTCAACGGGCACCACGTGGTGGAAGCCATGCGGCTGATCAAGTCACCGGGGGAGATGGATATCTTGCGAAAGGCGGCCCGCATCGCCGACGAGGCTTTCGGGGAGCTGGTGGCGTTCATCCGCCCTGGGGTCCGCGAAGGCGAAGTGGCCAAGCGCCTCGAGGAGCTGCTTTTCGAGAAGGGGGCAGACGGCCTGTCCTTCCCCACGATCGTCGCTTCCGGCCCGAACGGCTCCAACCCCCACTACATGGGAACGAGCCGCGTGCTCTGCGAGGGCGACCCCGTGGTCATCGACTTCGGGTGCACTTACCGGGGCTATTGCTCCGACACGACCCGCACCGTTTTCGTCGGGAAGGCTTCCGAGGAGGACCGGGAGATCTACCGGATCGTCCTGGAGGCGAACCTTGCCGGGGAGGCGGCCGTGCGGGAAGGGGCGACCGCCCAGGACGTGGACAGGGCGGCGAGGGCGGTCATCGAGAAAGCGGGGTACGGTGAGTATTTCATCAACCGGACCGGGCACGGGATCGGAGTGGCGGTTCACGAAGCCCCCTACATCATGGAGGGGAACCGGCAGGAACTGAAAGAAGGGATGGCCTTCAGCGTGGAGCCCGGCATCTACATCCCGGGGCGCCTGGGCATCCGGATCGAGGACATCGTCCTGGTGACGGACAAGGGAGGGGAACCCCTGAGCGCTTTTACCAAGGACCTCACGATCGTCTAAACCCTTAGGGAACAGGAAAGATCAGCCGGGGGCGCGAGCAGCGCCCCCGGCTTTTTTTCAGGCCTTCGGCACGAACAGGTCCGAAGCCCCGTGCGGGGAGAGGCGGACGTCCGGTTCGTTCGTCGCGACATGGTGAATGACCCATTCGGCCCACTTGACCTTCTTTTCCATCAGCCGGACGTGTTCCTCCTCCGAGTTGAAGGGGTTGTAGAACCCGGCGGCGGGGGCCGGCTCGAACTTGAAGTAGCAGGGGCCGTAGATCTTCGCCACCTCCGGAGCGTCGTAGAGGCGGTTGGCGCCGCCGTAGGAATCGAAGGTCCAGATGTAAAAGTCGATGGGGATGTCGACGACCTTCCGGATTGCGGCCATCTGGGGCAGGGTCAGGTCCGAGACGGGGTTGAAGGAACTGGCCCCGAGGTCCTGGGCGAGCTTGGCCCCGGCTGCGGAGGAAACGCCGGCCCAGACCGAGAGCTTGATGGCGATGTCCTTCGGGAAGTTTCCCTGCTCCTGCATGGTCTTCACGAGGGAAAGGACGCCCCGGTCCACGAGCATGAAGCCCCGGAAACCGATCTCGTACATGCGGAACATGTCGGCGATCACCTTGCGGATTTCGTCGGATCCCCGGTGGTTCAAGCCGCCGCAGCGCTGTCCGTCCGCGGTCACGAACTGCCTCCCGATGTCCCAGGCATTCCGGGGCCCCGGGATGGCAATGACCTCCATCTTGTCCTCGGCGGCCATCTGGGCGAAGTCCTTCAGTTCCGCGTCATCGTAAAGGGTGCCGCCCTGGCAGAAGGACACGAGGCGATGGATGGGGATATTCCTCCTGCGGCGTTCGGCGATGAGGGCTTCAAGCACCTTAGGTCCTTCGACACCGGACATCTCGATGCGGTAGTGCCCTCCATCGGGGAAGCTTTTTCCGCTTGCGGGCCGATCATAGAGATCGCGACCGGGGATTCCCGCCTGTTCCATGAATTGGGAAACCTTCTCCAGGCTGACTGGCATGTCTTTCCCTCCTTGTCCCGGTAGCCAAAAGAGCGAGTTGAAAAGGCATGAAAATTAGTAGCATGGGCTTCCCGGGGTGTCAATCGCGCGAAGGCTTGACAGGGCCGGAAGGTCCGTGGTAAATTCCTCGCCATGATGAATCGATATAGCGACAACATGACCGCAACGAACGTGAAGGCACTTTGGTGGTGGGGGTCCTAGGCCCCCGCCCACCTTGGCATGTGCTGAGAGGGCCGCGGGGAAATCAATACCCGCGGCCCCTTTTTTACCCGGAAACCGGCGGGGGCCCGAAGGGCCTCCCGCTATTTTTGTTCCCAAAACCCATTTTCGAGGAGGAAGATGAGATGAGGCAGACGAGCGCAACACAGGCGAGCACGAGAGGGTTTTACGGCGAATACGGGGGAAGGTTCGTGCCGGAGGCGATCGGAACCCTGCTGGACGAACTCGAGGCGGCTTTTGACGCGGCCATGGCCGACGGGGCCTTTGTCGCGGAGATGGACCGCCTGCTGGGGGAATACGTGGGACGCCCCTCCCCCATCACGGAGTGCGCCAACCTGTCCAGGGAGCTGGGGGGAGGCCGTCTCTTCCTGAAGAGGGAAGACCTGAACCATACCGGGGCGCACAAGATCAACAACGCCCTGGGGCAGGCTCTCCTGGCGAAGCGCATGGGCAAGACCCGGCTGATCGCCGAAACGGGGGCGGGGATGCACGGAACCGCCAGTGCCACCGCGGCGGCCCTGATGGGGATGGAATGCACGGTCTACATGGGAGCCGTGGACGTGGCGAGACAGGCGCCGAACGTTTCCCGCATGAAGGCCCTGGGGGCCAGGGTCGTTGCGGTGCATGAAGGACAGGCGACCCTCAAGGAGGCCGTCGACGCGGCCCTGGCCGCCTGGATCGAGGATACCGGGGCCTTCTACCTTCTGGGTTCCGTCGTCGGGCCATCGCCCTACCCGGAGATCGTCAGGACTTTTCAGTCGGTCATCGGCCGGGAGGCCCGGCAGCAGTTCCTTGAAAGGGAAGGCCGCTTGCCCGAGGAAGTGGCGGCCTGCGTGGGAGGTGGTAGCAACGCCATGGGCCTCTTTTCGGGTTTCCTGGATGACCCGTCGGTTTTGATCACCGGCGTCGAACCCGGCGGGAAAGGGGTCGAGAAGGGACTGGGAGCCCATGCCGCCACGTTATGCGCGGGAACGAGGGGCATCGTTCACGGCTTCCGTACGGTGGTCCTCTCTGATGCTTCGGGGGACCCGGCGCCTGTCCACTCGGTCGCGGCCGGGCTGGATTATCCCGGAGTGGGCCCCGAACACGCCCACCTGAGGGACACGGGGCGCGCCCGTTACGTGGCGGTGACCGATGACGAGGCCCTCGATGCCTTTGGAAGGATGTGCCGTCTTGAAGGGATTATCCCGGCCCTGGAGAGTTCCCATGCACTGGCCTACGCGATGAAGCGCCTTCCGGGGATGGCCCGTGACCAAGCTATCCTGGTCAACCTGTCCGGGCGCGGCGACAAGGACCTCGACACGGTGTTTTCCGAGAAGGAGAAAAAAGCCGCCGCCGGGAGCCTCAAGGGAATCCAGTCGAGGGGGTTGTTTTACGTCTAGGAGCGGATTTCCCTGGATTTCCGGGCGATAAGGGCCGCCCCGACGGCTCCGGCATACGGGGCATCCGGGGAGGTGACCACGGGGCGTCCAAGGCGCTTCTCCAGGAGCCGGACTAGGTTGCGGCTCCTGGAGACCCCTCCCGTGAAGGCGACGGGCCCGGATCCTCCCAGCTTTTGAAGCATCGCGCAGGCACGGCCCGCGATGGAATCGAGAAGTCCCAGTGCCAGCGAGTGCTTGTCTACCCCTCGGGCCAGGAGACTGACCACCTCGGATTCTGCGAAGACCGTGCACATGCTGGAAATGGGCTGAGGGGGCAAATCTTCCGGCAGCCGGCTGAAATCGTCCAGTTCCATTTCCAGCAAGGCAGCCATGACCTGGAGGAACCGTCCCGTTCCTGCGGCGCATTTGTCGTTCATCAAAAAATCGTTGACGGTCCCTCCCCTACCGAGGGAGATGGCCTTGCTGTCCTGCCCTCCGATGTCCAGGACGGTTTCCGACCCGGGGTACAGGAAAGCGGAACCGGCTGCATGACAGGTGATTTCGGTCACCGGCGTGCCGATCCCCTTGAGGCTTTTCCGCCCGTATCCCGTGAGCACGATCCCGGCTGCTTCCGATGGGTCTATCCTGTTACGGGCCAGTATTTCCCTGAGGGCTTGTTCGCCCGTTTCCCGAGGGTTCCAGCCCGAGGGCACCATGAGCCGGTCCACGACGGATTCGTCGAAGAGGACGATCTTGATGCCCATGGAGCCCAGGTCGACGCCGACGCTCAGGCTCACGGCTGCTGCACCACCAGTTCGACGGGGATGGCAAGACTTGCTGCAGCCTCCCTGACGACTTCGGACTGTACGGCGTCGAAGCGCAGGGCGATTCCGCAACTGTCCGCCAGGTGGCGAGGGGTGGGGCAGATTTCGTCCCGCAGCCCCAGGACTCTCAGGTGCCGGTGAAGGATCATCCCGTCGGTCGCAGTCTTGAAGAGAGCGTACGCAAAGGTCAAGTCCGTTTTCCTTTCGCAAGCCTTTCCCGGGTTTCTTCCCAGCAGGCGGTTTCGGGGTCCCCATTGTCCGCGTCGGTCATGGCGAGGTCAAGGCCCCGGGCGGAAAGTCCCTGGCGAAGGACCTCGATGAAAACGCCAGGTCCCTCCCCTCGCCGGGCCTCCTGGCTGCCGCGGGCGGTTCCGCCGCGACAGCCGAGGCAGGTCTCGCGGACACCGCAACTGGGACTTCCCTTGACGCCGACGATTCCCAGGATCTCGACGCCGTTTTCAAGCGCATCCTCGACCTGGTCGATAAACGGTTCGAGGATGGAGGCACAGTGCCGCCGGAAAGCCGGTGTGTCGTACTGCTCTGAAGTCATGCCCCACCGTTTCAGGCCCAGGAACGTACTTTCCGGGCATGGAAGCTGAATGATCCCGAGTCCGTCCCGGGCTATGGGAAGGAGCAGGTTTTCCAGGGCTCCCGTATAGGCGGCTTCGCCTTCCACGATCGCGCTGGCGTTCAGGATGCAGTGACAGAGAACGACTATCCGGCGGCTGCGCTTCATGGATGTCCTCCTATTGACCGGTTGTTCCCTTTAGAAACGGGTTGCCGCCCTTCGCCAGTGTCTGCGGAGGGAGCTTGGGCAGGATCAGCGCCACGAGGACCGAACAGGCGACCTTGTCCACCAGGTTCCCGGTGATGCGGGGGATGAAAGCGGAGGTGAAGATCGAGTTGCCGCTCTTCAAGAGCCAGAGGAAAAGCAGGTCCGTGCCGCCCCCCGTGAGGCCGCCGTAAATCCAGACGGCGATGGGCGTGCCGATCAAAGGGGCGATGACGGCCAGGGCCAGGCCCGTGGCAATGGCGACCGGGAGGGTAAAGCGGAACTTTCGGGCGACAAGGCCGGCAACCAGCCCGATCGCCATGTTGACCAGGGCGAAGGGGATGTCCCGCGGGTTGGTCAGGATTCCCTGGACGACGTTCGTGACGAGGCCGATGAGGACGCCGTGGAAAGGCCCGAGCAGGACCGCGCCGAAAATCGTCCCGAGGGTGTCCAGGAAGATAAGGGGGATGTGAAGCATCTGGACGAATGTCCCGAGGGCCAGGTTGACAACCACGCAGATGGCGCTGAAGGTCAGCGCAAAGTTCTTGTTCATCTGTTTTCTCCTTTTTCTTCTCTCCGGCCTGCTCTAGCGTCCCAGGCTTTCGACGAAAGCTTCGATCCGGGTGCGAAGCTGTCCCTCGTCGCCGGAAGCATAGTCGGTCTCGAGAGGCAGGAAGGGAATGCCCTCGTCCTGGAGGCGCTTTCTCAATTTTTCGTTTTCCACCTGGTACGTGGTGCAGAAGCTCAGGTTCAGGCCCACGACCCCGTCCACGCCATATTCCCGGACCAGCCTGGCCACGTCGTCTGCGCGTCCCTCGTTCGGGGAGAAGCAGGCGCAGTGGATCCGGTCGAAATAGCGGTGCGCGATCGCGTCGACCAGATCTTCGACCGTGGAGGCACCTGACGTGTCCACTCGGCTTTCGAAGTACCGTGTGCCGGTGCAGTTTTCCTCGACGACCACGGCGGCGCCGCTGGTTTCGATGATTTTGTGGACCTTCCAGTTGGGGACAACGATGGGGGTTCCGGTAACCAGAAGACGCTTCGTTCCCTCCGGGAAGATGGCCTTTCCGGTTTTGATTCTTTCTTCGCATTCCTCCGCCAGGGCGGTCGCCTGTGAAATGAAGCGATCGGCGTCGTCGTAAAACGCGACCTGGCTGGCCAGGAGCATGTCCAGCCCGCTGATGGGGACTTTCGGGGCCTTTCGGGTTTCATACAATCGCTGAAGGATGGCACGCTTCCGATCCACCGTCTCGATGGCGGAAAGCAGCCGGTCGAAAGTGAGGCGATTGCCGGTGACTTCTTCCAGTTTTGTCACGAGATCGGTCATGGATTTCCTGAAAAGGGCAAAGCCGGCTTCACTCTTGGTGTTGGGCAGGTCCATCACGTAGGTGGGAGCCATGTCACCCAGGACTTCCCAGGCCTTCTTCTTGCCGTCGCAGGTGTTTTCCCCGACGACCAGGTCGACGGACTGGAAATAGGGGCAGGTTCTCGAGACCTTTGCCCCGATACCCGCCTTGATCAGGGGGCAGAGGTTCCGGGGAAGGACCTGTTCCCCCGCGGGCACCCAGAACTCGGAGCCGGCACACAGGCCGACCATGATCCCGTCCAGGGCCATGACGATCTCCTCGGGAACGTAGATGCAGAAACTCCCGACGATTTTTCCGCCGCGGGCCTTGTGGTCCAGCAGTTCCTGGATCCGGAGGCCGTGGACCTCGGCGATCACCATGTTGAAGTAATCCATTCCCAGGGGACGGTCCGGCTGGGTCAGGAAGACCTGTTCAAACGCGGGGGGCAGAGCGGCGCAAAGCTGGTCGTGGGTGGCCAGGTCCATGCCCAGTCCTTCCCACATCTTGTGATAATCGGCCATAAGGCAATCCTCCTCTGAAAAATCGGCAACAGGCAAGAGTTCCCGGCGGGAGTGCCGGAACGCCTGCCGTCATGTCTGAAAGCCGTTTTGCCGTAGGAGTGCCCTGGGGGGAGGGGTTGTGTCAGAAGGTACCGGAAAAGCAGGCTGGTCGATCCGGTCCTTTGGCGCCGTCCTCGCTGCCCTGGGCGATCCCCGACTGCGGTGCAGACCCTGCACCGCCCGTTCTGCAGTCTCAGTGGCGCTCCTTCCGGATCATCTCCAACCCTCCTTTCGCGGAAAAGGCTTTACTGACAAGGATGATAAGGTATTAACCGAAAACGGGCAACGGAACAAGGCTTTAGGGAGCCGTTTCCCCCTTCAGGCCGTTGCCTTCCAGTGTTTGAAGCCCTTGCCGAAAACCTCCGTGGCGTCGGTCTGGATCAGGAAGGCGTTCGGGTCGTGCTCGGCCAGGAAGAGTTTCAGGTCGGCCACCTGGCGGGGCAGGAGAAGGGACATGACGATCGGGCGTTCCCTGCCCGTGTAGGCTCCCTCGCTGTGGATCACCGAAGCCCCGCGGCGGAGTTCCTCCAGGATGTACCGCCTCACCTCGAGGTGCTTGTCGGAGATGATGAAGACCTGCACGCAGCGATCAAAGGATCGGAGCGCGCCGTCCAGGAAGGTGGAACCGGCGAACAGCATCGCCACCGCGTAAAGCGTGTTCTCGATCCCGACGATGAAGATCGCGGGGATTAGGACGAAGGAGTTGATCCAGAAGGTGAACTTTCCGATCTCCATGCCGGTCTTCCTGCGGACGATGGCGGCGAGGATGTCCGTCCCCCCCATGGACCCGCCCGCGTTGAAGACGAGTGCCCCGCTGATCCCGTTGATCGCGGCGGCCGTAAGGACGGCAAGAAGCTTGTCCTGCAGGGGCGGGGGAGGAAGCATCCTGAACAGGTCGAGCGAGCCCGAGAAGAGAAGGACCGAATAAGCGGTGAGGTACAGGAAGCGCCGCGGCAGGACCCTCCAGCCGAGGGCGAAAAGGCCGATGTTGAAGACCAGGTTGACGAGGCCGACAGGGAGCCCCAGGGTGTAGTTCAGCAGGATGGAAATGCCGGTGAACCCGGTACTGGGAAACCGGTAGGGCAGGACGAGCAACGAGATGGCCAGGGCGTAGAGAACGGTTCCGACCGTCACTCTCAGGACCCCCGGCGCCTCCCTTTTCACGGTTCTCCTGGTCAGAAGGGTCAAGCGGGTGAGAAGGCGCATCGGGAAACCTCCATCGCGCAGTTTTCTGGATGCCGTACCCGTAGTTTAAGGCAAATTTGCCGTTTTGGGCCGCCGGCTTCAAGAAGGACCGTGACCAATATTGACCAAAGGTGTAAAATACCTCACCGGGAAACCGAATACAAGAACCGGGAGGTCGATTCACCTTGAGCGAAGGCAGGACGAAGGAACACCTTTCTTTCCAGGCGGAGGCGAAGCAGGTTCTGGACCTGATGATCCACGCCGTCTACTCGAACAAGGATGTTTTCCTGCGGGAACTCGTCAGCAACGCCTCGGACGCGCTGGACAAACTTCGCCTGGAAGCCCTGACGAACGACGCGTTACGGGATGCGGTCCAGGCTCCCGCGATCACGATCGAGAGGGACGTGCAAAGCCGGACCCTTTCCGTCTCCGACAACGGGATCGGCATGACGAAGGAAGAGATGGTCCGGTTTCTCGGGACCATCGCCAAGTCCGGGACGAAGGAGTTTTTGCGGATCCTGAAGGAATCCGGTCGCGGGAACGATCCGGAAGCCCTCATCGGGCAGTTCGGTGTCGGGTTTTACGCTTCTTTCATGGTGGCGGACCGGGTGACGGTCACCAGCCGGAAGGCGGGAACGGACGAGGCCTGGAAGTGGGAATCGGAGGGCGACGGCGGTTATTCCCTGGAACCGGCCGAAAGGGCGGGCTCGGGGACGACGGTGACGCTGTCCCTCCGCCCCGCCGATGAGGAGGACGGGCTTCGGGATTACACGGACGAATGGGTCCTGAAGGAGATTGTCAGGAAATACTCGGATTTCGTGGCCTATCCCATCCGGTTCGGTGAAGAGACCCTCAACAGCATGAAGGCGATCTGGGCCCGGCCGAAATCGGAGGTCAAGGATGCCGATTACGACGAGTTCTACCGGCATGTCAGCCACGACTGGAACCCTCCCCTTAAGCGGATCGCCTGGAAGGCGGAGGGGACGGTCACCTTCGACGCGCTCCTCTTCATTCCCTCCAAGGCTCCTCTTGACCTCTTCATCCGCGACGTGGACCGAGGGCTGCAGCTCTACGTCAAGCGGGTGTTCATCAAGAGTGACTGCCGCGAGCTGCTGCCCGACTACCTCCGTTTCATCCGGGGCGTGGTGGACAGCGAGGACCTGTCGCTCAACATGTCGAGGGAAATTCTCCAGCAGAACCGGCAGATGGAGCTGATCCAGGCGGGCCTGACCCGGCGGATCCTGTCCACCCTCGAGGAGATGCGTTCCAGTGACCCGGAAAGCTACCGGACCTTCTGGAGGGAGTTCGGGCGGGTGCTGAAGGAGGGGCTCTTCCTGGACGGGAAGAACCGCGAGAAGCTTCTCGAACTCTGCCTTTTCAAGTCCTCCATCTCCGGGGAGGAGTGGGTCACCCTGGAGGAGGCGGCCTCGCGCCTTGCCGACGGCAGGAAGGAGATCTTCTATCTCGTCGGCGAGGACCGGTCGGTGCTGGAACGGTCTCCCATCCTGGAGGCTTTCCGCTCTCGCGGGATCGAAGTCCTGTTCATGACGGACCCGGTCGACGAAATCTGGCTCCAGGCCGTGGACGGATTCAGGGAATTCGGCCTGAGGGATGCGGGCAAGGGCGACCTGGATCTCGAAAGTGAAGCGGAGAAGGAAAAGGCCAGGGAAGTTCGTGATGCCGCCGAGAAGAGCCTGAGGCCGCTGATGGACTACCTGAAGAACCGTCTTTCCGAGCGGGTGCGGGAGGTCCGCCTATCGGGGCGCCTGACGGATTCCCCGGCATGCCTGGTCCAGGACGAAAGGGACCCGTCGCCCCAGTTTGCCCGTGTCCTGGCCTCCCTGGGTCGTGACGTTCCGCATTCCAGGCCGGTTCTGGAACTCAACCCCGGGCATCCCATCATCAGGGGCATGTCCGACCTGTTGGAGAAAGCCCCGGCAAGCCCTGCCCTGGAGGCCTACGCAGAACTTCTCTGCGGGATGGCGGCACTGGCGGAAGGCAGCCTGCCGCAAGATGCCCCCGGTCTCTCCAGGAGGCTGGCCGAACTTCTCGAGGAGAAGGTGGGCTCGGCGAGAGATTCCAGGGTGGAAGTCTTGCCAGAATAAACCGCTAAGGTTATATTTTGATAAAGGGAGGGGCCTGAAAGGCTCGGCCGTCATCCCAACAGGGGAGGTGTCGTGGGCGTGCTGACAAACCGTCATGTGGAGTGCCCGCACTGCGGGACCGAGTTCAATGTCTACCTGAACTTCAAGGAAGGCAAACTGGTCTGCCCCGGTTGTTCCAAGAATTTCGTGCCGGAATACTTCAACCTCGATTTCAAGCAGCTGGAGGAAGGTTGCAAGAAAGAATGACGGCAGGAAGGACAGGAAGGAAGGGCCCGGCCTTCGCGCGAAGGCCGGGCCCTTTTGTTTTTTCGCCGCGGCGTGCTACAGGAGGTACCTCAGCGTGATGTAGATCGATGAGGCTACCAGGGTCAGGGCGGTGATGGGAATTCCCTTCCGGAGGAAGTTGCCGAAGGAGATCGGGCGACCCGCCTTCTCGGCAAGACCTGCCATGACGAGGTTGGCCGAGGCTCCCACGAGCGTCGCGTTTCCGCCGAGGCACGCGCCGAGTGAAAGGGCCCACCAGAGGGGACGGGCGTCAAGGTGGGCGAGGTTCGCCATATCCTTGACGAGCGGGATGACGGCCGCAGCGTAGGGCACGTTGTCCACGACGGCTGAAATCGCTCCCGATCCCCAAACGAGGAACATCGCCAGGATCTTGGGGTGCTCGCCGGCCGCTCCGGCAAGGAAGCGGGCGGCAATCCCGATGATGTCCAGGTGTTCCAGGGTTCCCACGAGCATGAAAAGGGTCGAGAAGAAAAGGATGGTGACCCAGTCGATCTCTTCGAGGGCGGTTTCCACCTTGACGGGGCAGATGACGAGGCCGAGGGTGGCTCCGGCCAGGGCGATGGTTGCCGCTTCCAGGTGCAGCCATCCGTGGAGGAAGAAGGCCAGAAGGACCAGTCCTAAAACGGACAGGACCCTTACGGCCAGGGGCTTGTCGAGGTGCTTCCTGAGGGTGTGGAAACCCTCGATCAGGTCTTCGATGGGCCGGTTTTGGGAAAGTTCCCGGGCGTAGAAAAAGTGGAGACCGAGGTACATGGCTCCGAGCGAAAGGGCTGCGGCGGGTCCCACGTTCAGCAGGAAGTCGTTGAAGGACAACCCGGCGGCAGAACCGATCAGGATGTTCGGCGGATCCCCGATCAGGGTGGCGGTTCCGCCGATGTTCGAAGCGAAAACCTCCGCGAAGATGAACGGCAGGGGGTCCAGGTCGAGCGTTTCGCAAACCGCCAGCGCGACAGGGCCGATCAGGAGAACCGTGGTGACGTTGTCCAGGAAGGCGGAAACGACCGCCGTGAGAAGGGAAAGGGAAACGAGGAGCCGCCAGGGATTGCCCTTGCTCTCCCTGATGGCGATCAGGGCGGTATACTGGATCAGCCCGGTCTGCTTGACGATCCCCACGAGGATCATCATGCCGATCAGAAGGCCGATGGTGTTGAAGTCGATGAAGCTGAAGGCGTCGTGCTGCTCGACGAGCCGCAGCAGGAGGATCCCGGAAAGGCCCACCAGGGCGGCCTTCAGGCGGTGCATGCGCTCCGTGACGATAAGGGTATAGGTGAAGACGAAAAGGCCCAAAGCACTCCATTGAGTTGCCGACATTTTTCCCGTCTCCCTTTGGCGGTCTTCCATTCGCCAGATGACGGCGTATTCTATCAGCAACGGGGACGGCATGCAATGGGATTTTGAAAAGACAACCTAATTCAGAAAAGACAGAAAAGACCGTCATTATGGCGGGGAGATGAAAGGGGGAGGTTCCCATGAACCTGCGGGGTTTCCTGTCCAAGTGCCCGCCTTGAATACTGCTTTGGGGGGGCGTGGCTCTCGCACTCGTGCTGTTGTGGATTTTTAGGGTCCTGAAGGGCTAGGGAAAACCGGGAAGGGGCCCGGGACCTGTCCGGGCCCCTTCCCGGGGACTTCATTTCCTGAAGAGGTAAGAATAGCGTCTCACTCCGGATTTTGGGTCCGCCGGAGGGGCGGGCTTCGGTTTTGGCGAAACGTCCTGCCTGAAACCCGCCAGGGAAAGGGCATCCTCGGCGAGAGCTTCCTCCGAGGCCTTGCCGATCAGGGCGAAGACGCGGCCGGTCGCGACCTGTATGTTTTCCCTGACCGATTCCCGCAACGTTTCGGACAGGGCCTTGATTTGCCTGTCGAGGTCGTCCGACTTCTGGAGCGCTCCACCGACCTGCTGGTAGAATTCGTTGAGGCGGCTTTCGAAATGGCTCCTGAGGTCGCGTTCGAGGGCGCCGAACTGCGCGACGAGTTCCGACGAGATCCCCTGGAGGTCGCGACGGTCCCTGAGGAGCGCTTCCTCGAAGGATGAAAGCCGGAGGGCTTGCTCTTGAAATAGCTTTTCCACGGCCAGGAGCCTTTCTCCCGCATCCTGGGGAATCGCCCTTGTCACGGTGGCGAGCCGGTTCATCTCCAAAGCGAGGGTTTTGAGGGTTTCCTGGACCTGCTCGTTCTGTTCCACGGATTTCCTGGACCTTTCCTCGAGCCCGGCCAGAAGCTCCTTGCGGGTGGATTCGACCATGTTGCCGAAGAAGGTCAGCCGCTTTTCCTGGTCGTCCTTTCCGCTTTCGGCTTCCTGGAGAATCCGCTTGCGGGCCTCCTCCAGGGTGTCGTTCACCTCGTCCTGGACCCGGGTCATGCGCTCGTTGAGAGACATGGTGGAATCGCGCAGTGCCCGGGTTTCCGATGAGAGTCGATCCTGGGCCTCGTTCACCCGCCGATCCAGGTTCTCCTGCATGCGTGCGGCGGTTTCACGGATTTCCCGTGCGGTTTCCGAGATGCGGCTATGGCATACAAGAAGGCCCACCGCTCCGATGCCGAACAGGATGAGCAGGGTCAGCGTGTTGAACTCAAAATTCATGACCGGTGCCTCCTATACGTGTGGGATCCGTCACGAATGGTTGTTTTTTTAACAGCGTTCCTATCATAACATGCTTTTCGATTTGGTGACCTGCTTGCCGAGTCAACTGAACATCGTTTTTTTTGATGAAAGCGAGTGAAGACGGATTGGAGAACCCCAACTTGGGCCGGAACCCTGTAAACATCCTGCTGCATTTTCTTTTCGGGCTGCTCGTCATGGCCTACTTCCTCACCTTTTTCTTCCGCGTCTCGGCTGCGGTCGTGCTGCCCCGCCTGGCTTCGGAAATGGGCATGACGGCGGGGATGACCGGTTTTGTCTCCAGCCTCTACTATTACGCCTATGCTTCGATGCAGCCCCTGTGCGGTTCCATGAACGACCGGTGGGGACCGCTGAGGGTCGTGGGAGCCGGTTTGGTTGTGACTGCGGCGGGCTCCGCGCTCTTCATGTCCGCCTCGACTCCATGGACCCTTGCGGCCGGCCGCCTTCTGACCGGGCTTGGCCTGGCGCCGATGTTCTCGGGGGCGCTCGTCTACCAGGCCACCGCCTTCCCGGCTCATCGCTACGCTTTCTACTCATCGGTCACGATCGCCATCGGAAACCTTGGAGCCGTCGTTTCCGTCGGGCCTCTCGGAGCGGCGATCGACCGATGGGGCCGCGCTTCCGTCTTCCTTGCCCTCTCGGTTGCCAGCCTTGGCCTGGCCGGCATTCTTTTCGCAAAGGCAAAATCGGATCCCGTGAGGCAGTCGGTGAGTGGAGGACGCCGGAGCGGGATTCCTTTTACGGCACACCTCCGTGCGGGTTTTTCAGCCCTCCTGTCTTCGAGGGAATGCCGGTGCCTTACGGTGCTTTGGGGTGTCTCCGTCGCAGCCATGCTGGCCTTCCAGGGCCTCTGGTCCGTAACCTGGTACCAGACCGCGTACGGGGTCGAGGCCTCAACCGCCCGGAATTGGGCGAGTGCCGTCGGCATCGGGATCATGATGGGGACACTATTGGGAGGCCGTTTCTCCGAGGGGCCCGGGGGGCGGATGAAAGCCATCGGGCTGGGGTTGTCCCTGAATCTCGGGGCCTGGCTGGCTCTGTGGGCCGGAATTGTCCTTCGCCTCCCCCTGGCGTTGACCGGAAGTCTCGGTTTCCTTCTCGGCGGGGCCACCGGTTTTCTCGTCGTCCATTTCGCTTCCGCCCTCAACGAGATGACGCCCCGCTCGAGGGCCGGATCCGTGCTGGGGGTGGTCAACATGCTGGTCATGGTGAGCGTGATCCTCTTCCAATGGGGTACCGGCAGCATCCTGGGACTATTCCCCGGACCGGGAGCCGGTTCCTATTCCTCCTTCGGATTCCTGGTGACGTTCGGGGTGGTGATCGGCCTTGTGGCGGCAAGCGCTATTGCGCTCCGGGGCATGCGGGGTTTTCCGGAAGCGGTGAAGAGGGCATCGGAATGAAAAGAAGGGTTTTGCTGCTTGGTTTCGTGTTTCTGCTTTCCCTTTTCATGCGTGCCGATGCGGGCGTGATCCGTTCGGAGAAGGCCGACGAATGGGGAGGGATGGCCGGCCTCGGGAAGAAATCCTTCCGCTTCGTGGTGTTTGGAGACACCCAGCCGCTGGGTCCCGGCAGGGCTCTTTCACCTCTCGTGGAGAGGTTGTTGACGGAAGCTTCCTGGCTCGGGCCGGATTTCGTCATCCACCTGGGAGACTCCGTCTCCGGCTACGGGGATTCGCTGGAGGAGGCCCGGACCGGATTTTCCGCCCTGAAGGAAAAAATCGACCGGCTGCTGCCTGGCGTTCCGTTTTTCGCCGTGCCGGGCAACCATGACCAGGCGACTCCCGGAGCGCTGGCAGCCTACCGCGAAACCTTCGGGTCGCTGCTCTACTACGATTTTCCCTACGGCAACGCCCGTTTCGTGATCCTCAACGGCAACTTCCCGGCCTGGATGGCCCCCAAGGGGAAAGACTACGGATTTTTCAACCTGAACGACGGCATGCATGTCCTGCCCATGGCCGACTGGGCGAACGAGGCCTTCAGCCGGGGTGGGAAACTTCTTTTCGTCTTCCTCCACACTCCGCCCTTCCCGGCGTATACGCCGCCTCCCGGCAAAGGAACCCACGGTTTCCTCACGACGGCCAACCGCGACGCCTTTGTCGCCGCGTTGCCGAAGGGCAGGACCAGGGCGGTGTTCTCCGGTCACGAGCACCTCTTCTACGTGGAGGAACACGGAGGGATCAAGTTCTTCACCGTCGGCACGGGAGGGGGGCCTCTTTCCGGCCCTGTGACGGGACCCGCAGGGGTCAATGCGGGAATTCCCCCGAAATTCAACCTGCTGAAGGGGGATCCCGATATCGACCGTGGAGGGGGGTATTCGAAAGGACTTTTCCGATCGGGCGCTCTCGGTATCTTTGGCTTCCTGGTCGTGAAGGTGGACGGGGACAAGGTGGCCTATGAGTTCGCGGTTCCCTTTACCCTGGAAGTTTCGTACCCGGAGGGAAACGACGGGATGTCGGCGACGGCGCATGCCGTCCTGGAAAACCGCGGACGTTTCGTCCAGGTCCTGAAGGGGGTGACTTTCCTGATGCCCGTTTCTCCCGGGGGGTACGCCCTGAAGTCCACGGCCAGGAACGGGGACCGGACGGTCGTCGAGCTGGGGCCGGTTCCCGAAGTGCTGGAAACAGTTCCCGCGGATCCCGGGAAGGTTTTCGTGCGGGTCCAGGTGACGGTGCCTCCTGCCATGGCCATCGATCTCCGGATCGAGGCGAAATAAAGGCAGAGACCCCCTTTCGGGGGCCTCTTTTCCGTTAGCCAGGCCTTGCCGGCGGGACTTGCGCCCCGAAACGGGGACTGCCGGCCGGGCAGGGCGGGCTAGAAACCTTCGGCCGAAAAGCGGGGCGAAGCGCTTTTCAGCATCTGCTCGAGGGTGACCTGCCTGCGAAGCTCGGGATTTTTCCGGGACAGGTCGCCATCGCAAAGGCGTTCGATCTGGTGCGCGGAAAGCCGCGAAGGATGGAGTCCGCTTCTTCTGCCGAGGAAAGAAAGGATTCGTTTCATACGGTAAGCCTCCTCGATAAATGATGACATAGAGAAATCTATCGAGGCCTATGATGACATGGAGCGGATGATTTGTCAACTATATGTATTCTATCCAGTGATCCCGCTATCTTTTAGTTCGGAAAGCTGTCCCAGGGCCTCTTCCAGGTGCCGCCTGAGGGCCCCCATGGCTCCTTCGGGATCCTTCCGGGCAATCGAATCCACAAGGAGCTCGTGCTCTTCCAGGATTTTTCCCGACATGCCCGAGTAGCGCAGCAGGAGCCCACGGCTCGTGACGATCTGTTTTTCCATCGTCGAAGTCAACCCTTCGTAAACGCGCGTGAGGACGGGGTTATGGGCGGCGCCGACCACAAGTGCGTGCAGGAGGGAGTCCCACGTGGCTCCCGAGGAGGCTCCCCCGTCAGGGGAGGAGTGGACTTCTTCCAGGTGTTTCACGCATTTTCGCATCTGTTCCAGTTCGCCTTCCGTCCTCCGCCGGGCTGCGAGACCGGCCGCCGGCACCTCGACGACCAGGCGCATCTCCATCAGGTGGATGAGAAGTTCCTCCGGCCACAGGGACAGCGTCTTCAGGCTCACGGCGAAATCCTCGCTCCGCAGGGCCTTGACGAAGATCCCCTGCCTTTCCCTTACTTCCAGTACCCCGAGCGCTTCCAGCGTGATGACGGCTTCCCTGAGCAGGGTTCGGCTGACCCCCATCTCCCGCGCCAGGTCCCGCTCCGGCGGGAGTTTCCCGCCGGGAAAGCGGCCCGGGTCGTCGACCCATTCCGAGAGTTTGCGGACAACCTCTCCTCTCTTCCCTTCCATCGAAATCCTCCTCGTTAACAGAAAAACAATATCCAGGCCCCTTTCACGTCAACAAAGCTAATGATAAACTATCTTTCGTAGAATTGGTAGGTCCTTGGTTGGACCAAATTCAAGGAGGTGTGCAGTGATGAAAAGGTTTTTTTCCGTTTTCCTGGTGGCGCTGTTCCTGCTCTCCATGGCCGCGTCCGCGTTCGCCCTGGAGATCAAGCTGGCCCACGTCGTGAACGAGAAGGACTCGTTCCACCTGGCTGCCGAGAAGTTCAAGGCCCTGACCGAGAAGTACACGAACGGCTCGGTGACGGTCACGATCTTCCCCAACGCCAAGCTCGGCGACGAGAGGACGCTGCTCGAGCGCATGAAGATGGGCATCGTCGACGCGGGGATCATCACGAACGGGCCCATCATCAACTTCGTTCCCCGTTTCGGGGCCATCGACCTGCCTTTCCTTTTCAGGAGCCCGGAGCACGCCTACAAGGTCCTTGACGGGCCGATCGGCAACCTGCTGTTCGCCGACCTGGAGAAGCAGGGGTGGAAGGGGCTGGCCTGGGCCGAGCGCGGATTCCGTAACCTGACCAACAGCAAGAAGGACGTGAACTCTCCAGACGACATCAAGGGCCTGAAGATCCGCGTCATGCAGAACCCGGTTTACGTCGATTCATTCAAGGCTCTCGGCGCCAACGCCGTGCCCATGGCCTGGACCGAAGCCCTCACGGCCCTCCAGCAGGGAACCATCGACGGCCAGGAGAACCCTCTCAACGTCATCGTGGCCTTCAAGCTGAACGAAAGCCAGAAATACATGTCCATTACCCGTCATGCCTACGCCCCGGCCCCGATCCTCATGAGCATGGTCACGTGGAAGAAGCTCAACCCCGAACAGCAGAAGGCCGTCCTGAAGGCCGCCCAGGAAGCCGCCGTCTACGAACGGGCTTTCAACAACGCCAGCGAGAAGCTGTGGGTGAAGGAACTGGAGAGCAAGGGAATGAAGGTCACGACTCCCGACCTGAAGCCTTTCCTCGCGGCCGTGAAGCCGGTTTACGACACCTATACCCCGAAATTCGGGAAGGATTTCATCGCGGCGATCCAGAACACCAAGTAGGTGTAAACCTTGAACGGGACAACGCAACAGGAGGGGGCTTCCCGCCCCCTCCTGCAAGTTCTCAGCGATTCGGTGAACCGGCTTAGCGAACGTCTTCTGTTCTTCCTGATGCTCCTGATGATCGGCGTGACGACGGCCCAGGTGTTCTTCCGCTTCTTTTTCGAAGCCCTCACCTGGTCGGAGGAACTCTCCTGCTTTCTCCTCGTGCTGGCTTCCCTCCTGGGGGCTGCAGTGGCCTTCAAGCGGGGCAGCCACATCGCCGTGACTTTCGTGACGCAGAAGCTTCCGCCGAGCCTGCAGAAAGGGACGGCGACCCTCGTGAACCTGCTCGGGATCCTCTTTTTCGCCATCGTGGCGTATTACGGTGCGGTCCTCATGAAAACCGAGGCGAGCCAGACCACTCCCGCCATGATGATCTCCATGTCATGGATCTACGCGATGTACCCGGTCCTGGGGGCGGTCATCATCCTCCACCTCGCCGCAGGCATGGGTGAGATCCTGAAGGGAGGGCGTTCCTGATGGGCTGGGTTATCTTCGGGTCCTTCTTCCTCCTGATGCTCATCGGGGTTCCCATCGGCCTTTCCATCGGGCTCGCGGCCCTCGTCGTCTTCCTGGTGAGCGGGATTCCGCTGCAAATGGTTCCCCAGACGCTCCTGGAAGGAAACAATTCCTTCGCCCTCGTGGCGGTTCCCTTCTTCGTCCTTGCGGGTGACATCCTGGCCAGGGGCGGAATTTCCGAGCGCATCGTCGCGTTTGCGGAAGCCACCCTGGGGCGGATCCGGGGCGGGCTTTCCATCGTGTCGGTCCTGGCGTCCATGTTCATCGCGGCGATCTCTGGTTCCGGCGCGGCCACGACGGCTGCCGTCGGATCGGCGCTTTTGCCCGAACTCAAAACGAAAAAATACGACGTCGATTTTTCCGCGGCCCTCATCGCCTCCGCGGGCACGATCGGGGTGGTCATTCCGCCCAGCGTCCCGATGGTCCTTTACGCGGTCATCGCCGGGGAGTCCGTCGCCAAGCTTTTCATGGCCGGCTTCATCCCCGGTGCCCTCATGGGAGGCGGGCTCATCGCCTATGCCCTGTGGATCGCCAACAGGAGGGGCTACCCGGCGGGTGAAAAGCTGCCGGGTGCGGAGGTGGGGAGACGTTTCGTCTCGGCCCTCTGGGGGCTGATGACGCCGGTCATCATCCTGGGAGGCATCTTCACGGGCGTGTTCACCCCGTCCGAGGCGGCGGCCATCGCGGTGGATTACACGCTCCTGGTTGCCTGGCTGGTCTACAGGTCGCTGGACTTCAAGAAGTTCTACGAACTCGTGGTCAACGCGGGCGTCACCTCCGCCCTGATCATGTTCATCATCGCCACGGCGAAGCTGTTCGGCTGGGGGCTGGCCTTCTACCAGATCCCGGAGGCCATCGCGCAGACCCTCATGTCGGTCGCGGGCAACAACACCTTCATGATCTACCTGATGATCAACGTCATCATCCTGCTCGCCGGGATGTTCATGGAGACGGCCTCGGCCCTGATCATCCTCACGCCGATCTTTCTTCCGGCGATCCTTGGGATCGGCGGGAACCTCATCCACTTTGGCCTCCTGATCACCGTCGGCCTGGCGATCGGGATGGCGACCCCGCCGGTGGCGATCGACATCTACGTGGCCAGCGCCATAACGGGGCTTTCCATGGAAGAGGTCAGCAAGCCGATCCTGCCGATGGTCCTGATCCTGGTCGCGGTCCTGTTCATTTGCACCTATGTCCCGTCGCTTGTCCTGATGCTGCCCCGGCTGTTCATGGCGGGCGTCTGATTTCGAGAAAGGAAGCGTGAGAAAGAATGAGAAGCGACAGTGCCAAGAAAGGCATCGAGCGGGCTCCGCACCGCTCCCTCATGAAGGCTTCGGGCTATACCGACTGGGAGATCGAACGCCCGTGGGTCGGGGTGGTCAACGCCTACAACGCGATCATTCCCGGGCATGTCCACCTGAACCGCCTGGCCGCCGCCGTCAAGGCGGGTGTCTACGCCGCCGGGGGACTGCCCATCGAATTTCCCGTTATCGGGGTTTGCGATGGAATCGCCATGAACCACGCCGGGATGAAGTTCTCCCTCCCGAGCCGCGAGTTGATCATGGATTCCATCGAGGTCATGGCGGAGGGGCATGCCCTGGACGCCCTCGTCATGGTGACGAACTGCGACAAGATCATCCCGGGGATGGCGATGGCCGCCGCCCGTTTGAACATCCCCACCGTCGTCATCAGCGGAGGTCCCATGATGGCAGGACTCCTGAAAGGACGGGAGGTGGACCTCAACACGGTCTTCGAGACGGTCGGCAAGTGCATCGCCGGCAGTGCGACAGAGGAGGAGCTGGCGGAGGTCGAGAACGCGGCCTGCCCCGGCTGCGGTTCTTGCGCGGGGATGTTCACGGCCAACACGATGAACTGCATGATGGAGGCCCTGGGGCTCGCGCTGCCGGGCAACGGCACGATCCCGGCCGTCCTGGCCGAGCGGGAGCGCCTGGCCAAGGATGCGGGACGGGCCATCATGACCCTTCTCGAGAAAAACATCCGGCCGCGTGACATCCTCACGAAGGAAGCCTTCGAGAACGCCGTCTCCGTGGACCTGGCCCTCGGCGGGTCCACGAACACGGCCCTTCACCTGCCGGCCATCGCTCACGCCGCCGGTCTCGAACTGCCCCTGGACCTTTTCAACTCGATCGGGCAGAAGGTTCCCCATCTCTGCAGCATGAGCCCGGCGGGGCCTCACCACATCCAGGATCTTTACCGTGCAGGCGGGGTGCAGGCCGTGATGTCCCGGCTTTCCGAAAAAGGGCTCATCGAGGGCAGCTGCATCACCGCCACGGGGCGGACCGTCTCGGAAAACCTCAGGAAGGCCTCCGTGCAGGACGACACCGTGATCAGGCCACTAGAGAACCCCTACCATGCTCAGGGGGGACTCGCCTTCATCAAGGGTTCCCTCGCTCCTGGCGGAGGCATCGTCAAGCAGTCCGCCGTGTCGGAGGAGATGCTGCGCCATACGGGCCCGGCACGGGTTTTCGACGGGGAGGAAGCGGCTTTCAAGGCGATCCGCGGACAACAGATCAGGCCTGGCGACGTGATCGTGATCCGGTATGAGGGGCCAAAGGGGGGCCCGGGGATGCGGGAAATGCTCACCCCCACATCCTCCCTTGCCGGAATGGGCTTGGACAAGTCGGTTGCCTTGATTACCGACGGCCGGTTTTCCGGGGCAAGCCGGGGTGCGGCCATTGGGCACGTTTCCCCTGAAGCGGCCGCGGGGGGGCCCATCGCCCTGGTCCGCGAGGGGGACACCATCTCCATCGACATTCCCGGGAAACGCCTGGATCTTTTGGTGGACGAAGCGGAGCTGGAGCGCAGGAAGGCGGAGTGGAAGCCCTGGGTACAGCCTGTCCAGAGCGCTTTCCTGAACCGCTACCGGGCCTTCGTGACATCGGGGGTGACCGGCGCGGTCCTTCAGGATGGGCACGAATAGCGGGCAGTCCGCGAAAGTAACGGGGGGGCCGCTTAGGCGGCCTCCCCGCTTTTTTGGGACCGGTCGGCGAGGGGGCTTACAATACGATCAGGCCGGGAGGTGGTCTTCTTGGACGAAGCGAAAAAAGAAACACCGGTGCTGGAAAAGGGATTGCTCCAGGTCTACACGGGAAACGGCAAGGGAAAGACGACGGCTGCCCTGGGGTTGGCGCTCCGCATGGCGGGCCAGGGGGGACGGGTGGCCTTTATCCAGTTCATGAAGGGCTGGGATTTCTACGGGGAGATAGAGGGGCTGAAGAACCTCCCCGGCCTGCGTCACGAGAGAACCGGAACTCCCGATTACGTTTATCGCGGCCATGAAAGCCCCACCGACCGAAGCGAGGCTGAAAGGGGTTTCGAGCTGGCCCGTGAATGCATCGGCAGCGGTTCCTATGACCTGGTGGTGCTGGACGAGCTGAACGTCGTCCTGGATTATGGCCTTCTCGAAATCGAACCGGTCCTGGAGCTTTTCCGAAAACGCCCTGCCCACGTGGAAGTCCTCTCCACGGGCAGGGGAGCGCCGCAGGCCCTGCTCGATGCCGCCGACCTCGTGACCGAGATGCGGGAGGTTCGGCATCCCTACACGAAGGGAGTCGTTTCCAGGCGGGGGATCGATTATTGAGGAGGAAAAAGCCGGGGGATAAAAAGAGGGAGGGAACCGGCTTAGCCGGTTCCCTCCCTCTTTTCCGATTAACGCTAATCGATGGGGATGTCCACCGATTTTTCCCGTTTCTTACGGGCGCGCCAGTCGGAGATGAAGGGCCACGCCAGGGAAAGGAAGGCTGCGATCAAAAGCCCGTTGGAGATCCCGGAGCGGAAGAAAATCGAAAGCGACCCGTCCGAAAGCATGAGGGACTGGCGGAAGGACGACTCCATCGATGCGCCCACCACCGAGGCCAGGATGAGGGGCGCGGTCGGGACCTTGTATTTCTTCATCAGGTACCCCACGAAACCCAGGCCGACCAGGAGGTAGAAATCCATGATGCTGAAGTTGATCGTGTAGACCCCCAGGAAGGCGAGAACCACCACCAGGGGATAGAGAATTTTCGGGGGGATCGAAAGAACCCTCACCAGCAGGCCTGCAAGCGGAATGTTGATGAACGCGCAGGCGATATTCCCCAGGAACATGCTGGCGATGACGCCCCAGGCGACGTCCGGATGCTGCTCGAAAAGGAGGGGTCCGGGCTGAAGGCCCAGGATCAGGAGGGCGCCCAGCATGACGGCGGTCGTTCCGGATCCGGGGACCCCCAGGGTCATCATCGGGATCATGGCCCCGACCGAGCAGGAGTTGTTTGCCGCTTCCGGGGCGGCCAGGCCCTCGATGGCGCCCTTACCGAACTCCTCGGGGTGCTTCGAGATCTGCTTCTCGTTGTTGTAGGCCATCAGCGCCGCGATGGTTGCCCCTGCGCCGGGAAGAACCCCTACGAAGAACCCGACCGGGGTCTGCCGCAGGATCGGGCCGATGCTGCGTTTCCACTGGGCCATGGAGATCCAGATCCTGCCGAACTTGGTCTGGACCGGCCGGGTAATCTGCTGGGCGATATGCTCAAGGTTGACGAAGACCTCGCTGATCCCGTAGATGCCGATGATGACGACCACGAAGTCGATTCCCATCTGGAGCTCGACTGATCCGAAGGTGAAGCGCGGCACGCCGGACTGGAAGTCCAGTCCCACCGTGGTGAGCATCAGGCCGAGGACAAGGGAAATGACGCCCTTGAGCAGGGCTTCCTTGGAAATGGCGGCCGTTGCCGCCAGGGCGAAGACCATCAGGCAGAAATACTCGGGCGGCCCGAAACGAAGGGCGAACCGGGCCACCGGCAGGGCGACGAGGACGAAGGCGATCGTGGCGATGAGGCCGCCGATGAACGAGGCGATTGCCGAGATGGCCAGGGCGGCTTCCGCCTGGCCGTTTCGCGCCATGGGGTAACCGTCGAAGCAGGAGGCGACGGCTGCCCCGTCACCGGGGACGTTCAGGAGGATGGAGCTCCGCGAACCGCCGAACATGGCCCCGTAGTAGATGGCGGCCATGGCGATCAGGGCCGTGTCGGGGCGCATCCCGAAGGTCATGGGCAGAAGCAGGGCAATGCCCGTGGAGGGTCCAAGCCCCGGCAGCATCCCCAGGACGGTCCCCAGGATGGAGCCGCCGAGCAGCCAGATCAGGTTCAGGGGGGTCAGGGCGACGGCGAAGCCTTGCATCAGGTGATTGAAAATTTCCATGTCCAACTCCCCTCCCCTACGGCAGGTTGATCTGGAAAAGCTTGACGAAGGTGTACCAGGCTCCGAAGGTGAAGCCCACTGTCAGGACCGTGTTGAGTTTCCAGGCCCTGGGGCCGTTGATCAAGAACAGGAGGGCACCCAGGAAGATCAGCGTGGAGAGGATGAAGCCCAGGTTTTCGAAAATCAGGGCATAAAGGATGCAGAGAGCGGCCGCACCGAAAATCAGCTTGAGGCTGGAAGCCTGGAATTTTGGGCGCTTGACGCCTTCCAGGTTTGTCAGGCCCTTGCGGGCCTCGAGAACCACCATGAGAAGACCGAGGGCTGCCATGAGAACGCCCAGCCCGATGGGGAAATAGACGGGGGCCCAGGGGTTCCCGATCATGGCTTTCGGAAGGTGGAAAGCCTGGACCGCGTAGACGATGCCGACGAAGATGGCGGTGAATCCGACCAGTGCATTGGGTCGCATGGGATCACTCCTTGAATTGAAAGGAGGGCGAGCCCGGCCTGACGGGCTCGCCCTTGCAGGTCAAGTTTTTTACTGGGCCTTCAGCATGCCGATCTCGGCCAGCAGGGCTTTGTATTCGGCGTTGGTCTTGTCCAGGAACTTCGCAAAGTCGGCCGCGTTCATGTAGACCTGGGTCCAGCCGTTGCGCTGCGCGATTTCCTTCCATTCGGGGGTCTTCACCATCTTGGCCAGGGCGTCTTCCATGTACTTCACGGCAGGGGCCGGCATAGCCTCGGGGCCGAAGATCCCGCGCCAGTTGATGAACTCGGCGTCGACACCGGATTCCTTAAGCGTCGGGACGGTCATCATGGGGCCGGACTTGATGCGGTTGGGCGAGGAAACGGCCAGGACCCTGATGTCTCCGGACTGCATGGGGCCGACGGTTTCGGCCATGCCGGTGGAAAGCAGGTCGATGTGCCCGCCCATGAGGGCCGCGATGCCTTCACCGCCCTGGAAGGCGATGTACTGGATGGCCTTCAGGTCCTTCACTCCTGCCGCCTTGGCCGCCACGAGGAACTGGATGTGGTCCATGCTGCCCATGGCGGAGGTGCCGCCGATCTTCACGCTCTTAGGGTCTTTCTTGATCGCTTCCAGGACGTCCTTGATGGTCTTGTACTTCGAGTTCTTGGGAACGGCGTAAGCCCCGAAGTCGTTGATCAGCATGGAAATGGGAGTGACGTTCTTGTAGCTCAGCGGGGTGGAGCCGGTCAGGTTGATCAGGAGCAGCGGCGGGGAGTAGACGACGAGCGTGTCGTCCTTTCCCTTCTTCTTCTGCAGGTAGGCCAGGGCGACGCCGCCGCCGCCGCCGGGCTTGTTGATGACCGGCATGGGGACGGTCACGAATTTCTTCTCAGTCAGGACCTTGGTGACCATCCGCATCGTCGTGTCCCAGCCGCCGCCTGGGCCGGCAGGGGCGATGCATTCGAACGGCTTCGTGGGATAGGCCGCCGAGGCCACGCCGGCGAAAAAGCCGGCCAAAAGCAGCGCTGCAATCATCGGGAACAGGGCCTTGCGCATCGTGTTCTTCATCAGGATACCCCCCTCTATCTGTCTTGGTATGGAAAAGCCGCTTGGGTGCGCCGCGATGGTTCGCTCTCTCGGCCAGGTCTTCTTCCATCCCCCCGTTCATCGGCCCGGGTGGGCCTGGCGGTTCCGGTGCCCCGAAAAACTCTTGAGGTAAGCTTCGAGGGCTCCCCGAATATGTTCGCGGGTCAGGGCCTCGGCCCGCTTTTCGTCCCGGTCGCGGATCGCTTCGAGGATTCCCCGGTGCTCCCGCCGGACGAGTTCCCTTCGGGAAGGACCCGCCAGGGTGACGCGCCGGAACCGTTCGAGGTATTCCTTGTAGGTGTTGATGACCTGGATCAGCCGGGGCATGTGGCAGGCCGCGATAACGCCTTCCGAGAAAACGCGGTTGGCCTCGAAGACTTCGGCGGCGTCTGCCTTTTCCCCCAGGTCGCAAAGCCGGTCGATCTCGTCCATGGCCTTTTCCAGCCTGCGGATTTCTTCCTCGGTTGCCCTGCGGACTGCCTGGACGGCCGCAAGGGCTTCCATGGCTTCCCGCAAAGTGTAGATCTCGAGGATGTCTTCCTCGCTGAACGTCTTCACGACGGCGCCCTTCCGGGGCTGGTGCTCCACGAGCCCCTCGGCCTCCAGCTTCCGGATGGCTTCCCGGACCGGCATCCGGCTGACGTTGAGGGTTTCCGCCAGCTCGCTCTCGACCAGGCGTTCGCCGGGAGGAATGGAACCATCCAATATTGCCTGCCGGAGAGAGTCGTAGACGACGTTGCGAATGGGAGTGAGCAGGCTCGGGTCGATGGCTTGGAGATCGGTTACCATGCAGGGAGCCTCCTTTTGGGATACGGGATCCCAAATCCAGGATCCTATGGTAAAATTTACTCGGTTTTCCCCGGATTGTCAATTTTAAGAAGCCTATTCAGGGGCGGTGGTCGAATTGGTTTTACGGATGGCGCAAGCGGGAACCCTGGAATCCGCCGATTGCCTGGTGACGGTGGTCCCGGCGGAAGAATTCAGGCTGGATTACAGGGGAGTGAACCGGAAGCTTTTCGGGGAACGGACCCGGAAGCTGGTGCTGGAAACCCTCGAGAGGACGGGCTTTTCGGGAGCGCAGGTCACCATTCAGGACCAGGGGGCCCTGGAGCTGGTGATCCGGGCACGGCTCGAAACCGCTCTCAGGCGGGCGGCGGGGGAGGTTTGATCCCATGAGGGGCATGAGGTCGATGCTCTACATCCCGGGTAACGCCCCGGGAATGATCCAGAACGCGGCGGTTTTCGGGGCGGACATGGTCATGATCGACCTGGAGGACGCGGTCGCGCTGTCCGAGAAGGATGCGGCCAGGGATATCGCGGCCGGTTTCTTGAGGCATTACGATTTCGGCGATCTCCCGGTCGTCGTCAGGATCAACGGGGCGGATACGCCCTTTTTCGAGGAGGACCTCGAGGCGATCGTTCCCCTCAAGCCTTTTGCGATTCGCCTTCCCAAGTGCCAGGATCCCTCCGATGTCCTGCTGGCCGATACGAGAATGACGGAGATCGAGAAAAGGCACGGCTTGTCCGGGGGCATCGTCCCCATCCACGCCATGCTCGAATCCGCCCGGGGCATCGAAAACGCCTACGCGATCGCCACGGCGAGCCCCCGTGTGACGGCCCTGACCCTCGGCGGGCAGGACCTGACCGCCGACATGGGTATCCAGAAAACGCGAGACGGTTGGGAGTTCTTCTACGCCCGCAGCCGGGTGATCATGGCGGCCAAGGCGGCCGGCATCGCGGCCTTCGACACGGTATGGACCGATTTCAACGACCCGGAAGGGCTCTTCCGGGAGGCGAGGCAGATCGTGGAACTGGGTTTCACCGGCAAGGCGGCCATTCACCCGAGCCAGGTGGAGGTCATCCACCGGGCTTTCCGTCCCGACGCGAAGGAAGTCCGGAAGGCGGAACGCATCGTCGCGGCGGCTGCCGAGGCGGAGCGCCAGGGACGGGGCGTGGTGGCCGTAGACGGGAAGATGGTTGACGGGCCCATCATCGTGCGGGCCCGCCACCTCATCAGCCTGGCCGGGCTTTACGGCATGGAAGGGGGGGAAGCCCAATGAACCTCGTTAAGAACGCCCTGGGACGGCTGGTTCCTGTCGGGGTCGACGGAGTGGGGGCCTTCAGCCCCTATGAGGGAGCCTTTGCCCGCGTCCTGAAAGGGGCCCCATGGCCCGCAGCCTACCCGGTCCGGAAGCCCGAACCGCCAAGCCGGAGCAAGGTGGCGCCGAGCCTGAAGACGGCGATCGAGCGTTCGGGCCTCGAGAACGGCATGACCGTCTCGTTCCATCATCACCTGAGAAACGGCGACGAGGTCATCCCCCTGGTGCTCGAAACGCTCCTCCAAATGGGATTCAGGGACCTCACCTTCGCACCGAGCTCGATTCCCGACTCGCACGACTGTGTCGCGGATTACGTCCGAAAGGGGCTCATTCGCCGGATCTGGACCTCCGGGGCACGCGGCGAAGTGGGCCGCATGATCTCCAGGGGAGAAATGGAAGAGACGGTCATCATCCGGAGCCACGGCGGAAGGGCCAGGGCCATCGAGGAGGGGTCCATCGCGATCGATGTGGCCTTCCTGGCCGCACCGGCCTGCGACGCGCTGGGCAACAGCGCAGGCTGCTCCGGGAAATCCGCCTGCGGGTCGCTGGGTTACGCGATCACCGACGCGCGTTTCGCGCGGCACGTCATCGCCGTGACGGACAACTTGGTCGAGTATCCCCTCCATCCCCATATCTCGGTTCCCCAGCACCTGGTGAACCAGGTCGTCGTCGTCGACAGCCTTGGGGATCCGGCGAAGATCGCATCCGGGGCTGCGCGCATCACGCGAAACCCGCTTGACTTGAAGGTCGCGGAGAATGCCTATCGCCTTCTTTCCGCCTCGGGGATCCTCGCTCCGGGCTGCTCGTTCCAGGTGGGGGCCGGGGGCGCGAGCCTTGCGGTCGCGGCTTTCGTCAGGGATCACCTGAAGGCGAAGGGGATCCAGGGCGGGTTCGGGTTGGGCGGCATCTCGGGTTACATGGCCCAGATGCTGGAAGAAGGGCTCTTTCGGGGGCTTTTCGACGTCCAGAGTTTCGATTCGGCAGTAACCGGCTCGATGGTCAAGAACCGCGCCCACATGGAGATCGATCCCTCATGGTATGCCAACCCGATGAACCAGGGATGCCTGGTTCACAACCTGGACGTCGTTATCCTGGCGGCTCTGGACGTGGACACGGACTTCAACGTGAATGTCATGACCGGCAACGACGGCGTGCTGCGCGGGGCTTCCGGGGGGCATAGCGACACCGCGGCCGGTGCGAAGATGGCCATCGTGGTGGCCCCTTCCTTCCGGGGCGGGGTCCCGACGATCAAGGACCGGGTCCAGACCCTCGTCACTCCCGGAGAGACGGTGGATGCCATCGTCACGGAACGCGGTATCTGCATCAACCCCAACCGGGCGGATCTCTGGGATGCGGCGAAGAAGGCCAACCTGCCCCTGAAGGAGATAACGGACCTGAAGAAGGAAGTCGAGCGGTTCACCGGTGTCCCGGAGCCTGTCGAGATGGACATGGACCGGGTCGTAGCCGTTGTGGAATACCGTGACGGGACCCTGCTCGACAGCATCTACCGGGTCAAGGAATAACGAACGAGGGAACCTGGACACAAGAGGGGGATCCGCACCGGGTGCGGATCCCCCTCTTTGATAATGTTCTGTTTCAGTCCAGCGGCAGTTCCAGGAGAGGGAGGACGTGGCTTTCCCCTCCCGCGACCGTCGGCTTGCCGCCGATGCGGACCGCACCCATCTTCAGGTAGAATCCCTCCGCCCTGGGTTCAGCCGTGATCGTCATCCTGCGTGCCCCGGCCTTTCGCGCTTCAAGGACCGCCCGTTCGAACATGAACCGTCCTACACCCTTGCCCTGAGCTTCGGGCAGGACCCAGAAATGGTCGAGATCCAGGGTGTCGGGCCTTTCGACCGGCATAAGGGAGAAGAAGCCGACCGGGACGAACCGGCCGTCCCTTTCCTCCTCGGCGACGAAATAGGCCTCTTCGCGAAGATGTTCCTCAAGGACCGTGAGAGGGCCATTCCATTCGTCCAAAGTTTCCTCGGGGTATCCCCAGGTTCGTTTCGAGGCGTAGGCGAGTTCCGTCAGCATCGGCCCCTCGTTCGGTCTTGCGGGCCTGATTTCCAGGCGGTCACTCATGCGACCGTCAGCACCTTCGGAGCCGCCAGCAGGGCGTCGGTGATCTCCATCATGTTCGAGATGCAGCCGGCCCCGACCTTCTCTGTCACGCCGAAATGCTTCGTGCAGGTTCCGCAGACGAGGACCGTTACCCCTTTCTCCTCGATTTTTTTCAGGGTTTCGCAGGTCGAGGTTCCCTCGAGGGCAAGGAGAACCCCGCCGTTCATGAGGGCGATGACCATGGGAGCCTCCTCCCTGTCGGCCAGGTTGCTCAGGAAAGCTTTCACCAGGCCCTCCCCGAGAGTTGCGTCCGGGGAGCCCAGGACATTATTCTGCAGGAAGACCGCATAGCCCTTTTCGGGGGCCGGGACCTTATCGGGCCTTGCCGCCGGAGCGAAGTTGGGAGAACCGGTTCCCCTGATGATGAAGTCCGCGCCGTGCAGCTCTTCCGCGACCGAAAACCCCTGGCTTTCCAGAAAGCGCTTGACGTTGGAAGCCGAAACGGCGTTGTCAACCAGGATTTCAATCTTCGATGCCCCGTCCTCCAACGCTTTGCGAACCATCACGACAGGCTGGGGACAGGCTTTCCCTCTTGCGTCGATCATTTTTTCCATGGGTGGGGTCCTCCTTTATCTCAAGGCTCTTCGGATTGTGCAGGTTGTATGGTACCAGTTTACCCCTGAATCATCCTGACGTTCCTACTATATCAGGGACCCGGGGGGTGAGAAATTGAAAAGGCTCATTCCGGGTCCAACCCACGTTCAAACGACCAAAGGACAGCTTCCCTCCAGCCTGTTAAAATTCTTGGGAAGTGTTGGGGAGGTTCTGGATGGACTGGTTGATCGGTTTCCTGCATCTTTTTGCCATTGGAGTCCCGGGCTGGCTTCTTCTACGGTTTTTCCATGTCCCTGCCGCTGCAATGATGGGCGCCATGATTTCCGCAGGATTCTTTGCCGTGAAGGGTTGGGGCCTGCCGGACGTCCCGGGAGGGGCGAACCTGGTCCTGCAGGTCGTTTTGGGCCTTTTTATCGGCGTGCGGGTGACGCGGGAAGCCCGTGCCGAGTTCGGGAGGAGCGCACCGGTGGCCCTTCTGGCGGGGATCTGGTGGCTCCTGCTGCCTCTCGGTCTCGGGATGCTGGTGACGAGGTGGTTCGGCCTGGACCTTCCCACTTCCCTCCTGGGGACCGTTCCGGGAGGGATCGCAGAGATGAGCCTGCTGGCCCTGACCTTGAACGCGGATGCCGCACTCGTTGCGCTGATGCAGTTTTGCCGCCTGGCGGCCGTGCTTGTCGGCATGCCTTTCCTGTCCGCCTGGATCAACCGGCGGATGGGGGACGGGGAATCGAGCCGGCCGAAACCCGCTTGCGGGCCGGGGGCCGGGAAAGGCCCCGCCGCAACACGGCATGGAATGGCTGCGGCCCTTGTGCTGGCTGTCCTGGGAGGGCTTGCGGGTTCCCGGGCGGGGCTTCCTGCGGGAGCTTTCGTGGGAGCGATGGTCCTGACCGGGATTGCGTCGGTTTCGGGCTTGCGGCTTTGCCCTTTGCCCGTCGCTTTCCGGACCGGTGCCCAGGTGGGGCTTGGGGGCCTGATCGGGCTGAATGTCACCCCGGAGGTGATCGGGGTCTTTCGGGCCATGCTTCTCCCCACCCTGGCAGTGACGGTCGCCATGGTGGCCTGGGGAATCCTGCTGGCCTTCATGGTGAGGAAGAGGACCGGCTGGAACCTCATGACCTGCCTCATCGCCACTTGTCCCGGAGGGATCACCCAGCTTGCTTCAATTGCGGACGAACTTGGCGCTGATCCCTTGCGGGTGAGCCTTCTCCACCTTGTCCGCCTCTTCACGATCTTCCTTGTCCTCCCTCCCCTCATCAACCGCATCCTGGCCTAGGTTCAAAAGCGGGGCCGGGTTGCGATAAAATGAACCCGGCTGTTCTCACAAGGCACGGAGAAGGAGGAGCGTTCCCGGGGCCGCTGGATGGTGCGCGGGCCTGACCCGGGGGGAAACCCATCCTGGCCGGTTCATTTCGTGAACCGGCGCGACCGAGGTGAGGATCATGCGCAAGCTGGACGCGCCCATCCCCCCGGAAGGGGATTCCGGCTCCTGTATCTCACGGTTTTTGAGCCCCTGCCCGATTCCGGAAAGGGGGCACGCCCGATGACCTGGCAACTCGGGAACGCCCCGGAGGAACTCTATCGGCTGCTCCTCGATCTTGTGAGGGTTCCCAGCGTGTCCCTGACGCTGGGTGAAGTTGAAATCGCCGAGCGAATCGAGGCGTCCCTGGGGGCTCTCCCCTATTTCCGTTCCAACCCGGACGACCTCCGTTTCATTCCCATTCCTGACGACCCCATGGGCCGTAAAAGCGTGATGGCCCTTGTCCGGGCAAAACCGGCGACGCGAAGGACGATCATCGTGATCGGCCATGCGGATGTCGTCGGGCCCGAACCCTACGGGAACCTCGCGGAGCTGGCATTCGACCCGGTTGCCCTGACGGCCCGGATGAAGGAAGAAGACCTGCCCCCGGAAGTCCGGGCAGACCTTGAAAGCGGGGATTTCCTTTTCGGCCGGGGTGTCGGTGACATGAAGGCCGGGGTGGCTCTCGGGATGGGCCTTGTGGCGGAGCGCTCCGCCGACACCTCCTCGATGGGCGCGAACCTGCTTTTTCTTGCCCTCGTGGACGAGGAGATCAGCTCGGGCGGCATGCGGGCGGCCGTTCCCGTGCTGGCCGGCCTGCAGGAAGAACTCGACTTCGTCGCCTGCATGAACACGGAGCCGTCGGACCCGGGTTTTTCCCAGGGGCGGAACCATTGCTTCTCGCTGGGTTCCGCGGGCAAGCACAACCTGTTTTTCCTCTTCGCGGGCCGGGCCTCCCACAGCACCGCCTATTTCGAGGGTTTCAACGCGATCCTGCCGGCTGCGCACCTTGCGGTCCTGCTGGAAGGGAACGATTCCCTGACCGACCGATCCCCCAGGGACACCTTTTCGCCCATGGGGTGCCTCAAGCTGAAAGATCTCAGGACCACCTATTCGGGAACCCTTCCGGAAACGGCCGCTGTCTATGTCAACCTGAACCCGGTCCACAGGATGCCCGGGGAGATCCTCTCGTCCCTGGAGAGGTTTTCCAGGGAGGCACTGGACCGCTCCATCCGCCAGGTCAGGGATGCCTACCTCCGCTACGGGGAAAACATCGGTCAGTGGCCGCCTCGCGGTGAATGGCATGGGAAAGTCCTGCCCTTCTCGGAGCTGGCCGCAGCTGCGGAAAAGCAAGTGGGCCCAGGTTTCGACGGGATCATGCGAAAGTTTGTCGCGGAACTGCCGACCGGGATGGAGGAGCAGGACCGCTGCATTGCCGTGGCGGAGGAAACCCTGCGCAGGTCTGGGATGGAAGGGCCCCTTGTCGTTTACGGTTTTCTCCCGCCCTATTACCCTCAAAGGATCACCACAGGCAGGACCCGGACCGAAAAGAACCTGCTCGGTGCCGTCGACTGGGCCATCCGGGAAGGGCGGGACCGGTACGGGGTCAAGATCGACGTGAACGACTACTTCGGCGGGGTCTCCGACCTGAGTTTTTTCGGATTCCAGGGAACGGCTTCCGACATGGAAGCGCTTTCCGGCAACCTCCCCGGGTGGGGAACGGTTTTCCCTTTCCCGGACAAGGACTTGCCCAGGCTGGACGTCCCGGTGGCGAATATCGCCCCGGCAGGGAAAGACAGCCACAAGAAGACGGAAAGACTGGAAATCTCCTATTCGCTAGAGGTGGTGCCCCGCCTTTTGGCCGGGGTTTTCGACAGGCTGGCGGCCGGAAATTAGCCAGGCAGGAACAAGAAGGGGGGCGGACCACGGTCCGCCCCCCTTCATCGTGAAAAAATCAGTTTTTCCCTTCGGCCCGCCTTTTCCTGGCGGTCGTCTCAGGCTGGATGGAAACCCGCTCCCCCTCGAAGAGGGGGATCATTCCTTCCCGGGAAAAGGCCTTCTGCCTTTCGCAAATCCTGCCGCAGTGCTCGGGGCAGCGACTGGTCTTGTCCTCGGGTTCCGTGTAGGTCGTGAAGGTTCCCTCGTAGTTACGCAGGATGACCTTTCGGTCCGACATGGAAACGAGGTAGTTGGGCAGGATCGGGATCTTGCCTCCACCTCCCGGGCTGTCGATGATGTAATAAGGGACCGCCAGGCCGGACGTGTGTCCCCGCAGGTATTCCATGATCTGGATCCCCTTGCCCACGGCGGTCCGGAAGTGCTCGATGCCCGGCGAAAGGTCGCACTGGTAGATGTAGTAGGGGCGCACCCGGATCGTCAACAGTTTCTGGTTCAGCTCCCGGAAGATGTACGGGCAGTCGTTCACTCCTTTCAGGAGGACCGACTGGTTTCCCAGGGGAACGCCGGCCCGCGCCAGCCGGTCGCAGGCGGCTTTCGACTCCGGGGTGATTTCGTTCGGGTGGTTGAAGTGGGTGTTGATCCAGACGGGCGGGTATTTTTCCAGGATGCGGCAGAGGCTGTCCGTGATGCGCTGGGGCATGACGACCGGCGTTCGGGTGCCGAAGCGGACGATCTCCAGGTGAGGGATGCTCCAGGCCTCTTCCAGGAGCCACTCGATCGTTTCGTCATCGACCGTGAAGGGGTCCCCTCCCGTGAAAAGGAGATCCCGGAAGCCAGGGTTGTTTCGGATGTACTCGAAACAGGCCTCCATCTGGGTCCGGGAGAAGGGGCGGTCGGTTTCCCCGGCCATCCTCCTTCTCGTGCAGTGGCGGCAGTACATGGAACACTGGTCGGTCACCAGGATAATGCCCCGGTCCGGGTAAAGCTGGGTCAGCCCGGGAACGGGCGAGTGATGAACCTCAGCCTGCTGGTCAATCAGGTCGTAGGCCTTGATGTCGGTTTCGGCGATCGTCGGGACCGCCTGCCTGCGGATCGGGTCGTCAGGGTTTTCCGGGTCGATGAGGGATGCGTAGTAGGGGGTGACCGCCATCCTCAGGCGGTTCAGGCTCCTGTCGAGGACCTCGGTTTCCGCGGGAGCCAGGGGGAGAACCCTTTCGAGGGCCTCGCGCGTCGTGAGCCGGTTCGCGATCTGCCAGCGCCAGTCATTCCATTGCTCGTCGGGAACGTCTTTCCATGGGGTTTCCATTCGCGCGTCACGCATGGTGTTCACCTCGATGCGGACCTCCGGGCATACGGGAACCTCGCTGCAGCACCCCGCGGGTCCTTCTTGCCCGGATCGGCCAGGATGAAATTCCCCCCAGGTCAGGCCCGCGCGTGCCGCGCGCGGCCCCGGGAACGCTCCCCCTTTCCCTTGCCTGCATAAAGAGACGGTTTTATTTTAGTGCATTGCGGGGCCTCGTCCGACCACTGTTTCGGCTCTTCCTTCATCCTGCGGAGGGGAGGTATGATGGAATCAGCCGCAAGGAAAGGGCAACCTCATTTCACGGGGTAAAAACCATGTCCTCGATGAAGATCCGGCACTGGGCCGAAAACCGTCCCTTCCTTTTCGCATCCGGGCTCGTGGGAACAGCCACCGTGCTTTTCCTTCCGGGAAGGGACCTGCTCGGGAAGGGGCACTGGGCCCTGCTCTACCTGCTCGTGATCTCGGTCGTCGCCTCGGTGGCCGGTTCCAGGCCCGCCCTGGTGGCGGCGCTGGTTTCGTTTTTGACCTGGAACGTCTTCTTCCTGCCGCCGTACAACACCTTCCGGGTGGACGACCCGAAAGACTGGATTTCCCTTGGAGTCTTCCTGGTCGTGGGAGTCCTGATCGGCCTGACCTCGGGTCGCCTGAGGGAAAGGGAAGCCCTGGCCGTTTCACAGGAAAGGGAAATGGCCCTCCTCAACCGCCTGACAGGACGCCTGCTGGCGATCCAGGGTCCCCTCGAGATGGCGGAAGTGCTCTGCGCCGAGATCGAGGGGGTCTTCTCACCGCGCTTCATCCGGTTCCACCTAGTCGAAAGCGGTGGGAGGAGAACGCTCCTGTTCGGCATGAAAGCCGAGCTCGAAATGGATCCACTGGAAGAGGACTTTCTGGAATGGGTGGCCAGGAACGTCAAGGGAGTGGCTTCCCCGGCAGAGGATCCGTCGGGTGCAAACCGGCCGGGAGGAAGCGGGAGCCCTGTCCCCCACTCCACGCTTTTCCCAGCCGTTTCAAGAGGGGATGTCTTTCTCCCCGTTCTTTCCTCGTCGGGGCTCGAAGGCATCCTGCACGTAGGCGAGCGGCGCAACCAGGTGCCTTTCAGCTGGAGTGAAATCCAGCTTTTGTCGGCGGCTGCCCACATGGCGGGACTTTTTCTCGAAAGGAACCGCCTGGAAGAATCGGCCCGGCAGGCTGAGACCCTGAAGGAGGGGGACAAGTTGAAATCGGCGATTTTTTCGTCGGTTTCGCATGAGTTGAAAACGCCCCTGTCCTCATTGACGGCAACGATTTCCGGCCTGCTGGAAGACGACCTGGCCTGGGATCCTGACCACATAAGGCAGGAACTGGGTTCGGTCAGGAAAGACCTGGACCGCCTGGCCCACTCCATCAGCTCGCTGCTGGACCTTTCCAGGCTCGCAGCGGAGGCTTGGAAACCGAACCTCCGGTGGGTCGAACCGGGGGAAGTCCTGGGCGAGGTCCTTTTCCGGCTTGACCGGGCAGACCGCGACCGGGTCAGGGTGGACCTCCCGAAAGGCCTGCCTCTCATACAGGTCGATTTCCAGCAGTGGAGCAGGCTCCTGATGCATGTCCTGGAAAACGCTTTGGCCTATAGTCCTCCGGAAAGCCTGGTGGTCGTCGGGGCAGGAATGTCTGAGGCGGGGTTTGAAACCTGGATTGCGGACGAGGGGCCGGGCATTCCGGAGGGAGAGAAGGAGAAGGTCTTCACGAAGTTCTTCCGGGGCAGCTTCTCGGGCCTCCTGCCTGGGGGGACGGGCCTGGGGCTGACGATCGCTCTGGAGATCGCGAAGGTCCATGAGGGATCCGTCCGGATCGAGGACAACGTGCCGAGGGGAACCCGTGTCGTTATCCTGTTGCCCGTGGCCCACGTGAGGGAAACGGAGGAACGATGATCCCGTGAGCGCACCCGAGAGAAGCGCCAGGGTCCTGGTGATCGACGACGAGGAGTCCATACGGCGGGCACTCCGGTCGATCCTTTCCATGAGGAAATACGAGGTGAGCCTGGCTGGCTCCGGGGCCGAAGGAATAAGCCTGGCCATCGAGACGAACCCTGAACTGGTCATCCTCGACTTGACGCTGCCGGATATGGATGGGATGGAGGTTTGCCGGGAACTGCGAACATGGATGACTTCACCGATCCTCATCCTTTCGGTTCGGGGAAACGAAAGCGACAAGATCCGGGCCCTCGACCTGGGGGCCGACGATTACCTGACCAAGCCGTTTTCTGCAGGAGAGTTGCTGGCTAGGATGAGGGCTCTCCTCAGGCGGTCGGAATCCAGGGTTGTCCAGCTCCCGGAGATCCAGGCGGGAAAGTTGACCGTCAACCTTGCCAGGAGGCAGGTCTTCCTCGAGGGGGAGGAAGTCTCCCTCACGAAGACCGAGTTCGAGATCCTTGCCCTTCTTGTCCAGAACGTCAATTGCGTGGTGACCTACCGGATGCTGGCGGAGAGGCTCTGGGGCGACAGGGAAGATAGGGAGCCCCAGCTCCTTCGGGTTCATGTCAGCAACCTGAGGAAAAAGATCGAGCCCAACCCTGCTCTTCCCCGTTTCATCCGCACGGAGCCCGGCATCGGGTTCCGTTTCACAGCCGAATAGGCAGCCTCCCTTTACGGAAAATTTAGACGAACTCTCCCCTTTTTGACGGAGTCTTTACCCCGTTTCCGCTAACGTGGATTCGCAAAGGCAGGGAATCCGCTCGAGGAAGGGGAGGAATTTTTCTGATGCCTAAAGATCCGGGACTGGCCGCAGCGGTCGAGAACTTGCGGAGGGACCGCCCTGGTGCGGAGGCCGACATCTCGATGGTCGCGGATTTCCTCCACCGGAACGAAATCAGCCTCCTGGCGCTCAAGAGGGCCGGTTTGCCCGGCCCGGTGATTGACGCCTGCTTCCAGCTTGGACATTGCAAGGGGTCACTGGTCCACGAGCGCCTCGAGAGCCTGAGGGCCAATCCGCTGGCCCGGTCCGCCAAGATCCGGGAACTGCGCGCCACGGTGGAGCGGGGTGATCTCCATGAAGCCCCGGGGGGGTGGTGGGACCTGGCAAGGGAATCCCTCGTCCGGGCCCTGGATTTCCTTGAAACGGGCATTCACGAAAATCCTTTTCCCGGAGCGGAAGGTCGGCCTGGCAGGGATCCCGGAGAGTACATCGGTGACCTTTGCGAAGAAGCGGAGTGATGAAGCATGTTGGTAGCCCTCGGAGACTTGAAGAAAGAAAACTGTTCCTTTTCTTTTGATGAGAGTGGACGGCTGCGATTGATTTTTCCCGATCATTCGGTCATATTGGACGGCAAGGAAGGCGTCAGCGTTTGCGATGCCGGCACCAGGCCCAGGTCAAGTGAGGCGGAAAGGTGGCTGGAGCGGCACAGCAGGGCTGGATAGCGCTCAAGGGGAGGCGTTTGCCCGATCGCTTTCAGGACATACACCGCGTTGCCCATAGAAAGAAAGATCGTCATAGGGTTCCTGGCGCTGATCGGCACAGGAACTCTATTTCTGTGGCTTTTTAACGCCCCTTTCAGGCCTCTCCGATTCGTGGACGCGCTTTTCACCGCGACCTCCGCGGTCTGCGTGACCGGCCTGACGGTTGTCGACACCGGCAAGGCGCTGACCCACGCTTCCCAGCTTGTTCTCCTGCTGCTGATTCAACTTGGGGGTCTCGGGGTGATGACGGCGACGACGGCCCTTTCCCTGCTCATGCGGGAGAGGATCGGGCTGCGGCAGCGGCTGTTCCTCGCAGGTGGGGTTGGGCTGGAATCCCCATCGGGGGTGATACGACTCCTCATCCGGATCCTCGCCCTGACGTTCGTCATCGAGGGAGTCGGGGCTTTTTCGCTTTACTGGGGATTCATCCGAGCGGGTTTTTCCCCGTCCCAATCCCTTTCAAATGCGGTTTTCCACAGCGTGAGCGCTTTCTGCAACGCCGGTTTCTCCCTTTTTTCGGAGAACCTCGAAGGTTTTTCGGAGAACATCCTGGTCCCGGGAACGGTCATGGTCCTCATCGTGCTGGGCGGACTAGGGTTTTCCGTCCTCTCCGAACTGAGGGAAAACTTTCGAAAACCCTCGGGGATTTCCGTCCACTCCAAGCTTGTCCTTTTCACGACGGCGGGGCTCATCCTCTTCGGGACATTCATGCTGGCCCTTTGCGAATGGAATCAATCGCTCGGGGGGCTGTCCCGCGGGTGGAAGGCCTGGAACGCCCTTTTCGCCAGCATCACCCCGAGGACAGCGGGGTTCGACACGATCGCTCCGGCGGCCTTTTCGCCGGCCGGAATATTCGTCATCGTCCTGCTGATGCTGGTCGGGGCTTCTCCCGGTTCGACGGGAGGGGGTTTCAAGACGACGACCCTTGCCGTCCTGCTTGCATCGACATGGAACGTGATCAAGGGGCGCCCGGAAGTCCACTTATGGAACAGGCGCATTCCCGTCCGAATCATCCAGAGGGCGATTACCTTGATTGTCCTCTATCTTGGTACACTGGGACTGGGCCTGACGGTCCTCGTGTGGCTTGAGCCGTTCCCGTTCCGGTCCCTGCTGTTCGAGGCCGCTTCTGCCCTCGGGACGGTGGGGCTGTCGCTGGGGATCACCCCGCAATTGAGCGATGCCGGCAAGCTGGTTCTGGTTCTCCTGATGTTCTGGGGACGTGTGGGGATCGTGACCTTCCTTTACGGCCTGGTGAAGCGGGAGGCAAGGGGAAAGGTCTCCTATCCCGATGCGGAAATCCCGGTGGGTTAGGGAGGGGAAAACGTGAAGAAAGAGGAAAAAGTCATCCTGGTCGTCGGTCTCGGGCGTTTTGGCCAGGCTCTTTGCAAGACTCTCGCGGAACAGGGAAACCAGGTCATCGCCGTGGACCGCTCGCGGCAGCACGTCGAGGAAATGGCCGATGTCGTGGACCTTTCCGTCCAGGCGGACGCCACGGATGAGGAAGCCCTTGCAAAGGTCGGGGCAAAGGAGGCGGACATCGCGGTCGTGGCGATCGGCCAGAACATCGAGGCCAGCATCCTGGCGACGACCATCCTGAAAGACCTGGGGATCCCGGTTGTCATCGCGAGGGCCCAGAATGCCGTTCACGCCCGGGTTCTTGCCCGCGTTGGGGCCAACCGGGTCGTCTTCCCGGAGAAGGACATGGGGGAACGGCTGGCTTTCCTGCTGGTGCATCCGTGGATGTCTCACTTTGCCCAACTGCCGGGTTCGCGGTTTTACGTGGGAGAAATCCGGCCCTTGGCGGAAATGGAAGGGAAAACGCTCAACGAACTGGATTTCAGGACGCGGTACAACGCGGTCGTCCTGAACATCAACCGCTCGGGGGAAATGTTCATCCCAAGGGCCGATACCGTGATCGAAAACGGGGACATGATTCTCGTCGCGGGACTCAAGGAAGACCTTCAGAAATGGGTTGCGGAGTGAAACGGCAGAAAGGCCGCCTTGCTTTTTTGCTTCCGGGTGTTTATAATCGTCCCAATTTCGTGGGAGGTGCCTTGATGGTTCGTCCGTTTGTCCAGTTTAGCTGTTGTTGTCGGTGGATTCTTCCCTGATCCACCGCGGCCCGCGGGGTCGCGGCGGCACCATTCGCTGCGGCCGGGGCTGCAAGGGCAACCGGTTCCTCCCATAGGAGAACTCCCGTATCGAGACGATGATCGGGCTGGCCGCGAGGTCAGCCCGGTTTTTTGTTTTCGAGAGGAGGAGTACCAGATGGGAGCTTGGAGAACGCTTGTCGATGATTTCAGGGCGGTCAGGGAAAGGGATCCGGCCATACCGGCCGGGATCCGCGGGTTTTTCGAGATCGCGCTCTGCACCCCGGGGTTCCAGGCCGTGGCGGCCCACCGCCTGATCCATTTCCTTCACGCCCGCCTGCATATCCCGGTGCTGCCGAGGTTTCTGGCCCTCATCGTCCGCTGGTGGACGGGAACCGAGATCCATCCGGGGGCACGCATCGGCAAGGGGGTCTTTATCGACCATGCCGCGGCAGTGGTGATCGGGGAGTCGGCCATCGTGGGAGACGGAGTCACGTTATACCACGGCGTCACCCTCGGAGCCACGGGGAACGAGAAGGTGTGGAAACGTCACCCGACGCTGGAGAGCGGAGTCTTTGTCGGAAGCGGCGCACGCATCCTCGGCCCCGTGACCGTGGGGAGAAACGCCCGCATCGGGGCGGGGAGCGTGGTCGTGAAGGACGTTCCCGAAAATGTGACCGTGGCGGGGGTTCCTGCCCGGATCGTCAAGTCCCGGGGAGAGCGTGTTCCCTCCCCGGCGGAAATGATGGATGCGAGGGTCGAAGCGCTTGAAGCGCTGGTGAAGGACCTGCAGTCGGAGGTCTGGAGATTGAGGGAGAAGACGGCCCTGTGCCGTGCCGCGGGATTGAGAAGCCGGAAAGGAGTGGCCTGAAATGCGGTTCAAGGTTGATGCGCTGGCGAATTTTTCGCTGGTGGGCCAGACCCCGATCACACGCCTCGAGGCTCCGGGGGGGTCGGAAATCTGGGTCAAGATGGAGGGAGGCAATCCAGGGGGGTCCATCAAGGACCGGGCGGCCTGGGGGATGCTTCGTCACGCGGAGCAGGCCGGGCAGTTGAGGGAGGGTGCGGTGATCGTCGAACCGACGTCGGGCAACACGGGAATCGCCCTGGCCATGTTCGGGAGAGCCCTGGGCTTGCGGGTCATCCTGACCATGCCCGAGTCGATGTCCTCGGAAAGGAGGGCGGTTCTTTCCGCCTACGGGGCGGAACTGGCCCTCACTCCGGCAAAGGCGGGCATGGGAGGGGCGGTGGAAAGGGCGGAAGAACTGGTGAAGGAGGTTCCCGGGGCTTTCATGCCGAACCAGTTCGACAATCCGGGGAACCCCTGGGCTCACCAGGTCACGACCGGGCCGGAGATCCTTGAGGCTCTTAAGGGCAGGGAACCCTATGCCTTCGTTGCGGGTGTCGGGACGGGGGGTACCCTCACGGGAGTCGCCAGGAGCCTGAAATCAGCCTTTCCCGAGGTCCGGGTCACGGCGGTGGAACCGGCGAAAAGCCCCGTCCTGGCGGGCGGAAAGCCCTCCCCGCACGGAATCCAGGGAATCGGGGCAAATTTCGTCCCGAAGAACCTCGACCGGAAACTCGTGGACGAAATCCTGGCGGTCGAGGACGAAGCGGCTTTCGACATGACCCGTTGGCTGGCAAGGGAAAAGGGGCTCTTTTGCGGGGTCTCTTCGGGTGCAAACGTATCAGCCGCCTTCGAGGTCGCGAGAACGATGCCTTCGCCGGGAATCGTGATCACCGTCTCTCCCGACCGGGGGGACAAGTACCTCAGTACGGGGGTTTTCGGGCCTCTTTAGGCCTTATTTGCGCCAGGTCCCGGGGACGAACAGCATGAGGACCGTGAACAGTTCCAGTCGTCCCAGCAGCATGCAGAGGGAGAGAACCCACTTGCCCGCCAGGGGGATGGCGCTGTAGTTGTCCATGGGGCCGACGATCCCCAGCCCGGGGCCGATGTTGCCCAGGGTCGCCGCGACGGAAGAGATGGCCGAGACGAGGTCCAGCCCCATGCCGGCCATGACCAGCGAAGCCGCCACGAAGAGCGCCATGTAGACGATGAAGAAAACCGCTACGGAGTTAATCGCCTCCCGCTCGACGATCTTGCCTCCGACGCGCGGCACGAGGATCGCCCTGGGGTGGAGCAGGCGCTGGAGCTCGGTCATCACCTGCTTGCCCAGGAGGAGGATACGGATGTTCTTGATGCCACCGCCTGTGGAGCCCGCGCAGCCTCCCACGAACATCAGGACCAGGAGCAGCAGCTGGGTGTAGGCCGGCCATTTCTCGAAATCCGCGGTGACGAAGCCGGTCGTCGTCAGGATGCTGACCACCTGGAAGGCGGAATAGCGGAGCGCTTCCCCGAAGGAGGCGTAGCTTTTCCCGGCAAGGAGGAAGGCCATGATCGTGGCGGTTCCGAGCAGGGTCACCCAGGAATAGAAGCGGAACTCCTCGTCCTTCCAGAAAACGGACAACCGTCCCCTGAGGGCGAAATAGTGCAGGGTGAAATTGGCTCCCGCCAGGAACATGAAGACCGTGATGATCCAGTCGACGGCAGGGCTCCGGTAGAAGCCGACGCTGGCGTTCTTCGGCGAGAAGCCCCCCGTGGCCATGGTGCCGAAGGTGTGGGTGAGCGCGTCGAAGAGGCCCATCCCTGCGGCCATGAGGAGGATCGTCTCGGCGGCGGAAAGGATCACGTACACTCCCCACAGGAGGAGGGCGGTCTTCTGGATCCTGGGGGTGAGTTTCTCCGGGACGGGGCCCGGCACCTCCGCCTTGAAAAGCTGCATGCCCCCCACTCCGAGGAAGGGCAGGATGGCCAGGCTCAGGACGATGATCCCCATGCCTCCCAGCCAGTGGGTCAGGCTTCGCCAGAAGAGAATGCCCCTGGGTGTCGCCTCGATGTTCGTGAGGACGGAGGCCCCGGTCGTGGTGAAGCCCGACATGGCCTCGAAGAAGGCGTCCGTGAATGTGGAGACCGTGCCGTTGAGGTAGAAGGGAAGCCCCCCGATGGCGGAACAGAGGATCCAGGACAGGGAGACCACGGCGAAGGCTTCCCGGGGCCCCAGGTCCGAGGCCTTGGCGTCCCGGCCCAGGCAGAAGAGCACGGCCGAAACGGCCAGCCCTGCCGCCAGGGAAGCCCCCAGGTCCAGCAGGTCGGCTGAGCCGTCCCAGGCAGCCCAGGCCATTCCCCACAGAAGGAACAGGGAGACGACGGTCGTCACCAGGCTCAGGACCTTGGCTACGATGGCGGGGCGCATGTCTCAGTCGGCTCCCAGGGCGGCCATCGCCTTGCGCAGGTTTTCCCTGGAGGAGAAGAACAGGATATGGTCGCCGCTCTCGAGGACGGTGCTCCCCTTGGGGACGAAGACCGTGGAGCCCCTTTCCACGAGGGCCAGGATGACGCCCCTCGGGATGTCGAGCTCCATGACCTGCCGGCCGATCGCCGGAGAATCCGCGGTGAGGATGACCTCTCCCATTTCGGCGTCGATCTGGTCGATGACGGAGACGGCTCCTGTTCCGCGCGGATAGCGGATCCGGTGGAGGATGGTCGAGGCCAGGGCTTCGTTGGGGTTCACCAGGGCATCGGCGGTGAAGGCGTCCTGGAGGTCCAGGTAGCTGTGTTTCCTGACGACGGCGATGGTTTTCCGGGCTCCCAGGCTATGCCCGACGGCCGACAGGACGAGGTTCGTCTCGTCGTTGGCTGTGGTGCAAACGAAGCCGTCGGTTTCCTCTATTCCCTCGTAACGGAGGAGGTCCGTGTCCGAGGCGTCCCCGCAAAGGACCGTTGCCCTTCGGAGCTCACGGGCCAACTCCTCGCATTTTTCCCGGTTCTTGTCGATCAGGCGGATGTCGATCTTCTGGAAGTTGCGCTCCAGGCGGGAAGCGACCTGGAAACCGATCTTCCCTCCGCCCACGATCATGACCCGCTTCAGGGGACGGCTGGCTTCTCCCGTGAAAAGCCTTGCGACAAGGTCCCGGTCCTCCCTGAGGGTGGCGACGTAGCAGAGGTCTCCTTTCAGGAGGACACTGTCGCCGGAGGGGACGAAACCCTGGCGGCCTCGCCTCACGTAGACGATGATCGTCCTTAGGTCCTGGTAAGCTGCCGTCAGGTCCTTCAGGGGGCGGTCAAGGAGGGGGGACTCCTCGGAAAGCGTGAAACCGTAGATGCCCGTCCGCTCCTGCATCAGGGTCGCCGCGTGGAAGGATGCCCCGACTTGCAGCAGTTCCTGGATTTCTCGGGCCACGCTTCGTTCCGGGGAGATCAGCAGGTCCACGTTCAGGTCCTGTGCCCATGACTGGGTGTCGGTGAACTCGATGCTCCGGACCCGGGCCATGGTTTGAGGAACGCCGCTTTTCTTCGCGATCCAGCAGGCGAGGATGTTCACCTCGTCCCTATCGGTGGCCCCGATCAAGAGATCGACGCCTCCCTCTTCCCCAAGGCCGGCTTCCTCAAGGACCTGCGGCCTGGCCCCGTTGCCGCGGACGACCCGGGCGTCCAGTTCGTCGTCCACCCGTTGTGCCAGGTTTTCGTCCCGCTCGACGATGGTGAGGTCATGCCCGTCCTTGATGAGGTCCCTTGCCACGCTCAGCCCCACTTCCCCGGCACCGACCAGGATGATTTTCATCGACTCATTCCTCCAGGTAATCCGCCGGATCCACGATGCCCAGGGGAGGTTCCCCTGCCAGGAAGCGGCGGACGTTGTCGACGGCCGCCTTCAGGGCGACCGGGAAGATCCCGTTGACAAGGTTCGAGTTATGAGGTGATCCGAGCAGGTTCTCCAGATCGAAGAAGGGGTAGTTGGTCCGGAATTCCCCGTGGGTGGGGGGTTCGATCCACCAGGTGTCGATCCCTGCCCGGAAGGAAGGATTGGCCTCCAGGTGCTCGTAAAGGGCCTTTTCCTGGATCAGGGCTCCGCGCGCCACGTTGACGAGGATGGCATCCCTTCTCATCCACTCCAGTTCCCTTTTCCCGATCATCCCGCGGGTTCTCCGGGTGAGAGGGAGGCTCAGGACGACCACGTCGGCATCCTGCACGGCCGTTTGGAGTTCATCCAGGGTTCCGATCCAGTCCACCGGTTCCATGGTCCGGCCCGTCGTGTTGACCGCGCGGATTTCCATCCCCAGGCACCGGAAAAGGCGGGCCACGGCTTTCCCGATGCCCCCGAAGCCGATGATGGCCGCCTTTGACTTGCGGAACCAGAGGCTTTCCCGGTTGTTGTCGAATTCGCCGCGAGCCAGCTTCGCGTGGAGAGGCAGCAGGTTCTTGCCCAGGGCAAGGGCCATGGCCAGGGCGTGCTCGGCAAGCGGCTCGGCCCAGGCTCCCGCGTTGCTGCACAGGACGGCACCCTTCGGCATCAGGGCGAACGGCAGGGCGTCCACGCCCGCCAGTAGGGACTGGAAGAATTTCAGGTTCTCAAGGAAGACCAGTTCCGGGGAAGGGATTTCCCGCCCCAGCATGAAACTCACCAGGATGTCGGCGGACTCGAGGGCGGTTTTGCGGCTTTCGCTGCCGTCGAGGTCCTTCAGGAAGACAAGGCGGGAGAACTCCCCGAGTTCCCGGTCAAGCAGCATCCGGGCTTCGGTGTCGACGGGAAAGCTGACGAGAACGACAGGATTCGTCTCCATGGCGTTTCCTCCATCCAAAAGCTTGCCTAATTCCCCATGGGCGAGGACAATGCCAATCATAGACCAAACTTGCCTTGAGATGAAAGGGGAGAGGATCATGACAGGTCAATCATTCGGCAGAAGGCTTCGAAGGGCTCTTTTCGCGGGGATGCTGGCGATTTTCCTGGCGGCAGGGGCCGCGCAGGCTGCGGAATTTTCAGCCGACATGGTGATGAAGGCTCCTGACGGCTCGGGCATGACCGGCAAGGTCTTCGTCAAGGGGCAGAAGATCCGCCAGGAGATGACCCAGGACGGAGAGACGGTCATCACGATCCTCCGCCTGGACAGGAAGCTCTCCTGGATTCTCATGCCCGAGGAAAAAGCCTACATGGAGATGAAGATGAGGGAAAGCGCAGAAGATCCATCGCTGGTGGAAAAGGCCGACCCGGCAAAGGTCAGGCGCCTGGGGAAAGAAACGGTCAACGGCTTCGTCTGCGAGAAGGTCCAGGTCACCGATAAGGGAACCGTGGTCACCCAGTGGCTTTCCACGGAACTCGGGTGGCCGATCAAGGGAGAGGTGAAGGCTCCCGAGGGCGTCTCGACCCACGAGTATAAAAACATCCGGAAGGGCGGCGTTTCCGATGCCCTTTTCGAGGTCCCTTCCGGCTACCAGAAAATGTCCGTTCCGGGGATGTAGCGGCCGTCCGCCGGCGGGTTCAGGGAGTCCACTCGAGACTGGCGCTTCCCTGCAGGAGGACAAGGAGGGCGAGCCCTTCCCCGGTGGTGGCCACCGATTCGAGGGCGACCTGGCCTGCCGAGCCCCGGAGGGTGAGTCCGCTGCCTATTTCCCGTTTTTCCAGGAATTTGCCCAGGGTCTTCGTCGCCTCGTCAAGGGGACCCGAGAGAGGGAAAACCGCGGCTTGTCGAAGTCTTTCAAGAAGGGCCGGACGAGCGATCCAGGCCGCGGTTCGAAGAAGCCCGCGCGTCGTTCCCTCGTCGAAGTCGACCGGGTCCAGGCGTATGCTCCGCCCCGCCCGGTCCCATTTCGGGGTTCCCAGGATGTAGACGGTCCCGGCACGGTGCGTGGAGAAGAACCCAGCCCCCTCCAGGGCCCTGATTTTCACCTCGAGGACCAGGCGGTTTCCGTTTGCCGAGGCCGAGACCGACTCGATCGTGAGCTTTCTGCCTTCCCCCATGGAAAGGGTGCGTCCCGAAAGTTCCGCGTCGAGCTTCCGGTTGACCTCTTCGTAGCCGAGAAAGACCGGCAGCTGGATGGAAAAGCCCTGGGAGGTCCCGCCCGGGGTGGAGGCCGAAACCGGCGGAAGGGGGAGATCCCTCTTTTTCCCCGGTTCACGGGTATCGATGGAAAGTTGCGTTTCGATCCGGGCGTCGAGAAGAACCCTGCCGGGTTCCAGCTTGAGGGGGGGCAGCGTGACCGAGAGAGGGGAAACGCTCATCCACAAGTCCGGGGAGGCCGACAGGCGGAGGGGTTCCCGGAGGTCGCGCCAGGCTTCTTCCGCGCGCTCCCTCAGGCGGAGCGAATCGTTGATCGCCCGGTCGATCTGCGGCAGGGCTTCCTCGATTCGGGACCTCAGGAATTCTTCCGCGGCGTGCTGGAAGGTCACCCTGATCCCAAGGACATTCGCGGTCGGTGGCCGGCGCCACTTCAGCGAAATCCGCGATTGGGTCCGGACCTGCCAGTCGGAGGAAACGGAGGGTTTCATCGAGAGTTCGGCCGTGGCGGCCCCATCGGCGGTGAGAGAGACGGGCACCGAAAGGCCCAGGGCGGTCGCCGTGCCGTTCAGCCGCGCCTTGAACGAAACTGGCAAGGAAAGGATCAGGCGATCGTTCTCGACCCTCACTTCGGGTTCGCCGTCCCTTCGGACGAGGTAGCTTCCCCTCCCGTCGAAGAGGCTTCCCCGCACGGGACTGGAGCCGCTGATCTCTTCGGGCAGGCGTGTCCGGGCAAGGGTTTCCAGCTCCCCCACTGAAACGCCGAAGGGGAGGGCGATGATCGAGACAGGGGGGGGCGGCAGCGGGTTCGCCGGGACCGCGGCAGGCGGAGTGACGGAAATCCGACCGGTCCCCTGGAAAAAAAACCAGGCTCCGGCCGCTGCAGCCGCTAGTGAAAGAAAAAGCAGGACGACTCCTCTACGCATGCACATCCCTCCCTGGCCCCATTCTATCCCGAGGGGAGGGTGATCCGGTGCAACCTGCGCTACAATGGGGTCGAAAACAGCGCCCGGGCAAATGCCGGGCTAAACCGCAAAGGAAAGGGTGGGTTCAAGATGAGCCGCATTTGCGACGTGAGCGCGATGGAGATTTTGGATTCGAGAGGGAACCCGACGGTCAGGGTTTTCGTGGAACTGGATAGCGGGGCAAGGGTGAGCGCCTCCGTTCCTTCCGGCGCCTCGACGGGAGAGAACGAGGCCGTCGAGCTCCGGGACGGCGACAAGGAGCGTTTCGGAGGCAAGGGCGTCCTCAAGGCCGTGACGAACGTCAACGAGATCCTGGGCCCCGGCCTGCTCGGGATGGATCCCGCCCGGCAGGGGCAGATCGACCGGATGATGATCGAAATGGATGGAACCCCCAACAAGGCAAAGCTAGGGGCCAACGCCATCCTCGGCGTTTCCATGGCCGTGGCCCGGGCCGCCGCCATGGACTGCGGACTTCCCCTTTACGCCTACCTGGGCGGTTGCGGAGCCCGGCGCCTGCCCGTGCCGATGATGAACGTCATCAACGGGGGCAAGCACGCGGAGAACAGCGTGGACCTGCAGGAGTTCATGATCTTCCCGGTGGGCGCCCCCACCTTCGCCGAGGCCCTGCGCTACGGATCCGAGACCTTCCATGCCCTGAAGGGCATCCTGAAAAAGCGGGGCTACGCCGTGGGCGTGGGCGACGAGGGCGGGTTCGCCCCAGACCTGAAGAGCAACGAGGAAGCGGTCGAACTGATGGTGCAGGCCATCGAGGCGGCCGGCTACGAACCGGGCAGGCAGGTGGCCATCGCCCTGGACCCCGCGGCGAGTTCCTTCTGGGAAAACGGCTCCTACAACCTGAGCAAGTCCGGGCAGGGCATGCGGACGTCGATGGAGATGGTGGACATGTACGCCGAATGGGTCGGGAAATACCCCATCCTGTCCATCGAGGACGGGCACGCGGAGGACGACTGGGAAGGATTCGCGGCCCTCACGAGGAAAATCGGGGACCGGATCCAGATCGTGGGCGACGACAACTTTGTCACCAACCCCCGGTTCATTGCCCGGGGCATCGCGGAAAAGTCCGCCAATGCCGTCCTGATCAAGCTCAACCAGATCGGCACCGTGACCGAGAGCATCGAAGCCATCGAGATGGCCCGCAAGGCCGGGTGGGGCTACGTGATCTCCCACCGCTCCGGGGAAACCGAGGATGCCTTCATGGCCGACTTCGCCGTGGCCATGGGAGGCGGCCAGATCAAGACGGGTTCCGTCTGCCGGAGCGAGCGGATTGCCAAGTACAACCGGCTCCTCGAGATCGAGTCGGAGCTGGACGACGCGGCGGTGTTCGGCCGCTAGGCCGGACGGGAAAAAAGAAGAAAAGGAAGGGCCCGCGGGAAGACTCCCGCGGGCCCTTCCTTTTCTTCTTTTGACGGTTTATGCCTGGGAAATGCAACCGGATCGATTCGTTTTCCATATTGTAAAGTAAAAAGTGATACTCTATACTCTCTACCGCTTGTGAGAGACAGAAGGCGATCGGGAGGGATTCGATGGCACCGGAAAAGGCCAGAAAAGGGCTGAAGATGAAGGAACTGGAAGAGATGACCGGGGAAAGCAGGGGAACGATTCTGTACTGGCTTTCCCAGGGGCTGTTGCCCCCCCCCGTCAAGACGAGCGCCAACATGTCCTGGTACGACCCGCGTTACCCGAAGCTGATCGAAGCCATCCGCCTTCTTCAGAGGCGGATGAACCGATCCGTCGCGGATATCAGGAGTCTTGTGGAAGAACAGGGCGGGCCTCTGGCCCTCCTGAACGCGAGGGAAAAAATCGACGACTTCCTTTTCGGGGGAACGAGCCCCATGTCGATCCGGATGACCCGGGAAGACCTGCTCAGGGCGACGGGCATCGACGCGGAGACTCTCGACCGGATGGTGGAGCTGGGTATCCTCAGGCCCGAGGTGCCCGGGGAGTTCGACGAGGGGGATTTCAATGCCGCCTCGAAGGTGAAATCCCTGGTTTCCCTCGGCATTCCCATGGAGGACCTGGCTTTTTACGGGAAGGCGGCGGATGCCCTGGCCCGAATCGAGGGGGAGATGGTCGCCCGGGAGTGGGAAGCGAACCCGCCTGCGGATATCGAGAATGCCAGGCTGAACGCGCAGAGGGAATTGAGCTTCGCGAGACAGTATTACTTCGGCAGGGCTTTCCGCCGGGAAATTCGCAAGATCTCGTGCGGTCCCAAGAGGGGATCTGCGTCAAGGCAGGCTGGAGAGGGGGAAAAACCGCGATGAAACGGCTCGTGCTCTTTTGGATCGCCGCGGGTGTTTTGCTCGCGGGCGCTTTGCCGACGGCGGCGTCCCCCGCCGTCAGGAGCGCCGAGTACCTCGGCCTGGTGGCGGAGAGGAACCCCGAACTCGCGGCATCGGCGTCGAGGGTCGAGGCCCTGTATCGCCTCGTGGAGGTGATCACCGGGTCAACCCGGGCACAACTGGGATTGCTGGCGACATCGGGACAGGTGCTGAGGGCCGGGGAAGGCGAGAGCACCCTTTCCCTGAGCCTCAGGAAAAACCTGGACCTGTGGGGGGCGGATGAACTGCGGATCAGGCAGGCTGAACTGGCCGCACGGATCCAGGAGGCCCGCTTCGACGAGCTTGCCGCGTCCCTGATGCGGGAAGCCGAGACGGCCTACTGGAATGCCGCTGCCGGGAAAAGCGCGGTTTCTCTCTATGCGTCGCTCCTGGGGCAGCGGGAAGAGGATCTCCGCGTGGCGCGCCTGCGTTTTGAGCAGGGAACGGCCGCAAAACTGGATGTTTTCCGAGCGGAGGTCCAGGTTGAAAAGACAAGGGCGGCCAAGACGGAGGCGGAAGCAGCCCTGCGTGACGCGCTGTCGCTCATGGCCCGGCTGGCCGGCGGGGAACAGGTCGAGCCTTCCGAGATGCCTGTTCCTTTCGAGATGGACCTTTCTGCGGACCTTGAGGCCGCATGGAAAGCCCGGCCCGATGCCAGAAGGGCGGGCCTCGAAAGGGAGGCCGCAGCGATAGCGACCCGGATCGCTTCGCTGGGGATGCATCCCGCCGTGAACGCCTCACTGGCGTCGACCCTCCTTTCGGATTCGGCCACCGTCGTGCCCCCCGAGTCGGATCTTTTGCTCTCGGTCAGCGTGGAGATGCCGCTTTACGACGGCGGGCAGACACGGGCCGACAAGGCTTCGAAACGATCACTGGAAAAAGCCTCCGAGCTTGACGAAAAGGCTTTGCGGACGGCGGTCGCGATGGAACTGGAACAGGCCGCAAGCCGTTTTGAAAAGGCCTGGGCGCTGGAAATAAGCCGCAGGAAGGAGGCCGAACTGGCCTCGGAGGAACTCCGCATCACTCGCCTGAGATACCGGACGGGAGTGGGATCCCAGCTGGAACTCCTGGACGCGCAGGTTCGCGAGCAGGCCGCCAGGACGGCTCACCTGGATGCCTTGAGGGAAATGTCCGTTGCGAGGGCCCAGCTGACTTATGCCCTCGGCCGTTATGTCCTTCCATCCGCTCAGGCGGGAAATAGCCGTTAGGGAAAGGGAGAGAAGAACGTGAGAACCCTGAAGGAACTGGTTCATGACAGGAAAACGCTGGCCTGGATGATCATCGCCGTGATCGCCCTGGGGATCCTGGTGTTCCGCATCGCCTTTCCTTCCCGTAAGGCGCCGGCCGTTTCCGTTTCCTCGATCCGTGCCGAGAAGGGCCTGCCTGTGACGACGCTCGTCGCTGAAAAGAAAACCCTGGATATCAGGCGCAGCTACTATGGCCAGGTCCGCTCGGTCAGGGTCCAGGAGGTGACGGCCTACCTGAGGGAAATGGTCGAATCGGTGAGAGTCGAGGTGGGGGATCCCGTGAAGGCCGGGGAGATCCTGGCCGTGCTTTCCGGCGGCGAACAGGCGGCCGCGGCCGCGGCCGACCGGGTTTCCGTCGCGGAGGCGAAAAGAGACGTCGAAAGGATGCGGACCCTCTTCAACGCCGGCGGGGTGTCCAGGGTGGAACTGGAACAGGCGGTGGTGCGGCTGAAGTCTATGGAGGCCGCGATGGCCTCGTCCGGGGCACGGTCCGCCCGGACGGTGGTCAGGGCGAAGATCGGCGGGGTGGTCACCGAGAGGCATGCCGAGGCTGGCGAGATCGCTGAACCCGGAAGGGTCCTCCTTGTCGTCCAGGACACGGGGGAACTCGAGATCGAGGTGCTTCTTCCCCAGGCGGACCGGTTGTATATCGTCAGCGGGACGGACGTCGAGGTTCCCCTGGAGGACCGGGTAGTCCGGGGCAGCGTGAAGCGACTTGACCCAGCCGCGGACCCGAAGACCGGGCTCTTCAGGGCCATTGTCGCCATGCCGCCTGATCGGGCTCTCCTGCCCGGTTCCACGGTGGAGGCCAGGATCCTCGTCAAGCGGAGCCTCGGGGGGGTTGTCCTCTCCTCCGGCATTGTCCAGCGAGAGGGAGACGAGAGTTTCGTCTACGTCGTCTCCGGGGATGTCGCCAGGCGCCGGGTCGTCACGCTCGGCGAAGGCGCGGACGACCAGGTCGAGATCCGATCGGGCCTGAAACCGGGTGAAGCCGTCGTGGCGGAGGGTTCTTCGGCCCTCTATGACGGGGCCAGGGTGTGGATCCAGAAGGACGAACCCGTGTCAGGCGAGGCGCTCCCATGAACCTGATCCGTTTCTGCACCCGCCGTCCCGTCTTTACCTGGGTGACGGTCATCCTGGCCGCACTCCTGGGGCTGTACGGCTATTTCAAGCTCGGCGTGGCTCTCTATCCGAAGGTGGACATCCCGGTCATCGTCATCTCCGCGTCCTACCGGGGCGCGAGCCCGGCGGAGATCGAGTCCCTGGTCAGCAAGCCCCTCGAAGACGCGGTCTCCGAGGTGGACGGAGTGGACAAGATCGAAAGCTACTCCATCGAGGGCGTCTCCTTCGTGGTCGCGGAAATGAAGCTCGACGTGAACCTCTCGGAGGCGGTGGTGGACGTTTCGAACCGGATCAAGGCGGCCCGTTCGAAACTGCCTTCCGAAGTGGACGACCCCGTGGTGGAAAAAGTCGACATCAACGCGGAACCGTTCATGGTGGCCGTTTTCACCACGGACATGGACGGGAAGAAGGCCCGGGATATCCTGGACGACAGGGTCAAGAGGCGCCTCACCCGGGTGGAAGGCATCGCCCAGGTGGCCCTTGTCGGTGGCGAGGAGCGGGAGATCCATGTCCTGTTGAACCCCGTTGCCATCAGGAATTTCAACCTTTCTCCCGTGCTCGTGTCTTCCATCGTTGCCGCAAACAACCTGACGAACCCAGCCGGGTACATCGCCCAGGGGAACCGGGAGATCACCCTGCGGTACAAGGGGGAGGCGCCGGATGTCCGTGCGCTTGGGGAAATCCAGATCCCGCTGGGAGACGGGGCTTCCGTCCGGCTGGGGGACGTGGCCCGGATCGAGGACGGGGCAAAGGACCTTCGGGAGTTTGCCCGCTTTGACGGCAAGCCTGCCTTCCAGCTGCAGATCAAGGCCAGGCCCAACGCGAACATCGTCGAGGTTGGCGCGGGGGTCAGGAAGGAACTGGAGAAGATCCTACCGACCCTGCCGAAGGGGTTCCGCCTCGATATTCCGTACGACAACTCGAAGTTCGTCTCGAATTCCGTCAGGAACGTTATCCGGGACATGATCACGGGAACCCTTCTCACGGCCCTTGTCCTCTACCTTTTCCTCCGGAGGCTTTCGGCTACGGCGGTTGTTTCCATTGCGATGCCCACGGCCGTTTTGGCGACTTTCATCCCCATGATGATCCAGGGGTACACGCTGAACATGATGAGCACGCTCGGGCTGGCCCTTTCCATGGGGGTGCTGGTGAACAATTCGATCTTGGTCCTGGAGAACATCACCCGGTTCCGGGACATGGGCTATGAACCGGTCGAGGCCGCGGAAAGGGGAACCGCCGAGATCGCCCTTTCTGTCCTGGCCACGACGGGGACGAACCTCGGGGTTTTCCTCCCCGTGGCTTTCCTGCCGGGAGTGGCGGGCCAATTTCTGGTCCAGTACGCCATGGTGATCGTCTACGCGACGCTTTTCTCCCTCTGGGTCTCCCTCACCCTGACCCCGATGCTCGCGGCCCGGATGCCCCAGGCTCCGCCGACTCCCCTCTCCTGCCGTCTCTGCGGGTGGTGGGAATGGCTTTACGAAGGCCTCGAGAACCTGCACCACCGCCTCGTGGCTGCGGCGGTCGGGAGCCCCTGGAGAACCCTGGGGATCACGGCCGTGGTCCTGGTCGTGGTTTTTGCCCTCACTCCCCGGCTGGGTTCCGAATTCTTCCCGAGGGTGGACGAGGGGGTTGTGGGCATCAACGTGGAACTGCCCGCGGAAAGCTCCCTGGCGCGGACGGAGCGGGCGGTTCGGAGAATCGAGGACTTCGTCCTGAAGCAGCCGCACGTTAAAAACGTCGTGGTGTCCGTGGGAGGGGCCGGGGCGAGGACCGGCGTGAACCTGGGCAGCGTGGAGGCCTACCTTGACGATGACCCGAAACGGCCTTCCACTTTCGAGTTCGCCAACCGCATCCGGCCTTTCCTGGCCGCGCTTCCGGATACGACGTTGAGCGTCCAGGCCGCCAAGACGAGTTTCTCAAGGGGACAGCCTCTCCAGGTTGTCGTGACCGGGGAGGACACCGTTGTCCTGAATCGTGTTGCCGGAGAGGTCATGAAGGTGATGCGCTCCGTGCAGGGGGTCGTCGACGTGGACCGGGACTGGCGTGTCGGGAGGCCCGAACTCGCGATGGATCCCATCCGCTGGCGCATGGGGCGCCTCGGTGCCGATGCAGCATCGGTTTCATCGAACATCCGGGGTTACGTCACGGGGCTTGAAGCGGGGAAGTACCGGGAAGGCGGCCTGGAATACGACATCCTGGTGAAAATGGAGCCCGAGAGGACGAAAAGCGTTTTCGGCGCCCCGGACCTGCCGGTCATGACCTCAGCGGGATCCGTTCCCCTGAAGGACGTGACCCGTTTTTCATACGAGGCGGGCCCTACCCGGATCGTCCGCAAGGACCGGATCCGTTCGGTGACAGTCGAGGCGGACGTCGTGGGACGGACGGTCGGCGAGGCGTTCCAGGAGATTCGATCGGGCCTGAAGGAACTGTCCGTCCCCCCCGGTTATGCCGTGAAGTACGAGGGGGACGTGGAGGCGATGCAGGAAACCTTCCGGGACATGGGAGTCGCCTTCGGGCTGGCGGTCGCCATCACTTTCCTGATGGTCGCGGCTATCCTGGAATCCTGGGCTTTCGCGTTCATCATCATCCTGACGGTGCCCCTGTCGGCAATCGGCGTCATTCCGGCCATGGTCGCCACCAACACGGCAGTGAGCCTTTACGCGCTCATGGGGCTGGTCATGCTGGTCGGCCTGGTGGTGAACAACGCCATCGTTATCGTTGATTTCGCAGAGGGCCTGCGGAGGTCGGGGAGCAAGGCCGAGGAGGCCATCATCGAAGCTTGCCGGGTGCGTTTCAGGTCCATCCTGATGGCCGACCTGACCTCGATTTTCGCCATGATCCCGCTGGCGTTGGGGATGGGTGAAGGGGGGGCGTTGCGCGCTCCAATGGCCATCGTGGCCATCGGGGGGCTTCTCGCGGGGGGAGGGCTGGCGCTTTTCGTCATTCCCCCCGTCTACCGGCTGTTCTGGGAGAGGCGCGAAGGGAAACCGGCCCAGCCCCGGCGCAGTTGGCGCGATCTTCTCTCCGCCGCCTTCGGGCGGATCAGGGGTTGAGCCTCCAGATCGCGAAGTTGAGGACTGACGCGAAGCACACCCAGGCGAAGTAGGGTGACAAAAGCCAAGCCGCGGCGGAAGAGATGGGCCTGAAGGCCATGATGGTGGCCAGGATGGCCGCGGCCAAAGCCGCGATGCCGACAAGGCCCAGCAGGGTTGACTTTAGGCCGAAGAAAAGGCCGGACCAGGCCGCGTTCAGGGCAAGCTGGGCGGCGAAAAGGAGAAGTGCGCCCCGCACGGGGGGAGTCGAAAGGCTCCCCCTTTTCCATACGAGCCAGGCGGAGATCCCCATCAGTGTGTACAGGGTCGACCAGACGGGGCCAAAGACCCATCCCGGTGGAGTGAAGGAAGGCTTGGCCAGGCCCGCGTACCAGGAACCGGGGCCGGTCTCTGTGAAAAGGGCGCCGAACGCCCCGGCCGCCTGGCTCGCAAGGATGCAGGCCGCCAGCTTCAGCACGTCCGGAAGATTCACGGGGATCCTCTCCTTTCGCAATGATGATTTAAAATCATAGCATGAAAAAGGACTCCCGAAAAAGCCGTGACAGGAGGGATGGAAAGCTGCACGTGCCGGTTTCGCTGAAAGAGAGGTTTTTGCCCGAAGGATTGTCGCCTGCACAGGCCGTTGCCCTTCAGTGCAGGGAAGCGGCCTGCGTTTTCCTGGAGGACGGGATGTCCTGGCCACCCAGGACCGTTGCGGGGATCGACGTCTCGATCCGGGAGGTAGACGGCCGGAACAGGGCCGCCGCCTGCATCGCGCTGATGGAATGGGGCTCCTGGAAGTCCCTCGAGGTCGCCACTGCCGTCGACTGGGTCCGTTTTCCCTATGTTCCCGGGCTTCTCTCCTTCCGTGAACTTCCCGTCATCCTCAAAGCGGCGGAAAACCTTTCCGGGCGGCCCGACCTCTTCATGGTCGACGGGGCAGGACTGGCCCATCCCCGGTTCTTCGGCCTTGCGTGCCACCTCGGGGTCGTCACCGGCTGCCCTTCCATCGGGGTGGCCAAAAGCCGCCTCGTGGGCAGGCACGCCCCCGTTCCGCCTGCAAAAGGGTCGAGCGTTCCCCTGCTCGTCGGGGACAGGGTCGCGGGAACGGTCCTTCGGACGCGTTCCGGGGTGCGTCCCCTCTACGTCAGCCCGGGGCACCTGGTTTCAGTGGAATCGGCCTTTTCGCTCGTCCTCTCAGCCAGCACCCGCTTCAGGCTGCCCGAGCCGATCCGCGCCGCCCATAAGCTGGCAGGGGATCAAAACCTTCTGTATTCTTAATACCGGCATCCCTTGCAAAAGGGCGGACTGTCGTTGATGATACGACAGAAAAAGAAGAGTCCAATCCTTAAAAAGAGGTGACGTGTGCGTGCTGATCTATATCGCGGATTCGTTTGACCCATCCCTGCCGGAGAAACTGGGTGAATTCGGGGAGGTCACGACCGACGGAGGCCGGCTGGCCGAAGCGGATGTCCTCCTGGTCCGTAGCAAGACGAAAGTGACCCGTGAAGTCCTGGAGAAGGCTCCGAAGCTGAAGCTTGTGATCCGGGGCGGTGTGGGCATCGACACGATCGACACGAAGGCGGCGGCCGAGCGGGGCGTCAGGGTGAGGAACACGCCGAAGGCCTCGTCGATCACCGTTGCGGAACTGGCCTTCGCCCTCATGCTGGCGGCTCCAACGCGCCTCATCGAGGCTCACATCAGCATGTGCCAGGGCAAATGGGAAAAGAACGAGCTGAAGCGCACCGAGCTTTACGGCAAATCCCTCACGCTGATCGGGCTGGGCAACATCGCCGCCGAAGTGGCCAAGCGGGCTCAGGCCTTCGGGATGGAGGTCTACGCCTACGATCCCCTCGTTCCCGCGGAGCGCGCGTCGGAGCTGGGTGTCACCCTCGTGGCGGACCTGAAGGAAGCGCTTTCCAAGGCCCATTACGTCTCCATCCATGTTCCCCTTGTCGAGGGAACGAGGAACCTCATCAACCGGGAGGCTCTTGCCGCCATGAAGAAGGGTGCGGTCCTGGTGAACACGGCCAGGGCAGGCGTCATCGTCGCCGAGGACATCCTCGAGGCGCTCGAGAGCGGACAACTGGCCTACTACTGCGCGGATGTCTGGCCGACGGACCCGCCCTCCCCCGACTACCCCATCCTGAAGTCGAACCGCGTCTTCATGGTGCCGCACCTTGGTGCCAACAGCAAGGAAAACCTTCTCCGGATCGGTGACGAGGTTTGCTCCATCATTCGCGAAACCCAGAAGGAAGGAGTGTTGTAGACATGACCCGCAAGCTCAATTTCCACGCCGGCCCCTCTACCCTGCCCGTCGAGGTGCTGGAAGAACTCCAGAGGAACATGGTCGACTTCCAGGGAACGGGGCTTTCCCTTATCGAGGAAAGCCACCGCAGCGGCAATTACGAGGCCGTTCACAACGCGGCCGTCGAACTTTTCCGCGAACTCTACTCCGTGCCGGAGAATTACGACATCCTGTTCCTGGGAGGCGGGGCGACCCTGCAGTTCGCCATGATCCCCATGAACTTCCTGCCCCAGGGGAAGACGGCCGAATACGTCGCCACGGGAACCTGGTCGAAAAAGGCGATCGACGACGCGAAGAAAATCGGCAGCGTCAGGGTGGTTTTCGACGGCAAGGAGAGCGGTTACACGACCCTGCCGGATCCCGCCTCCATGAAGGTGGACCCTGATGCGGCCTATCTCCACATCACCGCCAACGAGACGATCGGCGGCCTCGAGTGGAAGGACTGGCCCGAGACGGGCAGCGTGCCCCTGGTCTGCGACATGTCGAGCGACATCCTGAGCCGTCCCGTCCCGGTGGAGAAGTTCGCACTGATCTACGCGGGGGCCCAGAAGAACCTCGGCCCGGCGGGAACCACCGTCGTCATCCTCCGGAAGGACATGCTCGACCGGATCCCGGACACGCTCCCGGCCTACCTGAACTACAAGAACCACGCGGCGAACAATTCCCTTTACAACACGCCCCCCGTCTTCGCCATCTGGACGATCAAGCTGGTCCTGGAGCACATGAAGAAGAACGGCGGCCTGGCCGCGGTGGCCGAGCGCAACCTGAAGAAGGCCGGCCTAGTCTACGGGGTCATCGATGCCAGCGGCGGCTTCTACCGCTCGCCGGTCGACGCGCGCTACCGGTCGAACATGAACCTCGTCTTCCGTCTCCCCTCCGAGGAGCTCGAGAAGAAGTTCATCGACGAAGCCAAGGCCGCGGGAATGATCGGCCTCAAGGGACACCGCAGCGTCGGAGGCTGCCGGGCTTCCCTCTACAACGCGATGACGCTCGAGGGGGCAGAAACCCTGGCCTCCTTCATGAAGGAATTCGCCGCGAAGAACGGGTAGGCGGTCGAAGATGGCGGAAATCAAGTCAAGACTCGAGAAAATCGGGCTAGGCCTGCCCGGGATCCTGCTCCCGAAGGGCGGCACGGACCTGTCGAAATGGTCGGTCGTGGCCTGCGACCAGTTCTCGTCGGAGCGCCACTACTGGGAAAAGGCCCGGGAGACCGTCGGGGATGCTCCCTCGACCCTGCGCCTGATCCTGCCGGAATGTTACCTGGAAGACGGGGACACCGAGGCCCGCGTCGCGGCGATCAACGCCGAGATGAAGAGGGTCCTCGAAAGCGTTCTCGAACCCCTGGAACCCGGATTCGTGCTGATCGACCGCAAGACCGCCCATGCTCCTTCACGCAAGGGGCTGGTCCTGGCGGTGGACCTCGAAGCCTATAGTTTCGAAGCCGGGGCCGCCTCCCTGATCCGCCCGACGGAGGGGACGATCCTGAAGCGGCTTCCTCCGCGCATGGCCATCCGCCGTGGGGCGACCCTGGACCTGCCGCATATCCTGCTCCTCCTGGACGACCCCCAGCGGACGGTCATCGAGCCGCTCTTTTCGGCAAGGAAGAGTTTCCGCAAGCTCTACGACTTCGAGCTCATGCAGGGCGGGGGATCGATCGCCGGGTGGCACGTGCCGGCCGAGGCTCTGGGGGATGCGGTTTCCGCGCTGGAGAAACTGGCGTCCGGCGGATTCCTTTTCGCCGTGGGGGACGGCAACCATTCCCTCGCGGCCGCCAAGAGCCTGTGGGAGGAGCGGAAGGCCGCCGGGGCGGGTTCGGACGACCCGGCCCGCTGGGCCCTGGTGGAAGTGGAGAACATCCACGACGAGGGCCTGCACTTCCACCCGATCCACCGGGTCCTCTTCGGCGTTGACTCCGGAGCCTTGCTGGAAGAGATGAAGAAGGCCCTGGGTGGGAGGATGGAGGACGGCGTTGCCGAACCGACCCCGAGATCCGAGGCCGGGCACGTCGTCGGCGTCGTCACGGGGAAGAAGGACGCACGGTTCGTGTTCGACCCGAAGGAAGACCGGATGACCGTGGAGTTCTTCCAGGAATTCCTGGACGGGTACCTTGCGGAGCACCCCGAGGTCACGATCGACTATATCCACGGGGAGGAAGCCGTCAGGGAAATGGGATCGAAGCCCGGCAACGCGGGTTTCTACATGCCGCCGCTGGACAAGTCCGTCTTCTTCAGGCGCATGGTCGAGGTGGGGCCCTACCCGAGGAAGACCTTCTCCATCGGCGAGGCCACCGAGAAGCGCTACTACCTCGAAAGCCGGAAACTGGTGAAGTAGGAAGAATGACCGTGAGAGCACGTTGCGGGGAACCTGTGGGTTCCCCGCTTTTTTTGTCCTTGCCCAGGAAGCGGTGAGCGGTGCTATACTTTTTATGATGTTTTTTTAATGCGCTATCATCTCGATAGGGACGATTTCGAAGGGGGGCTTTGTGCATGGGGAAAATGCGTGGACGGTTTCTTCTTTTGCTTGTCATTTCATTGCTGGCGTTTGCAGGGGTGGCCTGGGGGGTGAGTTCCCTTTCCCTGGATTATCCTGGAGAAGGGGCCGACTCGGTCAGCACGAGCTTCAATTTCCAGTGGACTCTCACGCCTGATGTCGACGTGACGAGTCCTGACCTGGTCAGCTACGACCTTTTCCTTTCCAAGACGCTGTCCGGCCTTGATACGAGTCCGTTGTCCTCAGGCTTGACGTTCGCCGGCTATGCCGGAATGGCTCCATCCGGTACGCTCGACGAGGATTCGCTCTATTTCTGGAAGGTCCTTGCGCACACCCCGTCCGGAGACGTTGGCGCGACGAGTTTCTTCGTGACCCAGGGCGAGGGCGCCAGCCTGGTGCTGAAGAGCCCGTCGAATGGCCAGACCGGGGTCGCCCCCCAGAACGTCGAATTCAAGTGGGAATTCGATTCAGGGGACGACAGCCTGACGGCGGAGGATGTCACCTTCGACCTGTACCTCTCGGACAAGTACGAGACCATTTTCGACGGGACGCCGAAGAGATCGGGGATCGTGGCCCTTGATGCCGACGTGGTCGACGGAGTCTTCAGCGTGACGATTAACCAGTCGGTCGGTTACGGCAAGCACTACTGGACGGTGGTTGCCCATGTGGACGGAGATGGCGATTTTACCACCTCCCCGCACTCCTTCACGACCCTGAGCGAAGCCTCCGACCCGAACCTCTCGGGCGGCTGCTCCGCGGCCCCTCTCGGTGGCTTGGCCGCCGTGGCCCTGCTGGCGGGCTTTGTCCTGGCGAAGCGCAGCAGGTAAGGCTGATAACCCAGCCTCAAAAAGAAAAAACGAAGCCCTGGGGGGTTTGCCCCCCGGGGCTTCGTTTTTTTCTTGCCGTGATGGCGCGAGTTCCCTAGAAGCTCTCCTGTGCCGTGCGGGAGATGATCTCCTCCTGGTGGTACTGGTCGAGGTCGACGAAGTAGTCGCTGTAGCCGGCCACCCGGACCAGGAGGTCGCGGTAGTTCTCAGGGTGTTTCTGGGCATCGCGCAGGGTGTCGGAGTCCACCACGTTGAACTGCATGTGGTGCCCGCCCAGGCGGAAGTAGGTGCGGATCAGCTGGGTCAAGGCGTCGATGCCGTCTTCCCCGGCGAGGACGGAGGGGAGGAACCGCTGGTTGAGAAGCGTTCCGCCCGACTTGACCTGGTCCATCTTGGCGAGGGACTTCACGACGGCCGTGGGACCGTGGCGGTCGGCACCGTGCGACGGGGACGTGCCGTCCGACTCGGGCAGCAGGGCGAAACGCCCGTTGGGGGTCGCGCCAAGCTTCTTGCCGAAGTAGACGTGGCAGGTCGTGGAGAGCATGTTCAGGTGGTAGGTCGCGCCCTTGGGGCTGTGCTGTCCCTCGATGGTCCGGAACAGGGAGTCGTAGACCCGCTGCATGATCGAATCGGCGTAATCGTCGTCATTGCCGAAGAAGGGGGTCTTGTTCCAGACGAACTGCCGCAGGGGTTCCTCGCCGTCCCAGTTCTTCCTCAGGGCGTCGAGCAGCGTTCCCATGGCGATCGTGTTGTCCTCGAAGACGTGCTTCTTCAGGACGGCCAGGCTGTCCGTGATGGTGCCGATGCCGCAGCACTGGATGTAGTCCGAGTTGTAGCGGGCCCCGCCGTCGTAGTAGTCGCGGCCGTTCTTTATGCAGTCGTTGATCACCACGGAGAGGAAGGGGGCCGGGGCGTAGGTGGCGAACATGCGCTGCAGGAAGTTGTCGGTCTCGATCTTCGTTTCCACGACGAAGCGGAGCTGCTTCTCGAAGGCGGCATAAAGCTCGTCGAAGGTGGCGAATCCCTCCGGGTCGCCGGTTTCTAGCCCGATCTTCTTCCCGGTGAGCGGGTCGACGCCGTTGTTCAGGGTCAGTTCGAGGACCTTCGGGACGTTGAGGTAGCCGTGCAGGATGTAGGCTTCCTTGCCGAAAGAACCGGTTTCCACGCAACCGCTGGTGCCGCCTTCGCGGGCGTCCTCGGGGGTCTTGCCCACCCGGACCTGCTCAGCGATGACCATGTCGGCGTTGAAGACCGAGGGGTACCCGGAACCGCGGCGGATAACCTTGCCGGCGGTCTTCAGGAAACGGTCGGGGGTCTTGGCGCTGATCTGCACGCTCACCTGGGGCTGCAGGAGCTGGAGTTCGTCGAGCACCTCGAGGACGAGGACCGAAACCTCGCTCGTGCCGTCGGATCCGTCGGCCTTCAGGCCTCCCAGGTTGATCTGGGTGAAATCGTTGTAGGTTCCGCTTTCCGCGGCCGTGACGCCGACCTTCGGCGGTGCGGGGGTGTTGTTCACCTTGATCCAGAAGCAGGAGAGAAGCTCCTTGGCCTCATCCCGGGTCAGTTTTCCCTCGGCAACGTCCTTCTCGTAGAAGGGGGCCAGGTGCTGGTCCAGGTGTCCGGGACTCATGGCATCCCAACCGTTCATCTCGGTGATCGTCCCGAGGTGGACGAACCAGTACATCTGCAGGGCTTCCCGGAAGTTGCGGGGAGCGTGTGCAGGGACCCAGCGGCAAGTGTCGGCGATCTGGAGCAGTTCAGCCTTTCGGACCGGGTCGGTTTCCTGGGCAGCCATCTTTTCGGCCAGGTCGGCATGACGCTCCGCGAAGAGGATTGCCGCGTCGCAGGAGATGTCCATGGCCGTCAGTTCCTCGAATTTCTCCGTGGCGTGGGGGTCGTTCAGGTAATCGAGCTTCGCCTTGCTCTCGGCGATCTCGCGCTTGAAATCCAGCATGCCCTTGCGGTAGATCGTGCCGTCCAGCGCGGTGTGGCCGGGGGCCCGCTGCTCCATGAACTCGGTGAAGAGGCCGGCCTCGTAGAGAGACTTCCACTTCTCGGGGATCAGGGCGAAGGCCTTGTCGCGCATGCTGCGTCCCCGCCAGTAGGGGATGACCTTCTCGGCGTAGAGGTCGATGTCCTCCGGGGAAACGGAGTAGCTCGTCATTTTCCTGGAGTTCAGGATCTCCAGGTCCTCCCTGGAGTGGCAGTTCAGCTCGGGAAAAGTGGACACGGTGCGGGGAGCGGGGCCGCGCTCGCCGACGATCAGTTCGTCTGCCCCGATGAAGATCGTCTTCTTCTCGCAGAGGTTCTTGAAATTCAGGGCACGCATGACGGGGGTCGAGACTTTGCCCGCGTTTTCCTGGTAGAACTCGGTGACGAGAAGAGCCCTCTCGATGGAAATGGACGGGTGCGTTTCGAAACTTTCCTTCCTGAGTCTGGCGATGCGCTCGTTCATGTCTTTACCCTCCTATGAGGACATTGAGTCCGAATGACTTCAGGCTGTTTGCCGCCGCCTGCTGTTCCTCCGCGCTCGGCGGCAGGGTGTCGGGGAGGCGGTAGGTCTTTCCCCACTTGGCATACTTGTTGCGTGCAGCGGCATGGTAGGGAAGCAGGTGCACCGATGCGACCCTTTTCAGGGCCGAGACGAACCGGCCCGTCCGTTCGAGGTTTTCCTCGTCGTCGTTCACGCCAGGGATCAAAGGGATGCGGATCGCGACATTTGCCCCCGATTCGACGAGAGCCTTCAGGTTCTCAAGGATCAGGGTGTTGTCCACTCCCGTGTAAAGCTTGTGCTTCTCGGGATCCATGTGCTTGATGTCGTAGAGGAAGAGATCGGCCAGCGGGGCTGTCTCCAGGAGGATCGACGTCTGGGCGAAACCGGTCGTGTCGACCGCGGTGTGGATGTCCAGGCTCCGGCAGCCTTCCAGGAGCTCCCAGAGGAACTCGGGCTGCAGAAGAGGCTCTCCGCCCGAGAACGTGGCTCCGCCACCGGATTCGTCGTAGAAGGGAATGTCTTTCCGGATCTCCGCCAGGACCTCTTCGGAAGTCATGACCCGGCCGACCTGCTCTCGCGCCAGGGCCGGGCAGGCAGCCGCGCAGGCACCGTTCCCGTTGCAAAGGGCCGGGTCGGCGAAGAATCCTTCCGGCGTGGCCTGGATCGCCTTGTTCGGGCAGGCGCGCAGGCAGGCTCCGCAACCGATGCACCGCTCCGGCCGGTACAGGACCGCCGGTTGCGGGGAAATGCTCTCGGGGTTGTGGCACCACCAGCAGGAAAGAGGGCAACCCTTCAGGAAAACGGTTGTCCGGATGCCTGGGCCGTCGTGGATGGAATACTTCTTGAAGTCGAAAACGATGCCGCTCTTCATCGTTTATTCCCCTTCTGGAAAATCAAATTCCGGGCTTTACGCTGATATATGATATATCAGCCCCCTCGCCCCGTCAAGGCTTTTCCTGGAAAGATTTTGTTTTTCGAAGCTCCAGGGCGGTCCAAAGCATCAGGATCCCGGTCACTCCCCGAAGATCGAGGGACGTCACGCGCCCGATCTTTTGCAGCCGGTAGGCCAGGGTGTTCCGGTGGATGGAGAGGCGGGCGGCCACCCGTGCGGGCGAGAAGGGGTCCTCGCACCAGGCCCGGAAGGTTTCCGCCATCTCCTCGGCGTCGGGGCAGGAAGCGAGGGGTTTCAGGATCGATTCGCAGAAAGCCTGCCCTCGGTCTTTGGGGATGCAGGAGAAGAGGGATTCCAGGCGCAAGTCCCCAATGGAGAAGACCGTTCCGGAGTCTTTCCTGCCCGCACCGAGGCGCGCCGCTTCACCTGCGGAGCGATAGGCCTCGCCTAGTTGGGAGGTGTTCGCCGCGATCTCGCCGATCCCGACGGTGACCGGAATGCCCATCCCCTCCAGGCCGTTTGCCAGGAGGAAGGCCGCACTCTTCACCTCTTCGAGGGGTTGATCCTGCCTGGCGGCCAGGCCCAGGAAGGCGAGGATCACCACCTTGTCCTCGCCGATGCGGGCGACGATGTCCTGCGGATGGCGAAAAGTTCTCCGGGCCAGGGATTGTGCCTCCCTGCGCCGTTCCAGGGGAACCGTTTCGGGATGGCGGATTTCCGCCACGACGACGGTCCGGGCCGACCTCAGGTCGTAACCGAGCTCCCGCCCGCGCATCAGGAGAAGGGACTCGTCGGCCTTCAGGGGGTCGAAGGCCGCGATTTCCAGGATCAGTTCCTGGATCGCCTGTTCGCGCATCAGGGAGGATCGGAGAAGCGCGTTTTCTCGAAGCAGCAGTTCCGCCTGTTTCTGCACGAGGCGGCCGAGCCGGGACACTTCGTCGGGCGGGCCGGCGATGGCGATCGACCCGACGACCCGTCCAGCAAGCGAAATCGGCAGGGTGATCCCCGGCCGAACCCCGTCCGGGAGACGGTCGGCCTGTTCCAGGGTCGTGATCTCGGTGCGGCGCGTCTGCATGACCCCCATCGAGGGACTGTGGAGAGTCCCGAGGCGGGACGGGTCGCTCGACCCGATCACGATGCCGTCCTCGTCCGTCAGGAGGACGCTGTAGCCGGCGATCTCCGAGGTGTTTTCGGCAAGTTCCTGGGCACAGCTCCTGAGCATGGGTTTTCCCTCCTCGTTTATTGCAAGTATCCGCCAGGGGGGTTAAATGTGCAATATAACAAAAAACACGGGGTTAAAAGGTTGAAAGATAGGTCGAAAGCCCAATGAAATCGGACGTTGGACCCGCTAAACTAACTTGACGGAAGCCCTGCTGACCGAATGCCGAAATGAAGCGTCAGAGCTTGAGCGGGGCTAGCGAAGGGAGGATCCCAATGAGGTTGGAACTGCACGAAGTCCACGTTTCGGATATCCAGTGGGGGCAGAAAACGGAGGTCCTGGACCATGTCCTCCGGGTGAACCTGGAGGAGGCCATGGCCTCGGTGTCCGGTGATGACCGGTTTGCGTCGGTTCGTCTGGACCTGGCTCGTCCCGGCGAAAGCGTGCGCATCATTCCTGTTAAAGACGTGGTGGAGCCCCGGGCCAAGCTGAAAGGCGGGCGGGGATATTTCCCGGGCTTCTTCGCGCCACCGGAGACGGCGGGCGAAGGGGTGACCCTGGTCCTGAAAGGGGCCGCCGTGGTGACATGCGGACCGATCGTGGCCTTCCAGGAAGGTTTCGTCGACATGTCGGGAACCGGGGCCGACTACACGCCATTCTCGAAAACGCAGAACCTTGTCCTCACCGTCGAGCCGGCCGAGGGCCTGGGCAAGCACGCCTACGAGGAGGCCTTGCGCCTGGCGGGCCTGAAGCTTGCCCTCTACCTGGCCGAAGCCTGCAGGGAAGCAGCCGTGGACGAGGTCCGCGTCTTCGACAAGGGATCCATCCACGAAGAGAACGAAAAATACCCTGACCTGCCGCGGATCCTCTACGTCTGCATGGCCATCACCCAGGGCCTGCTTCACGACACTTTCCTCTACAGCGCGGACATGAAGACGGTCCTGCCTACGCTTCTCCACCCCAACGAGGTTCTCGACGGGGCCCTCGTTTCGGGAAACTGCGTCTCGGCCTGCGACAAGAACACGACCTACCACCACGTGAACAACCCGGTGGTGGAAGCCCTTTACAGGCGGCACGGGAAGGACCTGAATTTCCTCGGCGTCGTGCCCACGGTGGAGGATGTCCGCCTGGCAGGCAAGGAAAGGGCCTCGTCCATGAACGCGGCCCTGGCCAGGAACCTGGGGGCGCATGGGGTCATCGTCACCGAGGAAGGCTACGGGAACCCGGACACGGACCTCTGCCTGAACGCGAAGAAGTGCGAGCTGCTGGGGATCCGCACCGTCGTGATCTCCGACGAAGCGGCCGGGACGGATGGGGCGAGCCAGGGGCTGGCCGACGCCACACCGGAGATGTCCGCCTTCGTCTCCTCCGGGAACGTCAACGAGATGATCGAGGTGCCTCCGATGAAGACGGTACTCGGCCATCCCGAAGCGATCGCGAACCTTTCGGGCGGGGCGGCGGAGAGCCTTCGGCCCGACGGCAGCATGTTCGTGGAACTGCAGGCCGTGATCGGGTCCACCTGCGAGCTCGGTTTCAGCCGCATCGGCTGCGAATGGATCTAGGCGAGGGAGGAATGAAAACGATGACCATCAGGGTTGTCCACTACATCAACCAGTTCTACGCGGGGCTGGGTGGAGAAGAAGCGGCCGACAAAACCCCGGAGGGACGGGAAGGGTTTGCCGGGCCCGGCATGCAGCTGGCCGCACTCATGGGGGACCGCGCCGCGGTCGTCGGCACGGTGATCTGCGGGGACGGCTATTACGGCGAACACACGGAGGACGCCCGGAAAGAGTGCCTTGAGCTCATCCGGGCATTCAAGCCCGACCTTCTCGTGGCCGGGCCGGGATTCAACGCCGGGCGTTACGGGTTCGCCTGCGGCGATATCTGCTCCGCGGTCGGCAAGGCCCTGGGCATTCCCACGGTGACGGCCCTTTACCCTGAAAACCCGGGCGTAGAGCTTTTCGCGAAGAACACGGTCATCGTCCAGGCCGCAGACAGCGCCAGAGGGATGAAGGCTGCCCTGGAGGGCCTGGCCCGGATCGGTCTCAAACTGGCGTCCGGCCAACCGCTTGGCCCGGCCCGGCTGGAAGGAACGATCTCCCGGGGGATCCGCAAGAACTTCTTCTTTGAGACGAACGGTGCCGAACGGGCGGTGTCCATGCTCCTGGACAAGATCGCCGGGAAGCCCTTCCGCACGGAATACGAGATGCCCGTTTTCAAGCGGATTCCTCCCGCGGCCCCCATCAGGGAGATGAAAAAGGCCACGATTGCTCTCGTCTGTTCGGGCGGAATCGTTCCGAAGGGAAACCCCGACCACATCCGGGTGTCTTCCGCCGAAACCTACGGCCGCTACGACATCTCGAAGCTCGATGACCTGACTCCGGAGACCTACGAGTCGATCCACGGCGGCTACGACCGGGTCTGGGCCAATGAAGACCCGGACGTGGTCCTTCCCGTGGATGTCATGAGGCAGCTGGAACGTGAAGGGGTCTTCGGTAAGCTGTATGATTTTATCTACACGACCACGGGAACCGGCACGGCGGTGGCCCATGCGGAACGCTTCGGCCGCGAGATCGGGGCACAGCTGAAGGAAGCGGGCGTGGACGGCGTGATCCTGACTTCCACCTGAGGGACCTGCACTCGATGCGGCGCATCGATGACTCGCGAGATCGAAAAGGCGGCGGGAATCCCGGTGGTCCAGATCGCCACCATCGTCCCGATCATGCTCACGGTGGGGTCCAACCGGATCGTTCCCGGAGTGGCCATCCCCCATCCCGTGGGAGACCCGGCGAAGGGACCGGATGCCGACAGGAAAGCCCGTAGGGCGCTTCTCCTGAAAGCCCTGGAGGCCATGACGGTTCCCATCACCGAGCAGACGATCTTTTAACGAAGGGAAGTGAATCCCTCGACACCCATGAAGAGATCGAAGACGCTGATCCCGGCCTCAAAGAACCCGCCGGCCAAGGTGAAGGACAAGGGGCTGATCCGCCTGGCCAGGGCGGGAGCGGCCGCCTACGACGCCTCCGGAGACCGCATCCTGTGGCTTCCCCTGGGAGTGGCGCTGCTCGAACGGATCCGGAGGGGGCTCGAGGCCCGCTTCCGGGCCGCGGGTGCCCAGCCGGTCGAGTGCGGGCCCGGCGCTTCCGGGACCCTGCCCGTGGCGGTTCGGGTCCTGAAGACGGATGACCAGCTCCCCCTCTGCCTGGAGGCAGGTGCCGGAGCCTCCATCCTGCTGGAAGGGTTTGACGAGGAAGGGGCGACGGCGGGATGGCCCCTTTACGCCGAGCGGCTTCTTTCCTTCCTGCAGGAAAGGGAGTTGTCCGTGTCGGTGTTCGAGGAGGCCCTCCCCTGCGGCGACAGAACGGTCCTGGCCTGCGAGTGCGACGCCGATGCCCGGGGTGCCCTGGAAGCCCGGGCCTGCCCGGCTTGCGGGTGGGCTGCCTCGGTGGATGCCCTGCTTCCGCCCGAAACGCCCGAAGCCGAGGAGGAACGCCCCCTGGAACCGGTCCTTACCCCGGGGGCGACGACGATCGTCGAGCTGTGCCGTCAATTGGGCTGTTCCCCCGAGAGGACGATCAAGACGATGTTTTACGCTTTCGAAAAAGGGGACCGGAAGGGTGTTGCTGCGGCCCTGGTGAGAGGGGACCGATCCGTTTGCCCGACGAAACTGTCTCGCGCCCTGGGCGGCGCGGCGGTGCGAAGGGCGGAAAGCGCGGACCTCAAGCAGGCGGGCTGCGATGTGGCGGGATTCCTGGGTCCCGTGGGGCTGCCGGGGACGATTGAGGTCATCGCGGACCTGACGGTCGTGGGGACGAAAAACCGGGTGATCGGGGCCAACCAGCCCGAGACCCATTACACCGGGGCCTGCTGGGGACGGGATTACGAGGCCCCGGTCGCGGACATCTCGGGGCTGGAGGCGCAAGCCCCATGCCCCGCCTGCGGGAAACCCCTGGTGAAAGGGTGGATCCGGCCGGTTGCCGCCTTCTCGAAGGGACACCCGGCGCTCGGGAATTTCCCCTCCCTGGGATACCTGGATTCGGCCCGGAAGCGGCATGTGCCCGGCACCTGGACGGGGGAAATCCTGGTGGAGGCCCTTGCCCTGGCTGCCGCGGGAGAAGGGGACGAGGCTTTCAGGCTGGGGCTGGCTGGGACGGACCTTTTGGTCATGGCCCTCGAATCCGCCGGGGATGAGGGGCGAAAGGCCGCGGAGAGCGTGGCGGCCGAGCTGGAGGCCAGTGGCTGGAAGGTGCTCCTGGACGACCGCCCGTTGCCCGATGAAGTCCGCCTTGGCGAGGCGAGGCTGACCGGCTCGCCGGTGAAGCTTCTCGTGCTGGACGCCCGGGAGGCGGAAATCACCGGTGAGGACGGTGGAAGCCCCGAAAAGGTGCCCCTTGAGAACGTGGTTAAATTCCTGGAGCCAAGGCGGAAAGATTAATATAACTAAAAAAGGGAGCGGGGCGAAAAGGCCCCGCTCCCTTGATATATCTGCATGGCAAAGCGCTATGCCTTGACTGCTTTAAGCCCCATCCCTATACTCAAGGGAAATTCTGGTTTGGGGGGTGTTTTGTGGATGAAGAAAATTTTATCCGTTGCGCTGCTCGTTGTCCTCGCTCTTTCCTCTGTTGCCATGGCTGCCACTCCGATCAAGATCGGCTACCTGGCCAACCTGACCGGGGACGCGGCGACCTGGGGCGTCCATGAAAAGAACGGTGCCCTGTTGGCCGTGGAAGAGATCAACAAGAAGGGCGGCGTCCTTGGCCGTCCCCTGGAGGTTGTCGTCTACGACGTCAAGGCCAAGGCGGAAGACGCCATCAGCGCGGCACGCCGCCTGATCCTCGAGGACAAGGTCGTCGCCATCGGCGGGACGAACTTCAGCGGGCTCAACATCGCCACCGTTCCCATCCTGGAACAGTACAAGGTCCCCCAGATCGGAAGCTACCCGACCAACCCCGCCGTGACCGTGGACCCGAACACCGGCAAGGTCCGTCCGTACTCCTTCCGCATCTGCTTCACCGATCCCTACCAGGGCAAGGTCATCGCCGAGTACCTCTTCAACAAGCTCAAGATCAAGGAAGCGGCCATCATCCATGACGTCGGCAGCGACTACTCCGAGGGGCTGACGGAATACTTCATCAAGACCTACACCGGTCTCGGCGGCAAGGTCGTTTCGAACCAGGCCTTCCGCGGCGGCGACGTGGACTTCCGCGCCCAGCTCACCAACGCCAAGCAGAGCGGCGCGAAGGCCCTCGTCATGCCGAACCTCTACAAGGAAATGTCCCTGATGATGAAGCAGTCCTGGGAACTGGGCTGGAAACCGATCTTCATCGGCGGTGACGGCTTCAGCATGAACATGTTCGAAATCGCCGGCCCGGCGATGGAGAACAGCTACTGGATCTACCACCTCAGCTTCGACGACCCGATCCTGAAGCCCCTCTACGCCAAGTACGAAAAGAAATTTGGCGAGAAGCCGACGGAGATCGTGAACACGGTCGCGGCCTATGACATCATCTACTGGATCGCCGATGCCATCAAGCGAGCCGGCAAGGCCGACGGGCAAGCTGTCCGGGATGCCATCGAGAACACGAAGAACCTGAAACTCCTCCACTTCACCCTGACCGTCGACAAGGCGACCCACAACCCGCTGAACAAGCCGGCCGCCATCCTGAAGGCCACCGGCGGGAAGATGGTCTTCCTCGAGACCTACAAACCCCAGAGCAACTTCTAGTCACGCCTGTTCCGCTCGAAGCGAAAAGCGAGGCCCCGGGGCGGGGCCTCGCTTTTTTCCCGTTTCGTGGCGGAGGCGATTCTAGACCTTTTCCCGGCCGGGAAGAAGGTCGCCGTGAGTGACCCATCCTCCTGCGAAGGTGAGGCGGGCTGTAACGCTTTTGAGGTCCATGGGGTCGGTCTTGAAAATGTCCCGGTCGAGGACCGCCAGGTCCGCCAGGTAGCCGGGAGCGATCCGGCCCCTCCGGCCGCCCTCCCCTACCGCGATGGCCCCGTTGACGGTCCAGAGACGGAGGGCCTCGTCCAGGGAGAGCTTCTGGCCCGGCTGCCAGCCTTCGGCTGGTTTTCCGTCGTCACCGACGCGGCAAACCGCTCCCCAGACCCCTCGCCATGGGGTCGGCGGCTCCACGGGGCAATCGCTCGAGCCCGTGACGAGGAGTCCCGAATCGACGAAGGATTTCCAGGGATAGGCCCAGGGAATCCTTTCCTCGCCGATCCGGGCGGTCGCCATGGCGATCTCGCTAGGGACGAAGGCCGGCTGGATGTCCAGGACGACTCCCAATTTCTTCAGGGCCTCCAGCTGGTCCGGGCGACAGATCATGACGTGGTTGATCCGGTGCGGCAGGCCGCAGGGGCATGGACCCTCCGCGTAGGCTGCCCCTATGGCCCGGATCGCCTGGTCCAGGGCACGGTCGCCGATGGCGTGGATGAGCATCTGCAGTCCCCTGCGGTGGGCTTCCTTCACCGTGGCCAGCAGGGGCTCTTCCTCGTGGTTGAGAAGGCCGCAGGTGGAGGGGTCGTCGGCATAGGGGGAGGAAAGCGCGGCGGTTCGGCCGCCCAGCGAGCCGTCCAGGAACAGCTTGAAGCCGCCGTAGCGGATCCAGTCGTCGCCCAGTCCGCTCATGACCCTCCACTGGGGCAGCCGGTCCTCGTAGAGGACGACCCTCACCGGCAAGCGCCCCTCGAGCCGAAGCCGCTGGAAGGGCTCCAGGTCGTCTGCAAGGCCGTAACCCGAAGCGCTGCAGGTCTGGATCTCGGTCACCCCGTAGCCGGCGAAGTCCCGGCAGGCTTCCTCCATCATGGACAGGTTCCTGCCGGTTCCCGTTCTCCAGGCTTCGAGGGCCTTCAGGACCGGCTCAACCTCGGTTTCCAGCAGGATCCCGTCGCCCCACTTCTCGCGCGGCATGCCCGATGCGGCCAGGGCGGCGCTGTTGGCCACCTGGACGTGAGTGCAGACCCGGGTCAGCAGGATCGGCCGGTCGATTCCCGTTGCGTCCAGGTCCTGCCGGGTGGGTGGCCGGTTTTCGGTCCAGTAGGCATCGTTGTACCTCACCCCGTGGACCCAGTCGCCCGGCCTGGTATTTGCCGCGGCGGTCTTGAGGGCCTGGAGGGCTTCCCCAAGCGAACGGGTTTCGAAGAGGGAGACACCGGCCCGTTGCTTGGCGTAATAAAGAAGGTGCAGGTGCGAATCGGTCATCCCCGGGATGACGGTTTCGCCCGAAAGGTCCAGGGCCTGGGCCTGTTTCGCGAGTTCGTGGTTTTCCACTTCCTTGGCCGGCCCGACGGCGATGATCCGTTTTCCCCTCACGAGGACGGACTCCGCCCGCGGGTTCCTGCGGTCCCCGGTCCAGACCGTTCCTCCCCGGATCAAGTGGCACTGCTCTTCCAAGAAAATCCCTCCCCGTTTTTTCCTGGTGTCAAATCAGGTTTCATGATAACCGCCGGGTTTGCTTCAAGGTTTTGCAAGGAGTTCCTTCACGGCGTTCCGGATTTCGGAAACCTCCTTCCCGATATCCCCGGCGATCTCCTTCAGGGGCTTGTCGAGGGGAAGGCCGGCCGGCCATCCCGCCCTTTCGAAGATCTTCCCTCCGTCCAGCTTGTACGTTTCGGCTACCTGCCCCATGGTCATGGAGCCCTTGATCTCTTCAGGGTTCGGAAGCGAAGAAGGGGAGGAGACAGGCGTGTTTTCCTTCCGTGCGGCAAACCAGGCCGCCAGGCTGCTTCGGAAGGCTTCATCGTCCGTGATCTCTTTGATTGGCTTGTCAAGCGGGGTGTCGGCCGAAAGTCCCGTGATCCCGATGATCTTTTCAACGGGCAATCCGGCCGTTTCCGAGACCTTCTCCAACGTCATCCAGCCGAAGATCCCGCTTGTCGGGTCCTCGGCAAGACGGGCTGCAGGGGGCGGGGCGTAGGTCGACCAGAGGTTAAAAGCCCGGGCCAGGCCGTAGCCGCCCAGGTAGAGCCCGACCCCGAGCAGGCCGACTGTGGCTACGGAAAGGACCTTCGATCGTGTCCCGAAGAAGAGGGCCTTCTCCCTGGGACAGGCTTCGACGCAGCGGCCGCAGGCCAGGCATTCGGCCGAGGAAGTGACTTCGGCGGACTCGGGATCGAGCCTCACCGGGCAGGCCTTGCCGCAAAGGGAGCAATGGATGCAATGTGCCTCCGACCGCCGCACCTTGAAGAGGGAGAGTTTCTGCAGGGGAGCCAGGAGCGCTCCCAGCGGGCAAAGGTAGCGGCACCAGAACCGCTCGATGAAGAGGCTGGCCCCGATGACCGTGACGGAGAGGACCGCGAAGGACCACGGAGCTTCGGCCATCGCCTCGATGCCGGCCGAAAGGTGCATCCAGGCGGCCCAGGGGTCGTAGGCTCTCCAGGCCAGTGTGCCGAGCTTCCAGGTGAAGGCGATGATGACGGTCAGGACGATATATTTCAGGAACCTCAGGGGACGGTCGAGGCTTTCCGGCAGTTCCCTCGGACGGATTCCCAGGCGGCGAGACAGCCTCGCCGTCCATTCGCCGATGGTGCCGAGCGGGCAGATCCAACCGCAGAAGACCCTTCCCAAGAAGAGCGTCGTGACCGCGACGATCACGAGAAGGACCAACGCGCTCGGGGCCACGCGGCGGAGCCAGGTTCCCGAGGCGATGAATCCGTACAGGCTTTCCATCCCCCCGAAGGGGCAGAGCGCATCCACCGGCGGAACCCCTTGCGGTCCCCCTCCGAGGACCTGGTGGCGATAACCTGTCCACGTCATGAAGGCCAGGAAGGCCCCTTGGACCAGCAACCTCAGTTGATTGGACTTCATCCTCCAACCCCTTCCCGGCCGGAACGATACCCCCGGCCTTATTGACTTTGCTTTATTGTAACAGGTCGACTTGCCCGAGGCTGGAGAAATTGCTTAACGGGTGTCCGGAACGCGTGCTTTTCGCCTAAACTAGGCAGGACAATCCAGGATAGGAGGTCTTTCCAGTGGTCATCAACCCGTCGATCAGCGATGTCCTGAAAGCATACCGGTTCCTGAGGCACAGGGTCCGCCACACGCCCGTCGAGCGATCCTTCCCCCTTAGCGGGCTCACCGGGGCCGAAGTTTACATCAAGTGGGAGAATGCCCAGTTCTGCGGGTCCTTCAAGATCCGGGGGGCCCTGAACAAAATGTTCTCCCTGACCCTGGAGGAACGCGCCAGGGGAGTGGTCACGCCTTCCAGCGGCAACCACGGCCAGGGGGTGGCGTTTGCCGCTTCCCAGCTTGGCGTGAAGGCCGTCGTCTGCGTTCCTGGAGCCTGTCCCCAGACGAAGCGGGAGGCCATTCGGCGCCTTGGAGGGGACTGGGTCGAGCTGAGGGTCGTGGGTGAACTCTATGACGACGCGGAGAACGAGGCGCACCGGCTGGCGGTTTCCGAGGGCATGACCTTCGTTTCTTCCTACGAGGACGCGGCTGTGATCAGCGGCGCGGCCACGCTCGGGATCGAGCTCCTGATGGATGAGCCGGAACTGGACGTGATCCTGGTGCCCGCCGGTGGAGGGGGACTCATGAACGGGGTGTCGCTCGCGGCGAAGACCCTGAGGCCGAATATCCGCATCTGGGGCGTCCAGTCCGTGGCTTCCCAGCCCTGGGTCGCCTCATGGGAAGGAGGGCGCGTCTTGGAGGTCCCCTACGGCGATTCCCTTGCCGACGGCCTTACCGGCTCCATTCCCCAGAGTTTGCTTGATCTGGCGAAAACCCGCATGGAAGGGTGCTTCAGCGTCACGGAGGAGGAAATCGGTAAGGCGATCGCCTTCCTCCACAGGGAGCATCACCAGGTCGTAGAAGGTGCCGGCGCGGTCGGGGTGGCGGCCCTCCTGGCAGGGAAAGTTCCGGCGGATCTTTCCGGGCTTCGGGTCGGCGTGGTCATCTCGGGCGGCAACATCGATCACGCAAGGCTTTTGCCGCTCCTCGAGCGCTGGGGCTAGGCTCTTCGCCTAGTATTTTTCGGTTTCGGGTTTCAGGATCTGCCGGATCACCTGTTCGAGCAACTGGTCCTTGATCTGGCTGCCGGTGTCCCCGCTGCTCTTCGATCCGCCTTCTCCGGTGGGGATCGTGATCGTGATCCGGAAGTCGTCGCGATCTTCCTTCCCGGAGGGGTCGGAGGGCGACGTGGGGATAGGGCTCTCCTTGGGACGCTGGACTACCTTGAGATCGCCGATCGTCGGCTTCCTCCAGGGGCCCTTGAGGTTGAAGCTGACCTCCTGGAATTCCCGCCGGGTCGCTCCGCCAAGGATCCCTCCGAGGAACTGCTGGAGGGTGGCCGTGGACCAGCTGCCGTCGGAGGAAAGCAATCCCTCCAGCCCTCCCAGGAGGAGGTTCAGCCCGCGGATGTTGATTTCGCCGTAGCTTTTCAGGTCGAGGTTGCCGCCCTCCCCGATGGAACCGTCGACGGAGAGGTAGCGGTAGAACCGGTCTCCGGGAACGGCGTTGGCGCGCGTCCCCGGAAGGAGGAAGACCGATTTCCCGTCGATGTTGAAGTTGGCGTTGACGCTGCTGTAGCGGATGGAAGGGCTTCCCGTGATCGGGACGAGGTTCTTCAGGGCGGAAAAGCCCTCGACCGCTCCGTCCTTCACCCGTAGAGAACCGTTCCCGTCCATCAGGAAGGCCTTTCCGTACTCGTTGGCGATCCTGAAGGTGAGGTCTGCCTTGCCGGAAACGGAACCCTCCGTCCGCAGCGCGTCCTTCAGGGCGGGGGCCAGGTCGGCCCCGTTGACCGTCATCCGGGCTCCCCAGCGTGCCTTTCCCATCTCCACGGATCCCGCCACTTTCACGTCGCCGCCGTAGGCTTTCGCCGTTCCGCCTTCGACCGTGACGTACTCGTCGGTCGTGAAGAACGGCGCATCGACGTCCGTCAGGCGGAAGCCCCAGAGTTCGAGTTCCGGGGATGTCATGCGCCCCGATCCCTGGAAACCCTCGGAGTTGATCCTTCCGGAGACCTTCGCGTCCATGAATCCCTTCAGGATGTTCCTTGAACCGTTGATGAACCGGGGGACGAGGTCCTGCAGGCTGAGCTTCGAGCCCTCCATTGAGAAGGCGAGCTCAAAGCCTTCCTTGCCTTTCAGGAGGGTGCCGCTTCCGGTCACCGGCGAATCCCCCACCAGCGCCCTGGCCTCCCGGATATGGAGGGTTTCGCCGGTGGAGACCCCTTCTCCCCTGACCTGGACCTGCTTGAAGAGAAGGCCCGACACGGCGAGCTCGGGAACGGAGGCGGAAACGAACACCGTCGGCTTCTGGGCGGGTCCCCTGACCGTTGCCTGGGCCGAGGCGCGGCCTTTCAGGGGGAGGGCAAGGCTGAAGTGGTTCGTGATTTCCCGCAGGTCCAGGCCCTCCGCGCCGGCTTCCAGGTCCAGTTCCGCAGGCTGCGCGGCCGTGCCCTTCCGGATGTTGCCGGACCCTTTCACGCTTCCCCCGATGATCCGGCCTTCCAGTTGCTCGATGCGGATCCCCTGGCCCGTTCCCGCAAGGCGGAAGCGGAAGCCATCGACCTTCATCCCTCCGGCGGAAAGGCTGTCCGAGCTCCCCTCGACCTTCCAGGCCGGTGAGGATAGGGAGCCGTTGAGGGAAAGGTTTCCGTCGGCTTTGCCGGAAACGGGAACCGGGAGCAGACCCTTCAGGAACGGGGTGATCTCCGTGGCGGAAAAGCGGCCCTTAAGGTCGGCCTCAGGCTTGGCGGAAACCTTCGAAATCCTTCCTGCAAGGGAGATAGAAGAGCTCCCGGCTTTGCCGGAAAGGGCAAGGATCTCCAGGGTATCCTGCCGGAACCGCACGGACGCGTCGATCTCCCTGGAGGGAAGGGCCTCGGTCAGGTTGGCCCTGAACCCCCCCAGTTTCGCTTCGACGGAAAGCGCCTTCGTTTCGCCCGAGACGCGGAAGGTCCCATCGACTTTCCCTGCCGGGGAGAAAGAGCGAAGAGATTCATGACGTTCCGCGAGCGTCTTGGCCTCGATCCGGGCGATCCGCCCCGAGAGGTCGAGGCGCGGCTGGGCATCGAACAGTCCTGAGACGAGGCCGGAAAGGCTCACCTGTCCCCCCTGCCAGGCGGCCGTGGCACCGCTGATCCGCGCATCCTTGCCGTCGCTGGTGAAGGGGAGCCTGACCGAGCCCAGCCTTTCTCCGCGGGCCGTGAGGTTTTCCGAAAGGATCACCCCGTCGAACCGAAGGGCCTTGGTGGGGCCCAGGAGGCGGATCCTGCCCGTGAGGTCCCCCTTCGCTTCGAGGGCGGAGAGCCCCTTGAAGCGATCCGAGAGTCGGTCCAGGCTGATCTTGCCGAGGGACAGGGCAAGGTCGAGCTCGACCTTGGGCTTGATCTTGACGGGGCCTTTGACCTCGATGGGCGATCCCAGCCATTTGCCGGAAAGATCAAGCCTTCCGCTCTGTCCCCCCGACAGCGAGAAGGTGGCCCTCGATTCCGTGAGGTCCTGGCTGGCCACGGTCATCGCGTCCGCTTCCGCCGAAACCTGGCCGGACAGGGCCTTTAGTGGGCCAGCCAGGTCCACGGTGACCGTCCGGGCGGATCCCTTCAGGAAGGTGATCCAGGGGAGGACGGACTTCCAGCGGGCCGTCTCCATTTCCTTTCCGCTTACCTTGAGGGTCCACGGGGCCGGGCTTTGCGAAAGGTCCGTCGAGACTGAACCCGCCAGGGGATGCCCGAAAGCCTCCCCGGAAAGTTCCTCGAAGGAAAGGATCTTGCCGTCGTATGTCCAGGTCCCGCGGAGGTTCGCGAAATCGATCCCGGCGACCCGGCCGGAGCTGAGGGCGAGGTTTCCCCCGTACCGGAGGGCAGGCCAATTGCCTTCGACGCGGAATTCCGTGAGGACCGGGCCGAAAAACCGCTCCCCGATGGCGGGCCAGAAGTTGCGGAGCGTCATGAGCTCGACGCCGGTCACCCGGACGAGCAGGCCGAGGGTCGGCCGGACGGTCCCGAACATCTCGATGCGCCCCTTCCCCACCTCCATCTCGAAGTTCTCGAGCTGCGCCAGGCCGCCCACGAGGCGGTAGCGGCCCTTCCCCCTGGCTTCCACGTTGTTGGCGGCAGCCCTGAAAGTTCCCTCGACGGCGAAATCGGAGATCTTGAGGTTGGCCCGGCGCAGGTCCAGCTGCCCGGAGCGGGTCCGGACGATGCAGTCGTCCAGCCTGACCGTGTCGAGGGGGATGTCCAGGCGGTCTCTGTCCTTACGGGCCGGCGGCAGGAGATCCACGAGACGCTCGAGGTCGACGTCGGCCCCCCGGATATCGAGGCGGCGGATGAAAATGCGGCGTTGTAGAATCGAAGGGATATCCTGGCGAAACGTGAGCTCGGCGGCCGACAGGACCGGAAGGCCTTCCTTCGTCAAGACGATGTCGTGGGCCCGGTAACCGACGACAGGGTTGCCGCTCATGGAGCCGATGTAGAGTTCGGCCCCGAGGGCGCTTTTCGCGCCGCTTGCGGCGAGGTTGCGGACGATGCCTTCGCCGTACGGCATCCGAACGGCGGCAACGACAAGGATGACGGGTATGAAAAGCAGGAAGGCCCAGAAGGCCAGCTTGGCGGGAGACCGGGTTTTTCCGGGCATCGGGCACCTCTTGAAGGAGAATTCGTACTGCCTCATTTTACCCTACCGGGATTGGTCGGAGGTGATCTTCGTGAACGGCGTTCGTGATGGAGAGGGAGGACAGCCCGAAGTGTTGGAGCGGTTTGAGGCTCTCGTCCGGAACCTGTTTCGCCGGGGAAGCGTGGTCGTCCTTTTTTCCGGCGGGGTCGACAGCACCCTGCTTGCCTATGCGGCCAGCAGGGCACTGAAAGACAAATCGGTCGCCCTGACCTTCAGGAGCCCTCTCGAGGATCCGGCTGAAGCGGAGATGGCCGGGAAGGCCGCGGCCCGCATCGGGATCCGGCATGCGAGCGCCGTGGCGCCGGATCTCTCCGTGCCCGAAATCGCCGGGAACGGCCCGAACCGCTGCTATGCCTGCCGAAAGCACCGGGATGCCCTGGCCCTGGAATGGGCTTGGCGGCATGGGTTCGAGTCCGTCGTGGACGGTTTCTCGCTCTCGGACCTGGAGGAGGACCGCCCGGGGAAAAAAGCCTCCGACGAGGACGGGATCGGCCATCCGCTGCTGGAGGCCGGGCTGGGGAGAAAGGACATCCGGGAGATTTCCGGCCTCATGGGGATCGAAGGGGGGGAGCGCGTGGGAAGCCCCTGCCTGGCCACTCGCTTTCCCACCGGAACGGCCCTCTCCGAAGAGGCCCTCCGCCGGGTGGCGCGTTCTGAAACCGCCCTCAGGGCCCTTGGTTTCTCGCCGTTGCGGGTCCGTTCCCTTCCGGGCCCGGTTGCGGTGGTTGAAACGAACGATCCCCCAGGGGTCCTTGCCCTGGGGGATCGAGTCGTGAGGATCCTGAAAGACGAGGGCTTCCTGAGAGTTCTCGTCGATCTGGAGGGTTACGAAAGGGGCAATATGGGCCGGCTCTCCGCCCGCGGGGAACCCTAGCCCATGTAAGGGCGCCTCCAATCCAGGGGAGGGACGGTGGTCTCCTTGATCGTCCGGGGGGAAAGCCACCGTGTGATGTTGTTCAGGAAGCCGGCCTTGTCGTTCGTTCCCGAGTGCCTTGAGCCGCCGAAGGGCTGCCTGCCCACGATGGCCCCCGTGGGCTTATCGTTGATATAGAAGTTCCCCGCCGCGAAGCGCAGCATGCAGGCGGCCCTGTCGATCGCCGCCCGGTCTCTCGCGAAGACCGAGCCGGTCAGGGCATAGGGCGTGCTGGAGTCGCAAAGCTCGAGGATGGATTCGAAGCCGTCGTCAGGGTAAACGAGGACGGAGACGACGGGGCCGAAAATTTCTTCGGTCATCAGCTTCCCCTTCGGGCTTATGGCGACGAAAAGCGCCGGTTCGACGAACCAGCCCCGCTCTTCGCTGTACCCACCGCCGAAAACCCTTTCGTATTCCTCGGGATGGGCGAGGGCATGCTCGATATAGCCGACCGCTTTCCTGTACGCCTCCTCGTCGATAAGGGCTCCCATGAAGCATCCCAGGTTGTCGGTCGGGCCGACACGAAGCTTGGGAAATTCCTCGAGGAGGATGTCCTTCACCCGGGGCCAGAGGCTTTCAGGGATGTAGGCCCGGGAGAGGGCGGAGCATTTCTGCCCCTGGAATTCGAATCCCCCGCGTAGCAGGCTCACCGCGACCGCCCTGGGGTCGGCGGAAGCGTGCACCACGGCAAAATCCTTGCCTCCGGTCTCCCCCACAACCCTCGGGAAGGACCGGTAAATCTCGGTGTTCTTGCCGATCGTCCGCCAGAGGGCCATGAAGGTTTCGTAGCTGCCGGTGAAATGCAAGCCGGCGAAATCGGGGTGTTCGAGAACTTTCAAGGCCAGTCGGCTTGAAAAGGGAACGAAATTGATGACGCCTCCCGGCAGGCCTGCCGCGTCAAGGACCTTCATGATCTCCCAGTTGCAGGGCAGGGCGGCGCGGGCGGGTTTCCAGACCGCCACGTTTCCCGCCATGGCGGGGGCGGTCGGGAGGTTCCCGGCGATGCTGTAGAAGTTGAAGGGGCTCACGGCGAAGACGAACCCTTCCAGCGGACGCCAGTCGAATCGGTTGATCTCTCCGGGAGCCTGTTCGGGCTGCATTTCGTAAAGCAGGTGAAGGTACCAGGCGTTGAAGCGCCAGAAATCCACCAGTTCCGCAAGGTCGATTTCCGCTTCGTAAGGGGTTTTCGAAAGGTTCAGCATGATGGAGGCGATGTTCCGCGTCCTGCACGGGCCAGCGAGGAGGTCGGCGGCTTTCAGGAAGACGGCCGCGCGGTCACGCCAGGGAATCCTGGACCAGCTTTCCCAAGCCTGAATGGCCGAATCGATCGCCGCCTGCACTTCCCTCTCTCCCGCCAGCCGCGCCTTTCCCAGGAGAAGGCCGTGATCGGCCGGAGAACGGACCTCCAGGACTTCTCCCCTCCAGGAAGGGGCGCCTCCAATGAAGAGGGGGATTTCCTCCGGTTGGTTCCTCAGGTTGTCCAGCTCGAGGAGAAGGCGCTCCCTTTCAGGCGTTCCCGGCGCATAGGCGGGGATCGTATCGACGTCGTTTCTCGGTTTTTCCAGTCGCCACACGTTCATCGCCATCCTTTCGTCGTGGTGTGAGGATGCGGTTCACGATCGGTCACGGGAAAACAATGAACTATTCAACGCGGTGGATAAGCGAACAGTCGCCTCCCCAAGGTTTGTGGATATGTGGACAAATTAGTGGATAAGTGCAGGTTCACGGGTCACGGAAAGGATCTGGGCCGGGTCGTCGACCAGGATCTCCGCACCCCGGAATGAGGCCTGGACCTTTCCGACAACCCGGATGCGCGTGCCTTCGAGAGAGGGGATCGAGCCGAAGGCACCCTCGGGTTCGCCGGCGAGCACAAGGGTGGTATGCGATCCCTTTTCGGACAGGCTCCAGCGTGTTTTCGAGTGCCTGATCCCGTCGACGCGCATGTCGAGCGTGATGAAAGCTCCCGCCAGGAGCGGGAGATCCGCCCAGACCTGCCGACCGGTGAACAGGCGTCCCGCTGCTGCTCCCCAGAAGCCTTTTTCCCCGCTTCGCGCGCGTAGGAGGGCTGCATGGATGCGGTCGGCGAGCCGGACGTTCGGCGGAAGGGTGAGGGGCAAGGCGAAGCCCTCCTCCACGAGCCGCTCGTTGACCATGAAGGACCCTTCCGGCAGGTCGATCCAGACGATGGCCAGCAGGCGGCCGTAGCGGTCCCGTTTTTGAACGTCGGTTTCCAGGCGGACTTTCTTGCCCAAAACGAGGGCCCTGTTGGCGAGAGCCGCCTCCAGGCCGAATTCCTCGACTCCTCTCCTGGGATGGTGGGTCTCGGGGGTGTCGATCAGGAGGTAACGCACCGTTTCGGTCCGCCCGCCGTCCATGGCGACTTCGACGGTGTCGCCGTCGACGACGGCGACGACGGTCCCGCGGAGGGTTTCGGCGAGAGCCGCGGCAGGACGGAAAGGAAAAGAGGAAGCCGCCGTGGCGAGAAACAGGGCCAGAAATAGGTTTCGGGCCAATCGGAAGGCTTTTCCCATTCGTCGTTCCTTTCTTGAAGGATTGGGTTTCCGGAACCCTGCCCTCTATGGGATATGATACCTTTTAGGGAAGAAAACCGTATTCGGGAAGAGAGGACGCACGGCCGATGACGACGGAGGAAACCTTGCCGTGGCAGGCGGCAATTGAAGAAGCGGAGGCGAACCGGGAGCGCCTGCGGTCTTACTGCGAGGCGTTGGCCAGGGGAAACGAACGCGCCAGGCTGACGGGTCCCGCTGATCCCGAAACCCTGTGGAGGGAGCATGTCCTCGATTGTGCGGCGGCCCTTCCCCTGCTTCCCCGCGAGGGGCGTATCGTCGATGTCGGCACCGGCGGAGGGTTGCCTGGCGTCGTGTGGGCCATTTGCAGGCCAGGCCTTTCCGTGACGCTTCTCGACAGCGTCAGCCGCAAGTGCATCGCCCTGCGGGGCATCGTCGAGGAACTCGGCATCGGGAACGCTTCGGTTGCCTGCATGAGATCGGAGGAACTGGCCCGCGGGAACCGGGAGCGTTTCGAAGTGGCGGCTGCGAGAGCGGTGACGGCGGCGGGCCCACTGGCCGAACTCCTGAGTCCCCTGGTGTCGGTCGGAGGGATGCTCCTGGCGTTCAAGGGGCCCCGCGTGCACGAGGAGCTCGACGCGGTGGGGCGGATGTGGCCCCGCCTGGGGCTCGGCGAGCCGGTCCTGCATTCCTACCCTCTCGAAGGCAAGTCTCGCGTGATTGTCAGCTGGATGAAGGCGCGAAGCTGCCCCGGCACTTTTCCGAGAAACCCGGCGATGCTCGAGAAGAAACCGTGGTGGAGGTGAGTCCATGCTGGTGATGGCGGTGGCAAACCAGAAGGGCGGGGTCGGCAAGACGACCTGCTGCGTCAACCTTTCGGCCGAGCTGGGACGGCTGGGGGTGAAGTCCCTCGTGATCGACGCGGATCCCCAGGGGAACAGCAGCAGCGCCCTCGGGATAGACCGGGGGGCCCTCGAGTGCAGCGTCTACGACGTGATCGCGGGAGACCTCCCGGCCTCGGAGGCGGTCAGGCGGACTCCGTGGGAGAACGTTTCCCTCCTTCCGGCGACGCTGGACCTGGCGGGGGCCGAGGTGGAACTGGCCGGGGCGATGAGCCGGGAAAGCCGCCTCAGGAGAAAGATGTCGGACCTCAGGGGGTACGATATCGCCCTGATCGATTGTCCGCCTTCGCTAGGGCTTCTGACGGTGAACGCCCTGGTCGCGAGCGACGGGATTCTCGTCCCGGTCCAGTGCGAATACTTTGCCCTGGAGGGGCTCGGCCAGCTTTTGAAGACGATGGACCTGGTCCGTTCATACCTGAGGGAGGATCTCTCCCTGTCGGGTCTCGTCATGACCATGTTCGACGGGCGCACCCGGCTATCGAGGGAAGTTGTGGACGAGGTGCGCCGGCAGTTCGGGGATCTTGTCCTGGAGACGATCATCCCCCGTAATGTCAAACTGTCGGAAGCGCCGAGCCACGGACGGCCCATCGGCTACTATGACCCCCAGAGCGCGGGGGCGGAAGCCTTCAGGGACCTGGCAAGGGAGGTGGCGGAAAGATGGCTGGGCAGAAAGCCCTAGGGCGCGGGCTTGGGGCGCTCCTGCCGGGGGCCGAGAGGCCGGCGGGGCATGAGGCGCCGGTTTCCCTCCCGCTGGAAGACATCCGGCCGAATCCCGTCCAACCCCGGAAGAACGTCGATCAAGAACTCCTCCAGTCCCTGGCCGAATCCGTCAGGGCGCACGGAATCATCCAGCCGCTCGTGGTGAGGCCCGCGGGCGGCGGCTACGAGATCGTGGCCGGCGAGCGCCGCTGGAGGGCGGCGAAGCTGGCCGGGCTGAAGGAAGTCCCGGTCCGTGTGCTTGTCCTGAACGAATCCCAGTCGATCCAGGCTGCCCTGGTCGAGAACCTCCAGCGCGAAGACCTCAGCCCCCTGGAAGTGGCAGACGGGATTCGGGACCTGATTTCACGGTTCGCCCTCTCCCACGAGGAAGCCGCGAAGAGGCTGGGATTCAGCCGGGCTGCCGTCACGAACAAGCTTCGCCTGCTGGCCCTGCCGGATTCCGTCAAGGCCCTCCTGGCATCGGGTTCCCTCAGCGAGGGGCATGCAAGGGCCCTGCTTACGCTGGAAGACCCGGCAAAGATCGGGAAGTTCGCCGAAAAGGTCGTGCGCGAGGAGCTTTCGGTCAGGCAGGCGGAGATCCTTGCACGGCGCGAGAAGGACGGGCCCGCCGAAAAACCGGCCCCGGAACGGAAAACGGTGCCGGTTCCTCGCGAAATCCAGGATTACTTCAGGAAGAAGGGGTTCAAGGTCGCCCTAAGCAGAAAGCGCGGCGGCGTTGCGGTGACTTTCGAGGGCCTTTCCGAACCGCAGGCGAAACAGCTCCTTCAACTGATTCGAAACGAAGGGGACGACGTTTTCCTGGAGAGGGAGGCTTGAACCATGCCCTTCAGGATGGAGGATTTCGCGGCTTTTTCGAAAATCGTGTCCGCCGCCCTTCTCGTCTGCGGTTTCATCCTCTTGGGTCTCTTGGTCGGCAGGCAGCTTGAGGGGAAAGGGGCTCCCGGCTGGGTCGTCCCGGCTGGGGCGGCGGCAGGTGCCGTAGTGGGAATGACACAGGGGTGGGCGATGATCCGCCCTCTCTGGAAGGAAGAGGGGAGGCACCGCCCCTAGGCCGGTGTTTCACGTGAAACATTGAGGAGGGATCGCCTTGGAAACACTCTATTCTCCGTGGCGGATGGCCTATATCTCTTCCGCGGAAAAAACGCCGGGTTGCATCTTCTGCGAATTTCCGAGGAAGAACGAGGATGAAGCGCTGCTGATCCTCCATCGGGGAAAAACCTGCTTTGTCATCCTGAACGCCTTTCCCTATAACCCCGGGCACCTGATGGTGGTCCCGTACCGTCACGTCGCAGACTACGAGAGCCTCCAGGACGTCGAATTGCTGGAAATGAACCGCCTTGCCGGGGATTGCGTCGCGGCCCTGAAAACGACGATGGCTCCGCACGGCTTCAACATGGGGATCAACCTGGGACGGATAGCCGGGGCGGGAGTCGACGGCCACGTTCACCTCCATGTCGTGCCGCGGTGGAGCGGAGACACGAACTTCACCACGGTCGTCGGGCAAACCCGTGTTTTGCCGGAGGCGCTTCCGGTCACCTGGGCCAAGCTGAAGGAGGCCCTTGTCGTCCGTGGCTGAGGGGGAAGACCGGTTTCTCGAACCGGCTTCCGAAGCGGAAGCCGAGATGACCGAAAAACGCTCGAGATTCATCGCGACCCTCCGGTTGGCCCGCACGCCCCTGGAGGCGAAAGAAGCCGTGAGAGCCGTAGCGGCCCTTCGCCCGGATGCGAACCATCACTGTTGGGCCTACCGTGTGGGCGTCCCTCCCTGCGAGTATTATTCCGACGCCGGGGAACCCTCCGGTACCGCGGGAAAACCCATCCTGGGGGCGATCCAGAAGGCGGGAACGACCCACACCGTGGTTGTGGTCACACGCTACTTCGGGGGGATCAAGCTCGGCGTCAGGGGGCTCATCGAAGCTTACGGGGCCTGCGCGAGAAAGGTTCTCGAGGCGGCGGGCTCCGTGGCCAGGGTTGCGACGAGGAAGGCGCGGGTGGAACTCCCTTACGCGGAACAGGGAAACCTGCGCTTTTTCCTGAAGGACTTGGGGGTCGATGTGGACGCCTTAATCTGCAGCTTCGGGGAAAGGGTTATCATGGAAGTGCCCGTCCCGCTTTCGATGGAGGGCCCTGCCACGGCCCTTTTCGAATCCCTCCTTGCCAGAGGGCAGCTCCTCAGGTGGGAATGGCGGTGAGGGGCGGAAATCCGTAAAAGGGGGAGAAGAGACGTGATCATGGAAGAAACGCAGGATTCCCTTTTCCGGCGCTTGAGGCACCCGGTCTGCCGCAGCCTGCTGCGCGACCTGACCGAAGAGGAACTCCGCCACCTGAGCGCGACCGACAGCGTTCCGAACAACCGGGACGCGGCACTCTACGTGACGAGGATCCGCTCCAGGAGCGCGGCATTCACCGAAAACATCACGGATTTCGACGAGGGAACGATTTCCCTTCTGGAGCAGGTCTGGGGGTATCTTCGCTGGCAGCAGCTGATCCGGGTGAGCGCGAGGGTCGGTTCCCCGGAAGGAAGCCCGCTCAAGGCCAACCTTTATGTTCCCCGCCGCTTTTCGCGCATTGCCCACATGTTCCACGGGAATTTTTTCCCCCAGGTGGACGAGGACTTTGCCGACATGGTGACCGTGGTGGTGCCGGAGTGGCACCAGAGGAAGGTCCTGGTCTTCCCGAGGCAGCGAGTGACCTATATCCTGGGTAGCGATTACTACGGCGAGGCGAAGATGGCGACACTCCGGATGGCGATGCATATCGCCAGGGAGGAATTGAACGGTATCGGCCTCCACGCGGGAAGCAAGATGGTGCGCCTCCAGTCTGAAAGCGGGAAAAGGGAATTGGGCATCCTCGTGTTCGGCCTCTCCGGAACCGGAAAGACGACGATCACCACGGCGGACCATGGATTTGTCGATCCGGAAGGGGTGGAGGTCCTGCAGGACGACATCAACCTGCTTCTCGCGGACGGGCGTTCCCTCGGGACCGAGAGGAATTTCTACATCAAGACCGACAACGTGAGCAAGCAGCCTCCTTTGCTGGCTGCGGCGACGGACAGCCGCGCGATCCTGGAGAACTGCTGGGTCGATGACGACGGGAACGTCAACTTCGACAACCACGCCATCTCGACGAACGGGCGAGCCGTTGTTCCGCGGGACGCCATCCCCAACACGTCGAACCGGATCGACCTCGATCACACCGACATCCTTCTTTTCAACATGCGGCGCTACGACATCCCTCCCATCGGCCGGCTCGTTTCCCCGGAGCAGGCCGCCGCCTACTTCATGCTCGGGGAATCCACGATCACCAGCGCCGAGGACCCGAGCCGGGTCGGACAGGCCAAGCGAGTCGTCGGCTTCGATCCGTTCATCGTGAACCAGCCCCAGAAAAACGGCAACCGGCTTCTCCAGATCCTGAGGGAGAACCCTCACATCAGCTGCTACGTCATGAGCACCGGGCGGGTCGGCGGAAACGAGGGCGCGAACATCACCCCGGAGGTGACCTTCGGCTGCATTGAAGCGGCGCTTCGGGGACAACTCCGCTTCCGCTATGACGACGTGCTCGGTTACGAGGTGCCTGAAGCCTACCCCTTCGAGGGCGGAGAGCGCTTCGATCCCTACCGGAGCTGGGACAGGGAAACCTACAGGAAGATGATCGGGGACCTTCGCAGGGAAAGAAGGGAATACCTCGCCAAGTTCTCCGGCCTGGCCCAGGAGATCGTGACGGCGGTCTGAGGAGGAAGGGACAAGCGGGCTTGCGGTGGGGTAGGGCAGGGGATATAATGCCGAGTGTCAACCAATATAAATAAGAAGGTGACACTAGATGCCCAACCGGACCCGCTCCATGATCCTTGCATCCCTTTTCGCCGTGCTGACGGCGGTGGGGGCCCAGGTACGCATTCCGCTTCCGCTCGTCCCCATCACGCTGCAGGTCCTTTTTGTCTTCCTGTCGGGTGTCCTGCTGCCGCCGCGCGCCGCCTTCCTTTCGATGGTCCTTTACCTGGCCATGGGTTTTCTCGGCCTGCCCGTTTTCGCCGGGGAAAGCGGCCCGTCCATTGTGCTGCATCCCACTTTCGGTTTCCTTGCCGGGTTTATCCTGTCGGCCTGGACGATCTCCCTGATCGTGTCTTCGAAAGGGCGGAACTTCCCGGTCTGCTTCGCCGCGTGCCTGGCCGGGATGGGCATCATTTACGGCATGGGCGTCACGGGGCTTTACCTGAATGTCAATTTCATCCTGGGCAAGCCGATGACCTGGACGCAGGCTGTCAAGGTGGGGCTTTTGCCCTTTGTGGCGGGCGATATCCTCAAGGGCCTGGCTGCAGCCCTCATCGCCTCGCGGATCGCTCCCCGGCTGGACCGGGCGGGGACTAAACAGGAAGCCTGATCGGCCGCGCGGGGTGATTTCGGGCGCCGCGTTTTCGGGGGTGAGTGGATGGAGTGGCAGGGTCTGATAAGGACGGAATGCCCGGCCTGCGGACAACGTTACGAAACGGGACGCCGGCCCCTGCGGTGCGGGTGCGGCATGCCTCTGTCCTCGACTGTGGAGTGGGAGGAGATGCGGATCGACGGAAACCGCCGCGGCCTCTGGCGATACGGTGACGCCCTTCCGTTCGTCGGACCTATTGACGAATTGACGATGGGAGAGGGCTGGACCCCGCTGGTTCGCGCGGAAGGCCCCGGGAATTTCGCCTACAAGCTCGAGTTTTTGTTTCCCACGGGGTCCTTCAAGGACAGGGGAGCGGTGATGGTGATGGCGGAAGCCCTTTCCGCCGGGGTAGCCGAAGTGGTCCAGGATTCCTCGGGGAACGCAGGGGCGAGTATTGCCGCGTACGCGGCAAGAAGCGGCATCAGGGCGACGATCCTGGTCCCGGCCTCGACGTCCGAAGGGAAAAAGAACCAAATTCGGGCCTACGGTGCCGATCTTCACCTTGTGGAAGGAGATCGCGCCGCGGTTGCCCGGGAAGCCTGGCGAATGGCGCAAAGCAGGTTCTACGCCAGTCACGTGTGGAATCCCCTCTTCCTGGAGGGGACGAAGACCTTTGCTTTTGAAGTCTGGGAACAGGACGGGTTCAAGGCGCCGGATGTCCTTTTCATCCCGGCAGGTAACGGGACCCTCCTTCTGGGTGCGTGGAAAGGGTTCAAAGAGCTCTATTCGAGACAGCTCATCGACAGGATGCCCAAGCTCGTGGCATGCCAGAGCGCGCACTGCTCCCCGCTTTTCGCCCGCTTTGGCGGCAAGGTCTCGGGGCCGTGGTGCGCCACGGCGGCCGAGGGAATCGCCGTGGCGGTTCCTCCCCGGATGGAAGAGATGGTCCAGGCCCTGGCGGAGACGGGCGGATCCTGTGTCGTCGTGCAGGACGAGGAGGTCCTGGAGGAGCAGCGTCGTCTCGCGCGGGCCGGTTTCCTGGTCGAGCCGACGGGAGCCGTTGCCTCCGCTGCCGCGATGAAGGCCTTGAAGGAGAAGGCCCTGGGGCAGGCGGAGCGGGTCGTCATTCCGCTGACCGGTTCAGGGTTGAAGAAGCCTCCCGTACTTGAGTGAAACGTGCCGGAAGACGGTAGGTTCGAAAGGGGCCCCTAAAGGGGCTTCTTTTTTTGTTTCGGCCCTGTTTTTTCGTCTTATAAGGTCAGGAAAGGACAATAGCTTTTCACTCCTGAAGATGCCTATGGGGCGGTCTCTTCGGGGGGGCGGCGCGCCTTCTGCGGCACGGCCCGGGGGGTTCGTCCCGACGGGATATTCGGGAACAGGGAAAAAAGGGGTCCTGAAGCTGGAAAATCCGGAAAAAACACGATCCGAAGAGCGGGAAGAGGCTGACCAAAGTTGACTATAAATCCGGCTGGACCGTCTAAAATGGAATGGCGGCAGATCTGTGTCCAGGGAGGCGATCCGGGATGGAAGTTCTCGAAAGGCTGGCAGGGTGGATCCTCGGGAAGGGGCCGATGGTCGTTCTTTCGGGGGCAGGGATGAGCACGGAGTCGAACCTGCCGGATTTCCGGTCACGGGAAGGGCTTTGGGCCCGATTCGACCCGATGGGCCTGGCGACATTGTCGGCCATGGAGAACCGGCCCGAGGATTTCTACGCCTTTTACCGGATGAGGATCGAAGCCCTGAAGGGAGCGTTGCCGAACAGTGGGCACCGCATCCTGTCGAAGTGGGAAGACAGGGGCTTCCTGTCGGCCATCGTCACCCAGAACGTGGATGGACTCCACCAGGAGGCGGGGTCGCGGCACGTCGTGGAACTGCACGGAACCCTCCGGACCGTGAGCTGCGTGAGGTGCGGAACGGGCTTCCCCGGTGTCCGCCTGCTGGAAAGGGCAGACTGTGAACGCTGCGGGGGGCGCTTGAGGCCCGATGTCGTCCTTTTCGGGGAAAACCTCCCGACTGCCGCGCTCGACGAGGCTGAAAGACTCGCCTCGAACACTTCCCTTTTCGTGGTCCTGGGATCCTCCCTGGCCGTTTCCCCTGCGAATTCGCTTCCGGGGATAGCCCGGGCCTGCGGTGCGAAGGTCGTCATTGTCAACCGGGAGCCGACGCCATTTGACGGGAGGGCGGATCTCGCCGTCAGGGGGGAGATCGGTTCCGTCCTCGGCACCGTCGACAGGCTGGTCGAATCGGGAAAGGGAAGCTTAGAAAGGCCTTCCTGAAAGGGAAGGGTCCTCTTCCAGGAGAGAGGCGAAGGCCGAAACGACGTCCGGGTCGAACTGGATGCCCGAAGCCCGAAGAAGGTGATCAAGGGCTTTCCCTGGCGTCCAGCTTCGCCGGTAGCTTCTGTCCGAGAGGAGCGAGTCCCAAACGTCCACGACCGCGAAGATCCTTGCAGGCAAGGGGATGGCCTTCCCCTTCAGGCCGTCCGGGTAGCCGCTGCCGTCAAACCGTTCGTGGTGCCTCAGCGGGACTTCAAGGGCCCCCTGGAGGGCCCTCACGGCCCTGAAGGCTTCGAAGGCCCTCACGGTATGGGTTCTCATGACCTTCCAATCGTCCTCGGTGAGGGGGTCCATTTTCTGGAGAAGACTATCCGGGAGGGTGAGCTTGCCGATGTCGTGGAGGAGGGCTCCGCGCCTCAAGTCGACGAGCTCCTGTCCCGAGAGGCCCATCTTCTCGCCGAGCTTGACCGCGAGCGTCGTCACCCGTTCCCCGTGTCCTTCCGTCTCCTGTCCGCGCAGCTCGAGGAGACGCGTGCAGGCTTCCACCATCGCCTCCACCGACGAATCGAGGAGGCAGGCGTCGCGGTCCAGGGCGCGGATTCGTTCTGCCCGGGACCGGGCTTTCCCGATCGAGCGGGCGAGCGTTTCCAGGAAAGGCAGGACCTCTTTGCCGGGGCCTCCCTCGACGGTTCCCGCCACCAGGAGTCCTGCGGAAAGGTCGTTTTCGTCAAGCGGGATCGGCAGGGGCGAGAGCCCGTCTTCGGGGGCGAGGAAGGAAAGCGGCGAATCAGCCGGAAACCGGGCGGCGGTCCAGGCCTCGGGGATGCCGGGGCAGGCCGCCTTGCACGACAAAAGGGCCTTTTCCTTCGCGGGCAGGAAAAGGGCGGCGGGAACACGGGTCATCTCGCAAGCCGTGACGAGGAGCGCGGAAAAGTCCTCGACGGGCTGGTCCACAAGGGTGAGAACCCTTGCCATGACCTGAAGGGCCCGGCTGGTTTCGTTCACCGGGCCAGGAGAGAACTCCCCCCGGTTTTCCTCCGTCTCGAGGCTGAAGCCGGCTTCCTTCAGCGCCCGGAAAAACTCCGTCTGCTCCGCTGGGGTCGCATCCTGGAGCGACACAACGATCTTTCCGGCCAATCGATCCTCACCGCCAAACCGAAGCTGGGCTCACTCGACTGCAGTGTCCCTATTTTACCAAAGCCGGGCACTTGCCGGGGCCCAGAGGAGCCGGTCGGGAAGATTGCCCATGTCGGCGAAGCCGCAGGGGATTTCGAGGATTGAAGCCGCCTGGGGGTGAGACACTACCGACCAGGGCCTGAGGACCGAGTGCCGGAGGACGGCCCCGTCCTCGCCCAGGAAAAGGACGTCCAGGGGGTACCTCATCCAGTGCGAGTGAACGGAACGACACCCGGGAAACAGGACCCCCAGGGGACTCGGGTCCGTGAACGCCAGTCCCCTTAGGCGATTCCTGAACGTGGTGGCGACCCAGACCGGTTCGAACCAGGTGGTCCCGTCGGGGCCGAGGGCGGAAAGCGGGGCTCCATCGAACATCATGGCTTGAGGCTCGCCATGATCTGGATCATGGCCGGACCCAGGATGATGACGAAAAGGCTTGGGAAGATGAAGATCACGAGCGGGAAAAGAATCTTCACCGGGGCTTTCCTCGCGTGCTCCTCAGCCCTGAGGCGCCGGTGTTTCCTCAGGCTGGAAGCCTGTGAGCGGAGAACCGCGGCGATGCTGGTTCCCAGTCGCTCGGCCTGGATGATACTGCCGGTGAAGGATTTGATTTCGTCGAAGGGCAGGGCTTCGGCGATCCCCCGGAAAGCGGCCTCACGGGATGAGCCGAGGCTGATTTCGGCCATCGCCTTCGAGAAGATCTCGCCGAGGGGCTTCCGGAAGCGGGTGGCGACCCTCTGCAGTGCCGCGTCGAGGCCCAGTCCGGCCTCCACGCTGACGACGAGAAGGTCCATTGCGTCGGCGAGCTGGGCCCGCGCGAGCTCGACGCGCCCCTTGACCCGGGAGGATAGCCATAGCCCCGGTAGGATGTAGCCGACGCAGGCAGCGAGGATCGTGCCGGGGAAGACCAGTTTCCCGCGGATGAACGTCCCGGCGGCGATCCAGAACAGGAAGGCCGAAACGGTCTTTGTGACAGCCAGCGTCTTACCGGAGATGCCCAGGGGGCGCCCCGCCCTTTCGCAGTAGCCGTCGAGCCGTTCCAGGGTCTTGGGCGGATAAAGGCGGGACAGGACGTTCACCAGGGCGGTCCCGAGCGGAGACAGGACCCTCTGGCGGAAACCGGGGGTATCGGCGCGCCTTTGGACTTCCAGGTACTCGGAAGCCCTTTGCAGGCGGGGATCCTCCCCCGACAGGACCGTGTGAAGGAACAGCCAGATGCTCAGGCCCAGCAGGAACACCAGCAAAAGCGGCAGCCATAGGGACATGTCCGGTCACTCCTTCAGTACCGGGGTCTGACGATGCGGTTCACCAGGAAGATCCCGATGATGCCGCAAACCACCGAGATGCCGAGCATCCTGATGCCCTGGGGGGTGTTGAATAGAACTGCCATGTAATCGGGCCTCGTCAGGGTGAAGAAGGTTCCCAGGACGATCGGGAGCAGTGAGATGATCCACCCTTCCATCCGTCCCTGGGCCGTCAGGGAGCGCATCTCCATCTGGGCCTCCCGCCGGTCGCGCATGATCCCGGAAATGTTGTCGAGAACTTCTGCGAGGTTACCCCCCACCTCCCTCTGGATCAGGATGGCGGACACGGCCAGTTCAAGGTCGAGGCTTCCGGTCCGCTCCACCCAGCGGCGGAGCGCCGTCTCCACGTCGAACCCGACCGTCATCTCGGTGATCACGTGCCGGAGGGTCGGGCCGATCGGGGCCTCCATCTGTCCCGAGGCGTGTTGCAGGCTCTGGAAAAAGCTGAAGCCTGCCCGGAGGCCGGAGGCCAGGAGGTCCAGGAGATCGGGGATCTGGCTTTCCATTTGCCTTCGGCGCCTGGATGCGCGGCTTCGGAGGAGGATGACGGGCAGGATTCCCGAAAGCGCCAGGCCCGTGAAGAGCCCGGGAAGGCCTGCCGGGATGAAGCCCGCGAGGGAACACGCCAGGGTGAGGATCGACCACATCAGGAGGGCCTCCTCCACCTCGAGGGGGACACCGGCACTCTGCAGCAGCCGAAGGACGATGCGCTGGAGGTGTTTCGGCGCCAGGGCCGAAACGAGGCGGAACCGGTTCCGCTCCCCCGGTGCGCCGGTTTCGTGGGCGAACCAGGCCTTGACGCGCTCGAGGGGATCCAGCGCAGGCGCCGGCCGGGTCGCACGGACGAGGCAGAGGATCGACGTGAGTCCCATGGTGACGGCCAGGGCGGCGACGAGAAGGTCCTGCATCGTTTTCCCCTTAGCGGCCGGCCAGTGAATCCGTGGGCAGCGCGACACCCGCGAGATCGAACTTGGCCAGATTTTTCGGCTGGATCCCGGTCGGGCGCAGCCGCCCGCGGGACCGCCCCCTGTCGTCGAAGCCCTGGTGGTCGAAATGGAAGAGGTCCTGGGTCTGGATGATCTCGCCCTCCATCCCCGTGATCTCGGTGACCGTCATCACCCTCCGGGTGCCGTCCCGCAGGCGTTCCTGGTAGACCAGGAGGTCGACGGCGGAGGCGATCTGGTCCCGGATGGCTTTCAGCGGCAGCTCCAGCCCCGACATCATCACCATGCTTTCCATGCGGGCCAGGGCGTCTCTTGCCGAGTTGGCGTGGATCGTCGTCATGGAGCCGTCATGCCCCGTGTTCATGGCCTGGAGCATGTCGAAGGCCTCTCCTCCGCGGCACTCCCCGACGATGATCCGGTCCGGCCGCATGCGGAGGGCGTTCTTGACGAGGCTCCGGATCGGGATGGCCCCCTTTCCCTCGATGTTGGCCGGGCGGGCTTCGAGCCTGACGACGTGGGGCTGCTGCAGCTTGAGCTCCGCCGCGTCCTCGACCGTCAGGATCCTTTCGTTCTCCGGGATGAACCCGGACAGGACGTTCAGGAGGGTGGTCTTCCCCGAGCCGGTTCCCCCCACGATCACGACGTTGAAGCGGGCCTCCACGGCAGCACGGATGAAGGCGACGGCTTCCTCCGAGAGGGTGCCGTAGGTGATGAGGTCGGCGGTCGTCAGGGGGGTTTTCCGGAATTTCCGGATCGTGATGGTGGGTCCTTCGAGGGCGAGCGGCGGGATGATACCGTTGACGCGGGAGCCGTCAGGCAGTCTCGCGTCAACCATTGGGGAAGACTCGTCGATGCGCCGCCCGAGGGGAGAGACGATCCGGTCCAGGATCCGCTTGACATGCTCGTCATCGGCGAAAACGACGTCGGTGAGCTCGATCCGACCCCGGCGCTCCACGTAGACGACATCGGGGCCGTTCACCATGACCTCGCTGACCGACTCGTCGTCGATCAGGGGCTGGATCGGCCCGTAACCGAAAACTTCGTTCAGGACCTCCTCGCGGAGCCGCTCCTGTTCGGCGGCGGAAAGCCCCGCGCTTTCCGAAAGAAAGGAGTCGACGATCCGGACGACTTTCTTCCGGAGTTCCGCGTTGCCCTGGCGTTCTCCTTCGGCCGAGCCGAGATCCTTCGGGTCCACTTCTTCCGCAAGCCGGACCAGGAGGCGCCTCTGGGCGGCCCGGAAGGCCCCGGAGACCTGCACCTTCTCCCGTTGTTCTTCCGAGGAACGTCCGGCGAGCCGTTTGAGCAGGCTCATCGCTTACCCCTCCCCTTGCCGCCGGAGGGGCTTTCGGGGAAAAGACGGCCAAGGAGCCCCTCCACGCCCTTGACGTAGGGGGAACGCGGCAGGGTCCGGGCGGGCGTCTGCCCGCTTTCCCAGGCCCGGTCGAGGCCCGGTTCCTCGGGGATGACCGCCGCTCCCTTGTAGAGAGAGGCCAGTTTTGCCGCCGTCTGGGCGTTACCCTTGTTGACCCTGTTGATCACCGAGACCCTCTCCTCGTGGACGAGGCGAAGCTGGTCCAGGAGGCTCCAGAGGAGGCTGATGTCCTTGACCCCCGAAAGCGAGGCGTCGGTCACGAGCCAAAGCCTTTGGGCCTGCTCGGCGATGTGAAGCGTAATCTCGTCGAAGCCCCGGTGCAGGTCTGCGATGACGAGATCGTGCGACTTCAGGAGAAGCTCCAGGGCCTCCGAGACGGCTTTCGGGCGGATCAATTCAGCCTGGGCCGGCGACTTCGGGGCTGCCAGGATCGAAAACCCTTCTTCCGGCGTCACGAGGTAGCGGTTGATGTCCCTTTCCCCGCTTCCGCTGTCCCGGGCCCAGTCCACCCAGGTCAGGGCGGGGCGCGTGTTCATGAGAAAGGCGGCGTCTCCCAGGGCGATGTCCCCGTCGGCCACGGCCGCCTTGAAGCCCCTGCGGCGGGCGGCCCCCGCGAGGGTCAGCGCGAGGGAAGTGGTGCCCGCCCCGCCGCGGCAGCCCCATAGGGCCAGGAGGACGCCGGTGCGGTCCCTGTTCACTTCGAGGACCGAGGCATAGACGCGGTTCACCGCTTTCCCGAGGTCGCCCGGCGAGCAGGCGGCAGGCAGGAAATCCCTGGCTTGCAGGCGGATCACGGTCCGGATGGCCTCCGGGTCGTTCTCGTGTGCGGCGACGATGATCCCGGGGTTGAACTGGAGGCCGCGGAGGACGCCGAGGATGTCCGCGGCTTGTCCCTCTTCCGCAGGGAAGCCCAGGAGGATCACGTGGGGGCGCGTCTTCTCGGCGGCGGGGAGAAGTTCTGCGATGGAGCCCGCCTCGCCCGCGACCTCGATGCCCGAGCTTTCCGGCAGCGCGTTTTTCCACCGGTTTCGATGTTCTTCCGAATCGGCCAGGAGGAGGCGAATCACGGGATCTTCACCACCTGCGGGATGACCGTGATCACGAGCTCGGTCTCGCTGTTCTGGAAATTCTTGCTCCTGAAAAGGCTGCCCAGGAGCGGCAGGTCCGCCAGGACCGGGATTTTCTTCACCGAGCGGGTCTGCTTGTTGTCCAGGAGGCCGCCGATGACCAGCGGTTCCCCGTCCCGGAGAACGGCCCGGTTCTCCACCTTTCGCGTCCTCAGGGCAGGGATGTCGATGCCGCTCGTGGTGATCTTGTTGTCCCAGTCCAGCTCGGAAACCTCCGCCGAAAGGTGAAGCAGGATGCCCCCGTCGCCCTGCACCTCCGGTACGATCGTCATGATCACGCCGTAGGGTTTCCACTCGATCTTGATCTGGTTGTTGTCAACGCCCACCGGAACGGGGATTTCCCCTCCCACGTTGATGAACGCCTTCTCCCCGCTTAGCCCGCTTACGCTGGGCCGGCTCAGGATCCGGGTGTTCGAGGTGTTCTTGACGGCTTCGAAAAGGCCGGTGAGGTTGGAGGCGACGTCGGCTGCCCGGTTCCAGGTGAAGCCGATCTGCCCCAGTTCAGAATCCACCAGGTTGGCCGACCCTGACGTGAGCTGCCCGCTTCCGCCCTCGAGGTAGGACAGGCCGAGTTTCTGGCCGTCACCCTTCGACATCTCCATCACGACGGCCTCGATCTTGACCCTGGGGTTCCCCTCGACAACCAGCAGGTTCACGACGTTCGGGGCGTAGGCCTTGGCGATGGCCTCGGCACGCCGCTTGTCGTAAGGGGTTTTCACCGTGCCTTCCAGGATGACCGTCGTTTCGGTCACGGCGACCTTGATGCCCGGCGCCTGCAGCATCTGCTGGATGTCCCAGGTCCGTACGCGCCGCGAGGCATGGACCAGGATGTCGAAAGTGTGACGTCCCTTCGAGTCCCAGACCAGCAGGGACGAGACCCCCTCGGATTTCCCGAAAAGCAACAGCTCGTTGGGGCTGACGGGCTGGGCGTCGAGGACATTCGGGTTGCCGATGGCGATCCTCGTCACCGATTGAAAGGAAAGAGGCGCGTTCTCTCCCGTCTCCAGGTGGAAGGTCCGCTCCGGCTGGGCGAAGCCGGCGTACGGGAAAAGAACCGAGAAGGCTAAAAAAAGTGCGGCCAGGGCCAGTCTCGTCTTGATCTTCATGGTTCAGGCCTCCTTACTGTGGGGGCACCGGGACGGATTCCGTCTTTCCGGGCCTCATGACTTCGACGGACCAGCCGCCTTGGCTCCTCTTGGCGACCCGGCTCGTCCCCGCAGATGAAGAAGCCGGTGCAGGAGCGGGGGTTCCGCCTGGCGAGCCCGCCTGGCCGCCTGAAACCGCGGACCGTTCCCTCCAGGCTTCGGGTTCCGGGCCCGCATAAACCGCTTCGGGAGTTTTTCCGTCGTCCCCTGCCGGCCTGAGGGAAAGCCAGAGGTCACCCCGGCGCTGGGCCCAGGCCAGGATCGGGGCCTGCTGGGGGGTCACCTCCAGGACGACCGACTTGGACAGGTCGGCGGCGACGGCCTTCTTTCTTTCTTCGGAGGCTCCCGCGGTGTCGATCCCGATGGCCAGGACCTTCAGTCCCGAAAGGAGGTTCCGGGCGGGGGTGATCCCGCCTGGACGTTTTTCCAGGATCACCACGTCCACTCGGTCTTCGGCCCGGATGTGCCCCGAAACGAGAGAAACCTCGTCGACGGCCAGGGAAACGGCCCGCATGCCGTTGGGCAGGGCCAGGGAAAGGCTTCCCTTCCCGCTCGTGTCGACCAGCTTGAATTTCAGGAGGGGATCTCCCTTGGCGATGCGGTACAAGGTGCGCCTGCCGGCCAGTTGCTCGATCGGAAGGATTTCACCGGAAGGGAAGCTTCCCCGCGGAACCTTCAGGAACGTGACGTCGGCGGAAGAGAGGGTGCCGAAGGCCTCGATGTCCCGGGCTGCGGCCGGTACCGGGATGTACTGGTTTTCGGCTTCGGCCAGGCGGCTTCGGTATGCCCTGATCTGGCCGTAGACGAGGGCTGCGGCGATGAAGGCGAGAAGAATCGAGAGCGTGAGCAGCAGGAACTTCCTTCTCATGGAATGTCCTCCTCAGGACCCCGGGACGACCAGACGGATTCCGTAGGCCCCGTAATCGGGAACCGAACGGCCCGTCCTGGAATTCGGGGTAGCGATCTTGACGAAGCGGGCGTAGATATCGACATCGTTCCCCGTACCGACGGCATTTTCGAGGAATACGCGGGCGAAACCGATGACGCGGACGAGTTCCCGGCCGTTGATGTCGGCCATGGACTCGATGATGGGGATCGTGATGAGGCGACTGCTCAACTCGATGCCGGCCATGGACTGGTAGTAAGCCCAATCGTGGGTGTCCTTCCCGACGAGGTAGTTCACGCCTTCCCGCGTGGGGCCCGCCATGTTGCCCGGTTCCGTGTAGATCCAGTCGTCGTCCGTCGAGATCTCGCTCCCGATCCTGATCCAGCCTTTGGAGCCGTACTTGATGTTCTCGAGGTAATCCTTCGCCCCCCTGTCGTCCGGGTCCAGGGCCACGGCGTTGAAATTGCCGTGGTAGGCTTCGGTTCCCGGCCCGGGGCCGTACTTGATCGTGTAGGTCGTCCCGTAGACGAAGCCTCCCGCGGGGGGAACGATGGCGAAGGGGCGAAGCCCCTGGGCTTCAGATACGGGGGATGCGATGGCCTCGGCGTGGGCGCGGACGGTCATGGAATCCCGGCCGAGGAAGGCGGCGAAAAAGGTGCGGAGCGATTTTTCCCCGTTCACGCGGCAGCGGTTTCCGGCGGGAAAGCCGACCGAGTATTCCGCGGAAAGGTTGGTGTTCCCCATGTCCACGGCGCTCGCGGCAGCGGTTCCGGGCCGGCCCATGGCCAGTTCCATGGCTCCGCAGAGAGCGGCGGCATCGACGGCTCTCTGGAGCCGTTCCCTCATGAGGACCGCATACCCGTAGTCGACGGCCAAGGCGGCTGCAGAGAGAAGCAGTCCGAGGGACAGGGCGGCGATGACCAGGACGCTTCCTTTCCTTTTGCCGTGAAGCGGCATGGTCATCCCTCCTTCCTGAACGTGGCCACCGCCGTTGGGCTGAAGGATCCCGCGAAGGCCGGAACCAGGCTCCCAAGCGGCGTGATCGTCCTCAGGGGGACGGAAACGGAAACCCGCGACTCCACGTAGGAGGAACGGATCACTTCATCGACCCGGATCGTCGGGGTCCCGGAGAACGAGCGAAGGGAGAGGATGCCGGAAACGGCGCTTGCCACCCCCGCGGAGGATTCCCCCACCGCGGCCAGCCGGGCTCCCTCGCGGGCCGCGTACTGGACGACCTGGAACTGCTGGAAGAGGGAAGCCATCTCGATGATCCCCAAAACGAGGATCAGGAGGATCGGCAGGACGAAGGCGAATTCGGCCAGGACGCTCCCGCGGCGTTTTTCGCTTCTCATGGGAGTCCCTTCCAGTGAAAAACGGGGAAAAAGGCAGAGAGAACGAATCCGGCGGTCATCGCCAGGGCGTAGGGAACCTTTTCCCTGCGCCGGGAAGCGACGGTCCCGAAAGCCTTGAGAAATCCCTCTCCTTTGCCGGCTGCTGCAGCCAGCCAGGTTTCCCGCCAGTCGGCCGGGTTTAGGACAAGGATGAAGACCAGGAGGCCGCCTGCGAGGGCCGACCAGAGGACCAGGTCGACGGCCCGGGGCAAGGCTGCCGCGGCGCAGAGAACCGCCATGAACTTGACGTCCCCTGCCCCCATCCCTCCCGTGAAGTAGGGGAGGAGAAGGACGGACAGGCCCAAGGCGGCACCGCCGAGCGCTGCGGGGAAAGTCCCGCCTCTTGCGTGCCAGGCGAGGGCCGCCAGCAGGATACCCAGGTTAAGGAAATTGGGGACCTTCCGGTGCCTGAGGTCCCAGAACCCGCCGAAAAGGGCCGCGGGGAGGAATATCCAGAAGGATGTCATGGCCGTCACCTCGCTTTGAGGCAGAAATTCGCTCGTGGGTGCGAAAAGGGGGGCGGATGCCCGCCCCCCGTCCTGGACGAAACCGCCTGGATGCCCGTCAGGAGGACATCTGGGTCGTCGCGTTCCCGAAGACTCCCGCGATCCCGCCCCGGAGGGCGACCAGGGCGGCAACCAGGGCAACCGCGATGACTGCGATGATCAGGCCGTATTCCACCATGCCCTGTCCCTCTTCCTCCCGAACCAAACCGATCAGCTTCTTCATCATTTCGTCCACCTCCTGGGATTTTTGGGTCCCGCCGGAACTCCGGGGTGTTCCCGTCGACCGGGCCTGGATTTCCTGCCTTGTACGATTGCTCTGTCGTGGAAACAACTGTAAGCAAATTATAGAAGGCCATAAAAAGCCGTCAAGCCTTACAAACAAAGAGTTTTTCAGATTATATAAAAACATTCCAGAAAAGTATTTGTTTGGAATTGTAAGATTCGGATTGAGGGAAGCCTGGTCTTCGAATATGGGCGGGAGCGTCCTTCGGCTGGGTCGGGGAAACGGATTCCGGGTGCCTGGAGGGGGAATCCCGAAACGGCGGAGCTTGATCCCAAATAATGAAATCCTTATGGGGAAAGAATGAAAACAATATTTGTTAAGGGTTCCAATGGATAACGGCCTGGAAACAATTACTGCTAAATTAATGATATATTCGCTTCAGCTCGTGAATGGATATTCCATGAAAAAAGATCGGAGAGGGACTTCCCCCAGGGAGACTCAGGAGGTTTCGATCATCTCCAGGAAGGTTTTCACGATCTCCGGGTCGAAAAGGCGTCCCGCGTTCTCCCGGATGTAGGACCTGGCGCGATCGGCCTTCCAGGCCTTCCGGTAGGGCTGGTCGGTCGTCAGGCTGATCCAGACGTCCACGACCGAGAAGATCCTGGCTGCAAGGGGAATCTGCTCCCCTTTAAGGCCAAGGGGGTATCCCTGGCCGTCCCAGTGTTCGTGGTGGCTGAAGGGGATCGCGACCGATTCCTTCAGGAAGGCGATGGGCTGCAGCATTTGCCTGGCGTAGACCGGGTGGAGGCGCATGGTTTTCCATTCCTCCTCGGTCAGGGGGCCCGGCTTCGTCAGGATCGCGTCGGGGATGCCCATCTTCCCGATATCGTGGAGAATGGCTCCTCTCCGGATCGCCAGGAGGTCCCTTTCCTTCACCCCGGACCGCCGGGCAAGCCGGACGGTCATCTCCGTGATTCTTTCGGTGTGTCCCTCCGGTTCACGGCACTTCAGGTCAAGGGCCCGGGACCATCCCTCGATGGTGGAATCGTAGGCCAGGTTCAGCTCCAGATTCGCCCGCTCCAGTTCCTCCACGAGGAAACCGCGGTGCAGGGCGGCTGAAGCCTGTCCGGCGACGGACACGAGCATTTCCTTCCAGGCGGCTGGATCTTCGGGCTTTTCCCTTCGGAAGATCTCGACGACTCCGAGGAGGCGGTTGGCGGCCAGGAGCGGCGCGGCGCACGCAGACCTGAACCCCTCCTCCCTCAGCAGGAAGGGTTCGGGCGAAAGGTCCACGGCAGCGTCGAGGTCCGGCAAGAGGACCGGTTCCCGTTTCAGGGCGCAGGCGCCGGCCAGGCCCTGCCCGGAGGACAGGGAGTGTGAGCGGATCCTCTGCCCCACGAATCCTTCTCCCTCCGCGAAGTTCAGTTTCATCGTTCCGCCGTCTAGAAGGAAAACCGCGGCCGCATCAACCTCCGCATGGCATCTCAGCAGTCCTGCAAGAGCCCTGAGGGTGGCGCGGGGGTCCAGGGTTTCGTTCAGGGTCAGGTTGATGGTTCGAAGGACAGCCAGGTTCCGGCTTGCCGCTTCCAGGCGCTTTTGGGCGCGCAGGATACCCGTCGCGCTGCCCGCGGTCACGAGGATCCTGGCACGATCGAGGTTTTCGCGGAACACCGCCGAGAAGGAGAGTTCCGTGGTTTGCTCCCGGCCGCCGGGGAGCCGGAAGGACGTCTCCCTCCATGTGGTTTCCCGTTCTCCCGCGAGAAGGTCGAGGAAAAGCCCTGAAAGGGAGCGGGCCTCTTCCGGCCCGAAGAGGCTGACCAGGTCAAGGCCCTGGAGTTCGTCCCGGGTTGCTTCGAGCCGCCGGCAGAAAGCGGGGTTGCAGCTCTCGATGCCGTAAAGGGGATGAACCAGGGCCAAGGGCAGTTCCGCGTGCCGGAACTGCTCCGGCAAGGCCTCTCCTGCCCCTTGCCCCTCTTTGGCCGTTGACCTTACGGCATCCGCCAGCCCGCGAGGTTCGGGATCGTGAAGAAGGCGCCGCGCGCCCCGCTCCTTGGCGATTCGGAGGAGGCACTCCTCCCCCGGCCTGAGGACCGCGACACGGGGGCCTGCGGGCAGGAAGCGGGCCTTGACTGGCCACGGTTCCCGCAGGTCCAGCACAACGGCCTCCCATTTTGCTTCAGGCGGCTCCGGGAGCTCGGTGCCGACTTCCCACGCTTGGGCGGTGAGCCCTTCCGATTCGAGTGATTCGGCGAGGGATCCCGCGACGGGGACCGACCGGGAGGCGACCAGGACGGCCATGGCCTCCTACTCCACCCAGCGGTCGAGTGAGGCGGTCAGGATCTGGGTCAGGTGACGGGTCACGGGTCCGGGCCTGCCGTCCCCGATCCGGGTTGACCCGACCTTCACCACGGGGACGATCTCCTTGACACTGCCGGTGATGAAGAACTCAGCCGCCTTGGGCAACTCGTCGACCTTGGGGCATCGCTCCTCCACCCTGTAGCCGGCCTCCCGCGCGGTTTCGAGGACAAAGGTCCGCGTGACGCCCGAAAGGACCCGTTCGAGGGGCGCCGTGACGATCTTTCCGTCGATGACCATGAACGCGTTGCTGGAGGTGGCTTCCGTGATCTCCCCGGCCGGGCAGTAGAGAACCTCGAAGGATTCGGGATGAAGCCCCTTTTCCACGAAGGCGGCCATATAATTGATGCTTTTGAGGAGAGGAAGGGGGCGTTCGTGAGGCAACGGCCAGAGGGTCACGCCCTGCGTCGCCGTGGAGGGGTCGAGCCTGTGGATCGGCTCGAAGAGCGCGAACCAACGCGGGGCTGGGAAAACCCCGCCTTCTTGACGGTCTCCGCCGGTGACATAGATCCGGATCGAGGTTTCCTCGCCCATGCGAGCGATTCCCTCCCGGATCACGGCCTCGATCTCTTCCCGGGGAGCCGGTTCGGAGATGCCGGCATCCCGGAGCGAGGATTCCAGGCGGTCAAGGTGGAGGCCCAGGGCAAGCGGTTTACCCCCGAGGGTGCGCAGGGAGTCGAAGACGCCGACCCCACGCTGGAGGGCCATGTCCGTCACGGGGATGGAAACCGAAGTCAAGGGGCGGAACTCCCCTTCGAAATAGGCAATGGACAAGCGTATGACCTTCTTTCGGAAAAAATGGGGCGACGGTTCGCCGCCTGCTAGTATACGGCGAAAATGCGGGAAAAGGGATCCCACTCTCCGTTCGTCTTGCACCCCGTTCCTCGCTGTGCTACGTTCTCCGGTGTCTGGCGACGCACCAAAGAGAAAGCGGGGGAATGCCCATGGATTTCATCGCCCAGGGTTTCACCCAGGCGTTGGCCCTTTTGGCGGAGGGAGACCCGGAAACCTGGTCCGCTATCGAGGTCACGATCCGCCTGACGGCTCTTTCGATGCTGGCCGCCCTGGCCCTGGGCCTTCCCCTGGGGATCCTCATCGGCACGCGGGATTTCCCGGGCAGGAGCCTGGTGAGGGTTGCCGTGGACACCTGCCTGGCTCTTCCCACGGTCGTCGTGGGGCTTCTGGTCTATGCCTTCATTTCGAGACAGGGACCGCTCGGGTCACTGGATCTTCTTTTCACTGTCAGGGGGATGGCCATCGGGCAGGCCGTCCTGGCCCTTCCGATCGTCGTCGCGCTCACGGCTTCCGCACTCGAAGGAGCCGATCCCCGGATGCTGCTGACCCTCCAGACCCTGGGAACGCCCCCCGGAAGGATGTTCCTGGGGCTTCTCCGGGAGGTTCGCTATGCCGTCCTGGCCGCCGCCGTGACGGCATACGGGCGCGTGGTGGCGGAAGTTGGCGTTTCGATGATGCTCGGCGGCAACATCAAGTGGCATACGCGGACCATCACGACGGCGATCACCCTTGAAACAGGCAAGGGAGAATTTCCCATGGGGATCGCCCTCGGGCTGGTACTCCTGGGAATCTCCTTCGCCCTGAACGGTGCGCTGTCCTTTTTCAGGAGGAGGGCGGCGGCATGATCGTTCCGCTTTACCGCCTCGAGAAGCTGCAGGTGCATTATGGCGACCGGCTGGCGCTGGATGTGGAGACGCTCGAGATCGAAGAGGGCTCGATCCTGGGTCTCGAAGGGCCCAACGGGAGCGGCAAGAGCACCCTACTTCGGGTCCTGGCCTTCCTCGAGGTCCCGTCGAGCGGCCGTCTGTTCTTTCGCGGCGTTCCCGCGGCCGAAGGCGATCTTCCTGAATGTCGCAGGCAGGCCACGCTTCTTCTCCAGGATCCCTACCTCCTGAGAACTTCCGTTTTCGAGAACGTCGCGTATGGTCTCCGGGTGAGGGGAATGCGCGAGGGTTTGAAGGAAAGGGTCCAGCACTGCCTTGAGCTGGTCGGTCTCGATCCGGGGGCTTTTGCCCACCGTTCCTGGAAGGCCCTCTCGGGAGGCGAGGCCCGCCGGGTGGCCCTCGCCTCCCGGCTTGCCGTCCGCACGCCCGTGCTTCTGCTGGACGAGCCGACGGCTGGGGTCGACAGGGACAGCGCAGCGCTCCTGAAATCGGCCGCGCTGAAGGCCAGGGAGGAGTGGGGAGCCTCCCTGGTTGTGGTCAGCCACGATTTGGCCTGGATGAGCCAGGTCGCCGACAGGGTCCTCGCGTTCCATGACGGCAGGCCCGGACGGTCCGTTGTGCATAACCGCTTTCCCGGGCCCTGGGCCGAAAGCGCCGATGGACTCTGGGCAACGAGCCTGGAGGACGGGCAGGTGGTCACCGCGACTCGGCCTCCCGGCCCGGACGCGCCGGGCTTCCTCGATGCCGAGGACATCACGGTGGCGGTCGAAAAGCCCCGGGGGCTTTCCACCCGCAACGCCCTTCGGGTGACGGTCCTCCAGATGAGCCTCGAAAACGGTTCCGGCGCGATTCTCCTGAAAGGTTCATGCGGGAGCCGGATTCTCACGGCCCGCCTGACCCGCTCCTCGGCGGCCGAGCTCGGCCTGGTTCCGGGAACGGAGGCCTGGTTCCTTTTCAAGGCTTCAGCTTTTCAATGGGAATGACCTTTTTCCCAAGGTGATATAATCAATTTTCGGAAAAGGCCTGTAAAGGCTCTGTCGTTTTCTGTGCCCGGACACGGGATCCGGTTCGGGGGGAAGAATGATGTGGAGGGGGTTTGCCCGGTGAAGAGTATCTTTATCGGCGGCAGCTTCGTTTCCGGGAGCGTCAATCGCCCCGGCTGCACGGCGTTTAGGGCGGTGAGCTGACATGGGGTTCCAGGTCCTGGCGATCAACCCCGGTTCCACGAGCACCAAGGTTGGCTGGTTCGACGACGGGATGGAGCGGTGGCACAGCACGGTGAGCCATGCACCCGCCGAACTGGCCGCCTTCCCGACCATGGCCGACCAGTTCGGTTTCCGGATGGCTGCCATCGAGAAAGCGTGCGAGGAGCACGGGAACCATTTCAGCCAGCTTGATGCCGTCGTGGGGAGGGGAGGCCTCCTCGATCCGATTCCCGGCGGGACCTATGCGGTGGATTCGGTCATGAAGGCCCATTTGCGCCGGGGAAAACCCTGGGAGCACGCCTCGAACCTGGGCGGCATCCTGGCGGACGCCATTGCCGAACCCCGGGGGATTCCGGCCCTGATCGTGGATCCGGTCGCCGTGGACGAGATGGATGACGTGGCGCGCCTGACCGGCCTGCCCGAGCTGCCCAAGCGCTCCCTCGTTCATGCCCTCAACGTCAAGGCCACCGTCCGCAGGGCTGCCCGGGACCTCAAGGGCGACTGGAGGAAGATGGATTTCGTCGTCGCCCATCTGGGTGGAGGGATCAGCATCTGTGCCCACCGACAGGGCAGGATCGTCGACACGAACAACGCCAACGAGTTTGGCCCCTTTTCTCCGGAGCGGGCAGGGGGGCTCCCTGCCGGTGATCTTGCCCGCCTTTGCTTCAGCGGGCGTTACACCCTGCAGGACCTAAGGAAGAGGCTGGTGGGGTCCGGCGGTCTCGTGGCCTATACCGGAGAAAGCGACGTCCGGAAGATCAAGGCCCTGATCGCGGACGGCGATGAGTCCGCCGCGCTGGCATACCGGGCCATGGCCTTCCAGGTTGCCAAGGAGATCGGCGCCGCCGCCGCGGCCATGGGAGGAACCGTCGATGCCGTCCTCCTGACGGGAGGGGTCGCCTATGATCCGGATTTCGTCGAGATGGTGACGGAAAGGGTCCAGTGGATCGCTCCTGTGCTGTCCTATCCTGGCGAGGACGAGCTGTCCGCCCTGGCGGAGGGAGCCATGCGGGTTCTGAGGAAAGAAGAAACCCCGATGCGGTACGGGGATTTCGTGAAGACGGAGGCCTAATCCGAGATGCAGCTTAAAAACCTGGATTTCCTGCTTGAAAAATGCAAGTCCGCGCCGCGGATGACCCTTGCGGTGGCCTGCCCCCAGGGAGACGATATCCTGGAGGCCGTTTCGGATGCCGCGAGGGAGGGCGTCGTCGATCCAGTCCTGGTGGGCAACCGCGGTAAAACGCTGGCCATTGCCGAAAGCCTCGGCCTGGACATTTCCGGGCTATCCTTCATCGACGAGCCCAACGATGCGGTGGCGGCGGAAAAGGCCGTGAAAATGGTTTCCTGCGGAGAGGCCCACCTGCTCATGAAGGGAAACGTGAAGACGGCGGTTCTCCTGAAGGCCGTCCTGAACAAGGAGTGGGGGCTTCGCAGCGGGTCCCTGCTTTCCCACCTGTTCCTTTTCCAGGTTCCCCGGATGCCCGGGGTGATCGGGATGAGCGACGGGGGGATGGCCATGTACCCCGACTTGCCCACGAAAGTGGGGATCGTGGAAAACGCGGTCGGGGCCTATCACCGTATCGGTGTGGCTTGCCCGAAGATCGCTGCTTTGGCGGCGGTTGAGGTCGTGAATCCAGACATGCAGGCCACGCTGGATGCCGCAGCGCTGACGCAGATGAACCGCCGCGGGCAGATCAAGGGGTGCCTCATCGACGGCCCGCTTGCCCTCGACAACGCGGTGAGCGAAGAGGCTGCCCGCATCAAGGGAATCGACTCTCCCGTCGCGGGAGCCGCGGACATGCTCCTTGTCCCGAGCATCGAGGCCGGCAACTTCGTCGGCAAGGTCATGATGTACATGTCCGGCGGCAAGGGGGCAGGGGTCATCCTGGGGGCCAGGCGCCCCATCGTCCTGACGAGCCGGTTCGACAACGCCGAGACCAAGCTGCTGTCGATCGCCTTCGGGGCCGTCCTTTCCATGTCCTGAAACGAGCCAAATTAATCCTTCAAGGGAGGTTGTACGGTATGGAACAGCTTCGCACGCTTACCGCACTGGTGGATTATGCAAAGAAGATCGGCGCAGAGAAGGGGCCCCGCAAGGTGGCCATCGCCCTGGCCGAGGACGCGGGGGTCCTCGAGGCTATCGAGGCCGCCCGGAAAGAAGGATTCGCGTTCGGAATCCTCGTCGGGAACAGTGACAAGATCAAGGCCGAAGCGGACAAGGCGGGGATCGACCTGGCCAATTACGAGGTCGTCGACGAGCGCCGCGGGGAAGCCCAGGTCGGCATGACCGCCGTCCAGCTCGTTTCCTCCGGCAAGGCCGACATCTTCATGAAAGGCATGATCCATACCAACAACTTCCTCCGGGCCCTCCTGAACAAGGAAGTCGGTCTCCGCACCGGCAAGACCATTTCCCACTGCTACTTCCACGAAGTGAAGGGGTACGACCGCATCTTCTTCATCGCCGACGCCGCCTTCAACATGTACCCCGACTTGAAAACGAAAGCCGACATCCTCTCCAACACGGTGGGCCTGGCCCGGTCCTTCGGCGTGGAATGCCCGAAGGCCGCCGTGCTGGCCGCCGTCGAGGTCGTGAACCCCGACATGCCGGCGACGCTGGACGCCGCCGCCATCACGCAGATGCAGCGTCGCGGCCAGATCAAGAACTGCCTCGTCGACGGGCCCTTCGCCCTCGACAACGCGGTGAGCGAGGAATCGGCCAGGCACAAGGGGATCGTCTCCGAGGTGGCCGGAAAGGCCGACATCCTGCTCGTCCCGAACATCGACGCGGGGAACATGATGGTCAAGGCCCTGGTCTACTTCTCCGAGAACAAGACCGCCGGCCTGATCCTGGGCGCCTCTGCCCCGGTCGTGCTGACCAGCCGCTCCGACACCATCGAGGCCAAGACGCTGTCCATCGCGGCAGCCGTCGCGCTCTCGGTCTTCAAGGGCTAGTTTTCAGTTTTAAGGCGAAGGGGGGCCCCTTGCGGCGGTCCCCCTTCATCGACAGGAGGGTTGGCCGTGCAGAACGGAAAATACCGGATCCTGACGCTGAACCCCGGATCCACCAGCACGAAGGTGGCTCTCTTCGAGAACGAAACGGAGTGCTGGAGCGACACCCAGCGATACGATACCGACGTCCTCCGGTCCTTCGCGGGCGTCATGGACCAGGAAAACTTCCGGCTGGAAGCCGTCCGGGAAGCCCTAGCGCGCCGCGAGACCCAGGTTTCGGGCCTGGATGCCGTCGTCGGCCGGGGCGGCCTCCTGAAACCGATCCCGGGAGGGACCTACCTCGTCGGACCGGCCATGATCGAGGACCTGAAAAGCTGCCGATGGGGCTCGCATGCCTCGAACCTGGGGGCTCCAATGGCTGCGCGCCTGGCCGCCGAGGCCGGTCATGACCGGGCTTTCATCGTCGACCCGGTCGTTGTCGACGAGATGGTCGCCGAAGCCAGGCTTTCGGGCATTCCCGAGATCGAGAGACGGTCGATCTTCCATGCCCTGAATCAGAAGGCGGTGGCCCGCAGGGCCGCATGCGACCTTGGGAAGTGCTATTCGGAGGTCAACCTCGTCGTCGCCCACATGGGCGGGGGGATTTCCGTCGGGGCCCACGAGCGGGGGCGGGTGATCGACGTCAACAACGCCCTCGACGGCGACGGTCCCTTCTCGCCCGAGCGTGCGGGCTCCCTCCCCGCAGGGGAGTTCACCAAGCTCTGCTTCAGCGGGACGTACAACCTCGACCAGATCATGAGGAAACTGGTCGGGGGAGGCGGCCTCGTCGCCCACCTGGGGACCAACGATCTCCGTGAGGTGATCCGCCGGGTGGACGAGGGCGATTCGAAGGCGGCGCTGGTTTTTGAGGCCATGGCCTACCAGGTGGCGCGGGAGATCGGTTCCAGGGCCACGGTCCTGAAGGGTCGGGTCGACGCGGTCGTCCTGACCGGCGGATTGGCCTACAGCAGTCGTTTCACGGATCTCATCGCCTCCAGGGTGTCTTTCATCGCCCCGGTCAGGGTCTACCCCGGCGAGGACGAGTCGGGGGCCCTGGCGGAGGGTGCCCTGCGCGTCCTCCGGGGAGAGGAACAGCCCCGGCGCTACGCCTAGAGAGGATGGGCGCGCCCCTGGGTTTTTCCGCCTGGGTGATGATTTACGTCTCCATGATCGAGATTTTTCAGAAGGCCCAGCGGGCCCTCACGGGCGCGCTGGGCCTTCGTTCGGGCTCATGGGCGGCCGCTGGAGCCTTTTTCGCCGGGATCCTGCTTGGCCTGCTCATTGACCGCCTGGTTCCGTCCTACGAAACCCCCCACGAAACGCACGGGGTAGAGGAAATATGGGGCGCAACCGAAAGTTCCGGGTGCGACAGGAACCTCGCCCGGGTGGGAATGATGACCGCCGTGGCGATCGCGGTCTCGGTGGCTCTTTACCACGGCTGCGGCAGCCGGCGCACGGCCTTTTTCGTTTCCCTCCTATCGGGATTGGCGGAGCCTCTCGGCGCTTTGGCCTGATCTCGGGAATGGCTTTCATGGCCGTCAGCCTTTTGCTTTTTATCTGATGTTTCCAGCGGAAAACGGGCTGGGATGACCCGCAGAGACGCGATTGCGACGGGAGGATGGAGGATCGGGCCATGAAGGGGTATTTCGATGGAGCGTCGAGAGGAAACCCTGGGGAAGCGGGTGCCGGTGCCCTGATCGAGGACGATCGGGGACAGGTGGTCTGGGAGACGGCGACCCCCCTGGGAACCCGCACGAACAACGAGGCGGAATACCTGGCACTCCTCCTGCTGCTGGAGGAGGCCGACAGGCGGGATATCCGGGATCTGGAGGTCTTCGGCGACAGCCGGCTGGTCGTCAGCCAGGTCTCGAAGGCCTGGAAGATCAACGAGCCGAGGCTTCGCGAGCTTGCCGGGCGTGCCTGGGCGCTCTGCGAGGGAAAGCGGGTCCGTTTTTCCTGGATCCCGAGGGAGCGCAACGCCCGGGCCGATGCTCTTTCCAACCGTGCATTGGACGGTCCGAAGAAGCCGAAAGGTTCACTGAAGTGGGTTACCGATGGGATTGCCGTCATGCTTGAGGCTGACGGCGAGGCCTACGCGGTCGATGTCCGTCACGGGGTGTGCACCTGTCCCCGGTTTCGCGAGTCCGGAACCTGCCGCCACATGGATGCGGTCCTGGCCCGCCCTTCAGCGGAGTGATCCCCTTGGGAGCCGGTAGCTTGAGGCTCGTTCCCGAGGAAAGCCTGCTCGACGAGGACGTGAACCTCCGGGTGGAGGGACTGGAACCGGGCGCGCGGATCCGGCTGGCCTGCCGGCTGCATGACGAGGCAGGCACGGACTGGGTGTCCGGGGCGGAATTCGAGGCCTCGCCCGACGGGGTCGTCGACCTGGCGCAGAGCCCTGTCCTTTCCGGAACCTACGAAGGCCGTGATCCTTGGGGTCTTTTCTGGTCCATGGTCCCCGATCCGCCGGGCCGGGACCAGGGGAAATTCTCCCTGCACGACATCTCCCCCCTGGTATTCGAAATTGAAGCCTTCAGCCGGGAGCGGTTCCTGGCCCGAATCCCGATGACCCGCCGGATTGCTTCTGAGGGGCTCCTGCGGGAAGACGTGAGGGAGGGCGACCTGGTCGGGACGCTGTTTCTTCCGCCGGGGCCCGGTCCCTTTCCGGGCGTCGTGGACATCGTCCATTCGGGAGGGGGGCTTCGCCACGAGCCCTTCGCCGCCTTGCTGGCTTCCCGCGGTTTCGCCGTCATGACCCTGGCGACGTTCGGCATCCCGCCTCTTTCCAGGGGACTCGTGGAAATCCCGGTGGAGCGGGTCGGGCTTGCCCTGGAAAGGATGGCGGATCATCCGCGGATCGATCCGGGACGCCTGGCCCTGAGCGGCACCTCCAAGGGGGCAGAGCTGGCCCTGCTCGCCGCCTCCGTGTTCGGGCAGGTGAAGGCCGTCGCGGCTTTCATGCCGAGCTGTGTCCTCTGGTCCGGGGTTGGCCGGGGTTACGAAAAACGCCCCTCCTGGACCCTTGGAGGTCGACCGCTTCCCTTCGTTTCCCCCCGCTATGACCAGCTGGCGCCCCGTTCCAGGGAGCCTCTCCGCCTGGAGCCCATGTACAGCGCGGCCCTTTCCGCAATCCCGGAAGACCACCCGGCCCGGATCCCCCTGGAGAGATCCGGCGCGGCGGTTCTTCTCCTCTCGCCGGGCGACGATGCCGTCATGCCCTCGGCCGCCATGGGAAGGCAGCTCGAAGAACGGCTCGAGCGCGCCCGCTTCAGGAGGCCTTTCCGGCATGTGGTCTACCCCGGCGCCGGGCACCTGCTCGGGTCGGACCTGTTGCCCGGCCTTCCCTCCTCGATCCGGCACACGTTTCACCCGCTGGCCCGTTTCCCCATCGCCTACGGAGGCACCACGGAGCTCACGGGCGCCGCAGTCCGGGCGGCCTGGCGGGAGATGCTCGCTTTCCTGGGGGAGAACCTTTGAGGGCAGGGAAACCTAGCGGAGGAGGACTTTCAGCCGGGCTGCGGCAATCCCCACCCGTTCCCTGAAGACCAGGGCTCCGGCGGAGTCCGGGCCCGGCAGGAAATCGAGCGGTCGAAGCGGGACGCGGTCGAGAAGGTACCCGGCGGGGAAGGAGTAGGTCCGGACTTCCGGCATGAGGGTCCCGGCGATTTGCAGGGCCCGCCTCATATGGAAGGCATTGGTCACGACGACGATGTGCCGGATGCCTTTCGCCTTGAGGATCTCTGCGGTTTGGGCCATGTCTTCCCAGGTCGTCCGGGAACGGCTCGCCATGAGGATCGGGCCCGCGTACCCCAGTTGGCGCAGCTTCGCGGCCATCACCTCGGCGGTTGTGGCCTCGCCGGGTTTCCACGGCAGGCCCCCCGTCACGATGACCGGCCAGGCGTGCTTCCTGGCGATCTGGTAGGCGGTCACGACCCGGACGGTCGCAAGGGGGCCGGGTTCGTCGACGGACAGGTTCCCGCCGTAGCGGACTCCCCCGCCCAGGACGAGGATGGCGGCTTTCTCCCCGGGGGAAGGCAGCGAGGACGTGACGTTTTCCAGGTCGCCTGCCAGGAGCCGGGCTCCCGCTGGCGTCGAGAAGAGATAAAGCCCGATCGAAAGAAGAAGGGCGGCAGCGGCGGCGGGTTTTCCTTTCCTCCTCCGCGCCAACGCCAGAGCAAGGGCCGCCGCGATCATCACGAAAAGCCCCGGCGGGACGACCAGGGATCCTGCCAGCTTGTAAAGGAAAAAGCCGATCGTCAAGGCGGTTCCTCCCCTCCCCGAATCTCTTTTCCTTTCTCATTTTACCGCGACAGCCCGGTTGTCATAGAATGAGGGCAACGCATCGCGGGAGCCGGGGCCCGTTCCCGGACCTTCCGCCGGGGAGGGGTTCGAAAATCGAGCGCGAAGAACGGCTGCTGGTGAGGATGGAGATCGATCGAGCCGCGATCGGGGCGAACTACCGCGCGGTCGGGAAACTTCTCGCGAAGGGATGCAAAATCATCGCGGTCGTCAAGGCCGATGCCTACGGTCTGGGGCTGGTCCCCGTGGCGAAGACCCTTTCAGGGCAGGGATGCAGGGACTTCGCCGTGGCCACGGTCGCGGAAGGTGTCGAGCTTCGCCAGGCAGGTTTGGCCGGGGAAATTCTCGTGCTGGGGTCCATTCCTTCGAGGCAGGCCCGGGAGGCCGTTGAATGGAACCTTAGCGTGATCTGCGGGGACCTCGAGCTGGCACGCGCCCTCAGGGAAGCGTCCGCGTGCGCCGGGAAAAGAGCCCGCCTGCACCTGAAGGTCGACACGGGCCTGGGTCGCATCGGGTTTTTCCCGCCGCAGGTGCTGCCGGCCGTCCGGGCGATCCAGGGCTGGTCTGAAATCGAGATCGCCGCGATCACCACGCACTTTGCCTCGGCGGACGAAAGGAATCTCGACTACGCCCGATGGCAGGGGGCGCGCTTCATGGAAGTCTTGCACGAACTGGAGGAGGAGGGAATCCGCCTTCCCCTTCGGCATGCCTGCAACAGCGCGGCGATCCTGAATTGCCCGGAAATGCACCTCGACGCGGTCCGCTGCGGGATCTTCCTTTACGGCCTGCCGAGCGGGCATGCCTCGCGTCCCCTCGAGCTGGAGCGCGTGTTCGAGGTCAAGAGCGAACTCGTGGCGGTTCGAGGGCTCCCCGCCAGGCATCCGGTCGGTTACGGCCTGCGATACGTGACCAGGGGCGAAACCCGCCTGGGGGTGATTCCCATGGGCTTCAACGACGGGTTCCTGAGGGGCACGAAGAACCCGGAGGTCCTGGTCCGGGGAACCCGCGTTCCCGTGGTGGGATCCGTCTGCATGGACCAGATGATGGTCGATCTCGCTTTCGTGCCCGATGCGGCAAGGGGGGACGAGGTCGTCCTGATCGGGCGCCAGGGGGAGGAAGAGATCACGGCCCAGGAGTACGCGGCCCGCATCGACACGATACCGGCCCAGGCGATGACCCTCTTTTCGAGAAGGGTGGCCCGGGTTTACAAGGGAGGAGAAGACGATGCCTGAGCTTTCGGGGATCCTCGGGGAAATGGCGGCAGGCCGGCCTGTATTCTGGAAAAACGCGGACAAGCCGCCCGCGGAACAGGTTCTTGCGGGGTTGCCCGTGGGGATGGCCGACATCCTGGAGGCGGAGGCCCGCCTCGCCCGGTTCGCCCCGTTTATCCGGGCCGTGTTTCCCGAAACCGGCCAGGGACTGATCGAATCGCCCCTGGTCCCGGTCCCGGCCGCGAGGGAGGCGCTGGAGAAGGCCTACGGCAAGCCGATACCGGGCAGCCTCTGGATCAAGGCGGACAGCGAGCTTCCCGTGGCAGGGTCCATCAAGGCCCGCGGGGGCATCCACGAGGTCCTGAAGGTTGCCGAGCGGATTGCCCTCGAGGAAGGGCTCGTGACGGAGGGCTCCGATTATTCCTGCCTCGCCCGGCCGCAGGCCAGGGAGGTCTTCTCCCGGAGGGAGATCGCCGTGGGTTCCACGGGCAACCTGGGAATGAGCATCGGGATCATGGCCTCGGCGCTGGGGTTCAGGGCGACCGTCACCATGTCCCGGGACGCCAAGGCCTGGAAGAAGGCCCTGCTCCGCTCCAGGGGAGTCCGGGTCGTGGAGGTCGAATCGGACTACAGCGAGGCGGTGGCGGAAGGGCGCAGGAAATGCGAGGCCGACGGTGCCTGCCACTTTGTCGATGACGAACGATCCCTCGACCTCTTCATGGGCTACGCCGTGGCCGCACTGCGCCTGAAGCGCCAGATCGAGGAGGCGGGGGTGGCCGTCGACGAATCTCATCCCCTGAGCGTCACCCTTCCCTGCGGGGTAGGCGGAGCGCCTGGCGGGATTACCTTCGGGCTGAAGTCCGTTTTCGGGGATTCGGTGAAATGCTGGTTCGTCGAGCCGACACTGGCCTGCTGCATGACCCTTGCCCTCGTCCGGGGAACACCGGACGTGTCCGTGAAGGACCTGGGCCTGGACGGGCTGACGGAAGCGGACGGCCTGGCGGTCGGAGTTCCCTCGGCCCTCGTGTACGGGCTTGTGAAGGACCTCGTGGACGGGGCGTTTACCATCGAGGACAAGGACCTTTTCCGCCTGCTGGCCCTCCTTCGGGATTCCGCCGGCAGGAGGGCGGAGCCCTCCGCGGCGAGCGCGCTCATGGGGCCCCTGGTGACGGGAGGGACACCCTCGACAAATCACGTGGCCTGGCTCACGGGCGGCCTCTTCCTGCCGGAAGGGGTCTTTGGCGAGATGCTTTCGCGGGGAAGGGCGCTTTTGGAATCCTGAAAGGGGGGACCGGTGTGAAGATCCTTATCGTTTATTATTCCCGGACAGGCGTCACGAAGTCGGCGGCTGCGCTTCTCTCTTCGGAGATCAAATCCCTGGCGGGGGATTCCGCTGTCGTGGAAACCGAAGAGATTATCGACCTCAAGGACCGTTCGGGCATCCTGGGCTGGATCGGGGCGGGCCGGGACGCGACCTTCAATCGGGAAGCGCAGATCAGGCCCCTGAAGGCGAAGGTGGAGGATTTCGACCTCGTGGTCGTCGGAACCCCGGTTTGGGCCTTCACCGCGGCACCGGCAGTCAGGACTTTCTGCGAGCGCTACGGCAGGGGCGCGAAGGCGGTGGGCTTCCTCTGCACGATGGGAGGTTCCGGGGACAGGGGCGCTTTCGAGGCGATGGAAAAAGCCTGCGGCAAGAAGCCCCGGGCTTGCCTGCCCCTCGTGATCAAGCCCGGGAGGTCCGAATCCATGGAAGCCCTCAGGCCCAAGGTTCGCCGCTTTGCCGAACAGCTGCTCAGGGTTTTTCCAGCGAACGTTGGCGGGGAGGCGCGGTGAAGAGAAAGGCGGTTTTCGACATCGGGTCCGTCTCCGTCAAGATGCTCGTGGCGGAGGGGTGTCCCGGGCACGGCTTCACCCCCATCCTGGAGCGGGCCAGGGTGACGCGCCTGGGCGAGGGGCTGGCCGGCAGGAGCGGCTTCCTGCCTGAAGCCGTCGACAGGACCCTGGCGGCCGTTTCGGAGTTCGCCGAGGAGGCTGCGGCCTTCGGGGCGGAGGAGATGGAAGCCCTCGGGACCGAGGCGCTGAGGCGGGTTGCCGACCCCGGGTCCTTTGCCCGGGAGCTGGCGAGCCGCACGGGAATTCCGTTGACGGTGATCGAACCGGAAACCGAGGCACGCCTGGCTTTTCTTTCTGCGGGCACCCTGGTGGCGGACCGGGAGAAATCCCTCTGCATCCTCGATGTCGGGGGAGGGAGCACGGAAATCCTTTCGGGCGAAAGGGGCCTGCCCGGGGCGAAGGCACTGCTGCCCATCGGGGCCCTTCGGCTGAAGGAAGCCTGCGTTCCGGCGGATCCACCGGGGGAGGCCGAGGTCCGCCGCATGAGGGAAACGGTTTCCGGGCTCGTCGAACGGCACTTCCGGGGCCTTTCCTGCGACCGCCTTGTCGGCATGGGAGGAACCGTCATGGTCCTGGCTTCGATCCTTGCCGGCGGACCGTCCTTCGAACCGGAAAAACTGCACGGGTCGAAGCTTCCCCTGGAGGCGGTGACTTCCGTCGTGTCGAGGCTGCAGGGCCTTTCCAGGGAACAGAGGAGAGGTGTTGCCGGACTCCCCCGCGACCGGGAGGACCTTGCCCTTCCCGGGGCGGTCATCGTGGAAACCGTCATGGCCGGTCTCGGCATTTCCGCTCTTGTTGCCTCCGCATGGGGGATCCGTCACGGCAGGATGGTGGAGCTCTTCGAACCGGGGTAGGAAGGGAGGTGTCCCATGTCCGCTTCGCTGGGCCTGACCCTTTTTGTCGGAGGCCTGGCCCTGTTCCTTTACGGGGCCCAGGTTTTGACGGAATCCTTCCGAAAGGAGTTCGGGGGGAAGGCGAAGCGGGTCCTGGCCCGCCTGACGGCGCACAGGCCCGGGGCCTTCCTTTTCGGCGTCCTCCTGGCGGGAGGGACCCAGAGCAGTTCGGTGGCCACCTCCCTTGCCGTGGGGCTGGTCGACGCGGGCCTGCTCTCCCTGGCGGACGCGCTAACGGCGATGATGGGGGCAAGCCTTGGCGCCATGGGCGTGACGTTCCTCCTCGGCCTGGACTGGACCTTCTTTTCTCCCCTCTTATTGGCCTGCTGCGTTGCCGGTGCAAACCTGCCGGAGGGTAGGTTCCGCACGGCTTCCGAGAAGCTCCTGGGCCTATTCATCCTCCTGACAGGCATGGCGCTTCTCAAGGCGGGAATCCAGCCCCTTTCGGAAAAGTCCTTCGTGGGCGCCAGCATGGTCTCGGCAGCGGCGAACCCCTTCTTCGTCTTCCTCGCCTCGGCGAGTTTCACGGCGCTCCTGCAGAGCAGCAACGCCGTGGTGGCCGTCACCATTGCCCTGGGTGCGGCCGGCCTGCTCCAGCCTGGAGCGGTCTTTCCCGTGGCCCTCGGGGCGCACGTGGGGGCCGCGGCTCCCGTCCTGCTGGTTTCCCTCGGGACCCGGAGGCAGAACGCCCGGAGGCTGGCATGGGCAAACCTGATCTACCGGGTGGCGGGAGCCTCCGGAGCGGGCCTGGCCTGGATTTGCCTTCCCCTCGAGGGTGGGCTTGCGCTTGTATCGCCCACGATGGCGCCGTCCTTCGCCCTGGGGTTCATCGTCTGCCTCAACGCGCTCTTGTTCTACCCTTTCGCGGGCACTTTCGCGCAAGCCGTGGAGAAGCTTCCCATCGGAGAGCGGGAAAGCCTTTCCGAGCCACTCTACCTGGACGACTCGGCCCTGGCTTTACCGCCGGTGGCGCTCCATCTCCTCGCCAAGGAGATGGCCCGTCTTGCCGGGTTCGCCGATGAGCTATTAACCCGCATTCTTCTGTCTCCCGAGCCGAAGGCCCGCGTGGAGGGGCTTAGGAGGGATCTACCGGTGTTGGCGGAATCCTGCCTCGATTTCATGTTCAAGATCCCGGCTCCGCCTGAGGAGGATTCAGCCCGAACCGCCTACGCCAGTATCTCCTACGCCCTGATCGCCATGAGGAGCCTGGTTGGGGTGGCCGCCCACCGGCTGGGTCCCCTGTGCCTGGAGGGCGAGTGCGGGAGCTTGAGGGCGAAACTTGCGGAAAACGAATGGGAATACCCGGTTCAGCGCCTGGTCCGGCTCGTGGGGTTCTCTCTTGGGTCTTTCGTCCTGGGTGATTCGGATCTCTCTCGCCGGGCTTTGGCCCTGGCCGATTCGTTCGTGAAGGAGACGGAGAGGCTCAGGGCAAAGCTCCTTGAAGGGGCAGCCCTTTTCGATTCGCGTTCGGAAGTGGCAGCCTGGGAGTTCCTTTCCGCCGCGGATGACCTGGTCCGGGCCGCGTCGGAAATCGCCCGGAGCGATTCGGTCGCGGGAACGCTCAGGTGAGACGATAGGGGGGAATCTGTCGTGATCTTCGATTCAGGAAATAACAGGAAATCCCAGGCTTCCTTCCTCTTCGAGAAAGACCGCCTGGCGCTGACCGTCCTGGTGCTGGAGATGGGAAGCCGGGCCAAGACGGCTTTCCGTGAGGCGGTACGAGCCCTGGAAAGCCGCGATGACGAACTCGCCCAGCGGGTGCTGGACGGGGACGATCTCATCGACGAACTGGAGGTGGACGCGGAACTGGAGTGTCTCCGCTCGATCGGCATGGGCCGCCCGGTGCGTGAGGATCTCCGGTTCGCCTTTTCGGTCCTGAAGATCGTCACGGACCTCGAACGGATAGGAGACGAAGCGGCAAACATCGCCGAACGAACCCTATGGCTGAATCGGCGTCCCCTTTTGAAACCCCTGATCGACATTCCCCGAATGAAGGACATCGCCACGGTGATGCTCTCCCAGGCGCTCGAATCGTTCGAAAAGGGGAACGCGGCCCTGGCGGAGGAGGTCTTCCGGGCAGACGACGAGATGGATGGGCTTTACCGCGCGATCTTCGACGAACTCCTGGCTGTCATGGCGGGACCAGCCCAGGGCAACCCGGACGCCCTCCTGTCGGCCACAGCCCTGATCTCCGTTGCCCGTCACCTGGAACGGATCGGAGACCATTCCGTCAACATCGCGGAACGGGCCTACTTCATGGTGACGGGCCGGAGGCTCAAGAAGGTGCTCAGGGAGGCCGGGGAAAAACCCTCTCCCCGGATCATCCGCTAGATCGGCTCGTGGCCGGGCCTGTAGATCAGCACCGAGCAGGGGGCGTACCGGGCCACCTTGGATGCGGTGGAGCCGACCACCAGGCTGGCGATGCGGCTGTTGCCCCGGTTTCCCACGACGACCAGGTCGAAATTCCCTTCTTTCGCGAGGGCGATGATCTCCTCTGCGGGTTCTCCTTCCCTTACAAGGAGAGGATGGCGGTGATCCTTCCCCGTGGGCATTTTCGCTTCGGCCTGCATGACGAGGAGCTCGATGCGTTCCAGGGCCTTTGCCTTGATCGTTTCGGGCAGGTGAGCCACCGCCCTGGTGTCGTATCCCCGGAAGGCTTGCGTGAATTCGATGACGTGGACGAAGGTGACTTCGGAGTCAAGACGGTGAGCGAGCCTGTGACCGTAGGTGACGACGTCGTCGCCGAGCTTGCTGAAGTCCAGGCAGACCAGGATGCGCTTGGGCAAGGTACTTCCCCCTCTTCTTTAATTTCGGCCCCTTCAGGGGAGGCCGTCTTCTTCCTGTCCGCCTTCCCCGATACCGGGCAAGAGCGGCACGAACCGGCAATATTCGGACCAACTGTCCTGGAACCCCCCGGCCGTTTTCACCCGAACCAGCAAGCGCTCCAGCCCCGGTTCCACCACGAGCGGGACGACCAGGCGCGATCCCGGTCCCATCTGCTCGATCCAGGCCTTTTCGACCCTGGAAGCGGCGGCTGTCACCAGGATGGCTCCGTAAGGGGCCTTCGCCGGGTAGCCGAGACAACCGTCGCCGTGGACCACCAGGACCCGGTATCCCAGGCGGTCAAGGCGGTCGCGCGCTGAATCCGCGAGGGACTCGATGCGTTCGACAGACACGACCTCCATGCCCATCTCCGCCAGGATCGCGGCCTGGTATCCGGATCCCGTCCCGATCTCGAGGACCCGTGTCCTTTCGGGAAGGGCAAGCAGCTCCGTCATGAGGGCCACCATGAAGGGCTGGGAAACCGTCTGTCCCTGGCCGATGGGAAGCGGCCCGTCGAAGTCCGCGAGGGCCGAAAGCTCTTCCGGGACGAATTCCGTGCGCGGGACTCTCTCCATGGCGGACAGGACCCGCGGGTCCAGGATGCCCCTTGCGCGGATTTGGCTGTCGATCATGTGACGGGCTCTTTCACGCCATGTTCTCATGTCTTTTCCACCCTTGCCCTGATGGCTTTTTCCAGGTTTTCCCACTCGGGAATTCCCCGGAAGAGCAGCTCGCCGTCCAGGATCCAGGCCGCCTCCGTGCTCTTCACGCGGAAGCGGACCAGGTCGAAAATCCAGAAAGAACACCTCGGGTCCAGGATGTCGATCTCCACCCGGTCCCCGAACGTTTCGCGCACCCTGACGAGTAGTCCGGCGGCGGACTCACGGTCCGCCCGCATGGGGAAGGATTCCATTTCTTCCTTCCCGTAGCTGAAGCCCCCTCAGCAAACGGCGGACTGTGGGCGCTCCATGAAGAGCTTGAGCCGGTGTCCGGGCAATCAACTCTCCTCCCTCCGGGAGCTTTTGTTTCATTATACGTTGCCGTGAGGACCCCGAACATCTCTTCTGCTATGATAGAGCAAAACAGAAAAGGGTAGTCGGGGCCCGCGGGGCCTCGCAGCTGGAAGATCCCGGGACTTCCCGGAGATCCGGGGAAAGGGGTGTGGGGCATGTTTGACCTTAAAGACGCATTTGCAATCGGAACGACGGAAGAAACTTCCAAGACGGTTGAAGCTTCCGACACGGTGGGCAACTTTTCCCCGAACCTGAACGAGTTCTTGTCCACTTCGGCCTGCGCGAACACGATGATCCGGATGGCGATCGACATGGTCGACCGGTTTCTGCCGGAGGGAACGATCTCGGTCGGGCAGAAGGTCGAGATCACGCACACGGCGCCGTCCCTCCTGGGCGTTCACGTCCATTACCGGATCGTCCTGACCGGGATCGACGGGAACCACCTGCACTTTGCCTTCGTGGGCTGGGATGGGCTCGGGGAGGTTTGCCACGGCCGCCACGAGCGCGTGGTCGTTTCCCGTGAGGCCCTGGTCCGGAAAGCGCAGGAGCGGGCAGGTTTCCTGACGGAGGCGTAGGGGGGCGATGCTGGACCTGTCGGTTGAAAAGCGGGTCAGCTCGAACATGGCCATCGCCTCGGTGGTCCTCAGCATCGTGGGGATTCTCGGAACGGCGATAGGGTTTATCGGGTTCATGGGAGCCATGATGGCCGCTAGCCCCCTGGGGGCCGTCGGGGGAGGGGGCATACTGGTCATCTCGCTGTTCCTGGGGGTGATCGGGACGATCATGCAGCTGGTCGTGGTCTACCAATGGGCGGGGGCGCTCAACGCGAACCTGGCCAACCTTAGGCTGCTGCTGCAGCACCTCGTCGCCCGAGCGGGGGACGAGACGGAAAGGGTCAACTTCCAGGGAGGCTTGGAGCGGCTGTCGGGAATGGGGGTTTCCATGGTCCTTTTCTGGGGGTATGTCCTTCTCCACCTGGCGGGTTTCTTCCTGCCGGGCGGTGCAGGTAAGCTGCTGGGCTTCGTGGCCTTCGTCTTCATCGCCCTCTACCTGAACGCGGTATTCAAGCTCACCGATGCGGTCCAGGACCTGAGACAGAAGCTCTACGCCCACGTGCTGGGCGAGGGGCCCTGCCTGCCGCCGAGCCGTATCCGCCACAGGAACCTTTTCCTGTCCCTGGTCTTGATGGTGCTCACGCTCGGCATCTACTGGCTGTTCCTGCTCTATAGCCTCACTTCAGAGATCAACGCATACCTGGACGACGACCAGGCTGCCCGCAGCCGGATCCTGCAGGAACTGGCCTGAAAGGCGAATGACGAAACGGCAGGGGGAGGGGCCGAAAGGCCCGTCCCCCTGCCGTTTCCGCCAAGGATCAGTCGCAGCCGTAGAGCATCCAGTCCAGCCCCAGCCGGGTCAGGGTTTCCACGGAGGGCAAGCCTTCCTCCGGTTCCCATCCCATCGCTTCGTAGAAGCTCCCGAGGGCGGGCTTCAGGTCCACGACCTGGCCGGTTCCGGGACCGTCGACGCCGGGCTCCTTCAGGAACCGCTCCGGCAAGGTATCGTCGCTTCCGTCAAAGCCGAAGGTGGCGTTGATCATGCGCTCGAGGTTGATCACCCGTTCGGCGGCCAGCAGCAGTTCGTCCTTGTCCGTCTCCCTGCCCAGGGCCCTGGAGTGGAGGTTGGCCCAGGTCGAGGGCTTGATCGCCAGGGTGATGTTGGTGAAGAGGCACGTTCCCAGGAGGTTCGGGATCATCGCGTTGGCCATGAGGGCCTTGACCCACCCCTTGTTCCCGTCCTCGGTGATCGAGATGGCCGCGTCAGGGGCGATGCCCAGTTCCGGTTCCCGGTAGCCGAAGGCGTCGACCGTGGAGGCGTAGGGGCGCAGGTGATCCGCTCCGCGGGGGGAAACCGCATGGACAACTGCTTCTCCTTTGCTTGCCCGGACTCCGTCTGCGGCCATTTCCATCCCCTTGACGGCCATGACGGCTCCTTCCGCCTCGGAGCCCAGCTTTTCGGCTGCCCTGGCGCTTCCCTCTGCCAGGAGGTCGCCGATGCCTTGCCGGTTCGCGATCAGCCGGACCGCCTCCACCACGGCATCCCCGTTACCGAAAGCCAGGTCGAGGCCGCCGAGCCGGTCTTTCGTCAGGATGCCCTTCTCGGCCCACTCCATGGCTGTGGCGATGACCTGCCCGGTGGAGATGACGTCCAGGCCCATGTCGTTGGCCACGTGGTTGGCGGCGGCCACGGCGTTCAGGTCCTTCACCTCGCACTTGCTCCCGAAAGCCGCCATGGCTTCGTATTCGGGTCCCCCGCCTTCCATGCCCGCCCATTTGCCGGCCTTGATCTTCGTGTGCCGTCCGCAGGCGATGGGGCAGCCGAAACAGGCGTAAGGTTTCACTTCCAGGGTTTCGTGGTAGGTCTTGTAGGCCATATCCGGAAGCGATTCAGGATAGGTGTCCCTCTGCCAGTTGCGGGTCGGCAGGATGCCGAGGCCGCAGATGGCGTCATAGAAGGAAGGCGTCCCGTAAGGTTTCATCTCGTCCCGGACGAAGGCTTCGTTGAAGAGTTCCTCCCTGGCGGCCTTGGCCGCCTCCTTCAGCCCGTCGGGGTCGGAAACGGGCAGCTCCCCCGTGCCGCGGACCGCGATGGCCTTGAGGTTCTTGCTGCCCATGAGGGCCCCGGCGCCACCGCGGCCGAAGGCGCGGTGGCGGTCGGTCATGATGGCTGAGAAAAGTACTCCTTTTTCCCCGGCGGGGCCGATGGACGCCATCTGCCAACCGGTCCCTTCCAGTTGGGACCGAATCCAGTCTTCGGTTTTGCCGATGCCTTGTCCCCAGGCTTCCTCGGCCTCGAGGAAATCCACCCCGTCGTCGTCGATGACCAGGACGACCGGTTTTTGGGACTGACCGGTGACGACCAGGACGTCATAGCCCGCTCGTTTCAGGGCCGGTGCGAAGTGTCCCCCTGCGTTCGATGCGCCCAGGGTTCCCGTCAGGGGGGAGCGGAACACCACGGCGCATCTCCCGCTGGCTGGTGCCGCAGTTCCGGTCAGCGAACCTGTCGTGAAGATGAGGGGTTGTTCCGGCGCCAGAAGATCGGCTTCCGGGTCCACCAGGTCGAGCAGGAGACGGGCGCCGATGCCTTCTCCCCCGATATAGTCCCGGTACCACTCCCCGGGAAGGAGCGACTCCTCCATGGTCCGTTCCGTGAGGTCCACCATGAGCGCGGTTCCGAAATAGCCTCCCATTTGCCGTCCCCCTATCCATGCAGAATGTGTTTCTCGAACCGGCTTTCCTCCAAACCCATTATAGCGTTGACTCGTTTTCCCGATGGCTCGATAAAAAAGCCGGCCCCCGGATGAGAGGGTCGGCCCGAATCCCTAAAGAGGGTTCCTGGAGCCCTTATCTTGTCAGGGGGAGGGATTCCCGGTCATCCGGTTCAGGATGGACTCGAGTTTCCTGAGCTCCTCGCCGTAGCGGGCCCAGTCGCCTGCCCGCTGGGCGGATTCCGCGGCTTCGTAGGCCTTCCGGGCTTCCCGTGCCAGGTTTTTCAATTCCTCTCCTCCCGCGGCGGGCGAAGAGGGAGCCGGTGACGGAGCGCCCGGCCCGGCGGGAACTGCCGCCGGTTTCCCCGCAGGTTTCCCGATGACGCGAGCCAGGGCCTCGTCGAAGGTTTCGGCCATGGCAACCCTTCCCCCGGTGGAAAGGATGATGCGTTTCAGCTCGGGGAGATCGCCCCTCTCCGCTTTCAGGTAGAGCGGCTGGACGTAGAGAAGTCCCTTGCCGACGGGGACGACGAGCAGGTCTCCCCGGATGACCTCTGATCCGCGCTGGCTCCAGAGCGAGAGCTGGGCCGAGATCTCCGGGTTCTGGTCGATGAGGGCCTCGATCTGGGCGGGCCCGAAGATGAGCCTCTGCTTGGGGAACTTGTAAACCACGAGTTTGCCGTAGTGTTCCCCGTCGCTCCGGCCTGCCATCCAGGCGATCATGTTGTTGCGTCCCACGGGAAGGAACGGGATGATCAGGGCGAATTCCGGCTGCTTCTCCCCCATGAGCCTCAGGATCGTGTAATTGGGCGAAACCGGCTTGCGGCTTCCCTCCGGCGTGATGGTCCAGACGTCCTCCTTGTTGTAGAAGGTGTTGGGATCCTTCATGTGGTAGGTCCGGTAGACGGCGCTCTGGATCTCGAAAAGCCCCTCCGGGTACCTCAGGTGATCACGAAGTTCCGCGGGCATCGCGGAGGCGGGCTTGAAGAGGGTGGGGAAAACGGAACGCCACATGGAGATGAGCGGGTCTCGACTGTCCATCGCGTAGAAGGTGATCGTCCCGTCATAGGCGTCCACTGTCGCCTTCACGCTGTTGCGCAGGTAGTTCGCCCCCTGGAAGTTCGAGAGGGTCGGGTCGTTCAGGGACACCGGCCGGGAATAGGGGTACCGATCCGTCGCGGTGTAGGCGTCCTGTACCCAGACGAGCCTCCCCCCCAGAACGACGAGGTAGGGATCCGCGTCGTAGAGGAGGAAGGGCGCGAGACGGGCCAGGGCGTCCTTGATGTTTCGGTTGTAAAGGATCCGGCTTTCGGGCCTGAGGGAACCCGTGAAGAAAATCTCCGTGTCCCCGAAGCGGGTGGCGAAGAGCAGTCTCCGCCAGGCGCTGCCGATCCCCACCCCGCCAAGCCCCTCGTAGGTGCTCCTGGCGTTCGCTTCCCCCATGGGGTAGTCGAATTCCTTCACGTCCGTTTTCACGAGCGCGTAGGTGTTGGCCTTCTCGCCGTAGTAGATCTGGGGCCGGTCGATTTCGAGGGGCACATCCACTTTCGGCGGGAGATCCCGGATGAACAGGATTGGAAGTCCCGATGGGCCCACCTCGTTCACGGGGTTCATGACCAGGCCGTAGCCGTGGGTGAACTCCAGGTGGGTGTTGACCCAGGTCCGGTTCTGGAGCTGGTCCGGGTCCAGCTCCCTGGCGGAGAGCATGACCTGCCGCATCTGGCCGTCGAACCGGTACCGGTCGATGTCGACGTCGGTGAAGTCGTAGTAGGAGCGGATCTCCTGGAGCTGCTTGTAGGTTCGAAGCAGAGGCCCGTAGTCCCAGAGCCGGATGTTCCGGATCGTGTCCGAGTTGGCCGCGACCTCGGCGGGGAAGACCTCGCTTTCCGGGGTCACGTCCAGTACCGTGACCTCCTGCAGCCCGAAAGCGTCAAGGGTGGCCGCGATGTGGTGCCCGATGTAGGTTCTTTCCCTTTCGAACTCGTTCGGCTTGACGACGTAAGACTGCATCAGGCCGGGAACGAGGCTCCTCAGGATGAAGACGGCCGCGGCCAGTCCCCCCAGGGTCCACCAGAGGGCCCTTCTCGACCGCCCCGCTCCCGTGAGGACAAGGACTGCCGCCGCGGCGCCGAGGACGAAAAGGACGGTCAGCGCCGGCAGGAGCGCGTGGATGTCCGTGTAGCCGGGGCCGAAGACGATCCCGGACGGCGAGTAGAGCAGGTTCCACCGGTCCAGCAGGAATCCGCTCGACCAGGCCAGGACGAGAGCGGAAGCGAGGCTCAACAGGTGTCTCTTGGTCTGCGGCCGGAGGCTGAAGTCCATCGCGAAGAACCGGCCGAGCCTTCCAGGGAGGGACAGGACCGCTGTTCCCGCCAGCGCCAGGAAAAGCGCGTTCAGGAGCCAGCTCCTGGCCAGGGTCAGGAAAGGCAGGGTGAAGACGTAGAACCCGATGTCCCTGCCGAAGATCGCATCCTTCTGGCCGAAATCTCCCCCCTTGAAGAAGCCGAGGACCGTTTCCCAGGCGGCGCCGGATCCCATGCTGTTGCCGAGGGAAAGAAAGGCCGCCGCGCCAAGGATCGCCCAGGGCAGGAAGCGGGGGTTCCACCGGATCGACCAGGCTTCAGCCAGCTCATCCTTGGATCGCCGCCAGGCGGCGACCCAGTTGAGGGAAAGGAAGGCGAACAGAAGAAGGCTGGACCCGAGGGTCAGTGCCGCCCGGGTTAGAATCCTCGTCCGGAAAACGGCCGAAAAGCCCAGGGAATCGAACCAGAGCCAGTCCGTGGCAAGCCGGGCGAAGGCCGGCCACGCCACGAGGGCCAGGAAGAGGGGCAGCAGGATCCAGAGCAGGCGTCCCCCGCGCGGAAATCGCCCGAAGGGCCTTCGGGGCGGTTCCTCCTGCCCTTCCCTGGGAACAGGCCAGGGTTTGCGGCCTTCGAAAGTCCAGTCGTCGGGGTTCATGCGCCCGCCTTGCCGGCCCGCTTCAGCAGGAATTCAAGGAAGGTTCGGGTCCCGAAGCCCGTGAACCCCTTCGGGACATAGCCGTACTCCTCCTTGCTGTTGTCGGTGCCGGCCATGTCGATGTGCGCCCAGGGAATGCCCTGCTTCACGAACTCCTGCAGGAACATGGCGGCAAAAATGGCTCCGCCGTAGCGGTTACCGGAGTTGACCAGGTCGGCGACATCGGATTTCAGTTTCTTCCTGAGCCGCTCGTCGTCCATCGGGAACGGCCAGAGGCGTTCGCCGGAGACCCGGGAGGCCTCCATGAGCTCGGTCACGAGGTCTTCCTCGGGGCAGAAGAGCCCGGCGGCATAGTCCCCGAGGGCGATGTGGCAGGATCCCGTCAGGGTGGCGATATCGAGGATGACGGAGGGTTCGAGGTCCGAGGCGAAGCAGAGCACGTCCGCAAGTGTCAGGCGGCCTTCCGCGTCCGTGTTGTCGATCTCGATCGTCTTGCCGTTCTTCGCCCTCAGGATATCGTCGGGGCGGTACGAATCCCCCCCCGGCATGTTCTCGGCTGCCCCGATCAGGCCGTGAACCTCGACCGGCAGTTCCAGTGCGCTGGCGGCGCTCATGGCGGCTAGCACGGCACAGGCCCCCGACTTGTCTCCCTTCATGGTCCGCATGAAATCCCCGGTCTTGATGTTCAGGCCGCCGCTGTCGAAGGTCAGTCCCTTGCCGACCAGGACGACCCTTTCGCGGGCGGTGTTTCCCGGCTTCCAGGCCAGGTGGATGAGCCTGGGCTTGTTCTTCGAGCCCTTTCCGACGCTCCACAGGGCTTCCATGCCCATGGCGCGGATGGCCTCGTCATCGTAGATGGTGCATTCCAGCCCCGCCTGTTCCGCGATCTTCCGGGCGTTTTCGGCCAGCGATTCGGGATTGATGACGTTCCCGGGTTCGCTGGCGAGGTCCCTGGCGTAATTCTGGGCCTCTCCGAGGATCGCCCCGGTATGCATCCCCGCTTCGTCGCCATCGGCCAACAGGAACGTCTCCACCTCGAAACGGGGGGGCTCGTCCTTCCCGCGGCCCTGGTACTTGTCGAAGGCGTAGCTGGAGAGGATCGCGCCTTCTGCGGCAGCCTTCGAAAGTGCCCAACCGGGATTTTCGGGCAGCATGAAGAGAACGCAGGCGGACCGGTCATGCCCGGCCGCCCGCAGGATTTCCCCGGCGGCCCGCCGGACGGTTTCCTGCTGGAGCGGGCCCTTTTTCCCGAGCCCCACCATGGCCAGCGTGGATTCCCCCGGAAGGGGCAGGAGCAGGACCTCTCCTTCCTTTCCGCGATAGGCGCGCTTGCCGGCCAGGGTCCTCAGCCGGTCCGCGGAAACGTCTCCCAGCTTGTCCAGGGCGCCCCAGTCGTCTTCGAAAACCGCAACGGCCACGAGGTCGCCCGGCAAGGCTCCCGAGGTCATCGCTACCGGTCGAACTTCCACGTCAATCGCCTCCCGAATGGTCTTTTTCCTTCATGGGGCTATTCTAACAGCTTCTTCACTTATGGAGCTTTAGCATGCTATCATTCCCATGACAGGAGGTGCTGACCCATGTTCGGCAGGCTGCTTTTCGTCGATTTGTCCTCCGGAGGGATCCGGGAACGCTTCCTTTCCTCCTCGGCCGCATGCCGTTTCCTGGGGGGCAAGGGACTGGGGATCGCCCTGCTGGAGGAACTGAGCCCAGCGCCCTGCGACCCGCTGGATCCGGGCAATCCGCTCTGTTTCCTGACGGGACCCCTGACGGGAACCCCTTTCCCCACCTCCGGCCGGTTCACGATCGCGACCCGGTCCCCCCTGACGGGGCTCTGGCTTGACAGCCATGCGGGAGGGCACTTTGCCCACACCCTGAGAAGGGCCGGTTTCGACGGGCTTGTCTTCACGGGACGGGCCGATGTTCCCGTTTACCTCTGGATCGATGACGGGAAAGCCGAGCTTCGGGAGGCGAAAAGCCTCTGGGGGCTGGGGGTGGATGAAACTGTCGGCAGGATCCGGGGTGAAACCGACCCGAAGGCCCACGTGGCTTCCATAGGCCCGGCGGGCGAGAATCTCGTCCGCTTCGCCTCCATTGCCGTCGACCGGGACGCTGATCCCTGGCGGGCGGGGATGGCCGGCCGCGGGGGAGCCGGGGCGGTCATGGGTTCCAAGAGCCTGAAAGCCGTCGCGGTGAAGGGGACAAGGCCGGTGCCCATGATTGACGAAGCGGGCATGAGGGCTCTCTCGAACGACTTGTCCGGCCGCGTCATGAAGAGCCCGGGTGTCCACAGCCTCCGGGTTCTCGGCACGGCGGCCCTGGTGGAACCGATGAACCGGACCGGAATCCTCCCCTGCTTCAATTTCGGCAAGGGGTTCCTCGAAGATGCCCATGCCCTGAACGGAGCGAACCTACGCTATCATGCGAAGCGGGATGCGGGTTGCTTCAACTGTCCCATTGTCTGCGGCAGGATCATGCCCGTCGACGGGCGTGACGTGAAGGTGGAATACGAGGCCCTGGCCCTGTTGGGGGCTTCCTGCGGCGTGACCGACGTGGCGGACGTGGCCCGCTCCATTGCCATCTGCAACGATATGGGGATGGATGTCATCTCCTCGGGCGGGGTCGTGGCGTTTGCCATGGATGCCGCCTCCCGCGGCCTGCTGGAGAACGTTCCCGATTTCGGAAATGCCGCCGGGCAGGCCGGGCTTCTCGAGGCGATCGCCCGTCGGCAGGGGATCGGCGACCTCCTGGCGGAAGGCTCCATGAAGGCGGCTTCGGCCCTGGGCGGGGAGGCCGCGGACCTGGCGGTTCACGCGAAAGGCATGGAGCTGCCGGGTTACGACCCGCGGTCGAGCTGGGGCATGGCTCTCGCCTACGCCACGGCGGACCGCGGAGGGTGCCACCAAAGGGCCTGGACGGTCATGCCGGAGATCGACGGGGCGGTCGAGCGATTCTCCCCGGAAGGAACGGCCCGGATCGTGAAGGCCCTCCAGGATGACCGGGCCTCGGCCTATTCCCTGGTGGTGTGCGATTTTCTTCCCATGGAAACGGCGGACGCCCTGAAGGGGCTCAAGGCGGCGGCCGGGATCGAGCTGGACGAGGCCGGCTACCTGGAGGTCGGTGAACGGATCTGGAACCTCGCCAGGCAGTACAACCTGAGGCATGCAGGACCCGGCGGGCTGGTGGACACCCTTCCCTCGAGAATCCTGAAGGATCCCCTGCCCATGCCTCCGCAGGGCAAAACGGCCGTTTCCCTGACGCCCTGGGACCTGGAAGGCATGCTGGAAGACTACTATTCGCTGAGGGGTTGGGACGACAAGGGCCGTCCCAGGGACTCGACCCTCAGGCGCCTGGGGATCACCGAAGGGCTTGAGGGGGCAATCCTGGAAGAAAAGGAGGGGAAGTGAGCATGTGGAACATTTCCCTTGTGGGATTCGGAAACGTCGCCCAGGGATTGGCACGCATCCTGGCCGACAAGAGGGAACGCCTTGCCGCGAAATACGGTTTTGAGTACCGGATCACGTCGGTTGTTACAGCCCGGCGCGGCTGCCTGGTGAACGACCGGGGAATCGATCCCGCCCGCCTGCTGGAGGCCATGGAAAAGGAAGGAGGCCTATGGGGCTGCGAGGGGGCCATGGCGATCGATCCCCTGGAGGCCATCAGGAGTTCCCACACGGACATCCTCGTTGAAACCACGCCCACCAGCCTGGAGCGCGGCGAGCCTGGACTGACGCATATCAGGACGGCCCTGAAGGCGAAAAAGCACGTGGTGACGTCGAACAAGGGACCGCTTGTACGGGCCCTCCCCGAACTGACGGCCCTTGCCAGGGGAAGCGGAGTGGCGTTCCGCTACGAGGGCGTGATCATGAGCGGGACCCCTGCCCTCAACCTGGTCCGGGAAACCCTGGCCGGATGCGATATCGGGCACGTCCAGGGCATCGTCAACGGAACCACCAACTTCATCCTGACCGAGATGGAAAAAGGGAAGAGTTACGAGGACGCCCTGGCGGAAGCCCAGAGGCTCGGTTACGCCGAGGCGGACCCGACCTCCGACGTGGAAGGGTGGGACGCGGCGGTGAAGGCCTGCATCATGGCCGTCCTCTTCATGGATGCCACGCTCGAGCTGGAGGATGTCGAACGGACGGGGATCACCGAGGTGACACCTGAGAACATCCAGACTGCCCTGTCAAGGGGCAAGCGGATCAAGCTCGTCGCGGAGGTCTACCGGGAAAGGGGCAAGGTAAGGGCAATGGTGGCGCCGGTCGCGGTGCCCCTTTCGCGGCCTCTCGCCAGCGTCATGGGGGCGATGAACGCGATCACCTACACGACGGACCACCTGGGCGACATCACGATTGTCGGGCCGGGTGCCGGGCGAATCGAAACGGGGCAGGCCCTTCTATCCGACATGCTGGCCATCCACAGGGCCTACGTGGACGGAGATCACCCCGCGAGGAACCCTTTCTAGCCTTTTTCGGACCGGGCCGCAAGGACGATGCCGGTGAGGATGAGCGCCCCTCCGGCCGCCTTCCAGGCCGTCAGGGTCTCCCCGAAGAAGATCCAGGCCAGCAGGGTGCTGCCGATGGGTTCGCCCAGGAGGCAGATGGCGACCGTGCTGGCCGAGAACCAGCGGAGCGCCCAGTTGTAGGACGAGTGGCCGAGAATCTGCGGGACAAGCGCCATTCCGGCGAAAGCCCACCATGTGGGGACCGAGAAGCCCGTGAAGGGGGTTCTCGAGGCGAGAACCAGGGTCCAGAGGATGGCCCCGGCGGTTCCATAGCAGGTGGTGATGTAGGCAAGAAGCGACAGCCTGGGGCGCACCTTGCGCCCCAGCATGATGTATAGGGCGCCGGAAAAACCTCCGGCGAGGGCGAGCGCATCCCCGAAAAGGGCACGGCTGCCGATGCCGAAATCGCCTGCACCGATCAGGATTCCTCCCGCGAAACTCAGCCCGATTCCGGCGAGCGTTGCCTTTCCCGGGCGCTCGCCGGTCACGAACGGGGTCAGGGTCCCCACCCAGAGGGGAATGGTCTCAACGAAGACGACGCTGCTGGCGACGGAAGTGTAGCCGAGCGAGGCGATCCAGGTGGCGAAATGCACCGCCAGGAGGAAACCCGCACCCAGGACGAGTTTCCAGTCTGAGCGCGAGAGCCCCGTGATCTCCCGGCTGCATTTCCACCAGGCGAAGGGGGCCAGGATCAGTGCCGCAAGCCCGACCCGGTAGGCAGCGATCACGAGGGACGGGGCATCGGCAGCCCGGGCGAAGATCGCTCCGGTCGAGATGGCTGCAATGCCGACGGTAAGGGCGATGACGGGGTTGATGAAGGGTTTCCCGGGTTCGGTCATGATCCTAGTTTAACACGGACCTTCCCCTTGCCTGGACGGTTCAATGTCCCCATAATGGCTCTTCGGGGGGGTGAAACCTTGGAAACGGGCCAAGCGAAAGCTCTTGCGAAGGGGGCCGCAGCCGCGGTTTCCTGGGGGGCGTCCTTCGTGGCCATCAAGGTCGCGCTGCGCACCCTCTCTCCCTTGTCCCTCGTCTGGCTTCGGTTCGGGCTGGGTGTCGGAGTCCTCGGGATTTTCGCCGCTTTCCGCCGCGAGAAGGACCCCCTGACAGTCCGAGAGTGGGGGCTCGTCCTCATCCTCGGGTTCCTTGGCGTCCCCTTCCACCACCTCATCCAGGGCACCGGTCTGAAAACCGCCCAGGCGGCGACCTCGGCCTGGATCATTTCCAGCATCCCTGTCTTCATCGCCTTGCTCGGGCGCCTTTTCCTCGGCGAGAAGATGAGCCGGAGGCGATGGGCCGGCCTCGCCCTGGCGGCCTGCGGAGTCCTTCTCGTGATCTCCAGGGGAAACATGGAACGGCTGCTGGCCAGGAACCCCCAGTCATTCGGGGACCTGCTGGTGTTCCTGAGCGCACTCAACTGGGCCGTCTTCTCGGTCCTTTCGAGGGGGTTCCTGCAGAAACACAGCGCGGCCGCCATGATGCTCAAGGTCATGGTCTCCGGCTGGGTCATGACGACGATCCTTTTCCTGGCAGGCGGGGACTGGAACCCGATTTTTCGCCTCGATTCCCCGGGGTGGGCGGCAGTGGCCTTTCTCGGGGTTTTTTGCTCCGGGCTGGCCTACGTCTTCTGGTATGACGCGCTGAAAACGCTCCCGGCCTCGCAGGCGGGTGTGCTCATGTACCTCAACCCGGCAGCGGCGACCCTCGTGGCTGTCCTTGGCCTGGGTGAGCCGATGACGGCTTCCGTCGTTTCCGGAGCGGCCCTCATCGTCCTGGGTGTCTGGCAGGTCAACCGCTGAGGCGGACCTTCGTCCGCACGACCGTTTCGACGAGTAAAGGCCGGGCCATGGGCGGGAGGACCTCCAGGATGTCGGGAAAGGCGTACTGGTCCCGCCGGGCGCGGATGAAACGGACCCGGGCCGGCGGCGAATCGAGGCGATAGGTGGTCCCGGGGATCACCTGGTCCGTCAGGATTTTTTCCAGGGCGTTCCTCCGGACGGCTCTCGCCTCGCTCCGGGATTGCAGGGAAAGGGCTGCTGAGAGCAGGGTGCGGATCCCTCCCCTCTCGGCTTCCAGCGCCAGGCTTTCGCCCTCGGCCTGCAGGGCTTCCTCCTCCTCGAGGCCCCACTCCACCAGGACTTTCTTCGCCCTTCCGGAGATCACGAACCCCCTCTGGCGCGCGTTTTCCGCCAAGTCGCGCCGGCGTTTCAGGTACCGGCGCAGGCGTTTCACGTTGAGCCCCGGGATCTCCTCCGTCGAAAGTTCGGTGCCGGTTTCGCCCTCGTCGAGTTCCCGGCCGGGGTGGATGAGGCCGGCCAGGCTTTCTTCCAGGCGTCCCCGCAGCGCGGCGTCCCGCTGCTCTTCGACGGCGAGGCGCGCCAGTTCGGCCACCCGGTCGTCGATCTCCTCCGGCGTGAGGGACGGCGGGAGGGCGGGGGGGGGAGCTTCTTTCCCACGGTTGCCGACCTCGATGAATTCGACGTCCGGATGTTCCCATTGCCGACCCTTGAGGATGGGCTCCGCGAAGGAGTCGCCGAAGACCAGCCGGCCGATGTTGATGGCGGCGTTGATGTCCCGGTGGATCGCCGCTCCGGTGGTGCTGAAATATTCCTTACGGGTCAGCCTTCCCGAGCCTTTTTCCCTTCTATGCCCGCCCTTTCCCGCCACTGGCTCCATCCCGAGAGCGTCGATCCGGCTGGTGTTCGTCTCGTCCACGAGGTGAACGTCGATCCTTGCCAGGGCGCAGCGGAAGCGCAGGGTTCCCAGGAGATGAAGGCTCAGGTTCAGGAGGGGGTTGTCCCGAAGGGCCCTGGGGCGGATGGAGAAGGGGTTCCGGATGGACCGGGTGCCGACGGCGATGGACCCGACCTGCCATTCGAGGCACTTCCTGAGGACCAGGTCGCAGGTGGCGTCCACGCACGCAGCGATGCGCCCGACTTCGGAGTGGAATTTTTCCGGCTCCGACTGCATCGACCGCCGGGCCCGGTCGATCGCCGCACGGTCGAGAGGGTTCTTCACGAGGACCGCGCGGGACAGGGGTGCGTTCGAGATCATCGCGAAAAGGTACGTGTCCCCGATGTCGATGGCCAGTGCTCTTTCCCTCGGATTCGCTTCCACTGTCATCGCCTCCCCTTGAAACGGAAAAGGCGGCAGGGAGAAGAACTCCCTGCCGCCTCGAGAGCGGACGTTCCTTTCGGTTGGCTTGTCGTCGAAAACCGGCTGCATCCGGGTTCCTGCATTGATTTTCCCCCCGCGGCCTGGTATCGCTACAACCATCATTTTAGGGTATCGTGAGGTTAAAGGCAAGGCCGTTTAGCACTTGAAACTGAAATGAAACGAAGATGTCAGGGTTTCAGGCCCCGACGCCCGGAGAGGGCCCGGTCGATTTCACGGATCGCTGCCCGGAGGCGGGGCCGCAAAAAACGCCAGGCCTTGGAGAGAAGGAGGCCGGATAGGCGAGGCTTTGACCGGGTCGAATCGATGCGGGCGGGTCCTTCCAGGAGTATGGCCTTCGATTTCGAATGGGCCAGGATCTGGCTGGGGTAAACACTCCGGTGCCCCGAGATGAGAAAGGCAACCACGCAGCTGACGGCGGCCAGCGGCGCCGCCTTTGCCCCGAAGAGCTCGATGCCCATGATCATGGCGGCGATGGGGGTGTTGGCCGCTGCAGCCAGAACCGCCACCAGCCCGATACCCGAAAAGAGGGCCCTGTCCAGGCCGAAAAGGGTGGCGAAAAGCGATCCGGAAGCGGCGCCGACGAAGAAGGTGGGGGTGACGATGCCGCCGCTCCCGCCGCAGTTCAGGGTGACGGAGGTCAAAAGCGACTTGATCCAGAATGCGGCCCTGGGTAGGGGTTCCCCCGCCAGGGCCGCATTGATCGTGTCGGTCCCGAGGCCAAGGTAGCGGTTTCCCGCCGCAGCGGTCACCGCCAGGAGGACGAGGCCTCCGGCCAGAGGCTTTAAACAGGACGGCAGCGGCCATTTCCGGGAAAGGCGTTCCCCGAACTTGAGCGTCTCGATGTGCACGAGCGAGACCAGGCCGAAGAAGACGCCGGCAGCGACCGTCCAGGCGAGCATGTGTCCCGAGGTGCCGGGGATGAGGAACTGCGGCTGTGTTGCATGGATGACGCCGAAGCGCATGGACACAAGATGGGCCGTGATGCCGCTCACGAGGGAAGGCAGGAGGATATCGGTGAGCATTTGTCCGACGTAGAGGACCTCCACCCCGAAGAGCGCCCCCGCGACGGGGGTTCCGAAAACCGCGGCAAACCCCGCGGAGATGCCGCAGATGACGAGTTTTTTGCGATCAAGGTCCTCGAATCGGAAAAGGGAGGCCATGGAGGACATGAGCCCGGCGCCAATCTGCGCGCAGGGGCCTTCCTTACCGGCGGATCCGCCGGCAGCGAGGGTGATGACTGTCGCGACAAGCTTGACGGGGACGACCCGGAGGGCGATCCGCCCCTGGTGCTGGTGGATCGCCTCGATGACCTTCTCGGTCCCATGCCCGGAGGCGTCCGGGGCCAGTAACCTGACGATTGAGGCGCTGGCCAGAAGGCCGAGGGGCAGGAGGGCAAGCCGCCAGGAAGGGAGGGCTTGGATAAAAGCGATGCCCCATTCCAGGCTTAGGAGGAAAAAAGAGGCCGCGGTCCCGACCACTGCGCCTGCGAGGGTGGAAAGCAGGAGCCACTTGGCAAGGCTGTAGGAGAGGACGGCAAGTTCCTTTATTTCGTGGTCGTCGGCCATTCGGTTCTGTCACCTCGGCGGGGCGGGTGCGCTAAAGCGGCTTCAGCCGAAAGCCTGCCGATAGCCGCTTCATCCTAAGCAGGGGGGCGGGCCCTGTCAATGCCAAAGGCCACGGGTTCCCCGGCCCAGCCGGTTCAGGAGCGGCGCGTTTCGCGAATTAACGTGGAAAGGGCCTCCAGGCAGAGGTCGATCTCCTCTTCGGTGTTGAAGAAACCGGGGGAGATCCGCAAGGCTCCCTGCGGGAAAGATCCCAGGGTCTTGTGGGCGGCGGGGGAGCAGTGCAGGCCGGGCCGGGTCTCGATGCCCCAGCGGTCGGCCAGTTCCAGGGCTGCCCGCCCGTTGTCCAGGTTTTCGAGGTTGAAAGCAAAAACCGGGAGGCGGCCTTCCATCGTCCGTCGCCCGTAGATCGTGAGCCAGGGTATTCCAAGAAGACCGGCGAGCAGCCTCTCCCCCAGTTCGTCCTCTCTCCGGCGAACGGTTTCCATCCCGGTTTCCTCCAGCCAGTCGAGCGAAGCCAAAAGACCCGCCAGGCCAGGCAGGTTCGGTGTCCCGGCCTCGAACTTGTCGGGCAGGACCGCGGGTTGGACCTCTTCGTGGGAAAAACTCCCGGTTCCTCCTTCAATTAAGGGACGGCAGAAGTTGGCGAAATCGTCCCGCCAGAGGATACCGCCGGTTCCCTGGGGTCCCAGGAGCGCCTTGTGCCCCGTGAAGCAGCAGGCGGCCAGTTTCCAGCCCGTCGCGTCGATCGGGAGCACCCCGGCCGTCTGGGCCGTGTCCAGGACGAGGGGGACCCCTGCCGAATCGCAAAGCGGCGCAAGCCGGTCCAGGTCCTGCACCGTTCCGCAGACGTTGCTGGCATGGCTCAGCACGACGAGGTCGAGCCCCTTTTCCAATTCCGCGGCCAGGGTTTCGGGTTCGAGGATGCCTTCCGTCGTGCACGGCATGACAGTGATCGACACTCCATCGCTTTCCAGGCGCCGGAGGGGGCGCATGACGGCGTTGTGTTCCATCGAGGACGTGGCTGCCCGCATCCCTGGCCGGAGAAAGCCCTTCAGGACGACGTTGAGCGCCTCGGTCACGTTGGCCGTGAAGGTGACGTTTCTCGGGTCGGCATCGGGACCGCCGAAAAGGGCGGCGATTTTCAAGCGGCAGGTCGTCACCATGTCGAGGGTTCCCAGGTCCCGCTGTGAAGCCGAACCGCGGGCGAGGTTGGCCCCCCGGCCCTCGAGGAAGGCCGCCATGGCCGCTGCCACGCATTTCGGCTTCGGCCACGTGGTGGCCGCGTTGTTCAGGTAATGCGAGCTTTCACGTTCCATATGCTCCTCCTTTCGGAAGGCCGGTTTCAGAAACGGATTCTTCCCGTGCCGTCCCGGAATCGGCCGATCACCCGGCTTTCCGGGGCGCATCCGCTTTGGCAGAGATCCAGCAAGGCGCGCGCCGGTTCGGGGTCGACGGCCAGCAGCAGTCCTCCGGAGGTCTGGGGATCGAACAGCAGGTCCTGGAGTTTCAGGGGCAGCTTTTCCAAGCCTTCGGTCCTGGGGGAGTAAAGCTCCCGGTTCCGGTAGGTTCCGGCCGGGATCAACCCCATGTCGGCCAACTCGATGACTCCCGGGAAGGCGGGAAGGGCCCCCGGTTCGAGGAAGCAATCCACGTTTCCCGCGGAAAGCATGTCGAGCAAATGGCCCGCAAGGCCGAACCCCGTGACGTCGGTGCAGGCATGCACGGCGAGGTGAAGGCGGTCATCCAGGTGCAGTGGAAGATCGTTGAGCCGGGCCATGGAATCGAACACCGGTTTCGTGTTTAGCATTTCCGCCATTTCCGCCTTGACCGCCGTCGTGCAGAGGCCGGTCCCCAGAGGTTTCGTCAGGATCAGGACGTCTCCGGGGCGGGCTCCGGACACGCGCCAGATCCTGTCTCGCGAGACTTCCCCGAAAACGGCTAGGCCGTATTTCGGTTCCTCGTCCTCGACGCTGTGCCCGCCCGCCAGGACGGCTCCCGCCTCGATCACCTTCGACTGTCCGCCCTTGAGGACGGACTCCAAAAGCTCCAGGGGTTCGCAGTGGACAGGGAAGCCCACGATATTGAGGGCAACCAAAGGCCTCCCTCCCATGGCGAAGACGTCGCTCAGGGAGTTGGCTGCGGCGATTTGCCCCCAGAGTTCCGGGTCGTCCACGATGGGGGTGATGAAGTCCAGCGTCAGGATCCCGACGCGCTTTTCGTCGATGGCCCACATCGCGGCATCTTCCCCGTGGTCCCAGCCTGTCAGGAGGCGCCCCCCGGGGTCGGGTTTCAAGGATTTAAGCAGTCTTTCCAGGTCCGCCGGACCGATCTTGGCCGCTCAGCCGCTGGTCCGGGCCATTTCCGTCAGCCTTCTCACGGAGGATCGCCTCCTTCCTTTTCCTGCTTTTTTCCGGTCTGTTGTTCTTGCTTTGCAGACGCTACTTCTCCAGGGTGAGCCTGAAGCCCCCCTGCCCGGTTTCTTCCCAGGTCCCCTTCCAGTTCATGCGGCTTGCCAGCCGCAGCACGTTCTCCCTCGAGGTGACCGTGTCGACCAGCACTTCGACCGTTCCCTGCCCCGCGGACTCCAGGGCGGCCTTCGTTTCCAGGACGGGCTGGGGGCAGGAAAGCCCCCGTGCGTCCACGAGTATCTTACCAGTCATGACCGGATCCCTCCCTAGGCGGAAACGCGTCCGCGGTTGAAAAAGCCTACGGCCAGGCAGAAAATCATCCCGACGGCAAAAGCCGTCAATGCGTAGGGCCCAGGGCCCTTGGCGCTGCTGGCGAAGCTGAAGTTGTGGGCCACGGCGGCCCCGACGATCAGGCCCATGACGAAGAGGGCCGCATCGTTGTCCCCCTCGCCGCTCATGATGAGCTGGCGTCCGGGGCAGCCGCCCGCCAGGGTGAAGGCCAGCCCCGACAGGACCATGCCCAGGAAGTTCCAGAGGGCGTTCGTGTGGGCCACGGGTTGTCCCGTGAAGCCGGCCTTGAACTGGCCCAGCACGACGTTGGTGCCGACGGCGGCAACGACGAGGGCGATGATGCCGTAGAAGAGGTGCGGGTCCTTCAGCATGAACAGGTCGCGCAGCGCCCCGACCGTGCAGAAGCGGCTGCGCTGGGCCATCCACCCGATCAGGAGTCCCACGCCCAGGGCGATGAAGGCCGGGGCGTGCATGGAGCCGGGCCCTTCCTTGGAGAAGAAGATCGGGCCTGTGGGAAGGCCCGCCGCGTCGCGGCCGAACTGGGGGGCCAGCAGCAGCAGGACGAGGAGGAGGACCGAAAGAACGGGCATGACCAGCCCGGATGCCTTCGCGGTGGGGGCGCTCCTTCCCAGGTTGAAGCCGTTCCAGAGAAACGCGATGCCGATGCCGACCCCTGCCGCCAGGCCCGCGATGCCCCAAAGGGCGTTGAGGTCGCCGCCGGAAAGGCGCAAATAGGCCCTCCATGGGCAGCCCAGGAAGATCAGGGCCCCGATCATGGCGAAAACGCCCAGGAAGAAGCGGATGATGGGGGCCGACCCGGCTCGCGGCCTGTACTCCCGGTAGACCAGCGCGGAGACGAAGCTGCCGAGGATGAAGCCCGCGATCTCCGGCCTCAGGTACTGGACGACGGCGGCCCGGTGAAGTCCCAGCGCGCCGGCGATGTCGCGGCCGAAGCAGGCGACGCAGACCCCCATGTTCCCGGGATTGCCGAGGAACACGAGGACGGGGGCGAGGACCCCCACGACCGCTCCGGTCAGTGTCGGGCCGAAGCGGGACATCAGGAAACGGTTGAGCAAGGTCGAAGCACCTCCCTATGAGTGTTTGCACTTCGGGCAGGGAGCATGCCGCAGCGAACCGCAGGCGGTTGTCTTTTTTCAGGCCGGATGGGGTGCGGGGATCCTCAGGAGAGGGTGGAAACGGGGGAAAGGGAGCACCGCACCGACGTGCGCGCGCCGCGCGCACCATCGATCCGGCTTCACCGGCAGGCGATCATGCGGATCATGCGATGCCCTCCCCTCGTGAAATCTGGAAAACGTCTCATTCTAGGTTCACGATTGAAAGGCTGTCAAGCGAAAGGAAGGATCGTCCGGATAGGGGTTCTGTGGGATAATATTCTCTTGTCCGAAAAGGACGGCCAGCAGCTTCCAGCTCGAAAAAACGAAGGAGGAAACAAGGATGGATGCCTTTCTGGCAGGTTTTGCCGCCTTGACCATCAAGCAGGTGATCATGCTGGGCGTTGGCGGGATCCTGCTTTACCTCGCCATCGCGAAGGAGTACGAACCCGCCCTGCTCTTGCCCATGGGGTTCGGGGCGATCCTGGTGAACATCCCGCTTTCGGCCGCGGTGACGCACATGTTCGACGGCAAGCTGCAGGAGGGAGCCCTGAGCCTTCTCTTCAACATGGGGATCGCCACGGAGCTCTTTCCCTTGCTGATTTTCCTGGCGGTGGGGGCCATGATCGACTTCACGCCCCTTTTCCTGAATCCCCTGATGTTCCTCTTCGGTCTCACGGCCCAGGCCGGGATCTTCCTGACGATGGGGCTGGCCCTCGTTTTCGGTTTCGACGTCCGGGAGGCGGCTTCCATCGGCATCATCGGCGCGGCGGACGGCCCCACGTCCATCTACGTCGCGTCGAAGTTCGCGCCGCACCTCCTGGGCCCGATCTCCGTGGCGGCCTATTCCTACATGGCGCTGGTCCCGCTGATCCAGCCGCCCGTCATCAAGGCCCTCACCACGAGGGCCGAACGCCGGATCCCCATGGCCTACAGCGAGCGGGAGGTCTCGAAGGCGCTAAAGATCGGCTTCCCCATCGCCGTCACCGTCATCGCGGGATTTTTTGCCCCCGCATCGGTGGCCCTCATCGGATTTTTGATGTTCGGCAACCTCATCCGGGAGAGCGGCGTCGTCGACCGTCTCTCGAAGGGGGCCCAGAACGAGCTGGCCAACATCGTCACCCTGCTGTTGGGCCTGGCCATTTCCACCACCCTTGCCGCGGACCGGTTCCTTCAGCCCACGACCCTGGTCATCATCGCCATGGGCCTAGTGGCCTTCGTCCTGGACACGGGGGCGGGGGTCCTGTCGGCCAAGCTCCTGAACCTGTTCCGCACCGAAAAGGTGAACCCCATGGTGGGAGCCGCAGGCATCTCGGCCTTTCCCATGTCGGCCCGGGTCATCCAGAAGCTTGGGCAGAAGGAGGACCCGCAGAATTTCCTCCTCATGCACGCCGTGAGCGCCAACGTGTCGGGGCAGATCGGGTCCGTCCTGGCGGGGGGCATCCTCCTGGCGGTGCTGGCATGAATCGGTTCTCTGAAGCGCTGGCGCCTTACGCCGAAGGCTTCCTCGAGGCCGATGGGCCGTTTTTGGATTTCATCGGCCTGGAAAAATCCGGGCTCCCCTCCTTGCGGGCCTGGACCCGCCGCGAGTTCTGGGACCTGGCCTGCAAGGCCGCTTCCGTTCTCCGCCGATACGGGCTCGGAAAGGGGCACCGGTTCCTCTGCGGATTTGGCGAAAACCGTTTCGAGGACCTGGCCTTCAGGCTCGCCGCGGTGATGACCGGGGCGGTTCCGGTGACCGTCAACTGGCAGGCCGACAGCGCGGAACAGGCGTCCTACAAGGTTCGGGTGACCGGATGCCGGCTGATCCTCCACGACGGTTCCTTCAGCCCGGAACTGCGGGAGGCCCTGGAGAAAAGCTTCCCGGAGATCCCGCGGTTCGAGACGGAGGGCCTGGAATCGGAGGAGCCCCTGCCGGAAGGGGAATTCCGCCCGGACGTGTGCCTTTCGGACGACCGGATCGTCATCTTCACCTCGGGAACGACGGGCAACCCGAAGGGGGTCTGCCTTTCCTACGCCAACTACGAAAACAACGCCGCGGCCCTTGGCCGCGGACTCCTTGGACTGGAGCCGGGCTCGCCCGCAATGGCCCTGGTCGTCAACCCTCTACACCACACGAACTCGAGCGCCGTCACGGACTGCTTTTTTCGCCACGCGGCCGGGCGCGTGACGATGCTCTCCCGCTACGGGACGGCCTATTGGAAGGTTCTTGCCGCGGTGGCCGAATCGGCGCCGGAGGGCAGCGCGAATTTCGCCTTCACGGTGGCCCGGCATTTCGACTTCCTGGATCAGCTGGCTGCTTCGGGAGGTCTCCCGGTCCCGGAAGACCGGTTGAAAAGGGCGATGGGCCGGTTCGAGTTCGTGATCGGCTCCGCGCCGGTCGGGCCGACGACCGTCCAGCGCCTGCAGAAGTGGTCTGGGCGTGTTCCCATGGTCCGCTTCGGGTCTACCGAAAGTACGTTCCAGGTTTCGGGGATCACGGCAAGCACATCCCAGGAGGCTCGCCTTCGGGCTTTCGAACAGGGTTGGAACTCATCTTTCCAGCCGGGCTATTTCATCGGGCGCCCCCACCCGCCCCACACGGAGCTGGAAATCGTGCGGGGGATAGATCCGGCCGGGCCCGGCTTCATGGCCGAGTGCGGAGAAGGGGAGCCCGGATACCTGGTCAGCCGGGGGGGCCATATCATGAAGGGAACCGTCCAGGATGAAGGCCGTCCGCCCGCCGCCGTCCACGACGGCTGGTATACCGGTTTCCGGGACATCGGGTTTTACCTTCGGGACGCGCAGGACGGGCATAGGAACTTCTACTGGGTCGAAAGGGATTCCGCCCTTTTGATCCGTGGAGGGGCCAACACGGCCTGTGATGCAGTGGGCGCCGAGCTGGGGCGCTTCCTTGAAGCGAGGTACGGCCTTTCTTCGGGGGATGTCGACCTGGCCGTTGTCGGGCTGCGCCTCGAAAGCGAGCACGAGGATAGCTGCTGCGTCACCATCGAGCTGAAAACTTCGGCAGCAGCTAAACTAGGGCCCGAGCTTGAACGCACCTTCATCCGGGAAGCCCGGGCTGCGGTTTCCAAGGGGGCAAGGCCCGACAGGCTTCGCTTCGGTCCCGTTCCGCGCACATTCAAGGGTTCCGTCAGGGTGGGAGAGCTCAAGAAAGCCTGGATGGAGGATCTCCCCGGTAAAGGCTAGCCCTTGATGTGACGCCTGGCCTCCTCTGCGGAGACCCGCGTCAGCTGCTCCTTCGGCAGGACGGACAGGATTTCCCAGCCCGTGTCGAGGGACTCCCCGATGTCCCGGTCCTCGTCTGTGCCTTGCTTCAGGAAGGCTGCCTCGAAGCGGTCCCCGAAGTCCAGCGAGGCCTTGTCCTGCTTGCCCAGTTCGTCGGAGCCCACGACGCTCGCAAGGGCCCGCACGTCCTGCACCCGGCTGACCGAGGCGAAAAGCTGGCTCGCCAAATTGGGATGGTCTTCCCGTGTGAAGCCCTTCCCGATGCCGTCCTTCATGAGGCGGGAGAGGCTTGCCAGGACGTCGATGGGCGGGTAGATCCCCTTGGCGTCCAGTTCCCGCGAGAGGACGACCTGCCCCTCGGTGATGAAGCCCGTCAGGTCCGGGATCGGGTGGGTGATGTCGTCGTTGGGCATCGTCAGGATCGGCAGCTGGGTCACGCTTCCCTTCCCGTCGCGCAGCACCCCCGCCCGCTCGTAGAGCGAGGCGAGGTCGCTGTACAGGTATCCCGGGTAACCTTTGCGGCTCGGGACCTCCCCCTGGGCCACTCCCAGTTCCCTCAAGGCCTCGCAGTAGTTCGTCATGTCGGTCATGATGACCAGGACGTGCAGCCCCATCTCGAAGGCCAGGTATTCCGCCGCCGTCAGGGCGAAGCGTGGCGTGGCGATCCTCTCGATCACCGGGTCGTCGGCCAGGTTGAGGAAGGTCACGACCTTGTCGGTTCGTCCCTTCTCGGCCAGTTCCCTGGCGAAAAAGGCTGCGTCGTCGTGCTTGATGCCGATGCCCGCGAAGACGACGGCAAAGTTCTCCGCCCCCAGGAGGCGGGACTGGGTGGCGATCTGCACGGCGAGGGCGTTGTGGGGAAGGCCGTTACCGGAAAAGATCGGCAGTTTCTGCCCCCGGATGAGGGTCGTCAGGACGTCGATGGACGAGATCCCGGTGTGGATGAAGTCCCTCGGGTACGAGCGGGCCATCGGGTTCATCGGCTGGCCGTTCACGTTCCGTGCCGAGGGGCCGTAAACCGGGCCGCATCCGTCTCTCGGTTCACCGAGCCCGGTGAAGGTGCGTCCCAGGAGGGCGGGAGAGAGGGTCATGGAAAGCTCCCTGCCCAGGAAGCGGACCCTGCCCGTCTGCGGGACCAGGTCGCCGGTGCCCGAGAAGACCTGCACCAGGGTCGCCCGTTCGTCCAGCACGACGACCCGTCCCTTGCGGGGCCTGCCGTCGGGACCCAGGACCTCCACCAGTTCGCCGTATCCTGCGCCCTGCACGCCGCTCACCAGGACGAACGGTCCGTTGATCGTCTCCAGGCCGATATATTCCGCAACCGCCATGCTACACCCGTCCTTTCGTCGCGGTCCGCTCCGTCCCGACCCTGTCGAGGAAAGCGTCCAGGTCCTTCCTCAGGGCGGCCGGGCCGGACCGCCTGTCGTCCATGGGCTTCTCCCTCAGGTGAGTGAGGGCCAGGACGGGCCTGCCGTCCCGGATGAGGGAGAGGGGCACCCCCCGCTTGACGAGTTCCTGCGCCCTGTCGTGGAAGTGCATCATCAGCTCAAGGATGGCGAACCCCTTGGCCGGCGGCGAGAAGGAATCCTCGCCGAAGGCCCCCTGCTGGAGATAGCCGTTCTTGATCAGGAAGGCGGTGAAAGCGATGAGGCGCTGTTCGTCGGGGAGGACGTCCTCGCCCACCAGCCGGATCACCTGCTGGATCCTCTCGTCCTCCGCCAGGAGGGCCCGGGCGCGGTCCCTCATCTGCCCCCACCGGGAGTCCACGTGGGCCATGAACCAGTCTTCCACTTCCCGTGCGTACTCGCTGTACGATTCGAGCCACCCGATGGCCGGGAAGTGCCGGGCGTTGGCCAGGTTGCGGTCGAGCGCCCAGAAACAGCGGATGAAGCGTTTCGTGTTCCGAGTGACGGGCTCCGTGAAATCGCCCCCGGGTGGCGAAACGGCCCCGATGATCGTGATGCTGCCCTCGTTCCCGCCCAGGGTGACGATGCGCCCCGCCCTCTCGTAGAACTCCGCCAGGCGTGTCGGCAGGTAGGCCGGGAAGCCTTCCTCGGCCGGGATCTCCTCCAGGCGCCCCGAGATCTCACGGAGAGCCTCGGCCCACCGTGAAGTGGAATCGGCCATGAGGGCCACGTCCACGCCCATGTCGCGGAAGTACTCGGCGATCGTGATGCCGGTGTAGATGGAGGCTTCGCGGGCCGCCACGGGCATGTTGGAGGTGTTGGCGATCAGGATGGTGCGCTCCATGAGGGGCCGCCCGGACCTGGGGTCCTCCAGGACGGGGAACTCCTCCAGGACCTGGGTCATCTCGTTGCCCCTCTCCCCGCAGCCGATGTAGACGACCACCTGGGCCTCGCTCCACTTGGCCAGCTGGTGCTGGGTCACCGTCTTGCCCGTCCCGAAGCCCCCCGGGATCGCCGCGGTGCCCCCCTTGGCGATGGGGAACAGGCCGTCGATGACCCTTTGGCCCGTGACGAGAGGGTCCGTGGGCAAAAGCCTCTCGCGGTAGGGGCGGGGTTTCCTGACGGGCCACCGCTGGGTCAGCGGGACTTGAGTCACGCGTCCCGCGGCGTCGCGGACCGCGGCCACCGTTTCGCCGCCCTTGACGAGTCCCTCCGGGCGGATCTCGGAGATCTCTCCCTCGAGGCCGGGCGGGACAAGGATCCGGTGCTCGAAGAGCGGGGTCTCCCGGACGGTTCCCAGGAGGACTCCCCCGGTGACGGTGTCCCCTTTCCCGGCGGCCGGCCGGAATTCCCACGCCGTGTCCGGGTCGAGCATCGGGACCTGGATGCCCCTGGACAGCATGGCCCCCTCCCGCTGGAGGAGCGCCCCGAGGGGACGGCCGATCCCGTCGAAGATCTTCCCGATCAGGCCGGGGCCCAGGGAGACGGATAGGGCCTCGCCCGTCCCGCTCACGGGCTCGCCCAGGCGCAGCCCCTGCGTGTCCTCGTACACCTGGATGAGGGCCTCCGCCCCCTCCATGCGGATGATCTCGCCCCAGAGGCCGGCGGCGCCCACCCGGACCATTTCGCGCATCCCGAAGGACCGCATTCCCCTGGCCCTCACGACGGGGCCGTTGACCTTGATGATCGTTCCGAGATTTTCCAAGGGTCCCTTCGCCTCCCCGCGGCCCGCCTAGAGCATGGGCAGAAGGCGCCCGGCCAGGTCGCCGGATGCCTCGTAAGCCCTGTTGCGCCAGTCCGCCGCCACGAAACGGCGGCCGTCTTTCGTGGAAACCCAGGCTCCTCCCAGGATGGGGGCGGGGTCCGGGTCGAAGATCGCCTCGACGTGCGGGATCAGCTCGCTGCAGGCCTGCTCCACGGCTTCCCCGAGGGCGGTGTCGGTGCCCGAAAGCCGGAATCGAAGGCCCCCGCTCCCGGGAAGGGCCGCCTCGGCCTCGGCCACGAGGGCGGCCAGGATTCGGACGTAGTCATCGCGCTCCCGCAGGCGGGTGAACTCCTCCTCGAGCATGGACACGGCTTCCGTCATCAGGCGGTTCTGGAGCCTGAGGGCGTCCGCCGCCTTCTCCCTTTCCGCGGACATGACCTGCCGCCGCCGGATCGACTCGGCCCTCGACGCGGCTTCACGGAGGATCAGTTCCTCTTCCCGGGCGATACGCTCTTCCTGTTCCCTGGCGAGGTTTTCCGCCTCCCGCCTGGCCTTCTCCAGGAGGCCCATCCGTTCCTGTTCGGCCTGTAGGAGGAGCAGTTCCCGGAGGCCGTTCAACTTTTCGTTCCGCTCGTCGCTCATCCCAGGTTCACCCCGATGGCATCCCTGACGTAGGCCGTAAGGAAATCCTGCGGCCTGCTCGTGCCGTGGCGGTCCGGGATCTCCACCACGAGGGGGAGTTCCCCTCTCTCCCGGAGGCCCCGCACGGTTTCCGGGGCCCATGCCGCCACTTTCTCGGTCAGCACAAGGATCCCCAGTTCCGGGTCCTCCAGGGCCGACCGGATCGCGCTTTCGACTTCCTCCGAACCGCGGGCCACCCTGCCCTCGATCCCGGCCAGGCGCAGGCCCACGATGCTGTCCAGGTTGTCGCTGACGAGGAAGGCCCGCATGGTTCTCAGATCTTCCCGAGGATCAGGAGGGCCACGATGACCCCGTAGATCGCGATCCCCTCGGCGAGGCCCAGGTAGATGAGGGTCGTCCCGAGCATCTCCGGTTTTTCCCCGATGATGCCGAACGCCGCGGCCCCGACCACGGCCACCGCGACGCCCGCCCCGAGGCACGCCAGCCCGGTGGCGATGGCGGCCCCGAGGAAGCCCATCCCGGCGCCTGTTCCCAGCGCGGCCCCGGCCTCGGCCGCGGCTGCGGTGCCGGCGGACAGGGCAAGGACGCTCCCGGCCAGAAGGGTCGACAAGGAAACCAGGAGGCTTGCCGCCAGGGCTTTCCGGGGGCTGGAAGCCGGCCGGTTCCTGAACAGCGTCCCGAGAAGCATTAACGAAAGCGAAGCGGTTACCAGCAGAAACAGTCCAGGCATGAGAAGGATCCTCCCTTTGGGTGAGCTCAGGGACGAGATGAGCCGGGCCGTACCTGGGGCCTTGCCCCGCGGAACGCCACGGGCCGGAAGGCCCGCCCGCCGCCCCTGTAGAACTTGCTGAAAAACTCGTAGTACTCGAGGCGAAGGGTCTGGATGAAGACGATCAGCCCTTCCAGCCCGACGATGACGACGTTGCCCGTCACCAGCAGGACGGCCTTGAACAGGATTCCCCCCGGCAGGTTCCGGACCATGTCGGAGAGCATCATGACCGCCAGGGACAGCCCCACGTGGTTCAGGGCGAAGGCGGCAAGCCTGACGAAGGATGCCGTGTTGCTCAGGAAGCTCATCAGGTTGTGAAGCACCTCGAACGCGTATAGTCCACCGGCCTCTTCCCCGTGGGTCTGCTGCTTCAGGAGGACGCGGGCAAGCACGTCCCGCAGGATGATCACCGCCAGGAGGGCAGCGGGAAGGGCCCAGGCGGCCCACGAGGGCCCAGGCAGCCTGGCGCCCGTCATCGCGGCGTAGCCTGCCCCCGCCAGCGAGAGGTAGAGCACGACGCCCGCCAGGCCGCGCCCGTCGAAGAGCATGCGCCCGAAGTCCCTGGACCGGTAGCAGGCGATCATGTTCAGCACCATGCCGAGGGTGATGATGGTCACCCCGACGCCGATGGAGACGGCCAATAGCCGATTCATGTCCTCCATGGGCGAGATCCACAGGGCGGGGATGAGCCCCTCGATGCCGAAGATGCTGCCGTACAGGAATCCGAAGATCACCGAGGCGGCACCCGCGGACTTGAGGACGGTCCCCATGGATTTCGAAAGGATGCCCCGGCGTTGCAGGAGGGCTGAGCCGACGGCCAGGACCAGCCCGTGCCCCACATCCCCGAACATGAAGCCGAAAAACAGGCAGAAACTGACGGCGACGAAGAAGGACGGGTCCATCTCACCGTACGCCGGGAGGCTGTAGAGGGAGACGACGTCCTGGAAAGCCCGGACAAGGGGAAGGTTTTGCAGGAGCGTGGGAATCCGGATCCCCGTGAAGGGCATCTCGCCGATCTCCTCGATGTGGATCGCCGTTTTCGGGGCTTCTTTCTCCAGGACGCCCCGGGTCCGGGCCAGGGTGTCCTCCGGGATCCAGCCCGTCAGGAGGTAAAGCCCGCTGAGCTCTCCCCGCCCGCGGCAGAGGTCGTAGACCCGCTGCATCGTGTAGATCGAGGCGTAAAGGTGTTCCATGCGCCCGCGGTCGGCTCCCAGGACGTTCCCGGCGGCCTTCTTCAGGCCTTCGATGGCCTTCACGTGGTTGGCGATCCTCCGGGTGAGCTCTTCCGAAGGGTTCCCCGCCAGGGAGGCGGCCATCTCCTGCAGTGAGAACTCCTTGAAATAGAGGCTGTCCAGCAGTTTCCGGGCCCCCTGCCGGTATCCCGGTGCCGTGAGCCCGAGGAGCCAGGTGGAGCCCTTGGCCGAGAGCAGCGGTTCCAGCAGGAGGGGGGCTTCCTTCGTGGCTTCCTCCAGCCGGCGGTAGTTCTCGTCGGTCAGTTTGCCGAAAAGGGGGACCAGGTACGTCGTGTCCGCAAGGTCGGCGAGCTTCATCCCCCGGTCCTCCAAGGCCCCGTTAAGGATTCGGGCAGCCTCCAGCTGTTCGCTCTCCTCCAGCAGGGCTTCCCGGCGGGCGTGCCAGAGGGCCAGGCGGCCGACGGTCTCCTCGACCGCCGCCCGGGCTTTCTCCAGGCCGAACTCCGGGGTAATGGGCACGGGGGCCGGGTCGGGCGCCTTCTCACCGGCGGCCTGCCAGACGTTGGCGAGTTTCACCAGCAGTTCGTCGTAAGGGTTTTCGGAGGCGGTGCTGATCCTCGACCGGGTCGAGCGGTCCCTCAGGAGGAGGTCCAGCGGCATGGGCTGGAAGCCGCCCGTGAGGACCATGAGACGGGCGACGGCCTCCATCTCCTCCTTGGGCCCAATGAGCGTCAGGGCCAGCATCTTCACCACTGCCATCGGACTTCGCCTCCAGGGATGAGCGGCCGGGCCAGGAACAGCGCCGCGTGCCGCCGGTCGTAGTCGTACCGGACGTCCTCGATCAGGGTGATGAGGTCCTGGACCTCGGACTCCAGGAGCGTGAGGACGGCCATCATGGTGGAAAGGTCCGGCATCCCCTGCCGGAACACCTCCATGGCGGTCTTCCGGATCGTCCGCCTCATGTCTCGTTCCATGGCCATCTCCTCGGTCGGCGGGCTGTCTTCGAAGGAAGGCCCGTACGGCGAGGCCTTCAGGGCCGCCCAGAACGTTTCGAGGTCCTCCGCCCGGGCCATTCTCCGCAGTGCCGCTGACCCCAGCCGGTAGCGGCAGGGGAGCAGTCTCGCCACCCTCTCCTCCGGGGTCAGGTCGTAGTAACGGAGGGAACGGTAGACCCAGGACAGGTTCTGGAAGTCCATCTGGACCCCGAGGATGCGCAGCACAGACCGTCCCTCTCCGGCGGGGAGGGAGATCGCGGCGTTATAGAGGCCCGCCAGCACGGTCCCGTCTATGGCCGCCTCCGCCGCAAAAAGGTTCCCTTCTCCCGAAGCCAGGCGCTTGAGGGGTTCCTGCAGGGGAGCGAAGAAAGGCGTCCCCCGGAGGGCTTCGGAAAAGTCGTTGAAGTCGCGGCTCGAAAGAAGCAGGTCGAAGGGCAGGGACTGGAAGGGAAGAGCCCCGATGCGGGCCCGGATGCTTTCCCGGTCCCCGTGTTTCGTCAGCACGAAGCGGAGCGCCTTCTTCAGGGCGGAGGCTTCGGACCTGCCGATCCACGCGGAAAGGAGCCTCCGGCGGCGGCCCGTCAGGTAGGGCAGGAAATTTCCCGCCCGACGAGCCGGGATGAGCTTGAGGCGGTCCTCCAGCTGGACCCGGGTGGTCTCCTTGGGGACGAGCGTGGACAGGGCCTCCCCGTAACCTTCCGTGCGCGAAAGATGCGCGGCGATCTCCGGGACGTCGTCGCACTGGAGCAGGGCCCACATCTCGGGATCCTTAAGGAGACGGGAATAGAGCACGTGGGATTTGGTCCCCACGGCCGTCCTTTCGCCCAGCGAGAAGAAAGCCGTCAAGCGGCGGGTCCTCCCCTCCGCAGGAGTCTTTCGACGTTCTCCCTGGCGACCGCCTTGACGGTGCCGGGGGCCACTTCCCTGAAGCGCCTTTCCATCCTCTCGCGTTCCTCCCTGCCGAGCTCTGAGATCTGCCGGGCTTCCTCGTCGGCGGCGACGCGGGCGTTGTCGAGCAGGTCCCTGGCCTTCGAGCGCGCGCCTTCCAGCCGCTTCTCCTGTTCGCGGGCCATTCTCTCGGAGGCTTTCTTCACCATTTCTTCCGCTTCCGCCCGGGCTTCCTGGACCTCCCGGACCCCTTCGCTCTCCGCTCCGAGAAGGACGGCCAGCGCTTCCTGCAAGGATGACAAGGCTCACTCCCCCCCTTCTGCCTGGTTCTTCTTTGCCGTTTTCATGCGGACGAAGTCCTCCCTCTCCCCCTCCTCGAGGACAGACGAGATCGAGGCGATCGACGAGAGGGAGGAAGGGATCACGACCTTCTCGAGGGCGTTGACCCGGCGGTGGGTCCGGCGTATCTGGACGGCCAGCCTGTAGACGGCGTTCTCCACCTCGGCGCACCGGGCCAGGATCGCCAGGACTTTCCTGAAGGCGAGGTAGGCCACGTCCATGCTGCCCGACGTCTCCCAGAACGAAAAAGCCGGGGCGGTCCTCGGCTCGATGGGGTCGACGTCGGGAATCTCGACGCCCATGACGGAATGGAGGCGGATCACGAACCCCTTTTCTTCCGGTACGGCATGGGCGATCTCGTCGACGGTGTCGATTCCCAGGGAGACGTTAGCTCTCTGCAGGGCTTCGTAAGCCTCCGCAAAAACCGACGCGACCTCCCGCTGGAGGTCACGGGCGGCCGCGATCGTCGTGTTCATCTCCATCATCAAAACCTGGCGCTTCTGCTCCAGCAGGTCGTGTCCCTTGCGGGCCAGGGCGAGCGAACGGGCCAGGCGGACCATGTTTCCCCGGGTTGGGACGATCTTAGCGGGCATTCCGAACTCCTCCGCACGCGCCCGGTTCCTCGGGCAGCGCTTTCAAGACACAGCAAGGCAATGCATGCAGGAGCAGGTTCTCCATACCGTCATCATACTCCCAGGTTTTTTTTTCGGAAAGGGGCGGATCGTCAAGTTCGGGCCTGGACGTCTTTCCCGAAGAAGGCAAAGAGGAGGGTTCCGGCCAGGCCGAAACCGAAGGCGGTCAGGAAGTTCACGGCGGGAGAGATGTTCCAGAGCGTGGCGCTGGACAGGGCGGCCGCCGATACGACCACGTCGCGGACCAGGTAGTACGTCCCGAAGGAGGAGGCTTTAGCCCCTTCCGGGGCGAGGTCCATGATGAGGGCCTTGCGGGTGGGTTCGCCGAACTCTTTCAGGCCCCTCAGGACGAAGGCGAGGACGAAGGAGGGAAACGACCGGCAGAAGAGCAACGCCAGGGGGAAGGCGGTGAAAAAGCAGAAGGTCATGAGGACGAACGGCTTTTTCCCGTAACGGTCCGCCATGGCGGCGACGGGAATGTAGACGAGCATCGCCGTGACCATCTCGACGGCGGTCAGGGTGCCGAACTGGGCCGCGGTCAGCCCCTTTTCCCGGACGGCCCAGACGACGACGAACGCGTAGGGAATCTGTTCGGCGAAGCGGATCAGGATATCCGAGGCCAGGAGCGACCGCAGGCCCGTGGGAAAGGCCTTCCAGGACTCCTGGAGCCGGAGCGGCCTGGCCTGGCGTTCCCGGATGTCGGCGATGAACCTCCACTGGATCCAAAGGGAGACTCCTCCCATCGCCAGCGCCGCGGCAAAGGCGAACCGCACTCCCTGGACCGTGCCGTACCGGCCGATGAGGATTCCGCCCAATATCGGCCCAAGGGCCATGGGGATTCGCCTGACCAGGGAGTGGAGGGTCACGCCCATGACGCGCCTGTCTTTTTGGACGGAGGTGCTGACCAGGCTCATGATGCCGGGCAGCGAAACCGCCGTCCAGCTGATGAAGAGCACCGCGCCGGCCAGGACGGCCCACCAGGCCGGCACGAGGATGACCATGATGTAACCGGCCATGGCGAGGATGGTGAAGGCCATGAGGGCCCTCTTTGCCCCCCAGCGGTCGCTGAAATACCCGCCCGGGAAGGAGTAGAGAGCGCCCAGGAGGTTGTCCATGGCGTTCAAGAAGCCGACGGACTGGGTCCCCGCCCCCAGGGCCAGCAGGTAAAGGGGAAGGAATCGTTCGGCCATCTTTTCGCCGAGGCCCACCAGGACGACCATGACCAGCATGGCTCCCATGCTGCGGTTGAGCCCGGTAAAGATCTGGAGATGTTTCAATCCGCCCATGGATTTGGAATTTTCATTCATCATGATCACTCTCTTTTCCGCTGAATCGTTGACAACCGCACGCGGCGTGAGTAGACTAAGGGCTACTCAATGATGAGCGGAATGCCGCTTGGTCCGAAAGGAGACCTCGCTTTTGTCCGAATTCCTGCAGGCAGCGGAAAGGCTTGTTCGCGAATCGACCGTCATCGACACCCATTACGATCTCGGCATGGACCTGTGCGACCGTTTCGACAGGGGGCAAAGCCGCCTCTGGCCCGAATACGAGGAGCCGTTCAAGGCCGGCGGGGTGAAGGGGATCGTCTCTTCACTCTTCCTCCACAGCTATTTTCTCCCCGAGATGGCTTTAAGGAAAGCCCTTGACCAGGTCTCTTGCCTCCTGGCGGAGCAGGAGGCCTTCGGCGACAGGATGACCCTCTGCCGCACCGCTTCCGGGCTCGAAGCGGCCGCCTCCGCGGGGAAGGTCGGGATCCTCCTGTCCTTCGAGGGCGTCGAGCCCCTGGGGAACGACCTGTCCCTTCTTCGTGTCTTTTACGAGCTGGGTGTCCGGGGTGTGGGCCTTGCCTGGAGCCGCCGGAACTACACCTCCGACGGATGCCATTTTTCCCCTAAACGGGAGGGAAGGAAGGGAGGGCTGACCCCCTTCGGAGTGGAAGTCGTCGAGGAAGCGATGCGGCTCGGGATGTGGATCGACGTCAGCCACCTCAACGACGAGGGGTTCTGGGACGTCGCCGCCCTCGCGAAGGGACCTCTCGTCGCGTCCCATTCCAACTGCCGCGCCCTGGTGCCCGGCATGATGAGGAACCTCACCGACGAGCAGATCGAGGCCATCGCGAAGACCGGCGGCGTGATCGGCATGAATGCCTGCAGCGCCTTCGTGAAGCCTGACCATGACAAGAGGCGCCTCGGCCCGGAGGACCTGGCGGACCACGTGGACCACATCTCGAAGCTCGTGGGGAGCCGCCACGTCTGCCTGGGTTTTGATTTCTGCGACGGGTTCAGGGATTACCTGACCATGGGCTCCAGTGTGCCCACCTACGATGTCGTGGCGGGTCACGCGGCGGTTCCGGCCTTCGCGGCGGTCCTGCTCGAGCGTGGCTACCCAGAGGACGATGTCCGGGGCATCCTCGGCGGCAACGCGATGCGGGTTTTCAGGAAGATCCTCGGGTAAGCGGGGAGGGGGGGCAGGAGGGAATCGGCCCTGGAAGCCCTTGGACGGAGGCTTTTTTACGGGACCCTGGCAAGGGTTCCGATTCTGGCAAGGTAAGGGGAGGGATTCACGTGAGAAAGTCCAGGCTTTTTGCGATCCTGTCACTGGCGGTGCTTCTCGCGGGTATGCTGGCCGCGGGGGCGTTCGCAGCGGAAAAAGTCTTCACCATCGCTTACAACGAGGAACCCCAGACGTCGGACGGCCAGATGACGACGTCCTGCTACATGATCCCCATGAACGTCTATGACCGTCTCATCGAATGCGTCACCACGGCTCCCGGCAAGTCGGCCCTTGTCCCGGGCCTGGCCACGAAGTGGGATGTTTCCAAGGACGGAAAGGTTTACACCTTCCACCTCCGCAAGGGCGTCAAGTTCCACAACGGCGAGGAGTTCACCGCCCAGGACGTCGTTTACACCTTCGACCGGATGCTCGACCCGAAGACCAAGGCCCTGAACACCGACATCCTCGACTTCGTCAAGGGAGCCGAGGAACGCATGGAGGGCAAGGCCGCCTCGACGGCCGGGCTCAAGGCCCTCGACCGGTACACGGTGCAGATCACCCTGGCCAAGCCGTTCGTGCCCTTCCTGGCGATCATGGCCAGCCCGCAGGCCTCCATCCTGAACGAGAAGTTCACGAAACCCCTCGGCAACAAGTACGGCCTCACCGCCAAGGCGACCTGCGGAACGGGCCCCTTCATCCTGAAGGAATGGACCCTCAACGACCACCACACCATGGTGGCCAACCCGAACTACTTCCGTGGGCGTCCCCAGATCGACAAGTTCGTGGTGAAGATCGTCACGGACCCCGAGACGATGCGGATGCTCTTCGAGGCCGGCGAGATCGACCTCTTCGACTGTGACTTCGCGATGTCCCAGATCCCCTACTTCACTTCCCATCCCAAGTGGGGCAAGCAGACCGTATCGGGTCCCCGCGTCGGTCTCTACTACTACAGCATGAACCAGGCGATCAAGCCCTTCGACAACGTGAAGGTCCGCCAGGCCTTCCAGATGGCCGTCGACCGCAAGCTGATCCTCCAGAAGATGTTCTACAACCACGGTCAGCTCGAGAACGGCGTCATGCCGAAAGGCCTGATCCACTACAACCCGGCCCAGGCGAAGATCGAGTACAACCCCGAAAAGGCGAAGAAGCTGCTTGCCGAAGCCGGTTACCCCAACGGCGTCGACATGGAGATCGCCCTCGTGGCCAGCACCGGGTCCCAGTGGCAGAAGATGAGCGAGATCATCCAGGCCATGGTGGCCAAGGCCGGATTCCGCGTGACCCTCAAGCAGATGGACGAAGCCGCCTTCTACGCCACCCGCAAGGAAGGCAAGCTCCCGATGTACACGAACAAGTGGTCGGCCGACTTCAACGATCCCGACAACTTCTTCTACACGTTCTTCGGTCCCAAGGGGACAGTGGCCCGCTCCTACAACAACAACAGCCCAGAGGTTTTCGCGGCCCTCGAGAAGGGGCGCTCGGAGACCGATTTCGCCAAGCGGGGCAAGCTATACGCCGAACTCGAGAAGAAGATCGTCATCGACCAGGCCGCCTGGCTGCCGATGTTCTCCCTGAAGCACATCTACGTGGTCCAGCCCAAGGTCAAGAAATTCGTCGTTCCCTGGAACGGCTGGTCCGACTTCCCCGTCTACGAGACCCGCGTCGAATAGCGGAAAGTCCCGGAAGCCATCCGGGGGCCAAAGGGCCCCCGGATGGCTTCTCGGGAAAGATTGCACCCCGGAGGCCTTCGACCGATGAAAAAGTTCATTTTGAAACGCCTGCTCATCTCCATCCCGATCCTTCTCGGCGTCACCGTCATCATCTTCTTCCTCCTGAACGTCGTGCCGGGCGATCCCGTGGCCCTGATGATGAAGGAGCACATCAGCGTCGATGTCGTCGCCCGCGTCAGGGCCCAGATGCACCTGGACGATCCGGCGATCGTCCGCTACTTCCGTTTTCTCGGAGGCGCCCTGAAAGGGGACCTCGGGGAATCCTACAAGCTGAACCGGCCCGTGACTTCGCTCATCCTTGGCGCGTTCCCGAACACCCTGGTCCTGGCCCTATGGGCCGCCCTCTTCGCCTGGATCGTGGGGATCCCCGCGGGAATCCTCTCGGCCGTGAAGAAATACTCCCTTCCCGACAACCTCTTCATGGGGTTCTCGCTCCTCGGGGTTTCCATGCCGGTATTCTGGTCGGCGCTCCTCTTCCAATACCTCTTTGCCGTCAAGCTCCGCTGGCTCCCGGTCGCGGGCTTCGAGGACTGGCGGTACGTGATCATGCCCGCCATCGTCCTGGGCTGGAGCAGCGCGGGGATCATCGCACGCCTGACCCGCTCCAGCCTGCTTGAAGTCATGCGGAACGACTATATCCGCACGGCCCGGGCCAAGGGACTTCATGAACTGCCCGTCATCTTCGGGCATGCCCTCAAGAACTCGCTCCTGCCCGTGGTCACCGTCATGGCGATCCAGGTCGCAGGCCTGCTCGCGGGGGCCGTCATCACGGAAAGCGTCTTCGGCATCCCCGGGGTCGGCCGGATCGCGGTGAACGCGATCCAGGCCCGGGACATGCCGCTGCTTCAGGGAGCCGTCCTCTTCGAGACGACCCTGGTTATCCTTGGGAACCTTGCCGCGGACGTCCTTTACGCGTTCCTTGACCCGCGGATCAAGGCCGCCTGAAGGGGAGGTCGACACCATGAATGAACTGAAGGAACGAGACCTGCCCGTCGCCTGCTGCGACGCGGCGGCCTGCACCGAAGAGGAGATCGTGGCGCCCCCCTCCTCCTTCCTCAAGGACGTCGTGACGGCCTACAGGAAAAACCGCCTGGCCATGGCCGGAGCCGCGGTCGTTCTCCTGCTCTTCCTCATGGCGGTTTTCGCCCCATGGCTGACGCCCTACGATCCCTACGCCATCGACCTGGAGGTCATGACCGAGGCCCCTTCATGGGCGCACTGGCTCGGGACGGACCAGTTCGGCCGGGACCTCCTGACGCGGATCCTCTACGGCACGCGGATCTCGCTCGTGATCGGGATCGTCCCGACGCTTCTTTCCATGGCCATCGGGACGACCCTTGGTCTCGCGGGAGGCTTTTACGGCGGCAAGGTGGACATGGTGATCATGCGCCTCTGCGACATCGTCCTCGCCTTCCCGTCCCTTCTCCTGGCGATGGTCGTCATGTACACGCTCGGGGCGACGCTGGTGAACATCTTCATCGCCCTGGCGGCCGTCGGGTGGGCCGGCACCGCCCGGGTCGTCCGGTCCCAGGTGCTTTCCCTGAAGGAGAAGGAATTCGTGGAGGCGGCCCGGGCCGTCGGCGTGAAAAACCGGGTCATCATGGTCCGGCACATCCTGCCGAACTGCCTCCCCGCCCTGATCGTCCTCTTCACTCTGGGCATCCCCGGCGCGATCCTCTCGGAAGCCAGCCTGAGCTTCCTCGGGGTCGGAGCCCAGCCGCCCACCCCCAGCTGGGGGCTCATCGTCACCAGCGGCAAGGAGTTCCTGTTTTCCGCCCCCTGGGTGGCGATCGCCCCCGGCGTCTTCATCTTGTTGACCGTCCTGGCTTTCAACTTCATGGGCGACGGTTTCCGGGACGCCCTGGATCCCTACATGAAGCAGTAGGACGCAAGGAGAAAACCGACATGAGACCGAACGAACCGCTGATCTCGCTGGAAAGCCTGAGCACCTCGTTCTTCACCTCGAAGGGGGTCGTTCCCGCCGTAAGCCGGGTGTCCCTGGCCGTCGGACGCGGAGAGATTCACGGCATCGTGGGTGAATCGGGCTGCGGCAAGAGCGTCACCTCCCTGTCCATCATGGGGCTCGTGGCCCCTCCGGGCAAAATCGTGGAAGGCCGGATTCTTTTCGAGGACCGCGACCTGGCGAAACTCGGCAACGACGCAATGTGCGAAATCCGGGGCAACGAGATCGCCATGATCTTTCAGGAGCCCATGACCTCCCTGAACCCGGTTTTCACGGTGGGGCGCCAGGTGAGCGAGTCCATCCTGCTTCACAGGAAGGTCTCCCGGGAGGAGGCACGGAAGCGGACCCTGGAGATGTTCCGCCTGGTGGGAATCCCCGAGCCGGAAACCCGCTACGACTGCTATCCCCACCAGCTTTCGGGAGGGCTCAGGCAGCGGGTCATGATCGCCATGGCCCTCGTCTGCGAACCGAAGCTCCTGATCGCCGACGAGCCCACCACCGCCCTCGATGTGACCATCCAGGCCCAGATCCTCGACCTGATGCGCGACCTGAGGTCGAAACTCGACACGGCCATCATCCTGATCACCCACGACCTCGGAGTCGTGGCCGAGCTCTGCGACCGCGTGACGGTCATGTACGCGGGCACTGTCGTGGAAGAGGCCGACATCTACTCGCTCTTTGACCGCCCGAGCCATCCCTACACGCGGGGGCTCATGGGATCCATACCCGGGACAGCGGCATCCCGGGGCGCGGACGGGCGCCTTACGACCATTCCCGGGATGGTGCCGAACCTCCTGAATCTCCCGACGGGCTGCCGGTTCCACCCGAGGTGCCGCATGGCCCGGCCCGTCTGCCGTGAACAGTCCCCGCCGCTGTTCGACCTGGGGGACGGGCACACGGCCCGTTGCTGGAACTTCGAGGACAAGGCGGTGGTGCAGTCATGACCGGGCCTCTGCTTTCGGTCAGGAACCTGAAGAAGTATTTCCCGGTGAAATCCGGGATGTTCGGGACGGAAGACCGGGTCGTCAAGGCGGTGGACGACGTCACCTTCGACATCGCCCACCGGGAGACCTTTGCCCTGGTCGGCGAGTCCGGCTGCGGCAAGAGCACCCTGGGACGGACGATTTTGCGCCTGGTGGAGCCGACCTCGGGTTCCGTAGAACTGGGGGGCGTGGATTTGACCTCCCTGAAGCCTGAACCGCTCAGGCGCATGAGGACCCGGATGCAGATCGTCTTCCAGGATCCCTACGCCTCCCTGGATCCCCGCATGCGTGTCGGCGACATCATCGCGGAGCCGCTGCTCACGCACGAAAAGGGGACCGCCAGGGAACGGGAGGCCCGGGTCCTGGACCTGATGAAGGTCGTGGGCCTCCGTGCGGACTGCATCCGCCGCTACCCTCACGAATTTTCCGGCGGCCAGCGCCAGAGGATCGGCATCGCCCGTGCCCTGGCCCTGAACCCCGAGTTCATCGTCTGCGACGAGCCCCTGTCGGCCCTCGACGTGTCCATCCAGGCCCAGGTGCTGAACCTCCTGGCGGACCTCCAGTCGACGTTCAGCCTTACCTACCTGTTCATCACCCACGACCTGTCGGTGGTCCGGCACTTTGCCCCGCGCGTGGGGGTCATGTTCCTCGGGAAGATGGTCGAGATGGGATCGACGGAAGAACTATTCCGGTCCCCGCGCCATCCCTACACCCGGTTCCTGGTGTCGGCCGTGCCGGTCCCGGATCCCAGGAGCCGCGACCGGGAAAAGCTCCTGCTGGAAGGCGAAATTCCCAGTCCCATGAACCTGCCTACCGGTTGCCGCTTCAGGACCCGCTGTCCCTACGCCAGGGAGCTTTGCGCCGAGGCCGATCCCCCTTCCGTGTTCGAGGGCGGGCGGAGCTGGGCCTGCCATTTCCCTCTGTCATGAGCGGGGGAATCCCGGCCGGTCTCCTCGGGGAGGCTGCCCGGCTCCATGAGTTGCTGTCCGGGTTGAGGAGAACGATCCACCGCCGTCCCGAAGGCGGGTTCGCGGAATTCGAAACCGCCGCCCTGGTCGAGCGGACGCTCGCCTCCTGCGGGATTCCTTCCTGGAGGGTCGCCCGAACGGGGGTCGCAGCCCGGCTCGAGGGGAATCTCCCGGGACCGGCGGTAGCCCTGAGGGCCGACATGGATGCCCTCCAGCTGCAGGAGGAATCGGGGGCCCCTTATGCCTCGGAGGTCCCCGGTCTCATGCATGCCTGCGGCCATGATGCTCACACGGCGATGCTCCTCGGGGCGGCCATGCTTCTTGCGCGAAGGAGCTGCGAGTTCAAGGGCAGCGTGGTTTTCCTCTTCCAGCCCGCCGAGGAGACAACGGGTGGAGCCCTGCCCATGATCCGGGAAGGGGTCCTGGAGGATCCACGTGTGGAAGCGGTCTTCGGACTCCACGTCGCGGTCGGGCTTCCCTGCGGCGAGGTTTCGGTTTCGGAAGGCGTGGTTCATGCGGCTTCCGACATGTTCGACCTGAAGATCAGGGGGTGCGGGTGCCACGGGGCCTACCCGCACGAAGGAGTGGACGCCGTGGCGGTTTCGGCCCAGGTGCTCTGCGCGTTGCAGACGGTCGTTTCGCGGTGTGTCGATCCCCTGGAGTCCGCTGTCGTCACCGTTGGGACGATCCGGGGAGGTTTTGCGCGAAACGTCGTGGCGGAATCGGTGGAGATGGAGGGGATTCTCCGCACGCTTTCGCCGGGAACCCGGATCCTTGCCCGCGAAAAGATACGAACGACCGTCGAGGGGACGGCCGCTGCCCTTGGAGGCCGTGCGGAGATCCGTTTCCGCGAGGGCTATCCCTGCCTGGAAAACGACCCGTCCATGGCGACCCTGGTGCGCGAAACAGGCGAGGTATTATTGGGAAAGGAAAAGGTCCGCCGCGCCGAAAGGCCGAGCATGGGCGTGGAAGATTTCGCCTACTTTGCAGCAGAGCGTCCAGCGGCCTTTTTCAACCTCGGGGTCGGCAACCCGGGAAAAGGGATCGTGAATCCTGCCCACTCGAGCCGTTTCGATCTCGACGAGGACGCCCTCCCCGTCGGAACCGCCATGCTTGCCGGTGTGGCGCTGAATTTCCTGGGAAAGGGGTCAAGACCATGAGGAACAAGCCGAAAGCCTTGCGGCCGGGCGACCGTATCGCCATCGTGGCGCCGGGGAGCGCCGCGCCGGAAAACAAGGTGAAAAAAGGGGCGGAATCCCTGGCCGCGCTCGGGTTCGAGCCGGTTTTCGGGAAGACCTGCTTCCTGAAACGGGGGTTCATGGCGGGTCCTGACGAGGCTCGCCTGGCAGACCTGCACTGGGCCTTTTCCGACCCTTCGATCAGGGGCATCATGTGCCTCAGGGGAGGGAACGGATCGGGCCGTCTCCTCCCGTTCCTGGACATGGACCTCGTGGCGGCGAACCCGAAGCCGTTCGTGGGGTACAGCGACATCACCGTGTTCCACACCGTCTTCGGCCAGCGCGGGAACTTCGTGACCTTCCACGGCCCGATGGCGACGGTCGAGTTCTCCTCGAAGGGGGAGAAGGGCCTCACGAGGGAAAGCTTCCTGAAAGCCATGACGACGACGGAACCGCTGGGGATCCTGGCGGACGCTTCCTCCGGCCTCGCTTCGCTGGCGGGGGGCCGGGCGGAAGGAGAGATCGTCGGGGGAAACCTTGCGCTGATCTGCTCGACGATGGGAACCCCCTACGAGCTCGACACGAGGGGCAAGGTCCTTTTCATCGAGGACATCAACGAACAGCCCTACAGCGTGGACCGCATGATCACCCACCTGAGAAACGCGGGCAAGCTTGCCGCCGCTTCCGCCGTCGTCATCGGGGACTTCATCAACGCGGAGGCCGTTTCGCCCGGTCCCGAGGACAGCCTGACGCTCGACGAGGTCTTCGAGGACCACCTTCCTGGCCTGGGGATCCCGGTCATCCGGGGCCTGCACTGCGGCCACGGGAAACTGAACCTCACCCTGCCCCTGGGCATACGGGTCGAGGTGGATGGGGACGCCTGCCGCCTCACGGCCCTGGAGGCCGCCCTGTCCTAGTTCCGCGCTCTCTTCGCGCAGGCCCTGACGAACGCTTCGAAGAGGAGGGAGGCTTCGGTCGACCCTCCTCTTGCCATGCTTTCCGGGTGGAACTGCAGGCCCAGAGTGAAGGCGGCGCCCGGTTTTTCGATGGCCTCGACCACTCCGTCGGGCGCGGTCGCTGAAACGGCAAATCCCGGCGCCGTCCTCCTGACGGCCTGGTGATGCCACGTGTTGACCCGCAGGGATTCCCTGCCGGTGACCAGGGCGAGGAGGCTGCCCGGCTCGATGCGGATCCCGTGGGTCGGGTGGGACATCGGGGTGGGCTGCTGGATGTGTTTCAGGAGGCCCTCCACCTGGGAGGGAAGATCCTGGAAAATATCTCCGCCGGCCGCGATGTTCAGGACCTGGGCTCCGCGGCAGATCCCCAGGATGGGCATTCCCCTTTCCAGCCCCAGGCGGGCGAGGAAGAGTTCGGCCTCGTCCCGCGCGGGGTCGATGCGGCCCATGCCCGGCAGGGGTTCCTCGCCGAAATGCAGCGGGTCCACGTCCGGGCCTCCGGAAAGCAGGAGGCCGTCCAGGGCTTCCAGGATTTCGGCAAGGGCGTCTCCCGATACTTCCGGCGGAACGACGAGCGGTGCCCCGCCCGCCCGGGCGACGGCATCGAGGTAATCCCGGTCGAGCGCCAGAGGGTCCCTTTCCCCTGCGAAGCCGCAGGTGATTCCGATTCTCGGTGTCATTCCCCTTTTCCCCCTTCCTCGCTGCCCCAGAACACGAGCTTTCCGGGGTTCATGATGCCGTTGGGGTCGAAGGCCAGCTTCACGCGTCTCATCAGGTCGAGCTGCGCCGAGTCCAGGAACTGCGGCAGGTAGGACTTCCGCTTCAGCCCGATCCCGTGCTCGCCTGAAAGCGTTCCGCCGAGGCGTTTGACCGCCGCGTAGAGTTCCTGCCGGGCCTGCTCCATGTCTTCGTGCCAGTGGGGGCGGTCGGCTGCCATCAGAAGGTTCACGTGGATGTTTCCGTCGCCCACGTGGCCGTAGTTGGCGGCTTCCATCTTCCACTTGCGGCACAGGTCGTCGACCGCGAAAAGCAGCTCCGGAACCTGGTCGGTGGGGACCACGAGGTCTTCCTTGGCATAATTCTGGTAATACGCCATGATGGCCTCGGCCACGGACTTGCGGGCTTTCCACAGCTTGTCCCGGCTGGAGCGGTTGTCCGCGACGAAAACCTCCAGGGCCCCCTTGTCCAAGGCCAGTTTCCCTACCCGCTCCGTCTCGTCGGCCACGACCTCGCGGTCGTTTCCCTCCAGCTGGACGATGAGGTGGGCCGCGGCCTGGTCGAAAGGCAGGCGCGTGTTGAGGAACTTCTCGGCCTGGGAAAGGGAATGGTGATCCACCAGCTCGATGGCGGCCGGGGTGACTTTCCCTTCGAGGGCGATCCGCGGGACGAAGCGGATCGCGGATTCAACCGTGGGGAAGGGGATCAGGAGGTCCACCCCGAAAGCCGGGAGCGGAAGCAGTTTCAGAACGATCTTCGTGATGACTCCCAGGGTCCCTTCCGAACCCACCATGAGGTGGACGAAGTCGTAGCCCGTCACGTCCTTGCGCCGCTTGCCCCCGAACCACGTCACCGATCCGTCCGCCAGGACCACTTCCAGGGCCATGACGGAACTCCCCGTGGGGCCGTACTTGATGACCTTGTTTCCTCCCGCGTTTTCCGCCACGTTGCCGCCGATGAACGACGCGTCTCCGCTGCAGGGGTCCCCGGCGTAGAGCAGCCCGGCCTTTTTCGCGGCCCGGGTGATCTCGGCCGTGATGACGCCCGGTTCCACGGTCATGCAGAGGTTGTCGGTGTCCACCTCGAGGATGCGGTTCATCCGTTCGAGGGACAGCAGGATGCCGCCGAAGGCGGGCACCGCGCCGCCCGAGAGTCCCGTCCCGGCTCCCCGGGGCGTGACGGGTATTCGCCGCTCGTTCGCCAGCCTCAGGATTGCCGCGACCTGCTCGGTCGATTCCGGGAAAACCAGGGCCTCCGCCCGGTAGGGCTGGTCCCAGAAGCGTTCGGCGACCTCGTCGTGGGAATAGGCGGCGATCTTTTCGCCGTCGACGGAGACGCCTCCCGGTCCCAGGATAAGCGCCAGTTCCTCGGCGACCTTGGGCGTAACGGTTCCGAAACCGCACGGTTCGTTCATGGACGGGCCTCCTTCCGGGCCGCGATCGCGCCGGTCAGGCGCGGCAGGATGTCGAAGAGGTCGCCGACCAGCCCGATGTCGGCGACCCTGAAGATGCCGGCTTCGGGGTCGCGGTTGACCGCCACGACGAATTCGGAGGTCTGCATCCCGGCCAGGTGCTGGATCGCCCCGGATATCCCGGCGGCGATGTAGGCCCGTGGAGTGACGACTTTCCCGCTCAGGCCCACCTGGTGAGGGTAGCCGATCCACTTGGCCTCGACGGTGGGGCGGCTGGCCCCCACCGCCCCGTCCAGGACGCGGGCCAGTTCCTCCACGAGGCGGAAGGCGTCGGGGCGCTTCAGTCCCTTGCCGCCCGAAACGACGACCTCGGCGTCCTGGATCGGGGCGGTTTCTTCCTCCCCTGTATCCGCACCCAGCGGCTCCACGGGGGAAGCCATGAAGGCGTCGGGAGGCACCAGGCGGAAAATCGCCCCCTCCCGCGCCGGGTCCTCCTGCGGCAGGCGGAAGGTCCGAGGCCGGACCGTGGCCATCTGGGGCCTGCGGAAAGGCGTACGGATCGTCGCCAGGACGTTCCCGCCGATGGCGGGACGGGTCTGGAGCAGGTCGCCGTTTTCGGGATCGATGGAAAGGCCCGTGCAGTCGGCGGTCAGCCCCGTGTCCACGAGGGCGGCGACGGCCGGAAGCACGGTCCTCCCTGAAGTCGTCGCGGCGGCCAGGACGATCTCGGGGGTGAAGCGCCGGATCAGGACGGCGAGAAGCCGGCTCTCGACATCGGGGTTGAAAAGCCGCAGGCCCTCGTGATGGACAAGGACCACCCGGTCGGCACCGTGCCGGATGCAGCGTCCGGGGTCTTCCGCAAGGCCGCCGCAGGGCAGGGCGACCGTGACGTGTCCCCCGCGGGCATCCGCCAGTTCACGGGCCTTGCCGACCAGTTCCAGGGTCGAGGGATGAACGGACCCGCCCCGGCATTCACCGGCAACCAGCACTCCCTCCGGTGCCCGGTTGCCGGGGGTCTCTGTCCAGGCCAGGTTTTCCGACGGAATGGCGGGAAGGCGGTTCCGGCCTTCAGCAAAAGGAGGAGTTTCGCTTTTTGCCCTTGGGCTCAAAAGCCCCATGGCTTCCAGTTTCTCCACCACGCGGGCGATCCCGCGGTCCAGTTCGCTCCCCGCGTAACGCTCGCCGCATCGGGTCACCTTGGGGAAGGCGATGCGCACGACGCGCGTCGGTGAGCCCGAAAGCCCGCACTCGGCGGGATCCAGCCCCAGGTCCGCGGCTGACAGGACGCGGACGGTGGCCCTTCTCGCCTTCATTTTCCCGGCGAGGGTGGGCATGGAAGGCTCGTTGATCTCGTGGACAACGGTCAGGAGGCAGGGGAAGGGTAGCCTGGCCCGTTCCGTTCCTTCCTCGACGGACCGCGTCGCCACAAGGGCGTCTCCGCCGGCCTCGAGGCGGCAGACGTTGGAAAGGAAGGGGAGGCCCATCATGGCGGCCGCTTCGGGGCCCACCTGTCCCGTTTCTCCGTCGGTGGCCTTGGCGCCGGCGAGGATGAGGTCGAAGGGACCCGTCGTGCGGGCCGCCGCAGAAAGCGTTCTGGCGGTGGCCCACGTGTCGCTTCCCGCGAAGGCCCGGTCGCAGACAAGGACGGCTTCGTCGGCACCCAGGGCCAGCGCCTCACGCAAGGCGATTTCCGCCTGGGCAGGCCCCATCGAGAGAACCGTCACGCTTCCTCCTCTTTCGGAGCGCAGCGCGAGGGCCAGTTCCAGGGCGTTCTGGTCCAGCGGGTTGATGACGGTTCCCACCCCTTCCCGGATCAGCGTGCCCGTCTTCTCGTCCATCCGGACTTCGTCCGTGTCCGGGACCTGCTTGAGGAACACTGCGATCTTCAGTTGGATCACCTCGGATTCAAAGTGGGCTTTTTAAAGTCGTGCACGCGTTTCTGGAACCACAGGGAGGTTCCCATGCAGCAGGCCCCGCCGATGGCCAGGGAAAGGCGCACCCCGATCAGGCCGGTCAGCCAGCCGGCGATCAGGCTGCCGAACGGGGCGATCCCCACCAGCGACATGGTGTAAAGGCTCATGACCCGCCCTCGGAAGGCGTTGTCCACAAGGGTCTGGAGCATCGTGTTGCAGGAGGCCAGTGTCGAGATCATGCCGAAGCCCGCCAGCGCCACGAGAACGTAGGATGCCGCGGGTACGGGGGAAAAGGCGAAGCCGATCACGGCGGCGGAGAAAAGGCCGGCTGCGGCGGGAATGCCCTTTTCCAGGCCTTTCGTCCCCTTCCGGGTGGCGAGAAGCATCGAGCCGGCCAGCGCCCCGACTCCCGTCGCGCCCATCAGGAAGCCCAGGGTCCTCGGTCCCCCGTGCATCACCTCCCGAGCGAAGACGGGCATCATCACGACGTAAGGGAGGCCCAGGAGGCTGAGGCTGGAAAGGAGGGCCAGCATGTCCCGGATGGGGCGGTTTTCCCAGGCATAGGCCAGGCCTTGCCGGATCCCCGCGAGGGCCGGTGCGGGGTGAGGTTCTCCCGGGATGGGGCTCAGGCGCATGGCTTTGAGGGCGACGATGATGCTGAAATAGCTCAGTCCGTTCAGGAGGAAACAGAGGCCTTCCCCGACCGCGGCAATGACGAACCCCGCCAGGGAAGGGCCCAGGAGGCGGGCCAGGTTGAAAAGGGAGGAGTTCAGGGCGATGGCGTTTCCCAGGTCCTCTTTTTCTTCGACCATCCGGATCACGAATGCGTGCCGGGCCGGCATGTCGAAGGCGTTGATCATCCCGAGGAAGGCCCCGCAGGCCAGGACGGCGAGGAAGGTGGCTTTCCCGGAAAGGGTCAGGGCGGAAAGGACAAGGGCCTGCCCCATGGCCAGGGCCTGGGTCCAGACCAGCAGGCGCCGCAGGTCGACCCGGTCGACGAGGGCTCCGGCGAAGAACCCCAGGAGGAGGGTGGCGATCTGGCTCGAAAAATCGACGACGCCCAGGGCGAAGGGAGACCTCGTCAGGCGGTAGACGAGCCAGCTCATGGCGACTCGCTGCATCCACGTTCCGATCAGGGAGAAGGCCTGTCCCGTGAAAAAGAGCCTGTAGTTTCTCGAACGCAGGGCCCTGAAAGGCCCGGCTGCCGGGGTTCCCTCCTCCGGGAGGGGGCCGGCGCTTCGGTTCGTGAGCATGGAGGACCGTCCTTGGGCGGGGTTCTGTCGATCCGCCTAGAGTTCGCTTTATGATAACGGCAACGGGATGGCCAGACAAACGTTGGATCGAACCAGGGAGGGGTTGGCATGGGTAGAAGCGGGAACCTTTTCGGGAGAAAGGACGAGGGCAGGGTGGCGGAAGCCGTGGAATCCCTTCTGGAAAGGCCTTCCGTGAGGATCGAGAGGATCGCCTCCTTCGGCCAGGCTTCGCCTCCCGGTTTCTGGTACGAACAGGAGGAGGACGAGTGGGTGGCTCTTCTCGAGGGCGAAGCCCAGCTGGAGTGGGAGGACGGCCGGGTGCTGAGGATGCTCCCCGGGGACTGGATTTTCCTCCCCGCGAGGGAGCGGCACCGAGTCGTATGGACGGCCCCGGGCCGCCCGACCCTCTGGCTGGCGGTCTTTTGCCGGGCCGGTTCCTAGGGGCCCGGGATCGTCACGGGCAGCTTCCCGGTGGGGGTCCAGGGATCCCTTAGGAAGTCGCCCAGGACCATGATCGAGACCGGCACTTCCGAGTAGGTGACGACGGCCGCCCCGGCCCCCGGGCAGAGGGCCAGGCCGTAGGGCGAGCCGGTGACCAGCAGGATTGCCCGTTTCCCGAGCGCCCGGGCCAGATCCCTCCAGGCGGGGTATTTCCCGAGGTCCCCTGCCCAGGTGTAGACCGGTTCCTCTCCCTTGAGTCCCGCCACGATCCCGGCAATGTCTTCTGACGGCGCGGAAAGGGGGACGAAATCGGGTTTAAGGGAAGGGCAGGCCTTGAGGAGGATTGCAGCCTGGTCCGCCTTCTCGAGGGGCCACAAGAGCGTTCTCGGTTTCTCCGCTTCCGCGGGCGGGAAAAGGTCGAAGCTGTTCCACGCCAGGGTCAGGGCCCTGCGGGCAATGGTTTCGGCCACGGCCAGGCTTTCCGGGGACGCGAGATCTCCAAGCCGTTCGGTCCGGGGTCCGGGGTCGTCCAGTATTTTCAGTGTTTCCTTGGCCTGGAGGATGCGCTTCACCGCCTCGTCGAGGCGGGCCCTCGGGATCCGGTCGGTGAGCACGGCGGAAACGAGGGCCCGGTGGACCCTCTCGATCTCCTCCGGCTCGTGGCCGGGATCGGCCCCCAGGACGAGCAGGTCCGCTCCCGCCTGCAGGGCCAGCACGGCCGTTTCCTCGATGGACCAGTAGCGGTCCAGGGCCTTCATGCCGAGGGAATCGGTCACCGCAAGCCCCCTGAAGCCCATTTCCTCGCGCAGGATGGAATAAGCCTTCGGCAGCAAGGTGGCGGGCAGGGCGTTCCCCTGGTCCAGGTCCGGCATGACGACGTGTGCGGTCATGATCGCCGGGACCCCCGCCCTGGCCATGGCCGAAAACGGGGCGAGGTTGACCTTCTCGAGAATCTCTCTCGGATGGGTGTCGATCGGCAGCCCGGCATGGGAATCCACGGAGGTGTTCCCGTGGCCGGGGAAATGCTTCGCGGTGCAGAGAACCCCCTCCTCGGCCGCCGGGGCGATCATGGCGGTGGCCATCCGGGCAACCAGGGCCGGGTCGGATCCGAAGGAGCGCGTGCCGATCACGGGGTTGGCAGGGTTGCTCTGGACATCCACGACGGGGGCGAAATTGACGGTGATTCCCAGGGTTCGAAGCTCGCGGGAGGTGATCCGGGCCGCCTGTGCGGCCAGGGCAGGATCTCCGGCCGCCCCGAGGGCCATGTTGCCCGGGAAGACCGAGACCCCCTTCGTCAGGCGGTTGACCCGCCCTCCCTCCTGGTCCACGGCCACGAACGGCGGAATCGCTTTCGCGGAAACGGCGGCTTCCTGCAAAGCCGCGGTCAGGCCGGCCACCTGCTCCAGGCTGGAGATATTCCCCGTGGTTGAATAAAGGATCCACCCGCCGGGCCGGACTCGCCCGAGAGTCGACCGTAGGGAGGGGGAGACCGTCTCTCCGCGGAAAAAGCCCATCAGGACCTGCCCGGCCTTTTCCTCCAGGGACATTCCCTTCAGGAGCCCCGTGATCCGGTCGCCGGACGGTTTTGTCTCGGCAAATGCCGGCAAGGCGAAGAGCAGCAAAAGACCGAAACCGATCAGCCAGGACCGAACCATTCGTTTCATGAAACCCGTCCTTTCATCTCATTTTCTCGGTAACGACGGGTTCATTTTACTCCTTTTTTAGATCTGCCGTGTTAAAACATCCACCAAGGAATATGAACAAATACCAGAAGCCTTGGCCTTTGTCACCCCGGGATCCGTTTCCTGCCTTTGCGTCCGTTCTCGCTGCCGTACACGACCTCGTGAACCCCAGCCGGACGGCGATCGTGACATGGACTAGGACTTTAGAAAGACACCAGGGACCGGTTGCCTTGACGATGAAGAGAGAACGGGTGAATGATGAAACGGTTCGGACCACCTGTAAAGACCTGCTGCTGATGTTTCAACCGGAACGGCTTGGCGAAGTCCTTCGGGAATTTTTTTATGCAATACTATGTTTTGGAAGGGAAACGAACGAAGGGAGGAAACCAAATGGACATCCTGCTTCAGAGGCGGAGCATCCGCCGATACCAGAGCCGCCCGGTGGAAGAACCTCTCGTGGAATACTGCCTGAGGGCGGCAATGGCGGCCCCGTCGGCCCATAACCAGCAGCCGTGGGCCTTCGTCGTCATCGACAACCGGCAGCTCCTTGACGCCATCCCGGGTTTTCACCCTTACTCCAGGATGCTCTACGAGGCCCCCATGGCGATCCTGGTTTGCGGCGACACCCGGGAACTGAAGAGCCCCGACTTCTGGCCGCAGGACTGCGCGGCGGCCGTGGAGAACATCCTGCTGGCGGCCTGTTCGAGAGGGTTGGGCTCGGTCTGGATGGGAGTTTACCCGAAGGAGCCCATCATGCAGGGGTTCATGCGCCTCCTTGAACTTCCGGACCATCTCGTTCCGTTTGCCCTTGTGGCCCTGGGATACGGGGCGGAGGAAAAGGGGCCGTCAGAACGCTATGACCCGCGCAGGGTCTACCGGAACGTCTGGAAGGCCGATAGCCGCTAGGTTAGGGAAGGGGCCGCGACGGCCCCTTCCCCTCCTCGCCTCACGGGACCGGGTTTTCCGATTCTTCCCCTCGACTTTCGGGCCGGAGGGCGATTTCCGACTCCGTTACGGCTTTCCAGAGACGGCGAAGCTTGGCCCGGGAAGGCCCCTGTACCCTTCGCCCGATCTCGGCCAGGAGGGCGTCGAGCACGGACATGGCCGGAGCCATGGAGAAATGGTCGAGGGGGTAGGGGACATGCAGGACGGCCTTCGAATGGGAAGCAAGAGGGTTCTTCAGGCTGTCGGTCAGGAGCACTTGCGGGGTTTCCGTTTCCCTCAGGAACCGCGAGGCCTCGATAACGCGGCCCGCATAGGCGGCCGAGGAGTAGGAGAAGCAGAAAAAGGCGTCCGTCTTGCCCAAATCAAGCAAATCCTCGTACATCTCGTCTGATCCGAACCCTCCTACCATGATCACGGCCGGGTGGAATTCCCTCAGAAGCGTGTAGAAATAGGTCGCCAGGCCCCGGTTGGACCTCAGGCCCATGATGGCGATTCGCTTCGCCTCGCTCAGGATCGAGACGGCCCTGGGAAACTGCTCGAGCAGGTAGGGGGTGAGCATGGCCTCGATGCTGTCGGCGTTCCCCCTGGCCACCCGGACGAGGGTGTTCCCGCGGTCGTCGGTCCATGAGGACTCCAGTTCCGACCGGGTCGGCGGCTTGGTGTCGATGAGCAGGTGGGTGATCTCTCCCTTCATGGCCTTGTAGCTCGGGTAGCCCAGTTGGTCCACCGTGCGGATGATCGTCGCGGTGCTCGTCCCCACGGCCGAGGCCAGTTGTTCCACCGTCATGAAGGCAACCTTTTCCGTGTTTTTCAGGATGTAGTCGCAGACTGTCCTCTGGGACGGGGACAGGCCTTCCGTTTCCTGGCAGCGCTGAAACAAGCGGACCTCCATCTTTTTGCCCCCCGTTTTCCTCCGAATCCCTGATTCCATTCATTATCCTCCGGGTCCCCCGGGGAAGCCAAGTCCCCAGGGTTGACATGTAGCAAGTCATAAAATAGGATAAAAAAGAAAGAAATATTACTTACCTAGAAAAGCCAAATAAGAAATATACATTACATTTCATGCCGGGGGCCGGGCTGGTGCCCTCGCGACGGAGGAGGGATCCAGTTGTCCGGACAGTTCGGCGACGTTTTCCAGGGTTTTGGCGGCGGAACGCTCATGGGGCTCATCACCCTGAGCATCGTTTTCCTGGCCCTCTCGGGAATTGCCCTGATCATCTACGGCGTGAAATATCTCGTCGCGATTCTCGAAAAGGCGGGACACAAGACGAAAAGGCAGGAGGGGGCGGAGCCTGCCCCTGCCGCGGAAAGGAAGATCACCGCCGTGGCGCCGGCTGCGGTGGAGAGCCCGGTTTCTCCGGGCGGCGCCGGCGAGGAGGAGATCCTCGCGGTGATCACCGCGGCGCTGGCCGTCATGACCGAGGCCCCTGCAAGGATCACGGCGATCCGTCCCGCTGAGAGGCCGAAAACCGCGTTTGTCCCGGCATGGAAGACAGCCGGAAGGCTGGAAGGATTCGAGGGGTTCCAGGGTTTGGGGGAATAGCTCTCGCGGCCGGCAAGCGGCCGCGTCCAGGCGGGAGGTGAAGCGTATGAATACCGCGACAACGGTTTGGCTTGGGATAATGGCCGTCATCTTTGCCGCATTCGTCTTCAAGCGGGTCAGGAGCAAGAGCTGACCGAAGGGGCCAAAATCGGCGGAAGGGAGAGGAGAACCTCTCCCTTCCGCCGTTCGTCATTCGGCCTCCTTTCGCCCCCGTTCCAGGACCCGGTCCAGGCGGCCCAGCCAGCCCGCCAGGAAACGCCGCTGGGAAACCGAACGGGACGCGAGGTCCAAGAGGGCGGCGGATCGCACCGCCAGGGCGACCCGGGCGGCGCGAAGCCGCCACTTTTCGGGTAGTTGCCGGGCGGCTGCCAGCGTGCGGGTTCCGACGATCCCGTCCTCGGCCAGCGGCGGTTCGGCCCCGAGCAGGTTCAGCGAGCGCTGGATCTGTCTCGATGCGGCGGACGTTCCCATGTGCACGGCGGCGTCGAAGACCGCCAGGTCGATGGGCTTCGGCAGATCTGAGCAACGGCAGGCGTTCCAGTAGTAGGCCCGGTAGATGGCCCCAGCCACGTCCCTTGTCAGGGAATCGACCGTGCCTGTTTCCGTGAGCCCATCCCGTTTGGCCCGGGCAAGGGTTCCCTCCGTGATCCCCAGGTTGGTGCGCCCGCCCCGGTCCGCCGGGTCGTCGGAGAGCCCTCCCTCCATGTTCAGGACAAAATCGAGACAGGATTCGAAACGGTTCATTTTCATTCACCTCCGCCCATAAGAGTGGAAACGGCGAAGGGTTTTCACAAATACCGTCGGACGAAGGCCTCCACGTCGAATTTTCGCCGGCACCCGGAGGCCGTCATGGTGCGGACCTTGCCGAAGACCGGGCGTTCCGGCCAGGGCCGGTCGTGAACCCCGCCGATGCACCAGGCCGTTCCGGCGTAACCGTTGGGGTCCCGACCGTCCAGTTCGTACCGGTCGTTCAGCGCGATCGCGGTGGCGAGCGCCTCCTCGGCGGAAGCGCTCCAGGCCAGGATCCTTTTTCCCCAGTACATACGGAGGTATCCGTGCAGGCGGCCGGTCTTCACCAGCTGGACCTGGGCCGCGTTCCACAGGGGGTCGCCGGTTTGGGCGTTTTCCAGCTCGCTCGCCGCGTACAGGGCTTCACGGGGGTCGCCCGCGTGTTTTTCCAGCGTCTGGCGGGCCCAGGAGGGAAACCCCTCGACCCTGTCGTAGGAGGGGGTGTATAGGCAGAAGTTGTCGGAAAGTTCCCGTCTCACGACCAGTTCTTCCAGAAAGGCCTTCCGGCTTTCTTCCGGAACCTCGGACCGGGAAGCCTCCCAGGCTGCCCTCTGGGGAGACACCTGCCCGAAGTGAAGGTAGGGGGAAAGGCCCGAAACCCCGTTTTTGTTCGGGTCGTTCCGGTCCGCCGCGTAGGACTCCAGGCGGCCGGTGAGGAACTCCCGGAGACGGGCCCTCCCCGCGGTCGTTCCGGGGACAGTTTCCGCTGCCTCCGGGACATCGTTCGCCGGGGCGACGCGGAGCAGGACCCGTTCGAAATCGACGGCGGCCGCTTCCCCTTCCCAGGGAAAAGGATGCCGTTCGAGCCGCGGGATGTCCGTCAGGTAATGCGGCAGGAGGCGTGAAATCTTCGGCCGCAGCGTGTAGGCCCCGTACTCGGCCTTTTCGGAGGCGACCCAGCAGGGCACGACGTTGTGGGCATCGACCTCGAAAAGGGGACAGGGCAGCGTTTCGGCCAGGCGGGATTTCCATGCCCGCTTGAACCGGAGGGGATCGAAATCCGTCACGACGGCCCCGGCACGGACCCGCGCGGCGAAGGCGTTCACGGTCTCCGGCGGAGAGCCTTCCGGCATGAAGAAGGGGATTCCCTTTTCCCGCAGCGCCCGCTCCGTTTCCGCCAGGCCCCGGAGAAGGAAGCCGAAGCTTCTGCGTGTCGCCCCCGGGAAGGCGGGGTCCAGCGCGAAGACGACGCCGAGGGGAACCCCCGCGTCGAGAGCCATCTCCTGGGCGAACAGGAGAGCCCAGTTGTCCTCGGCGCGCTGGTCCCGGCTCATCCAGTAAAGGACGGGGCCGGGACCCCGGGCTGCCCGGTTCAGGGCCCTCAGGCGCTTCGGGTCCAGGGTGGCCCGGCCGGTCAACGGGGCCCTTCCTCGAAGGCCCGGAGGACGTGCAGGTAATTGGCCCTCTCGAACGCACCCGGGTCCTCCGCCGACTGCTGGCTCACCGAACCCCTGGCCGCCTCTGCCCCGTCGTAACCGTTCTTGTCAAGCCAGCGGGCAAGGCCCTCGGCGAGCTTTTCGACATATCCGGGGCCCTTCTCGTAGAGCACAGAGGTCACCTGGACGGCGGAAGCCCCTGCCAGCAGGGCTTTCACCGTGTCTTCGGCCTTGAAGACGCCGCCGGAGAGGGCGAGGTCCAGGTTTACCCGCCCGTGGAGGATCGCCACCCAGCGCAGGCGGAGCCAGAGTTCGTCCGGGGTGGTCCGGGTCAGCCTCGGAACGGGGGCCTTCTTGTCCAGGTCAAGGTCCGGGTTGAAAAAGCGGTTGAAGAACACCAGTCCTCTGGCTCCCGCTTTTTCAAGCTCCAGGGCGAGATTGGGCAGAGAGGTGTAAAACGGCGCCAGCTTGACGGAAACCGGGATCGACACGCAGGAGGCCGTGCGGGCCACGAGGTCGGCCAGTTTCTTCTCGGCCTGTGCAGCCGTCACCGAAGGATCCGTGTTCACGGTGTAGACGTTCAGCTCCAGTGCGTCGGCCCCCGCTTCCTGCATCGCCCGCCCGAACTCGCACCAGCTCCCGGGGTGAACCCCGTTCAGGCTCGCGACAACCGGGATGGAGATCGTGTCCTTCGCCTCGCGGATCCGGTCGAGGGTCCGTTCCGCTCCCAGGTTGTAAGTGTCCATGTCGGGGAAGAAAGACAGGGACTCCGCGTAGGATTCCGTCCCCAGGTCGAGCCCCTTTTCCAGGTCGCGGCCTTCTGCAAGAAGCTGTTCCTCGAAAAGGGAAGGCAAAACCACCGCGCCGGCGCCCGCTTTCTCCAGCTCTTTAAGGTTCCCGGCGCTTCCTGTCAGGGGAGACGACCCCGCCACGAGGGGGGTTTTCAGCGCCAGGCCCATCCACTTCGTTTCCAGGTTCGCCATGGCTATCACTCCTTCAAAGAGAATCGTCATCCTCCTGATACGATAGCACGAAAAAGGGGGGCCCGCTAAAGGGCCCCCCGAATTCGCCCGGTCCGGTTAACCCCCGCCGATGATGGGGAAGACCGCCACCGTGTCGCCGTCCGAAAGGGGGGTGCGGCCTCCGCCCGTGTGGGCGACCGAGCGGCCGTTCACCATGACGATCAGGCGGGCGGAAAGGTCCCCGTCCTCCAGGGCCTCCCTTCGGAAAGCTTCCCCGTATCGCCTGGACAGCTCCTCCAGGAGCGCCCGGACGGTCGGGCAGTCCCGGGCCGTCGTTTCCTTTTCCCGGGCCAGGTCGCGGATCGTGGCGAAAAACAGGACCCGGATCATGAGCTAGAGTCTTTCAAGCCCCAGCTCTTCCAGCTTGGCGTCCGTGGGCACGCCTTCTTTGTCCCAGCCGCGGACCTCGTAGTAGCCCGGCAGCATCTCGGGCAGGCGGCTGACCTTGCCCCTGGCCGGCCCGGTGGGCATGGGTTCGTTCAGCAGCCGGGGCGGAATGGTGTCGTCCGCCTTCGTGAAGCCGACGGCCAGGTTGAAGAGCCGCTCCAGGTTCCAGATTCGGTCCCCGGCCTTCATGATGCTCTCCGCGGTATAGGGGACCCCCGTGGCTGCGGTCATCTGGGCGGCCAGTTCGTCTCCACCGATGGCGAACGTGGTGAAGAGGCAGACCCCGCTGGAATCGAAGCTCGCCGTGAGGTCCTGGAAGGCCTTCAGCCAGGCGGGCTTTTCCGCGATGCTGTCCGGGTCGAGTTTCTGGGGCAGGCCCAGGATCTCGGGGGAGGTCAGGTATCCCCGCACGTGGCAGCCGCCGCGGTTGGAGGTGGCGTACTCCAGGCCCATGCCCTGCAGGGCCCGCGGGTCGTAGGCGGGCATCTCCTGTTTCTTGGCCGTCATGGAGAGCTCGGGGTGGCCGAGCCCTGACGCCAGGCGCCAGGAGCCCAATGCCAGCTTGTCGCCGAACCCCTCGCGCATGCCGGTTTTCTTCACCATCTCCACCATGGCGGCGGCGTTCCCGAAAGACAGGTCCATACCCGTGTCGGCCTCGGTCAGGACGCCCTTCTCGAACAGCTCCATGGCGCAGGCGATCGTGCTCCCCATGGTGATCGTGTCGATGCCTAGCTCGTTGCAGAGGAAGTTCGCCTTGGTGGCGGCGGAAAGGTCTGAGATGCCGCAGTCGGCGCCGAACGACCAGGCCGTCTCGTACTCGGGACCTTCTCCGGAACCGGCGAACTGCCCGGTGGTCTTCGAGACGCGGCCGCAGGCGGATGTGCAGCCCGCGCACCCTTTCTTCGTCACGAGGAGTGTGGCCGCGAGGGTTTCGCCGGAGATGGCGTCGGCTTCCTCGAAGTGGCCGGTCTGGAAGTTCCGGGTCGGCAGGCCGCCGGCCTGGTTCAGGATGTTCACCAGGACGTTCGTGCCGTAGGCCGGAAGCCCGGCGGACGTGACGGGGTTGGCTGCCAGTTTTTCCCTGGCGGCCCCGACAGCCTTCATGAAACCGGCCGGATCGGCGACCTTCACGCCCTTCGTTCCGCGGACCGCGACGGCCTTCAGGTTCTTGGAACCCATCACGGCCCCCACGCCGGACCTTCCGGCGGCCCGGTGCTTGTCATTGATGACGGCGGCAAACAGGACGCCCTTCTCGCCGGCCGGCCCGATGCAGGAGACCTTGGCGTCGGGATCGGTTTCGGCCAGGATGGCATCGGTCGTCTCATGGGTGTTCTTCCCCCAGAGGGCCGAAGCGTCCCGGATTTCCACGGTGTCGTTGTAAATGTAGAGGTAGACGGGCTTCGGGGCTTTTCCCTCGAAGATGACGAGGTCGTATCCGGCGTATTTCAGCTCGGGCCCGAAGTAGCCGCCGGAGTTGGACGCCGCCAGGGTTCCCGTCAGGGGGGCCTTGCAGACGACCTCGTAACGTCCCGCCGAGGTGGCCAGGGTCCCCGTCAGGGGACCGGTGACGAACAGCAGGTTGTTCTTCGGGGAGAGGGGGTCGACGGAAAGATCCTTCACGTCGTCGATCCAGTACTTGCTCCCCAGTCCGCGGGCCCCGATGAAGGCCTCGGCGTCCTTCACCCGAAGGGGTTCCTTTTTCGTCGTCCCGTCGGTGAGGTTCACCCTCAGGACGGTTCCGGTCCAGCCGGTCATCAGCCCTTCACCTCCTCGAGCGCCTTGGCCATCGTGGCCGAGAACGCGCGCTTGCGCTGCAGGTTGACGGTGTCCGCGGGCAGGAACTCGATGGCCTTCGTCGGGCACCACTTGACGCACTCGGGGTCGCCCCCGCACTGGTCGCATTTGAAAGCGGCCTTCGTGACCCGGTTATAGCTGATGTTGCCGAACGGGCAAGCCATGACGCACATGCGGCAGCCGATGCATTTCGCCTTGTCGACGACCACGACGCCCTGCTCGTTGCGGCTCAGGGCTCCCGTCTTGCAGGCCGCCATGCAGGCGGCATCCTCGCACTGCAGGCAGGCCATGGGGACATTCTGCCCGCCTTCGAAGCGGTGGACCGAGATCCGCGAAACCGCGGGGCGGAATTCCCCTTCGTTCCCGATCGAGCAGGCCATTTCGCAGCTCCCGCACCCGATGCACTTCTCGGGTGAGATGAGCAACACCTTTTCCATGATCAGCGCTCCCCCCTTTTGGGTTTTTGTGCTTCCGGACGAACTGGCATTCTTTGGAACCTCTCCCGTGAATCCCTCCCCTGCCCTTCATGGGCCTGGTCTTGAAAAGCACGAAAGGGGACTCCTCCCGGTCACCGGAAAGGAATCCCCTTCTTCGCAATCACGGCAGGCGGCAGGATCGCCCCTGCCGCCCTTTGCCCGGGCAGTCTCGTGGAGGCCAGCCGGGTCGAAGGGGCCGTCTTCAGTTGGTTTTCAGATCCCCCGGTTGCCTAGCCGCACCCGCTCCTGCTGGTCCGCTTTCCGGCACCTGGGGCACAAGCGCGCCGTTTCGGGATCGACTCCCGCAAAGCTCAGTTGTTCGGGCGTGGCGAACCGGTCGCCGCACCGTTCGCATTCCACGAGGCCGAAGATCCGGCCCCAGATGGACCGTTTCCCGTCCTTCTCCTCCCAGGTGATGCGGCCAGTCGGGCAGACTTCCGCGCAGGACAGGCAGCCGATGCAGTCCGGGGAAGCTTCGTGGAAAGGAGGGGTCACTTCCCTTTCCCACCCGCGGTTGGCGAAAGACAGGGCGTTCGTCCCGTTCGTCTCGCAGGCCCGGACACAGCGCCCGCACCGGATGCAGAGATCCGGCTCGACATTGTCGGGCACCTTCGGCGTTACCCCGTACTCCGCGCAGAGGGCCTGCAGGGCCGGGGCCTTCGGGTTCCGGTCGGCAAGCATCTGGAGGACGAACCTGCGGGCGGCCATGACCCGGTCGGTGCCGGTGCGGACCTCGATTCCTCCGCGGTTCACGGGGTACATGCAGGACATCGCGAGGCGAGTCTTCCCGCGCTCCGTCACTTCCACGGAACAGAGGCGGCAGTTCCCCTCCGGGGCCAGCCCCTCGTGGGCGCAAAGGGTCGGGATTTCGATGCCTGCGGCTCGGGCCGCTTCCAGGACGGTGGTGCCGGGTTCGACGGAAACCGCCTGGCCGTCGATCGTGATCTCGATCATGCCTGGGCCTCCCTTCTCTCGGGCCTGATGGCCGAAAACGGGCAGGCCTCGAGGCAGGCCCCGCAGGTGACGCACAGGGCCCGGTCGATCGTGTGGGGTTTCCGGGCCTCTCCGCTAATGGCCCCTGCGGCGCAGGCCTTGCGGCAAGCCCCGCAGCCGACGCACTTCGACGGGTCGATCTCGGGCCAGTACATGCCCCGGCAGACGCCGGCCCTGCAGAAATGCTCCCCTTCGTGTTCCGCGATCTCCTCGGGGAAATACCGGAGGACCGAGAGGACGGGGTTCGGGGCGGTCTGGCCCAGTCCGCAAAGCGCGGTGTCCGCCAGGGCCTTCCCGATCTCCCGGAGCCTCTCCCCGTCTCCGGGGGTCCCCTTGCCGGAGCAAAGGTCGTGGAGGATGCGCTGGAGCGCCTTGAGGCCTTCCCGGCAGGGGGTGCACTTGCCGCAGGACTCCTCGGCGAGGAAGTCGACGAAGTAGCGGGCCAGATCGACCATGCAGGTCCGCTCGTCCATGACGATCATTCCGCCGGAGCCCATCATGGAGCCGGAGGCGGTGAGGGCATCGAAGTCGACGGGAAGGTCCAGGGCGCTGGCCGGAAGGCAGCCCCCAGAGGGCCCCCCCGTTTGCACGGCCTTGAAGGCGCGGTTCTTCAGCACGCCGCCGCCGATGTCCTCGATCATGGTCCGCAGGGTCGTCCCCATGGGGATTTCGACCAGCCCGGAGTTCTTGACCTTGCCGACGAGGGAGAAGATTTTCGTCCCGGGGCTCCTGTCCGTCCCCATGGAGCGGAACCATTCGGGCCCGTTCAGGACGATGCGGGGAACGTTGGCCCAGGTCTCGACGTTGTTCAGGACGGTGGGGCAGTTCCAGAGGCCCCGTTCCGTGGAGCGGATGTACTTCACCCGGGGTTCCCCGGCACGCCCTTCGATGGAGGCCATGAGCGCCGAGGACTCTCCGCAGACGAAGGCGCCGCCCCCCCGGCAAACCTCGAGGTCGAAATCGAAGCCGCTTCCGAGGATGTTCCGGCCGAGCAGTCCCCTTTCCTTCGCCTGGCGGATCGCCTCCTGGAGGGCCTTGACGGCCAGGGGATACTCGGCCCGGACGTAGATGAACCCCTTGCGGGCACCGATCGCGTACGCGCCGATGACCATCCCCTCCAGGACGCTGTGCGGATCCCCTTCCATCAGGGACCGGTCCATGAAGGCCCCGGGGTCTCCCTCGTCCCCGTTTGCGATGACGAAGCGGTGTTTCCCCGGCGCCTTGCGGGCGGATTCCCATTTCGCACCGGTGGGGAAACCGCCGCCCCCCCTGCCGCGCAGCCCCGAATCCGTGATCATGGAAACGATCCCGCCGGGGTCGAGGGAGAGGGCCGCGGCAAGTCCCCTATAGGCTCCGCGGCGCACCGCGTCGGAGATCTCGAAGGGGTTCACCTCGCCGCAACGCTCCAGGACCAGGCGATGCTGGCGCGCGTAAAAGGGGATTTCCCCCGAAGTGCGTGCGGGTGCCTTCGTGTTCGGGTCCCGGTATTGCAGCCGGGAAACGGTCTCCCCCTTGAGGACCGTTTTTTCGAAGATCTCCGCGACATCTTCCGGCTTCACCTTTTCGTACAGGATTTCGCCGGGCTCGATGACGACCAGCGGCCCGCGCTCGCAGAAACCGTGGCATCCGGTGCTTTCGGCGGCGAAGTCGACGGGCACGGCCAGGCCCCGCGCGGCGGCTTCCGCCTCGAACGCGGCCCTGACCTGGGCACTCCCGTTCGCCAGGCACCCGGTCCCGGCGCAGATGCGGACCCTCGGTACGGCGGAGCGCCTGCTTTCGGATTCCTCGAGACGGGCCCGCCATTCCTCGAGGGCCTTTGGGCTAGCCAGCTTCATGGGGATTCTCCTTTTCGACCAGCTCGGCCACGCGGCCGGGTGTCATCTGGCCGTAGACCCGGTCGTTGACGGTGACGACGGGGGCGAGGGCGCAGGCCCCGAGACAGTTCACGGTCTCCAGGGTGAACCGCAGGTCTTCGGTCGTCCCGCCGGGGGAGATGCCGAGGGCCTTTGAAAGGGCGTCCAGGACGCTCGCGGCCCCCCTGAGGTGGCAGGCCGTCCCGAGGCATACCTTCACGGTTTTCTCACCCCTGGGGGTGAGGCTGAGGGCCTTGTAGAAGGTAGCGACCGCGTAGACGCGGCTTTCGGGGATTCCGAGGTGCTCGGCGGCGAGTTTCAAGGCGGCGCGGGGCAGGTACCGGCAGCGGGACTGGATGTCCTGGAGGAGCGGCAGCAGGAACCGCGGGTGGCGAGGTGTTGCATCGAAAAGGTCTTTCAGGTCGGAGGCCAGGTTTTCCGGCGCTTCGGCCGTCGAGACGGCCAGGGGCTTCATCGTCTTCCTCCTTCCGATCGAAGGGCAATGTGAAATACAGGGCGAAATTGCATAATGTATTTTACAATAGGGCCCGGAAGAATTAAACCATGCACTTTAATTTCTCAATTGGGAAGACTGTTGCGACTATTTATGGAAACCCTTGAGAAGGGCATTCGCGCGGGACAGCATTTCCCCCAGCCGGGGGGGAGAGATGCGGTCGAGCTGGCGGACCAGTACGGAAGTGCGGGGGTTGCGGGCAAAAAGTTCGCGGTGCCGGTCCACGAAACGCCAGAAAACGGCGTCCCAGTTCCCGCACCAGGGGCCTCGCGGGAAATCCCCCATCCTGAGGAGGTAGGAGGAACCGCTGCAGTAGGGTTTCGTCGTCATGAGCCCTCCGTCGGCGAACTGGCTCATTCCGAAGACGTTCGGCACCATGGCCCAGTCCGTGGCGTCGGCAAACCGGCTCATGAACCAGGCGGTCACGGAGGACGGATCGGTCTCGCAGAGCAGGAGAAAATTCCCAAGGACCATCAGGCGCTCGATGTGGTGAGCGTAACCGTGGAGGTTCACCCGGGCTACGACGGCATCCACCGGGGTCATGCCGGTTTCACCGGCCGCAAAACCCGCCGGCAGCGGGGCGAAGTGGGACAGGGCGTTGCTGCCGCGCTGCCGGCGCCCGATCAGCCGGTACATCGCCCTCATGAACTCCCGCCAGCCGCAAACCTGCCGGACGAAGCCTTCCAGCGAATTCACCGGGACGGGCCTTTCCCTGTGCCGACCGAGGGTGGCCTCCAGGACCTCGGACGGCCTCAGCAGGCCCGCGTTCAGGGCGGGGCTCAGCACCGAATGGAAGAGCACCGGTTCCTTCAAGGCCATGGCGTCCTCGTAGTCGCCGAAGCGGTCGATCCGGTTCTCCAGGAAATCGTCCAGCGCGGCCAGGGCTTCTTCCCTTGCCGTGGGAAGGGGTAGGGCTTTAGCCTGGTGAACGGTTCCCCAGGCCGGGGGGATCGGGATTCCTTTCGGCAGCCGCAGGCGGTTTTGCGGGTCGAAACTCCACTTTCCCCCAAGCGGCCGGCCAGAAGGGGCGAGAAGGAGACCGGTCTCCCTTCGGACGGCCCGGTAGAACTCCGCCATCCGCAAAGCCTTCCGTTCCCCGAAAAAGGCATCCAGCCAACCGCGGGGCATCAGGAACGCGGGGGTTTCGTGGATAACCAGGAAGATCCCGTTTTCTTTGCAGAACTTCCGCGCCCGGCTTTCTTCTTCCAGGTGGACCGGGTCCGCCGCGTGGAGGGTTCCGATGCCGCCGGCGGCAAGGGCTTCCCGCAGGGCCGCGCCATCCCACGCCTGTCCCCGGGGGATCGGTTGGACCTCGATTCCCCTTTCCGCCATCCGGGAAACCCAATTCTTCCCGCATTTTCTCCTGTAGGCCTGTGCCGGAGTGCCCCCCGGCTCCTCCTCGAGCAGGAATACCGGCCGGCCGGGCGCGAAGGCCGGATGGCGTTCGAAGAGCTGGTCAGGAAAGACAAGGACGCCTTGCCTGCTATTTGCAACGGTTGTCATGATATGATAATAAGTCAATCCGGGAAATCATAAAGGGGCTGGTTCTCTTGCCCTGGGACTGGATACTCGGCTTCACCCCCCTCGCGGGACTCGTCCTCGCCTTCGTGGAAGCGGACTCGCTGGTTGCGGCAGCCGGCGCGTTCTGCCTCCTCAACCTCGTCGCGGTTTTTCTCCTGTTCCTGTTCGGTTCTCCCCTGGGACGCCGGCTTTTCATCGCCCTCACCGTCGCGCTGTTTCCAGTCCATGTGCTCTTCCTGGGAGTTCCGGCGGAACTTGCGGCTCTCCACCTGGTCGTCCTTTGGGCTGCGGGGAGCCTCCTCTGGGTCATGACGAGGCGGATCGACAGGGAAAAGTCCCTGCTGCTCGAATTCGTCAAGCGAGTCAACGGGGCCGGGAATTTCGAAGAGGCCTCCCTCCTGGCCGTCCGCTTCATCCGGGACGAGTTCAGGTACCCTGCGGCCGCGGTCTTCCTGTCGAACGCGGAGGCCGCATTCCTCGAGCAGGCCGCGGCGGAGGGGTTTCCCCCGGAATCCGCCCGGGTCCCGAAAGACGGGAGCATCCAGGGGAGGGCCTTCAGGACGAGACAGTCGCAGCTTGTAGAGGATGCCCTGCAGGACCCGGATTATTTCCCTGGAATCAAGGGGGCCGGTTCCCAGCTTGCGGTCCCGGTCCTCTGGAAGGACAGCGCTTTCGGCGTCCTGGATGTGCAGTCCAGGAGACTTCGCGGGTTTTCGGGCCGTGACCGCAAGACGGTGGAACTCCTCGCGGGGATCCTGGGTGAGGCCTTTGCCCGGATGCAGGATGCGTCCCGCCTCTCGCTCGAGCTGGCCCGCACCCGGATCCTCCACGACGTGGTGCAGGAACTCGCCCGTTCCAGGGACAAGCGGGACATGTGCCAAAAGGTCCTCTCCCTGCTTTCGACCAAGCTGCTCTACCCGGTCGCGAGCATCCTGGCGGTGGAATCGGAGGATCCCCTGAAGCTGGGCTACCTGGCTTCCACGAAGCTGGCGGCCGCTGAGCTGAAGCGCCACAGCCGCCAGCTGAACCGGGAGGGGGGCGGGCTCGTGACCCTGTCCGCCAGCCTCAGGAAAATCCACAACGTTCGGGACGTGAAGGCCTTCCCGGAGTACCGGAAGGTGGGCTTCGGCATGGAGGGAAGCCAGCTGGACGTGCCGATCCTTTTCGGTGACCGCCTTTATGCCGTTCTCTCCCTCGAGCGGTCCACCCCCTTCGAGCCCGAGGACGAGGACCTGATGCTCATCCTCTCCCGTCACATGGCCGTCCTCTGGGCCCTGTTCGAAGCGATGGAAAAGCTCGAGACCCAGGCCATGCAGGATTCCCTCACCGGGTTGGGCAACAGGCGGGCCCTGGAGGACGTCCTCAACCTGGAGGAAGCCCGGATGACCCGGTTCGGGGGGACGCTCTCCGTCGTCATGGCCGACCTTGCGAATTTCAAGACCATCAACGACCGGTACGGCCACCTCGTGGGGGACCGGTACCTGAAGGACACGGCCGCCTGTATCCAGAAGAACCTCCGGGCCTGCGACCACGCCTTCCGCTACGGGGGGGACGAGTTCCTCCTCCTGCTTCCCGGGACGGACCGGGGAGGGGTTCAGGAGGTGATGAAGCGGGTGAGGGAAGAATGCCGGCTGAAGGGGACCGAGGATTCCGAGGGCATCCTGCTTGATTTCGGCGCGGCCGTCTGCCCCATGGACACGGCGAGCCTGAGAACGGCCATCCGCCTGGCGGATGACAGGATGTACAAGAGCAAGGAGGGCCGGAGGGCGGGACGCCGCGAGGAGTAGGTTCCCCTTTCCCGACGGTCCGTGTTGGTGATATACTCCGGAATGGTTCCATTCAGCAGTCCAGACTGGCCGAGGATGGTGGTTTTCCCGTGAGTACGGGTGATTCGCCGTTAAGTAGACGAAATAGGGGCGACGCGGCGTAATCCCTCAAGGCGGGAAACGCGCCCGGCGCCCGCCGGGCGTGGACCAGGGCAGTTCCGATCCACTCCCTTTTCCGAAACGAAAAAATGGACGCAAGACGCAGCCGGAGGGCAGTTCCCCTTGACCGGCGGCGGTTGCGCGTGTGGAAGGGATGGTGGGGGCATGCTGCAGATTGTGAAAAGCGAAAACAACCTCCTCAGGGAACTGGACGCCGGTACCTTCGAAAAGGGTTCCTGGATCAACCTGATGGATCCCAGTTCCGATGAGCTGAATGCCGTGAAGCGGCTCGTCGACCTGCCGCTGGACGTCCTGACGGCAGCCCTGGACGAAGAGGAAAGTTCCCGTATCGAGATCGAGGACGAGTACATCCTCGTGATCATCGACGTTCCCCGCAAACGGGACAACGACCGATACGAAACGCTGCCCATGGGCATCATTCTCCTGCCCGAGGCGATCGTCACGGTCTGCCTGGAGGAAAGCGACGTCCTGACGTGCTTCAACCGGATGACCGCCAAGCTTTTCGACACCGGGAAGAGAACGAGCTTCCTGTTCAATATCCTTTTCCGTTCCGCGACCTACTTCCTCCGGTACCTGCGGCAGATCAACATCCGAACGGACGAGATCGAGCGGCACCTCAGGCAGTCCATGAAGAACGAAGAGCTTTTCCAGCTCCTGGAGATGGAAAAGAGCCTGACCTATTTCGGCGCGGCCCTGCGGACCAACAACATGGTGGTCGACAAGATCCTCCGCCTGCGGAACAACCGCAAGGTGGAACACCTGATCAAGATCTACGAAGAGGACGAAGACCTTCTCGAGGACGCACAGGTCGAGTACCGCCAGGCCATCGAGATGGTCCAGATGTACAGCGAGATCCTCTCGGGGATGATGGACGCCTTTGCCTCGGTCATCTCCAACAATTTGAACATGGTCATGAAGTTTTTGACCTCCATGACGATCATCCTGGCCATTCCCACCATGTTCGCCAGCTTCTGGGGCATGAACGTCGGAGTTCCCTGGATCGACAAGGTCGCTGGTTTCTGGGGCGTGGTAGGGATATCGGCCGTTGCGACGTTCGGGTCGGCCTATGCCCTGTGGCGACGCAACATGCTCTGATTCGGGGGGAGGACCTCCGTTTCCCGCTCGGCTTGCAGATGGGGCGCCACCGCTGAATGGCGGAAGCGCCCCTCCTTTTTTACCCGATTTCGGTTATGATTCGCTAAAGCCCTTCGCCGAAAGGAAGGTTCCCCCATGAGCGCAAAACCCGCGACCTGGAAGATCATCTCAGCCTTCGCCGCCCTTTACGTGATCTGGGGGACGACTTACCTGGCCATCGGGATGATGGTGAAGACGATCCCCCCTTACCTCGGGGCTGGATCGCGCTTCCTGGCGGCGGGTACCCTCCTTTACGCCTTTCTCCGGGTGAGGGGCGCGCCGAGGCCCACCCGTCGCCAGTGGGGATGGGCGGCCCTTGCGGGACTTCTCCTCCTCGTGGGGGGGAACGGCAGTATCGTCTGGGCCCAGAAGACGGTCCCATCGGGAATCGCCTCGGTCATCGTCGCCACCGAGCCCCTCTGGATCGTCCTCGTGAGCTGGCTCCTGTTCAGGGGTGGGCGCCCGACGCTCCTGGAAGGGGCGGGGATCCTGGGCGGTTTTGCCGGAATGGTCTTTCTGATCGGCCCATCCATGCTCGCGCATGGCGGCGACATCGACCCGTTCGGGGCCGGGCTTTTGGTTTTCGCCACGGTCTCCTGGGCCTTCGGCTCCATGGTGAGCCGCCACGCGGACCTGCCGGACAGCGCCCCGATGGCGATGAGCATGGAAATGGCGGCGGCGGGCGTCACCATGCTCGTCCTGGCTCTCCCGAAAGGAGACTGGGCGCAGTTTTCCCTTTCGGCCGTGTCCCGCGCCTCCTTCCTCGGGTGGCTCTACCTGGTCGTTTTCGGCTCCTGGGTCGGCTTCGTGGCCTTTTTCTTCGTGATGCGCCACTGCCGGCCGAGCCGGGCGGCGACGTACGCCTACGTCAACCCCGTCATCGCCGTCTTCCTGGGAGTGCTGGTGGCCGGCGAGCCGCTGGCGGCCCGGACCCTTGTTTCCGCGGCCGTCATCCTTGTTTCCGTTGCGGTCGTCGTCACCTTCAGCCCGAAAGGCTGAGATGAAACCCATGGTAAAATGCGTTTAATCCCTGCCGGGAGATGACGACGTGGAAACAGGGAATTCCAGGCCGACGCTCTTTTTCTCTTCCAACCGGCTCGAAGCCCTCACCGACGGCGTGTTCGCCATCGCGATGACCCTTCTCGTGCTCGGGCTGGATGTCCCTTCCCTCCCGCGGGATCAAGGCGGCGAAGGACTCATGAAGGCCCTCCTGGAACTCGCCCTCCCCCTCGCCAAGTACGCCCTGAGTTTTCTTCTCCTTGGAGCTTTCTGGGTCCTGCATGTCCGGCAGATCCACCACATCCGCCGGGTCGATGTCGCCTTCCTGTGGCTTGGGATGGCCTCGCTCCTCCTGATCGCCCTCGTCCCCTTCTCCACCTCCCTGGTGAGCGATTTCCCCGGGCTGGACGCCTCCGAGCTGTTCTTCCACCTCAACATCCTCGGGATCAGTTCCCTCTTCGCCCTCCAGTGGGTTCACGCCACGCGGGACCGGCGACTCGTCAGCCCGGAATTGCAGGACGAGATCATCGAGCTTGACCGGCGCCTGAACCTCATCATTCCCGCCATCGCGCTCGCGGGCCTGGCGACGGCGAACCTGGGGGACTTCGAAAGCAACCTCCTTTACGCCGCAGCCCCTTTCCTTTTTCCCCTAATGCGCCGTTTCGCCCTGAAAGAGCAGGAACGGCCGGGGGAGACGGATCCCCGGTCCTCTTGACGCGCCCTTTCGAATAGGGATACCATCGTTGCGCTGCAACAGCTGTCCGGGTGACGGGAATCCGGTGAAACTCCGGAGCGGCCCCGCCACTGTATTCGGGACGAAACCGCAGATGAGCCACTGGCGCAAGCCTGCCGGGAAGGCGCGGGAGTAGGACGACCGAAAGCCAGGAGACCGACCCGGGCAGGGCTGTCGGCGTGGATGCGAGGGCGTCCGCGCGGCGGGAGGAACACCCTCTTCCAGGGTCCCCCGTTACATGGCGGCCCGACCATTCTTCCTGGAGGAGGGGTTTTGCTTGCAAGTCCGCACCCGGTTGTTCGGCATCCTTTTCCCGCTTTTGGCCTGCCTGATGGTTCTCTTCGCACCTCCCGCCCATTCGGAGGAAACCCCCGTCACCGTGGCACCCGAGATCGTCACCGGAAGCCGGCTGGCCGAGACCCTCGACGAAGTTCCCGCCCCCACCGACGTGATCACCAGCGCCGACATCGCAAGCAGCGGCGCCCAGTCCCTCGGCGAGATCCTCGACCGCGTGCCCGGTGTCGTCTCCCTGGCCAGGGCCGGTTCCACCCAGGAGGACAACTTGAAGGTGAGAGGCCTTGTCACCGAGGTCCTCTACCTGGTCGACGGCGTTCCCGCCTACAAGGTCAGCCACGTCGCCGGCGCCGCCGCCGTGGATCTCCGCTCCATCCCCGCCGAATCCATCGAGCGGATCGAAATCGTCCGGGGGGCCGGTTCGGCCCTCTACGGCTCAATGGCCGCCGGGGGCGTCATCAACATCATCACGAAAAAACCGGAAAGAACAGGGGTTTCCGTCAACGCGGAAGGCGGTTCCCAGGATTGGAGGCGCTACGGTTTCCGGGCTTCGGCGGTCGACGAAAGCGGCATCGGCGTCACCGCCTGGGCGACGCACCGCGAGGAAGGCCGTTCGAGGCTTTTGCTCTACAACGATGTCCCAAACGACAACCTTTCCTACCGGGAGGACGCCGGCGGCCTGAAGTTCGTCACCGGGGCCTGGTCGGTCGGGGGAGAGTGGGGAAACGCCGCCTCCGAATGGGAATACGGAACCGGAAGAGACCTCAACCGCCAGGAGGACGACTGGAACAGGCTGTTCCTGGCCTACGACGACGGGACGACCCGTTTCACCCTCTACCGGCACGAGGGGGAAAAGTTCCTCTCGCAGGATTCGGCCTGGGGGGCTTTCGAGACCTCGTATGACGACACGGCCTGGGGTGCGGAAGTGTCGAGGCGTTTCGACTGGGCGGGCTGGGCCGTGAGCCTGGGGGTCGCCTTCCGGGACGAGAGCATGGAGGTCTGGGACAATTACGGAACCTCTCTTGGCGGTTCGAGGAGCGACATCGCTCCCTTCGCGGAATTCTCCAGGCCCATCGGCGAACTCATCGCGAACCTGGGGGTTCGATACGAGAACTGGAGCGTCCAGGACGGGGACGACCAGGAGGAGCTGACCCCGAAACTTTCCCTGAGCTGGCAGGCCGGGAACGGCAACCTCTGGTACCTCTCCGCCGGGCGGTTCTTCGCCATGCCGAGCCTTTACGAACTGGCCTATTTCGATCCCTGGACCCCGACCTTCTCCAGCCCGAACCTGAAGCCGGAAAAGGGATGGACCCTCGACCTTGGAGTGAAAGGTTCCGACGACAGGGGGAACTGGGCGCTGGGCCTGTTCTCCTTGTCCATGGAGGACAAGATCGAGTTCAACAACTTCACCCCGAACGAGCCCAGCTACGTGAACCTCTCGGAATTCCGCTCCGTGGGCCTGGAGGCCCGCCGGGAGTTCAGGATCAGCGACGAGTGGCGGTGGAGCCTGGGCCTGACCTGGATGAAGGCCGAGGCGAAGGAAACCGCGGACGGCCCCTGGCTTAGGGAGGGTTCCCCGGCCTGGTCGGCGGACAGCGCCTGGACCTGGACGGCGGGCCCATGGGAAGCGGCTCTTGCCCTTCACTACCTGGGAGACCGAAAGAACGAGCGGGAGGGTTTCGGCCCGGAATGCCAGGGCGACGCGACGACGGCCGACTTTCGGCTGGCCTACGCCATGGGTGACGGACGCCGGGCGGTCCTCTCGGTCACCAACCTTTTCGACGAGGACGTCCTGGTCCAGGACTACAGCAGCTGGGGAACCCGCACGCGCTATTTTGCCCCGGAGCGCAGGATCACGCTTTCCTGGCAGTGGGCCTTCTGAACCAGGGGCAACTGAGAACGCGACGGGGCTGCCGTCAATAGCCGGCAGCCCCGTCGCTCTTTTTCGCCCCTGTTTTCAGGGTGTCGTGATGTTCCGGCAGCGGGTTTCCGGCAGGAGGGCGGCGCAGAAAAGGCCCAGGACCGAGCAGGCGAGGCAGAAGAGGAACACGGCCCGGTACTGGCCAACGGCTTCGAGCGCCGCCGAACGGTCCAGGATCATGCCCATGGCGGTCGTGATCAGGGCGGTTCCCAGGAAGGCCCCCGTGTTGACCACCGAGATCGCCACGGCGGTGAAGCGCGGAAGGTTCGTTTCCTTGGTGATGGACCAGGCCAGCATGTAGGAAGAGGCTGTAAACCCGAGCAGGAAGAAGAGCGGGCGGAGGATTGCCCCGGGAGGCTTCCCGCCGCCCCAGAAAACCAGGGCCGCCCAGCAGGCGCAGAAAGCCGTCGAAAGCAGGAGGAGGGGAGGTCGCCGGCGGCCGATGCGGTCTGAAATCCACCCCGCCAGGAAACACCCCGCCATCCCCCCGTAAACCGAGTAGGCGACGATGCCGGAAGCGGCCATCCGTTCCATCCCGTAGACGTCTTTCAGGAAAGAGGTGCCCCAGGCCCCGCTGAATGCCAGGTACAGCCCCGACGCGCAGCCCGAGAGCACGAAACCGGGCCAGGTCTGCCACCGGCTCACGACGCCCTTCAATCCCGCCAGGAGTTCCGCCGCCCGGGGCGGAACCACCCCCACCTGGGCCTCGTTCAGGGGAGGCCACCCCCTGTCCTGCGGGCGGTTGCGGATAAAAGTCCAGCAGAGGAAGGCCAAAAGCACCGAGAAGATGCCGATCCCGAGGAAGGTGGTCCTCCACGTGAAAACCGCGACGGCCATCGCCAGGGGGGCCTGCGCCAGGACGCCGCCAAGGTTGCCGACCAGGGCCGTGACGCCGGACATGGTGGCGAACTCCCTCTCCCGGAACCACTGCGACTGGATCTTCAGGATCGAGACGAATACCGTGGAAACGCCGATCCCCACGAGGAAACGGCCGACGAAAAGCAGGAAAGGGGTCGGAGCCAGTCCGAACAGGGCGGAGCCCGCACCGGCGAGGACCATGCCGGCGGTGACCGTCGCCCGGGCTCCCAGGGTGTCGGCCAGCATCCCCACCGGGACCTGCATGGCCATGTAGGCGTAGAAGTACATCGCCGCAAGGGACCCGAAGGCCGAGGCGCTCAGGCCGAAGTCGCGGACCAGGTCGTTCCTGACCACGCCCGCCGCCAGCCGGTGGAAGAACACGACCATGTAGGCCGCCGCCATGACGCTCCAGATCACCCATCGGGCCCGCAGGGCCCTCTTCAGGTTGCCTCCCGTTTCCTCCATCCGGCGCACATCCCTTCCTGGAATGCCAATATTTTGGCATATTGACAAAAAAATAGTAAGGGCTATCTTCAGGGGCATAGGAGGTGAAGCCGTGCATCCCCTCGTTCGCGCCCTGGTTCCCCTCGTGAAGGGGTTTGCCGTCGCCCTGGGCCCCGATTGCGAAGTGGTCCTCCACGATGTTTCGGACCCTGCCCATTCCATCGTCGCCATCGAGAACGGCGCGATCTCCGGCCGGAAGGCTGGAGACCCTCTCACCGATTATGGACTCTTCAGCCTGAAAGCGGCAGCCTCGTCCAAGGTCGACTACGTCTCCAACTTCCTGGCCCGGACGAAGGACGGGCGGAGGATGCGTTGCAACACCCTCTTCCTCCGTGACGAAACCGGTTCCATCGTGGGCTATCTCTGCCTCAATTGCGACATGACCCGGGCCGAGCTGGCCAAGGGCCTGCTGGATCATCTCACGACCATCGCCTCACCGGTCTATTCCGAGCATTTCGGCGATGGCCTGGCCCCAGGGGGAGAAGACCTCCTCCAGCGCAACCTGGGACTCATCCGGGAACTTCTCGGGAAACCGCTCCATCTCCTGAACCGGGGTGAAAGGCTGGAAGCCGTGAAGCGTCTCGACGAAAAGGGGTTCTTCCTCCTGAAGGGGGCGGTGGAGGCTTTTGCCCAGGAGGCGGGAATCTCCGTCTTCACCGTTTACCGGCACCTGCGTGAGAACCGAACCGAAACCGAACCGGGGCAGAGCCCTCCCAGGCGCTCTCCTTCCCGGACAGAAAGGCAGGCGAAGAAGTCTTGAGCGAAAGAAGAGTGCTTCTCGGGAACGAGGCCATCGCAAGGGGCCTGGTGGAAGCCGGCTGTGACGTGATCACGGCCTACCCCGGCACCCCCTCCTCGGAAATCCTCCCGGCCGCGGCGGCGTTCGCGGACGAAATGGGGACGAAAACCGTCGTGGAGTGGGGCGCCAACGAGAAAGTGGCCGTGGAGGTCGCCCTCGGCGCCACCTTTGCGGGGAAAAGGGCCTGCGCCGTCATGAAACAGGTGGGGCTCAACGTGGCCATGGACCCGTTCATGAGCGCGGCCCATTTCCAGCTGGAAGGCGGGATGCTCGTGATCGTCTCGGACGATCCGGGCTGCCACGCCTCCCAGGACGACCAGGACAGCCGGGGGCTGGCCCTCTATGCCAAGGTCCCCTGCTTCGACCCCTCCGGAGCCGAGGAGGCCAAGTCCATGGTGGCGTCGGCCTTTGACCTTTCGGAGAAGCACAAGGTCCTGGCCATGCTCCGGCCGGCCGTCAGGATCGACCACTGCCGGCAGGACGTCGAGCTGGGGAAGGTCTTCCACGAGTCGGCCGCGGCAGACTTCAAGACACGCCCGGCAGGGAACAAGGTCGTCATGCCGGCCCGGATCATGCCGTTCCTGCAGGCCCACAACGTCCGCTTCGAGGCCATCCGCGGCGAGTTCGAGACGGAATTCGGCCAGTACAACTTCGAGATCCCCTCGAAACGGCAGCCCGCGACCCTCGGGATCATCGCCGGCGGGGCCAGCTTCGCCATCGTGAAGGACCTCCTCGAGGCCCTGGGGCGCGATGACGTGTCGGTCCTGAAGATCGGGACGCCCGTTCCCCTGCCCTTGAAGCTCGTCGAAGGGTTCCTGGCCCGCCACGAAAGGGTGCTCGTCCTGGAGGAGACCTTCCCGGTCATCGAGAACCAGCTCCTCGACCGGACAAGGGTCATGGGCCGATGGAACGGCTGGGTCCCGAAGGAAGGGGAGCTCGTGCCGGAAGCCATAGAGGCCGTCCTGCTGAAAGCCCTCGGTATTGGAACCGACCCTGACCCGGCCCTCGAAAGGCTCGCCGCCGCCCGCGAAAAGCTGGGGCTTGCCGTGAAAAAACCCGTGCTCTGCGCAGGCTGCGGGCACCGCCCTTCCTACTTCGCGATCCGCAAGGCCCTCCCGGATTCCATCATCGCCAGCGACATCGGATGCTACAGCCTTTCCATCCAGCAGCAGGCCGTGGACACCATCATCTGCATGGGGGCGTCGGTCACCGTGGCCTCGGGCCTTGCCTGCGCCTGGAAGTCCGAGGGTTCCGGGCCGAAGCGACCCATTTTCGCCACGCTCGGGGACTCCACATTCTTCCACAACGGCATGACGGGACTTTCGACGGCCGTTTACAACCGCCATCCCTTCGTGTTGGCCATCATGGACAACCGGATCACGGCCATGACCGGCGGGCAGGACCATCCCGGAACCGGCGGCAAGATGCGAAAGGACGAAACCGGCGTGACCGTCGACCTGGAGGGGGCGGTCCGTGGCTGCGGCGTGAACTACCTGAAAGTTCTCGAGGCCTACGACGTGGAAGAAAACCTGGAAACGATCCGGGAAGCCTGGAATTACGCGAAGGAAAACCTCGAGCCGGCGGTGCTGGTTTTCCGCCACCCCTGCGTCACGATGCTGAAGGCACGTCCCGAAAAACGCCCCGTCACCGTCCTTCCCGAAAAGTGCGTCGGCTGCAGGATATGCCAGGACCGCTTCGGCTGTCCGGGCCTGGCGTGGGACGGAGAGAACCGGAAGGCCTTCGTCGACGCGCGCTTCTGCGTCGATTGCGGGGTCTGCGTTTCAGCCTGCCCCCACGGGGCGATCGTGCGAACCGGGGAGGTGCGTTAGCATGCAGTTCATCATCGCGGGAGTCGGAGGCCAGGGGATCCTGTTCGCTTCGCGTGTCCTGGGGCACGTCGCCCTCGCGAAGGGCCTGCACGTGAACGGCAGCGAGGTTCACGGCATGTCCCAGAGGGGGGGATCCGTCATCAGCCACTTCAAGATCGGTTCTTACGCCAGCCCGCTCGTGAGGGTCGGGGAGGCCGACGTCCTGATGGCCTTCGAGCAAGGGGAAGGCCTGAGAAACTTCCATTTCCTGAAAAAGGGCGGAGTCGCCCTGGTGAACGCGGACCGCCCTGAGGTCTTCGCGGATCCGGACCTCGCCGCGTTCCTGCAGGCAAGGGCAGTACGCCTGCACCCGATCGCCGGCTACGCCCTCCTGCGGGAGAAAATGGAAGGCCGGTTCCTTTTCCTCAACGCCCTCGTCCTCGGGGCCCTGGCCGCCGCGGGCGCGACGGGGTTCCCCGCGGCCGACCTCAGGGATGCCGTGGAAAAACTGGCCCCGGCACGCTACAGGGACGACAACCTCAAGGCCTTCGACCTGGGACTCGGTGCCCTGGCGGCGAAAGCGTGAAGGCCGTGAAGATCGAAATCGCGCCCGAAGTGTTCGATGCCTGGCCGGACTACAGGCGGATCGTCGTCGTCGCCAGGGATGTCGACAACGCGGAGGAGGATCCGGCCCTCGAGGCGCTGCTCCGGGAGGCCGAATCGGCCACCAGGCAGGACCCGGAGCTCGAGAATCACAAGGAGTATCCCCGGATCGCCTCCTGGAGGGCCGTGTTCGAGCGGATGGGCCTGAACCCCAACAAGTTTCCGCCCTCCATCGCCAACCTGGTCAAGCGGACACGCTCCGGGAAGGATCTCCCCTTCATCAACCGGCTCGTGGCGATCTTCAACATCGTCAGCCTGAAGTACCGCATCCCCTGCGGGGGAGACGACCTGGCGGGCGTCACCGGCGACGTGAGGCTGATGCCCGCAACGGGCGAAGAGACTTACGAGCCCCTGGGGAACCCGGAGGCGGTTGAAAGGCCGACCCCCGGCGAAATCATCCTGGCGGACACGGGCCGGAAGACCGTGTTCTGCCGGGGCTGGTGCTGGAAGAACGGGGACCCGAGCAAGATCACCCGGGATTCCCGTTTCGTGGCCATCAACCTGGACGCCCAGCCGCCGGTCGACCTGCAAACCCTGGAGGCGGCAGCAGAGGAACTGGCTGACCTCGTGGCCCGCCACTGCGGTGGAACCGCCGTGAGGCATCTCCTGGAGCCCGGAAACCCCGGCTTCGAGTTGTAGGAGGAGACCGGGGATGTTCCGGGACTATGCAGAAATGCGCGCCCGGGCGGCGGCCATGGGGCCCGTTCCCGTCAGCGTGGCGGCGGCAGCCGACAGGGCTGTCATCAGGGCGGTAGGGATCGCTGTCGGGATGGGCATGATCCGGCCGATCCTCGTGGGCGAGGAAGCGAAGATCCGCGCCCTCCTCGAAGAAGAGGGGGTTGGCGGAAAGATCCGGGTTGTGGACAGCCCCGACGCCCCGTCAGCCGCGCTCGCGGCGGTGGAAAGGGTCAGGAACGGCGAGGCCCGGGTCCTGGTGAAGGGGCAGGTCAACACGAGCGACTTCATGAGGGCGGTTCTGGACAGGAACGTGGGGCTCAGGACCGGGAGGCTCGTCTGCGGCCTCGCGGTCTTCGAGATCCCGGGTGAAAGAAAGCTCGTTTTCCAGGCCGACGGCGGAGTGAACGTGGCGCCGGGGTTGCCGGAGAAAAGACAGATCCTCCTGGAATCGCTTTCTGCCCTTGCCCGGTTCGGGATATCCTGCCCGAAAGTGGCCGTCCTCACCGCCAACGAACAGGTCAGCCCGAAGATGCCCGCTACCGTGGACGCGGCTGAGCTGGTCCGCATGAGCCGGGAACCCGGTTTCCCCTCCTGCGTCGTGGAAGGCCCCATCGCCATGGACGTGGCCCTCGACCCGGAGATGGCCCGCCGGAAGGGACTTCATAGCGAGGTTTCCGGTGACGTGGACCTCTACCTCATGCCCAACATCGAGTCCGGAAACATCATGGGAAAGCTCCTGGTCCATTACGTGAAGGCGAAAATGGCCGGGATCGTTCTCGGGGTTTCCGCCCCGGTGGTTTTGACCAGCCGCGGAGAACCGCCGGACGGAAAGGTCAACTCCATCGCCCTGGCGTGCCTGGCGACCGAAAGGAACGAATAGGAACGGTATGGCCGGAAAGAAAGCGGGGAAGGGGTCTCTCGAAGCCGGGAGGCCCCTTTTTCCGTTTTTTGTTTTTAATGATAAAGGCCTAATCACGGCTATAATAGTAAATAGTTAAATTGTTCAATATTCCCTCCTTTCTTTCCGCATACTCTCCGAAAAACCTGAGGTGAAGGAACCAGGGAGGTGGAAATCATGAAAAGAGGCGCGCTTTGGCCCACTGCGGGCCTGGCGCTTATGCTGGCGGCACTTTGGGTTGCCCCCGCGTGGGCCCTTCCCGACCTGGTGGCGTGGGTGGCAAGCCGCGGGGTTCCGGTTGAACGCGCAGGAGAACTGGTGATTCCCTTCTCGGTGACGGTGCAGAACCGCGGGATCGATCCGGCCATGCCGTTCAAGGTGAGCGTGGAATACGAGATCGTTTCCGGCGGCGTTTCGACGCTCCCGCCAAGCGGGGGGGCTCCCTTCAGGGTTCCGGGCCAGGCCAACATGTGGTATCCGCAGACCCTTTCCCCCCTGCCGCCTGGACCTCCGCCGGGGAGCACGGTGACGTTCACGGGCGAAGTCATTCTCGACCGGGCCTTCTCGGGGGCCCTGATCCGGCTTCGCGCGATTGCCGACTCGACCGCGGGGGAGGAGTTCGCCGATCCGGCCGGGCGGGTTCGGGAATCGGACGAGGCTAACAACGCCACCCCGTGGGTGGATGCCACGCTGCGGGCCGGGACGCCGGACCTGGCTTTCCGTAACCAGACCCCTGCCGGGGTGTTCAGGCTGGTGGACCGGTATTTCGTCGAGGACCGTACGGGCGGCGGATTCACCTTCTCCGTTGAAAACCTGGGGACGGCTCCGGCGGGCCCCTTCAGTGTCCAGGTGGAGTACGAGATCCTCGACGGGGTGGGGCCCGGGGTGGCGCGGCACGGATTGCTCGCCTATATCCCCATGGCGGACCGGTCGCTTTCGAGCCTCTCCCCGCGCGGCATTCACCGGTTCGACCGGTTGGCGCTGAAGTTCCCCGAAGAGCTTGACGGAGCGAGCCTCAGGGTGCGGGGCCGCATCGACGACGCGAACGCCGTCGCGGAAACGGACGAGGGAAACAACGTCGGACCCTGGAGCTCCAGGATCTTCCTGGCCAGGCAGGTCGAAACCATGAGCATCCCCGGTACCTTGATCCTTCGGACACTCGGTGTCGCCCTCAGGGGGTCCATCCGGATCAACAACTTTGCCGGGCCGACCAGCGACTTCCAGCTCGACAACGAGCCTTACCGGCGCGACGACTCCTGGATCCGCGTCGGCGGAAGGGAGGTCCGGTTCACGGCGCCCGCTTTCAGTTACGGCAGCGGAGCGACCCGCAGCTGGTACTACCTGAACGACATCAACGCAGAATTCGGTGGGGCCGGGGCACCTCGCCTCAGCGGGGACCGGATCGTCATGGAGATCAACTTCGAAACCGGCGGGGACTACGAAATCCGGGGCTGGGAATATACCTGGCCTTACTGGTATGATTCGCCTCCCGATTTCGACCTCACCCGTATCCGGGTCACCCTCGGGCTCCGGCCGGTCATCCGGGAAGGCCGCCTGAGCTACGACCACGTGATGGTGGCAACGAATGTCGACCTCACCCTGCACGGCTTCTGGGCCTTCGTCGACAGCGGCCTGCTGAGCAACGGCATCCGGGACCACCTGAGGAACACCCTGAACAGCGAACTCCAGCGCCGCCTCGAGGACGAGCTCACGAGCGAAGACCTGCGGAGAAGGGTGGAAGACGAACTCGACCGGAACATCGTCGCCCCCGCCATGGCCCGCCTCGGCATCCGGCGTCTCCTCGGCGTCCGGGTCATGGGCGACCACATGGAGGTCTATTACCAGCGCTAGGGGGTCAGACCTTGATTTCGACCGTATGTATACTGTTTTGCCGGGAAGATCGGACCGCTTTGCAGACGGTACTCACGTGAACTCTGAAAAAGCGGGAAATTTCGGACTGGCTGAAATGCCCCGACAGGTAGGCTTGAGCCATTGCCTCCTTCCTGTCGGGGTAAATCTTCCTAAAGTCTTCAAGCGACTCCAGAGGAGGACGTTTCTGCTCCCGGATGACGTCTGAGAGGCTCGCACCCGGTTGAATTTTCTCTTGAGTCTGTGCGACGAAAAGCTCGTTGCCCAGATAAATTTGTTGTCGGAGGTCATCCATGGGACTTCGAGAACCACGGATCCCGCTTTCGACGTATGCGGCGAAAAAGGCCTGCTTCTGTTCGCGGGTTCCTTTGCGTTCGGCTACGGCATCCAGTGTAAAGTCCGTGTCGAGCCAATCGGGAGGTGTTTCCAATCCTGCTGTAGCCCTGAAGCTGCTCCACGGCCACTCATGGGGAGAAGTCGCCAGTCCGGCCCGAACCGGGTTCAGGATCACATAGCGGATCACTTCGAGGAGGTAGGGATTGCGGTCGACGAGGATGGAATGAAAACGCCCCTGGAAAAGATGGCCGGTTCGTCCGTGTGCGCGGTTGAAATATTGCGTGTAGGTTCCGTTGAGGACACGCATTCCTTCCGAAAGATTGGGCTCGGGAGTTTCGACCACCAGATGGAAATGGTTGCCCATCAGGCACCAGGCGTAGGTGACCCATTGCAGTCGAGTGCAGATCTCGCTGTAGATCGAGAGGAACCGGTTCCTGTCTTTTGTGTTCGTGAATATCGTGCACTTGTTGTCTCCCCGGGAGGTGACATGATAGAGCGCCCCGGGGAATTCGATTCGAAGAGGCCTTGCCATAACTCAGGATCATAGCAGGGAAAACAGAAAATACAAGGTTAATTTAAAAACATGAGCTGATTGTACACACCGGGTCGAAATCAAGATACCGTGTCCCGTCAAGGCTTGACATATAAAACTTTCCGTT
>CAZFSR010000002.1:0-245851 GCA_964521575.1 uncultured Synergistaceae bacterium
TGAGGAATTTTCGTTCCTTCGAGGAAGCAAGGCGGGAAATCAGCCGCTGGATCCAGTGGTACAACGAGGAAAGGCCGCACCAGTCTCTTGGGTACCTTTCCCCGAAGCAGTATCGGCTAAAACAAGCGGCATTAGTGGCTTGATTTCAGGGGAGCACTACAACTTATCGGTGTGGAAAATGACCTTGAACAATTTTGGCAACAGGTCAAGACAAACCTGCAGGCTGGACGAATCCGGATGATCTTCGTCGCAGACGTGATTCCTTCCGAACTTCGGAGAATCGTCGAGTTTTTAAACGAACAGATGAACCCGGCAGAGGTCTTGGCAGTAGAGATAAAGCAATTTGCGGGAAAAGGACTCAAGACACTGGTTCCTCGTGTAATGGGCCTCACCGCGGAAGCCCAGCAGAAAAAATCAACTGGCAGAGATAGACAGCAAAGAAAGTGGGACGAACAATCGTTCTTCTCCGCTTTGCTCGAAAGAACAGACACGGAGACGGTTGCCGTCGTCAGAAAGCTTTACGAGTGGGTTCAGCAGAACTCCACATACTCATGGTGGGGAGAAGGTCAACGATCGGGTTCCTTTGTTCCTGTCTTTGAGGTAAATGGAAATAGGCATTATCTTTTCGCAGCGTGGACTAATGGATCCCTGGAAATGTATTTCTATTGGATGCAGGGGCAACCTCCCTTTGATCAGAGAGAGAAGCGGTTGCAATTGCTTCGCCGGTTGAATGATGTTCCTGGAGTCAATCTCTCCGAGAACTCATTAGAAAGGCGTCCAAATTTCCCCTTCACGGTATTGAAGAACCCTGTGGCATACACAAAGCTGATTGAGGCATTTCAGTATTTCCTTGGTGAAATTAAGCAATAACACCAGGGTGTATTGACCCCCCGTCAGACATTCCACGTGATTAGTTGTTGCAATATGCCATGGCGTTTGGGGACGTTCCCGGGGGGAGTGCTTCCAATTTGCCCAGACAAAGGAGTTTTCTGCACTGGTAAAAAAGTGCATTGCCGGGATTTATGGAGTTTTCTGACACTATAAAAAAGGGGTCCATTCTCGAATTACTTCCCACGATAAAAAGGGAGTTTTCCCGCACGCTAAAAGGGCGGAGTTATACGCCACGATAAAAAAGGTCCTAATGATTAGTCAATGCCATGACTTTTTCCCAAATGGATACTCCGAAGCTATTCGGAGGGATCGTTTTGAATTTATTGGGATCGTAGGGTATTTGGAAGCTCTCTAAACACTTCCCATCTTCGCTATACTCAGCATAACGCATTATTTGAAATTTCTTGTCGCTTACCTTATATGCCCTAACAAACAAGACATAAGAAAAGTTTTTCCCAGATATTTTCTTCTGTTCTTCTAATACTTCCCCTCTAAAAATCCATCCTTCCAAAACCGTAACATAATCACCATGATCTTTTAAAGAGGAGACGTCTAAGGTGACAATATAATTTTCGTCCCTATGCACTTCAAGATAGTTCGCAGCGTAAGCACTAGGGCATTGTAAAAAAATATTTAGGAACAACATCATGGTGATGCAGATTCTGTTTACGGTTTTCACAGCTCCCCACCTCCATCGATGTTTTCACTATCAAGATTAGCAGAAGGTCATAATTTATCACACAGGGAATCCCCGAGTTTTCTTAAAAAATGGGTCGGAAGCCTCCCTGTCCTCATCGCTTAGTCAATATTAAGGTTATGGGAATCAGCAACATATAATCCGCCGTCATTACCAAAAGCACGAAGCGCAGGCCTTCGTTCATCCGGCCATTCCTCCGCTACTTCGTCTTTCGGTATACAGACAGGTTGGCCCTAACCCAGCCCTCTATTGTGACCGCCACGCGGCGGTTGATACCACAGGATAGGCAGCCCGGTTAGGTCAAAATTGGAGTGGGAATAGCCTTAGGGGATATTTAGCCTTACCCTAGACTTAACACCCCCAGGAAACCGGGATTCGGCTAAGGAGCCTTGCTAGGGGTGGAGAGCACCGGTGTATGCCTGTAAACGGGAGTGGAGGGGTGTTCAAGATATGCCCTTCGCAGAATTTCGGGCCGAAAAGGAGCCTACGGTCTTTGAGTTTTGCTGAGGCTCTGGCTCCATTAGAAATCCAACGGGATTAGTTATTGCAACAGGCCATAGCGCTCTTGGGCGTCCCCAGCAGGAGTGCCTAGGAATTGCCCAGTCAAGCGAGTTTTCTAAACTAGAAAAAAGACAAGGCCATGATTTCCGATGTTTTCTGACAGGATAAAAAAGTTTTTTTGCGCAGTAAACGGCCTCTAAAGATTAGTCAACCTCATGACCATATCCCACAAGGCCTCTCCGTAGCTTCCCGGTGCTACCGGTTCGAATTTATAAGAAGAGAAGGCGTTCTCAAAGGTGTGTAAAACTTTCCCATCGTTACTATATGCGTGCCCATAATTTACTTGCATTTCCTTGATATTTTTATTAAATGCTTGGAGCATAAGCATATAGGCATATTTTTCACCAAAAACTTTCTTTTTTTCTTTTAAGTTCTCTCCTCTAGAAACCCATTTTGTCCATACGGTAACATAATCTCCGTTATCTCTTAAAGAGGATATGTCTAATAAGAGAAGATTTTTTTCGTCCCTAGAGATTTCAATAAAGTTCGCAGCATTAGCAATAGAACATAGTAATATAAGGCTTAAGCACAACATTACGAAGATGCAGTTTCTGTTTATGATTTTCACGGTATTCCACCTCCACGGATGGTTTCAACCTCAAGATTAGCGAAAAATTGCGATTGGTCAATCAGGGAATCCTCTAGTTTTGCTCGCTTCAAAAAAAGGGGGGTGGGCAAGATATGCCCTTCTCAGAATTTACGGCCTAAAAGAAGGTTGTAATGACCCCCTGAAATCGGCACAACTTACGCGCTTAATTCCTGTACCTTGTCAAACAAAACCGGCGGCTTATACCCCAGGGCCTGATGGGGCCGTTCCGTGTTATAGTGCCGAATCCAGGAAGCGATGACACTCTGGGCCTGGGACAGGGATTCAAACCGGTGCTGCCAGACACACTCTTCCTTCAGGCTCTTGATGAACCGCTCCACGATGCCGTTCTGCTCCGGCGCGTAGGGGGTGATGAACTCCTGGGTCAGACCGTAGCTTCTGACGGTGTTCGTGTAGCGTTTGCTGGTGAAGACCAGGCCGTTGTCGCTTCTCAGGATGATCGGCTTCGTGGTTCTCCCGAGGTGCCCGTAGCGGTGGATCAGTGCTTCTTCCGGAGCGGCTTCTTTCGAGTTCGACTACTCGCCGGGCTAATCTTTTCTCTTTTCACCCTACTCTATTCCAATGCACCATATCGGAACACGAACCACAGTGTGGTAATCACCCTGGAGGAAATCGACCAACCTTCCCAAGCTTGCTCGAGCAGAACGATATGGGAGAGCCGCGCTCCCCCACCGTTCGTAAGCCATATCGTCAAAGGTTAGGACAACCCCTACCTCGATTTCCTTTCTCTCGTACATGAGCATAAACCTGAAGAAGTCCCGAAAGAACATCTCGAACCGGGACCACTCCATCTCTATCGCAATCTGATCCTTGTAGAGATCTACGAAGTCCCCTTTTCTTTTACTGAGTGAGACCGACTTTTCCAGAGACCAGCCTAGCCCCTTGAAAGAAAACTCCATAAGGCTTTTGACAGTTTTGCCCTTCTCCGACCCATGTTGATAAGCCGGGAGTCCAGATAAGGTCTCGGTGATCTCTGAATAGAGATCAGGCCGAATCAGTTGGAGCAACTCCTTTCCGTGCCGATGACTGTAGTCTTTAAAGCGCAAGGCCAGTTCCCCTTTTGGATTGAGTCCTCGCGAAAGGTAAGAAAGGGATTTAGGCTTCAGTAGCCTTCAGTTGCCTTGATACCAATGAACTGTATAATTATCCATCCACATTTTGGCAAATCGTGCTGTTTTAGGATCGACATTTAACATAATTGCCGAGAATTTAGAGCTAAAACCTGATTTTAATTTATTAATAAAAACGCTTTTTTCAAACCCCATAATGTCAATTTTCAAATTTAAACCAGAATACTCTAGGCTTTGCGAATTTATAATTTCTCCATTAATCTTTACCCCAGACATGTGAGGTTGAATTGATAAGTTGGTAACAGAAAAACCATCCCCAATGCTCTGTACGGCCTTATCGCTAAGATCAACCATAGAACGCTTATCTTCAAAAAGAACCATACTTCTTAAAACTGTTATATCCTGGCTGATTGTAGCATTGGCTTGCTCTATTCTATAAATAATATTATTAATGCTTTCTATCTTCGTATAAAAATAAAAAATAGCAGCCACATTGATAACTATTAGTGCGACAAAAAATGGAAGGATTTTATTTTTCCCCTCAACTACTTGCTTCTCAGAATTTTCGGTTTCCGACATTTGTTTATCCCTCCTTACGGATTACAAACTTTACAAGGCCTATGCCCATCGGTTATCGCTTCCGCTCTGGTTTGATACCAAACAGCATTTTCTGGAGCGATCTTCTGGGCCCATTTGCACCATGAGTGGTGGAATGGCTCCCTTAAACGGCTAGCGACATATGGAGCCTGTTGAGACCAAGCGACGGAAAACAAACAGAGAATCAGAAGCAGCGATAATGTCGCACGGAAGTACTTCTTTTTGCTTTCCCCGCTCATTGGTCCTCCCCCCATCGCTCAGATTTGAATCTTCTTTTTCAACTCTTCAACTGACATCCAAGGTTGCACCCTATGAAGCATACGGTGACAGTTCAAACACTCACCGATTCAAGACCCGCGATTTCTCCTGATGAAATTCTTCATCAGTCAATAGACCCGCATTTCTAAGATCTGCAAGCTTCATGATCTCATCAGCAGCTGAGATCGTTTGCAAGGGAAGTTGAACAACGGGATTCTGAGTAGTTATTTTATCTTCTTGATCTGCTTGCTTTATCGCCACTTCCATTATTCCCTGCCATTGCCTGGCTTGCTCAATGGCCTGTTTATAAAGGGCATTATCTTTTGTCGTTTCAAGATTAAGCAAATTAACATCGTGAAGGGGACTTTGTATGTCGTTGACAACAATTCGGAGGGTAACCTCTTTGACTCTGCTCGATGCCTGATTCTTGCCGGAAAGGCCTCCGATGATCGCCCCAACCCCTCCCAGGACAAGTCCTCCAACGATGGCACCTCGGATTTGGCTGGCTCGCATGGTCTTTGTAACCGTTGTGCCGTCTTCAAAAATTTCGGATGAAATCAGGTCCTTGTAGGAAATTAGGCGAAAGGTTGCGTTTTCTTGCTTGTGGTCGATTAAGCAAACCTTCCTCCGTTGTTCATCAAAGGCCAGGCCGGTGTTACCTTCTGTACTAATAAGGAGTTGCGTCGCTGAAAAATCTTCTACCCTTCTAAGGTTCTCCAGAATATCTTTCGTTTTGGCTTTTTGTTTGTTTGCAGCATCGACAGCTGTCATGATCCCACCAACAAGTACACATATCGCAAGAACGATAATAAAGGTCCAGTCCATGACAGCCTCCTTTTTTGCGGCTTATATCTAACTAGAAACCTCCAAAAGGCTCAAGGTACCTCTATGTTCATTATCCGACTTCTACCCCATCTAAATCAGTATTATGACAGGTGGTTTATTGTATGCTATCCGTTCTAATAGAATACTTCCCGTTTTTTCTGGCTGGACTAGCCTGACATAACTGTACGAAAAACGACGTAAAAAGCCGGTTTTAGCAAGCACTGAAGGGTACTGAAGGATAAAGGCTATTCTTAGTGATTATCAAAGCTGTCTACTTTTCTAGAGTTTCCGATATTTGATATGTCGTGTTTCCCTTATACTTTATGGTCTGAATCGAATAATAGATATCGCTGTTTGGAACATATAGATATATTGTCTCTATATCGATATCCACATCCGAATGGCTAATCGTTCTTATTTGCATAGGTTTTAATTGATTTTTTGAATATTTTGACATGAGAATAAATAACGCCCTAGAATAGTCATCTATTTCGCTGCCAACGTACCAGTCTTTCTGAATTAGCGACACAACATTATTCTTAAATAGAATAGATCCTTTTGTGGTACTGCCTTTTTCTTCTTTATCCGTTATTAAATAATAATCTCTTGATTCTTCAAGTTTTGATAGCTGAAAATTTTTGTTGAGGATCGATAGAGCAGCATCTTTCCTCATGCCAAGTTTTAATTCTGCGGCTCCTATTGTAATAGAGGATGCTTGGGCACTTTTTACCAGAAATATGACCAATAGACCTAAGAGCAATATTCGATATTTCTTCATGTCCTACTCCATCCCCCTAAAACTATAAGAATGGGTTTTACCCTTCAGTACCCTTCAGTTCACCCGCCCCGATCAGTACGGCCCCAGGTCAAACTGGATAACTTCCGCATGGACCAGCATAGGATCCATCCAAGGGGAATAAACGGTATCGGCACCAGGGACCTCCAACACCGCATTGTCGTTATTCTCCATAGCCATAGCCTTTTTCCTGGCATCTTTCTCATCACTGGCGATTACCGTCACTGGTTGCTTATTCAGACTCCTTGCCCAGAACGGATGATCCAGTCGATCAGAATCAGGGATAAGCCGCCATAAAGCCATTTGGACCCTCCTCACGAACAAGAATGGATCTACCTATGCATGGCTATCTCCTAAAGAGATATAGCCGGATTACTTTCGTTTTTTAAATCAACGTATGCATTGCTATTGCTTTTTGTATTCCTACTACATCTGTTCCTTTTTTAAAATCTTTCTTGATTGGATCCGCGGTCGATGAAAGCCATATTTTCATCTCTGCATCTAAATCAAAGTGGCCTGCTGTCTCTACTGAGAAGCGAACAATCGACTTATATGGGATAGTCATGTAGTCTATCTTTTTCCCTGTCAATCCTTGTTTGTCTACTAAAATCATTCGCTTGTTAGTAAATATAAAAAGATCGCGTATAACTTTAAATCCTCTTTCAATTTCTTCGTTATCAATCAACACAGCACTTAGTTCCTCAAGTTCCGACGAATCAATCTCCGTAGCGTTTCCTATCAATCCTTGCAGGATCCCCATCTCTGTCACCGCCATTCTGTTAGTTTTTGTTGAAGATAGACAAAATCTTACCGTTTCATTGCATAGGCGTATCCGGCATTTCGGAAAGCCTGTTGACTTTATATTGCAAATACCATATCTGAAAGAAGAATGTCGCTAAGGCCGAAAAGGGGTAGTCTGGACCTGTAATATCGGCCAAGTGTTCTTGAAAAATGCGCTTTACCTTAAAAGCATAAACAATAAACACAATAATTAGTATGATATTAATAAGCGGGTCAAAAGAATTTACCTGCTTCGCCAGGTAAAGAATTCCGTAGTGATTTAAAGTCTCTCCTATACCTTCTAAAACCCCAGATATTAGATTTAAAAAAAGAGAAATACCCTGCAATACGATTGCAAAAATAAAGATACCAGATGAAATCTTATTTTTTGAGTTAAGGCAATTAATATTATTTTTTCTAGATAGATACCAATATGAGTTATATATGCCAAAAGTTATAAATGTAAGTAATACCATCATTGCAATGTTAACTTTTTTAAATTCTTTAAACATATTTCGAGTTGTCTTGATTGAAACTGCCTCTGAAGCAAGGATCTCTTTTGAAAATATCTTTGATGCTGGTTCCCATTGTGTTTTTGTATTACAAACTAGAACATCTTTCGGTAGTTTATCAGCCTTTATCATGTTTAATATTTCAAGATCTGAGTTTGCAATATTAGTCTTATTTTCATAGTAATAAAACCATTCTTGGTTTGCCAAAACACAAACAGCTCCTTTCAGATATATATTATTAAATCAATAGCAGGCATTCTCGGACTTCATCATCCATCCGGGATGCCTATTTTCTTGGAAAGGAGGTTCGCTATCATGCACCGAGCCAAGGTCATCGCGTTCCGTTCCGACCAACCCGCCACCTGGCAGGAACTGCTCGAGGAGTTCCTCACCTTCAAACGAGCCCAGGGAAGAAGCCCGCGCACCCTCCAGGACTACGACGGCACCGTGAATCTCTTCTTCAAGCGGTATCCCCTCTCCTGGAACAGCCCCAACCTCAAGATGCACCTCATGGACTTCCTGACGAAATCGAAATGCCCCGCCACCTACAACATCCGGCTTGCCTACCTCAAGTGCTTCTTCTCCTGGCTCGTGGACGAGGAGATCGTTTCGGCCAACCCCCTCTCAGGCTTCAAGCAAAGGAAGGAATCCCCAAGGATCGTCAACATCGCACCCAAGGTATTGAAGGAACTGCTCACCCTGCCGAAACTCTCCACCTACTCGGGGCTTAGGGACTATGCCCTGCTCCTGTTGCACCTGGACACCGGTATAAGGCCCCTGGAAGCCCTCACCCTTTTGCCTTCCGACTTCAACTATCGGGGCAGGGAGGTCACAGTCAGGGCTGAAAACGCAAAGACAAGGATCAGTAGAACCCTCCCTTTGTCGGACATCACGGCCAAGGCGATCAAAAAGCTATTGGAGACACGCCCTTCGAAGTGGAATGGAGAATCCCCAGTGTTCGCCAACTGGGAGGGGAATGTCATGCGGGTAGAAACCTGGGCCCAACGGGTGAAGGAACTCTATGCCACGAAGCTAGGGGTTTCCCTTAGGCCCTACGACCTGCGCCATGCCTTCGCGTTGAATTTCCTTCGAAACGGCGGCAACGTGTTTGCCCTGCAGCGGATCATGGGGCACTCGAACCTTGACATGACGAAACGGTACCTGGCCCTGACCCAGGGAGACATCCAGGGGGAGCACGCGAAGTCCAGTCCCTTGACGAAGATCGCCGGAAGGAAGGCCAGGGCAGTGAGATTAAGCACAGGAAAGGAGGAATCCGAAGAGGATTAGAAAGAGGTTCCCGGTTCGGGTACGGCTTTCAAGGTTCGGATCGGAAAACCTTGCAAAAGCTGTCACCGTATCAAGACTGGAAAGGTTAATGTATTCAGTCAAATGAAACATCAATTTTCATTGGTTGTCTATCAGGAAATCCCCTAGTTTGGACACAATTCCCTGCGGATTGGAGGCAAGGATCAAACCGGAGGAATCGGATACGTGGTTTAGCGGATGTTGCTTGGTGTGCAAAGGAGGTAGAACGGCCCTGGGTGGAAGTCGACACCCGGGAGTCCTCCTCCCGTGCCCCGGCCCTGAAAAGCCGGGGCTTTTTTCGTGCTCACAACTCGAAAGGAGAAATGTCTTGTGTGTCGAAAGCCGGTCGTTCAACTCATAGGTGAGGACGGGAACGTCTTCAACCTGTTGGGCATCTGTTCAAGAGCACTCAAAAAGGCTGGACGTTTCGAGGAGGCCAAGGCCATGCAGGAACGGGTCTTCAAGGCTGCAAGCTACGAGGAAGCCCTGTCCATCATGGGCGAGTACGTCGAGATCCAGTGAAGGGAGGTGATTGCCATGAAGTTCTGCGAGATCTGCGGCAAGGCCATATCCAACACTGAATCCCTCCGCCACAACATGGGGCCGGTCTGCTGGAAGAGGCACAAGGCCTGGAGGGAACAACTGTCCCGAATCGGAAGGGAAGAGGCCCTGGGCTCTAGGCATGAGGAGGTGCGGACGGCATGAAATTGCTGACCAAGGAGATCCTGGCCAAGCTGGCGAAGCTCTACTCCACCGAGGACACCTCTCTTGAAGAAAAGATTGTCGCCTGCAAGTTCTTCACTCCTGACAGCTCGTGGACCTGGTATGTCTTGGAGGGCCAGGAACAAGCTGACGGCAACGTGGTCTTCTTCGGCTGGGTGGTGGGCTTGGAGCGAGAATTCGGCTACTTCACCCTGCGGGAGCTGGAAAGCGTAAGGGGTCCTTTGGGCCTGCCCATCGAGCGAGATCTGCACTTCAAGCCGAGGCCGTTGAAGGAGGTCATGGCCTACCATGGCGAAACCGTTTGAACGGATAGTCGAGTTCTTCTGTGACGGGGATCGGTGCCCCTTGTGGCTGAGGTGCCTGGTCCAAGTCCGCTGGTTGATCTTTCTAGTTGGGATAGGAAAGGAGGGAACGCAATGCTGAAGTTTTCAGACGGGGAGGAGTTCGACACAAGCGGGGAACTGCGAGTCGAGTGCCGGAAGGACGGCTGTTACGTCGTCGGCGAGGGGATGCTGGTCCCGGTTTCGGACCGGAAGGAAGGCGAGGAGCTCATCCAGGAGTTGACTGAAAGGGAGCGAAAACCCGAATAGCCCCGTTTAAACGGCCAATAACGGGTGTCGAGGGGGGCAGCCAGTAAATTGTGTTGCCTCGAAATCTTTCACCCCCTAGCGAACGGAATAACCCCGAAATCGAGAACTTCCTCGGTAAGCTTCGACCCGTTTTGAATTTCTCCGAAAGGAAGGGATCCCATTGAAGAAAACGATCAAACTGGCTGTCCTGGTGATGGGATGGCTGATGTCGCTGTGGACTTGTGCCGAAGCGGGAGTGCTGACCATCGGAAAGACGATCCTGAGGGGCGGCAACCCGTTGCTCTGGTTCTGGGCCGGAGTCCAGGGCCTCATGAAGCTCCTTGAGGCACACCCGACGGCAACGAAGACGATCCTGGGAACATCCATCGCCATGCAGCTTGTAGGGATCGTCCGGGGCAAGGGCGGATTCCCATGGACGTTGCTTTTGCTGGCCGTGACGCTTCTGGCGGCCGTGGCGCTGGTCGTCATGCTCAGACGTAAGTGAATTCATGAGGGAGGGGCCTGCACCTTGGGTCCCTCCCTTTCTTGGCCTGACTGGGATTATTTTTTGCAGTGCCTTGACTGTAATGAAGGGGGTTCCTGAATGGCTAGGTGGCAGCAGCCTGTTTCCCCCTTTTCCCCCTCATTCCCCCAAAAAATAATATAAAAAGTAGAGAGTGGCAGGTGGAAGGATGTAGGTAGCTCTCCCGACCAAGGCACTCAGCTATCCATTTTTTATATTTGGGAAAAGGGGGAAATGGGGGAAATGGGGGAATTTCCCCCCCTGCAGCAAGGCCCACACTCCCTTACGGCAGACGATAGGTCATCGACATCGAAAGGCCAGTTGAGTCGATCTCGGGGTTCTCGGGCAACGTGCGCAGTGATCCTTCCTCCCCGTCTATCGTCACGAGCGCGGCCAGGGCATCAAGGATGTCGTCGGTGAGGATCTTACCCTTGAGTGAAGTCATCCCAAACAGCAAAAGGTCCTTCACTTCAGGTAAGAAAGGAAGAAGAACGCCTATCCTTTCTTCCGTGCCAACCCACTCCTTCTTGTTTGCCTTCATGGACCGCATCCTTGCCAAACCCCAGAAACAGACTTCGGGGTGGATCTCCATGAACACCTCACGGGCATCGGCATGATCCTGGAGGAAGGAATCGACCTCGCGCATTTTCGGCATGATAGCCCAGGTGAACACCGGAAGCTTCCTTCCCGTACACTCGAAGTTGATCCTCGAAGCCTCGTCATACGTTTTCGCATAAAGAGCCTTGCGGCATGGAACGACAAAAACGCTACTTCCGCGAGGTTGTCCCAATGCCTTTCTCGCATCCTTATCACATAGCCTTTCTTCATATCCATCCTCGCAAGTCCTAAAACCAATCGGGATATCTATGGCAATACAATCCGCGTCTTTATGAACCTTCCATAATTCGCTGATGGTCGGATAGACTTCAAGCCTTTCCTTCCCAGTGCTGTCCTTTACTGCAGCTAGCCATCCCGCCTTGCACCCATCGACCCCTATTTTCTTCATCGTCGGTATCACCCCTAGAGAAGATTCAAATTCCCATCCACTGGGAACCATACCACCATAGTCCTATTCAGCTATAAATTATTATTCGTATTTGCGTAGTTTTACCCATTCGCATAAAGTACCATTATGGCATCTTCAAACAAACACAAAAACCATCACACAGGGAGGTGACTTTACATGGTGGAGAAGCAAAGGCGTGTTCGCAGACCTCTTGAGGAACGGCTGAAGGAAGCCCAGGACAAGGCCAGGAAACTAAGGGCCAAAGCCAAGGAGAAGGAATCGAAGGCCATGATGCACGTGGTAGCGGCGATCTTCGAAATGGCCGAGTTCGACCTGACCGAAGAAATGGTCGACGAGATCATCAAGACAAAGGGCGAAGCTGCCAAGGAAGTGGCGGAGAAGATATTGGGCAAGTAGACACCAAGGGGATACAGGGGAATCGAGAGTCAAAGGATTGAAAGAAAAGACGGAGCCTCCTGGATAGGGGGCTCCGTTTGTTTGTGGACTGTAGCCTGGTGCTCTGTCCTGAGGAAAAGCTTTTTCTTTGCATACGAGCTAAGGTTGACTGATTCAGCCAAACGCAATCTCTGGATCAGTTCTCCGGGGCTAAATCAATGCTGGACACGCCCCCTCAATTCCCAAAGCCCCTTATATGTAAAATAATATTCACAAGAACTTGCTTATTTATTTTATGTTTAACTATAAGCTCAAATAACTTGTTTGTATCTGCTTTTAGTTTATGTAATAAACAGCAAGACAGCCTGCTATTATCCGTATTAAAAAACCAGACAAGGGATAAGTTATGCCCAACATAAGAGCAAACAAAAAATCAGCAATAGTGCAAATCATAAAAAGATAGGCACCCCATTTTTCCATTTTCCACATGCCATAGCAACTTGCGCCAGTTAATATAGTCAGAAGGGTTATCAATATTGTTATTTGAAGCGACATATCAGAAATGATCAATAATATATAAACGAAAGATATAGCGATCGATAAATAACAGTATACACAAACACCCGTTATGATTTTTGGGCGATCAGACATATTCATATCCCCTTTGCATTACAGCCTATTTTCCCTAAAACTTAATATCTGGTTGATTCGTTTTTTCTATATGTATTCTTTTTATGTAAGATTTATCCAACAAATAACAATCTTCTCCATACCGTATTAATATCCAGTAACCAATAAAATCTTGTCGGATGTATTCACCTGTAATTTCAGTATAATCTAACGATTTTATTCTCACTTCTACTTTAGTTTCATATCCGTCTGTTGCAATAAAGCTTGTGCGAACAATTGTGCTCTTTGTATTTTTATACCCATCAAGCACCTTGGCAAATGGCAGTTCTTGTTTTTTCTTAGGCGAAAGCATATTATATGCTCCCTCATAATCTTTTTTTCCAATTTTTTCGTAATATGATTGAACAAATAGCTCTTCATGTGAGATGTTTTCGATTGTTTTTGTCGTTTCTTTAGATTCGCTATTTTCATCTATTTCTATTATATCAGTGGTTTTAAACAGATCTTCTTTTGTGATATTAGTCGGCTCTAATTCGTATTTCTTAGGCATTTTTTCAAAGGTTAAGAAAGCACTAAATACAAAAATTAATATAGCTCCAATCATTATTGCCTTTAGTTCATTGTAACTGTTTTTTTGTTTATTTTTGAGGTCCGTTGTATTTTCATTTTTTTCTTTATTATATCCATTATATTTTGTATCTCTTTGCAATAGAACTTCTTTTTTAAATTCATGATATTCATTAAATACATACAAACAATATGCCATCACTAAAACTACAGTCAGCTCTAAAGTTATTGTAGTTTTAGTTTGAATAATATCACCATTTTTTACATACTGAAAATTTGTTAATATATTATATATTTTATAAGTACTGTTGAATATTTCATAACCGCATGCAATTCTTGATTTTATTTTATAAATAATAAACATAATAACACCAATTTCCACTATGCTAATAAGGATTAGATCAACATCTGGAGATGTTTGATGTTTTACTAAAGCAACAAATGCATTAGCGATTTTAAAGAATAAAACTGTTAACGCCAGATAGACAGCAATTTTCGCTTTTTCATCCGTTGATCGCCCAAGCATTCTTTCATCACATCCATTTTTTGTCGTTCTTTTCACAATGCATTACTGCGCTAGGGTAGCATGTGCAACGTATCCTTGCAAATCTTCTGTCTGGTTGCATGGTTTGATTTGATCGCTTTGTTTTTGATTTTGTTTATATCCCTTGTCTCTTTCTAGTCGGACAAACCACATATGCGATCCCCGGCCTGATATAACCCTGGGCTCTTCTTCACTCTCCGTCATCCTGTTATAACAAGGAACACTTCTCCGCTCCTCTTATCCACCAACAAGTGCAACTACCCTTCAGCAGGCTTCAGTAAGTCGAAACTGAATGGTACTGAAGGCATTTCGGCATTGTTTACTTCCTTCCACCAGAACCCATTTCCGCAAGGTAAAGCATAAAAAGAGGGAGTGCCCCGAAAGGACACCCCCTCGTCTCAATCATCACCTACTCACTCGATCCTCTAAACGATACCGTACTTTTTCTTGAATTCCGTGATCCAGTCTTTATGGATTGGCATATTTTCTCCAGCCGCTAGCACTTCCTGGACCGTAACGCGTGCGACCCTCGACCGGGCTTCTTTAGGCAGGGATTCCTCCAACATCGGCCAGAGTCCAGTCTCAGGGTAGGCGGTCCCGTCCACTGTAAAGCCAACTTTGGCTTCATTTATGAAAACCGGACTTCGCGCGTCATGCAGCAGCACATAACTCCCCTTTTTCTCAAATGCAAACAGCAATTCCCTGAAGAACTGGTAGTTACTTGCAAACGGGCAAATAGGTCCCTTGAAAAAATCCGTTTCGAGAAGCCCATTTTCCTTCGCAAGATCCCAATACTTCCTGCCGATATGGCGAAGAAAACAGCTGTTACGACTCCTATTGCAAGGGTTTGCGCCAGCACAATCTCCCGTTCCAAAGATTGAGCACCCACCGAACTCCTTCTCGGCGAGCTTAACCTCAATGAAAACGTTCGCTTCCCCATCGGTGAAAGCCACGTCGATTGAAGTGGGTTGCCCAAAGTCTTCGTTGAACACCTCGCGGTCGTCATACTCAAACCTGGCTACGTCACACCTATCGGGTAGATTGATCTCCTTATCCTTAAGGACTTGTCTTAGGGGCTCGTAATCTTTGAGGGCCGCCATTGAACCGATAAGGTTGAATCCCATCGCTTGGCTGCTAAGACCATGGTGTAGGTATTTATGCGCCGGAAAAGGATCATTTGCTGACTTATTCTTGATCTCCTCCTTGATATATTCCCGAACCCCATCAGTGATCAGGTTTTGGTCCCACATCTTGAAGCTCTCAAGGCAGTAAGGCATATCAGGCTTTGTCTTAAAGCCTTTTTCCGCGAACCATTTGCTTGCGGCTTCCCTGAGTACCTTCTCGAAATCGGCATACCTCTTATAAGGCCAGGTCTTTGTCAGCTCACGGCTGCTCTTCTTTTCCAAGGCAATTCCTCCGATCGGTAGGTGTGATTATGTGATTTCCATTAGACTTTATCATCCCACAAAAAACTCTCGTCCATCAGCAGGAAATAGGCTTTCTGGTTCGTGTCATACCCGATGGGCTCCCCGATCTCATCCAGCAAGGCAAGGTCCCTCTGCACCGTCCTGGTTGTCACGCCGAGTTCCTGGGCCCAGTCGGAGGTCTTGCAGAACTTTCCCCTCTTTAGCCGTTTCAATATCTTGAGCAGCCTCACAATCCGATCCGTCACCTTATCCTTCATGTTCACCCTTTTCTCCATCGCGGCCTTTGTCTTGATGAGCTTGTACCGGAAGAGTTCCGGACTTACCCTGAGATCCTGCAGCAGTGACACCTTTCTCGACGGGATGACCAAGTTTCCCGGCAACGGCTTTGTCAGGAATATCTCCAGGCCCCTGCACTCCTCCCAGAGCTCGATGAAACCCTCCAGTTCCTCAATCGTGCTTTGGGTGGGATCGATGACGATGCAGAAGTATGGGATACCGTAAACGTCAGTGTAACAATCCGTCTTGAAGGTCTTCAGTCCCATTCTTTCGGCGTTGCGTTCGACGATCTCGTTTTCCTCGTCCGATAGGCCGTAGGTGAGGATCGTGTCGCGGAAGGCGTAGTACTCGTCCTTCTTGAAGACCTCGCCGGTCATGGGATTGATCATCTTTTCGATATGCATAAGCACCACCTCTTTATTGCCATTCTATTTGCCCGAGCGACAAGGGCATGTCGCGCAAAAAATGGATTGAGCGAGATTCGATTCTCACATTTCCCGCTTTTCCCACTCCCCTGAATAACACCCAGGAACGACAGGATAGGACGGTCGGCAAAATAGGAATGGCTCAGACAGATCCCATGGGGGCACTCTTTCAAGGGGAATTACGGGAAAACTGGGAAACGAAGATTGCTACTCTCACGATGACAAACAATGCCAGCCGCCCTTCAGTAGGCTTCAGTAAGTCGGAACTGAATGATACTGAAGGTAGTTTCGGATTGTTAACTTGAAGGGGTCTTACTAACCTACTCCCCCATCTTCTCAAATCCGCCGTTATAAGGCCATATAGACCGTGCAACTTGGGTAGAAATTCATATTGGCATGGATAGCAGGTAACGTGAGGACTTATTTGAAAATTGCCATTCTCATTCCTTGATGCTTCAATCACATGAACGAGCCTGCCTATGGGGGATTATCACAATGTTCAAAGAACTTGAAGAGATAAACAGACGCCCCAGGCCTTTCGAGGTCTATACCGCACTAGAGTTATGGAACGATGAATACACTTCGAAGCAAATGCTTGCTTTCCACTTGAACGAAGCTATTGATGTTTCGTCCAGAAAGGCTACATTCATTGACCAGTCTGTTGAATGGATTGTCCAACGGTTCCAGGTATGCGAGTCCACTAAGATTGCAGATTTTGGCTGTGGACCAGGCCTATATGCGAACCGGTTGGCAAGGGAAAAAGCTGATGTTACAGGTATCGACTTTTCAGAAAGATCCATTCGTTACGGGAAAGAAACCGCGCAAAAAGAAGGACTCAAAACCAGGTTCGTTAACCAGAATTACCTCGATTTCACGACCGAAGACCGGTTCGACCTGATCATCATGATCATGTGCGATTTTTGCGCACTCAGCCCCTCTCAAAGGAAGAGCCTGTTAGGAAAGTTCCACGCCTTGCTCAAGCCCGAGGGGAAGGTTCTCCTTGATGTTTATTCGATAACCGCGTTTAACAGCCGCGAGGAAACGACCACCTGCTCCCTGAACTTGCTAGATGGGTTTTGGTCCCCTGAGAAATACTACGCATTCCTGAACACCTTCAAGTACGAGGAGGAAAAAGTCGTTCTCGACAAATATACGATCGTGGAAGCCAATCGTAGCCGGACTATCTATAACTGGCTGCAATACTTCAGCCCGGAAAACCTGGAAAAAGAATTTACCGAAAACGGTTTCTTTGTTGAGGAACTCCGAGGAGACGTCGCAGGTTCAGTCTACCAACCCGACAAAGAGGAGTTTGCCGTAGTGGCAAAGCAGGGCTGAATAAAGCATCTTCTCCACCCCTCAACCCACTCCAGCCTGATATAACTGACGTGTTTCATTCCTCCTATTCTTCCAGCCTCTTTTCCCCAAAACTCGTCTTCATTAATCTTTACATTCTTCCTCGTGTAATTTTCCACTCCATTGGTCAACAAAACGAAAAAGGGGGGGCTCCTATCGGAGATCCCCCCTCGACATGCCTTTTTACACCCCCAATTGGGAAGTCTCTACCTGGACTTCTTCAGCAACAGTCCCATCGGGGCCAGCAACAGCAGAAACAGCGGGTTCAGGATCCCCGTGTTGCAGCCGCTGCTCGAATCATCGTCGTCCCCTTCTTCTTCCCAAGCCGTCGTTCGGAAGCTCCCGAAATCGACGTTGTCCGTGACGACATCCCCAATTCCACCCGGATTATCGTCGTGCGTCGGTCCACTGGCATCCCCCCACCAGTTGCCCTGGGCATTGATGCGTTCACTGGTACTGTTGTAGAAGCCGTAGCTATCGTTATCCTCGATGTTGTTGTCCGCGAAGAAGACTTCCGTCAGAGGATCGTCGGCATAGCTGAAAGACCCGACGTAAATCCCGTAGTCGTTGTTGGAAATGGTGTTGTAGCGTACGGTCACTTCGCCGGGCAGGCAGCAGAGGATGTCGGAGAAATACAAGCCATACTGCGCTCCCGAAATTTCGTTCTTTTCCACGAAGAGGATAACGGGTTCCATGCCACAACACCCGACATCACAGAAATAGATGCCGTATTCATAATTCCCCTGTACGGTGTTTTCGGAAACGTGGGTTGTGTTTTCCGGGCAGCAGAGGTGAATGCCGTAACTACCGGAAAGTAAACTGCCCAGGGTAACGGTATTGCCTTTGACTTCGGCATCCGTTCCTTGCCCTTCGTCGAATTCGTTAAGGTACAGTCCATCCGGGCAATCCGTGACGGTGTTGTCGTTAATCCGGATCACACAGCCATCGAAGCCATAGATATAGACTCCCGTATCGCATTCGTTGATCGTGTTGTTCGTAAACGTGAAGGTCGTATTCTCCATATAGCCCCACGAAGCGTAAAAGCCGTAACTAGAAAATCCTTCTATCGTGTTGTTTGTGATCGTCACCGGGCTCGTCGGAGTACCACCGTTGTGATAAATGCCGTAGGTGTTTCCGCTTCCCGGCGTGATCTTGAACCCGTCGACGGTCACGCCCAAATCCTCATTGACGTAGACAACGTAGGTGCCCCCATCCCCTGTAATCTCCGCTTGGCCTTCCCCATCGACCGAACGCAGCGTGAGGTTGTTTTTATGGATGCGGACATCTTCCTGGTATGTACCGGAATACACGTCTATCGTGTCTCCCGACGATGCTGCGTCGACTGCCGCCTGGATTGTCGCGTAGGTCTTCCCTGTGCCAACCGTCAATGTCGCTGCCGTTGATATCCCTGAAAATACCAGCAACAGGCCTAAAACCATAACCGACAATAAAACCAGTTTCTTTGAATACCCCTTACCCATCCAACAACACCTTCTCTCGTTGTTTTGGATTGCTTTCCGCTTTATTAAGATTTATATCGTTCACATATTAAACGCCCGAAACGAATTTTGTCAAAACTCACCTTCATTAATCTTTACATTCTTCCTCGTGTAATTTTTATCTATATGGTCCCACCTTACAGAATAGTCCCATTATTCACATGAGAGTGCCTTGCATGTTAAGGCCCTTCATAACTCTCGCTTATAGCCTGACATAAGTCGGGCATAAATTTCCATAAAAATAGGGGAATCCCTGATTGTTAAATCGAGAGATTCCCTTGAAAATAGTCTTATGGTGCCGGAGGGGGGACTCGAACCCCCACAGACCCAAGGCCCGGCGGATTTTGAGTCCGACTCCTTCTCCCTATTCGCTAACCCCTTGCAAAGACTGTGTTTAACGAAAAACCCTCATCTTTTCCCCAGCGGATTGGATTTGTGAAGCCCCCAACGGATTGGGTTGTTCAATTATATATCATGGACATTAAGTGTTATTTTCAGATTATTGTAAGGGGAAACATATAGAAAAGCACCTCAGGTACTGACAGTTGTGGTGGTTCTGTTTCATTTCACTTTGCCCGACTGTCTTTCCCGGAACAACGGTAGCTCCCGCAAACATTCCACACCGGTCGATTAGCCACACACCGGAGATCTATCTGCCAGAACCTCCACTCAGCGGCGTCACGAAATCATCTCGCATTCGATACGCAGCCGATGATCCCGCCTCAACAAGGTGATCCAGGAGCGCAAGCACAGCCTTCCTCACAGCCGGATCGGACTTCAGCCTGTGCGGCTCCGAATAGACAGACCTTCGAAGCAGGGATTCCAGCAGGAATACTGTATTTCCACCCGCGAGTATCACGGTCGGATCACCCGCCGCCAACGAATCTGCCAAGATCACGAAGCCCTTGGGAAGCGACGTTTCGCCAATCTTATACAGAAACAGGCAATAGGCATCGAACACCACCGCCGATCTCCGAAATCGCTTAGCCAGCTCGTCAACTTGATGCCCATGGCCTTCAAGCCTGCGCCAGTGGCGTAAATTTTCTTTCCAGTCATTTCTGAGGAAGATGGCCCCTACCAATTCTTTGCCAGGGATGTAGTGTGAGTCGAGCCGCTCGATCCAAGGCGCGGCGCAGATGGCATTCGCGAATGTCTGCCACACTACCCAGAAAGAATCCTCTCCGCTGCTCCAATCCGCTTCAACGACAAGGTCGTGAACAAAAACTTTGATCTCGCCGGGATGTTTTGCAACGGCCTCCAGGAATGGCCCACACACGTGCAATGCCTGCTTTTCGTCCAATTTCAAAACGAAGCGTGCGAGCCGCTGGAAGAATTCGTGCTTGAACTCGTAATCTCGTCGACCGCGAGGGCTTCGATCCTCAAGTTCCTGATCCCATTCTTTCACGATTGAGCTGGCGATCCGCCGGTGAAACTCGATCGCCAAGACTGAATCCTGCTCATATCCAAGGATCCGAAGGATGATTCTCGCAGCTCGGGTCCAAGGCCACTTATCCAGATCAAAACCCTCCAACTCTGTCTGCGGATCATGATCGCGAGCAATGATCGCGGCCCGGACGACCGGCACAACTTCGCGGGCGATTGCAGCAGCACGGACTTGCTCCCCGAAGGGCTTCTCTCGCTCTTCGGACAGCCGATCCGATATGAGCCGCGCTTGCAAGGCAATTGCCGCAATGCAGGCCTCGGAATAGGCTCTCATCTCTCCCGTCGAGACGGCCCCGATGCCTTCCGCGGCATAGGCCACAACCTCCTCAACGGCATGGGTCAGCGCTATCGCGATTGCCTCAACGATCCGATTGCCCTGCGCTTCTGACACACCTTGAGAAAGCAGACCTGGCAGGACATAGGCAGCGCGCCGATCAGGTTGGAACGCTCCGCGTCCATGCCGAACCATACGATCCTCGTTGTCGCAGTCTCGCTCCACCTCCCGAACAAGCTTGTCGATACACCAGGCTCGATCCTCGAGGCTCATCTTATCCCAATGATCTCGCGCACAGACTGCCGCGATTAGGCCTGGCCCGCCGCGCATGAAATCCTCAGGCTCTGGCTCTGCATCGCGAGCGCGGGCACGCGTCAGAAAGGTCTCCCAATCGCCGATATCTAGATGGGAGGACTCCAGCCTTTTCCACGCGGAGCTCCCCCAGTTCAGAAGCGAGTACTCGCGTTCTTGCTGGGCAGCAATCGGCGCATGCCGGTCAACAAGTTCCTGCACGTCTGGCTCTATCACGCCAGGCCCAAGGAGAATTCGCCCCTCCCGAGACTCTTCCCTCCCCGATACACCTTCGGCCGAACCATCCGACATCTCCGGAGGCGGCTCTTCCACCGCACGGAAACCCCTCACGTCCATCCGATGCAGCGCCAGACGCCACAGACGATGCTCTTCCGATTGTTCTTCGACCGGGGGTAATGCGGCCCGTTGCCCATCTATGAGGGCAAAAACCTGTTCGCAACAGTCTGTGAGCTGCATCTGCACAGCAAGAGTTTCCAGATCATGCCCCCTGTGCGGCAGCCCATCCGACTTCTTCCGCTCGTCCTCGTATATTTCGTTTCCCCCGAAACTCGGGAAGATTTCAGACATCGCGAAATGCGATCCTTCATTTACAATCCGGGCACGATCCATCCATATCAGCTCGGGCGACGATAACAGCGCCAGCCCCGCACGACCAGCTTGCTCCGGATGTGCGCTGCAAACACTCGCAACGACCGCCGTTGCCATGACATTGTTACTCTCCCTCAGGATCTTGAGTAACCAGGGTTCCGGGTCAACGCCTTCCAAACCGCATAACTCCAAGAGCCAGGCTTCTAGTGCCATAAGGACCGTTTGAAGGACGTTTGGACCAACCTCATGGCCCCGATAGAGACCCCAAAGGCGCTGATTCGCCCATTGCGTCACTTGGAACTCGCCCGGTACCCCAATCGAGATTTGGTGCGCCGGTTCAAGCCGGTCGTAGGGCCAGCGTCGCTCGCCGTACCACGTGCCAGCGTGGTTCAACAACTCAATTATGAAGTCTAAGCCTCGCCGAGGGTGATACTGCAGCAAAGGAAGGAACGCCCCTCGTATTGAGCTCGCCGGAAACCAATCGGAATCTGTATGCTCCTGAATACCAAAGCACGGTTCGATGCCGGGCGAGCTGCCACGGCACCATCCGTCGGAACTCAAGTCTTCCTCTGGGAGCAGGAACCGCGACTTCGCAAGTCGCATGATCTCCTCTGGGAAATACCGACATGCAGCCCAGCCTTCGATTCCGTTTAGGAGAATTTCAGATACTTCGTCAACCAACCAATCGCGTTTCTCATCCGCAATCGCTCGGTCGACCAGCGCCTTAAACGCGTCCGCATCGCCCCTTGGCACCTTTGCAATCACCTTCAGCGTGCGCTTTCGCATGTCGTCCCTGCGGTAGCCATCTAGATGTTCCATGAGCCGGAAACCGACCTTCGCAGCTTCCTCGTAACCTTTCGGTTCGGGGTTACGCCAGTCAACGGAGCTCGCAAAGCCCTCTATAAGCCCCAAAAGGATCGGTATCTGCTCCGGTAGAAGTCGGTCAATATCTCTGAGGACAAGATCGAGCACAGCCGGCCAGGACTCTCCCGAGGCAACCAGCATCTGGGTCGGCACCGGAGCGTCGTCACGCAGCCACCAGGGCGTTGTTTTACATGAAACACTCATCAGGTGAATCACGCGCACCAGCAGCCGCCCTCCGTCCTCTAGAAGGGACTCGCGGTGCCGTTCGAGAAAATCGCACGCCGATGAGGATTGCAGCGTGCAAACGAGCGTATCGTCTCGGAAATACGCTGGAAGATCTCCATCCTGGAAAACGGAGAATATGAAGTCCGTTGCCACCGCAGATTCCCCTTGAAGCAGTTCAGAAAGCCACATCTTGTATGCCCGACGGATAGCTGGATATCCACCGACATCCTCTGCCAAGAGCCCGGCCGATCGCTCGTGCAGATTCCAACGCCACCCGAGCCACTGGATAATCGCCCAGTCCTCAAGCACATCGTGGCTTGGCGCTGCCATAAAACCTGCTTCAGGCGAGTAAACGAGGAGTCCATCCTTCCGCAGCGACCCCAAAGCGCCCGCATCCAGGTCTTCAATCCCAACAAACGGACGAAGCTGCCGGGCCCTTCGCAAAGCCACTTCCTGAAATATTTGCTCACGACGCTCTGGCATTCCATCCACAGCTACAGCGTCGCGTCGGATCACTTCTCTCCAGCAACGCCTCCGAAACTCCCTTTCATTGGTGGGAAGACTCCCTTTGTCCGACCAGTCCATTTGGGCAGCTTTGTCCAGGAGGTATGGGGAGCACAGTAGACGCTTCAGCCCTTCGTGCTGAAATGCGATCGACAAATGGGGTATCGAGGCCGCGACCTGATCAAGTTCCTCATCCGTGAGCGGCGGAACCTCGATCACCTTGAATGCGAGCCCTGCCTGATCAAAGAACGCAGAAGTCACCGCTTCCAGCGAATAGTCCCTGCAGGTGATCAGTAGCCCCAGACTTCGATCCCCCTGCGCGAGGCTGAGCAGATTGTTGAACGCATCTCGCACGGAAGCTTCAAGGAGCCGCTCAACGCCCTCCACTAAAACCAGCTTTCGGCCTTGACCGGCCAGGATTCCCAACAGATCTCTCCCGTTCGCACATACTTGGGCTTGCTGTAGTGTCTGGTCAATATGGCTGACCGAAAACTCCTCTGCCCTGAATGCCAGGCAGTAGAGATCCCGATCAAGTAGTTCCATGCAGGTCTTTGCTACTGCCGACTTCCCGAGGCCGGCGGGAGCCGAAATCAGCACAACCTGGTTCTCGTTCAACGCATCCAGCACTCGATTCAACAAGGTGTCACGGACGATCTCCACTGTACCTCCGATTGTGGTCTTGATTCCGCTCAGCGTTACCGAACTGTGATCCGACAGCGCACGGATTACTTCAGCCGAGCGAGTATCAATCGGCCCGTGCCGGTTGCGTAGATTCTCCGGCAGACTTGCGTGCAGGTAGCTCGCTGCGGTTTGCATGCCAGCACCAGCCAACTCCAGCAGCTCGCGCCAACTCATCTCTGCGACGGCCAACGATTCGCCACCCTTCGCTGTCGCCGCGAGTAGCGTTTTGATCCACGCCTCATTCTGTGCTGAGTCTGTGGCCAAATCGAAGCTCAGGACATGCAAACGGGACAGAAACATCCAGAACCGCTCGTCTGTTGGAGGCGCTTCGGCATCATCGAGGATTCGCCGGATCTTCGCCGCATAGCCTCGCGCAAACTTGGAAAGAAACCGGTCGACTTGTAATCTTCCTATGAAGTCCGTCGCGTTGGCGGACGCGCGCGCACAATCCAAGAGACTATTGAATCCGTCGAGTAGGCCATTTGTTCCGCGGAGCGTTATCAACGCAAACCGGTCCTTTTCTGGGTCGAACTCGGAGCCGTTGAAATCAGTCCAGAAGTCGCCAAAGGCCTTCCTGCAGATTTTGTCATTCTCACTGATCGTAAATTGGCGTTTAACTTGTGCTGCCAGCCGGCGGCGCACACCATCCGGCCTCATGGCCACTACCAGGACATCATCGGTCTCCCACCCAAGGTGCTCCGCTTGTAGGTGCACCTCTACAGCTTGGCAGTCTTTTAGAATTGGTAAAGGGGCCCGGACGAGCAAAAGAGCGAGAAAGAGCGCGTCTACATGCTGCTCGAAAATTGTCCCTCCTCCACCGGTAGAAACAGGGCTTGTTGCACTCACGCCGCTCATCCCCGAAATCAACCCCTTCCTGTCCCGTTGATCTGCCCCTCCACACGGTTTTGCTTTAACCGACCTTCTTCTTCCCCCTGATCAACTGTAGCTCGTCATAATTCAGGTTCAGAGAACCGCCGCGCGACATGTTGCGCCCCAGGATATCGAAGTCCACCGGTGGGTCGTAAACCTTGAAGTCCGAGTAGATGATGTGTCCCTTCAGCCAAGTGTCGAATACGACCGGAGCCTCGTCGATCGTCACCGGGTAGGTCACGAGCCGGTACAGGTTCTTCTCGACTTCCGTCCTTGGCGGCTTGTCGATGTAGACGTAGGAGGACACGGTCATCTCCCCGAAGAGCCAGCCCTTTTCGTAAAGCACGATCACGGAACCTTTCGGCAGGGTGTCATCCTTGAACTTGATGTTGGTGCGGAAGAAGCGGGTGTTCTCGAAGGCTGAAAAGGACCGTCCTCCGGCCATGTATGAGTTGTAGCCGATGATCCGATACAGAGGCTTTTCTCCGGTTATGGATTCAATGTCCGGGTATTCTTCGACCTCGATGCCATACTGTTTTTCCGAGAGGACGATCACTTCCACTCCAGGCGGGAGGATGCCCATTCCCTTTCCAGACCAGCAGACGACGATATGGGTTTCTCCTTCCACCATCTGGTCGACATGCCCGTGCTGGACGAAATTATGGGCCTCGTACTCGAACTCGATCAGGACTTTCTTCCTGCCGTGGTTGCGGAGGTCGATGGCCGTGCAGTCCGGGAAGGCCTTCTGGATGTTCAGGATCTCGAAACCAAGGTCTTTGGCGTATTGGCCAAAGATGTGCCGGACGAACTCCTCCTTGCCCAATTCAGGTCGGACGTAGGTTGTTTTGTGGGTCATGGGAAGGACCTCCTGGAATTTGCCCTTATTCAGGCACTGAACTATCGAATCGGGTCGTTCTTCGTATATCTTCCATAAGGTTAAGCACGGTTTCCTTTAGCGAAGCAGAATTCAACTTTGATGTTATCTTTTTTAATCTGCTCAAAGTGATCGTCTTCACGTTAAGCCTTTCTAGGTCTTCTCTTTTCAAGACATAAAATTCCCACTGATCCATATCCAACGCATTCCAGCGGAAGTAATCCTTCTCTTTTTGAAAACAGAATAAATATAAATGCGATTTGTATGCCGACTCACCACCCCATTGATCTTTCCCGAGAGAATCCTTTGCTTTCAACCCGCCAAATTTTATTTCGTTATCTGCTTTAAGTGGATTCCCCTTCTCTGGGGCTTTCTTAATTTTCCCATGTTCATCCATTAGCTTCCATGATTGCCAGTAAGAAGTAGATTTAATTTCTATACGAATACCATCAAGTGTAATCAGGTCACTATTTGCCCAAGATATCCTTCTTTCTCCTTCTATCCCAAGCATTTTGCCTATTACCCATTCTATGTATATACCTTTCACATCATCGTCGCACAGATCCCTGAATGCCCAATTCCAAAAATTGAAGACAGCCAAATCTGCTATCGGTCCGGTTGAATCGAAAGCCAAATCGTCATGCTTTATTCTTTGCCAGTGCAAGTCGCTTGCCATGCCTTCTCGCCCCTTATCAAGATTTATTTAATTCTTAAACTCATTATAAGCTGACCATGCATATCGTCAGACATGCTTCCTTAGATTTCCTTTTTCCCCACCACACAAAAAAAGAGCCGTGAGTGTTCACGACTCCTATTAACAGCCTTATTCTGGCTCTTTAAGTCAGGGCATAAAGACGACCGTTTCCCAATCGCCCTCTTGCCCTTTTTGCGGATCTTGGAGCAAAGCGGCCCCATCTCTAAAAAAAGCATTGATATCTGTAGGAAGAGATAGATTTCCCACGATACAGACCCCATTGCCTAGCGAACATACAGTAAATAGAATTTCCTTCTGCAATCCAGGATAATCCACCAGAAGAGCGTTATAATGCTTGATCACTGCAGGTTCAAACTTCCCTCCCAGCCTCGGGAATGTGCCGCTATTAGCATTTTCGAATAGATGGAACCAGAGTCCATGCGTTTTCTCCTTGAGCAATTTCTCAATATCTTTATCTATGTTCTTGTCACCAGGGTTTTTCGCCTTGAACTCAATATTGAACATCTTCGTTTTCCCATCAAGGCTCCAAAGACTCAAATCCGTTTGAGCGCTTATGCACCCTCCACCATTTGTAAATGAATAGGTCTCCAGCGTCGGAGTTTCCACTGAATAACGATATTCCGTCCTTCTTTCAACAGCCGCAGCAAAGCAAAAGCGAGCCTCTTGTTCACTAATCCTAGCCTCACCTTTTCGATACCGCGGGAAAAGAAGCTTCGTATGGGTGGGGTTCTTCTGATGCAGGTGGATGAGGTCCTCGCACGTTTCCTTGATCAGATCTACGATTGGCAAAACGCTACCCCCTTCATGGATTGGATTTACATCATATCGACGAGTTGGAGAATGATCGACTTTGAAGGGTCCAGCTTGGTCGGCGGGGCCTAGATCCATGCAAATTGTAAATGAAAATTTCCTAAAATGACGGGGCCTTGGACGATGTTCTTTTCCGCTTCGATCCCATAATGGGCAAGAAACCGCCGGTAGTCATCAAAGGAATCCGCGTTGTCGGCAAAAGCATGCACGAACATCATGCCCTGTCTTGCCCCTATCCTTCGTCCTTCAAGGAGTACGGACACCGTCCGATGCAACAGTTGGTAGCGAAGGCCGTCAATGTCCCTGCCAGCCAACCCCAGTTCTTTCGCGAGGAACCCCAACCTTTCCAGGCCGGTATCACTCCGCTCCTTCTTCCACTCACTCACCAAGGGTCCGAAGGTCTCCTTTGCCTTGCCTTCCACCATGATAGGGAAAAGGCCTCCCTCAGCATCTTGCGCCAAGACGTACAGGTCCGTCTGGGAAGGTCGTGTCCCGCCCCCGCCTAGCAGGTCGACCTTATATTCCGGAAAACCGAAGAGCGGGGTCAATTCCAGTCCGGATTGGCTGAGGATCCGCTCCACCTTCCTCGGGAACCGTTCACATCCTGCCCAGGCCTTCGCCAGTTCCTTCGCCGAATATTCGTCTTTCCAGTGTTTGACTGGATCTGCCAGAAGCCGTCTCCAATCTTCCATGTTTTCAAGTGCAACAAAGTAATTCAATCTCTTTCTACCTCCATATTGACTTTCATTCCTCTGTCAACAGATTATTTGCTCTCATCCCACAAAAAGCTCTCTTCCATCAGCAGGAAATAGGCCTTCTGGTTCGTGTCGTACCCGATGGGTTCCCCGATCTCGTCCAGCAAGGCAAGGTCCCTTTGCACCGTCCTAGTTGTCACGCTGAGTTCCTGGGCCAAGTCGAAGGTCTTGCAGAACTTCCCCCTTTTAAGCCGTTTCAGTATCTTGAGGAGCCTCACGATCCGTTCCGTCACCTTATCCTTCATGTTCACCCTTTTCTCCATCGCAACCTTTGCCTTGATGAGCCGGTACCGGAAAAATTCCGGACTCACCCTGATATCCTGCAGCAATAACACCTTTCTCGACTGGATGACCAGATTTTCCGGCAACGGCTTTGTCAGGAAGATCTCCAGCCCCCTGGACTCCTCCCAAAGCTCGATGAAACCCTCCAGTTCCTTGATCGTGCTTTGTCTGGGGTCGATGACAATGCAGAAGTAGGGAATGCCGTAAACGTCCGTGTACCAATCCGCTTTGAAGGTCTTCAGCCCCATCCGTTCGGCGCTGCCTTCGACGATCGCGTTTTCCTCCTCCGATAGGCCGTAGGTGAGGATCGTGTCGCGGAAGGCATAGTACTCGTCTTTTTTGAAGACCTCTCCGGTCAAGGGATTGATCATTTTCTCGATATGCATAAGCACCACCTCTTTACCTGCCATTCTATTGACCCGGGCGACAAGGGCATGTCGCGGATAAAACGGGTTGGGCAAGACTCGATTCCCACATTTCCCGTTTTTCCCACTTCCCTGAATATCATCCAGGAACGACAGGATAGGACGGAGCGGAAGACAGGCAGAGGAACCTGGGCAGTTAGGCAAGTTGGTTGGATTTGTTTTCTGAGGGGGGTAGTCAGCCTACATCGTGCCTCTGCTCTTTCCTCTCCATGAAAACTGGAAGTATGGCTGACACCCCGCAAAGGAGGGAGCAGTCATGAAAAAGCCAATTCCACTGCGTAAGATCACCTATGACACCTGGGAGGAGGCACTGGAAGCTTCGTTGCTCTGGAAAAGGGCGGCAGGTTTGGCAGATCAGACCTTGAAGGATTACCGCTATCACATATCCCGTTTCTTCACCAAATTCTCCGGGTCCTGGATGGAGCCAAGTCTTGATTAGAACCTATACCGATACCTTGGGGAGAAAATGGCGCCCGTCACGTTCAATATCCGGAAGCTGTACCTGAAGGGGTTCATGACCTGGCTGGTCGATCAGGGGATGATGGACCACAACCCGCTGACCGGACTGAAAACGAGACACGCAGAACCCCGGATTGTCCGGATTCCAGCTGACATCCTGCAGAAGCTCATTCATCTGCCCAACCCCAATACCTATGCGGGCCTCCGCGACAAGGCCCTCATCATGCTCCAGCTCGACAGCGGAATCAGACCAGGAGAGGCATTGGCTCTACTTCCCGCCGATTTCAACGCTTCATCCACCGAGATCCGCATCCGGCCCGAAGTCTCGAATACCGGCAAGGCCAGGACGCTCATCCTGTCCAGGACCTGCACTCAAGGCATTTCAAGGGTTCTTGCCGTTCGGCCTCTTGAATGGGAAGACGCCCCGATCTTCTGTACGGAGGAGGGCAGGCTGTTGCGAGTGACGGCCTGGGGGAATCGCCTAAGGGATGTCTATTCGAAAAAGCTGGACTTCCACATCACCCCATACGACTTAAGGCACGCCCATGCATTGATGTTCCTCCGGAACAATGGAAACGTCTTTGCCTTGCAACGAGAGATGGGGCATTCCGATTTGGACATGACGAAGCGCTACCTGGCCCTTGTAATGACCCCCTAAAATTGGCACAACTTAGGCGCTTATTGCATGAGCCTTGTCAAACAAAACCGGCGGCTTGTAACCCAGGGCTCGATGCGGTCGCTCGGTGTTGTAATGGCGAATCCAGGAAGCGATGACACTCTGGGCCTGGGACAGGGATTCAAACCTGTGCTGCCAGACGCACTCTTCCTTCAAGCTCTTGATGAACCGTTCCACGATCCCGTTCTGTTCCTGCGTGTAGGGCGTGATGAACTCCTGGGTCAGCCCGTAGCTTCTGACCGTGTTCGTGTAGCGTTTGCTGGTGAAGACCAGGCCGTTGTCGCTTCTCAGGATGATCGGCATCGGGGTCCTTCCCAAATACCCGAAGAGGTGGATCAACGCTTCTTCCAGGGCCGCTTCTGCGGTCTTGGCATGCCCCCGGGAAGAGAGGCGCCAGCCCAGGAGTTCCCGGCACCAGACCATGGCTAGGTCGGTGGACCAGCGGATGTCCCGCTCCGGAGCCCTGGAGGGAACTACCTTCACACGGGGGGACCTACCGGACGTTTCCGGACCTGCCAGTGCTTCTTCTGCAGGATCCTCTGGATCACCTTGCGGTTCTCGTCCAGGAGCAGGGCAATCCGCCGGTACCTGTAGGTCGGGAACTTCTCGATGCAGTCACGCACTTTCTGCACCTTCTCAGGGTTCAAAGGGATCCGTCTTTTCCGGGGCTTGTAGTAGAAACTCCGCCTCGGAAGACCGAGTATCCGGCAAATTCTCTTGATACTGACTTTTTTCCCCTCTTTCAGGAGGTCCGCCTGCAGGGCTCTTATTCCTGAGGGGGTTGGCCGAACTGACGCTTGGCTTTTCTTAGGACATCAACCTCCAGGACGAGTTCCCCGACCTTGGCCTGCAGGTCCTTGATTTGGCTTTCGTATTGCTCGGCCACGTCCTTCGGACGGCTTCTCAGGTTGTTCTCCATGCCCCTGAGGCCTTCTTCAAGCCATTCCTCGATCTCCCCGGGGGTGAGGTCGTACGTCCGGGCCGCCTGGGCGACGGTGGTGGTTCCCTTGAACAGGTCCAGGACAAGAGCTGCTTTCCGTTTCGCTGTCCAGCGTTTCACGTCTTGGTTGGCTCCGTTCTGTTCCTGCTCCGTCATCTTTACCCTCTCCCTTCTTCTGCACAATATCATGTGCAGTTCTGGAGGGGGTCAATACATCCATGTTTGTGCATGGGTACAAAAAAACGCTACCCCAATAAAGGAATAGCGGTATTAAGGCAGAAGGCCCCGGAAGAATTTCCGTCAAAGTTTTTTCTCTCCGGATTTTCATGGATTCCCGTGTTCCGGAAGTCAGTCCGCTTTCTCCCGCAACCTTTCTCTGAAAACCACGTAGTAAAGAACCGCCACAAAAAGCGCCCCGCCGATAATGTTGCCTATCGTCACCGGCACCAGGCTCGACAGGAAACCGGACCAGGTCAGGTTGGCCAGCTTTTCGGGTGACAGTCCCGACAACCGGGCAAGCATCGGATCCCCCGCGACGAGGATCCCTGACGGGATGAAGAACATGTTCGCAACACAGTGTTCGAACCCCGAGGCGACAAAAGCCATGATCGGGAAGTAGATCGCCAGGATCTTTCCCGTCACGTCCGTCGCTGCCATCGCCATCCACACGCCCAAAACGACAAGCCAGTTGCACAGGATCCCCCGGATCACCGCCTGCATGAAGGGCAAAGAGACCTTGCCCGCGGCTATTTTCAGGGCATTTGCCCCTACCGCGCCCTGGAAGAGGCCGGCGTAAAACAGAAGTCCCGCCACAAGCAGGGAACCGGCAAGGTTGAAGAGGTACACATATAACCAGTTTTCCGGAGAGAAGTCAGTGTTGCTTAATTCCTCTCGCCCCCCTATTCCACTTTACATTCGTGCTTTTCTAAATGAGCAATTAGGCCAAACAGATTCTTCGCCTATTCCGTTTTGCATCCAGCACTTCATTTATATATTTATTATTCTTTGGCATGCCATTGCATTTATAGCATTTTTTTATATAATAAGTATGCTGTAAAGATGTTGTGCCTTTTTGACTTGGGGGTGCGTGCGTTGGAGAAAAGTTTGACCTTGAAGGTTTATCAGAGCATCAAGAACCAACTTATCAGCCTAAAACACCCTCCTGGTAGCAACATCCGTGAGCGAGACATAGCCGATACCTTAGGAGTAAGTAGAACCCCTGTTCGCGAAGCCTTCCAGCGCCTTGCTCATGAGGGATGGCTAAATATTGGTGAGGGCAAAAAAATTCAGGTCAAACCTGTGTCCATGGCTGATATCGAAGAAATTTTCAAGATCCGCGAACTCGTTGAGCTTTTTTCCTATCAATGGCTCATGCAGTTCGGCGAACCCCGAATCGTGGCCGGAAAAGCAGATTCCATCCTGGATATGATGGCCCATTGCCAAGATGACCATTTAGGGTTCACCCTCCTTGATTTGCAGTTCCACTCAAGCGTGATCAAGAGCAGTGGATACGAAAGAATCAACCGGTTCTGGACGACGGTCCAGGAAGAGGTTGTCCGATTGGGTTTCATGGCTATGCAAGGCAGTGATCGGTATCTGGAGGTTTTGAAGGAGCATGCAGCCATTGTGGATGCCCTCTGGGAAAAGGACAGCCAGGTCGTAATGAAGGCCATTAGCACGCACCTTGCCAACTCTCGATCGGCTTTAATCGCAAAGCTGGGGAGTCACTGTGCTCCACACACCGCGATCCCGCCTTTGACCGAAATGAATAGAGCTCCGGTGAAGCGTGGAGAGGGACTTGCTTTGCCCCCTCAGCACTAGGAGTGCAACTAACCTAGCTTAAAGGAGTGGTTCAAGTGAAAGTCGCATCCATTCAACTCGCGGTCAGGGAAGGAAGATCCAAGGAAGAAACAGTGGCCTACGCATTGGACATGATGGATAAGTGCAGGGGCTGCGACCTTGTTCTCCTTCCCGAGATATGGAACATCGGTTTCTTCGCCTACGACGAGTACCTCTCTCAGAGCGAACCCATCGATGGGTTCACGGCCTCGGCTGTTTCGGCCAAAGCCCGTGATCTGGGCGCCGTTGTCTTTTCGGGGAGCTTCGTGGAATGCCGGAACGGCAAATATCACAACACCAGTCTTCTTTTCGGCAGGAATGGGGAGACTCTCGGCGTGTATCGCAAGATGCACCTGTTTTCCTACAAGTCCAGGGAACCCGAACTGTTGACACCCGGGCGCGAGGTTGCCGTGGTGGATACCGAATTCGGCAAGGTGGGCCTTTCAACCTGCTACGACCTCCGATTCCCGGAACTTTATAGGGCAATGGTCGACAAGGGCGCCGAATTCTTCCTTGTCACATCCGGATGGCCCTTCCCTCGGCTTGCGCATTGGCTGACGTTCAATCAGGCCCGCGCCATCGAGAATTCCTGTTTCCTCGTTTCCTGCAATGCAGCGGGGATCCAGGTCGGCAGCCGTTTCCTGGGGCACAGCCAGATCGTTGATCCGTGGGGAGTCGTCGTTGCTGGAAGTGCCCACGACGAGTGCATCGTGAAAGCCGAGATCGACCCAGCCATGGTTCGCCAGGTTCGTGCCGAGTTTCCCGCCCTGAGAGACCGCGTACTTTAGGGGGTGCAGATAACGTTTATGCCGAAAATCATGGGGCTTTTCGAGAAGGCGGCAAAGTTTTTTTGCCTCGTATTCCTTTCCACAGCCACGGGACTGGTCACCTTCAACGTGGTTGCCCGTTATTTTTTCAATTACGGGGTTCCTTGGTGTGAGGAAGCGATCCGCTACTCGGTCATTATCGCGACGTTCTTCGGGTTGAGCCTGGCTGTGGCCAAAAACGAGTGCATGAAGATAGACCTTCTGCTCCAGTTGCTGAAGGGGAAGCCGCTCCATGCAGTCAATATTGTCGGAACGGCGCTCGAGTTCCTGACTGTCGCCTCGTTCGTCGTCTTTTCCGTATTCCTGGTCCAGGAAACGTATGCCACGGGACAAATCACGCCTTCCACCGATTTTCCCATGTACATGCCCTATTTGATGGTCACCCTGGGATCTTTGTTCTGCCTCGTGCGCTCAGTCCAAGCCCTGAGGGAAGCCTTGAGGAGAGGATAGCGGGATGGAAATGGCCCTGGTTCTGTTTGTCACGCTTTTCCTGGTTCTCATCCTGAGCGCCCCGATTTACGCGGGTCTTGCTCTTTCGTCGATCCTTGCCATGCATCTCTTCGGAGATTACAGCCTTTCCGCGGTGATGCAAAGAATTTTCGGCGGAATCGACAAGTTCGCCCTAATGTCCCTTCCCTTCTACGTTCTTGCGGCCGAAATTATGACGGTAGGGGGAATGTCGCGGCGCATCATCGATTTTGTCAACGTATTGATGGGGAATTTCAGGGGAAGCATGGCGATCGCTACGCAGGGCGCTTGCATGTTTTTCGGGGCGCTGTCCGGGTCAAGCCCGGCGACGGTCGTGGCGATCGGCTCCATGATGGTTCCCAAAATGGACGAAGGCGGGTATCCCCCAGGATTCACAGCCGGGCTGATCACTTCTTCCGGAGCGGTGGCCATCCTCATCCCTCCCAGCATTACCTTCATTGTCTACGGGGCTACGACCGGGGTTTCAGTGGGAGCTCTTTTCGTATCGGGAGTCGGCGCCGGGTTGGTGTTCGGGGCAGCCATCATGCTTTATTCATACCTGTTTGCGGTCTCGCACAACATTCCTTGTCCCCCGAAAGCCTCGCTCAAGGAAATCTGGCACATAGCAAAAGACGCTTCGTGGTCCCTTGGGGTTCCTTTCATTATCGTCGGGGGGATTACGGCTGGCATCTTCACACCGACCGAGGCAGCAGGAATTTCTGTTGTTTACGCCCTTCTTGTTTGCGCCTTCGTTTACAGGGAACTGAAATGGGCATCCTTAAAGCAGGCGATGTTGTCTTCGGCAGTGACCATCGGCCAACTGATGATCCTCCTCGGCACCGCTGCCCTCTTCGGGTGGGTGCTTGCAATTTCCTTCTTCCCTCAGATGCTGACCACAAAGATGGTAGCGACTGTTTCTTCCAAGTACACCATGCTTTTCATCGTCAACATCGTTTTCCTCATCGCGGGGATGTTCATTGATGCCGGCGCAGCAATCATGATCCTGGCGCCCTTGATTTTCCTGCCCCTGGTCAAGATGGGAATCGACCCGGTCCACCTCGGGGCAATTCTGGTGACGAACCTGGCCATCGGAATGTACACCCCTCCTTTCGGCCTGAATCTGTTTGTCGCCCGTTCCGTCACTAAGCTACCGTTGACCGTGATCTACCGCTCGGTGATGCCCTTCATCGGCATCAGCCTCGCCGCACTTGCCTTAGTCACCTACGTGCCAGCAGTGTCCCTCTTCCTGGTCAAACTGATGCAATAAGAAACAACGGCATTTCGCTTGCCGATTTGATAATCCTTTGGGAGGTATCGAAAATGCGTGGAAAAAGATATTGGGGCTTGATGCTTATCGCAATCCTGAGCTTATTCTTTCTAATACCAGCTGTGCAAGGTGAAGCAAAAACGGTCAAGTTCGCCCTGACCGTAAACATGGACGACGCTGGAGGACTTGCCGCCGCGACCATGAAGGAAAATGTCGAAAAGTGGTCCAAGGGCAAGCTGGAGATGAACCTGTTCCCTGGAAGCCAGTTGGGAGGGATGCGAGAGCATTACGAAGCCTGCCAGAGCGGAGCGATCGAGATCGTTTACGTGGCCGCCTCTGCCGCCTCCAAGTTTGTGACAGAGATTGGCGTGCTCGATTTGCCCTTTCTCTTCCCGACCGACTATGGTACGGCGTGGAAAGTCGTCGACGGCAAGTTGACGGCCCTGCTGTCGGAAAAACTCGAAGCCAAGGGATTCAAGCTACTCGGGATCGCTCCCTACGGGTACAAGTCGCTCACCACATCGAAAAAACAGGTGAAATCCTTGGCCGACCTCGAAGGCATGAAAATCCGCATCATGCCCTCGAAGACCCTAGAGTTGACTTATAAAGCCTGGAAAGCCAACCCAACCCCCATCGAGTTCAGCGAGCTTTACGTCGCCCTCCAGCAACGCGTGGTCGACGGGGAGGAGAACGGCCTTTCCGTCATAAAAGCCCAGCGTTTCAATGAGGTCCAAGAGTACCTTACCGTTTCCAGGCACGGGTTGTTCACTGGGCTCATGGTGGCGAACAAGAAATGGTTCGACAACCTGCCAGAAGACGAGAAGGCGATCGTCATGAAGGCGGCGAAGGCCAACGTTGCGCAGCAGAGAAAGTTCGTAGCCGCAGAGGACGAAAAGATTATCAAGTACCTCGGGGAAAACGGCATGAAAGTCTATCGGCTGACGCCGTCCCAGGTCGAGGAGTTCAGGAAGGCCTCCATTCCAGTGCATGAGGAATTCGCCAAGCTTTCAAAGGAAAACGCTATCGCCCTCCAGACTGTTTACGGCGACCTTAAGAAGCTGAAGTAACACCTTCTGCTCTCCATTCCGCACTACCGGACGCCGCCGATAAAAGGCCGGTGTCCGGTAGTGACATTTCGAGAGACTGGAGACCATCCTATGAAGCACTGGTTATTTTACGTCTGCCTCGTTTCGGGCTACTTCATCGCCAGCCTTTTCAGGGTCTCCGCAGGAGTGGCCATGCCCCCACTTGCCGATTCTATGAACATGAGCGCAACAGCCGTAGGAATCATCTCCAGCCTCTATTTCTATGCCTACACGATGCCCCAGCCCTTCACCGGCAATCTGTGCGATGATAGGGGCCCCCTCCTATCGTGCGGATCCGGGCTCATCCTGATGTCCCTAGGGATCACCATGTTCGCCCTAGCCCCATCTCCCTTTCTTCTCGGGGTGGGACGGTTCGCTGGTGGATTGGGGGCAGCTACCACATTCACGGGAATCCTTGTCTACCAGGCTAACTCCTTTCCTCGAAAATACTATTCCGCTCTCGCCGGGATTTCGGTGACGATGGGGCATTTCGGAGGGGTTGTTGCGGTCTCTCCTCTCGGTGCCGCTCTGGATACCTGGGGACATCTCCAAACCTTCGGCGGACTGGCATTTTTCGCCTTCCTTATCGGAGTCACCCTACTCACCTTCAGGAAAGAGGACCCCGTCATGAGGCGGAAGCAATTCCAAACCAGCGACTTGCCCCAGGCGGCACCCTCATTCTGGTATTCATCTGGGGCCGGGTTTCGCATCATCCTCTCCTCCCGCGAACTCAAGATCCTGACCGCAGTGTGGAGCGCAGCCCTAGCTCTACAACTGACTCTCACCGGGTTGTGGGGAGTTCCATGGCTTTCATCCGGGTGTGGTTTTACGGTGGTACAGGCACGAGGATGCATGACCATAGCCGGAATCGGGGTCATGATAGGAGCGCTGACCGGTGGATGGGTCGGGACACATTTCCGCGGAAGCCGTGACGCTCTGGCGTTCGATTGCCTAGGAATTGCCGTCTGTCTGGCTCTCTTCCTTGCCGGAGCTACTTTCCATGCGCCGTTTTTCTTTTTAGCAACCGTTTCCGCGACAATGGGGTTTTTCCTCGGAAGCTGCAATGTCCTGTGCAACAGCAACCTAAACGAGACCGTGAACAGGACCGTGATTGGCTCGGCCATCGGGGCCATCAACACAATCATCTTTTCTTCCGTAGTTCTGGTCCAGTTCGGATCTGGCCTTCTGTTGAACCGTTTCAAAACGGAAACCGCCGGTATCTATTCATCCGGCGGCTACCTATTGACCTTCCTGCTGATCCTGGTCCTTTTCTGCTTGCTCACCCTGCCTCTTTCCACGGTCAAAACATTCCGTTCGGCCGCAAGCAACGAGTATTGAGCAGGCCTATCAATTTTGCTGTAGTGTTTTTGCCACGCCCAAGAAAGTCTCTTCCCTAATTTGTTCAAGGTGTTTCCCGACCTTTTCCATTTCCCCTTTCCACAGTGAATCCACGATCTTCTCATGGTCGCAGACTACGCTTTCGAGAGCAGAAATAGAATGTTTCGTCCCCATAATCCCTATCCTTACGATCTCTTCATCAATTCTTTTCCATAAGGCGTCCAATGTTGAGTTGCCCAGGATGGCAACGAATAGCGCGTGGAACTGGAAGTCGTTCCTTGCGAATTCTTGGGCACAGAGCAAATTTTCTCTCATGCGTTGAACTGCCGTGTCCAGTTCGCCCGCAAGCCTCCTGTTCAGGTTTCTGTCGAAGATTTGCTTGAGGGCGAACTCTTCCACGATAGACCTCACTTCGAAAAGCTCTATTACCTTCTGGAGCGTCACTTCCCGGACCCGGATGCTCTTTTGGGAACTGATGTCCAGCCACCCCTCTTGTGCCAACCGTATGACCGCCTCCCGTACGGGAGTCCGGCTGACCTGTAACATTTCGGCAAGTAGTCTTTCTTGAAGCAGTTCTCCCGGAGCAAATTCGTTCGATATCACCTTCCCCTTGATCGTTTCGTAAACTTGCTCAGAAAGCGAAATTTTCTTCATACAAAGAGCCTCTTTTCTCAGAATTCATACGATGTCCCAAGGATTTGAACAATAAAAATATACCATAAATCAGCCTTACCCATTTACAAATGCCTAAGAAGGTATTAGTATTCTAGATATACCGTACGTTAACCGCATGCCTTTTAATTTTTGGTATACCTTTAAATTGCACCTCTCGCCTTTTTTAAGGCTTTTTTTAATATCTGGCAATGCAACAGTGTTGCAGAAAGGAGAAGCAAGCATGACTGCCATTGACATCCTCGAAAGGTTTGAAATTCGTCCCACTCCGGTCCGAACGCAGGTGCTTTCAGTCCTCCTAAAGGAGCAACGCCCCATGTCCTGCAGAGAAGTGGCGGCTAGGCTCACGGGAAGGCAGGACCGCGTGACCCATTACCGGACGCTCCTGCTGCTTCTCGAGAAGAAGGTTGTACACCGCGCCCAGGACATGGAAGGGACTTGGCGTTTCTGCGCCCATTTCCCTTCGGCGCCCGGCTGTCCCGGCAACCACCCCCATTTCGTTTGCAGGGTGTGCGGCCGGATGACATGCCTGACGAAGTCGTCCCTGCCGCGCCTCGCGGTGGAACCCGGGGCGATCGTCGAAAGCAAGCAGATGGTGGTTTACGGTGCCTGCGCCTCCTGTGCGGCGAAATTTCCCGGAAAAGCGAAGGAGTGAGAGCTAAAAGGAAGCACGCGCGGTGGGGGTTTCCCACGTCATCGCGAATGGCTGACTGGTGTCGAAATGGGAAGAGTCAACAAGAATTGAGGAGGAGGTAATCGAATAATGAATCGTGCGTGCCGGAATGGCAGTTTAATCGCGGGACTTCTGTTTGTGATTACCGCTTTTGGGGGTTGCCTGGCCTCGGCGGCATCGGCAGAGGTTTTTGCCGCTGCCGCGAGCCTGCAGCCCGTCATGGAAAAGATCGCGGTGCAGTTCGAGCAGGACAGGGGAATTCGCATGGACTCGGTGTTCGGCGCGTCGGGACAATTGGCGAGGCAGATCGAGATGGGGGCGCCCTTCGAGTTGTTCCTGAGCGCCGACGAGAAGTGGGCCCGTTACCTGGAGGAAAAGGGAAAATTGGAAAAGGTCCGGCCGGTGGCGGAGTGTCCGCTGGTGCTCTGGACCGCCTCGGGTAAGGCTCCGTCTTTGGAACTGGTGAAGGACGCGAAGGTCCGGGTGGCGATAGCAGATCCCGCCGTTGCCCCGTATGGAGCCCTTGCGAAGGCTTACCTTGAGAAAATCAAGGTGTTCGCCAGGCTGGAGAAGGAAAACCGGCTGATCGTCGCGGGTGACGTCCTGAAGGCCGGTCTCGCGGCGAAAAGCGGCGGCGCCGACGCGGCCTGCATTCCGTTGAGCATCGCCATGAAGCTGGAAGGAAGCTGGACGAAGGTTCCGATGCCTCCGCAGCGTCTTTTCGGCGGAATCGTGAAGGGCAGGACCGCCCTTGCGGCCCTGGTCCTGTTCGACTACCTGAAGACTCCGCAAGCCGGGAAGCTCTTCCGTGAGGCGGGCTTCGAACCCGTCCAGCGCTGACGGAAAGAAAAAATGGAGCGGGCGTTTTTCATCAGCCTGAAAATCCTTGCCATCGACATTCCCCTCCTGGGACTGCTGGGAGGGGGGCTGGGGTGGCTCTTGTCCCGGAAAACGTTTCCGGGACGGGAACTTTTATCCCTGCTCGTCCAGCTCCCTATCGTCCTGCCGCCCTCGGTCCTGGGGCTGTACCTTCTCTTCACGCTGGGGAGCGTTCCCCTTTTCCGGGAGGCGGGCCTGCTGTTCGCCTTTCCCGCCGCGGCCCTTGGGGCCCTCGTCCCTTCGCTTCCCATCATGGTCCAGGCGGCCAGGGCAGCGTTTTCCGGTGTGGACAGGCAACTGGAGGAGGCCGCGCTCACCCTGGGAAGGACACCCCTGGAGGTGTTCCTGAAAATCACGCTGCCCCTGTCCAGGAGGATGCTCCTGGTGGGGCTCGCCCTCTCCTCCGCCCGTGCGCTGGGGGATTTCGGGGTGACTCTCATGGTGGCGGGCAACATCCCCGGACGAACCCAGACCCTGCCCCTTTACATCTACGGGCAGGTGGAATCCCTGAATTTTGCCCGGGCCCACGCGGCAGCCCTGGTACTGGTCGCCGTCGGGATCGGGAGCCTGTGGCTGGTGAGGAGAATGGAGACGGGTTCGCATGAACGCCTGGCTTGAAACCCGGATCCGGGACAAAGTCGGAAAGTTTTCACTCGACGTTTCTTTTGAAATGAACCGTGAAATCGGCGTGCTCTTCGGCCCGAGCGGATCGGGGAAAAGCCTGACCCTTCGCTGCCTGGTCGGCCTGAGGAAAACCGCGGAAGGGACGATCCTCCTGGGGGGGAAAACCCTCCTGGACTCGGCAAAAGGTGTTTGCGTTACCCCGCACCGGCGGAGGATGGGCCTCCTCTTCCAGGACCTGGCCCTTTTTCCCCACATGACGGTCCTGGAAAACGTCCTTTTCGGCTGCGAAAGCCCCCGGAGTGCCGAGGCGCGCGCCAAGGCCCGCGAATGGCTTGCGCGTGTGCGCCTCGAGTCTTACGGGAGCCGGTATCCCTCCCAGCTTTCGGGCGGACAGAAACAGCGTGTGGCGCTGGCGAGGGCCTTGGCCGCGCAACCCGAGCTGCTGCTCCTGGACGAGCCTTTCAGTGCCCTGGATGGGCCCCTGAGGAGGAACCTGCGGAGGGAGCTTCGGGAACTCCAGGCCCAGGCCGGGATTCCCATCCTCTACGTGACGCACCAGGTCGAGGATCTCTGTGCGCTGGGCGACCGGGTCTTTTTCATCGAAAAGGGCCTCCTGGCCGGCTCGGCACGGGTGCAGGACCTCCTTGAAGGGCATGGGCGGATGCGGTTCTGGCAGATGATGGGCTGGGGGAACCTCCTGGATGGAGTCGTGGAAACAGGTGCGGAAGGAAGCCCGGTTTTCCGGTGGGCTTCGGGGTCCCTGTCCCTTGGCAGCGTCCGGGGAAGAGGACAGGCCATGGCTTTCATTCGGCCGGACCGGGTGCGCCTGCTGGACTCCCGCCTGCCCGTAGACGAAGAGCTTTTGAAGAACCGGTTTTCCGGGAGGGTGGAAGAAGTCCTCCTGGAGGGCGGCGCGGTCCGGATGCATGTCAGGACTGCAAGTGGTCACTGGCAGATCGAGCAGGGGGGGCCGGGAGCCCCTTCGGAAGTGGCGCGGCCGGGAGAGAATGTGCATTTTGCGGTTCCCCCCCGGTCCGTAGAACTGCTTTTCGGCAACGAGCCAAAGGAGGAAGAGTGCCTTGAACCGTATTTTGTTGAACCTCGTGCATGAAGAGATTTCCACTGGAGGCGCGGGCGTCCTTTGCACGGTGGTGGGGGCGGAAGGCTCGACCCCGCGCGACCTGGGGGCGGCCATGTGGGTTCGTCCCGACCGCTCCATCGCGGGCACCATTGGCGGGGGTCCACTCGAGTATGCCGTCATCGGGAAGGCTGCCGGGATGCTTGAAACCTTTTCCGGCCCTCTCCTCCACAAAGCCGTGCTGCGCCAGGAGGAAAACGGGGGCGAGGCGGCCTGTGGAGGCGATGCCGTCATTCTCATGGAGCCCCTGGGCCGGGAGGCCGAGGTCGTCATCTTCGGCGCAGGCCACGTGGGGCGTGCGCTGGCCCGTGCGGCAGCCGGGGCAGGTTTCCGGGTCACGGTCTGGGACGAGCGCGAGGAGTATGCCAACCCCGGGGCCATCCCCTGGGGAAAGGTGGTCGCCTGCCCGCTGGGGGAAGCCCTTGAAAGGGGCGTGCCCCTCCACGGTTCTTCCTACACGGTCGTGGTGACCCGGGGCCATGCCCTTGACGCGGAGGTTGTCCGCCTGTTGGAAGGGCGTCCACTGGCCTACCTGGGCCTGATCGGTTCGCGCAGGAAAATCTCGGCCATCAGGGACAACCTGCTTCGGCAAGGCGTTTCGCAAGCGCACCTGGATCGTGTTTTCCAACCCATCGGTCTGCCCATCGGCGCGGAGACCCCGGAGGAGATCGCCGTGTCGATCCTCTCGGAGATCATCGCGGTCCACCGTGGGGCGGACCTGGCCAGCTTGAGGAGTTCCCTTTCGAACGTGCCCGGTCCCTTTTATCCAAGTTTCGATGGCTGCAAGCCAGCCTGAGGAGGACGTGCCCATGAAGGTTTCCACGATTTCCATAGAAGAAGCGGTCGGCCTTCCCCTGGCCCACGACCTGACCCAGATCGACGCGGCGAAGAAAACCAAGGGAGCGCGCTTCCGGAGAGGACATCTCCTCGCCCCAGAAGACCTGCCCGTGCTGAGGGAAATGGGGCGTTTGAACCTTTCCGTTCTTGACCTGGAAGAGGGGGAGGTCCACGAGGACGACGCGGCGAGAAGCCTCGCCGATGCGCTTTGCGGTGAGGGGCTCGAAATCGAGGGGCCTGAGGAGGGGCGCTGCCGCCTCGTTTCGAATTGCAGGGGCATCGCGCGTTTCGATCCTGAAACGGTGAAGAGGGTCAACCTCGACCGGGAATGGTCGTTTGGCACCTGTCCGGCGAACGCCGTCGTCAGCCCGGGTTCCACGGTGGCGGCATTCCGCATCCTGCCGCTGGCGCTGAAACGGGATTCCCTCGAGAGGGCCGTCAAGGAGTCAAGCTCCTTCTCGGTACGGCCCTTCCTGCCCCTGGAAGTCGGGCTGGTCACGACGGGAAGCGAGATCAAGGCCGGGCTCGTGAAGGACACGGTCCGCGACAAGCTTCTCCGGAAGCTGGAGGAGTTGGGGGGAAGCTTTGCGGGGCAGCGCTTGTGCGGTGATGGGGCTGAGGAGATCGAAGGAGCCGTCAGGGAGTTGCTGGCCGGAGGAGCGGATATCGTGATCTGCACCGGGGGGATGAGCGTCGACGCGGACGACCGGACTCCCGAGGCGATCCGTTCCGTTTCGAACGAAGTCCTGTTCAGGGGTGTTCCCGCCATGCCCGGGTCGAACCTCATGCTGGCCAGGGTCTCGGAAAGCTGGGTTATCGGGGCCCCGGCCTGCGTGGCGCACGACGAGAGAACTGCCCTGGACCGGCTTTTGATCGCGCTTTTCGCGGGACTGGGCGAAGAAATCGACGTGAAGAACTGGGGGATAGGGGGTCTCTGTTCCCGATGCCGGGTGTGCAACTTCCCCGACTGCGATTTCGCAAGGCTTCCCGCATGAGGCTCGAAGCTGCCCTTGTCCTGGCTGCAGGGGCTTCGACCAGGATGGGGACCTGCAAGCTCCTGCAGCCTATCGGGGGACAGCCTGCCCTCCATGTTGCCGTGAAACGGTTGAGGGAAGCGGGGATATCGGACATCACGGTTGTCACCGGCTACCACGGGGACCGCATCGAACCCGAGGCGAAAGCGCTCGGATGCCGGACGGTGACCAACCCCTCCCCTGAGCGGGGCATGCTTTCATCCGTCCAGTGCGGGATTGCCGCCCAAAAGCCGCATGTCGAGGGCGTATTCCTCCTTCCGGGGGACACGCCCCTGGTCAAGGCGAGGACCTTCCAGGTCCTGGCGGGCCGTTTCGGTGAAGGGGTTGACCTCCTGATTCCTTCCTTCGGAGGCAGGTCGGGGCATCCTCCCCTCATCGGCAAGGGGCACTTCGGGGCAATTCTCGGGTGGCAGGGCGAGGGAGGGCTGAAGGGTTATTTCGATTCACTCCCGGTCCCGCCGGAGATTGTTCTCGTGGCCGACCAGGCTGTCCTGATGGACATGGATACGCCCGGGGATTACGAGGCCCTGCTCGCTTACTGGAAGGACGAGGACTGTCCCACCGAGGCGGAGTGCCTGGAATTGCTGGAACTGGCGGGAACGCCCGTAGCCGTCCGTGAACACGGGAAAGCCGTTGCCCATACCGCACGGATACTGGCCCGGGCCCTGCCGCCCGACAACAGCGTACGGCGGAGACGGCTTGAAGCGGCAGCCCTTCTCCACGACGTGAAGAAAGGTTTTGACCCCCATCAGCACGTGGGGGCAGATTGGCTGATCCTGCAGGGATACCCCACGCTGGCCCCACTCGTCAGGAGCCACCACGACCTGCTGCCCGCGGAGGAGAACTGGGAAAGCCGGCTTCTCTACCTTGCGGACAAGCTGACTCGGGGCACCGAGGTTGTTCCCCTCGCAAGCCGAATGGAGGCCATACGGGAACGCTTTTGCGGAGACCCTGCCGCGCTTACGGCTGCGAAATCACGCCTTGGAAAAGCCCTGGCGATTCTCGGCGAACTCGAATGCCTGTCAGGGAAAATGCTGGACGAAATTCTTGGCGAGCCATGAGCCGCCTTTTCCTGCTCCGCCATGGCAGGGCCACCCCGCCTAACCAAAAGAGGCGATTTATCGGGCAGACGGATCTCCCCCTTTCCCCGGAAGGGGTGAAGGAAGCCCTTGCCGTGGGAAAGGCAATCGAAGAGATGCCCCTTGACCGTCTTTATTCGAGTGACCTTGAAAGGGCCCGTCAAACGGCGGAAGTGGTGGCCCGGTTCGTTGATGTTCCTATCCGTCTGGAGCCCTGTTTGAGGGAAATAGACTTGGGGAGCTGGGAAGGGCTGGAAATTGCGACCGTGAAACGGGCGCAGCCGGAAGCCTACGAGGCGCGGGGATGGGATTTCGAGGGGTTCCGCCCTCCCGGGGGAGAGAGTTTTGGCGATCTAGCGAACAGGGTGCTCCCTTTTCTTACCGACCTGGCATCGTTCCCGGGCAACGTGCTGTTGGTCGGCCATTCGGGGGTTTTCCGGGTTTTCCTGGCCTCGGTTCTCGGCATTTCGGTTCGGCAGGCTTTCCTGCTCCGGCAGGACACCGGGGCGATGCACATCCTTTCGGGTGGACAGGATCGATTTTACATCGAGAACCTGAACTGGAGTCCCAGGCTTTGCGGTGACCTTCACGGAAAAGGCTTTATGGGCAAAATGCTCGATTGTTTTGTCCAATCCTATTGGCAGCAGTGGAAGGTCTGCAGCGTGGAAAAAGAAATCTACGATTCCTAATAGGAGGCGGAGAAAAACTCCGCCTCCTTGACGTATCTATTTCCCAGCAATGCCTCCTAAATCTAAAGCCTTACCGTTTCTTCAACAAGTTCCATCTTGAAACTGGGCCGCTCAAGAAGGTAGGAAACAACACTTCCCAGAACTAGAGCCCAGAAGGCTCCACCGATCTGGAACATTGTCACGTCTGCCATCGCGATGACGAAAGAAGTGAAAGCCCCAAGCACGAACCGCTTGCTTCCAAAAGCTTCGTTCAGAGCGCCGATGATGATGTTCATGAGCACAAGCCCGACCAAAAGGCTGATGATCGCCTTGGGCAGCAGATGGATCATCGACAGGGACAATGGGGCGAACAGACCCAGTGCCCCAAAAAGGATGCCGTTCCAAACCGCAGCAACGTAGCGCTTCTCCGGTTCTCCGGCGTCAGGAGCGGAGCAGAAGGCCGTCATGGGCCCGGCGATGTTCGCATTATGCCCGCCGAACCACGGGGCAACCAATCCTCCAAGGCCACTCATGATCGTCATCGCGTTGATTGGGGGATCGTATTTCTGAGAGGTGAGAACCCCTATGGCCTGCATGTTTTCCGCGGCGACGACGAGCAGGGCGAGGGGGATTCCAATTGAGACTATGGACTGGATCGTAAACACCGGCTTGAAGAACATGGGCCTCGCAAAGCCGATCTCAATACCCTGCAGGTTGAGTTGACCCATGAATGCCGCGGCAATAATCCCGAAAACAAACGTGCCCAGCACGGGGGGAACTTTCTTGAAGACTAGTCTGGAAAGGCCGTAGCCCACAATGCCCACGAGGCACAGGAGCGGGGCTTTTTGGAAAGCCCCAATCATCCCCATGGCCCATTTGAACAGGACTCCAGCCACCATGGCCATCATGATGGGAAGAGGGATCAATGCAATCAGTTTCTTGATCCACCCTGTGATTCCCAGGAAAAGGACAAGTATCCCACTAACAAGAAAAGCACCCACCGCTTCGTTGAATGTGAAAGCCTTCAGCACGGATGCGATCGCAAAGATTCCCGGGATAGACCAGGCTCCCACGATGGGCTTCTTATACATGAGCGCCAGGATGATCCCCACCATGGCTCCAAAGAAATAAATGCTGAAAAGCCAGCTTTCAACGACCTCCTTTGAAAGGTTCGCGGACTCTCCGGCCTTCAGCACAAGGGGAATGGCTACGAGACCGATGATGAACCCCCCTAAAACGCCCGTGCTGACATTCGCAATATTCATATCTCTTAAGAAGCTGCGGAACCCGTCCATCAGGCCTGAAGTTTTTTCAAACGTCACCAATTAAAAGCACCCCCGCCTCAATAAGTTGTTTTTTAGAACCTGAAAAAGGCTAAAAAAACAGGCACGAGAATTTTCATCCAGCGCGCAATCGGAGAAACTCATTCGCTTTCCGACCACCCGCCTTCCTAGGACGCCAAAGCCTTTTGATAGGCTTCCCTTACGGCATTTTTCAGGACGACTCCTACCATCTCGGTGCGGTATTCCAGGCTCGCCCGGACGTCAGCGATGGGAGAAACCCTTCTCATGGCCGCCGAAATAAGCTGAGGGAACATTCCGGTTTCCGCTCTGGAACCTTTCAACCCATCCGCGACTTCGGGGAGAAGAAGAGGCGTGGGAGCCACGGCTCCCATGGCGACCACCGCATCCGTGATCGACCCCGTTTCCAGATCCACGAGAAGTTTCACGGCACAGTTGACCGTCGCCAGGTCCATGACAACCCGGCGGCTATGCTTGACGTAGGCAGTTCCCGCAGCACCTTTTGAAGGGACGACAAATTCCCTGATGATTTCCGTCTCTTCAAGGCATGTTTTGCCCGGGCCACTAAAGAGTTCAGACATGAGTATCTTCCTGTCGCCCCCCGGCCCAGTGACCAGGACCGAAGCCCCTAGTACGAGAAGAGGCGGAGCCGTCTCCGCCGAGGGAGAGGCATTGGCGATATTCCCTCCCATGGTCGCCATGTTTCGGATCTGGACCGAGCCCACTTTGCCGGCGGCTTCCGCGAGGACAGGAGCCTTCTCTAGGACAAGGGGGCTTTCCAGGATTTCCGTGAGTTTCGCACAGGCACCGATGTGAAGTTTTCCCTCCAGGTCGACGGAAATGCCCCGCAACCCAGCAATACGGGTGATGTCGATAAGAGAGCAGTCGTCGATCGCCCCCCTTTTGGCCCTTACGATGACGTCCGTGCCACCTGCGATGATCCTGGCGGAACCCCGATTTTCCTCCAGCAAGCCGATCGCTTCAGGCAGACTGTCTGGTGTGAAATATCCGTTGATATTCATGGCCTATTGCGCCTCCTTTTCCTTCTGTTCCCGAAGAGCGCGCAGGACGTTCTCGGCGGTCATCGGGATTTCCTTGAGGCGGACCCCGGTGGCGTTGAAAACGGCGTTGCCCAGTGCCGGTACGATCGCGATGAGCGAAGCCTCCCCGATGGATTTCGCCCCGAAGCCTGTCGTCCACTCGAAAGAGTCCACTACACCGGCATGGACCTTCGGCACGTCCCCTGCCGTTGGAATCTGGTAGTCGAGGAAAGAAGGATTGAGAAGCTTACCGCTCTTTCCGTAACGAAGTTTTTCCATCAGGGCCCAGCCATATCCCTGGACAACACCTCCCTCGATCTGGCCCTCGACACTCAGGAGATTGATGGCCTGTCCGACGTCGTGGATCGCCCAGATGTTGGGAACCCTGACCTGGCCAGTTTCTGTGTTGACCTCGACTTCGGCGATGTGGCAGCCATAGGCATAACCGCCCGAGATGTTCCCAAACTTTTTCGCATCGGGGTAGACCACGTCCGAGGGGGGGACGAAGTACCCAAGCCCCTGCATCATCTGCCCGCCGTTATCGCAAATGTATTTCCATGAAACGTCCTGAAAGGAAGTCCTGAACGTTTCGTCCTTCGACCAGGCCACGCTCCGGTCCTTCAAGACGAGTTCTTCCGGGGGAAGGTTCATCATGATAGAAGCCGTCTCGACGAGTTTCTTCTTCAGGTCGAGTGCCGCGTTCTTTGTCGCCCCGCTCACGAGGTAGGTTCCGCGGCTCGCGAAACAGCCCAGCCCGAAGGGAACGACGTTCGTGTCGGGGTCCGGCACGAGGATGTCTTCGACATCCATCCCGAGGACCTCCGAGGCACACATGGACGTGACAGTCCTGATGCCCTGCCCCATGTCCGGTTCGTTTGAGAAGACAAAAAGTCGGCCCTGGTCGTTCAACCTCAGGAGAACCGCCGCCCCCTCGAATTCCCTGATAAAGGAGCGGTTTCCCGAAACATGGACACAGACTGCCGCACCGATCCCTCGCTTGATAGGTGAATTTTCAGTGGCGTTTTCCTTCTTGAAGGCTTCCCTCTTCTCATGGAAGCCGGAAAGACTCACGGCCTTGTCCAGGCAGGCCCGGACCTCGCAGCTGTTGGTCTTCCACCCGTGAGGGTTGGTATAGTTCGGCACAGCCAGGTTCTTCCTCCTGAGGTCGACAGGGTCGATGCCGAGTTGGTGGGCGACCTGGTCGAAGTGCGTTTCCTGGGCATAGTGCATCTGGGCATTCCCGAAACCCCGGAAGCAGCCGGTCGGAACCTTGTTGGTGTAGACGAGGTCACAGATGGAGTGGACGACGGGAACCTGGTAGAGGATATCGATCCTGTACATGGCGGTAAGGGCGATCGGGGCCCCGTAGGAGGCATAGGCTCCGTTGTCTGCGATGATATAGACCTTTTTAGCGAGGAACTTCCCGTCACGACTCCAGGCTGTCTTCAGCTTGAAATACATGGGCAGCCGCGGCAGGCCGCACTGGAAATCTTCTTCCCTGTCCAGCACGAAACGTACAGGCTGGCCGGCATGCTTCGCCATGAGGGCCCCAAGGGGGTGGACCTGCTGGGAGAGTTTTGCTCCGAAACCTCCACCAAAATACGGCTGGATGATCTGGACCTTTTCGACCGGAACGTTGAGAGCCACGGCATAATCCCTGCGGGACCAGGTCGCGGTCTGGATCCCCGCGTAGATAGTGACGTTGCCGCGCTGGTCCCAGACTGAGACCCCTCCCATGGGTTCCATGTAGCCCTGGTAGTGGAGATCCGTCTCGTACTCGTCCTCAAAGACAAAGTCGGCCTTCGAAAAGACTTCTTCAACGTCACCCCTTGGAATGTCGAAATGATGATTCACGTTTTTAGGGAATTCATCATGGATCAGAGGGGCACCTGGCTTCATAGCGTCATGCAGGCTCAGAATCGCAGGAAGCGGTTCGTATTCAACCCGGATCAGCGACAATGCCTCCCGGCACGCATCCGCGTCGACCCCTACGACCGCCGCCACTTCGTCACCAACGAAGCGGACCTTGTCCCTGGCCAGGAGATACTCGTCCCTGGTGACGGGCCCCCACTTGTTCTGGTCAACATCCTTGCCCGTGATGACACATTTGACGCCAGCAACCTTTCTGGCGGCGGACGTGTCGATGTCAAGGATCTTGGCATGGGGATGGGGACTTCTCAATGCCTTGCCCACAAGCATCCCGGGGAGCACAACGTCCGTGACGTAACGGGTTTTGCCCGTTACCTTCTCGGTTGCGTCAACGTAGGGGATCCGGGTTCCGACGACTCGGTAATCCTCTTTCTTGTGATCGTTCATTCCGGACATCCTCGATGCCTCCTTCTCAGGCCATCTTTTCCGCGGCAAGGCGGACGGCGTCGAAGATCTTCTGGTAACCCGTGCATCGGCAGAGGTTTCCCGCAAGCCCTTCGCGAATCTGCTCGTCGGTGGGGTGCGGATGCTTTCGGAGCAGGACAAGGGTAGAGATGACGAAGCCCGGCGTGCAGAAACCGCACTGTACGGCCCCGGCCTCGACATAGGCCTCCTGGATGGGATGCAGCTTGCCACCCACGGAAAGGCCTTCGATGGTCAGGATTTCCGCCCCGTCCGCCTGTATGGCCGGCACGAGGCAAGATGTTACCGACTCCCCGTTCATGAGCACGGTACAGGCTCCGCATTCGCCCTCGCCACACCCGCACTTCGTACCGAGCTGCCCCAGGTCCTCCCGAAGAACTTCCACAAGAGTCCTGCTGGGCTTGACATCAACCTCGTAAAGGACGCCATTTACGGTCAGTGAAATTCGTTGTCGATTCATGCGATTCTTCGCCTCCATTGCGATCAACTGGTGAGAAAAAAGAAGCGGGTGCAGTCCACCTGCACCCGCCTCTTTGGTTTATCGGAAATCTCCCAGGAATACGGGCTTTGGTCCCTTCATGGAAATGGCCCCCGCAGGACAAAGGGCCGCACAAAGACCGCAGCCGTCGCATTTTGCGGGGTCGATTGCGGAAACCTTCCTGTCACCCTCTGGGACCATCTCGATCGCGTCAAAAAAGCACCACTTCGGGCAGAGCCCGCAACCGGTGCACTTATCGGCATCAACCTCGCTGATAGCCTTGCTTTCACGGTCTACCTTGTCCCAGGTGGTGATCTGAGGGAGAGTGATTCCTTTCAGGGAATTGATGTCCTTGATGCCGTGATCAACGAGGTACTTCTCGACTCCCTCAAGGAAGACCGAGATCTCCCCGAACTGCCGAGTGCCATACATCAAGGCCGTGCAGGTCTGGATCGTGGTCGCTCCGCACATCATGGCCTTGATCACATCTTCCCAGGAAAAGATGCCGTTGGTCGCGGAGATCGGCATTCCCGTGGCAGCTGCAATCTTGGCTATCCACTTAAGGGTAATGGGACGCATCCACGGGCCGCCGACACCCGCAAAACCTCCGTGTAGAAGGGGGCGCCCCGTTTCTATATCGACATCCAGGGCCGAGAACCGGTTCACAACCGTGAACCCCGAAGCGCCCGCATCGCGACATCGCCCGGCCACATCAACTATGTTCACGGCCTCGCTGGTCAGCTTCACAAAAACGGGAATCCCCACAGCATCGCAAACCGCCCGAGTCACCTCTGCGGCAGCTTCAGGCGAGTTCCCCAGTTCCTGCCCACTCTTGTACCCAAGGTCCTTCGGGTGGGGACAGCCGAAGTTCAGTTCCATCATCGGCAGTCCTAAGTCTTCGGTCCGTTTCGCAAGTTCGCGCCAAGTCGGTAGGGAGTTGCCGGAAATGCTTCCCACAAGCGTGCAGTCCAGCTCGTCGCAGAACTTTTTGGCAATCTTCAGTTCGTTGAACCACTGGTCGGTGTCGTAGGTCGCGAGAAACTCGCAGGAATAGTTGGAATAGCTGTGGGGCCATCCTTTCTTATTGAGGACGGTGAAGCGCGGGGAAACATACTGCTGTGCCAAGGGCTCGGGGCTGAATGTCTTGGCGATGACTCCCCCGGCTCCCGACTCGGCACAGCGGCGCATGTATTCGCCGTTCTTGCTGGGAGAAGCCGAGGCTACGATCATGGGATTCTTGAACTTGACGCCGCAGTATTCCACACGGAGATTCGGTTTCATCTTGAACGTCACTCCTCCTTTTTTAGGTACCGCGGTCGTCTACCTAGGGGCTCCAGGCCCGTCCTTCAGTAGAGAGCAATTGGGATCCAAGGGCTTGTTGGGATCCTGGTAGCGGAACTCGATGGTGGTGCATCCGAGGGGAATGTCGTAAGGACCATGTTTCATGCCCACCAGACGTGATCCGTAGTAACCGGAGGCAATGGTGATTTTCTTGCCGGTGTCGATGAGGTAGCCGGAGACGACGTAGACTTCTTCGCAGAAGTCGTGGCAAAGTTCTGCCTCAATCTCCGTCTGGGGGGGAAACTTCAGCATGCGCGTGTAATTCCCCGTCTGGGGATCGTAGGAGAAAATCTTCTCCATGACACCTTCCGGGGCACCTACCACCTGTCTCCACCCGCCTATAAGATCGATATCCATGATTTCGTATTCCTGCTTTGCCATTGTTCTTTCCCCCTTCTATTGTTTGGTTTTTTAGACTTTCTTCCTAAACCAGTTCGTCACGAGGTTGAATGACGTTGCCTGCGTGATCGTCCTACCCATCACGGGGTCGTGAAGGCTGACTTCGAAGTAAGGGCTGAAATCAATCCCGTAAAGGGACGCGATCGTCCCCGAAAAGACCATCAAGCCATCATTTGATGGCAGGTCGACAACTTCGCCTACCCTCCGAATTAGTTCCTCCGGCCCCATCAGGGCGGAGAGTTTTCCTTCCTGGAACAGCTTTCGCTCCCCGTCCTTCAGGATCCAGCTCCGAATTTCAAGGGAATCCCAGTGGGGCAAAACGTCTTCCAGCTTCCAGACGTCTTTCGAGATGAAGTTCGGGTAGACCTGTTTCGCCTTGGGGATGTCGATTTCCTCGAGTTTCCTGTCGGTGTGGTCGTTCCCGGCCGCAACATAAACCGCCCCGTCTTTGAAAAGAAGGACATACTCCGCTTCGCCGGTGTTGTCCGTATCCTTGAGGACATCATGCCGCTCTTCCTGCAGCACGCCCTCGGGGAAAACAGGAAAATAGACCGGTGTCTCTTCCGGCGCCGGGACCCCTTTTTCCTTCAATTCCTCGATGTGGGCCTGCACGCTGGCCTGGTCCCTGCCCGTATAGCCAGCATTCACGACCGTCTTGACCTCGAACTCCAAAATTTTTGCGGGATCTCCGTCAACACTGAATTTCAAGATGTTCATCGTTTGCCCCCCTAATAAAATCGAAAACTTAATATGTATCTAAATTGTTATCGTATTTCTTTATTAAACATGATTGTTCATTTCATAACCATTCTTGGCCGGGAACTGAGTAGGGCAGTCGTTATATATGGCATTCTATAAATTATATGGCATGTCCAATATATATTGGAATACTTTATGTTGTCAAGCGCCTTCTAGCGTTTTGGTATACCTTTACGCCGCATTCGTTAACTTTGTTTTCTGGGCCGATCTCAGACAGCTGGCCCTGAAGCATAGCTATTTAGAACCTGTCAAGCTGAAAGACACTGTTTCGCTCCTGCTCTTGCTCAACTTGAGGCGTTCTTCCTCATTGATATGTGGACACTTAAAAGGCCGCCATCTCTTTTTCAGAGACAGCGGCCTATGGGAGTCGTGCCCACAACGGTCACGAAGACAATATAACGGCCCTGGCAAGGGGGTTACAGCCAGGGTCTTCGAAAGTAAGAGGAGGTGAACCGTCTCTGTTCTTCTCCTTGATGGTCATAGGATACCCCTCTTCGATTTACCCCACCTCGGCAAAAACCCATTCCAGACTAGGCGGTTTTACTGAACTCGTTCCCTCCCTGTGTCCAATCTAGGGGATTCCCTGATAGACAAACTCTATTCGTTCGGGTTTGATAAAGGTTAAGTTTCAAATTTTTCAAATCTAGGCCTTTCCCCTACATTACCCCTTCATCAGGCATTGACAAAATCCATATCCGAGGAGCGTGGGATATTTGAAGACGTCAAGCACCCCTCTCCACACCATACTGGATAACGAAATTTTTAGCATCGTTGACGAGTACCAAATTCCTGAAAGAGAACCACATTTCGAGCAAATACCCACTGCTCTCCACCCACTAGTAAGAACAGCACTTGAAGGAGCTTTCCCCTCTGGAATCTATTCCCACCAAGCGAAAGGAATTGATTTATTACTGGGCAACAAGGACATTTGCCTGGCAACCCCAACTGCTTCCGGAAAAAGCCTTGTTTTCATGTCTTATGCTGCCGATTTATTGCTTCGGACACCTAAGGCAAAGGTCTTGGCATTATACCCCGCGAAAGCCCTAATTCAGGACCAGCTGAAAAAATGGAAAACGTTCCTAACCCCGTTAAATTTGCCGGTCGGCTATATTGACGGAGCGGTAAGATCCCCCGAAAGGGCTGCGATACTTCGCAGGTCAAACGTGGTCCTAATGACGCCTGATGTTGCCCACGCCTGGATTATGAGCAACCTATCCAACCAAGATGTGGCCTCTTTTCTATCCGCAGTTTCTCTTTTAATCCTTGATGAAGCTCATGTTTACGATGGCGTATTTGGAACAAATATGGCTTTTTTTCTCCGACGGTTGGAGTGCGTTTCACCATTGAGAAACATTGTGTCGAGCACTGCCACGATAGGAGATCCTGTCGGTTTCATTGAGAAGCTGACAGGCAGGATCCCCATACTCATTTCAAAAAACGACGATGGGGCTCCCTCTTCTGCAAAAACGATATTTTTATCACGGTGTTCAGACAGTTCAATAGATAATTTTGTCAATTTAATTACATCTCTGCCAAGCCTTAAGCTTGGCCCCTTCATCGCTTTTGCCGATTCAAGGAAGATGGTCGAACATATTGTCGCCATTGCTAAAAGAAACTGTATTCCTGAAAGAGATCCTCTCCAGAACATTGGAACGACGGAAGATACGTTAATAGATGACCCTCTAGAAGATAAAGATTCTTTTTTCGAAAGCTTGGGGATATTGCCCTATAGGGCAGGCTATGAGGAAGATGACCGAAATGAAATTCAAAGAGCGCTAGCTGAAGGACGGCTTTCCGGTGTGGTTTCCACGAGTGCTCTTGAGTTAGGCCTCGATATAGGAGAGATTTCAATAGTCGTGCTTATGGGTGTGCCTCCATCGGTTAAGGCCTTTTGGCAGCGGTTTGGTCGCGGAGGAAGGAAAGGGAATGGCTATTGCATTTTGCTTGACGACTGCAACGCAATAGAAGCAGACGGTTTATCTTCTTATCTGGACCGCACCCCTGAACCTTGCTGGCTCTATCTCGAAAACCGATTTATTCAATATACACATGCCCTCTGCACCGCTTTGGAAACGATTGAATATCCAAACTATAACCAGAAACCATTAGAGACTCTCCCGGAAGACTTCCTCCACTTTATGAATAACGAAATCCTCCCTAGGGAGACGATACCCAACGATCTGTACCCTTTGAAGCAAAGGGCTGTAAATGGTCCACATTACGAGTTCCCATTAAGGTCCGGAATTGAAAAGAACCTGTCCATTTCAGAAAATAGTGGGTATTCTATGACGCGGTTGGGGAACGTTTCGTTTTCCCAGGCTCTTCGAGAAGCCTATCCTGGAGCGATTTATTATTATATGGCATGCCCTTATCGTGTTGTTTTTTTCAATTACAGACTTGGCGAAATAAAGGTAAAGAAAGAGAAGCGCTGGACGACCAAGCCAATACTCCAAAACATGGTTTTTCCGAAAATGGATAATGGCGTCCTCGCGCTTCGCAAATCCAAAAGCGGATTCTTGATAGAAGCAAACCTACAAGTCAGCGAGAGGATAATCGGTTTCACGGAACAGAGAGGTCCCAATTCTGCCTCGCATTTATATGAACAGGGCAACTTCTACAGCCAGCGTCCAATAACGAGATTTTTTGAAACGACCGGTGTCTGCTGGTTTTTCGATGACAGGAGATTCCAATCAGAACCGTTAGCGAATTTAATCTTAAAGGCCTTTTGTTACATTTGCGGGATACAGGAGAGAGACCTGGGTTTCGGAACCTTCCAAGCTCGTTCATGCCAATTTTGGGATCAACCGACTCACGGGCTTTGTATTTATGATGCCGTGAACGGAAGCCTTCGTTTAACCAAGCAGCTATTTGAAAAGTTTGAAGAAATCCTTGCAACACTCGACTTTGGCCACTTTTTGTTGGATGAAGTTGATGATGAGTTGCGCTATGCTGTCAAACTATTTAAGAACGAAATTTCAACAACAGGTATTATGGATGTAAACGATGGGATAATCCTCACACCTCCCGCTGAGAATGATTGGGTAACCGTGATTTGTCCTGGAGAAAAGGGAATGTACATTGACGGAAATAACGAGGAGGTCAAAGTTCTCGGATACCGCTTCACACCTAACGGAATGGTTTACCAGTTGGAGCCATCCGGAGATCTTACGAACTGGATAGTTAAGATCGCAAGCGTCGTCCCGCTATATGGGATAACGAGGGTTGAGAAGTACAACCTCAACACCGGGGAAACAGCCCCGGTTACACAATGAGAATACGATTTTAAAAAACTAATGACCGATAAGCCAATGCAACAAAACGCATTTATGTTGCATTCGCTTCTTTGACGCTATTAGAGCATTAGCAACGATTTACGCCCTGTCGATTCGGACAGGGCGGCCCTTTTTCATTCTTTATCTTACTTATTGTATGTTATTATATATTATGTTATTTAGAAGGAGGGGCTGATTTGGAATTCGTCCAACCGATTCGTGACAAAAAACAAATCGAAGCCATAAAGAAGATACTGATGGCAAGCGAACTCCGAGACTATACACTTTTTGTCTTAGGAATAAACTCTGGATTACGAATCTCAGACCTTTTAAGACTGTCCGTTGGCGACTGCCTAGATGAAAGAGGACGACTCCGGGATCGAATTACCATCCGTGAAATCAAGACCGGTAAAACAAAAGATTTTCCACTCGGGAAAAACGCTACGAAGGCCCTGAATGATTACCTACAAAAAACAAGTTTGACCACTTCGTCTCCACTTTTTCCGTCCAGGAAGGGCAGAAATACTGCTATTGGTAGAGTGCAAGCCTACAAAATCCTAAATGATGCTGCGTTGGCTGTAGGAATAAGGGAGAGGATTGGCACACACACATTGCGCAAAACTTTTGCTTACCATGCCTATAAGGCTGGTTACGACCTGAGCATGATACAGAAACTGCTTAATCATTCCGCTCCATCTGTAACCCTACGCTATATCGGAATAACTCAGGACGAAATGGACGGAGTCTACCTGAACCTGAACCTTTAGAATTCTCGGCACAGAACGGCCCCTCCGATACTACTTGTAAATGATAGAAAGATGGCCCGGTTTTAGTACCGGGCCATCTATGACAAGAAAAACGGGGCCTTCTCGGTTCACCCCCGCCAGTGCGGGGAAAGGTGCTGGACTGCTCCCGAAATCTTTCCTATGTATGATATCGAGGTCGTTCTGAGAAAACAACTTTTTTGACTACCAGTTTTTGTATTGACCCCCTCCAGAACTGCACATGATATTGTGCAGGAGAAGGGAGAGGGCAAAGATGACGAAGCAGGAACAAAACGGTGCCAACCAGGACGTGAAACGCTGGACTGCCAAGAGAAAAGCGGCCCATGTCCTGTATGTGTTTAGGAGAACCACTCTCCTGCCGCCCTGCACCCTATACCCCATTCACGGGTACCCCAATTAATCGGCTGCCTCTTCGAAATTCGACAATTTTTGCTCTACATCCCTGAAGAGGATGACCCATTGAAACGACCAGAAGAAAAGCTCTTGATTAGCTTCTTGAATTTTAAGGGGACCCATAGTAAGCAAACAACTTTTTGGAGCACCTAAAAAATCTCCGCTGTCTATCCTCTAGATCCATTCGATAATTTTGGCAAATTACCCATGTAACTTCTCAAGTGTGGCGAACACGACCTCCAGAACCTTGAGGCTTCAGACAGTTCATAAGCCAAGCCGTCGGGCTAGCCTTACCAGATCCCCCTCTTCAAGGAACCAATCCTCTACTTCACGAGTTTTTTGCAAGAGGGGAAGCTGCTCTCGGAACTTCTTTCTTGATCACCCCATCAAGTTCACAGTGAGGGGCGTACGAACTGAACCCCCAGAGTAAACGCAAGGAATCCGTCCATCCAGTTTTTCCCCTCGCAGGCGAACCCTTTCCCGTCAACCCCACGGGAAAAAAGCCCCCCATCCTTGGCGTTTTTCGTTGTAGCAAACCGACGCAATATCCGGGCTATCGGGTATTAACGCGTTTTTGCCAGACAAGTAACCGATAGCCTTTGGAGCCGCATGGCGACCGGGTTTGAAGCGTTTCGAAGGAGGCTAAAAGCCATTTTTCGTAGCGGCCCTCGAATTGCCGCTTTTCCGGTCGGATTTGGAGCTACCGCGGCCCCGGCCGACGCGAACCTGGCGTTCGAGCTCGGCCATGGCGTCGGGTGCCACAGGAAGTGGCACAAGAGCCTACATTTCCAGCGGTGAACGGCGATCTCCCCGTTGATTAGAGACATAATGTCGGGTTTCCGGTCATCTTGTCGGCTTCCCGGATACCGGACTTTTGGTGGAAATGTAATTGCTTTTAACTTGTAGTTTGCGCAACAGGAGCAATCAGGACATGTCAATCCTCATCCCCTCTTGCGAGGGGATGTAGCTCCGTGGCTTGCTCGGCACCGTTTCCGCTGGCTCGTTTCAATCCTCATCCCCTCTTGCGAGGGGATGTAGCGAACACCCGCTGGCTGAAACTTTCTCGGCAATGGTGGTTTCAATCCTCATCCCCTCTTGCGAGGGGATGTAGCCCGGTCAACGGTCAAAAGGGCCTTTGCCGCAGGGGAGTTTCAATCCTCATCCCCTCTTGCGAGGGGATGTAGCTCCGAGGAAAACGAAGCAAAGCTCTTTGAACTGTACGGTTTCAATCCTCATCCCCTCTTGCGAGGGGATGTAGCCCCGAAGGAAAACGGACCGCCGCAGGGGCGATCCTGGTTTCAATCCTCATCCCCTCTTGCGAGGGGATGTAGCCACAGCACTACTCCACCGCTACGTTCGCGTACCAATGGTTTCAATCCTCATCCCCTCTTGCGAGGGGATGTAGCAACAATGGGGCAGGCCGTTTGTCTGACGTTGGCGGAGTTTCAATCCTCATCCCCTCTTGCGAGGGGATGTAGCTCCGAGGAAAACGAAGCAAAGCTCTTTGAACTGTACGGTTTCAATCCTCATCCCCTCTTGCGAGGGGATGTAGCCCCGAAGGAAAACGGACCGCCGCAGGGGCGATCCTGGTTTCAATCCTCATCCCCTCTTGCGAGGGGATGTAGCCACGGCTCAATCTTCATGGGCGGCCTCCAGCTTGGCGTTTCAATCCTCATCCCCTCTTGCGAGGGGATGTAGCGTACGGGTCGTACAGCCCGACCAGCCCCGTGCGGGGGTTTCAATCCTCATCCCCTCTTGCGAGGGGATGTAGCCGGAGCGGTCCTGCTTGGCCTGCTGGATGTGCTCGATGTTTCAATCCTCATCCCCTCTTGCGAGGGGATGTAACCCCGACAAATCGCCTGCCGTATCGAGTCCTGCGGGGTTTCAATCCTCATCCCCTCTTGCGAGGGGATGTAGCGTATGCGACCGTGGCGTTCTGCTTGACCGTGGAGAAGTTTCAATCCTCATCCCCTCTTGCGAGGGGATGTAGCTCGGGGTTGACCTGACGCGCTTGTCGATGACGTGCACGTTTCAATCCTCATCCCCTCTTGCGAGGGGATGTAGCGTCGTTGACGGCCCGTCCGCCGACGGCACCCGCGTGGTTTCAATCCTCATCCCCTCTTGCGAGGGGATGTAGCGGGCAGGTGTACCGTTGAACCTGCCTCGGACCGAAGGTTTCAATCCTCATCCCCTCTTGCGAGGGGATGTAGCCCGAGCAGTTTGAGGATGTTCGGCACCGTCACGCCGGTTTCAATCCTCATCCCCTCTTGCGAGGGGATGTAGCCGTCGCCGTCGGTCGAGGCCTTCCCGGCCCCGCCGTTTCAATCCTCATCCCCTCTTGCGAGGGGATGTAGCTGATTGATGACGAGGATACAAGTTTGCTATTGAAGGTTTCAATCCTCATCCCCTCTTGCGAGGGGATGTAGCAGCCCGTTCGGAAATCCTTCTGACTGAAGGCTTATGGAGGCAGTTTCCGCGAACCTCCTTTTCAAGGTTCCAGAAAAACTTCTTAGGCGCATGCAAAATCCTCAAAAACTTAGTTTTTGCAATATCCGCGAACCTACAGAGGTTTCGGCATCACAGGTGGTTCGCGTAGCCCGGAATGTTTTCAGAGAACCAGAGGTCCTGGTTCCACGACCTTTACAACCTGTCCGAATATTATCGTAGCCGACTCCTCCTTCTTAAGGCGGTAAATCCTGACACTATCGACCTTTGCATCTATGCACCCGGAAATCCTGGATGATATTTCCACGAAATCTCTTTCCGAGAGGAAACACTCGAAAACAGACTCCTGAACCCGGTTGCCGTAACCCAGACATATCTGGGCGATCGTTCTGAGCCGTTTGCTGCCTTCCGGGCTGTCGGAATTCGCAATATCGTAGACGACCAGATACTTCGGAGCCATTTTTCAACCTACCCTGCGACAAACGGAACATACTCACCGCCGGACCGGATTGCCCGCGCCAAGAGCCTGGCCTGAACGTGGGGCAGCAAGCCGATGGCGACCCGTTCCTTCAGGAGGGAGTGCTGGATTTCTTCGAACTTCCGCTTTTCATATTCCCCCAGGAACTTCTTTCTCCCCGTGTCGCTTAGGAGGACCGAACCCCCTTCGAAAAAGTCGAAATCCCTGGCTCCCATCTGCTTGAGGTTGAGAAGGCTCAGGATCAGCCGGTCCGCGAAGAAAGGCCGGAATTCCTCCATGAGGTCCATGGCCAGGGAATCCCGCCCGACTCGGGGTGAATGCATGATGCCCACGGCCGGGTCGAGTCCGGCCGACCAGAGGGCTGCGGCGCAATCGTTCGCCAGGATGGAATAGGTCAGCGAGAGAAGAGCGTTCACGGGATCCCTCGGAGGCCTTCGGTTCCGACCGGAAAAGAAAAACCGATCCCGCGTCGTGCTTGAAAACCCGAGGGAATAGACGTCGAAATACGCCCTGGCCGCCGTTCCTTCCAGCCCCATGATCTCTGAGACGGAGGGTGCCTTCGGGAGAGCCTCGATGGAAACCTTCATCGTCAGAATCGCATTTTCGACCGCTTCCAGTTCGCCCGGCGTCAGTTGCCGTTCCCTGGACATCCGGCGCAGGTTCAAACCCGCGTTTTTCACCTTTCCGGCAACAAAGGCCCGGGCAAACACCGCCCTCTGTTCAGGATCCTGGGCGAGGGCATACTGTTTGAGGCGAAGTGCCACGTTGTCGCGGGAAATGCCCTGCATTCGGTAAAGCACACGCCCGCGGGCCGACAGGGCCGTGAACGTGATCCGGCTTTCCACCAGGCGGGCCGCCAGGTCCGAGGAATACCGCACATCCCCGAAAACGCAGACCGAAGCGAGCCGGCGCAGGGGAACGCTGACCAGGACCGCTCCTTCGTTGCGGACAAGAAGGGTCTCGTGGTCCAGGGCCAGATAGACCCCCTGAGTTGTGACGAAAAGGGTGTTCAGGAGTTCCATTTTCGTGCCTCCGCGCCTGAGGTCAGGATTCCAGCTTGAAAAGCTCCTTCGCGGCCACATGGACAGCATCGAACCCCAGCCCCGGAAGGCAGACATCCTCAAAGCTGCACTTGAGGCAGGCCTTCCGGTCCTCGGGAATCGGGGGAAGCCCGTCTTCCCGGAGCAGGGCTCTCATCCTCGGGAGGATATCAGTGATCGAGGAACGGATTGTCTCATCCAGGACTACGGAAACCCGCCGCTTCGAGCCCATGTAATAGAGGGCCCCGCAGGGGATCGGCCTGCCGAACATCTCTTCCAGGCAAAGGGCCTGGGCGCACAGCTGGAGATTGTTGGCCCGTCGCTGCTGCCGTTTTCCGACCTTGTACTCCACGGGAACGATGCTTCCGTCGGGAGGGAATTCCACGGCGTCGGCCCGGCCGATGAGGCCCAGGCTGTCGGACCAAAGTGGGATGCCCCGGACGGTTTTCGTTCCATCCGGGGCGCATGATTCGGCTCCCATATCGTGGACCCGTTCGTGAGCCAGGCGGCCCGCCAGGGTGAACTGGTTGTCCTCGAACACCTCGTCTCTCGCGATGAGGACGAAGCGCCTCGGGCAGTGGACGCAGTGCATGATCCAGGAAAGCTGAATCAGGATCGGTTCTGCGACATCCATGACCAGCTCGCCCCGGCGCGAAAGGCGCCTACCAGGTGATCCGGGTCAGGGTGACCCCTTCGGGAAGGGCATCAGCGTCCACGGTGACCTCGTAGTTGTCGTAGGACTTGGGGGCACCGACCCCTTCCTTCCGCTCGACTTTCACGGTTCGGTAGAGATCGTCCGGCTGAGCGTTCCCAAGGGCGGAGTCGTGTGTGAAGACCAGGATCTCCCGCACCGTTTGGCGGCCGCTGGAAGCGGACTTGTTTCCCGTCCAGCACCGGGCAAGGGCGATCCAGAGGGTTGCGAGATCCTCGGGATTGATCGGGGCCCTCTTGGCGAGAAGGGGGTCGAAGCTTGCGAACCCCTCATACAGTCCGTAGAAGATTCCGGGTTTGCGCCCCATCTGTCCGGAAATGGCCCGTTCGTCGTCAACGCTTCCGCCCTTCACGTCGGTGGCGTTGGTCAGGGACGTGCGGGTGATCGTGTGTTCCTGCGGGAAGATCTGGTCCACCGAGCGCGAGAACTCGAACTGGCATGGCCCGTGAACCTGCCCGCAGTTCCATTTAACGTTCTTACCCCCATCGGTCTTGCCCGTCGTCATGACGGCCCCGAACATCCGGACATCCCAGAAGTTCTGGCACATCCAGACCCTTGTGGCGTCGATGTCCTTCGGGTTGTTCCCCGGCTTGAGGCCCAGGGTGTCGTAGGCTTCCTTCTGCATGTTGGCCAGGATGGCACCCCTGGAGAAGTAGATCCGGAAGCCGGGTTCCCCGTCCTTGGTCTGCGCAACGAAATCCCGGATTTTCCTCTTGATCGAGGCGTCCGTCGTGAAGCCGTGCCCCGTCATGATGTCCATGCGCGGCATGTTTCCGTTGTCGGGGTCCCCGTTGGGATTCCCGTTGATGACATCGAAGAGGAACAGGACGTCATGCCGGACGGCCGGGTTGCAGACGGGCAGCTCGTTGTTGATCTCGGCCAGGCGCACCTTCGCGATTTCGTTCGTCTTCATGGGCGATCAGTCTCCTCTCTGTATTTATCCGGGGGCATTCCCCGGGCCGTTTTAAGATTCGGCGCCGCAAGTTCGGGAACCGGTTCCAGTCCTATTCTTCCGAGGGGGTTTCCCCTTCCTCTTTCTCGGCCTTCGGGGCGAACCTCTGGTGGTAGTACCCCAGCCCGAACATGGCCCGTTCTTCCATCGTCAGGTATTTCGGGAAGGATTCAGGCCTGGCCTCCAGGTGATTCATGATCCCGCCCAGGACCTTTTCCAGATACACCTGGAGCCCCTTCTTTTCCTTCCCCAGCTTCGAGAGGTGGCTCTTCGCCAGCGGGAGCAGGAGCGGGTAGACGCCTGCAGGGCTTGAGATGGCGGCGCTGAAGTGCTTGTCCACGATGGAGGCGTTTACGCTTCCCCCCATCGCGTTCCGCTGGATATCCTCGAGAACCGCCATCAGGCGCCCGAGAAGATATCCCGTCGAGGTGCAATCCGCGTTGAGTCCGGCCAGCTTCTCCACGTCGACACCACTCTCCTTCAGGTATGTTTTTCCGGGAACGGACCGGAGCAGCCAGAGCTTGAACAGCACCGCCATTTCCCGTAGCATTCGCAGGTCTTCCATGGTCTTGCCGCTCCCCGTCGTAACCATGGCCTTCCCGTACCGGCGGAGAGCCCGGTCCAGGATTTCCGTCGACAGGGGGGCGTCGAAGAAGGCAGAAAGAAACAGATCCGTCATCACGCGCCCCTTGAGGCCCTGGTTTTTCTCCAGCGACTTCAGGTCGCACACCGTTTTTGCCAGGTCGGACAGCCCGTAGAACTCCCTAAAGGGCGATGTCTTGCCCTCTTTCACGGCTAACTCTGGCATCACGAGCTCCTGGTCCAGGAACCACTGGCGGATGCTGCTCCGGACGTGGTCCTCGCGATCCTGGTACCAGCCGGACACGGCCGCTCGCCCCATGTTGGCCGTCAGGAAAAGGCAGTGGAACATGTCGGTCATCCCGACTCCCGGCCTCTTTCCAGTCTCGACGGACATGAAGGCCTTCCGGAGCGCATCGGGATCGCGGGCTTCCAGGATGTTCAGGAAATCCTTTTCTCCTGTATCCGTCCAGAAGACGGCCATCCGGCCTCCGAGATAGAACCGAGAATCCTCGCGCTGGATGAGGGTATTCAGCGTTCTCCCGTATTTTTCGACACAATCCAGGCAAACCGGAGCGAACAGGGCATTCTTGAAGCCGTAGGATTCGAAATTCTTGTCATCGTTGTTGGCGATGAGTGCCGAACCGGTTGACTGCCCCTTGATCTTCCCCAGCCGGGCCGTGATGTGGTGTTTTGTCGCGGGAACCTTGACCTCTCCGCAGATCAGGCAGGTTTCGGCGGGAACATCCGAGACGAACCTTGCCCGAACTCTTTCGGCCCAGTAGGCCCGTGTCTCCGGCAGGTAGGAAGGATCCGCCAGGTCCGCTTCAAGACCCTGGACCACGAAAACGCAACGATCGGCCGCGTTCATGCCGGAGGGAATGGGGATCCCCTTCGTTGGCGGATGGGGGAAGGAAAGGGCCCGCAGGGCCTCCTCTTGGCAAATGAAGGGGATGTTGGCCGCCCTGGCCTGATCCAGCCCGGAAAGAAATGCCTCGACCGCCCGCATGGCGGGTGGAACGGATCCATTTTGCGCGGCATGAGAAATGCATTCCGCGACGACAGCCCGGAAAGAAACGAACTGGTCAGGAACCTTCCTCAGGTTTTTAACGTAGTCGTCCCTGGTCTTGGCGCTGGGATTTTCCAGGGTCTTCGGATCCTGGCCGGGAAACCCGAGAGCATAGGCCGCGGTATCGGCGAAGGGAAACGCCTCAATGCTGGACCGGGTCACGTTTGGAACCGTGCGTGATGCGCCGGGATCCTTGCGGGGCTTGCGGGGTTTGCCAGAGGCCTTGCCGGCTACTGCCGCCTGGACCTCTTCCTGGACAGCTTCGTCCGAATCCTGTTCCTCTCCTTCCGCGTCCGGATCAGAAGGGTTGCCGACCGTCCTCAAGATCGGCTCCACAAGGTTCCCCTGGAGGTCGACGCGGATGATCCAGGGAACGGGCAGCCGATCGTAAAAGGGGGGGTTATCCTTGTCGACGACCGTGTCGTAAAGTTCTGCCAGTTCTTTCAGGAACATGCCTATGCATCTCCCTTCCGGCCGTTGAATGCGAGTTCATACAGATCCTGCGGAACGACGAGGACCCCGTTCTCGATTTTTGCGTCGAACAGATGACGCTGGAGCGGGGTTCCTGTGGAAAGATCCCATGTGAAGTCGAAGAAGGTCATCCCGAGGCATTCGTTATGGTCGACCGGCGTTTCGCTGCCGTTTGCCATTCTGATGGAGCAGCCGAATTCGCGGCACCCGAAGTAGGGCTTGTGGAAATGCTGGCCGTTCTCCACACGTCTTTTAAAAGTGGACGCGTATTTCCCAACTGGATCCGTGACATGGTCACGGAGGTGTATCGTTGCCTTGATCAGGAACTTCGGGTTCACGAGAAGCTGCGTGTATCTCTGGGCCCGGAGATCGTCGGCACAGATGGGCATCATGGGGAAAACGCCCTTTATCGCCTTCCGGACATCGGCCACGTCGATCTTTGAGTTGGTGACCTCGTTTCGCAAGATGCACGCCGTAGACACGGGAGAAAGAAGCCATATCTCTTGGACAAACCAATCGAATTCGGGTTTCCAGAAGACTGCCTCTAGGATCCCGCGCGCGGCTGAGGGGGTCGGCATGGGGTAGGTGCAGCGTTCGACGTGCCCCTCCGGCCTAGAGAAACAGCCGTAGCGCCCTTCGACGACGACGGAAATCGGGTAGGATACTTTGCCGTAAGCGGCGTCGCATTTACCGTTCATTGGGCACCTCCTAATAAAAAATAAACTCCAATCAGTTCATTTATGTAAATATTTCACTGGCCAAGGTAGGTTGATTTTGACTGAAGGAGTTGGGATCAACTCTCAGGGCAAGTTAAGGTTACGTACTAGACAGGGCCTAAAGAGCGAAGCTTCCGGACAAGGCCCAAGATGTCGACGTCATACTGGCCGCACCATTCGGCGACAGGAAAGTCAGGGGCGATCTGGACAATCAATCCTGCGTCCAGGGCTTCCTGGTAGGCGTGACGGCTCATGTTCACGACGTAAGGCTGCATTTTCCGCAACAGGATGCGTGTAGGAGACTCGCAGTATCTTGCTTCCGCAAGAAGGGTCCTGGCGTTTTGATCATAGGGAACAAGCACCTCAAACCGTTCTTCGTCGATGAGGTGAAATTTTTCTGCAATCGCGTCAAAGCGAAGGTAAGATGGGCTCCGGTCCTCCTGGATCTTTCGGGGGTCCTGTTCCACCCCTTCCCGGAGCCGCTGGAAATATTCTCTCTGGGCGTCCAGGTCCTCCGGGTTGGGATAACGGCGGAGGAGCGCCATTGCACTGTCGGTCCCGACCTTGTATTCCCCCTTCGGGGCCAGACCGTCTTCCAAGCAAAAGAGGACCACCTCTCCCAGGCAATCCAGTTTTCCCTCCCTGTTGCAGCGCCCCCCCACCTGGATGATGCGATCGAGGGGGCCCACGGCCCTCATGACAAACGGAAAGTCGAGGTCGACTCCGGCTTCCACAACCTGCGTGGAGACCAGGAGGCAAGGGAGCCCTTTGACCAGGCGCTCCCGCACCGCGGCCAACACCTTGCTGCGATGCGCGCCGCACAGGACGGTCGAGAGCATGAAGATCTCCCCGGGGTCAAATCCCCGGGCTTCGGCCGTTTCCCGGGCATATTCGGCTGCCCGCAGGGCGTCCTTCTTCGAGTTGAAGACAACCAGGCTCCTGGGGCGGGCCATGGCTTCGTCAATCACCTCGGAAAGGGAAACCGGGGCAAGATCCTTCATCCGGGAATACCGGACCCGCGCCAGTTTTTGGAACAGCCTGGAAGGGGCGTCGATGATGTCGTGAACGGACCCTTTCGGGAACCCCGAAAACCGGACGGAAAACTCCTCCAGGGCCGGCTGGGTGGCGGAGCAGAGGACGATGGTCGTGTTGAAGTGTTTCGAGAGCAAGTGGAGGACGTCGATGATCGTGTCCATGTATTTCTGGGGGAGCGTCTGGACTTCGTCCAGGATGACCACGCTGTTGGCGATTCGGTGAAGCTTCCGGCACCTGCTGGGCCGGTTGCTCATCAGGCTTTCCAGGAGCTGGACGTTGGTGGTCACGACGATCGGCAGATCCCAATTTTCGCTGGCAAGAGACAGGCGTACGTCTTCTGGAGTCGTGACCTCTAACTCCCTGACTCCGGTCCCGCTGTGATGCTCCAGGACATTTTCCGAACCGAAAATCGAGCGGTAGACCTTGACGTTCTGTTCGACAATCGAGGTGTACGGAATGGCGGTGATGACCCGGCTCATTCCATGTTTTGCGGCATGCTTCAAGGCAAAGGCCATGGCACTCCTGGTCTTGCCTCCGCCGGTGGGAACGCAAAGCCGGTAGATTCCCACCGGTCCTTCGGCCTTGTCGAAGCAAGCCTCGTAGACCTCTTTCCGAACCTCGTTGACAGGACCTGTCTTCCCTGCGGCAATCTCGGCCTGACTCATCACCAGCTTCTCAAACAAGTCGTGAATCCGGGATCCGGCAGAAGCCCGCAAGGCAGATTTTTGGGGGCTGCCAGCCCTTTCCGCGTCCAAAGCATCGGCGTCGGCGAGGGCAGACAGGAGCATGCGCAAAAAAACGTCAAGGGGGCCGGCAGACCGCCTTGTTTCTGGCCGGAAGTACCGGTTCCAAAGCTTGATTTCGGCGGATGCGGCATTTAACAGGGTTGTGGAAAGTAAGGGATTTTCAAAATGTGACGAAAACCGATCCAAGGCGAGTTTGATATCGGCATAGACAGTTCCATCCGTCTTTCGTTTTGCTAGGCGATCCTTGAACTCGGCTTTGGAATGGAGCCCCCCATGATGGGAAGCGGCTATCCATGCCAGAGCGGACAGACCCATGTTCTTTTTTTCTGTCAGAAACATGCTCCCCGCCGAAGAATGGTCAGGACCATGATGGCGCCCGCCGGATTCTTTTGAACCGAAATCTTTTATGCAGCTGGCGATGTATTCCTGAAAAAGGTCGCCCAATTTCCCGATGTCATGCGAAATCCCGAGAACCCGTCCAGTCTTTTCGAGACCGAACGGGGCAAGAAATTCCGAGGCAAGATCAGCCACGCAGGATGCGTGTTCCTTGAAGTCTTCACAAATACTAAAATTCTGGTATGTCCTAACAGGAAATTTCCTATCTAGCCCCAACGAAAAGACCTCCGAAATAAATAGTCCCGCTCCAATAGGGGAGACCCCCCTCCCTGGAGGAGTAAACAACCAAAAAAATAAAATGTCTATCAGGGAAACCCCTATTTTTCGATTTGAAAAGGGAGATAATGAGAATGTAAATTGTCGTTGGCGATATGATTTTGATTTTTTACGACGACAACATAAGTCGGTGAGGATAAGAATCGGCTGGCTCAAGTGTCTCGAGCCAGCCGATTCTAGGAAGTATTTTTTCAAGTATTATGAAAAGTCAGTTTTTCGCAGGCAATTCTCGGTTCGCCACTGGAAGGGCAGAGGCAAGATGGATCGGATTGAATTACAAGATAGGGGATTCCTCTTCTTTTTCTTCAGGATTTCTGCAAAACAATCCTGTCCTGAGCTTTTTTCTTGTGAGGATATCCAACAGTACACCCGAAAATTTACTTTCGAGGCAGCTCATCAAAACTTCCTGAAACAGTTCCTCGTCTTCCGTAGGCTCACCGCAAACGAGATGCCAATTCCCGCCGCGGTCACACACCTCGTTTTCTGCTCCGAAATGGCCGATTTCGATAACGCGAGCTAGCGGCGCATAATCTGGCATGGGCTTCAGCGTTCCCTGCAACGCGTCTTCCAGTGAGATCCAGGGAATCCGAAGCTCGAGGCAAGTGGCAACCTCCCCGATCTCCTCCGTGTCCAGGAGGACGGGCGCGATCACATAGCATTCCCTGACGACAATACCCTCGTCACTGATCTCCTTTAGCCATTCCGAACTGCCGTTGCACGTTCTGGCCGTGAATTCCTCCAGGGTTTCACGGTGCGTTCTCATGATTCCTCCCGAGCCTCCCTAGCCCTACCGCTCCATACTCAGAGCTTGGTCAATGGACACGGCATAGGAAACTGCCACCTTGAACAATTTGTCGGGTTGCGCTGCAAAACCGCATACGACAAGGCTTGCTCCGTTCGGACCAGGCGATTCGGGCATCCCGTAGTGTTCGATTACCCGTACATCGGCACCTTTATATTCGGAGATCTCTCTCCGATCGCCGTTTTCGGCATCCCCAATCGCCTCCCACGGGACCCGGACGTCGACGACCGTCGCCAGCGTTCTATTGCCTGACGCATCCCCGCTAGTATCCAAGCAGCAAATCCGGATGGTTGGGCCAGCCTCCTCCACAGCGGTTACCCGCATAGCCTTTCCGCCGCAAGTCCTCCTCATGAAGCCTTCCAGGTGCGCGTCGATCGGAAACATCCCCGCTTATCCCTCCTCCCCTGAAAAGGGAAAACACTTTTGTTTTGGGACCAGCCCGGACATCTCTTGTTCCTGGGCCCGGCGCAACTCACGCCGGATTTTTGACCAGCAATCGCAGCCGTAGCCCCTTGCTACAGATTTCTCTGACTCAATCGGTTTCCCACAAAGGCGGCAAACCGGCTGGCCTCCTGTACCAAACCCATCAAACTCTGCGAACCGTTCCTGTCCCTTTGCTTCTCGCATTCCTCGCATCTTCTCCCTTTGTGGGTTGTTCCCCTGGACTCTGGGAGTGTGCAAGGCCCGTCTGCGGGAAACACTACTCAGGGGAAAATTATTCAGACCTCAGGATGTTTCTTTATGGCCTGTTCTCGGAATCTTGAGAGCTAAAGCAAACACCGTTTTTTGGGTTGATTTCCATCAGAGAACCGGCGTTTCGTCGTCCTCATCATCCATGAGTGAGACCTCTTGACTGGACGGGATGAGTTCAAGGAACGGAATAATATTTGACTTCTTTCGAGGACAAACGAACTCCACAGCAGTCGAGTCAGTTTCAGGAATGCGGTCGATCCGCCAAGAAATCCCGTCATGGCGTAGCACCATTCCTTCAGGCAATTGGGCAGGCTCTTCATAGGGCTGGGAGGTCAACAGACCTCCAGGCTGACCCGTCGAGGTCCGGACTCTCTCTGTGAAACAGATTTTGTTGGCGGAATCAAAAGCAAAGCCCCACATGATGTCGCTTGTCGAATCCATTATGAACTTCACCATAGCACTTGACGGCTTTTGAGCTGTCCACGAAATGGAGCTTCTCTTCGTAGAAATTGCGGGCAAAAGTTCCTCAGACCATTTATCGAGTTCAAAAGCAAAAATGGACTCCACACCGTTCATCCTTGCGCTGAGGAGCAGGAGCCCGAGGGTTTCAGGAGAAAGATCGTCAACTTCGATAAATAGCGGGCCGACAAGATTGCATGGGTGGAAGACCCTCTCCCCTTGTTCTCCGCTTCCGTTTGATACCGTCATTTCAGAAAGCGGCTCCAGGGCTGCCGACACTTCGGAGAGCATGGAACCTGCTGTGACAAGGCTGTTCCTTGAAAGAAGCGCTTTGAGCGAGCGGACTGTTTTGTGGGGAACGAAATCCGCCCAATCGGGAAGGGATCCCATAGATCTGGAATCGGTTCGGCCAGTGGATTCTTCCGCGATTTCTTCGTAGAGCGCCAAGAGAAGGACTGTCGCGGATTTTTGAGGAGACGTGAGGATGAACAACCGATCGAGGCTCTTTGAATCCATCGACAGGAAAGAAGCATATCTGTAGGCTGTGCAGGAGAGCAGATTTCTAAGGATTGCGCGAGCGCTATCCTCCCAGAAAGGCTCTCGAGCTGAACGCGAGCGCGCTTGTGGGATAAGGGCCTCGGCGAAAACTCTGGAAAGCTGGTCCAGGCTGTTCGCGGGCGCCTGCAGGATTTCCCGCACCGGATCAATGTGAACTGCGCCTTCATACTCGGGCCCCCAGTAGATTTCTCCGTAGTGGTAGAGCCCCTTGAGCCCATCGAGGCGCGGAACCAACACGAGGGCAGGTTCCCGCATTGTCCTGACCCAAAACAGGCGCTCGGCCACCCAGGCTGCTCGATCTGATTCCCTCCCACCGAGGAAGCCCTCAATTTGACCAGGCATTAGGGAATCTCCTCTTCTGACATTTTGGCAAGAAGGAGAGGTGGTTCTTATGGGGATCCTGGAGGGTTGCCCAGGAGAGCCAGGAGTGAAAAGCCACTAAGCTGGAGGGCTCCGAAAATGGGAGCAGTTCGTTCTCTGGGAAAGCATTCCGAGCCACTCGGAATTGCTGGACAAGAGGTTGGGTCCTCTGATCGACATCACGAATCATTTTACAAAATGGATCAATACAAAAACTGGATATTCCTTCTATAAGAGAGAGATGTCCATTTCCTCTTTTCGTAGAATCCTCATCGAAAAATAGATACATTTCTTTGATTTCTTCTATTCTTGATTTTGTGTATATCGACATGCAAGCCCCCTTCTTTTTCAGTTGTGCCCCGGTTCAGCACGCCACCAGGAAGGGGTGGGGGGTTAACCCCACCCCCGTGTTGGGCGGTACTGGGGGATCCGCATAGGGGAAAGGAGTGGATCTTTGAAAGGTGATCGAAAACAAAAGCACGGAACGCCCCCCTAACTGGTGGCATTCCGTTTACTTTATTTTACCCATCTGCTGACGATAACTATAAATGCCCTTCAAGCAATCGCCCTTTCTTTGAATAATATTATACTCTGATTATCGACATTTTTCAATACTGGTCTTGCTCATAAACGCCACTTTTTATAGCTACCTCCTCTCTAAACGGTTAGATCCCAGCACCTTTTGAGAGGCCTGGGATTTCGGCTGCTACAGCATATTGTAAGGACGCTTCCCGTCCCCACACGTCCCGGTTTAGTGGTGGTCCTCGAGGTGGATATGTTGGGAAAAACAATAGAATGAACAGGGACAATGACAGTTCTAATGTGGCTAGATCGAGTCTTTCCATGGGTTTGAGCCTCTTTTGAAAGGGATTTGAGGATCTCCTGACGGGAAAAGCAGCCCTCGGTACGGGGATAGCCGCAAAATGCGGTTCAGGACTGAATCCCAGGGCTTGGCGAATCGAAAATGTCACATGGTTATAGACGCCCCGTAGCCCCTCAAAGGTTTGCCTTCCTTTCAGCAGATCTCTGAGGGTGGAGATTCCGAGGCTAGTCCGGATCACTCGCGGAGAACGCAGCCTGTATTCGACCCGTACATGCCTGTCTGGAACTAGGCGCCTTTGTGTGGCAATCGTCTCGGAGAGGATTTCTTTGTCGAGGAGTTCTCGCACCTTGTCATAGACACAGATTTCCCTGCAACCGTTCGAATAGTAGATTGTGGTACTCCCCTTGCCCTGATACCCTCTGGGTTTCCTCAGGTGGGGAAGACGGATTTTCATCAAGGCTGGCACGATTTTCGAATACCCCGAGGAAACCGACAGGTCAGAAAACAGATCTATGCGGCTTATCGTTGCCCCCATCAGATCAAGGTAAATTCCTCCCCTGGCCATTCTTTTTCCCAGCCTGGAAACTGCCCGTTGGATTTTGGAACGGGATAACAATGGTTTTGTGTTGCAGCGCCCTGAATCACCGTAAAGCAGGATTTGCGGGGAGAAAGAAACGGTGAGGTACCCATAAGGATTCCGCACTGCACAGTAAAAGGGGGTATGGATCAACTCCCTCCCATGGCCTATCGGCCGCCAGGGAAGAGTTTTTCCCTGCCTGGGCCTCCATCGGGACGTACAGATATGTATTGTGTCGATGCCAATTTTTGGATGACCTGGCTTCAGGAGCGTACCCTCCCCGCAACGGCGTGTGGGGAGGGTACAAATTCAGTTTGGCGGAAACAGGATCACACAAAATTTCCGGTCAGACTATTCACGAATCCTAACCTCCGATGACTCTTCCTTCTGGACCGCTGGGCCCGCCGTCAAGTCTTACCCCAAGAATCGCTAGAATTTCGATTAGTTGTTCTTCGACGTCGGCCGCGAGAATCTGAGCTTCCCCCTCGTCGGGTTCAGGGCCAGCTTGAATCGCGATCCTTACCCGCCTGGGAGGAATATTGTCGTCGAGACGAGTCAATCGCAAGCGGGCCTCCGCCCGTGACATGGTTCCGTCCTTCGTTCTCGAGGAATTTATTGAATAGCTTGAGAGTTGAAAAACGAAGGCACACTTCCGGCTACACGGAACATCACCTTTTGTCATTTTTTATCTTCTCCTTCCCCGGCTTCCTTAGATTCAATGGAATCAATCCTGCCCAAGGTTTCTAGAATTCCTGATCGCCTAAGGTCCCGTTGAAGGTTGCGAAAGACGATCCTTTCTGCTTCCCTGAGCACGCATTCTTCTTTGTGGGCCTGTGTGACACTCCGGTTTGCATCTCCGGTCAATTTCTTTGGAATCCCGCGACGAAACCCCAAATGGGAGAAAATTTCCTCGGCCAGGTCCTGCAGCTTGGAGAAAAATCCTCTATCCAGAGATCGAATCACCGTTTTGTGCGACTCATAGTCATAGTTTTGCAACAGGCAATGGAAATGGACTCTTTTCTCATCCATATGCATAGCGAGATAAATGAAAGGCATGTTTGTTTCTGACGCCAGCCTCAGGAAAAGCTCCTCCGCCGCTTCATACAAAGTGTTAAGCGGGACCTGGTCGACCTCTCTCGAAAATACGAGAACCGCCCTCGCGAAAGGCCGAGTGTTGCCGGGCAGCCTTTTTCCATGAAATTCGCGGTAATCCATTCTCTGCTCCTCTTTCACCTTCTCGATCTCCCAGAACAGGCGCCGTATTCCCTCTACGGCTCGCCTCCCCTGAATCCGCCGATTCTTGAAACAACCCCACCTGTCGTTCACGAGAACGTCTGAGGGGCCTTTTAGGTAAGGGGGGCATTCCTCGCGGGTATCGTGACGAAATTGCCTTATTCCCACGCTCGCCGAGACCGCTTCGATTCGAGCGCATACGAATCTATCTCCGGACATGACTTCACCTCCATAAAGCGACAAAGGTATTCCGTTCGGTAAAGCACAACAGCGTAGTATGTCTATGCAGACACAGGTTACGGGGAAACGAATCCATGTGTTTTTTCAAAAAAAATGACGCACCCTTGTTGGGTGCGTCTGGGCTTTCTCTATATATTTTGCCCCTCTCAAGCGGCGATCGAATTGCCATTCCTCAGCCGGTTTAGAGGACTGTATTTGTCATGGTCTGCGATTATCGGAGCGCCTTTGTAGTTCGCGTAGCGTTGCGCCATTGCGGGAGTTTTGTGCCCCAGAAAGGCCTGTAGCCGATTCTGGTTATACTTCGTGTCCTCGTAATAGGCCATTGCGGCGTAGTGCCTTATCCCGTAAGGCCTTATGCTCTCGGTCATGTCCTTGCAGTAATCGTGAAGCCGTCGGTACCAGGTATTGCCCGACATGGGCTTCCCTTTAGCCGTGCAGAAAAGCGGTGCTCCAGGAGGAATTCTCTCTGCTTTCCTCTTGGCAAGCCAGCTCTTCAAGGTTTTGACCATCTCCCTTGAAAGTGGAAGGGCCCTCGAGCATCGGTTCTTTGTGTCATCGGCGCTTAGGTGGACACAAGGATTTTTCGCCGCAAAATCCAGGTCCGCTGGCACCACTTTGAGGGCTTCTCCCGGCCTGATGCCCGTGTCGATTTGGAACTGGAGAAGAACGAGATCTCGAAAGCCTTCGAAAGCGTCCCTATTCTTTTCCTTTTGCATTCTTTCAAGGAGTTTGTCGATCTGTTCATCCTTGATGTTGACGATTCGACCCTCATCGTACCTCTTGGATCTTCCAGCAATCGGGTTTCGCTTCAAGACTGCCAGATGATCCTTATATTTTTCCTCTTGCTCCGCCCCCTCCGGCACGGTAAGAAAATTAAAAAAAGCCCGCAGGTAAACGAGTCTAAGGTTGAACGTAGCCGGAGCGATATTCTGACTGAAGTGCGCATCGAGACATTCCTTGAGGCATTTTGGGTTTACTGCCTGAGGGTAGCGCCGAAAAAAAAGTTCCACGGTTTTCTCATAGTCGGACTGGGTCCTTGACGAAATGGGCTTATTCCAGGGAACACTCGTCTTCCACTGGATGAACGCGCTGAGCCATATCCGCCAGACTTGAGTCTGTCCGTTTCCCGCGTTCGCTATGAGATTCGGTGTTGCACTGGACAGCCTCTTAGCTCTTATCGAGCTAACGTTAGTCGGTGCCTTCCTCTTTGCCCTGAGAAGAGAATTGGCTTTCCCAGTTGAGGTCTTCAGTTGCCCGCCAACTGCCGACGACGCCTTCTTCATGCGGAACATCCCTCCAAAAATTTTCCCGCACAGTTACTCTCGTCCGGGGGAGAAGCACTGTCCATTGCTCCTCTTTTTTTCCATGAATGTCCCTCCCTTCCAAAATAGGATTTACTTCCGAATACAAAGAACCCCGTAAGGCTTAAAGGCCATTCACCGAAAACGGTTTCGCTTCACTTTCGAAATCATCGACCCGAAGACCCTTTTTTTCGAGATAGCAGTCAAAAAGCAGGGCCGCCATCACCCCGGTCAGCATCCCCATGTTGATCAACGAATAAAAACTGACCGTCATTTCTTTTGAAAATTGTTTATACCGGGTAATAAGCTCGTAGTTCGTTCCCCGCCTCAGGAGGTCTTTCAGCCGATCCGGAGAGATGAAATCGGGGTTCGCCTGAGCCTGCGTCAGAAGCGCAATCACCGTCTGGAGCAGGTAAAAGCTCCCTCCGCGCAGCGAAATCACCCCCTCTTTCTCCCATGAGTTGATCGTCAGGGCCGTCACCCCGAGGAGGATGGCGAACTCCTGCTGCGTCATCTCGAGGATCCCACGGACTTTTCGCACATCCTCGGCGCTCATAAGGGCGTCCTGGCTCACATCGCAATGGATTGATTCTTCTGCCTCTTTTTTCCTCTTGACCATTTAAACCCACCCCTTATCATGTATCGTTAGAACGTATGTTACTATATGTCTTATTATATTGTCAAGTATGTTTTATATTTGCCTTTCCCGCCTTCCTGACCCTGTGCCGCTCCGGAACCAGGGCCTGCACGGGGGAAGCCGTGCTGTGGACCTTTCGCAGGTCCTGGTCCGTCAGCGCCACATACCGTCTCGTCATCGCCATGTCCTCGTGCCCCAGGGTCCGCTGCAGGGCGAATGCGTTCCCCCCGTGCCGGAGGTAGTGCAACGCGAACGAATGCCTGAGGTCGTAGGGTCTAATTTTCATCCCCAGCCGCTGGCCGTACCCGGCCAGCCTTCGGGACCATTCGTCCTTGAGGGGCAGCCCTGAGGCTGAACAGAAAAGGGGAACCGATTCGCCCCATTGCGGGTGCCGAACGCGTATTGTCTCAGCGATAGCCTGAACGGTGACGTTGGAAAGCGGAAGCGTCCTGGAGACGCGCGTCTTGGCGCTTTCGGCCGGGATGGTGACCTGGCAGTATTTCAGGTCGACCTGGCGGGTTTGGAGTGAAAGCGCCTCCCCAGGGCGAATCCCCGTATCGAGGATCAGCAGGATCAGGGCGTAGTCCCGCAGCCCCGCAAATGTGGTCCGGTCCGGGAGGGAAAGGAGCTTCGTCAGGCTGTCGGCAGGGACGTTGACGATCCTGGGCGGGGTTTTCCGCCGGTGCAGGCGGCCCGTGGGATCCGCTCCCAGGTATCCCTCGTCGACGCACCAACGGAAAAAGCATCGGAGATAAACCAGCCTCAGGTTGTAGGTATAGGGCGAAACCTTTTCCGAAAGGTATTCCAGGACGCACGATCGGAGAGCGGGGTTGGCAAGTCCGGAGGGATACTGGTGAAAGAATTTACTAATGTGTTTTTGGTAATCTACCAGCGTTCGGGAACTCAGCCCCTCCCCCTTTTTGTAGAGGAGGAAGTGTTCCATGGCGACAGTCCAGCTGACCGAAAAACCTGATGGCTGCGGGAACGGGAGGACGGACAAGCGAAAAACCCCCTTACATTTCCGCAAAGGGGTTTTTGAGGGGTTTTTCCAGTCCGCTGGGGAGGGCCAATTTCAACCCCAGCGGATTCGCCTTCGAAAACGGGTTAATAAATAGGGGATTCCCTGATAGACAAAAGGGCGCAAACCCTTGAAAATATTAAAGGTGGTGCCGGAGGGGGGACTCGAACCCCCACAGACCCGAGGCCCGGCGGATTTTGAGTCCGCTGCGTCTACCATTCCGCCACTCCGGCAGCGGCATTTGTATAGCATACCACGGGCCGGTTGTCCAGAAATCGATTCCACGAGCCGTACGAGAGATGGTTTTTCCGGAAAACCGGGATAAGGCGGGGCAAATAGAGGCAGGTGAGAGTCGGATGGAGGAGTTGCAGGGGTCAAATGGCTGTTTCGTCTGCGACAGGACGGGAGAGAACCCGAGATCTCTGGGGCTGAAGATCTTTTGGGACGACGGCGAAAGGCGATCGGTGATTCCCTTTGCCCCGGAGGCTTCCTGGTGCGGTTTCGAGGGTTTCGTCCATGGAGGCATCCTGACGGCCATCTGCGATGATGCTATGGCATGGGCGGCCCGTAAGGAAACCGGGGCCTGGAGCGTCACGGCAAACCTTTCGGTCCGCTTTTTGCGGAGCGTTAAGGCGGGATCCTCCTACGAGGCTAGGGGGAGCCTGGCGAGGCAGGATGGAAAGAAGTTCCACACCCAGGCCGTGATACACGACAGCGCAGGAAAGCTTTGTGTGGAGGCGAAGGCGGTTTTCGTCGAGGTCTCGGAAGAGCGGCTTTTCGGGAAAAAAGGGTAATTATCCGGGGGAGGGTTATTTTTGAAAGACATCATTATTCGTCATTATCTGTTCGACAACATCCACTGCGAACCAACGCACCAGACCGGGTCGACGTTGCGCAAGCTTTGCGCCCAGATGGCACCGAAACTGGCCAAATTGGACATCCGTCTTGTCCTCCAGGAAGCTGTTTCGGAGAATCCCGAGCCCGGCAACATTCGGCTGATGAACCGGGTGACCTTCAGCTGTCCGGATGAAGACTTGCCCGAACGCGACCTGGATGAGATTCTCGGGCTCCAGGTCACCTACGAGCCCTGCCGCACCTGCAGCGACGAAGCCGGGTTCCCGGTTGCCTGCCGGACCGTGATGGTGGAGGAACAGGGCTACCAGGCCCTGCCTTCCGGCCTGATCGCCGACGCGATGCTCCGCTTCTCCTTTTCCGTCCTGAGCGGAGGGCAGGAAGCATGCGATCCCCATGTCTGCGGCGGGCATTGCGAGGGTTGTCACGGAGGCCACTAGGTCCGGAAGGCGACCTTGAGGGGAGGAATCCCGGTGGATGAACCCTGGATCACGACAAAAGGCGGCGACAAGGGGACAACAAGCCTGGGCAACAACGAAAGGGTCCCAAAGGACCACCCCCGAGTCGAAACCTACGGGACGCTGGACGAATGCCAGGCTCACCTGGGAATGGCGCGGGCGACCTGCTGCGATGACAGGATTCGGAAGGAACTCTTCGATCTTGAGGCCAACCTGGGCGTGGTAATGGGATATTTGGCCCTTTTCCCCGGCCTTCCAGAACCCGACCCGTCTTTCCTCGACGCGATCGTTGTGCGGGTACACGAAATCGTGGGAACGACCTTCCGCTTCGTGCGCCCGGGAGATTCGGTTCCCGGGGCCGCTCTCCACCAGGCCCGGACGGTGGCGAGGCGGGCCGAACGGGTGGCAGTGAAACTCCTGCGGGATGGCGAACTGGGGGACAATGCCTATGCTTACATTAACCGCCTTTCGGACGCGATCTACGCGCTCGCTCTCTGGACCGACAAGGTGAACCGGGATTGCGCGAAAGTTTGACGGATGGATATTTTCTGAGCCTCCCTCGGGAGGCTTTTTTGTTGTCAGTAACCGGAATATTTCGTGGTTTTTCCTTGACGGAGAATGTATTTTGAGGATAGTATACTTACGTACGGGTGGCCTATTCTTCCGTGGGGAGGGGAAAATTCACGATGTTCAACGACCCGCTTTCTCCTGCAAGAAACGTCGATCTCCGCCAGATCGTCTATGAAAAGATCAAGGAAGCCATCGTCGACGGCATCATCCCCCCGGGGGAACGCCTGTCTGAAGTGGAACTGGCTGACCGGATCGCCGTCTCCAGGACCCCTGTACGGGAAGCTATACGGCAGCTGGCCCAGACGGGCCTCATCACGCTGGTGCCTCGACGGGGGGCATTCGTCACCCTGCCCACTGCAAAGGATGCATCCGACCTTTACGATCTTCGCACCGCGCTCGAGGTCATGGCGATCGAGCATGCCTGCAAGAACCCCCCAATTGCCGAGCTGGAGAAATTCCTCGACAAGTTCAGCCATTTCTCCGACGAAGGAGACTCCAGCCTGTTCCTCGCGGAGGATCGCCGTTTCCATGCCCTCCTGAGAGATTCGACGGGCAACCGGTTCCTGAACCTGACGCTCGACAACGTGGCGGACCTGATCCACCTTTGCCGTCATTACTCCATCGAGGACATCCGCCTGAGCGCGACATGCCAGGAACACGTTGAGGTGATCGAGGCGCTTCTGGCCAAGGACTGCCCGCGGGCCATGGCCGCCATGCGGCAGCATCTCGATAATTCCAAGCAGGCGCTGCTGAACTACATCAGCCGGCACCCAGAGCTTTCAGCCCAGCTCGAGGAATAGTCCCGGCCCTTGTCCTCCGGCACTTTCGCGGGATTTTCTCTCGCACTCCTTTCCGCGGTCGTTTGGGCCATCGCCCCCGTTCTCTACCGGCGGGGTGTCGACCAGTTCTCCTACACGGCCCTCGGCGCAGCCAGAACGATAGGCTCCATCCTGACGGCTGGAGCCTATCTTTTTGTGACCATGGGAAAGACCGCCTTTGCGCCGCCGCCGCTTCCCCTCCTGCTCGCGATTTTCGGCGGCAGCGTGGTCTGGCTCGTGGCGGGAGACCTGCTCTATTTCGTGGCCCTCCGCCATCTGGGAGTCACTCTGGGGGTTCCGGTTTCCTCGGCCTATCCCCTGCTGGCGGTTCCGGCATCCTGGATTTTCCTGGGAGAACCGGCATCTCCTGTCGTCTTCGGTGCGGCGGTCCTCATCGTGGCAGGACTGGTGCTTCTTTCCCCTCGCCAGGAAACCGATGCCAGAACGATCTCACGTAAAGACTTCCGGATCGGACTGGTTTTTGCCCTTTTGTGCATGTCCTGCTGGACTTTCGGCATCATCACGAACAAAATCTTCATGCAGCACCTTCCCGTCCCGCAGCTGGAGTGGTGGCGTTCCGTTTCGGTTCTCTGCGGTTCCTGGATCCTTTTCTGGATACGCGACCGAAAGGTTTTCCCGCGCGTCTCCTCCCCTCTTGTCCTCGGCGAGGCCATGCTGGCGGGAGCCCTCGGCCTGACGGTGGGCAACCTGCTTTTCTCCTATAGCCAGAACTTCATCCCGGTCGACCTGGCCACCTGCGCCGCTTCCGCGCGCCCCTTCTTCTCGGCGGCTTTCGCGACCCTTTTCCTCCGCGAAAAACTGACGCCCCGCCTGGCTTCGGGAATCGCCCTGGTGGTGGCGGGCGTCACCGTCATGTCCCTCTAGCTTTCATCGATCGAGAAACGCTTCCAGAAACCTTTCAGGCGTTCGGCCAATCCCGCCTCGAAGCCGATGGACCCGGGGGTATAGAACCGCCTCGGTTCCCTGAGGTATTTTTGCGGAACCCAATGCCTCGGGTCATCGTGGGGATACAGGTATCCCTGTCCTCGGGGCTTGAGGTTCTCGGGCACTTCCTGCAGGTCGCCCGAGTTCACGGCGTCCATGGCCGCTCCGATCGCGACCGTTGAGCTGTTGCTCTTGGGCGCGGCGGCCATGTAGAGAACCGCCTCGGAAAGGATCAGCTGGGCCTCCGGGAGGCCGACAAAGTCGGCCGCATAGGCGGCGGAAGCTGCAATTGCCAGGGCCTGGGGGTCGGCCAGCCCCACGTCCTCTGAGGCAAAGATAAGGATGCGGCGCGCGATGAACCGGACATCCTCACCCCCGGCCAAAAGCCTGGCCAACCAATAGACCGCGGCGTCGGGATCGGAACCCCTCATGCTCTTGATGAGGGCCGAGATCACGGTGTAATGGTCATCACCCGCCCGGTCATACCTCTGGAGGGCAGACCCGAGCGCCCGCTCCACCGCGGCTTCGTCCAGGAGGCTTCCACCCCCTGCGGCAACCGAGGCCGCGACGGTATCGAGGCGGATCAGGGCCTGGCGAACGTCTCCGCCGCTTTTCGCGGCGATCATCGCAACTGCCCCGTCCGTGGCCTGCAGACCCAGATTCCCGAGCCCTCTCTCGTTGTCCTCGAGTGCCCGCCTGACCAGCCTTTCAAGGTCCTCTTTACCAAGAGGCTTCATTTCGTAGACGACCATGCGGGACAGCAGGGTTTTGTTGATCTCGAAAAAAGGATTCTCAGTCGTGGTTCCGACGAGGATGAGTTCTCCCTTCTCCACGGCAGGCAGGAGGACATTCTGCTGCTGGCGGTTGAAATGGTAGATCTCGTCAATGAACGCGAGGGCGGTCTTTCCACGATCCCTTGCTTTCGCCTGGCGGGCTTCCACGACAAGGTCCCTTAGCTCGGCCACCTTGGCGGTCACCGCGTTCACCTCCAGCAGCCGGCGGCCGGTTACCGAGGCCATCAAGCGGACGAGGGTCGTTTTGCCGACGCCGGGGGGGCCGTAAAGAACGCAGCTCGGGACATTCCCTCTTTCGAGGATTCTCCTCAGTGGAGCGTCGTCGCCCAATAGATGTCCCTGCCCCACGAACTCTTCCAGCGTCCGGGGCCTCATGCGCTCCGGCAGGGGAACCTCCCAAAACTTTTGGCCGGTCTCTTCGCGGGCGGGCTCTTCGTCCCAGAGAGTCCTCTCTTCCATCAGGCCAGGACCTCCGCCAGGGCGGCCGCTATCCCTTCACCCGGGAGGAGGAGGCCGCCGATCCCGTCGGAAGCCACCGCCAGGGGAAACCGTGAGGCGAGGAAGGCTTCGACGGATTCCCGCAGGGGCTGCCCGAGCCATTCACGTCCCAAGGGCAGAGATTCCCGCCATACTGAAACTGAGAGGTTCAAGGCCGGCTCGACGAGAAAATGTCCCACGCCGAGCGAAGCCGCTTCGTGGACAAAACGGGCCGGATCGGGGCAGGCAGACGGAACCTGGACTTCCAGGGACCAGGCCGCCTCGAGCCATTCATGCCCGCGGTCGGCGACCAGGGACCGATACTCCCAGGGAACCCAGGGACGCGGAGAGACAAGTTCTTCAAGCAGCGACCGGACAGTGGGGCAGGCCTGGTCGATCCATTCCATCCAGGCGGGTTCCTCCCTCTGCACGAGAAGGGCTCTCATCCCGGCTCTCCGGGCCCCGACAAAATCGTAGATGAAATCACCGACCATGACACAGCGGGAGCTTTCCGCACCGAGCAGCCTTGCCGCTTTCCAGAGCGCTTCCGGGTGGGGCTTCACCGGCTCCTCGTCCCGGCTCAGGACAACCTTGGGTAGCCGGACCCCGGCCCGCTCTGCCGCCAGTTCGATGGAATCCCGGCAGTTGCGCGAAACGACGGCCCACGGCGTGCCGCGTTCGTCCAGCCAATCCAGGAGTTCCCTGGCGCCTGGCACAGCCTCGGCCGCTTCGGCGCCCTGCATCTCGAGGTCGTAGATATCCTTCTCCAGGTCCCTGCGCGTCGTTTCGGGAAGGAAACGCCCGGCTTCCAGGAGAGGCACTCGTTTTCCTTGGAAATAGCGGTTCCGGATGGAGGAAAAGTCTAGGCGGGTTTCTGCAAGCACCCCGTCCCAATCGAGGATGAACGCATGGGCGAAGGTCGGGTGCCAGTACGGAGGAAGAACGGGCTTCAAGGGGATCCCTCCCGGCGGTGCAAAAAAGGCCCCGCAGTGTCGTGTTTCGAGAGCCTTGACCCTCTCCTCGAGAGGGGGGGAACCTGCCGGACCTTTGATTCGATGACACCGGATAGGTGCCTTCTCCTCCGGAACGGACGTGGCTCCCGTTCGCTTTTCTGTTGGCTCAAGACTCACCCAACAAACACGGGCACCGCAGGGAACTTTTCGATATGATTATACAGCAAATCGGGCTGGGCAGACCAGGCGAAAAGGTGGAGATCACCATGGAAGCGGCGGTGCGCCAAGTCGAAATCGTCCGGGCCTGCGCGGACGGTTCGTTCGAGCAAAGACCGGACGAGGTGCTGGAGGAACGGACTTTGGTCCTGGAGTTGGACGGGCGGGAAGAGGCTACCGCGATCCTGACCCCGGGCCGCGAGAAGGAATGGGCGCTGGGCCACCTGGCTTGCGGAAGGATGATCCTGTGCATGGAGGACATAGCCGCGGTTTCCGTCGACCCCGGGAGGGTCCGGGTGAACCGAAAGGGCGCCCCGGTCACGGGGATGCGGCCGGATCCCCTGCCCGTCGCGTGGAGCATCCCGTTCGGGACCCTTCAGCAGGCGATCCACGATCTTGCCGAAGCACCTCTTTTCCGAAGAACGGGAAGCACCCACGTGGCCGTGCTGGGTTCCGTTTCGGGCCAGGCCCGGTTCCGGGTCGAGGATGTGGGCCGTCACAATGCGGTGGACAAGGCCGTGGGATGGGCGATCCTGGAGGGGATCGATCTTTCGGGCTGCTTCCTGGCCGTTTCCGGCCGACTGCCGGCTGACATGGTCTACAAGGCGATCGGGGCTGGGATCCCTCTCCTGGCAAGCGTTTCGGCCGTCACTGCCGGGGCCGTGGACGCGGCGCTGACCGGGGGAATCACGCTGATCGGCTTCGCGCGGGAGGGACGGATGAACATCTACTCCGTCCCTGAACGAGTCCGCGGATGCCCGAAGGGTTAGGGAAAATTTGGGTTCAACAGGCGATCGAGCTCTTCAGGCGTGTTCACTCCACCGAAGGACCGCCGATAGCCCGGCAGTAACCGGAAGGACTCCTCCTCCACGACGGTAAGCTCGATCTGGCCGAAGAAGCTTTTGATTCGCCGTTCGCCGCCGTCAAGGGCTCGCCTGGCGGCGGGAAGGCACGAGGCGGAATAGAAGGCATGCAGGGGTTCGAGGTAACCGTCAAGGCGCGCGCAGGCCGCCTGGGTTCGCGGGGTGATGGCGTTCCAAAGAAGGCGCATGACGGCCTCCTGGACGAGGGGCATGTCGCACCCGATGGCGAAGGCCCATTCCGTGCGCATCGCCTCCAGGGCCGAGGCGAGACCTTCCAGCGGCCCCCTTCCGGGAGCGGAGTCCGCAACCACTTTGACCGGCCAACGGTCGCGAACCGGGGCCAGCAGTCTCTCTAGGCTTTCCAGGTCGCCTGGGCCCACCGCGATCAGCGTTTCACGGAACCATGGCGTGACCCTCGAAAGAACCCTCTCGATGAGGAGGGTCTCGCCGACCGCCAGAAAAAGCTTGTTGCCTCCCATCCGCCTTCCCCGGCCGCCTCCCAGTATGACGGCGGAAGCGGGAAGAACCCCGCTTCCCCGGCTACCCCTCATCCTTCAGCTCATTCTCCTGCAGGGAGAGTTCCATGCGGTCTTCCGGCACGGGAAGGAGATGGCGCGGGAGGAAGAATAGCCCGGCAACGAGGGTTGGAACGACCGCACTGCCGATGACGACCGCCACGAGGTGAGAGTATTGCTCCTGGGTCACGATACCGTGGGTCAGGCCGAAAAGGGCGGATATGGTGCCGAATGTCAGACCCGTCGACATAAGCAGGGTGTAGTACCACTTTTCCTCACGCTGTTTCCTGAATAGCCCGACAACAGGCAAAAGCCCGAATATCTTGGTGAAAACCTTTCCCGCGAGGAGGATCAGGAACACGAGCGGTGCCGACATCAGGGCCGGGATGGAAACAAAGGATCCGGCCCGGATGAAATAGAAAGGGGTCAGGAATCCGACGGTCAGCGTCCGCAGTCGCTGAACCCAAAACATGTCTCCTCCGGCGAACTCGGCCAGGACCATCCCGACAAGGTAAGCCGGAAGAACCGCCTCGCTTCCCGACCACAAGGCCAGCACGCTCAACCCGAAAAGGACAAGGAGGACCCATTTGGTCCTTATTGCGGCCGTGCGGTGACCGTAAACCCGGGTGAGGAAGTGGCTGACTTTCGGCAGCCCAAACAGGACGATGCCCGTCACGACGACAAAAATCAGGGTTTTGACCGTAAAGGGCGAGAAGATCAGGCCCAATGCGATAACGGTGCCAAGGTCATTGATGAAACAGGCGCCGAGGACACCTTTCCCGAATTCGGTCTTGTTGAAGCCTGTTTCAAGCATGACGGCATAGACGACCGCCATGGAAGTCGTGGAAAGAGCAACGCCGCACAGCAAGCTGGCCCTTATCCCCCAGTGCAGGCCATAATAGGCGAGGGCCGTGCACCCCAGGAAAGGGGCAAAAAATCCGACAATCCCGACCACGGAGACCTCTTTCAGCTTCTTTCTCATTACGGAGGGCTCCAATTCCGCGCCCGCAAGGAACGTCAGGAGGATGGCACCCGACGAAGCCACGAAGCGAAGCCATTCTTCGTTGCTGCCCATGGCATCGAGCATCCCCAGGGAAGAAGCGACGGCAGCGGTGGCAACCCCGACGCAGATTTCAACCAGGGCAATCGAAATCTTCAGGTGAAAGGCCAGTATTGCCGACAGAACGGCCAGAATCAGCCAAAAGGCGGCAACCGCGAAAATGTGTTCCATCAAAAACCCCTCCAATCGAAATCGTGAAGCTGAAACCTGGTTTTCGCCCGGCCCCACTGAAAGCACAAAAAAACTCCTACCGCTTCCAAGCCGCGCGGTAGGAGTCATTAGCCCTTCACGAGCATTCCCTGGGGGGACCCCATCCCCCAAACCAGTCGTAATCTATCAGATTCTTTCCGAATACTCAAGGGGGGTGCACCAATCGCCTCCGGCCAGGGAATAAACTTGTCTCGTAATCTATTCCATATCTTCGAGATGATGCCTGAACACCAGGAAGTACAAAACGGCGACAAACAGGATTCCGCCCACCATGTTCCCGATCGTCACGGGAACCAGGTTATGCCAATACCCTGCCCATGTCACGGCGGCCAGCTTGTCTGGAGCCAGTTCTGCCGCGGCGACGACCCCCTCGTTGCCTTTCAGGAAGATCCCGATAGACATGAAGTACATATTGGCGACGTTGTGTTCAAAACCCGAGGCCACAAAGGCCGTGATCGGGAAAAAGATGGCGAAAATCTTGCCGACGATATCGGTTGCGGCCATGCTCATCCAAACCGCCAGCACGACGAGCCAGTTGCAGAGGATCCCGCGAAAAAAGGCTTGCCCCATCGGCAGGCTCATCTTGGCTGCGGCGATCTTGAGGGCGTTGGCTCCGACAGGACCCGTCGCGAGGCCGGAATAGAAAATGAGGATGGCGATGAGGACAGACCCCGCAAGGTTCGCAAAAAAAACCCAGAACCAGTTGCGCAGGACCCCCTTGATCGGAGCGCATCCGGCCAACGTCCCCATGGGCATCAGGCAATTGCCGGTGAAGAGTTCCCCTCCCGCGATGACGACTAGCATCAGGCCGAGGGAGAACGCCGCTCCGCCCATGAATTTCGTCATGCCGACACCCGCGTACTTGGCGAGATCCTGTGTCACGACGGTGTTCAGGAAGCCCGCGAAAGCAATGTAGGCTCCGGCGAGGACGCCCATGATCAAAAGTTGGGGAAGGGTCCATGCGCTTTTTGCCTTGGCCGCACTGCAGGCACTCTTGGCAAGTTCCTGGGGAGTCTTGAAATTCATGTCGTTGCCGTCCTCCTTTTTCTCCATGGTTCCTGGAGGCTGGAACCGGCCTATCCTAGCCCCCTCGCCTCGGGAATCGCCTCGCCTAGGCCTTCTCCAGCCTGACGGCACTAACCTTGTAGCCCGGAGTCTCGGAATCCGGGTCGATGGCGGCCGCCGTCAGGATATTCGCCGAAGCCTCCCCGAAGTGGAACGGCAGGAAGAGCATCTTCGGCGGAACGCGATCGGTGATCTTCGCCTTGCCCTCCACCGAACCGCGGCGGGAGATCACGCGGACCCTGTCCCCCTCCACCAGGTTCATTCGAGCCGCATCCCCAGGGTGAACCTCCACGTAGAGTTCCTTCACGAACTCGCCCGGAGCGCTCCTCCGGGTCATGCTGCCGGAGTGATAGTGGTAGAGCAGCCGGCCCGTGGTGGCCAGGAACGGGTATTCCTCGTCGGGCCACTCGTGGGGGGCCTTCCACTCGCAGGGCGAGAAGGAGGCTTTCCCGTTAGGGCGCGCAAACTTCGCTGTGTGCAGTATCGGCGTTCCCGGATGGTCCGGTGTGGGGCAAGGCCAGGCAAGCGGCCCCTCTTCCAGGCGGGCGTGGCTCATCCCCGCGTAACTCGGGGTTACCTGGGCGATGGCGTCAAACACTTCCGATGCGCTCCGGAAATTCCACGGGGAGCCCATGCGCCGAGCGATGGCGGTGAGAATCTCCCAGTCTGCCCTTGCTTCCCCCGGCGCCGCCACGGCCTTGCGGACCCTCTGCACCGCTCGGCAGGTGTTCGTGAACGTGCCGTCCTTCTCTCCCCAGCAAGCCGCGGGAAGAACCACGTCTGCAAGCTGGGCGGTCTCCGTCAGGAAGATGTCCTGGACGACGAGCAGGTCCAGTTTCTCCAGGGAGCTCCGCACGTGGTGAGTGTCGGGGTCCGTCACCATGGGATTTTCCCCCATGATGAACAGGGCCTTGATGTCCCCGTTTCCGGCGGCCTCCATCATCTTCACGACGCTGAGGCCGGGCGTGACGGGCATATCGACGCCGTTCCAGGCGGCCTTCATCCTGCTCCGCGCTTCCGGGTCGGCCACTTTCTGGTAGCCCGTGAAAACATCCGGCAGGCAGCCCATGTCGCAGGCACCCTGGACGTTGTTCTGCCCCCGAAGGGGGTTGACTCCCGTCCCCGGCCTGCCCAGCATGCCGCAAAGCAGTGCCAGGTTGGCCATGGTCCGGACGTTATTCGTTCCCGTGACGTGCTGCGTGATCCCCATGGTGTAGAAGATGGCCGAGTTGGGCCCGGCCGCATAAAGGTGGGCGGCCCTTTCGACCAGCTCTGCCGGGATACCCGTTATCTCGCCGGTCTTCTCCGGAGTGTAGGAGGCCACCGTCGCTTTCAGGGCATCCAGGTTCTCCACCCGCTCGGCGATGAAGGCCTCGTTCTGCAGGTTGTCCCGCAGGATGACATGCATCATCCCGTTCACGAGAGCCACGTCCGATCCGCTCTTGTGGCGCAGGTAGACATCTGCGTACCCGGCCAGTTCGATCATCCGCGGATCACACACGATGAGCTTCGCCCCGTTCTTCTTGCGCTCCTTGATCATCGCACCGAGAACCGGGTGGGCTTCGGTCGTGTTTGAACCGATCACGAAAATCACGTCCGCCTGCTTGAGGGATTTGAAATCGTTGGTCATGGCGCCGCTTCCGAAGGTCTCACCGAGACCTTTCACCGTGGCGCTGTGTCAGAGATGGGCACAGTGGTCGACGTTGTTGGTGCCGATCACCTCCCTTGCCAGGCGCTGCAGCAGGAAGTTTTCCTCATTGGTGCACCGGGCCGACGAGAAAAAGCCGATCGCGTCCGGCCCGTGCTCTTCCCGGATGTGCCCCAGGCCGCCCACGACGACATTCAGCGCTTCGTCCCAGCTGGCCTCACGGAACGTGCCGTTTTCCCTGATCAAGGGGGTCGTGAGACGTTCGTCGCTGTGCACGAACTGCCATGCGAATCGCCCTTTCACGCAAGTTCGGCCTTCGTTCAGGGCGGTCGGGGAAGTGTAGTCCGTCTTCACGTTGGCGATACGGCCGGTCTTCCTGTTGACCTGGATGTTGAGTTCGCAGCCCACCCCGCAGTAGGAACAGACCGTCTTCACCGATTCCATTTCCCAGGGGCGCCCTTGCCCCATGGAGGTTTTCTCAGAAAGGGCCCCCACCGGGCACATCTGTACGCACTGTCCGCAGAAGGTGCAGTCCGAGTGCTCCAGGTCCCTGCCCACCGGCGGGTGGACCATCGTCCTGATCCCGCGGTTCTGGAAGTCGATGGCGTGGACCTGCGCCAGGCTCTCGCAGGTGCGGATGCACCGGCCGCACAGGATGCACTTGTTCATGTCGCGAACGTAGAACGGGTTGGCGTCCTCGATGGCGTAGGTTCGGCAGGTGTCGCCCTCTTCGGCGAACCTGGATCCCTTGATCCCCAGCTCGTAGGCCGCGTCCTGCAGCTCGCACTGGCCATTGCTGGAGCAGGAGAAGCAATCGAGCGGGTGACGGACAAGCAGCAGTTCCACCACTGCCCGCCGAGCTTCGAGAACCCGCGGGGAATGGGTGTAAACCACCATCCCCGGGTTAAGCGGCGTGGAACAGGCTGTCAGGAGTTTCGGATTCATCTCCACTTCCACCAGGCACACCCGGCAGGCTCCCACCGGATTCAGAGCCGGGTGGTCGCAGAGGGTGGGGATGTGGATCCCGTTGACTCGGGCGGCCTGGAGGATCGTCATGCCGGGATCGGCGACGATCTTCCGGCCGTTGATGATCGCTTCGATGCCTTGCATCTCTACCCGACCTCCTCTTCAGCGTCAGCGCCTGGCGATGGCCTTAACGGGACAGGCCTCCGCGCAGGCACCGCACTTGACACACTTTTCCGTGTCGATGACATGGGGTTTCCGGGTTTCGCCCGAAATGGCCCCCACCGGGCAGATTCGGGCACACTTCGTGCAGCCGATGCACCTCACGGGGTCGATGAGGAAGTTCGTCAGGGCCCCGCAGGCACCGGCCGGGCATTTCTTATCGTTGATGTGGGCCTCGTACTCGTGGCGGAAGTAGCGAATCGTGGTCAGGATGGGGTTGGGAGCCGTCTGGCCGAGTCCGCAGAGGGAGGTTTCCTTGACCTGGGTGCCCAGGTATTCGAGCTTCTCGATGTCGCCGGGCTTTCCTTTACCCTCGGTGATCCGGGTCAGGATGTCGAGCATCTTCTTGGTCCCTTCGCGGCAGGGGACGCATTTGCCGCAGGACTCGGCCTGGGTGAACTCCAGGAAGAACCTGGCCATGTCCACCATGCAGGTTTCCTCATCCACGACGACCAGGCCGCCGGAGCCCATGATGGCCCCGGCTCCGGTAAGAGACTCGTAGCTGATGGGAAGGTCAAGATGCTCTTCGGTGAGGCATCCTCCCGAAGGCCCGCCGATCTGGACCGCCTTGAATTTCTTCTCGTTGATGATTCCGCCGCCGATGTCGAAGACGACCTCGCGAATCGTCGTGCCCATCGGTACCTCCACCAGGCCGGTGTTCTTCACCTTGCCCGTCAGCGCGAAGACTTTCGTCCCCTTGGATTTCCCTGTGCCGATGGAAGCGTACCAGGCGCCGCCGTTCAGGATGATCTGGGGGACATTTCCCCAGGTCTCGACGTTGTTGATATTCGACGGCTTGCCCCATAGCCCCTTGTTCGCCGGGAACGGGGGACGGGGACGCGGCATGCCGCGCCCGCCCTCGATCGACGCCATCAGGGCCGTCTCCTCGCCGCAGACGAAGGCGCCGGCGCCTTCCTTGACGTGCAGCTCGAACGAGAAGTTCGTGCCCATGATGTTCTTGCCCAGCAGGCCGTAGGCCTCGGCCTGTGCGATGGCCTTCTTCAGGCGCTTGATCGCCAGGGGGTACTCGGCCCGGCAGTAGATGTATCCCTCGTCCGATCCCATGGCGTAGGCGCCGATGGCCATCCCTTCCAGGACACAGTGCGGATCGCCTTCCAGCAGAGAGCGGTCCATGAAGGCCCCGGGGTCGCCCTCGTCGGCGTTGCAGATCGTGTACTTCTTGTCGCTCACCGACTTTTTGCAGAACTCCCACTTCATCCCAGTCGGGAAACCGCCGCCTCCACGGCCCCGAAGGCCGGAGATCTTCATCTCGTTGATCACATCATCGGGCGTCATCTCCAGGAGGGCTTTTGCCAGCCCCTGGTAGCCGTCCCGGCCGATGTACTCCTCGATGTTGTCGGGATTGATGTAGCCGCAATTCTTCAGGGTGATGCGGCGCTGCTTGGAGTAAAAGGGAAGTTCGTTGTAGCGGGCGACCGCATCGACGGTGACTTCTTCCTTCAGGAGCAGGCGCTTGACGATACGCCCCTTGTAAAGATGCTCCTCTGCGATCTCGGCTGCGTCTTCCGGCCGGACCCGGGTGTAGAAGGTCCCTTCCGGGTAGACGACGACGATCGGTCCCGCCTCGCACATCCCGTGGCAGCCAGTCTGGACCACCAGCACTTCCCTGTCGAGCTTTCTCTTTTCCAGCTCGGCCTTCAGGTTCTCCTGGAGCTTCAGGCTTCCGCTGGAAACGCAGCCGGTTCCGCCGCAGACCAGCACGTGACTCCGATAGGTCGGCATCTTCGCTATCCCCCCTAGTCCGCCGTGGTCCCGGCGGAGGTCCCGCACGTTCCGGGGCCGATGATGATCCCCGTCTTTCTCTCCGGGCGCGCCGCGGCATGGTCGCGGTTGCGCTCGCTTTGATCTTCGCCCCTCTCGAAGCCCTCGCGCGTTTCCGTTACCGGTAAAGGTCCAGGATCCCGCGGCGCCGTTCTCCTCGACCTTCAGTCCTCCACCCTCATTCCGGTTCTGCCGATATTCCCGCTCATTCTAGCAATGGACTAACCGATGAGCAAAAGCATGCGGTTATCATGTCACATGCAGGGTTTATCGCACCCTGCCCGGGACTTGGGACATGGCCAAGGGGGGAAATGGGGTTTTCGAAAGGGTCCGACGGAGGATCAGAGGCTTGTATCGGTCGATTCGATGTTCTCGCGGAGGAAATCGCGCAGCCAGAGAGCGACTTCCGGGCTTCTCAGCATTTGGGGGTCCTCCAGGATGTTGAGGATCTCCTCGGAGTCGAAGGTAAAGGTCCGCCCGTTGCAAACATGGCGATAGATCCACCGGACGTTCGGGGCTCCTGCGAGGAGCGTGACGAGCGTGGAAGGGATATTCCCCAGCGGGGGACGGTCGATGCAGTCGAGGGTGAACTCCGCCCTGAGCGTCGTTCCCTCCCCCGGCGTCGATTTCAGGGAAAGGAAGCCGCCGCACAGTTCCGCGGACTGCTTCAGGAACGGTAGCCCCAATCCGACACGCCGGGTGGTGCGCGTCGTGTAGAAAGGATCCAGGACCTTTACGGCTGTTTCGGCATCCATCCCATGCCCGTTGTCCGTAACCTCCAGGGCAAGGCGGTTCTTCCCCGTGTCCTGGTCGACGGTGATCTCGACACGGCGGGCACCGGCATTCAGGCTGTTTTCGGCAATATCCAGGATATGCTGCGAAAGGTCTTCAAGCATAAAACCGCTGCTCCCAAAGGGCCCTGAAAGCGTGAAGGGCGCGCTCGGCCCGCTCGGCGCAGGCCGGTGTCAGTTCATCCCCGAAATCGAACCGCTCGCCTTCGACCGTGACAAGCCAGGCTTCAGGCTTCCTCCCATGGATGCGCAGGCCCATCGCGAGGATCCAGTCGGGAGTCACCGTATGGAGGTTCAATCCTTCGAGGATTTCCCTCGCATTGACGGAGCGGACCTGGAATCCCTCCGGCGTGTTTTCCATCGAGGCATCGACGAAGATCGCAAAATCCGCGTTTTCAAGGTCAGCCGCGGCTTCAGGAAGAAGTTGGTGTTCCAGGGAAAGGTTCACGCGATGTCCGCGGCCTTCAAGGTATTTCGAGATGAGAGGAGCCAGGACGAACGCGACTCCGTCATCCATCCGGGAATCATTTCCGTATCCGAAAATCGTGATATTCATCGTGTCATCAAAGAGGGGGCCCGTTTATGGCGGGCCCCCTCCGCTCCTTTTTTTAAACTTACCTCAGGATCTTCTTCACCAGGCTCCCGTCAGCAGCCATGACTTCCATCAGCAGGGGCATCTTGCCCACGGCGTGCGTGGAGCAGGACAGGCAGGGGTCGTAGCAGCGGATGACGTGCTCCATCCGGTTCATGATCCCCTCCGTGACTTCCCCGTTCTTGATGAAATCCTTTGCGACCATCTCCACGCCCCGGTTCATGGCGTAGTTGTTGTGTCCGGTGGCCACGATGAGATTCGCCTGCGTCATGGCTCCCTGCTCGTCGACCCAGTAATGGTGGATGAGGGTGCCGCGCGGCGCCTCGATGACGCCGATTCCCTCCGGCTGCAGGTCGTTGGAAGTGATCCTCAGGTCGCTGCCGGTGATGTCGGGATCCTCGAGGAGTTCTTCCATCCTCTCAAGGCCGTACATCGCCTCGATCAAGCGTGCGTAATGGGTGTACATCGTGTAGTGGACGATCCCGTCCGGCGTGATCGACCGGAAAGCCGCCAATTCTGCGCTCGCTTCGGGGGTGTCGATGTCATCGCAGGCATTGATGCGCCCCAGCGGGCCGACGCGGTAGGAACCGTTCGGGAAGCCAAGCGGGATGTAATAGGGGAACTTCAGGTAGCTGAACGGCTCGACATGTTCGGCGATGTGGTCCAGGTATTCCCAGTCCGGGAATTCTGCGATCACCCGGCCGCGGGGTCCCTTCAGGCGGATGTCTCCGTCAAAGAGCTCCAGGAACCCTCCGTTGACGAGCCCCAGGAATGCCGTCTGCATCGTGGCGAACTTTTTGGCTTCCTCGCCATGCTCGGCCAGGTATCCCTTGATCAGGGTCAGGGCTTCCCGGACGATCTCCTTCATTGCCGGGATCTGGGCCAGGAAGGCGTCGCGCTCATCGACCTTCAGGCTGCGGTTGACGCCGCCCGGGATGCTGTGCCAGGGATGGACCTTCTTGCCGCCCAGGGTCTTGATCAGTTCCTGCCCGAACTTGCGCAGGGTGACTCCCTTTACGGCCAGGTCCGGGAATTTCGCCACGAGCCCAGCGACGTTCCGGATCGCCGGATCCGCATCAAACCCGAACAGGAGGTCGGGGCTGGACAGGTGGAAGAAACTCAGGGCGTGGGACTGGACGAACTGCCCCATGTGCATCAGTTCGCGCAGCTTGTGGGCGGTCGGTGTGACCTCCACTCCCAGGATCATGTCGCAGGCCTTGGCGGAGGCCAGGTGATGGCTCACCGGGCAGATCCCGCAAATACGGGGCGTGATGACAGGCATTTCGCGAAAATCGCGGCCCTTTGTGAAGACCTCGAAACCGCGGAACTGCGTGACGTGGAACTGGGCGCTCTGGACATCGCCCTTATCGTTGAGGTTGACGGTGATCTTTCCGTGTCCCTCGATTCGGGTGATGGGGTTGATCTCGATCTTGCGGACGGCGGGATTGTCAGCCATATCCGGTCCCTCCTAGTCGTAACGCATCATGTCCGAGGGGACCTTGGGCATACGCCCCTCGAGCAGTTCCTGGAACACATAAAGGATCGTGTCGGCATCCGGCGGGCAACCGGGAACGTACACATCCACCTTCACCACGTTGTCGGCCGGAACGGCCTTGGGAAGAAGGGCTGGAACCTCTCCCTGGGGAATCACGCCGTCCGGGTTCACGGTGCTTGCCGTATGGATGTAGCCGCCCTCGAGCACTTCCTGCGGGGACATGAAGTTCCGCATCGTGTTGATTCCGCCGAACACGGCGCAGTCACCCCAGGCAATGATGATCTTCGCCTTCTTCCTCAGTTCCTGGGCGATATGCTTCTCTTCCTCGTTGCCGATGGCTCCATCGATAACCCCGATATCCACATAGGGGATCTCCTTGAAGTCCGTGATCGGCGTGGCCGTGACTTCCACCTTGTCCAGGAGGCCGACGATGCGCTCGTCGATGTCCAGGAAGGACATGTGGCAGCCCGCGCAGGCCTCGAGCCATACGGTTGCGAGTTTTGGCTTCGACATTCTACATCCACCCCCTACAGAGCCGCCATCTTGGCGAGTTCAGGCGAAACCTTGGAAACGAAGAACTCCTCGCAGGGAGCCGTTTCCGGGCGGCCTACCGTCACGCCCAGGTCTTTCGCGATACCGTCCATGACCGAGGATAGGCCCTTCAGGTCCGCCTTCGGAGGGACGATGACATTCAAGCGGCGGCGTTCGCCCTCGATCGTGCAGAAATGCCCGCTTCTCTCGAACCAGGCCGGTGCCGGCAGGAGAACGTCGGCAAGGTTGACCAGCGGCCTGACGATGTAGGGCGTCTGGATGACCGAGAAACCGCTGCGCGAGATGGCGGCCAGGGAATCCTCGTCTTCAGGGATCATGCCCGTGGAATAGACATACAGGAAATCGAGTTCCTTCGTGCGCAGCCAGGGTTCGTCGGAAACGCAGGAATTGACGGCCCCAAGGCTGTTCCCGCTGGAAACGAGGGGAACGATCCCGAGCCCGTCGCCGAAGAAGGCACGGGCAGCGATGGCCAGGTTCCCCGCGGCTGCGACCACGGCGGGGTTCTTCGCGAGGCTCTTGCCCAGGACAAAAACGGGCTTCTGGGCCGACGCGATGAGCTTCACCAGGTTCTCGGCTTCCTCCCTGGAAATCCCGACGATCCCGGCCAGCCTGTCGACCGACTTCCCGTAGCTGTCAAGAGCGGTCATGCCGTTCAGGTCGACCTTCGCCTCGGCCAGGGCCATGAGGCTTGCGGTCAGTTCCTTGAGGAAATCCGGCTCCTTGCAGGTGCCGTTCAGGCGGACGCTTGCGTCGGTCAGTCCATCGAAGGGGTCGGCAATGTCGCCCGCGAAGATGAGCTTGGCGTTGTTCCGCAGGACCGCCACCCGGATGTAGCTGGCAACGACGGGGGCCTCGTCCTGGGGATCGGCGCAGAGGTTGACGACGAGATCGCTCTCGAGGATGTTGTGAGCCCCGGTGAACGGCTGGACCCCTTGGGCGCGGAAGGGCTCGAACCCTTTCACGAACCCGCGCAGGATGTCGCCGTCGAAGGTGTCCATGTTGACCTTGAGGGTATCACGGAAGAACGAGGAGAAGATCGCGAGTTCCTCGTCGGTGCAGAGGCTGGAAACGAGCGCCCCGGCCTTACCCTGCTCCGCAGCCGGCTTGATCTTGGAAGCGATCAGGGCCAGGGCTTCATCCCAGGAGGCTTCGCGGAAATGTGCGCCCTCGCGGATCATCGGAACGGCGACCCGCTCGCGCTCGGTCGATTCGGGCAGCCACCAGCGGCCCATGTGGCAGAGCTGGCCGCCGTCCGGGAATTCGGTGCCTGTTCCCTCGACGCGGGAGATGCTGCCCGTCCGGACATAGGCCTTGATCTTGCAGCCCACGGAGCAGAGCGGGCAAACGCTCTCGACGGCATCGTCGCAGTCCTTGCGCCGCCCCCTGTAGGCCAGCTCACGGATCGTGATCGTGCCCGTCGGGCAAACCTGGGCGCAGGCGCCGCAGGAAACGCAGGTGGAGCTTTCACCGAGCTTCTGGCCCAGGTCGGCACAGACGGTAGCAGCCCAGCCGCGCTTCTGGAGGTCCAGGGTGTGGGCCCCGACCTTCTCTGCGCAGACGCGGATGCAGCGCAGGCAGAGAACGCAGCGGTTGTGGTCCATCATCAGGTCGGGATGCGTCGCGTCGTTCTCGAACGGCGCGTAAAGGTAAGGATAGCGAACCGCGTCCATTCCGTGCTCGATGGCCAGGCGCTGGAGCTCGCAGTCACCGCTCTGCGAGCAGTACATGCAGAAATGGTTCCGTCCCGCGAAAAGCAACTCGAGAATCTGCTTGCGGTACTTTTGGAGTTTCTCGGTCTTCGTGTGAACGACCATGCCGTCCACCGCAGGAGTCGTGCAGGAAGTCAGAAGCTTAGGGTTCTTCTCGACCTCGACCACGCACATGCGGCAGGCCCCGATGGGGGAAAGGCCTTTCAGGTAGCAGAGGGTGGGAATGTAAACGTCGTTCTTCTGGGCGACTTCAAGAATCGTGTCGCCGAGGACTCCCTTGCATTCCTTGCCGTCAAAACTCAGGGTAATCTCTTTCATGGCCATATACCTCCCGAACCGCCGCTATTCCTTGCGGATCGCCTTGAAGGGGCAAACCTCAAGGCAGGTTCCGCACTTGATGCACTTGGACTGGTCGATGACGTAGGGCGTCTGCCGGTCTCCGCTGATGCACTTGACCGGGCAGTTCTTCGCGCATAGGCCGCACTTCCGGCACAGGTCCGGGTTCACGAGGTACTGGATCAGGGCCGAGCAGGCTTTGGCAGGGCACTGCTTGTCCCGGATGTGGGCCTCGTATTCGTGGCGGAAGTAGCGCAGGGTGGTGAGGACCGGGTTCGGTGCCGTCTGGCCGAGTCCGCAGAGCGAAGATTCCTTGACCATCAGGGCCAGCTCTTCGAGCTTCTCGAGGTCTTCCATGGTCCCCTCTCCCCTCGTGATGCGCTCGAGGGTGAGGAGCATCTGCTTGGTCCCTTCGCGGCAGGGGACGCATTTGCCGCAGGATTCTCTCTGGGTGAACTCAAGGAAGAACTTGGCCACGTCCACCATGCAGGTGTCCTCGTCCATGATGACGAGGCCGCCGGAGCCCATGATGGCGCCCGCCGCCGTGAGCGATTCGTAATCGACCGGCGTGTCGAGGTGCGCCTCGGTGAGGCATCCGCCCGAAGGCCCGCCGATCTGGGCCGCCTTGAATTTCTTCTCGTTGATGATTCCGCCGCCGAGGTCGAAGATGATCTCGCGGATCGTGATGCCCATCGGGACCTCGACCAGGCCGGTGTTCTTCACCTTGCCGGTGAGGGCGAAGACCTTCGTTCCCTTCGACTTCTCCGTCCCCATGGAGGCATACCAGGCGCCGCCGTTCAGGATGATCGGGTTGACGTTCGCCCACGTCTCGACGTTGTTGATGTTCGAGGGTTTCTGCCACAGCCCCTTGTTCGCCGGGAACGGCGGACGGGGACGCGGCATGCCGCGCTCGCCCTCGATCGACGCCATCAGGGCCGTCTCTTCGCCGCAGACGAAGGCGCCGGCGCCTTCCTTGATGTGCAGCTCGAAGGAGAAGTTCGTGCCCATGATGTTCTTGCCCAGCAGGCCGTATTCCTCGGCCTGGGCGATGGCCGCCTTCAGCCGCTTGATCGCCAGGGGGTACTCGGCCCGGCAGTAGATGTATCCCTCGTCCGCTCCCATGGCGTAGGCGCCGATGGCCATCCCTTCCAGGACGGAATGGGGATCTCCCTCAAGGATGGACCGGTCCATGAAGGCCCCGGGGTCGCCCTCGTCGGCGTTGCAGATCGTGTACTTCTTGTCGCTCACCGACTTTTTGCAGAACTCCCACTTCATCCCAGTCGGGAAACCGCCGCCTCCACGGCCCCGAAGGCCGGAGATCTTCATCTCGTTGATCACATCATCGGGCGTCATCTCCAGGAGGGCTTTTGCCAGCCCCTGGTAGCCGTCCCGGCCGATGTACTCCTCGATGTTGTCGGGATTGATGTAGCCGCAATTCTTCAGGGTGATGCGGCGCTGCTTGGAGTAAAAGGGAAGTTCGTTGTAGCGGGCGACCGCATCGACGGTGACTTCTTCCTTCAGGAGCAGGCGCTTGACGATACGCCCCTTGTAAAGATGCTCCTCTGCGATCTCGGCTGCGTCTTCCGGCCGGACCCGGGTGTAGAAGGTCCCTTCCGGGTAGACGACGACGATCGGTCCCGCCTCGCACATCCCGTGGCAGCCAGTCTGGACCACCAGCACTTCCCTGTCGAGCTTTCTCTTTTCCAGCTCGGCCTTCAGGTTCTCCTGGAGCTTCAGGCTTCCGCTGGAAACGCAGCCGGTTCCGCCGCAGACCAGCACGTGACTCCGATAGGTCGGCATCTTCGCTTCCCCCCTAGTCAGCCCGGCCGATCAGCCGGTCTTCCACGATCCGGCCGTTCACCAGGTGCTCCGACACGATCCGCGGCACGTCCTGCACCGTCACCCGGCCGTACGTGATCCGCGGCTCACCCGGGCGGATCACGTCAAGCAGGGGTTCCTGCTGGCACATCCCGATGCAGCCTGTCCCTTCCACCGAGACGTCCTTCAGCCCCCGCTTGGAAAGCTCCTCCAGGACCGCCTCCATCACCGCCCTGGCCCCCGCCGCGATCCCGCAGGTCCCCAGGCCGATGATGATCCGCGTCCTCCCCTCCGAGCGCGCCGACGTCTGGTCCGTCGCCTTCGCCTTGATCTTTCTCAGGTCCTCTAGACTCGTGATCTTCAAAAAAGACACCCCCTACGCGCTAAACATACTGGTCGATGATGGGCCCGAGCTTGTCGGGAACCAGACGGCCGTGCGTGTCTTCGTCGATCATCATGACCGGGGCCAACCCGCAGGCCCCGAGGCAGGCCACGGGTTCCAGCGTAAAGCGCAGGTCTTCCGTGGTGCCGTTCTCCTCAACCTTCAGCATCTCCTTCACCTTCTGCAGGAGCTGGAGGCTGCCCCTCACGTGGCAGGCCGTTCCCCGGCAGACCCGGATGATGTGACGACCCCGCGGCTTCAGGTGGAACTGCGCGTAGAACGTGACCACACCGTAAATCTCGGCCGTCGGCATTTTCATCTCTCGTGAGATGACCTCGATCGCTTCCTTCGGAACATAGCCGAACGCGTGCTGCACTGCCTGGAGAACAGGAATTAGGAACCCTTTCCTGCCGTGCCAGGGTTCCAGGATTTCTAGCGTTTTTTCCGCCACTTCCTGAACCGCCGCTACCATCAACGACCCTCCCCTTCCGAGATCAAAGCTGGCTTGCAAAGAACCGCGACACGCTAAACCCCACCGGTGAATCATATCCACACGTGAAAAAAATGACAATCTTGCCGATTCTAAGGCATGGTAAGGATAACAAAAAGGATTGAGGGCATCAAGGCAAGGGATAACACGTTTTTGGAAGTACATAACACGACTTGGCGCCCGGTTTCCTTTCGGGCACGGCAAAGGCAGGGGCACGGCCGCCGGCCCTTCCCTGCTATAATAGCCTAAAGAACCGTATCTGCAGAGGTTCGCGCTCCCGCGGGCCTTTGAAAGGGGGGAGCTTCCGCATGAGGGCCATCGCGATCCATGCGCATTTCTACCAGCCCGACCGTGAAGACCCCTGGCTGGGGTCCGTCCAGCCCGAGCCGTCTGCCTCCCCCTGGAGGGACTGGAATCGCCGGATCACCGCCGAGTGCTACGCCCCGAACGCTTCGGCGCGCCTTTTAGGGGAAGACGGCCGCCTCAGGCGGATTGTCAACAACTACCGCGACCTGAGCTTCAACGTGGGTCCCACCCTTCACGGCTGGCTTGCCGAGCATGATCCCGAGATCGAAAGCCGCATCCGCGAAGCCGACTCGGGAAACGCCATCTCGCAGGCTTACCATCACATCATCCTGCCCCTTGCCTCGGACAGGGACATCCGGACCCAGGTTCTCTGGGGAACCGGGGACTTCCGGTTCCGCTTCGGGAGAGCACCTGAGGGGATGTGGCTGCCGGAAATGGCGGTAGACCTGCGCTCCCTCGACGAAATGGCGAAAGCCGGCATCGGCTTCGTGCTTCTCTCACCGCACCAGTGCTCCGCCGTACGCCCGCCGGGAGGGTCCTGGCGGGAAACGCCGAAGGGAGCACGGCTGGATGTCACGCGTCCTTACCGTGTGGATCTCCCCTCGGGCCGTTCCATCGCCGTGTTCTTCCACCAGGATTCCGTATCGCGCGAAATGGCTTTCGGCACGCTTCTCGACAACGGTGACCGGCTGGCGGAAAACTTGCTGAAGAACCTCCCGGACGATGGGGAAAACCGGATGCTGGTCGTCGCGACCGACGGCGAGACCTTCGGCCATCACCACCGGTTCGGGGAGATGGCCCTCGCCAGGGCCCTGCAGGTTCTAGCGGGTATCCCGGGCCTCTCCCCCACAAAGCCGGGGGCTTTCCTTAAAGACTGCCCTCCGGACTGGGAAGCCCGGATCCTTCCGAACACATCCTGGTCCTGTTCCCACGGAATCGAGCGGTGGCGGTTCGATTGCGGATGCCGTACCGGGGGCGAGCCGGGATGGACGCAAAAATGGAGGGAACCTCTCAGGAGGGCCCTTGACCGGCTCAGGGACGCCCTGGACGAGCGGTTCGAGGCAGAGTGCCTCCGCCTCGGGTTTGACCCCTGGCCCCTGAGGGACGGTGCGATCGGCCTTCTCCTCGGCCGGGAACGCGCGGAGGCATGGACCCGGGAAAATCTTAAGGGAATCGACGACGAAGGCAGAAAGGCCGTTTTAAGCCTGCTGGAAAGCCAGCGTCTCCGCATGGCCATGTACACTTCCTGCGCCTGGTTCTTCAACGACGTGGCCGGCCTCGAGACACGCCACGTCCTTGGTTTCGCCCTCCGTGCCCTGGAATTGGCGGGCGGGGGCATCGAGAGCCCGATCGGGAAACGCTTCCTGGAGGATCTTGCCGACGCCCGGGGAAACCGGCTTGACCTGCCTGATGGAAGAACCGTCCTGGAAAGAAAGGTCTTCCCAAAAAGCAGGAGCCTGGAGGATATCGCGGCATCCGCAGCGATCCTGGCCCTGGACGGGCCGTTTTATTCCTTCGAGATTTCACGCCAGGAACAAACCCTCAAGGGCGGGGAGCTTTCCCTGAGGGTCGGTGAACTCTCCGCGACGGACCGACGGACGGGGCAATCCTGGAGCGGGTCTCATGCCGTGCTTTCGGCAGGGGGGCTCGACGACACCTGTCGGCTCGCTCCTCCTGGAAAAGACGGCAAGCGAATCCTGCGGCAAAAATTCTTCCGGGCTTCCCTGGAGCAGCTTACGGACCTGCTTGAAAAAACGTTCCCCCTCGGCCCCTGGGGAATCGACTCCCTGCCCGCCGAACAGAGGGACGGACTTGCACGGGCCCGGTCGAAGCATGCAGAGGCAGGTTGCCTGCGAAAAGCGATGGAGATTCTCGACGACAACCGAAGGCTGATCATCCAGCTCAACGCCATCGGGGCCCCCTTGCCGCCCTTTTTGGCCTGCGCCGCTTCGTTTTCCATGCAGGAAACCCTGGACGAGGCGGTCCGGAATGCCCCGGAGACCCTCGCACTGCTCAAGGCCGACTCCCTGCTTGAAGCCCTCCTGGAGGATGCCCATTCCATGGGGCTGAAGCCCGAGCTGTCCCTGCTTTCCCCCCGCCTCTCTCGCGAACTTGAGGGGCTTTTCGCACAAGCCGTTTCGGACAAGTCCCCTGCCCCCCTGGAGAAAGCCCTGGAAGCCATCGAGAAGGCCGATAAGCTGGCGATCGAGCTTCCTCTGGCCCCTCTCCAGGAAAGCCTGTGGAAAGTGATCGACACGGGGGAGTTCCCCATCTCCCCCGCCCTGGCGGCGCTAGCGGACCGGCTGGGTTTTTCACCGCTCAATTGACCTGTTTCCGGGAGGATTGATCATGGCACTGATGAATTACGGAAAATCCATCGGGCAATCGCTGAGGAAAATGATGGAAACGGACCCTTCCTTCAGGACGGTCGCCTATTTTTCCATGGAGATCGGCCTCAGGCCGGACCTCCCGACCTACTCCGGCGGACTGGGAATCCTGGCGGGAGACATCCTGAAGGGGGCCGCGGACCTTGGCGTTCCGATGGCCGGGATCACCCTGCTCTACCGGAAGGGCTACTTCCGGCAGACGATAGACTCGGAGGGGTGGCAGCACGAATCCCCGGAAGAGTGGAAACCCGAACACGGGTTATTCCTGCTGCCAAACGAGGTCCTGGTGGACGTCGGAAAACGGACGGTCAAGGTCAGGGCCTGGATGACCGAGCTGGTCGGCACCTCGGGTTTTCCCGTTCCCGTGTATTTCCTCGACACCGACTTCGAGGAGAACCACCCCGACGACCGGCCCCTCACCGGGAGTCTCTACGGGGGCGACCAGCGCTACCGGCTGGCCCAGGAGGTCATCCTGGGGATCGGGGGATTGAGAATGCTGCGGGACCTGGGGTACCGCCGCCTCGAAACCTTCCACCTGAACGAGGGGCACGCGGGCTTCCTGACCCTGGAGCTCCTGCGCGAACAGGGCTACGAGGATCTGGAAAAGATCCGGAACCAGGTTGTCTTCACCACTCACACGCCTGTTTCCGCGGGCCATGACCATTTCTCGATGGACCTCGTCCGGCAGGTCCTGCCCCCGGTTTTCGCCGAACCGCTAGAAAAGCTCATGGGTTCCGGAGGCGTGTCGATGACGGACCTCGGTTTCCGCCTCAGCCGCTTCGTCAACGGTGTTTCCCGCAAGCACGCCCAGGTCAGCCGCGAGATCTTCCATTTCCCGGGTATCGAGGCCATCACGAACGGCGTTCACTCCCGGACCTGGACCTGCCCGGGCTTCAGGAGGCTTTTCGACCAGGCGATCCCCGGCTGGGATTCGGATCCCTCCCGCCTGATCCAGGCGCTTCACCTGCCCGACGAGGAAGTGTGGAAAACCCACCAGGCCGCAAAAATGCGGCTCTTCGCCAGGGTGCTGGAGGAAACCGGCGTGGAACTCGATCCCGACATGGTCACGATCGGTTTCGGGCGGAGGGCGGCGGCCTACAAGCGGGCAGACATGATCTTCCAGGACCTTGGAAGGCTGACGGACATCTGCTCGGGGAAGGTCCAGTTCGTCTTTTCCGGCAAGGCCCACCCGCAGGACGAGGACGGGAAACAGGTCCTGCAGCGGGTCATCAGGGCTGCCAAAAAGCTGGCCCCGGCCCTGCAGGTGGTCTTCCTCCCCAACTACAACATGGAAACCGCCTCCCTCATGACCAGCGGGGTCGACGTCTGGCTGAACACCCCCACCCGCCCGAGGGAGGCTTCGGGAACCAGCGGGATGAAGTGCGCCCACAACGGCGTCCTGAATTTCTCGGTGCTTGACGGCTGGTGGATCGAGGGGTGTCTCGAGGACGTCACCGGCTGGTCGATCGGCCCAGAACCCCTTCCGGGGCCTGAAGACAACCGAACCGCGGAGGACCTCGAGGATTTCTACGCCAAGCTTGAGCGGAGGGTAATCCCCACTTACCTGAGGGACCGCTCCCGCTGGGTCTGGATGATGAAAAACGCCATCGCGCTGAACGCAAGCGTGTTCAACACCGACAGGCTTGTGAAGGAGTACTGCGGGAAGGCTTACGGCATCGCTTTCCGCGGCCTCTGAACCGAGGACTGGAGGAGATTGCCCTGACGGAAAAACCGGTATTCATGCCGATCCGGCCGCGGATCCTGCACGTGGCCCCCGAAATGGCCCCCCTGGCGAAGATGGGCGGCCTGGGTGACGTCGTCCAGGCACTGCCGAAAGCCTTGCGGCAGATCGGCATTGACTGCCGCGTCCTCCTGCCCGCCTACCCTTGCGTGCTGGGCAACATCGAGAAGAACCGGCTGCCCCTGGCCCGCATGCGAGCCTCTGTTCACGTGTCCCTCGAATGGCGTGTCTTCTCGGCCCGCATCCTCAGGACGGTGCTGGAAGGCGTCCCGGTCTACCTCCTCGAACAACCGGAGCTTTTCTCGAACCCTTCCATCTACCCGGTAGAACTGGACGAATCGTCAGCCCTGCCTTTTGCCTTCCTGAGCCTGGCAGCCCTTGAACTGTCTTCCGCCACCCGGTGGCACCCGCAAATCTTCCACGTCCACGACTGGCCCGCCTCCATGCTGCCGGTGGCCCTGCGCTGGCACCGCCACTACCGGAAAATGGGGCTAGCGGTCGACACGGTTCTCACCCTGCACAACATGGCTCATCACGGAATCCTGCCGGAAGAGGCCCTGGCCGGATTCGGGCTCGATCCCGCCTCCTTCGGGATGGACGGCCTCGAGTTCTACGGACAGGTGAACCTCCTAAAGGGAGGCATTCTCGCATCGGATGCAATCACGACGGTCAGCCCCCGCTATTCCTGGGAAATCCAGACGAAGGACGGCGGCATGGGGCTCGAAGGCGTCCTGGCCTCCCAAAAGCGGAAAATAAGGGGTATCCTGAACGGTATCGACACCGATGTCTGGAACCCCGGCACCGATCCGGCGCTGCCGGCCCATTACGGAGCCGAATCCGCCGCCGGGAAGGCCGTTTGCCGTGCGGCCCTTTTGCGTCGGCTCGGATGGGAGGATGACGGAACCCCTCTCCTGCTTTGGGTCGGCAGGTTGGTCGAGCAAAAAGGCGTCGACCTGCTCCTTTCCGCCGCGGAAAGCCTGGCCGGGATGGGATGCCGCCTTCTCGTGATCGGAAGCGGGCATGCCCTTTACGAAGACGCCCTGAGGAAAGCGGCGGAACGGCTGGAAGGGCGCATGTGGACCTACATCGGCTACAGCGAGGAGACGGCCCGCCTGGCCTACGCGGGGTCGGACCTTTTCCTCATGCCGTCCCTTTTCGAGCCTTGCGGGCTTTCCCAGCTCATCGCCCTGCGGTACGGGACGATCCCCGTGGCCCGGGCAGTCGGGGGGCTGGCCGACACCATCATCGACGCGGACGGATCGCAAAAGGGATACGGATTCCTTTTCTCGGAATACACCGCGGACGAGCTCGTGCATGCGGTGGAAAGGGCATTGGTTGCCCGCGCCGACGGGAAGCGCTGGGAGGAAATCGTCCGCAGGGGGATGTCCCTGGATTTCTCCTGGAAAAGCTCCGCCATGGCCTATGCGAACCTCTACCTCGAGCTGCTGGGGGTCGAGGCTTCGGACCTGAATGAACCATAAAGGGGGGAGCCAAGATGATCTACGGCAAGTACGGACGCGTACTGGGAATTGTCCTGGCAGGCGGAAAGGGAGAGCGCCTCATGCCTCTCACCAAGTACCGGGCCAAACCCGCGGTACCCTTCGGAGCCAAGTACCGGATCGTCGACTTTGCGCTGTCGAACATGGTCAACAGCGGGCTGTTCTCCATCTATGTCCTGGTCCAGTTCAAGAGCCAGTCCCTGAACGAACACATCGACCGCGGTTGGCAGTTCGGCGGAGCCCTGCGGGGCCGTGATTTCTTCGTGACCAACGTCCCCGCCCAGATGTGGACGGGAGACCATTGGTACGCCGGAACCGCCGACGCGGTTTTCCAGAACCTCCACCTCATCACCCTCTACGATGCCGACCGGGTCTGCATCTTCGCGGCCGACCACATCTACAAGATGGACGTCGAGCAGATGCTGGCCTACCACATCGACAACAAGGCGGACGCGACGGTGGCCGCCAATGTCGTTCCCCGTGCCGAGGCCTGGCAGTTCGGGTGCATCGACGCGGACAAGGACGGGGTCGTCACCGGTTTCCTGGAGAAACCTCCCGCCCCGCCCGAGATCCCCGGAAAGCCGGGCTGGAGCTATGTCTCCATGGGAAACTACATTTTCGAGCGCGAGATCCTCGAGCAGGCCCTGATCGAGGATTCCAGGAACCCCGCCAGCAGCCACGACTTCGGCCGGGACATCCTGCCTGCCCTGTTCCGGAGGGCCCGCGTCATGGCCTACGACTTCTCGAGCAACCGTCTGCCCGGCAAGGACCGCCCTTACTGGAGGGACGTCGGGACCATCAAGTCTTACTGGCAGACCCACATGGACCTGCTCCAGCACCCCTCCGACCTGACCTTCTACAACCCGCAGTGGCCGGTGCGGACATCCTCCTACGCGGACCCTCCGTCCTTCACCTACCCGGACAAGGGCATGGGATGCTCCGCCGAAGGAACCTTGCGGGCGGAAGGAAGCCGGATCCTTGGGGCGGTCGTGCACCGCTGCGTCCTCTTCCGCAACTGCGAGATCCAGGCGGGATCGGTCATCGAGGAGAGCCTTATCGGTCACGGGGTGGTGATCGGGGAGGGCTGCAAGATCCGCCATGCCATCATCGACGCGAACAACGTGATTCCGCCCAACACCGTCATCGGTTACAATCGCGATGTCGACGCGGAACGCTATTTCCTCGACGCCGAATCGGGCATCACCATCGTGCCCATGCCCGAGGTGAAGCTACGCTCGGAACCCCAGCGGCTCTTCGGCTTGGCCTAGTAACCGCCAGGGGAACCGGAAATAAGGGAGGCCTTTTGTGAATACGGACCCGACACTGCGGAAAAAAGTGGCGCAATGGCTCGAAGAAGCTTACGAGACGGAAGACGACAGGGCTTGCGAGGACCTGGCCGGAAAAGTCCTTTCCGTCTCACCCGACAACCCGGAGGCCCTTCTTCTCCTGGCGGAGGTCTTCCAGGGAGACGAGGACGAATACCGGGACCGCCTGCGGCATGTGCTGAAGGTGCTCGACCGGCCGGAAAGGGATTGGGCAAGCCTTCTCTCGGAGGGATGCCTGCCGGAATGGTTGAAGGCCGCTTCGCTCCAGCGGCTTTCCTTCTCGCTTCTCGGGGATGAAAACAGCGCCGATGATGAACTGTCCGAGGCGCTCTCCCTGTCCGAGGAACTCGTGAAAAGCGACCCGGAAGGGCAGACTCTCGGTCGGCTTCTTCATTACGGGGCGCTGCTCCGGCTTCACCGTTACCGGGAAGCCCTGAAGGAAACGATGAAGGACGGCACCGATTCCCCGGAGCGGGCCTACACGAAAGCCCTGGCCAGTTTCCGGCTTTCAGGCCCCTGTGACGAATCCTACCAGGCCGTCTGTTCGGCAATCCGGGTCGACCCCGACCTTCCCTTCCTGATCTCCGGCATCTGGGAAATGGACGACGAAGGCTCCGAACAGGACGACAAAACCCACGCCATGGCCCTCGTGTTCGGCCCCCTGCTGGAAGAGGACGAACAGGCGGCAGCCTGGTTCAACACGCCGATCCTGATTTTCGGTTTCCTGACCGGTCGGCTTCCGGACGAGGTGGCACGGACCCTTGAACCGCAGCTGGACGAAGCCGGGATGGGAGACATGCTGAAGATCGCGCAGGGACAGCTCGAAGCCCTTCTTCAGCAGGACACCGGGCAGGATCCGGACAAGCTTGACGAACTGGCGGCGGATATCCTCGCGCAGATGGGTGATTTTTGACGCTGAAAAAGGCCCTGGACAGGGAACGGTCCTAACCGTTCCCTGTCCAGGGCCTTTCAGCTTCTCCTCTAGGACCAGGGCCACCGCACCGCAAGGTCGAACCATCCCCAGAGAGAAGGGCCCCATATCAGGGCGAGAAAGGCCCCAAAAGCCAGGAAAGGCCCCAGGGGAATCGGATCCTTTCTCTTCACGACCCCGAGTGCAAGCAGCACCAGCGCGACGGTTCCCCCGAAGATGAACCCCAGGTAGAGTCCCACCAGCGTGAGTTGCCATCCGAGCGCCGCCCCCGTCCCCGCCATGAGCCACGCGTCGCCCCATCCCATCCCTCCCCTTGAGAGAAGGATGATGAGGATAATGACCCCTGCACCCGCCAGAGCCCCGGATAGGCCGTCCAGGAGCGCTCCCCAGCCTCCGGCGACCCGGAGCAGGAGCCCTGCGGCTCCGAGAACCAGGGCGAAGGCATCGTAAATGAACCCGCTATAGAGATCGGTCAGGGCGTTCAGGAGCAGGAGGAACCCCGTCGCGATCGCGAAAAGGGCCGCGTAGGACATCCCCCATCTCCAGGACAGAAGGCCCGCCGCCAGGGCCCCGACAAGTTCCGCCAGCGGATACCGAAGCGGGATTTTCGCCCCGCAGGTCCGGCATCGGCCCCGAAGGGCAATCCAGGACAGGATGGGGACCAGTTCCGAAGGGTCGAGAACCCGGTTGCAGGAAAAGCACCGCGAGCGCTCGCTTCCCCACCAGGGACGGTCGTCCACCGTCCGCATGGCCACGGCGTTCAGGAAGGAACCCATGCAGGCGCCTAGCAGGGTTGAAAAAGCGATAAACAGGAGTTCCCGCACCTCGTCCCTTCCCCTCTCTTTTTCGTCATCTTACCACAGGAACATCTTGCCGGAAGAAACACCTTGCTAAGAGCCTTTCTATTTACTATACTAATGCAAGAAATGATCCGGGACGATAAAACCTTGGATACCCGGAAAGGGGGCGCTGGCAATGCCCAAGAAGATCCTGGTAGCCGTTGACCTGAGCGAACTGGGGGAAAGGGTCGTCTCTTACGGCCACTCCCTGGCCCACCGGTTGGGAGTCGAGGCCAGCTTCGTCCACATCCTGCCCCAGCCCTACCTGTGGAAGGGGTACGAGCCGTGGGTTCCGCCGGACCTTGATACGGAAATCCGCGACATCGCGGAGAAAAAGATCCACTATTTCATCAAGAAAGCCGAGCACGGGATGGGCCTGGAAGGCCACGATCACAAGATCATCATCGAGGAAGGGGATCCGGCCGATTCGGTGATCCGCATCGCGAGGGAGGGCAGCTACAACCTCATCGTCGTGGGTTACCGAGGGCACAGCGCCCTGGAATACCTCGTTGTCGGGAGCACGGCGGCCAAGGTTGCCCGATACGCCCCCTGTTCCGTGCTGATCTATCGGCCCGGTTTCGAACCCTTCTAGTTTTTCCTGCCTCCCTTGACGGCATCGGCGGGACCCGGATCCGGGTCCCGCCGTTTCGTTCCGTTTACTGGAGCGGGCACAGGCGGAATTTCCTAGACGATGAGCTTTCCGCCGGGCTTCTTGCCGCTCATGCGGTCGATTTGCTGTAGAACGGATGAAGGGGCCACCTCGATCCGGGATTTTTGGGCCTGGGCCTCCTGCATCGCCATCTCGCGCATCTTCTTGTCGTATTCCTCCATGCTTTTCCTGATGGTGGGAACGTCTCCCCTGATCCAGAGAAGGACGCTATCGGCCATCGTCCTGAGGGCTTCTTCGGAGGGCACTTCGGGGATCAACCCCAACTCCTTCAGGACACGGTGCTCCTCCCTCACCGATTCGAGAACGTCGTCGTCGGTGAGCAGGCCCTTTCGGTACAGGACGCGGGCCAGGATGTTGAACTTCGTCTTTTGGTTCTCGTCGGAAAACGAAAGGCTGTCCACCCTCGCAAGAACCATGGACAGCAGTTCATCAAGGTTGATCTGCATCGGCATCGCCATTTTTACGGTTGGCCTCCTCAACGGCAGGGATGGTGAAACGATTCATTTTAGCATACCCGTCCCGTGCAACGAGGGAGGGAACAGGCTTGCCGCCCCGATCACCGCCGCTGCCTTTCCGAGGCTAGCCGGGCGCAGGTCCAGGAAAGAACGGTAAGGTTCGCCCAGCCGCCGCTTCACGATCGGTTCAAGGGCTTCGATAAATCCCGGGGCCGGTCCGAGCCCTCCCCCCAGGATCACCGCCTCGGGGTCCAGGACATGGACCAGGGAGGCGACGGAGGATCCAAGGGCTTCCAGGACCTCTCCCCAGAGGGCTTGGGCACGGGAGTCTTCCCTCCGCTCCCAGAGCCTCTTAAGGTCCGGTTCAAGGCCGAGCTCCTGCGCCCGCCTTTCGATCCCGTCGGCACCCGCAACCGTCTCCAGGTGCCCCAGGCCGCCGCAGCCGCAAGGCCGCGTCCCTCCTATGACAAGGTGGCCCGGTTCCCCGGCCATGCCATGGCCTCCGCGGAGGAGCTTGCCGCCGACCACGACCCCGCCCCCGATTCCCGTCCCGATCGTCAGGACGACATAATTCTCCAATCCGCGGGCCGATCCCATGGATCCTTCCCCCAAAGTGGCGCAATTGGCGTCGTTTTCCATCCGGACAGGGATCCCGAGGGATTTTTCAAGAAGGGAACGCAAGGGCAAGCCTTCCCATCCCGGGAAGTTGGGTGACCGAAGCACCTTTTCGCGATCGAGGTCCAGCATGCCCGGGACGCCGATCCCGATGCCGTCGACTTTCAGTCCCGATGCCATCTCATCGATGCGTTCCCTCAAGGCCGAAGAAACCGCTTCCGGGGTCCTGGGACGGGGCGTTTCGTACTCCCGTTGCGACAGGATGGTCTCGTCCCTGACGAAACCGAGCGCGAAAGAGTGTCCGCCGAGGTCAACCCCGAGGATCATGGCCTAGAACCCTTCTTGTCCAGCCAGGTCGAGGGCCGCGCACAGCCACCGGCGCACGTCCAGCAGGTCCCGGGACTCGTAGCGAAGCGTTCGGCCGTTCAGGCGGTAGGATCCGGGAGCAAAGGCCGCGGCATCCGCCTGGATCGTCCGGTGAAGGGTCAGGTCCATCACGAACGGTTCCTGGAGGACAAGCCTGGGGGAACCGCCTTCCGCAACTTTCCGGACTGCCTGCCGGGCCGCCTCCCGGAGAAGGGTGGCGGTTTCAGCCGGCGGGAGGAGTTCCGCCGAATGGCGGCCATGTCCCTCCTTGACCCCGCATGTCACGAGGCCTGGCCCGAGAAGGCTTTCCGCTTCCCAGCAGGCGGCCAGGTCTCCCGTGACCAGGGCAACGGGGACACCGAGGAAACCGCACAGGGCCGCATTGATGCCCGTCTCCCCCACGCGCCTCCCGTTCAGCGTCACGTCGTGCACGGTGGTCCCGGAAAGGGTGTGGTCGAGGACCGCCTTCTCCGTTCCCGCCATGGCGTGGGTGCAGAGCAGGAAGGCTGCATCGCAGCCCTGCACTCCCTCGACCATGCTCAGGGGTTTCGGGGAACCGCTGATGAGGCGGGTTCCGGGCGGCAAGCCCGTGATGTCGAGGTTGGTCATGTGCCAATGGCTGTCGTTCACGAGGACATCGGTGACGCCTTCTTCCTTCAGGCCCTCGAGGACCGACTTCAGGTCATGCGCCTGCATCGCCCTTCCGAAGGGGTACTCCTGGGATCCCGGCCTCACCTGTTCAGGCGAAACGATTCCCGTGGCCCCCTCCATGTCGAGGCTGATATAGACTTTCATCCCAGGATCTCCTTCCATTTCCTGACCAGTTCGGGGTCCTTCTGCAGTCCCCGCCCGATACCCACGATGTCGCATGCGCCTCCGGCGATAAGGGCCTGTGCGGTTTCCAGCTTCCGGATCCCCCCCGTGCAGGTCACGGGAACCTTTCCGGCAGCCTCTCGCGCGGCACGGGCCCAATCCGCGAAGAAGGCTTCCCCCGGCGCGTCGTAACCGCAAAGGTTGCCGGACACGTCCAGATGGTCGATCCCTATCCGGCCCAATTCCCGGGCAACCCAAAGCCCGTCCTCGAGGCGAAGTCCTTCCGGCGGATCTTTCGGGAACGAATCGGAAAGCCCGAGGCGCACCGACAGGATGCCGTCGTTGCCCAAAGCGGGGCGGACGGCTTCGACCACCTCGAAAAGGAGGCGGGCGCGGTTCTGGATTTTGCCTCCATATCCGTCCCTGCGGAGGTTCGTGATCGGGCTGAGGAACTGCCCCAGCAGGTAGCCGTGGCAAGCGTGAACCTGTACGCCCGGGTACCCCGCGTGAACCGCCCTGCGCGCCGCGGCGGCGAAGGCTTCGACCAGGGCGGAGATCTCTTCTCCGTCCATCGCCCTGGGCTTCAAAGCCAGCACGCAGGAGGGGTGCTTGACCTCCGACGGCGCGGAGATGGGGTATTTTTCCGCCAGGAGGGCGTCGTCCCTGATCTGGCTTCCGGCATGGTTGATCTGGACGAGGGCCGGGCAACCGGCATCGACGAAGACCTTCGCCAAGGGCCGGTTCGCCTCGGCCGCGGAATCCGAGTCGAGGCGGAACTGGGCCACACGAGCCCTTCCTTTTCGGCTTACCGCGTGATGCTCGACAACCACCATGTCGACACCGCTTCCCGCCAGGCGCCTGTAGATTTCGAGGCTTCTGGGCGTCGGACCCCCTTCCGGGTCCGCGGACGCCGTCGCGATTGGAGCAGCGGCGATCCTTCCCTTGAGCCGGAGCCCCCGGATCTCCAGGGGATCTTTTAAAGTCGCCGTTCTCATGGCTTGCTTTCCTCCTCCCAGCCCTGTGCACGAGTCGTTCGCGGTCTGCCGGGCCGCCGACCCTGAAACCGGCTTTGCCTGACGGCCAACCCCGGTCCACCAGAGGAACCGGGAAAGGCGCACAAGATCCGTTTGAAGGGGGCGTTCCCCTCCTACCGGTTCCGGGGATCTCCTTGGCAGGGCACCCGTTGGCCCAAGGTGTATTCTAGCACCTCCCTGCCGGAGACCTTTCCCCGGACGGCGGCAAGGAGGGAGGGCTCAGCCCTCCCTCCTGTAGTCGTCATCCAGGCGAACGATGTCGTCCTCCCCGACGTACTCCCCGTTCTGGACCTCGATGATCTCCAGGGGAACCTTACCGGGGTTCGAAAGCCGATGCGGGGTTCCCTTCGGGACATAACAACTCTGCCCCTCGTAGATCATGGACTCGGATCCGTCCAGGCTTACGAGGGCCGTCCCCCTGACCACGACCCAGTGTTCGCTTCGGTGATGGTGGTATTGCAGGCTCAGCCGGGCCCCGGGCTCGACGACGATCCGCTTGATCTTGTACCGGTCCGCCTGCTTCAGGGTCTCGTAGGTTCCCCAGGGACGGGCATTGACCGGTGCTTCCACGACCTCTCTCCGTCCCTCCTCTTTCAGTTCCCGGACCACTTCCCGGACTTTCTGGGAACTGCCCCTGGGCGCGACGAAAAGGGCGTCGGGCGTATCGACCACGAGCATATCGTGAAGGTCAACGCCGAAAATCAGCCGGTGGTTCCCGTAAAGAAGGCTGTCCCTGCCCCCGATCAGCCGGACGTTCCCCTTGAGGGCGTTTCCGCGTTCGTCCATGGGCAGGGCACTATAGACGGCATCCCAGCTTCCGACGTCCGACCATCCTGCCTCCAGGGGAACCGCCGCCACTCGATCCGCCTTCTCCATGACGGCATAGTCGATCGAAACCGGCGGAAGGGATTCGAACCCCCCGAGAAGGGCTTCGAGCCCCGCCTCGCAGAGAGCCCCGACCTCGGGGACATGGCGCTTGAGGTCCGAAGCCATCCTGCCGAGCCGGAAACAGAACATGCCCCCGTTCCAGAGGTAACGTCCGCTTTCGAGGTATTCCTGCGCCGTTTCGAGGGAAGGCTTTTCCACGAAGCGAAGGACGGGCCTGACGCCGCCGGGGTCATCCTCCGGGCCGCATTCCATGTACCCGTAGCCCGTTTCCGGACGGTCCGGGACAATCCCGAAGGTGACGAGGGCATCCTTCTCGGCAGCGCCGATCGCGATCCGGACAGCGCGGCCGAAGGCGTCCCCGTCACGGATCAGGTGGTCGCTCGGGCAAACCAGGACGATATCGTCCTCCGAAGCGGAAGCCGTTTCCCTCAGGGCGGCCAATCCCAGCGCGATCGCGGGGCAGGTGTTCCGCCCGAACGGCTCGATGATGACGGGATCTCCATTCCGGGGGAGGATCCCCCGGACCTGGTGCCTCACGAGGGCTTGCCACTCGCGGCCCGCGACCACCCTGACCGAACGGGCCGAAGCAAGGGGAACCAGCCGGAGCACCGTTTCCTGCAGGAGGGTCCGTTCCCCCACCAGCGGAAGGAACTGCTTCGGCAACTCTTCGCGAGAAAGCGGCCAGAGGCGGGTTCCGCTACCCCCGGCCAGGACCAGGACATGAAGGTTGGACATGAAACCACCCCTAAATTCAAACGTTGAAGCGGATTTCCAGGATATCCCCGTCCCTGACCGGATAATCCTTCCCCTCGAGGCGGAGAACCCCGGCTTCCCGGCAGGCCGCGAAACTGCCGCCGTGCTTCATGAATTCCTCGTAGTTGACCACCTGGGCCCGGATGAAGCCCCTGGCCAGGTCGGAGTGAATCGTTCCGGCCGCTTCGACCGCTGTGGCCCGGTTTTTCAGGGTCCAGGCCCGGACCTCGTCGGGCCCCACCGTGAAGAAGGACAAAAGCCCCAAAAGGCCGTACGCCCCGTAGACCAGCCGTTTGCGGCCCGTCTCCTCCACCTTCAGTTCAGCCATGAATTCCGCCTGTTCATCCGCCGAAAGGGAAGCAAGCTCCATCTCCATCCGGCCGTAGACCCGCACGAGGGGCATGCCGCGGGTTTCGCAGAGGGCCTCCAGGTCGGCCAGGCCGGGGATGGAATCGTCCCTGACCTGGGTTTCGTCGAGGTTCAGCACCACCAGTTCCGGCTTGAGGGAGACGAAGGTGAACCCGCGGAGAAGGCGAAGCTGGTCTTCTCCAAGGGGAAGGTCCCTCAGGGGGCGTTCTTCCAGCAGGTGTTCCTGGCAGATTTTCAGCAGGTCCGCCTCTGTCTGCTCCTCCGGAAGAAGGCGTTTCTTGGCGGCAAGCCGGTTGAGCCGGGTCTCGGTCACCCCAAGGTCCCGGAGGATCAGTTCCGTTTCGACGATGTTCCAGTCCCTCAGGGGGTCGATGGTTTCCTCCGGGTGCGGGACCTCCGGGTTGTCGAAGGCCCTGAGCACGTGCACGAGGGCATCCGCTTCGGCTACGAATGAAAGGAAGGCGTTCCCCAGGCCGGCGCCCCTCGAGGCGTCCCTGGAAAGACCCGCAAGGTCCACGAACTCCACGAGGGCTGGAGTCCGCTTCTTTGGCTTGAAGAGTTCCGTCAGTTTCTCGATCCGATCGTCCGGCACCTCGACGATGGCCCTGTTGGGATCCGTCCGGCCTCCCGCATAGGGCTTCACTTCCGCCCCGGACCCGGTAATGACGTTGAAAACGGTCGTTTTCCCGCTCAGGGGCAGACCGATGATTCCACAACCCAGCATGGCGATTCCTCCTCCTTCAGGCTCAAGGAAAGCGAAGCCGTCGTCCGGCATCATTATAGCGGGATGACGGTCATCCGGTATGATTATGGAATGGGAGGTGATCCTCTTGAAAAGATCGTGTGTCGTCCTGGCCTTCTGGCTCATGGCCGCCTGGGCCGCTCCGGGCTATGGCCAGGAGGCGGCAGTGAAAATCGCCGACGTCTACCCGCGAGGGGCAAGGGTGGTCCTGGAAGCGCCCGCCCGCCCCGAAACGACCTTCGACCTGCCGATGTCCTTCGAGGAGGATTCCATCCGCGTCCTCGGCCGGGGAGCCCGCATCCTTTCGGTTGAAACAAGCCGGATCCAGAGGACGGGATGGGTTCCTCCCGCTCTCGCCGGACTGGATGCGAGGGTGAAGAACGCCAGACTGGAAGTGGATCGTCTCGAATCCAGGGCGGCTTCGCTTCAGCAAACCTCGAAACATCTCCAGGACCCGGTTCCTTCAAGCTGGAAACCCCAGGACCTGCTGAAATTCCTGGACACCGCGGCGAAACGGCGTGAACAGGCGGAGAAGGAAATCCGCGATAATGCCCGGGCCCTTGATAAGGCTAAGGCGGAATTTTCCCGCCTTGAAACGGAGCTTTCCGGCAAGATGCCTCCCGAACCCGATGCCGCGCTACGGGTACGGGTCAAGACATCGGGAGCGGGAAGCCTCCGGCTCGTTCTCTGGACTCCCCACGCCTCCTGGAACACACGCTATGCCCTGGACCTGGCCGCAAGGACGGGGAAGGTGTCTTTCGGCCAGGAAGCCCTCGTCCAGCAGAAAACGGGATTTGACTGGGACGGTGAGATCATCCTCCACACCGTCCAGCCGAGACGGACCATGACCGCGCCCGAGCTGCCTCCGCTGATCGCCGACTTCCGGCAGGAGCGGCAGAGGAGCGACGGCATCATGATGATGAAAGAGGCCGCGGTCCCCGACAAGGCCGGCGAGACGGTCCAGGAGGAAACGCTCACCGATCTCGCATTGAAAACCCGCGGCCGGGTTTCCGGGGAGGGAACTCCCTCTCGGATTTCCGTTGCCTCGTTCAGCCTTCCCTCCGAGACCGGCGTCGTGGTCATCCCGGCCCTGGAGCGGGAAGCCTGGCTGACCGCCGAGATCAAGGCCCTCGACCGCGCCCTGCTCCCTGGACCCGCTGAACTTTCGATGGACGGGTCCCCCTCGGGGAGGGCCCTCATCGGGACGATGGGCCGCGGAGAGAGCCTGAAGCTCGCTTTCGGGCGGGTTCCCCTCGTCACCTCCTCGCTGGAGGAGGCCGTCCCCCGCGAGGGAACAACCTGGGGACGCGGCAGGCTTGAAAAGGCCTTCACCCTTTCGGTGACCAACGGGATGGGAACGCAAACCGCCGTGAAGGTGCTGGACCGCGTCCCGGTCAGCGCACAGGACAAGATCAAGGTCGAGGTGCTGGCGCTGGACCCGAAGCCCTCGAAACAGGACGACCGGGGAATCCTCACCTGGGATTTGACGCTTGCACCGGGAGAGACGAAGAAACTGTCCCTCAAATACCGGCTGACCTACCCGGCGGACCGGGCCCTCATTTTCCGTTGACCTGAGGGGGACTCTGGCTCCTGAGGGCGAGGATGCGCTCTCCCACCGAGGGATGCGTCGCGTACCAGGCTGAAAACCGGGGTTCGGATGGGGTCCAGGCCAGGCTGTCCGTCGCGAGGCGGGCGAGCGCCCGGACCAGCGCTTCCGGCCCTTCGAGCGCGGCGGCGTAGCGATCCGCCTCGAATTCATGCCGCCTCGAAGACGCCGACAGAAGGGGCTGGAGGAAAAGCGCCGAGATGGAACCCCAATAAAGGGCAGCCATGACGACGAAGGTTTCGGGCGTGGCGGGAAGGCCGAAGGCCCCTGTCAATCCGCCTTCCCGCCACGCAAGGGCGGCGAAGAGGACAAGCGTCGACTGGATGGCGAACAGAAGCCCGATCCCGGCTGTGACGTGTCCCCTTTGCCAATGCCCGATCTCGTGGGCAACGACCGCGGCGGCCTCGTCATCAGGGAAACCTTCTACCAGGGTATCGAAAAGCACGACCCGACGGGTACGCCCGAGCCCGGCGAAAAAGGCGTTGCTGCGAGTGGAACGGCGGCTCCCGTCGGCGACGAACAGGGCCGAAACCGGAACGCCGGTCCGCTCCAGAAGGGATTCGATCCTCGTTTTCAGGGGTCCGTCCGGAAGGGGACGCAGCCGGTAAAAGAGCGGCAGCACGAGGCCGGGGAAAAGGAACGCCACGACGACGTCGAAAACCGCTATCCCCGCGAGGGCCAGGGCAAAACCGTACGTGCGGCTGACCAGGAAGGCGGCCAGGGCCGCGAGGAAGCCGGCGAGGCCGGCGGAAAGGAAGACCCTCAGGAAGGTGTCGCGCAGGAAGAGGCCCAGGGAGGAACGGTTGAAGCCAAAGCGGTTTTCCACGCTGAAGGTGCCGTAAAGTTCCCAGGGGAGGTCGAGAAGGGAAAGGGCAGCGGCCATAAGGGCCCCAAGCGCGAATCCCGCACCGGCCGGTCCGGGAAAAAACCTTTCGGCAAACCGGGTCATCCCGGCCAGCCCTCCGGCACCGACGATCAGGGCGAGGCCCGCATACCGGGTAAGAAGGGAGCCGAGAAAAACGCGCAGCCGCTCCCGTGCGTAGGCGACGCCGCGCCACCAGCCGTAACCCTCGGGCAGGAGGGGGGCCAAGGCGGGAGGGACGGTTCGTTCGATCCTGTCGAGCCATCTCCACTGGCCGAGAGCCAGGACCGTTTCGATTAGGGCCCCCGAAGACAGGGCAAGCCAGAAGATGATGGACCACATGCCGTAAAGTCTATCACGCGGAGGAGTGATTGAAATGATGAAGGAAACGGGCCTGCTGCTGCTTTTCGACACCGACCGGCCCTGTTGGTCGGCTCCGCTCGTGCGGCTCGCCGGAGAGGATCCCGCAGGGCTGTGCACCCTGGAGGGAATGGGGCTGCTCGAAAGAAAGGGACCGGAGGGGTATGTCCTGACGGGGCAGGGGAAGGCGCGCTTCGCCGAGCTGGCGGGAGAATCCTTCCTGGAAGCCACCCCCGGGAATCCCCCCGCGGACGCCGCCCGAAGCCTCTTTTCCCTGGAGACCGTCCTCCGCCTTGACCAGGGTTTCCACAGCCCCTGGGGGAGCAAGGACGCGAAGACGAACGTTTCCCTTCCCTTCTTCCCCGCCCTCCCGGCCGCAACCAGCCTGGAAGAACTGCAGGCGCTCGAAAGGCACCCCCTCGCGGTTTCCTTTGCCGACGCGTTCCCCAGGAACAAAGAGAAAGGCTCCTGCCCCGGTTCGGAACGGCTGATGGGTTGGACGGCCGAAAACAAGGCCTCGCAAGGCCGGCTTTCTCTCGATGTCCTCTTCCTGCACCGTTACGATTACGCCTACTACATGGACGCGGCCGCCCCCGGCGATTCCCTCCGGCTGCTGAACACCGACCGGCTGATGATCCGCCTGGCCGAGCCCGCAGAAGACGGGGCTGAAGCCTTCCTCAGCGAGGTGTTCCGGGACCTCTCCTCTCTGCGCCCCTTCCTGGAATACGCGCGAAGGTTCCTTCTGCCGGGGCGCTTCGACACCGACACGCAGGAGCAATCCTCGGTCACCTGGTGGGTCTGGGCCACCCGCACCCTGGAAGAGGCCAAGCGCATCGGCAGCTGGCTTGCCCCCGTCTCAAACGCCCTGATCGGCCCCTCAGCCCCCCTGGACTTCTGGATTCTTTCCCTGGAGGCCCTTAAAGAGGAAACATCGCGCCACGAAACCTTTTACGAGCTCTTCGAAAGCGCGGCGGTTCCCGTCGCGCGCACCGCCTGAGTATCGTCTATAATGACGCCGCGAAAGGCACTCGGGAAAGCGAGGGAGTTCCATGGACCTGACCACCTTCAAGCTGGGCGGCCCCCTTATGGCGGTAATCGCCGCCGTTTCCGTCCTGGGGTTTGCCATCGTGATCGAGCGGCTGCTCTTTTTCCGCCGTGCCTCCACGGACCCCATGGTCCTGGAAACCGCCTTGGGGAAAGCGCTCTACGAGGGTGACGAAGCCGCCGCTACTGCCATCGTCAAGGCCGGTTCCAGCTCGCTCCACCGCCTTTTCGAGGTCGCCGTCGCCCACTGGCAGGCCGACCCGGATTCGCTGGAAACCCTCATGGAACAGCAGCTGCGCAGGGAGATGTTCAGATGGGAAAAGGGACTGGGGATGCTCGCCACGATCGCCCGTGTAGCCCCCCTCCTGGGACTCCTCGGAACCGTGCTCGGCATGGTCTCCACCTTTCGGGGCCTTCCCGGCGTTTCCGGAAGCACCGTTTCGGGAGCAGGGATGGCCGACCTGGCTTCGGGGATCTGGGTGGCGCTCTTGACGACCGTCGCCGGACTGTCGGTGGCCGTCCCCGTGATCCTCTGCCACACGTTTCTTTCCGCCAGGGTCGACAGCGAGGAGGAAACCCTCCACAGAGGCATCGATTTCCTGGTCCGGGAGAAACTCCTCCAGGGCGGGTTGAAGACGGAGGCCCGAAAGAACCGATGAAAAAGCTCCTCCCCATCCTGGCCGCGTTCGCCCTTTTCTGCTGGAACGGAACTGCCCGGGCGGCTCCTGCCGCGCGCATCGTCTCCCTCGCCCCTAGCATTACGGAAGCCCTCGACGCCATCGGCCTCATGGGATCCGTCGTGGCCGTCTCGGAACACGACGATTATCCCCCCGCCGTCAGGAAACTCCCGAAAGTCGGCGGGTATGCGACTCCCTCGATCGAGCGGATCCTCTCCTTCCGCCCGACCCTCGTCGTCGGGGAATCAACCTTCCATGGCCAGACCCTCTCCCGCCTTTCCGGCATGGGCGTCCGGACCCTTTCGCTTGACCTTCACCGCTCCCTCGACCAGGTCGACACCGCCCTGGGGATCCTCGGGCGGGAGCTTGGGCGAAAGGAACAGGCGGCCCGGGCAGTGAGAAAGATCCGGTCCGGGCTGGAATCGACACGGCGCCAGATTCAAGCCGCCCACCCAGGCGGGGTCCCTTCAGTCCTCGTCGTCGTCTGGCACGATCCCCTGACGGTGGCCGGGAGGACCAACTACATCCAGGACGTCCTGACCCGCCTCGGAATCCCCAACGCCGCCCACCGGATCATTTTCTCCTTCCCCCAGGTCGATCGAGAGACCGTGCTGTCCCTGGACCCGGACATCGTCGTCCTGGCCCAGGCTGAAAAGGGAATGGCCACGACCCGCGAAACCTTCGACGCCCTTTTCAGGGGACTTCCTCTACGGGCGGCCCGTACCGGAAGCGTGGTCACCGTCCGATCGGACTCGCTTTTCCACCCGGGCCCTCGGGTCCTGGAAGCCGCGCGCCTGCTGGCGGAAGCCCTCGACAAGGGCAAGGGGGGGAAACCCCTTGTCCCGTAGAAGACTGCAGCCCGACCTCGATCTGACTCCTCTCATCGACGTCCTGTTCATGCTGGTCCTCTTTTTCGTCCTGACCGCCTCCCTCCTGCAGGGACAGATTTCGGTCAACCTGCCCGCAGGACAGGGGACGATCCTGAGGGGCCGGCCCGCCGTCATCGAGATCCTTTCCGACGGACACATCCGCTGGGAAGGGAGAAGCACCTCCAGGGAGGATGCCTTCATCCTGGCCCGGCAGGCGGACAAGGCAGGCCGCGACATTGTCATCGCCGCCGACCGCAACGTGCCTTACGGGACGGTCGCCTCCTTCCTGGAGGCCTTGCGCACCAGGGGGGTGCAGGATGTGGGGCTTGCCCTGGGCGGGGGGAAGGCCCCTTGAAACATTGGCTTTTCCCCCTGTTTGCGAGCCTGCTGCTCCATGCGGCCGTCATGCTGATGTTCCCCGGGGAAAGCCTGACTGCCCCGGTACCTCCAAAGGTCCTGAAAGCCCGCCTCGTCATGTTGCCATCGGTCGCCGCCTTCCCCGCCGCTCCCGAAAGACAGCCGGGCACTCCTCGTCCGCCTTCCGGGAGCGGACCTTCGCCAAAGAAAGACCTCACTCCGCGGCGACAGGAAAAGCCGGCTACAAGGCAAGCCGTGCCCCCACCAGGGCAAGCCCCGGGAGAATTGGCAGGGGAACCGGGCCTAAAGGACCAACGGGCCCTTCCGGGTGCCGTCCCGCGGACACCGGAAGCCCCCGCACCGGATTCTCCCCCCGCTGTCCGAGAGGCGGCGGAACCCGACATCCTTACCCGGGTTCCGCCGCTCTATCCGCTCGCCTCACGCAGGAAAGGGGAAGCGGGAACCGTGCTCCTGCTAGTGCGCATCGACGCCGGGGGCAAGGTCCTGGAGGTCTCCGTGAGGTCGACCTCCGGGCACCCCGCCCTGGACCGTTCGGCAGTGACGGCGGTAAGCCGTTGGAAATTCCGGCCCGGCGCCCCGGGGCTCCTGCTTGTCCCGGTGGTATTCAGGCTGGAATGAAAAGGAGGAGACGGCCGTGAAGATAAAGGTCCTCCCCGAGGACTTCCAGGTGACGGAAAGACTGGACCTGCCGTTATCGGCCGTTCCGGGAGCCTACTCCATCTACAGGCTGAGAAAGCGCGAGTGGAACACCCGCGACGCCATTTCCGCTGCCGCCCGGGCAAACGGCGTTCCTCTCACGGCCGTCGGCTACGGTGGCAAGAAGGACCGGCATGCCCTGACCGAGCAGTTTCTGTCGGTTCCCTCAAGGTACCGCCTGGATTTCGAATCCCGGAACGTCTCGATCACTCGCGAGGGGTACGCCTCGGACTACCTCTCGCCGTTCCACCTGTTGGGCAACGATTTTCTCCTCACCGTCCGGGATCTCTCGGAGGCCGAGACCCGTTCGCTCCAAAAGGGCCTGGAAAGGGTGAACCGGTGGGGATTCGCGAATTACTTCGACGACCAGCGTTTCGGAGGCGTTGCCGACGGCGCCTTTTTGGCCGAAAGGCTGATCCGGGGAGAGTACTCGGGAGCCCTGCAGCTTTTCTTCTGCGCCGTCCACCCTGAAGACCCCGCCCCGCTCAAAGCCCTCAAGGCCATGCGGCGGCAATCATGGGGGGAATGGGAAAAGCTGGCCTCCCTATCAAGAACGCGGGAGGAGAGGGAAATCTCCCGGATTCTCGCACGCGACTCCTCCCGCCAGGGATTGCTCCGCGCGCTCAACGCGATCCCGCGGGAAGAACTCTCCATGGCTTTTTCCGCCTACCAGTCCTTCCTGTGGAACGCCACCCTCAATAGGCTGGTGCTTCTTTACGGTAGGGAAACCTTCGAGTTGCCCGGAAAGGCCGGCCCAACCCTGCATTTCGGCAACCTCGAGCCTGAAGGAGCCAACCCCCTGGCAACGGCGGTCATCCCGACGGAAGCCGGGAAATTGGCTCCGGTCGATGAGTGCGTCCGCAGGATCATGGATGAGGTCCTGGAAAGCCGGAAGGTTCGCCGGGCCCAATTCAACATGAGGGAGTTCCGCAGGACCTTTTTCAAGTCCTTCCAGCGCAGGGCGGTCGCAAAACCGGAAAACCTTTCCTTCTCCGGCTTCGAACCGGATGAGCTCTATCCCGGGAAAAGCCGGGCCACGCTCGGCTTCTTCCTGCCAAAGAGCTCCTACGCCACGATGCTGCTCAAGGCAATCACCGGAATGCACTGAGGCTTCCATCTTGACAGAGGCCGTGGTCTCGGCTATATGTTAGGCATGCCTAATAATGGGACGGGGATTTCGATGAAGATGACCTTAAATGCCGTTGAAGACGGGACTCAGGCGATTATCGCCAAAATGCCGGCCGGCGAGTGCGGCCAGAGGCTCGAAGCCCTTGGCCTCTATCCCGGCAAGGCGATCACCAAAATATCCGGTATGCCGTTCCAGGGGCCCGTGACGATCCTTCTCGACCAGAGACAGATCGCGATCGGGCACGGCGTGTCCTCCCGGCTGATCGTCGACGTCGCGTCAAGGGACGGTGCCGCCTCCTGATGGGCATCTGCGATGGCCGCTGCTCGGCCTGCGACGGGTGCATCAGGCCTTCCCCTCACGAAGAAACCGCCGCGGCGGAGTGTTCCCGGCGGATCCTGCTGACCGGCAACCCCAACGTGGGCAAGAGCGCCTTCTTTTCACGCCTGACGGGTGTTCACGCGATCTCCTCGAACTACCCGGGGACGACCGTCGGGTTCATGGAGGGCACCCTCCGGACCGAGGGAACCTGCTACCGGCTGGTGGACGTCCCCGGAGCCTATACCCTGGAGCCGACCAACGAAGCGGAGGAAATCGCCCTGAAACTGGTCGAGGAGGGCGGAGACAAGGTCATTATCGTGCTGGACGCCACCGCCCTCGAGAGAAATCTCGTCCTGGCCCTACAGGTCCTCGAAAGGGGCATACCGTCGATCGTGGCACTCAACATGGTGGACGAGGCGAGGCATCGCGGCGTCCTTGTCGACCCGGCTAGGCTTCAGGAAGAACTGGGGGTGCCGGTTGTGCAGACCGTGGCCGTCACCGGGCAGGGAATCCGCGAGCTGGTGGCAAGGCTCGGGGAAGCCAGGGTCTCTCCCCTTTCGGCCACCCCGAAGGAAGAACGCTGGCAACGGATCGGCGCGATCGTCAGCCGGGTCCAGCGGGTCGTTCACCGTCACCATACCCTGAGGGACCGCCTGGAGGATTTAAGCGTCCACAAATTCTGGGGAGCCCTGATCGGCATTGCGGTCCTCTCGCTGAGCTATACCGCGGTCCGTGAAATCGGCGAGGGGCTCATCACCCTGATCCTCGACCCGTTCTTCGAAGCGGCGGTGCGGCCCGTCCTCATGAGGCTGTCGGACCTTTTGGGCCCGGGCTCCTTTCTCCACACCCTCCTGATCGGGACGCTCTTCGACGGCCAAATCGACTTCAAGCTGAGTTTCGGCGTGATCTCGACCGGGCTCTATGTCGAGTTCGTCATGGTCCTCCCCTACATCATGGCCTTCTATGCCGTCCTCAGTTTCCTAGAGGACTCGGGCTACCTCCCGCGGCTGGCCATCCTGTTCGATGCCCTGCTTCACCGGATCGGCATCCATGGCTACGCCGTCATCCCGACGCTCCTCGGGCTCGGGTGCAATGTTCCGGGAATCCTGGCAACACGTGTGCTGGAGTCGAAGCGGGAGAGGTTCATCGCCGCCACCCTCATCTCCGTGGCGGTTCCCTGTGCGGCCCTCCAGGCCATGATCGTCGGTGTGCTGGGAGAGATAGGGGTACGCTACGTTCTATTGGTCTATGGGTCTCTCTTCGTTTCCTGGATGGTCCTTGGTCGGCTCATGCACAAACTGCTGCCGGGATTCAGTCCCGAGCTGATCGTCGAGATCCCGCCCTACCGGATGCCTTCACTCCACGCCTTTGCCATGAAACTCTGGTTCCGGGTCAGGGGTTTTCTTCTCGAGGCGACCCCCCTGGTGCTCGGAGGCATCCTGCTTGCCAACCTCCTGACCACGGCAGGCATCATCGGCTTCCTGTCCCGGATTGCCGCCCCTCTCTTCAACGCCGTTCTCGGGCTTCCCGCGTCGGCCGCCGGAGCCATCCTTCTGGGCATACTCCGCAAGGACGTGGCAGTGGGCATGCTCGTCCCGCTTGGCCTCACCGCAGACCAGCTTGTCGTGGCAACCGTCACCCTCTCCATGACCTTTCCCTGTATCGCCACTTTCGTCGTCCTATGGAAAGAACTGGGGGCAAGGGACACGGTGAAAAGTCTCGGCATCATGCTGCTCACCGCGTTTGCGGCAGGCGGCATCCTGAACGCGGCCTTTTCGTTCCTCCCTTAGGCGGGAAAGGCCAGCCGACCTTTCCCCAAGCCTTCCACGAACGACCACCGGACGTCGAAAACGGATTCGAGCACCTTTCCGTCGACCTCCTCAGGCAAGAATTCGCCAAGAAGCCGCCCCTTCCTCAGGAAAGCCATTCTCGCGGCGTACCGGAAAGCCAGGTTCACATCGTGAAGGGCGACCACGACTCCCCTCCCCTCCCGGGCCAGCCGGTCCAGCCGTTCCATCACCAGGAGCGCGTGCCGCGGGTCGAGGGAGGAGGTTGGCTCGTCGAACAGGCAGATCGGCGTGTCCTGCGCCAGGGCCCTGGCAAGGCAGGCCCTCTGGGTTTCACCGCCCGAAAGCTCCGTGACAGGCTTCTCGCGGACCTGTACCAGTTCCATGGCCTCCAACGCCCTTTCCACCCTCCGCCTGTCCTCCTCCTTCGGCCTTTCGAAGGGCCCAAGCCAACAGGACCTTCCCATCAGGACGATCTCCTCGACCCGGAATCCCTGCGTGAAGGCGGACTGCTGGGGAACGTAGGCGATCTTTCTCGAGACGCTCCTTCGGTCCATCCGGAAGAGCGGCAGCCCTTCGAGCAGGACCTCCCCGCTCACGGTCTTCACCACCCCGCAAAGCGCCGAGAGAAGGGTGCTTTTCCCGCTCCCGTTGGGACCCAGCAAAGCCAGGATCTCGCCCGGCCGCACCGTGAGCGTGAGTTCGCGGATAACCGGTTCGTTCCCGTAACCGGCCGATATCCCCAGGGCGGCCAACATCAGGCGCGCCTCCAGAGAAGCAGGCAGAAGATCGGCCCTCCCACGAGAGCCGTGATCACCCCAACCGGAAGCTCAGCAAGGCCCCGGGCCAGCTGGTCGGCCATCAGCATCAGCAGCCCCCCGCCCAGGAAAGAGAGGGGAAGGACCCTGATGTGGTTGGGCCCGGCGGAGATCCTGGCCAGGTGGGGAACAACGAGGCCCACGAAACCGATAACCCCTGAAAACGAAACGAAAACCGCCGTTGCCAGGGACGAGACCAAAAGCAGCCCAAACCTCAGCCGTGGTTCGTCCACCCCGAGTGAGAGCGCAGGACTTCCCGACGACACGATATCGAGATCCCTGTGAAGCCCAAGGCCCAGTCCCGCCACGCAAAGCGCCGCAGGCAGGCACCAGGCCGTGCTTGCCCAATCGGAACCGGAGAAGCTGCCCATGATCCAGAGGACAATCGCCGCCATCATCTGTCCCGAAAGAGCCTTCAGCAAAGCGATGGCCGCACTCAGGATGCTCCCCACGACAACTCCCGCGAGGATCATCCTCGTGGGCTCCCTCAGGCCCCCCCGGCTACCGAGGGCAAGGACCACCCCCAGAGCCCCAAGACTGCCCGCAAAAGCCCATAAAGACAGGAAAGGCAGCTGGAAGGAGATCGCAGCCGCCGCCCCGAAAGCCGCGCCGGACGCCACTCCCAGCGTGTAGGGTTCGGCGAGGGGATTCATCAGGAGGGCCTGGAAAAGAACTCCGCAACCGGCCAGGCCGGCCCCGGTCGCGAGGGCCGTCAGGGCCCGCGGGAGCCGCACCTGCCAGATGACGGCGCGTGCCAGGCCTTCGGAAGACTGGGAGGGCTCGCCGGGGCCTGTCGCGAGGATTGAAAACACCTCCCGCGCGGAAATCGGAACATCCCCCGAAACAAGGGAAAACCCCAGGGCAAACCCGAGGGCAACAACAAGGAAAAGACCGATCGAAACCAGGCGGAACTTGTCGCGGGCGGTTTTCACCGAAGCCACTCTCCTGTACGGCATTTACGGTCAGTATAACGGAAAGAAAAAGGGGCGGAACGCGCTTTCCGCGCGTGCCACCCCTTAAAAAGCCTTATGGATTCCTTCGTGTTCCCCTAGAGGGCAACCATGGAATGCACTGGGGAATGCACGTTTCCCTTCGCACCGGCAAGGCTGTTCACGGGCGCGCTCACGAAAATCCAGCCGCCTTCCGTATCCTTCTCCCAGCTCCCGGCCGCCGCGCAAACCCCGCCGATCAGTTCCTGTCCCGCCATGTACCAGTTTCCCCTGCTGTCCTTCAACCACATATCGAACCCTCCGTTTCCGAACTCGACAAGCCGCGAAAAGAAACCTGCGGCGTCCGCGCAATCAACGCCCGCGAAGCTTCGTCTCGCTCGTCTCATTCGGCTGGCCGGGACACTGCAAAAATCCATCTTTTACCCTCCGTTCCCTTTCTCTGGGTATTTATACCAGAAGTTCCGGAAGGAGTCAACACCAGTTTATTTATATTGTATAACTAAACTCAAAATGTCCGACAATTTCATTCCCGCCCTTCCGTCATGTTCGGGATCTCCAGGCGCGGCGGCACAAGGACAACTTCCGGCAGGTTTTCCTGCCGCTTGATGGAGTTCACCAGGAGACGAGCGGAGATCACCCCGGTTTCGAAGGCCGGCCAAAGGAGAAGGGGCAATCCCGTCGGGTTGCAAAAAGGAACCAGCCCGCAGGCAACGACCGCCCGCTCTCCGGGTTCGGGGGGAACCCCGTCGCAAAGCACCCAGCCGGAACGGCAATCTCCGTCCGCGGTTCCCCCGAGGCGTTCGCCTATCGGGCGGAAAAGCGCTTCGGGACCGGGCCGGTAACGGATCTGGCAATCTTTCGCCAGCGAGAGCAACCTTCTGGTTCCCTCTTCATGGTCGATGAGAACGGACATGGCACCTTGCAGGCGGAAGCCGACCGTCACGACCGGCACAGCCGGCAAACCCGGGATTTCGGGATCCAGCCAGACAAGCCCGTCTACGCGGCGGGCCGAAAGCGTCCTTAATAAACTTTCCCTTGCTCCCGGCATACCGCCCGTCGAACGAACCATGAAATCCACCCGGCCCTTTGCCAGGACTCGCTCGATGCCGGACATGAAGCTTCCGGCCCACTCGGAAGACAGGGAACGGAAAACGACAGCGACCATCCCGCTCTTGCTGCTTGAAAGCCCTTTCGCCATGGCATCCGGTTCATAGCCCAGCCGTTTCACCGCTTCCCAGACTTTCTGGCGCGTCGCGAGGGAAATCCTCGAATCCCCCTTCAGGGCACGGCTGACCGTTGCCTTGTCAACCCCAGCCTCGGAAGCCACCTGGACCATCGTCACCCTCATGCGGCACGCCCCCTTCATTCAACCGGTTGCAATTCTATCACTTCCGCGTTCAACCCACATTCTTCGGCTAAAATGGAGTCGATCTCTATCCCGAATGGGGGAATTGCCGTGCTCATGATCGGAATTTTTGCCGCCGTCGTCGCACTCGCCTTTGCCTGGTCCGTTTCCACCTACAACCGCTTCATCCGCCTGAAGAACATGATGGCCGAAGCCTGGAGCGGAATCGATGTCCAGCTCAAGCGGCGGGTGGACCTGATCCCGAACCTCGTCGAAACCGTCAAGGGCTACGCGACACACGAGAAGGAACTGTTCGAAAAGGTCGCATTGTGCAGGGCACAATCCGTCAGCGCCGGGACGGTCAAAGAACAGGCCGCCGCCGAGACGGCCCTGACCGCATCCCTGCGGACTCTTTTCGCCGTCGCGGAAGCCTACCCGGAACTGAAGGCCAACACGAACTTCCTCGACCTCCAGAAGAGCCTCTCGGAGATCGAAGACCAGATCCAGATGGCCCGCCGGTATTACAACGGGACCGTTAGGGAGAACAACGTCCTCGTCGACAGTTTCCCCAGCAACCTCATCGCCAGGTTGAGCGGTTTCACCAAAGGGGATTTCTTCGAGCTGGAAGACGCGGGAGAGCGGAAGGCTCCCCAGGTTCGTTTCAACTAGGCGGACTGCGGGATGAAGATCCGCCCCCGGCGCTTTATCCTGCCCGCCGCTCTTTTATGCGCGCTGTTTCTCGGGCTTTTCCCCGAAGCCGCGGCGGCCGATGAACGGGTCCTGGAGTACGGAAGCGAGGTGAGCGTAAGGCCCGACGCTTCCCTGGAAATCACGGAGACAATCCGGGTCCGCGCTGAGGGGCAAACCATCCGGCGCGGGATCTACCGTGACTTCCCGACGACCTACAGGGACCCCGAAGGACACACCGTCATCGTCCCCTTCGAGGTGGCGTCCGTCCTGAGGGACGGAAGGCCTGAGCCCTTCAGCGTCCAGTCCCTGTCGAACGGCAAAAGGGTCAGGATCGGCAACCCCGATCGTTTTCTTGCACCCGGAGATCACGTTTACATCCTGGTGTACCGGACAGCCCGCCAGATCGGTTTTTTCCAGGACCATGACGAGCTTTACTGGAACGTGACGGGCAACGGCTGGCAATGGCCGATCGATTCGGCCTGGTGCGTCGTCTCCCTGCCGAATGCAGCCCGCGTCACGATGACGGAAGCCTTTACCGGGAGAATGGGCGAGAAGGGACGGGATTTCCGGATCCTGCAGGAACCCGGCGGCCCGCCCCGGTTCGTCACGACGCGCACCCTCTACCCGGGGGAGGGTTTTTCCATCGTGGCGGGATGGCCGAAGGGCATCGTTACGGAGCCCTCCCGGTCCGACAAGCTCACCTGGATGATCCGGGACAACGCCGGCCGATTGGCCTTGTATGCCGGTCTCGCCGTTCTCCTTCTCTACTATTTCCTCGTATGGTTCCGCTACGGGAGAGACCCCCGTCCCGGGACGATCATCCCCCGCTTCTCCCCGCCCGAGGGGTTCACACCAGGAGGGGTCCGGTATCTTTACCGGATGGGATACGATGACCGGTGCTTCACGGCCACCCTCCTCAACGCAGCGGTGAAGGGAGTCCTGACCATCGAGCAGGACGGGGACACCTACTTCCTGCGGCGCGGTCCGAAGCCGGATTTCGATTCCCTGGACGCGGAAGAGCGCGTCGTCGCCCATCCCCTCATCGGCCTTCACGAAACCCTCGCCGTGAACCAGGCGAACCACGTCGCCATCAGCGGAGCCGTAACCGCCCTAAAGGATCTTCTGAGGAACCGCTATTACCGGAAAACATTCGTCCGGAACACCGGCTTTTTCGTGTTCGGCGTTCTTTTGACGATCCTCTCCCTGGTCCTGGGCGTCATGCTCGACCCCGATGCAGGAAACCTCCCCGTCGACGTGGCGTATGCGTTCGTGTTCCCCCTGCTGACCCTTTTCGGGCTGGCCTTCGTCGGGGGCATCGTGAAGCAGGCGAAGGCGGTGAAGAACGGCCCGCGACGAATCCGCTCCCTGGTCGGCCTTCTTGCCATGCTCGTGTTCCTCGTGCCGGTCGGCTCGGCCATGAGCCTGATGGGCAGGGGTCTGGCGGGAATCGTTTCCTGGAGCCTTCTCGCGGTCGTGGTCCTCCTGGTTTTGTCGAACGTCCTCTTCGCCTGGCTGCTGAAAGCCCGGACTCCCTTCGGACGGCAGGCCATGGATGAAATCGAGGGGTTCCGCCTCTATCTTTCGGTCGCGGAAGCCGACCGGCTTAACCGGCTGAACCCGCCGGACCGCACCCCCGAGCTGTTCGAGCGGTTCCTTCCCTATGCCCTGGCCCTGGATGTGGAACAGGAGTGGTCGGAGCAGTTTTCCGAAGTCTTCGCTCGCATGGCGGCTGAAGGGACCGCACCGGAAACCTGGAGGGGCGGATACCATCCTTCCTGGTACATGGGAAACGCCCTTCGCGGCTTCAACGCCGGAGCGTTCGCCTCTAATTTCGGCTCCGGCCTGTCCGGTGCCATCTCCCAGGCGTCTGTCGCACCCGGTAGCCGATCGGGCTTCGGCGGAGGAGGCGGCGGCGGGGGCGGTTCGGGAGGAGGAGGTGGCGGGGGCGGCGGCGGCGGGTGGTAGATTTCCTTCTAACTTGGCTTTGTTCTGTCAAGACAATATAATGAATGGGCATCAGAAAAAAACTCGGGAGGGATGTCCATGTCAAAGCTGGGCTGGCCGCATCCGGACCACGAGAACCACCTCTGCTACTACCAGAACATGGGGATGGTCGAAGCGGAACTCGACAAGTACGTCGAGCTCGTCAAGGATGGGAAATTCGTCTGCGCGAACTGCGGGAGGGTGGCCAAAGAGGCCGGGAACCTTTGCAATCCCGTTGCACTGTAGCTGAAAGAAAGGGCTGGGGGCCGGGCGGCCCCCAGCCCTTTCTCGTGAAAAACGGTCAGACCCGGAAACAGCTTCCCCCGATGAATTCCCTCAGGATGGAATTGTTCGGCACGTTGTCCGCAGGGATGAAGGGCGCGTAACGGAGCAGGTCCAAAAGACGGGCCGCTTCCCCGAACACGGCGGATTCCTCCCTCACCGTCCTGAGGAGGGGCTCGGCATACCCCTTCAGGACCGAGAGTTCGTAGACAAGCGCCGAATTGAACATTGCGTCGGATTTCTCCTGGTAGGGGAAAATATGGCGCGTAGCCCCCCGGATCACCGAAGGCCACTGCAGCAGGGTCGCCTCGGGCTTCTTCCCCCTTGTGCGGTAGTCCCGGACCAGGCGCCGCAAGAGGCGGTTGTCGGTCGTGCTGGTGCGGTTGTGCCGGTCCAGGTTGACACCCGTGAGGGGAGACAGGTAGACCCGGAACTTCTCCGGGTCGGGGATTTCTCGCCCCACCTGGTCGTTCAGGCCGTGAATGCCCTCGATGACCAGGATTTCGCCCTTCTCCAGCCGTAGTTCGACACCGGGCTCCCGCGTCCCGTTCAGGAAATCGAAACGGGGAGGCATGACAGCCTTGCCTTCCAGGAGATCGGCGATGTGTCTATTCAACAAGTCCAGGTCGAGCGCTTCGATCGACTCGAAGTCGTAGTTGCCCTCCGCATCCCTTGGGGTCTTGCTCCGCTCGAGGAAATAGTCGTCCATGGCCAGGATCTTCGAACGCTTCCCGCAGACCGCCAGCTGGACGGCAAGCCTGTGGGACGTGGTGGTCTTCCCCGAACCGGAAGGCCCAGCGATGCAGACCAGTCGGCACCTCTCGCGCGATACGACATCTTCGGCGATCCGGTTCAGGCGCTGCGAATGGAGGGCTTCCGAGACCAGGACGAGGTCTGTCGACCTGCCGGACGCCACAGCCCGGTGAAGGCTTTCCATCGTGCTGATCCCGAGGATGTCGAGCCAACCGGCGTATTCGAGAAAGACATCGGAAAGGCGCCGCGGCGGTTGGAACGGCGGCAGCTGGGCCGGGTAGGCCACGGTGGGGAACCTGAGGACCATCCCGGGAGCATGGGGAACCAGGTCGAAAACCTCCACTGACCCGGTCGAAGGAGCCAGCGGCCCATAGAAAAATCCGCTCCGGTCACCGATCCGGTAGGTTTCGACCGGGTCGTTCCCGATCCATCTCAACAGCTCGGCCTTGTCCCTATTCCCCTGGTTCTCGAAAAGCGTCCGCGCACGGTCCAGGGAAAGGACCTCGCGGGTGACGGGCAGATCGCGGGCAACCAGGTCCAAAATCTCCCTGCGCACAGCCTCCACTTGGGAGGAAGCAAGGGCTTCGCCCGGCGTTTCGCAATAGTAACCGTCACTCAGGGAGTGCCGGACCACCACTTCCCGGCCCAGCGCCTTCCGGCAGGCCAGGACAAGGAGGAAGGTGAGCGTGCGCCGGTAAACTTCCTTGCCCTCGAAGCAGGAGGTGTCCACGAACGAAACCGAACAATCCTCCGAAACCTCCCAGGAAAGAGGGCGAAGGTAGCGGTTGACCCGCCAGGCCACGATGCTGCGCATTTTCCGGCCGTCCCTCGAAAGGACGTCCAGGCCGTTCATGGGCCTGTCGCTCTCGAAGGATCCGTTTCCCTCCTCGATGACCCGGAATGTCATGTCATGCCCTCCTCAGAACTGGAAATCGACCACGTACCGGTAAGGATTTTCCAGCTGGAAATGCTTGACCCCCTTGGCCTTGTGCGAAAACTTCAGGGTGGACTGGGTCCCGGATTCGATCAGCACCACCGAAACATCCTTTTCGTAGGGGGAAGGAAGTCCCGTCAGAGAAGCCGCCGGAATCGCCCCGAAGGCAAGCTCCACCAGGTTCGGCTTCACGAGGACCCGGGGTTCGGCAACCTTGTCCACGTCGATGACGGCCCGGACCGTTTTGCCCTCCCTGTTCCACCGGAGAGCAACGATCCTGGCAGCAGCCGGAGCGGGTTTCCCCTGTGCCGCCGACGGAACCGCCGTCGCGTCCGGGGAGGAAACAGCCTGCTGGACAGGCTGGACGGCGATCGGGATCGGTTTCAGCACTTGAGGCTTCGCCTCCCCCGAAGAGGGCTGGACGTCTTTCGAAACAGGCTGGACGACAACGGGAGCCGGTTGCTGAATCTGCGGCTTTGTATCCTCCGAAGCGGCAGGCGCTTCACTCGAAGCAGGCGGGACAACAGCGGGCACCGGTTGCGTCCCGGTATGGCCCGAGGCCGTGAGGACGGGAAGCTCCCCAGGATCCCCGGTCTCGACTGAAAGTTCCGGGATCCCTGCCCATTCGTGGAAGGAGGCATCGTAAACCCTCACCTTCGGGTAGCCCAGCATGAGAAGCACCCACGTCGTGTAGGCCGACCGCACGCCTGCGGTGTCGTAAGCGATGATCTCGTCCTCCGGCCGGATTCCCGCTTTCTCGAACAGCGCCCTGAGGTCCGTTTCGGGCAGCAGGATGCCGTCCCTGCCCACAAGCTGGTTGTAGGGAACGAGGATCGCGCCCGGAATATGGCCGCCCCTCTTCTCGCTGAAGTAGCGGGCCCCGCGGTATTCCTCCAGGGTCCTTACGTCCAGCAGCTTTGCGGTACCCATCCTCTCCCGGATATGTTCGACCGTCGCCCTCAGCTCGTCCCGGAAAACCTTGATCTGGAAGTTGGCGGGACGGACCTTGGGGTATTCCTTCGTAACGGGAAGCCCCGCCGCGCGCCAGGCCGGCCATCCTCCGTCGAGGACGCGGACCCCCGGCACACCGGCCATTCTAAGGGTCAGCGCGACAAACCCCTCCTGTCCCCAGCTTCCCGGCTCCCCGTAGACGATGACCGGCCGGGACCCGTCGATTCCAAGGGCCCCGATGCGAGCCGCGAGCGATTTCGGGGCCAGCAGGGTCGCCCATCCCCGGCTCCCGGGAAGCCCCTTCATCGAACTGAAGGATTGCCATTCCGCGTTGACGGCCCCGGGGATGTGCCCACCGTTGTATAGGGAGGCGGGTCGGGCATCGAGAAGAACCACACCCCGGGCATTGTCCTTGACCCAGTCCAAGGTGACGAAAAAAGCCTCCCGCCCTTCCGAACCGCCGGGCAGCTTGGCGGCGGAGACAGGAGCCACGGGCTCAGGCTTCCTCAATGCAGGCTTGGCCGGGGCGGCCAGCAAACTCCCGGAGAACGCCAGGACCAGGGAAAAGGACAACAGGAGCGGGACCGCCGTCTTCTTCCAGTTCAAAAGTTTTTCCCCCTTCGGATTGGTTTCCGTGAAGCTTTTTATCATATACCGTGCCGCCCCCAGGTCAAACAAGGGCCTTTTTACGGATGCGAGAAAAGGACCTCGGCCCTACTTTCCCCTCTTGCCGCGACCAGGCGGCACGGTTAGAATTGGACAGTCCGGTCTGAACAGTAGCCTACCCCATCCGCCATTTGGTCTGACCCATTGATCCTTTTCGGCTTAAATACCCTTCGATTGACGCGAATTGACTGCAAAATATCTTAATATTCAGACGCGCCAAACCCCCTTGTGCTTTTTCTATCCCGAGGTTATAAGTGCACTGGGTGGTCCACGCTAGGAGGGTTCCGATGGAAACCAGGAAAGTCAAACCTACCCGGATCTACGAAAAAGTCGTGGAGGAACTGAAAGACCTCATTTCGCGGGGGGAACTCCGCCCCGGCGACCCTCTTCCCCCGGAACGGCAGATGATGGAGGACCTCGGCGTGAGCCGCAGCTCGCTGAGGGAAGCCTTCCGTGTCCTCGAGCTGATCGGCCTCATCGAAAGCGTCCCCGGCAAGGGCCGTTTCGTCCGCAGGCCGGTCACGGAGACCGGGGAATCCCGGAACATCCCGCTCGAAGGCGCCGCCGTCCTTGAACTCATGGAAGCCAGGCGGATCATCGACCCGGCCATAGCGGGCGAAGCCGCCAAGAGAGCCCTTCCTTCCGATCTCACCAAGCTCCGCCGCATCCTTTCCCGAACCGAGCAAAACCTGGAGTCGACCACGCACCGGGCCCAGACCGATTTCGACTTCCACCTGGCCCTGGCCGAGTCGACCCATAATTTCATCTTCGTGAACATCGTGAAGATGACCTTCAATCTCATCATGGCCGCCCACGACCGGATCTACAGCCGCCTGACAGACAAAGAGGCCTTCCTGAAGGAGCACTCCGGCCTCTACACCGCCATCGTAGACCACGACGCAAAACTGGCATCGAAGATCGCGGCGACCCACATCGAGCGGGTCTACCACACCCTGCAGGAAAGTATCTCCCTGGAAGACCAGGGATGATCCTTTGTTCCAAAACAAGACACGGGAGGGAAGAAACATGAGAGAGAAAATCGTGGAACTGCTTCCGGAAATCAACTGGATCACGGACCCGAAACTGCGCGAGCAGGTCATCGACACGTACGTGGACGCCCTGAAAACCGGCGGCTGGGAACCCGAGGACATGACGAAGATCCCGTTCACCCTGCTCATTCCCAACTGCCCGGCCTCCTACCTGACCCATACCCGGGGAGTCACCCGCGTCTGCAAGAGGGTCTACGAGGAGTTCAACGCCCTCTACAAGGACGAAGGCGGATTCCAGCTGGACCATGACAAGCTCATGGCGGGGGCCATCCTCCACGACGTGGGCAAGCTCGTCGAGTACGAGAAGGCCCCGGACGGCTCGACCGTGAAGTCCAGGATGGGCAAGGACCTCCGCCACCCCTTCTCCGGAACAGTTTTGGCACTGCGCAACGGCGTTTCCAGCGAGATCGGCCACATCATCGCCAACCATGCCCACGAAGGCGACGGAACCCTCAGGAGCCCCGAGGGCGTCGTGGTCAACAAGGCCGACTTCGTCAACTTCGAAACCATCAAGTCGTTCCTGGGCATGAAGTAGCCTTTTCCCCACCAATTTTTACGGGAGGTGTAACGCCATGGGCAAAACGATGATCCAAAAGATCATCCAGAGGGCTTCCGGCAAGGAAGTCCAGGTAGGGGACCGGGTCTGGTGCAACATCGACCTTTCCACGGCCCGCGATTTCGGCGGCCCGAACTGTGTCCTGCAGTTCGACGAGGTGACGGACAAGGCCAAGGTCTGGGATCCCGACAAGATCGCCTTCACCTTTGACCTCCAGGCCCCGGCACACGCCGAGAAGGTAGCCAACAACCAGAAGATCATCCGTGATTTTGCCAAGCGCCAGGGCATCTCCAAGGTCTTCGACGTCAACTGGGGCATCGGCCAGCATGTCCTCCTCGAGCACGGCCTCGTGAAGCCCGGTGACGTCATTCTCGGGACCGACAGCCACATGAACCTGCTGGGCGGCGTCGGCGCCTTCGCCTCGGGCGTGGGCAACACGGACATCGTCGCTTCATGGATCAACGGGACCCTCTGGTTCCGCGTTCCCGAGACCATGAAGATCACGGCCACCGGGTCCTTCGCGAAGGGCGTCTGCATGCGCGACTTCCTCACCTTCCTGGTGGGCAAGCTCGGGGCCGACGGCATGTTCTTCAAGGCCGTCGAATTCTACGGCGACACCATCGAAAAGAGCTCCCTGGCCGACCGCATCACCCTGTGCTCCATGGTGACCGAGATGAGCGGCAAGGTGGGGCTCATCATGCCGAACGGCGAGGTCCTGGACTGGCTGGTCAAGAGAGCCGGAACGGAAGTCCTGGATCGGGTCCAGGCCATGAAGGCCGATCCGGACGCCGTTTACAGCGACGACCTGCACTTCGACGTGACGAACCTCGAGCCGATGGCCTCCTGCCCCGACGCCCCGGACAACGTGAAGACGGTCCGAGAGGCAGCAGGAGCCCACATCGACCAGGTCCACATCGGCTCCTGCTCCAACGGCCGGTTCGAGGACATCGCCGCCGCTTTCGAGATCCTGAAGCTCTCCGGCTTCCAGGTCAGCGACAGCGTGCGCACCATCATCACCCCCAGCACCCGCGAGGTCATGAAACAGTGCGCGGAGGCGGGATTCATCCAGAAGTTCCTGGAAGCCGGGGTCATCTTCACGAACCCGACCTGCAGCCTCTGCACCGCCGAGCACTACGGCGTGCTCCCGGGCGGCGACGTGGGGGTCTCCACCACGAACCGGAACTTCATCGGCAAGGTGGGCAAGGGAAGCCACACGTACCTTGTCAGCCCCATGACGGCGATGGCCTCCGCGGTGAAGGGCGTCCTCACCGACCCGCGGGACATCCTGAAGTAGGCCCCAGTGGTTTAAGGAGGGACAGACCATGGAACAGAGCGTCCTGCGCGGAAAAGCCTGGGTCTTCACCGACGACGTCGACACGGACCTTATCTACCACAACAAGTACCTCGCCGAGACGGACCCGAAGAAGATGGCGCAGTTCTCCTTCGAGTACTACCCCGGCAAGGAGAAGTTCGCCAAGGAAGCCAAGCCCGGCGATTTCGTCGTGGCCGGGCGGAACTTCGGCTGCGGCTCCAGCCGCGAGCATGCCGTCTACTGCCTGAAGGAACTGGGCATCCCCGTCGTGCTGGCCGAATCCTTCGCCCGCATCTACTACCGCAACGCGATCAACAACGGCTACCCGGTGCTCTTCGTCAACGGCCTGAGCGACGCCATCAAGGAAGGCAAGATCAAGGACGGCGACGACCTGGAAGTGAACATCGCCACGGGCGAGATCAAGGACGTGACCAACGGGAACACCTTCAAGGGAGACGCGGTCACGGACCTCGAGAAGGACATCATGGCCAGCGGAGGCCTGATCGAGTACCTCAAGGCCCAGGCGGCCAAAAAGTAGGGAGGCGGACGACTCATGGGCATGACGTTTGCTGAGAAGGTGCTGGGCAAGGCAGCGGGTTACGCGGTCAAAGCGGGAGATGTCGTCACGGTCGAACCCCATTTCTGCATGAGCCACGACAACGCCGCCCCGATCGCCAAGACCTTCAAGAAGATCGGCGTTCCCAAGGTCTGGAAGCCGGATCACCTGGTCTTCATCCTTGACCATGCGATCCCGGCCCCGACGGACGAGCACGCGATCAACCACAAGGAAATCAGGGAATTCGTGGAAGAACAGGGAATCCCCCACTTCTACGACGTCACCAGCAAGGGCGGCGTCTGCCACCAGAAGATGTGCGAGGAGGGCTTCGCGCTCCCCGGGCTCATCATGATCGGCAGCGACAGCCACACCTGCACCTACGGGGCCTACGGCGCCTTCTCCACCGGCATCGGCCGCAGCGAGATGGCCGCGGCCTGGGCCACCGGCAAGATCTGGTTCCGGGTTCCCGAATCCCTGAAGATCACGGTCAAGGGGAAGTTCAACAAGGGCGTGTCCGCCAAGGACCTGATCCTCAAGATCATCGGCGACATCAAGGCTGACGGCGCCGATTACATGTCCGTCGAGTTCCACGGCCCGGCCATCGAGGAAATGACGATCGCCGAGCGGATGACCCTCTGCAACATGGGCATCGAGATGGGCGCGAAGAATGCCGTCTGCCCGCCGGACAAGAAGGTCCTCGAGGCCATCAAGGGCATCCAGAAGACGTCCGAGTGGGAAGCGATCTGGGCCGACGACGACGCCGTCTACGCCAAGGAACTGACCTACGACCTGGCCGACCTGGTCCCCTGCGTCGCCAAGCCCCACACCGTCGACAACTGGGCTCCCATCGACGCCGTAAAGGGCACGAAGATCCACCAGGCCTTCCTGGGCAGCTGCACCAACGCCCGGATCGAAGACCTGCGCCTGGCCGCGGGAATCCTGAAGGGCAAGGAAGTGGCGGTACGGACCATCGTTATCCCGGCCTCCTGGAGGGTCTACCGCCAGGCTCTCAACGAGGGGCTCCTCGATGTTTTCATGGATGCCGGCTGCGTCATCACCAACCCCGGATGCGGTCCCTGCATGGGCAACCACGAGGGAATCCTCGCCCCCGGCGAGGCCTGCATCTCGACTGCCAACCGTAACTTCAAGGGGCGCATGGGCAACAAGGAAAGCTTCATCTACCTCGCCAGCCCCATGACCGTCGCCGCCTCCGCCCTGAAGGGCGAGATCGCCGACCCGCGGGAGGTGCTGTAAACATGAAGATCCAGGGAAAGGTCTGGAAATACGGGGATGACGTCAACACCGACGTCATCTTCGCCGGGAAGTACACCTACACGATCAAGGATCGCGCCGAGATGGCCAAGGTCGCCCTGGAAGACCTGGATCCGGAGTTCACGAAGAACGCCCAGGCAGGCGACATCATCGTCGGCGGGAAGAACTGGGGCTGCGGCTCCAGCCGCGAGCAGGCCGTCACCTGCCTGAAGGAGCGTGGCATCGGCGCCATCATCGCCAAGGGCTTCGCCCGCATCTACTACCGCAACTGCCTGAACGAGGGCCTCCCGATCATCGTTTCCGCGGAAGCCGTCGACGCCATCAATGCAGGGGAAACCGTGGAAGTGGATTTCGACGCCAGCGAGATCAAGACCGCAGGCGGGAAGGTCTTCAAGTTCCCGCCTTACCCCGAGTTCGTCCGGGGCCTCATCGAGGACGGCGGCCTGATCCCCCACGTCAAGAAGTCGCTGGGGCTTTCCAAGTAGCGAACGAGGGCGCGGGTTTTCCCCGCGCCCCGTTGAAAAAAACACAAAACCCAAGGGAGGGTAAAACCGCATGGATATCCGTAACGTTCTGAGAGTGAAAGAGACCAAGCCCCGCTACAAGATCGCCTACATCCCCGGGGATGACGCCGGCTTCGACGTCATGGAAGGCGCCATGATCGTCATGCAGGCCATGGACAAGGCGTTCGGCCTGCCCATCGACTGGGTCCGCGCCGACATGGGCTGGTGCATGTGGGCCAAGTCCTGCCTCGAGTTCCCCGAGGGCGACCCGAGGCGCAACACGGTCCCCGAGGAAACGAAGAAAATCCTCCGCGAGAGCGACGCCGCCCTCATGGCCGCCATTACCTCCAAGGCCGGCGTGAAAGGCTTCAAGTCCGCCATCCTGCAGATGCGCCAGCTGTTCGACCTCTACATCAACCTGCGGCCCGCGAAGTCGATGCCGGGCATCATCTGCCCCCTGAAGGGCGACCCGAAGGTCGACATCGTCATGTTCCGTGAGAACACCGAAGACCTTTACGCCGCCGTCGAATTCCGCCCCACCCCGAAGGAACACTTCGAGATGCACCCCGGCATGGCCCGCTTCAAGGACAAGGAAGAGGTCGCCGTCTCCTGGAAGGTGTTCTCCAAGGAAGGCTGCGAGCGCATCATCCGGGCCGCCTTCGAATACGCCAAGGCCACCGGCCGGAACAAGGTCGTCTGCTCAACGAAGGCCAACGTCATCCGAGCCACCGACGGCATGTTCAAGGAAATCTTCCTTGCCATCGCGAAGGAATACCCCGACATCAAGGCCATCGACGAGAACGCCGATGCCACCGCCATGTGGCTCATCAAGAACCCCCAGGACTACCAGGTTGTCGTCACGCCGAACGTGTTCGGCGACATCCTCTCCGATGAAGCCAGCCAGCTCGTGGGCGGCATGGGATTTGCCCCCAGCGGCAACATCGGGAAAGACTTCGCCCTGTTCGAGCCCAGCCACGGCTCCGTGCCGAAGTACGCCCACCAGTACAAGATCAACCCCTGCGGCCTGCTGAACGCCGCGACGATGATGCTCGAGTACCTCGGCCTCGAGGAAGCCGCCCGTAAGCTCGAAGCCGCCATCAGCGCCGTGCTCGTCGAGGGCAAGGACCTGACCTACGACGTGTTCCGCGACAACGGAGACCCGGATTGGGAGAAGAAGGCCGTCTCGACCCTCGACATGGCCCGCGCCGTCGCCCGCAAGCTCCTGCCGGACTACGACAAGTACGATGCCGAAATCTCCGCGAAAGCGAAGGAGATGTGCGCCTGGGAGCACCTGCCCCAGTAAAGGCTGAACCCAAGGACCCGGAGGGGCCCACTGCCGCGCGGTGGGCCCCTTTCGCATCGGGAAAGAGAAACCGAAGGAGGTCATCACCATGAAAACCGCACAGGCCGGAACCGTGGAATCCATGGACTGCCTCGTCACGGTCTCCGAAGCCGGCCCCGGGGCAGGAATCAGCCTGACCCTGGCGGGCTCGAGCGTGGCCCGCTTCTCAAGGGCCATGGACAAGGCCGTCCGCGAGACGCTTGAAAAACTCGAAGTCAAGGACATCACCGTCAATGTCCAGGACAACGGTGCCCTGGACCTGGTCCTGAAGGCCCGCGTAGAGGCGGCCGTCGCCAGGCTGAAGGGAGGGGAAGAGGCATGAGGCTGCGTCGCACGATGCTCTACCTCCCCGGCAACAATCCCAACATGCTGCTTCGGGGTCATCTTTTCGCACCGGACGGCCTGATCCTGGACCTGGAGGACGCGGTGGCCGTTCGTGAGAAGGATGCCGCCCGCATCCTCATCCGCGACGTCCTGAAAAGGGGCGAGTTCGGTTCCTGCGAGGTCACCGTCCGGATCAACGGGCTGGATACCGAATACTGGAGAGAAGACCTGGAAACGCTGGTCCCGCTGGGCCGGCTGGATGGCGTCCGAGCCCCCAAGGTGGACGACGCCGGCACGGTAAAGCTGCTGGACGAAGCTCTATCGGAGATCGAACAAAAGGCCGGCCTCCAAGTCGGTCAAACGAAAATCTTCTGCCTGCTCGAAACGGCGCGGGGGATCTTCAACACCTACGACATCGCCACCGCTTCCCCTCGCGTGACTGCCGTCATCCCCGGAGGAGAGGATCTGACGGCCGATCTTCGGACCAACCGTTCTCCCGAAGGAACGGAACTCGAAGGGATCCGAAAGTCCGTGATCGTTGCCGCCCGGGCAGCCGGCGTGGACGCCCTCGATACGGTCTTCCCGCGGATCACGGACGACGAGGGACTGAAGCGGGAAACCGAGTTCATCAAGCAACTCGGCTTCGACGGCAAGAGCGTCATCCATCCAAACCAGATTCCCATCATCCATGAAGTCTTCACGCCGACGGAAAAGGAAATCGAGCGCGCCCAGAAGATCGTCGCGGCAGCGAAGGAAGCCGCCGAACGCGGTCTCGGCGCCGTCCAGGTGGACGGGCGGATGGTGGACGCCCCCGTCGTGAAGAGGGCCCTCTTCACGCTGACTCGGGCGGGGCTCCTCGAGGAGGGAACCGACAATGCCTAAGAACATCCTGGGACGAGAAATCCCCGAATTCATCGAGGGATACGGCAAGACAACCCCCTTCATGGGGGAGCATGCCCGAAAACCGGAGGGGAACCGGGCCGGCCCGAAGCTTCGTGCAACGTTTGGCGACTGCACCAGCAAGGTCATCCCCGACCTGAAGGCCGCCATCGCCGCCTCCGGCCTGAAGAGCGGCATGACCGTGTCGTTCCACCACCACCTCCGTAACGGCGACTACGTGGTCAACGCCGTCATCGACGCCTGCGCCGAGATGGGCATCCGGGACCTGACCCTCTTCCCGACGGCCCTGTTTGGCGTCCACAAGAAGCTGATCGAGCACATCAAGAGCGGCGTCATCCGCCGGATCATGGGGTCCGTCAACGGTCCCATCGGGCAGATGGTCTCGGAAGGCGGCATGGAAGTCCCCGTGGTTCTTCGCAGCCACGGCGGCCGGCCCCGGGCCGTGGTGTCCGGCGACGTGAAGATCGACGTGGCCTTCGTGGCCGCCCCGACCGCCGACGCCTACGGGAACATCTGCGGCTCCCAGGGGAAATCCGCCTGCGGGTCGCTCGGCTATGCCTTCACCGATGCCCTGTACGCCGACTGCGTCGTGGCCGTGACGGACAACCTCGTCCCCTTCCCGGCCGCCCCGGTTTCCATCCCGCAATTCTATGTCGATATCGTCGCCGTCATGGACAGCATCGGCGACCCGGCGGGCATCGTGTCCGGCACGACCCGGATCACCCGGGACCCCTTGCGCCTCCTGATCTCCAAGTACGCCTCCCGCCTGATCGAGGCCAGCCCCTACTTCAAGGACGGCATCAGCTTCCAGACGGGGGCCGGCGGCATCTCCCTGGCGGTCACGGCCTTCATGAAGGAAGCCATGAAAAAACGGGGCGTGCGGGGGAGCTTCGGCCTGGGCGGCATCACCGGCTACTTCGTCGACCTGCTCAAGGAAGGCTACGTCGAGAAACTCATGGACGTCCAATCCTTCGACCTCGAGGCCGTGAAGTCCATCGCCGAGAACCCCAACCACATCGAGATCTCGGCTGACTGGTACGCAAACCCCTGGAACGCGGGCACGGCGGTCAACATGCTGGACGTGGTCATCCTCGGGGCCACCGAGATGGACCGCGACTTCAACGTGAACGTCAACACGGAGGCCGACGGGGCCCTGCTCCACGGCATCGGCGGGCACCAGGACACCGCGGCGGGAGCCAAGCTCACCATTATCAGCCAGCCCCTGCTAAGGGGCCGCATCCCGTGCGTCGTCGACCAGGTCTACTCGGTCACCACACCTGGCGAGGTCGTTGACGCGCTGGTCACGGAGTACGGCGTCACGATCAACCCGCGGAGGCAGGACCTCATCGACGCCTGCCAGGCAGCCGGGAACGTCCCTCTCGTCTCCATGGACGAACTGGTCGCCCGGGCGCACGAGATGTGCGGACCGACGGACCCCGTCGAGACGGAAGACCGTATCATCGGGGTCATCGAGTGGCGCGACGGCACCGTCATCGACGTCGTGAAGCAGCTGAAGAAAAAGTAAGGGCAGAGCGAAAGGGAAAACGGATGAAGGGCGGGGGGGGCGGCGAAAACCGCCTCCCCGCTCTTGTTCACGGGTGAGGGAAAAACCAGATCGCCCAGATATTGCCGAGGAAATGGTAGAGGATGCCCGGGGTGATGTCTCCGTGTCTCAGCCGGAGCCATCCCATGACAAGGCCGGGAAAGAACGTGAGAAGGAAGAAGGGATCAGACCGGAAAACCAGGTGGGAGATGGCGAAGAGGGCCGAAGCGCCCACGACGGCCAGCGCGGGGTGAAGGACCCGGTTCAGGAGGGTCTGGACCCACCCCCTGAAAAAGACCTCTTCCGACACGGCTGCCACGAGCCCTGAGGAGGCAAAGGCCAGGGCAACCCGGAAGGGCAGGTCCCGGGGCCAGGTTCGTTCGGGCCAGCCTATGAACACCACGGCTGTCAGCGGGACGAGGGTCAGGGCGGCAAGGACCGTCGCCTCGAGCATGGCCCGCTTCCCGGGACGAAGCGCCAGTCCGTAAGCCTCCAGAGGCTCGCTCCGGGCCATGGCCCAGAGGTAGGGCCCGTATAGCATCGCGGCCACGGCGAACAGGGGACCGAGCATCCCGGGACTCACCGGCTTTCCCCCATGGCCTCTCCAGGCTTGGACGTTCGAAAGAGGGAGACGGAAAACCAGGCCACCCCCAGCAGGAAAACCCCCAGGCTCCAGGCCAGTGCCCGGGGCGTACCGAGGTCCACATCTCCCCTGAAGCGATCCACAACCAGCCGGATCCCTCCGTATCCCGCCAGGAAGAGGGGCCAGAGAATAGAAGCCTGTCGCTTCCGGCGGCCTGTCCCGATCTTTCTTTCGATCCTCCACAGGACAACGAAAAGGAGAAGCGCGGAAAACGACTCGTAAAGCTCGGTCGCATGCCGGGTCACGCCGATGGGGTCGAAGGGGAAACGGACCGCCCAGGATGCCGAGGAGACTCTCCCGTAGCAGCAGCCGTTGAAGAAACACCCCCATCGCCCCGCTGCGACGAGTGCCGCGGCCGGGAGGCTCGCGGCCTCGGCAAGCCGCCACACTTGGAGGGCTTTCCTGCGGACGGCCGCCAGGGCGGCAAGTCCTCCGCCAATGATGGCCGGGAGGGCGGAGAGTCCCCCTTCCCAGGGCCGCAGCAGTTTCCCGGGATTCGCCGCGTAAGCCGGCCACTCCACCAGGATGTTCCCCAGGCGCGCCCCCGCTAGAATCCCGAGGAATCCCCAGAAAAGTGCCCTGCGTGCATCCTCGTCCTCAAGCCCGTAAAGGCGGCTTGCGCGGTTTCTTGTCCAGGCGAGGGAAAGAGCCAGGGACAGGGCCCAGACGACGGTATAGGTGTCGATAAGGGTGTGTCCGATCCTGAAAAGGACAGGGTGCAAAGCGCCGGCCTCCGTAAGCGCGGATTCGGGTCGTCGGGCATCCCCGATGCGGTTATTGTAACCTTTTCCCGAAGAACGCTATACTGTGAAATGAAAGAATCCTAACGCACCCCAGAGGAGGTTTTCCCATGAAACGTCCTGCTTCGTGGATTCCCGTAGCGGCAGTCCTGTGCGGCCTTTTCTTCCTTATCGCCACGGGCACGACGGAGGGACTTCCTCAGGGAGAGTCCTTCGTTCCCGGAGAAATCCTTGTCCGCCTGAAACCCGGAGCCCGGATCGACCCGATCCTTTCATCGTCTCCCGTTTCGCTTTCGGTGCAGGAAGCCGACGGCACGGCACGGACGGGGATCACCCGGCTGAAAGTCCAGGGAGGGGTTACCGTCCAGGAGGCGGTTTCAGCCCTCTCGGGACGGGAAGGCGTTCTCTTCGCCCAACCCAACTATCTCTACCATGCCGCACTCGTGCCGAACGACCCTAACTATGCGAGCCAGTGGGGGCTGGGCAAACTGGGAGCTCCAGCCGCATGGGACCTTGCCGTCGGCAGCGCGGATGTCCTGGTTGCCGTCCTCGACACGGGGGTTGACCTCAGCCACCCGGACCTTGCGGGCAACCTCTGGACCAACCCGGGTGAAACCCCCGGCGACGCGCTGGACAACGACAGCAACGGCTACGTCGACGACGTCCACGGCTGGAACTCGTCCGCAAACTCCGCGGATGTCCAGGACAACGTCGGCCACGGCACCCACGTCGCCGGAATCATCGGCGCCGTGGGCAACAACGGAACGGGCGTCGCCGGCCTGAACTGGAACGTCGGGATCATCACCGTCAAGGCAAACAACGGGACCACCTTCACCACGCTGGATCTCGCCAAGGGAATCGACTACGTCACGGCCCTCAGGACGGGCAAGAACCTGCCTGTCGTGGCCATCAACGCTTCGCTGGGAGCGGCCGTGTCCGAAGACCTCCTGCTGAACCAGGCCATAGAAAATGCCGGAGAGGCAGGCATCCTTTTCGTCGCGGCTGCCGGCAACAACAACACCGACAACGACCGGACGCCCTTCTACCCCGCCAGCCTGTTCAGGCCGAACGTGCTGTCGGTTGCGGCCACGGACGAGAACGATGCCCTCGCAATCTTCGGCACCAACTCGGGCTCGAATTACGGACGCCGGACGGTTCACCTGGGAGCCCCCGGCAAGAACATCCTGAGCACCTATTACCCGACCGGCTATGCGAGCATGGACGGAACCTCGATGGCGGCACCTCACGTGACCGGCATCCTGGCCCTCCTGAAGGCCCAGGATCCGACCCGGGACTGGATCGCCCTGAAAAACACGGTGCTTTCTACAGGAACCCCCTTGTCCGGTCTATCCTCGAAAACCATAACGGGACGGCGTCTCCTGGCGGCCGGGGACGGTGCCTTAGGCGCACTGACCGGAAGCGGCCAGACGGTGAAGTCGCGCCTGCGTCCCATCCCCGACAGCCTGGACCTGGAACAGGGAACGTCACTGGACCTTGCCGCCCTGAACATCTCCGGGGGAAGAATCCCTGGGGGACCTCCCCGTTTCGATCACCCGAAACGGCGCTTCCTACGGGACCCTCACCCTGAGGGACAACGGAACCGGGTTCGACCAGGCAGCGGGAGACGGGATCGCTTCCGCGACCTGGACGGTCCCCTCGTCGGCGAACAGCACCTACGTCTTCGCCTTCCCGGACGGGAACCTGACCGTGACGGTCGATCTCGCTGAAGAACCTCCCGCCCCCTCCGGGGGAGGAGGCGGCGGCGGATGCAGCTCCGCCTCAATGCCCTCCTTCGCCCTGCTCCTGCTGGCGCCGCTTGCGGCAGGCCTCCGGAGGAAGAGATAGGAGCCGCTTGCAAGGAGGCGGGAAAGGCTAACCGCCGCTGGAGGATCCGCTCATGAAAACAAGAGGAAGCTGCGGGAATCCGGCCTTTTCCCTGATAGAGGTCCTCGTTGCCGTCGGACTGATGGGCCTGGTGTCGACGATAGCCGTGGGGCCACTGGTGGCTCTTGTCGTCCGTCTTGAAGCCGTCCAGGGAAACTATGCTTCTGAAACCGCCCTTTCTGGCGCGGCTCTTGCCATCGCGGCGGATTGCAGGCAAACCCTCCCTCAGGGCGGCCAAACCCCTTTCCGCTCTGTCCGCCGCAGCCTTCCGGGAGACCGCAGAGTGGATTTCCTCCTTTTCTGGACAGGAGCTCCGTTAACCCGCAGGCTGCCGGCTGCGACGGAAGTCTACGCGGTGATCGAGCCCAGCCCCTTCCAGGAAAGCGTCAAGGCGGGGCTCTATCGATGGACCCTTCCGGGAGTGATCCCGGAGGATGTCCTGCCGGAGCGGCTCGATCCCGCCAGGGGGACCTTGCTTGTCAGGAACGCAGACCGATTTGCCGTCCGGGTCTTCGATGGGCGGGACTGGGTGGAGGATTATTCCGGCGTTCTCCCGGCAGCCATCTCCATTGAGCTCGGGCGAAAGGAAAAAAGAGTGACTCATGTGGACACCCTCGCAGCCTTCTAGCCCCAAAAGGCCGGGATTTATCCTTGTTGCCGTGATGATGTCCGTGACGATCCTCGTGACCGGCGCTCTCGCCTTCGCCTGGTTCGCCAGGATGGAGCTCAGGAAGGCCGAAGCCCTTTCGTTTTCCCTCCAGGCCCGCAGCCTTGCAGAAACGGCCGTTCACGAGATCCGCAGGGGACTCGTCATGGATACGAATGATGCCGATTCCCTCCTGGAGCCCTGGTTTGGATCCTGGCCCCTCCCGCTCGGGGAAAACCTCTCCGTTGCCGTCCGCCTGACCCCGCAAAACGGCGCTTTTCCCGTCAACGCCCTTTTCCTGCCCGACGGGAGCACCCTGCGGACAGAGCTGGGAAAGCCATGGGAGCGGCTGTGGGAAAAGGTCGGCCGACCCGACCTGGCCGTTGAAGTCCTGGATTTCCTGGACACCGACCGTACACCCCGGCCCGGCGGGTCCGAGGAGGAATCCTTCATCAACCGCCCGCCTTCAGCGCTGGAGGAGATCCGGCTGATCCCCGGCATTGACGAAAACCTCCTTACCGGGAACAATGAGAAACACGCCGTGGGCCTTGAGCGTCTTTTAACAGTCAACAGCGACGGGAAAATCAACGTGAACGTCGCTGTCCCCGAAGTGCTGGAGATACTCGACGACACCCTCACCCCCGCGGTGGTCCGAGAGATCGTCGAAAAAAGGCGGAAGGAACCGCTCTCCGGATGGGGCGACCTCGACGTTCTGCCGGGGTTTCCGCGGGGACTCCAGCCTAAGCTGGCAGGGGTTCTGTCTTTCACGAGCTCGCATTTCCTGGCAGAGATCGAGGTCCGCAAAGGGGATCTCGTGCGCCGTTTCGAAGCCGTTCTCCTGAAGCGATCGGGGCGCTGCACGGTTATCGCCTGGAAGGAGATGTAGGAGACCATGAAACCCGTCTGGCCGCCAGAGGACCGGCCTTGCCGTTTTGTCACTCCGCGAGAGTTGTCCTTTCATCCGTTCTCGTTTCCTTTCGGCGACCCCGCCCGTGTCCGGCAGGCCCTCTCGCTGCAGCTTTCCTCGCTGTTGGGCGGAACCGCCACGAGGCCGCGACTTCACCCCGTGATCCTCCAGCGCGACAAGGATCATTCCAAGGGATTTGCCCTGGTTTTTCCGGAAGCACTGGGCCCAAGCGGGGATCCGGCAGTGAAAACACGGCTTTTCCCGGCTCCGCTCGCTCTAGCCGGAGCCCTGGGAGGGCACGGGCTTGGCGTCTGGGCAGACGAGGAAAACGTGGCCTGCGTCCTCTGGCGCGAGGGCGTCCCGGTCCTCTACCGATGTTCGCCGCGCACGGAGGGGGAACCCGGGGAAGTGATCGAATGGATCCGGCGCTCCTCGGAGACGGAAATCGACGTCCTTCTCCTGGACAGCCGCGGTAATCCCAAGGCCTTGGAACAACTGCAAGCCGAAGCCCACCGGACCTGGGCCGCCTTCCCCGCCCTTGCCGCGCTCGACCTCTCCTCCAGGCAAATGGAATCAGCCCTGAGACTAGAAAGCTTCTCTTCGATCCTGAAACCCGTGCTTTCCGCGCTCCTGGTCCTCGGCCTTCTTTTCGACGCCGCCGCCGGCAGCGCGCTTCTTTCGGCCAAAATCCGGCTTTCCGGCTACGAGGAGGCGTCGATCCGCCTCTACCGGCAGGTCTTCGACCCAACGGGGCCGGTCCTGGACCCGCTTAGCCAGGCAAAAGCCCGTTTGGCCAAAGCGCAGGGAACCGATTCCGCGAACGGCCTGGCCGGTTCCCTGGCAATGCTGGGACGGGCAGCAGAAAGTGCCGGTTCGGGGATCGTGCTCGATGCGATCCGCTTCTCCGAGCGCCAAGCGGAAATTTCGGGCAAGGGCCCCTCGGTAGAGGCCATCCGGGCCTTCCAGCAGGCACTGGGTGCCGGCGATTCTTCCCTGGAAGACCTGCAGCAGCTTCCCGGCGGCTTTTTCCGGTTCAAGGTCACGGTTAGGGGGGATGGCCGGTGACGACACGCTGGGAAGACCTCGTCCGCCAGGCGCGGGAATGGCTCGTGGAAAATCGGGAAACACCCGGTGGCCGAAGGGTCCTCCTTTTGGCAGTCCTTGTTCCCCTCGTCTGGGGGATCGGCGTTTTTCTCCATTTCAGAGCAGCCGACATAACCGCACGCATCCCTCTCCAGGCTTCGCGTTTCGCCTCCCTGGGCGAGGCCGCCCAGGCCTACAGGGCCATTCCCCTTTCCCAGCGGCAGGGGAATGCGGCGCAAGCGGCAACGGACCCGTTGACGGCTGCCTCCGAGGCGGTCGACCGGTTGAAGATGAAGAACCGGCTGAAAACCCTTTCCAGCTCGAATCGCGGGGTTTCCCTGGGGCTCGAGGGGCTGGACCAGGATGAACTGCTCACTCTCGTCCGGGAGCTGAAAAGGATCCGTCTTCCCGTCACGGCGGCTGAAATCAGGGCTCTGCCAATCGAAGGGAAGCGAAGCCTTTCCGTCAGCCTTCTCCTGGGAGGTCAGCCATGAAACTGTCTCCGAAAAGCCTGGCGACATTGGGGGCCTTCGTTTTTGCCTTTCTCATGGGCCTGGCCTGGGCATGCCCTTGGGACCGCATGGCGGAAACGGCCCTTGCCGAAGCCTCGAAAAAGGCAGCCACGATGGGAGCACGGATCGAGTACGGGTCCACGGCCATCCTCTCTCACCTGCCGCCCGCGGTGGAAATACGGGGTTTTTCTGCAACGAGCCTTCTCGGCACTTTCAAGGCCCCGGCGGTCAAGCTGGAATTGAAAGCCATGGCTTCGCTTTTCACGTTCTCCCCCACGCTGGAAGTCCAGAGCCCTGCGGCCACCCTGGATATCCCTGGAACCAGCCCGCTGAGGCTCTCGGGGATAACGGGGAAACTGTCGCTAGGCAGGTCCGTAGCCCGTCTCGACCCGATCCTCGTCGAAGGGGACCTGGCCGTTTCCGGGAAACTCGCCTGGTCTTCCGAGACGCGGCGGCTCTCGGCCGCAGACCTCACGCTCAGGGTCCCTGAGGCACTCGCTCAAAGCCTCAACATCCTCGGGCTCTCCGCGGGACTGACGCCCCAGGGAGACGGGCTATGGAGGTTGAAAAGGCCATGAAACTGTCCGTGCCGAACCGGGCCCTGCCTTGGAAATTGCTGTACGGAATCCTCATCGCCTTCCTCTGCGGCGTCATCGCTGCCCGTCTTTTCGGGCTGGCCCTTGACGCCCGTTTAGCCGGGCAGCGACTGGACCAGGCCCAAAGGCCCTCTCCAGCGTCTTCCCGTTTCGAGCCAGGGACGGCAACCGACCGGGATCTCGAGTCCCTTTCCCGGGGGAACCTCTTCTCCCTGGAAGGAGGATCCCGCCCGGCCGGAAACGGGTCCGCGGAAGTGCGCCTCCTCGGCACATTCCCTCCGCTGGGGGCCCTCTTCAGCCTGAACGGGACTTTCCGTGCGGTCCTTGTCGGCCAGGAACTCGGAGGCGAAACCCTCAGGAAGGTCGAAGGAACCCGCGCATTCCTTGCCTCGGGATCCCGTACGCGCACGCTCGACGTGCTTTACGCGGGGGTCGGCGGTGCTCCGCCTGCGTTCGCGCCGGCGCCCGCTTTCCCCTCCAGCCGCGAAAGGAAACCAGGCTTCGATCCAAAAAGCGGCATCTCGCCTCCTTCCGGCGGCCAGGACGGAACGATCGAGAGGGATGTGATCAACAAGCTGCTGATGGATCCCTACCAGGAACTGAACCGGGTCCGCCTGAGGCCCAAAATGGGCGAGGACGGCTCTTCCCAGGGGATCGAGGCACAGTGGCTGCACAGGGACAGCCTTCTCGCCGCCATGGGGGTCCGGTCCGGAGACGTCATCCATTCCCTGAACGACATCCCCATCCGGACGACGGCGGATATCGTCAACGCCATGAATTCCCTGCTGAACAGCGACCGGTTTGTCGTCTCCTTTTTCCGGGACGGCGCGGATTCCCAGGTTGCCTACTCGGTAAAATGATGGCAAGACCAAGATCCCGATCGGCAGGTTTCACTCTTCTGGAGGTCCTGGTTGCCGTGGCGATCATGGGCCTTGCCGGGGCCGGGGCGCTGAAGCTGATCATCCAGTCCGAGCTGGCCCTGGCCGAGGCCAGGCAGCAAAGGCTTTTCGTAGAGGAGGTTTCCCGCCTTCGCCTCGAGCTGCTCTACGAAAAGGCTCCGGACAGCGGATCGAGCGGCGATCTTGCATGGGAGGTACGAAACCAGTCCCTCCCTGTCCTGGACAACCGATGGAGCCTCCGGTACCGCAGCCTGTCGGTCAAGTCCAAGTCCCGTTCCATTGAACTGAGTCTTCCCTAAGGGAGGGGTTCCAATGCAGCGTTCAAGATTCCGGTTCCTCATTCTAGCCATGACCCTGGCGGTGCTGGCCGTCGGATTCACCTTCAAGACGCCCTGCCGGGCAGAGCCCCCCCAGGATGAAGCCGGCCTGGTGGAGGCGGCCAGGGCCATGCGGGCTACAGGGTCCGTCCAGTTCAACTTCCGGGACCTGGATCTGGGAACCTTCATCCGCTTCATGTCCGAAGTGCTCCAGGAGAACATCCTCATCGACCCGTCCGTCAAGGGGACCGTCACGGTCGTTTCCCCTAGAGCCCTCAACCTCAGGGAAGCCCGCCAGGCGATGCTCTCCGTCCTGGAGATGAACGGGCTATCGCTCCAGCGGACGGGAACCTACAGCAAGGTGGTCCCGGCCTCAAAGGGACAGAGCACCGAATACGCGGTCCGCAAGGGACGCGTGGGGCCCGGGTTCGGAGAGAGCTTCGTCACCCAGATCGTCCCGCTGGATTACGTTTCGGCGCAGTTCGTGGCAGACGGCCTCAAGGCCGCGATGAGCGGCGAGGTGGGCGTTGCCCCCATGGCCAGCGGTGCGAAGGTCCTCTTGATGGGCAAGGCGACGGCGATCCAGAAGGCACTGGGGGTCATCAACGCCCTTGACGCGGCCGACAGCCTGAAGAACAGCAAGGCCGTCGACGTCCGGAACACGACGCCCTCCGCCCTGGCAGGCCAGCTTACGGCGATGGCGAAGGACCCGAGTTCCCCCCTGGCCGGATTGCTTGCCATCCCCGACGATGCCTCGCGCAAACTGGTCCTTCTGGGTGAAAAGCGCATTTTCGGCGAAGCGATGAAGATTATCCGCGAGCTGGACATCCCCGCCCGGGCGGGACAGTATCACGTGGTTCCGCTGAAAAACACCGATGCCAAGACCATGGCCGAAAAACTGAGCACGATCCTTTCCACCGCGGCCAAGCTCCAGCCTGACCAGAAGGGCGTCCTGCCTAGCAGTGTCGTGGCCGATCCCGGCACGAACAGCCTGATTTTCGTGGCGGAAGATGCAACCGCCCGCAACGTCGAGGCTATCATCGAGAAGCTGGACATCCAGTCCAAGCAGGTTTTCCTGAGGGGCCTCATTGCCGAGGTCAACATGACGAAACTCAACAACGCGGGAATCGACTGGGCCACCTGGGGCGGCGCCATCACGGGCGACGCCGTCCTGGCCGGCCAGGCCGCACTGGGCAACCCCACGGGCATCCCTTCGGAATTCGTCGACTGGTTCCGTGACCTGACCCGGGTGGAGGAAAAGGAGTACGACAAGAACGGGAACCTGATCACCACGACGAAATACGAGGGGAAATCCCTCATCTACGCCACGATCAACCTGCTGAAGAAGTACGACGCCATCAACGTCCTCTCCATGCCGAGGCTCCTCTGCACGGACAACATGCCCAGCGAACTCCAGGTCGGACAGGTCATCCCCCAGCTCAAGTCCAAGCTGTCCGACACCTCCAACCCGAGCGCCGTCCAGAACAGTTACGACTACAAGGACACCGGCCTCATCCTGAAGGTGACCCCCCACGTGCGAAGCGGCAACCTGGTGGCCCTTGAGATCGACCAGACGGTCGAGGATGTCCTGACGCCCATGACGGTCAATACGCCCACCACGTCAAAGCGCCAGATCAAGAGCAACGTGACCGTCGGGGACGGCCAGACCATCGTTCTCGGCGGCCTCATCAAGGAAGCCGACAAGTCCGTCAAGTCCAGGGTGCCAATCCTGTCCTACATCCCCCTCGTCGGGGAATTCTTCAAGAGCGTCGCGAAATCCAGGGAGAAGGTCGACCTCCTGATTTTCCTGACCCCGCAGATCCTGGAAACCCCGGAGGAAGCGAACCGCCTGACGAAGGAACTCACGAGCGCTTCGGGCGACGTGGAAAGCCAGCTGACGGAAATGGAGCGGCTCTACAAGCAGAAGAACGATGCGCTTTACCGGCAGGGAGTGAAGAACCAGTGATCGAAAAGGATCTTGATCCCGGGGAAATCCTTTCCCTCATCCCCGAACAGCTGAACCTCGACACCCTCCGGGGGGCCGGTGTGCTGCCCCTGCGCCGAGAGGAGGACGGGCTGGTCCTGGGAGTCTCCTCCCTGGAGACGTACGGCAATGCCCAGCTTCTGTCGCGGGCCTTCGAGGGGAAAACCCGTATCGAGATCCTTGACCCCATCCTCATGAACGGGCTTTTCGACCGTCTTTACAGCCTCCGGAGCCGGATCGCCTCGGACGACGTGGAAGCGATCGAGGGCGTTGAGGATCTCGATGCCGTGGCAAGGGAGGACATCCAGAGCGATTCGGTCTCAGCCCCGGTGATCCGCCTTGTGAACAGCCTCCTGTTTGAGGCCGTGAAGGAACGGGCGACGGATATCCACGTCGAACCCTTCGAAGACCGGTGCGAGGTGCGGTTCAGGGTGGACGGGGTCCTGCACGACAAGCTGAGCCTGCCGAAAACCCACCAGGCGCCCCTGACGACCCGGATCAAGGTCATGGCCCGGATGGACATCGCGGAGCGCTTTTCCCCCCAGGACGGGCGGATCGGCATATCGGTTGGAGGCCGGTCCGTCGATGTCCGGGTCGGGGCGGTCCCCACCCAGCACGGGGAAAGGCTGGCGCTGAGGCTCCTCGACAAGAAACAGGGCCTCTTGACCCTGGAACAGCTCGGCATGCCCGGAAAGTGCCGGTCGGCCCTGGAGGAAATGGTGGCAAGGCCATACGGGATGGTCCTCCTGACGGGGCCGACCGGGTCCGGCAAAACCACGACCCTTTACGCCATCCTCCAAAAGATCGCCAGGCCCGAGGTGAACGTCATCACCGTGGAGGACCCCATCGAGTACGACCTTCCCGGGGTTGGCCAGATCCAGGTCAACGAAAAGGCGGGGGTCACCTTCGCCTCGGCCCTCCGAGCCATCCTGCGGCAGGACCCGGATATCATCATGGTGGGTGAAATGCGGGATTTCGAAACCGCCCACATGGGGGTCCAGGCCTCACTCACGGGGCACCTGGTCCTGTCGACGCTCCACACCAACGACGCTCCCAGCGCCGTTGTCAGGCTATCCGACATGGGCGTCGAGCCCTACCTTGTCTCGGGATCCCTTCTGGGGGTCGTGGCGCAGCGGCTCGTCAGGCGGAATTGCCCGTCATGCTCGGTCGAAACGGAAGCCCCCCCGCCTTTCAAAAGAATGGGGATCGAAACCATCCAGAGGGGCACCGGCTGCGAACGCTGCATGGGAACCGGTTACCACGGCCGTTTCGGGCTTTACGAGTTGTTGGCGATGGACGATGCCCTCCGGGAGGCGGTTTCTAAAGGAGCCTCCTCTTCAAGGATCCGGGAGATCGCCAGGGAAAAGGGCTTCAAGACCCTTTGGGAAGCGGGACTGAAACGGGTCCGCCAGGGGCTGACGACCCCGGAGGAACTGTACAGGGCCGTAGGGGAGGCCTAGCCGGATGCCCCGCTACCGCTACACCGCCTATGACCCCCAGGGGAAGGCTGTCACCGGAGAAGTGGACGGATCGAACGAGGCCTCTGCGGTCCAGGCCCTCGACAAGGAAGGGCTGGTCCCTGTCGAACTCCGTGAGCGGAAAGACGGGAAACGGGATGCCGGAAGAGGCGGGAAGCCGATTTCGCCGGAAGACCACCTGCTCTTCTGCCGTAGCCTCGCGAGCCACCTCAGGGGGGGGCTTACCCTTAGCCATGTTCTCGTTCTCCTGGGGAAACAGTCTCCCAGCGTAGACCTTAAAGGGCTTTATGGGCGGCTGAAAGCGGAAGTCGAGAGCGGCAAAAGCCTGGGAACCGGCATGAGGGATTCGGGACGGTTCAGGGACGATTTGGTCGGGATGGTGGAATCCGGGGAACGGAGCGGATCCCTTCCGCAGGTCCTGGATCGGGCGGCGCGGCTCTTCCGCCTGGAAATCAGCCTGAGGAGGCGGGTTCGGAGCGCACTCACCTACCCGATGGTCATGGTCGCGGTCGGGACAGCCGTGGTGGCCTTTCTCCTGGCCTACGTCGTCCCCAGGCTTTCGGCTCTCTTCTCTGACCTGGGGGAAACGCTCCCCATGCCAACCCGAGTCCTTCTCTGGATCTCCTCTGCCGTCGAAACCGCCGGGATCCCTCTCCTGCTGGGAGCCCTCCTCCTGTTCCTGTGGCTGCGGCGGAGAGGTTCACTCGGCTCCAGGCTTCCCTTCAGGGGGCTCAGGGAACGCATCACCCTCGCCCTCGTCTTCTCCCACCTGTCGACGCTCCTGGACTGCGGGATCCCCCTCGTGCAGGCCCTGTCGATGGTCGCCCCGATGGATCCCGACCCCTCCCGCTGGGAGTCGGTTTCCGCGAGGGTCCGGAAGGGATACCGTCTCGGACAGGCCCTGCAGGACGCGGGATCCTTCACTGAGGACGCCGTCTACGTCATCCAGGTCGGGGAAGCGGGGGGGGAACTCTCGGAAGCCCTGCAGCAGGTGGCGGACAACAGCTGGGAGATCGCAGAGAACCGGATGGCCCGCCTTGCGGACCTGGTCGAACCGGTGATGGTCCTTGCCCTGGGCGCCGTTGTGGGGTTCGTCGTCGTGGCGATCCTCCTGCCCATATTCGACCTGTCATCCCTCATCCGCTAAACGGATGGACAATCCAGCCAAGGAGGTCTTCTCGATGAACCGAAAGCGCCGAAGCGGCTTCACCCTCGTTGAAATCCTCGTTGTCGTGGTAATCCTGGGCCTTTTGGCCACACTGGTCATCCCCCGAGTCGTGGGAAGGGGCGAGGAGGCCAAGCGCACGGCCGCTCTCGTCCAGATCCGGTCCCTGGAGCAGGCCCTGGAACTTTACAAGCTGGACAACGGTTTCTACCCCACCACCGAGCAGGGGCTCAAGGCCCTTGTATCGAAGCCGGCCGGCACCCCCGAGCCCCTGAACTACAGGGACGACGGTTACATCAAGAAGATCCCGATGGACCCCTGGGGACGCCCCTACGTCTACCGCTGCCCCGGCGAACACGGGGAAACGGACCTGCTTTCCTTCGGCCCTGACGGAACCGAGGGAGGGGAAGGCAAGAACAGGGACATCACGAACTGGGAAGAATAACCCGGACAAAACCGCAAGGGGAGGGGCCTGCATCCAATGCAGGCCCCTCCCCTTGTGGCTTTTCAGCGGGCAATGCCGAGGAGGAAGACCCAGACGGGGATCGAGATAACCGACAAGAGGGTGCTGGCCACGATGACCTCCCCGGCGTAAACGGCGTCCATTCCCATCGAATCCGCGAGAACAAAGTTGTTCACCGCTGCCGGCATGGCGCAGACCAGGACCACGGCCTGCAGAAGGGTTTTCTCCACCGGCCAGGCCAGGAAGGCCAGCCAGACCACCGCCGGGGAAAGGAAGAGACGGACCAGCACGTCAACCCAGGTTCGGGCCAGGACCTGGGGAAGGTGCTCCACCTTCAGCGCGGCTCCGAGGGCAATCAGGGCCACTCCGCTGGCCATGGCGCCCGCGATCTTCAGGGCCTCGTCCAGGACATCCGGCAGGGCCTCCAGGCCCAGGGCCGCGAGAGCAAGCCCGGCAACGCAGGACAGGAGCAGGGGATTTCTCGAAAGCCCGATGACGGTCTTCTTCAGGGAATCGCGGCTGAGTCCGCCCGATACGGCCACCTGGGCCCAGGTGAGGGTGACGAGGTGGTAACCGACCATGCAGACGGCAAAGAAAAGGCCCAGGGCCCTGGAACCCGGTTCCCCCATGGCGAGGGCAACGGCCGGAATCCCCATGTAGACGTTGTTCGAGCGGACGGAGACCAGGACCGAAACGGCCCGGCGCTTCGGGCTCTCCCGGCGGAAAGAGGCGATGAACCAGGCCAGCGCAGGGGTCACGAGGAAAGCCAGGTGGACCGCGATGAACAGGTTGGGGGACGAAAAGGCATCCTTCCCTACCGAGAGGGTGGAGCGGAAAAGCAGGGCCGGAAGGCCGATCCAGTACAGGAGGTCGTTCAGCTGGGAAATGCTGTCCTCGCGGATGATTCCGAACCTTCGGGCCAACCAGCCCACAGCCATCACGAGAACAAGGGGAGTGACGATCAGGATGCCGTGCATGCCATTCACCGTCCATTTCTGGGGTCGCGCCGCCATCGACTATTCTACCCCACGTTGCGGTAGACTTAGGAGGAAGAGGTGATCCCGACCGTGCTCCGCAAACCCCGGAAAACCGTCAAGGAACTGCTGCAGTGGATCGATTCCCGTCCCGGGGAGGTCGCCGTCTGGCGGACCTTCCCGCCCCAGGAACCCCGGTTCGGCAAGTGGCCTGCGCTGGATGCCAGGCTGACGAACGCCCTGGCCCTGCGGGGCATCGAGCGCCCCTACCTCCACCAGGCCGAGGCGATCGGCGCCGCCATGGAAGGGAAAAACGTCGTCGTCGTCACGCCCACGGCCAGCGGCAAAACCGCCTGCTACAACGTCCCGGTGGTGCAGTCCATCCTGGACAATCCCTCTTCCCGGGCCCTCTACCTCTTCCCCACCAAGGCCCTGAGCCAGGACCAGCTGGCGGAACTTTACGCCCTGGTGGAAGCGGTGGAGGCGGACATCGCCTGCTTCACCTACGACGGGGACACCGCCCCCAGCGCCCGCACCAAAATCCGCACGGCTGGGCACATCGTGATCACGAACCCCGACATGCTCCACACGGGCATCCTGCCCCACCACACCAAGTGGGTCAAGCTTTTCGAGAACCTGCGCTATATCGTCCTGGACGAGCTTCACGGCTACCGCGGGGTCTTCGGGTCCCACCTGGCCAACGTGATCCGCAGGCTCAAGCGCATCTGCGCCTTTTACGGATCGAAGCCGACATTCATTTGCTGCTCGGCCACGATCGCGAACCCCCGGGAACTGGCGGAGGCCCTCCTGGAGGAACCGGTCGAGCTCGTCGTGAAAAACGGGGCCCCCAGGGACGAGAAGCACGTCCTGATCCAGAACCCCCCCCTGGTGAACCGGTCCATGGGCATACGGGGCTCCTCCCTGGACGAAACGGCCGACATCGCCACGGAAGCCCTGGCCAACGACATCAGCACGATCGTCTTCACCCGCTCGAGGACGAACGTGGAACTTCTCCTGCACCGTATCCGGAAAAACCTCGAAGCGCGATCCCTCCCCTCCGGCCAGGTCGCGGGGTACCGCGGCGGCTACCTCCCGAACGAGCGCCGGGCAATCGAGCGGGGGCTCAGGGATGGCTCCGTCCGCGGCGTGGTCAGCACCAACGCCCTGGAGCTCGGGATCGACATCGGCTCCCTCGAACTGGCGGTCCTCCACGGCTACCCGGGAAGCATGGCTTCCACCTGGCAGCAAATGGGACGGGCAGGCAGAAGGCAGGGGACCTCGGCGGCCGTCATGGTGGCCTCATCCTTCGCGCTGGACCAGTTCCTGGCCGCCCAGCCCTCCTACTTCTTCGATGCCTCCCCCGAGCGGGCCCGAGTGAACCCGGACAACCTCTACATCCTCGTGAACCACGTCAAGTGCGCCGCCTTCGAGCTGCCCTTCAGGGCCAAAGACCGCTTCGGCAAGGCGGACGTGGCCGAGATCCTGGACTACCTTGAAGAACAGGGCGTCCTCCACCAGGCGGACAACCGTTACCACTGGCAGGCCGATTCCTTCCCGGCCGAAGGGTTTTCCCTCCGGAGCGCCACGAGCGAAAATTACGTCATCATCGACGTGTCGGACCCTGCTCGCCATACCGTGGTGGGCGAAGTCGACCGCCCCAGCGCCCCGATGCTGGTCCACCCCGAGGCCATCTACTTCCACGGGGCCAAGGCCTACCAGGTCCTGGAACTGGATTCCAAGGGCATGCGGGCCCTCGTCAAGCCGGTGGAGGCAGAATATTACACCGATGCGGACCTGGCCGTCCGGCTCGAGGTCCTGGAGGAGTTCGAAAAGGCCTCTCCCTGGGGGTGGGGCGAGGTTCTCTTCGCCTCGAGACCGACGGTCTACAAGAAGATTCGCCTTTCCACCCAGGAGAACGTCGGCTACGGCCACATTCACCTGGACGAGGAACAGATGCACACGACCGGGGCCTGGCTCACACTGCCGGACAGCCTGCCCTGGGGGAACTGGGACAGCGACCGGAAGAGCTCCGCCCTGGCCGGCCTCTCCCACCTGCTTCGGGCCACCGCCCCCCTCTTCCTGATGTGCGACAGGAGCGACCTGCAGGTCCATGGCATGGTGCGGGATCCCCACTTCGAAAAGCCGACCATTTACCTCGCGGACAACTTCCCCGGAGGGGTCGGGCTAGCCGAGGCGGCTTTCTCGCTTCGGAAAGCCCTGCTCGATTCTGCCTGGGAAGCCCTCGTTTCGTGTCCCTGCGAACGGGGCTGCCCCGCATGCGTCGGCGCCCTCGGAGCGCAGATCGGGTCCAAGGAAGCCACACGGCTTCTTCTTTCCTCCCTGAGGGGGCCTGGCTCTTGAGGGACTCTCTTTCGAAGCTTCGCCGGATGATGGGCGAATCAGCCCCCCCTGCGGCAAAACCCGTGACGGGAAGCGTGTCCAACCTCCCGTCAGGCGGGGAGTGGATCGAGTCCGGGGTCTACGTTTTCGAGAGTCTCCACCCCCTGGAGGAACCTTTCGGGCATACCGACCTGTCGGCCCTCCCCAGCGCATCGAGCCGCCTTTCCCCCTGGGGAGCGGCAAGTCCTCCCTGCTTCCTGGACCTGGAGACGACGGGCCTGGCCGGCGGAACGGGAACGTATGCCTTCCTGGCGGGAATAGGGACCCTCGAGGGAAACGCGGTCCGCGTCAGGCAGCTCTTCCTGGCTACACCCTCGAGGGAGGCGGAATGGCTCGACGCCCTGGACCGGTTCGTTCCCCCCGAGGCGGGATTCGTCACCTACAACGGCCGCCGGTTCGACCTTCCGCTCCTGCAGACGAGAGCCATCCTCGCGCGGAAAAGCGCCTTCCGCCCCGGCAGCCCTCATCTCGACCTTCTCTGGATCGCCCGCTCCCTCTGGAGGTGCCGCCTTCCTTCCTGCCGCCTGGCGGAAGTGGAACGGTCGATCCTCGGTGTCCAGAGGGAATCGGAGGATGTTCCGGGCTGGCAGATCCCTTCCCTTTACGCGGACTTCCTCCGGAGCCGCGACGCGGCTCCCCTGGCCGGGGTCTTTCTTCACAACCGCCTGGATATCCTGTCCCTGGCCGCCCTCAAGGCTCACGTGGGACGCATCGTGGCCGGCGAGGGAAACCAGGGGCAGGAACGACTGCTGGCTGGGGACCTTTGGGCATCCAGGGGCGACTCGAAACAGGCAGAAGCCTTCTGGCAAGAGGCCCTCGAAGACCCCGACAGCCGCGGGGAAGCGCTGCTCAGGCTGGCCTCCCTCGCCAGGCAGTCTAAACAGTGGGGATCGGCCGTCGACCTGTGGGAACAATCCCGCTCGATCTGCCGGCCTTCCCTTTCGGTCCTGGAGGACCTTGCAAAGACCTACGAGCACCGCCTGCACCGGCTGGAAGATGCCCTGGCCCGGGCGGAAGAGGCCCTGGAAAGACTCGATTCCAAACGTGCGCTCAAGGGGCAGTCCTGGCCCAGCGAACGCCAGGCCTGGATTCACCGAATTGAACGGCTGAAGAAGAAAATCGAGGCAAAAAAGTGAAATTTTAAGTAAAATGGAGAGGGGAAATAGGAGACACCTGGATGGCGAGCTTTCTCGCCTTCGCGAAAAGGAGGGGCTGACCATGGACATACCGGCTCACATCTTCAGGGAATACGACATTCGCGGCCTGGCGGAAGAAGAGTTGACCACGAAAAACGTCCGGGCCATCGGTCATGCCTTCGGGACAATCCTGAAGGAAAACGGCGTGAAACTCACCACCGTCGGCGGCGACGTGAGGGCCTCGTCACCCCGGATCATGGCGGACATCGCCTGGGGACTCAACGCCGCGGGGCTAGACGTGATCGACCTTGGAACCGTCATGACGCCGACCTTCTACTTCAGCCTCTACTCCGAGGGAGTGGGCGGCGGGGTCATGGTGACGGGGAGCCACAACCCCAAGGAGTTCAACGGGCTCAAGCTGGCCCTCGGCAAGGCCACCCTTTACGGAGAAGAGATCCAGGCCGTCCTCTCCCTCATCAGGAAGAACGCCTTCCACACGGCGGAACGGCCCGGCGGGCTGGAACACCGAGACATGAAGCCCGCCTACCTGGACATGCTGGGAGAACGCCTGGCCCTGGGGCCCCGCCGCCTCAAGGTCGTCGCGGACGCCGGCAACGGAACCGCCTCGCTCTTCATCGAGCCGTTCCTCAGGCGACTGGGCGTCGACTACACGCTGCTGTTCGCCACACCGGACGGACGGTTCCCGAACCATCACCCCGACCCGGTGAAGCGCGAAAACCTCGTGGACCTGATCCGGACGGTCCGGGAAACGGGAGCGGACCTCGGTTTCGGGTTCGACGGCGACGCCGACCGGCTCGGCGTGGTCGACGAGAAAGGCGAGGTCATCTGGGGGGACATCCTCATGGCCCTCTACTGGCAGGAAATCCTGCCCAAACACCCGGGCGCGGAAGCCATCGTCGAGGTGAAATCCTCCCAGGCCCTCGTGGACGAGATCAAGCGCCTGGGCGGAAAGCCCGTCTTCTGGAAGGCGGGGCACTCGCTCATCAAGGCCAAGATGCGGGAGCTGAACGCCCTTTTCGCTGGGGAAGTGTCCGGTCACATGTTCTTCGCCGACGAGTTCTTCGGGTTCGACGATTCGTTCTATGCCGCGGGACGCCTTCTGCGCATCCTTTCCAACACGGACAAGTCGCTGTCCGAGCTCGTGGCGCCCCTGCCGCACTACTTCAGCACCGCTGAAACCCGCATCGCCTGCCCGGACGAGATCAAGTTCGGGGTCATCGACTCGGTCCGGGAGGAAGCCCTGAAGGAGTACGAAGCCATCACCGTGGACGGCGTCCGGATCCTCTACCCCGAGGGGTGGGGCCTGGTGCGGGCAAGCAACACGCAGCCCGTGATCGTCGCCCGTGCTGAGGGACGAACGCCCGAAGCGCTTGAACACAACGCGGCCGACCTCAAGGCACGGATCATGGCCGCCGGGGTCGCGGAATTCGACTGGGAGTTCTAGCCATGACGCGGATCGTCGCCTTTAACGGAAGCCCGAAGGGGAGAAAGAGCCGTACCCAGATGCTAGTCGAGGCCTTCCTGGAAGGGGCCCGCTCGGCCGGGGCCGATACGGAGACGGTCTTCCTGGCCGAAAAATCGATCCTGCCCTGCGACGAGTGCATGAGCTGCCGCATCCCCGGCAGCGGGGGCGAATGCCCCCGGGACGACGACGGGCAAGCCCTTCTCGAAAAGGCCCTGGATTCCGACTACGTCCTTTTTGCGACCCCCTTGATCATGGACTCGATGTCCGGCATCCTGAAGACTTTCCTCGAACGGTGGCTCCCTCTCGTCGATTCGCGTTTCCAGGCACGACACGGCCAGGGCACCCTTCCGGCCCGCGCCGTGAGGGTGCCTGACTGGATCATCCTTTCCACCTGCAGCTTTCCCGAACAGTTCCACTTCCAGGCCATGAGCACGCTCTTCCGCGACCTGTCCCGGACGTTCGGCAACCGCATCGCGGCCGAGATCTACCGCGGGGAGGCTGACCTTTTCGGACGCCTCGGGGAAATGGCTCACCTCGATGTCCTTGAGCGGTACCTGGACTTCCTGAGGTCGGCGGGACACGAGATCGTGAGGAACGGTTCACTCACTCCCGACACAGCGGAGGCTCTCGATCGGCCGCTCATCCCGTTCGATCGGTACGTCGCGGAGGGAAACGCCGCCTGGGACCGGATCCTGGAAGGCACCTGCAGGATCGACGAACACCCCTGATCCGGACGGGAGGCCCCGAAAGGGGCCTCCCGCTTCATGGTATACTTGTTCCCGCGATTCCAGGATCGGGGGATTTTTTATGACCGCAGCCCGGACAAGGATCCTGATTGCCGATGCCGCCATGCTGGCCGTGGCCGCCCTGTGGGGTGTGGGCTACCCGGTCAGCGATGCGCTGCTGAACAGGATCGGCCCGCTCTGGCTGCTGGCTTTCCGGTTTTCCGCAACCTCCCTGATGCTCCTGGTCCTTTTCGCCAAACGACTGAAACGCCTTGACCGGAAACAGTTCATCCAGGCTTCGGGCGTCGGCCTGGTCCTGGCTGTCACCTATCTCCTCCACATCTACGGCCTGGTTTACACCACCGGGGGGAAACAGGCTTTCATCGTCGGGACAAACGTCGTCATGGTCCCCTTCCTGATGGCCCTGCTCTACCGCAAGTGGCCGGGCTGGATGGCGACATCGGCTGCTGCCGTGACGACGGCAGGCCTCCTGGTCATGGCGTTTTCCCCGAACATGGCCCTGAATTTCGGCGACGCCCTCTCCCTTGTCCTCGCCCTGCTCGTCGCGATCCAGGTGATCCTTGTCGGCTACTGCGCCCGGCGAATGGATCCCATCGCCCTCGCCTCCGTCCAGATGCTGGTCACTTGCGCACTGCTCCTGCCCCTGGCGGTCTTTTTTGAACCCCTTCCCACCGCTCAGGCCCTCAGCGGCGCCTGGAAAGGGATCCTCTTCCTCGCAGCAGGCCCCACGGTGTTCGCCTTCGTGGTCCAGAGCATGGCCCAGAAATACGCGCCGGAAACCCATGCCGCGATCCTGCTCGCCATGGAAAGCCCGTTCGGGTACCTCGTCTCGATCTCCATGGGGCTGGACACCTGGAGCCTGCAGTTCGCAGCCGGAGGAGTCCTGATCCTGGCGGGAGTCTTCCTCGCCGAATGGGAGACCTTCCGGGGCCGGGGGGGAGCCTGAGTTGACGGGATTTGCCAGGTTCTTTGCGATCGCCCTCGGGATCTACACCCTTGTGAACGCCTATCTGCTCCGGAGGGTCTTCCAGGGGTTGGCCGGCCTTGGCCCCAGGGGAACCGCCGCGGGTATCCTGCTCCTCCTCTGGGCGCTGTCCTACCCGCTCGGCCGAATCGCCGAGCGGACCCTCCCGTGGACCGGTTTTTCCAGGGGAATGGTCGCCGTCGGCTCGGTCTACCTGGGGGTCATGGCCACCGCCCTTTTCCTTTTCCTGGCTGCGGACCTTGCCCTTGCGGCGGGCCGTCTCTGCCCCTCCGTCCCCTTTTTCGGCCTCCGCGGCGCGGCGCCCCCCGGCCTCAGGCGAAACATCCTGGCGGTGGTCTCGATCCTGACGGTTCTGATCGTGGCCGCCGGGACCCTGAACTCGCTCTTTCCCAGGGTTAGGACCGCTTCCGTCCAGATGCAGGGATGGCGGGGCCCTGCCTTGCGGGTGGTCCTCTTTTCCGATCTTCACATGGGCCCGATCGTGGGAAACGGGCGGGTCCGGTCGCTGGTCGACAAGGTCAATTCGCTCTCCCCGGATATCGTCCTTCTCGTGGGGGACATCGTCGACGAGGATGTCTCGCGGCTCACAGAGGAGCGTATGGCCGAGGCTCTCAGGGAACTGAAGCCCCGCTTGGGCAGCTTCGCGGTGACGGGCAACCACGAGTATTACGCCGGGGAAAGCGAAGCGGTATCCTATCTGGAGAGCGCGGGGATCCGGGTTCTGCGGGACGAAGCCGTGATCCTGGAAAACCGGCTTGTCCTGGTCGGGCGAAAGGACCGGACGGCGAGCCGATTCGGGGAAAAACGCCTAACCCTGGACGAAATCCTGCGGAAAACCCGAAGGGACCTGCCGGTCCTGGTCATGGATCACCAGCCGGTTAACCTGGCCGAAGCCGAATCGGCCCTTGTGGATTTGCAGGTGTCGGGACACACGCACAACGGCCAACTCTTCCCCTTCAACCTGGTGACCTCCCGGATCCACGAAATCAGCCGGGGATGGGGAACCCGCGGGAAAACGCGTTTTCTCGTATCGAGCGGGGTCGGGACCTGGGGCCCCCCCATGCGGACGAGTGCGGCTCCCGAGATTTGGGTGTTGACCCTGGAATCCGGGGCAAACCCCTGATCCGATAAATGCATGGAAGGGAGGGCTTAGCATGGAAAACCTGGTTGCCCTGTTCCGGCTTTCCGGGGCCGCCGCCGTTTTCTTTCTTCTCACTGCCGCCGCAAGCGGGTTCTGGGGGGCAAGGCTCCGTAAAGCGATGTCGCCGCAAATGGTGATGAAACTCCATAGGGGGCTCGGCATCGCCGGGGTTCTATCGGGAATGATCCACGGGCTGATCTACTGGCTCTTCCTCCGGTAGGCGGGCCTCTGCCATGAGGAAAGGCCCCCTCGTCCTTCTCTCTTTTCTTTCCATCCTCGCCTTCTGGGGTTCGGGTTTCCTCGCCATCCGGGTGGGGTTGGAGGGATTTCCTCCCCTTTTCTTCATGGCCGGCCGCTTCCTGATCGCGGGGACCCTTCTTCTCGCCTTGCTCGCCGCCAGGGGAACCCCTCTTCCGACGGCTAGCCAATGGCCCTCCGTCTGCCTCGAGGCCCTGCTCCTCATGGTTGGCGGGGGAGGGGGGGTTGCCTGTGCCCAGCTCTCGGTGGGTTCGGGGATTGCCGCGGTGGGCATCGCCACGGTTCCCATCTGGGTTTCCCTTTTCGCGGGCCTTTTCGGCCAATGGCCAGGCCGCCTCGAGTGGTCGGGCATCGCCCTGGGCTTTACCGGCGTCCTGCTCCTGGGCTTGCAAGGGAGCCTGAGGGCCGATCCGCGCGGAGCGCTGCTCCTCCTGGTGAGTTCCCTGACCTGGGCCCTGGGCTCCGTCCTGAGCCGGAGGCTGTCCCTCCCGCGCGGGGCCATGGCGGCCGCCTCCGAGATGACAGTCGGCGGCCTCATGCTGCTGGCCCTGGGCATTCTCGCCGGGGAACGGTTTCAGGGGGTGCCTCCGTTCAGGCCGGTCCTCGCCCTTCTCTATTTCTCCCTCGCCGGTTCGCTCGTGGCGTTCAGCGCCTACATCTACCTCCTGCAGAACGTCCGGCCGGCCCTGGCCACAAGCTACACCTACATCAACCCGGCCATCGCCCTGGGCCTGGGGATGCTGTTTGCCGGGGAGCGCATCGACCGAACCGAAGTTGCGGCCGTCGCCTGCATTCTTTGCGGAGTCGCCGTGATCGTCCTCGGCAACCGCAGATCGGGGTCGGCATGAAAGCCCGGCTTGGGGCATAATGGGAATGCGGCATGAATGACGGAAGGAGAGATCGCTTTTGAAACTCAGGAACACACCCGAGGACATCTACGCCCTGATGCTCGACCTTGTGAAGATTGGCAGCTTCTCGGCCACGCCGGGGGAAAAAACCTGCGCGGACCGCATCTGCGAACACCTCCGCGGGCTTTCCGCGTTCCGGGATCGCCCCGGCGACCTCAGGCAGGTTCCCCTGCCGGGCAGCCCCTGCGGGAGCGCGGCCGTCGTAGCCCTCGTAAGGGCCGAACCGCCGACGAACCGGACCGTGATCCTGGAGGGCCATTTCGACGTGGTCGACGTCGAGGTCTACGGCCCCCTCAAGGAGGTCGCCCTAGACCCGGAAACCTGCACCCGCCGCATGGGGGAAATGTCCCTGCCGCAGGACGCCAGGCAGGACCTGGAGTCCGGGAACTACCTTTTCGGGCGGGGCGTCATGGACATGAAGTTCGGCCTCGCGATGGCGATGTGCCTCCTCGCGGAGGCCTCGGAAGCCCCCGGGGCCTTCGGCGTGAACCTCATGCTGGTCGCGGTCCCGGACGAGGAAAACAACTCCGCCGGGATGCGGGCCGCCGCAAGCGTCCTGGCCGGGCTGCAGGAAGAGGGGCTGGACTTCCTGGGCTGCATCATGGTGGAACCCTCGGATCCAGGCTACATCGGCGGAAACGGCCGTGTGGTCTCCTTCGGCGCGGTGGGGAAAATCATGCCCTTTGTCCTGGTCATGGGAAAGGAAGCCCACGGCTCGGAATACTATGACGGCATCAACGCCAACCTCGCCCTGGCCCACCTCAACATTCTCCTGGAAGGAAACCCCGACCTGGCCGACATCGGCAGCGAGGAACACTACCCGCCCATGGCCTGCCTCAAGCAGAAGGACCTCCGGGAAGCCTACTCGATCACCCTCCCGGAGCGGGCCTGTGCCTATTACAGCCTGATCACCACGCGGCACACGCCGGAATCCCTCCTGGAACAGGTCGACGCAGCCGCATCGGAGGCCCTCAGGCGAACCGCGGAACACCTGGACAAAAGCAAACGGGCCTTCGCGGAGCGGGCAGGCCTGCCCGGGTGGCCCCCCACCCCGACCGGACGGGTGGTCCGCTATGCGAACCTCCTCGAAACGGCAAAGACCGCATTCGGCGGAAACCTGGACGCTCACCTCGCCGATTTCCTGGAGACGCTGCCCGACACGATGGACGAACGGGAAAAGGGCATCGCGCTGGTGAACGAAGTCCTGACGATTTCGGGCGAAAAGGGTCCCCTGGCGGTGACGGGCTTCATGCCGCCCTTCTACCCCCACCGGACGAATTTCCGGATCTCGGAGAAGGAAAAGGCCTTCGCCGCGGTGGGTGAAGCCATAGTCAACGAAGCGAGGGAACGCTTCGGGGAAACCCTTTTGCGGAACGAGCATTTCGGCGGCGTCTCCGACTTGAGCTACCTCGGTTTCCAGGGAAACCCCACGGAACTGGACGCCCTGCGGGCCAACATGCCGGGCTGGGGAACCCTCTACGACCTCCCGGTCGAAGACCTGCTCAAGCTCGATATCCCCGCTCTCAACATCGGCCCTTCGGGGAAGGACGCCCATAAGATGACCGAAAGGCTGGAACTGGGCTATTCCATGAACGTCGCCCCGAAGCTCCTCCGCTCGGCGGTGGAGATGCTGGGCGGCCGGAAGGCACATTGAGGGGGATGACCGGGATGCACAGCGACCCATCGATTTTCGGCACCCTGCCCACAAAGGCGGAAGATCTCTTCGAGTGGAAATGGAACCGGGTTGAGCCCTATTACGCAGAACTCTCCCGGCGTCCCCTGGACCCGGAATCCATGGCCGGGTGGATGACAGACTGGACCCGGGTTTCATCCCTGGTCGGAGAAGCCCTCGAAAAACTGCACGTGGCCACGACCCGGGACACCTCCGACAAAGAGGTCGAACGCCGCTACCATGCCTTCATGGAGGAATTGCTCCCTCCCATGGAGGCCGCGGAGCAGGGGCTTCGGGAACGCCTGCTCGCGTCAGGATTCGAGACCGCGGACCTGCGCGTCCCCCTGAAAGGCCTCAAGGCGGACGCCAGCCTTTACCGGGAAGAAAACGTCCCCCTTCTCGTGGAGGAGCAGAAACTCGATTCGGAATACTCGAGGATCATCGGGTCCCAAACGGTCCAGTGGAAGGGCGAAGAACGAACCCTCCAGCAGATGCAGCCCCTTTACCAGGAAACGGTCCGGGAAACCCGGGAGGCCGCCTGGCGGCTCGTGGCCGAAAGGCAACTGTCAGACCGCGAGGCGATCGGGCAACTCTGGGGCCGGTTCCTCGACCTGAGGCTCCGCATGTCGGGAAACGCGGGCTTTTCCAACTACCGTGACTACCGTTGGCAGGCCCTTCACCGCTTCGACTACACTCCCCGGGACTGCCAAACCTTCCGGGAGGCCATCGAGTCGGAGGTCGTACCGGCCGCATCCGCCCTTTACGAAGCCCGCCGGAAAAAGCTCGGCCTGGATAGCCTCCGCCCCTGGGACCTGCAGGTGGACCCCAAGAACCGGCCTCCCCTCCGCCCCTATTCCGGCCCCGAAGCCCTCGAGAGCGGCGTCCAGCGCGTCTTCGAAGCCCTCGACCCCGCTCTCGGGAAAGCCTTCTCGAGCATGCGCGCCAGGGGATCCCTCGACCTGGAGAGCCGGAAAGGCAAGGCTCCAGGCGGCTACTGCACGTTCTTCCCGGTCGAGGGAAAACCGTTCATTTTCATGAACGGCGTGGGACTGCACGACGATGTGCAGACCCTCCTCCACGAGTCGGGACATGCCTTCCACTTCATGGAAACGGCCCGTTGGCCGTGGGCCCTGCAATGGAACGTCGGGGTGGAATTCGCCGAGGTGGCTTCCATGGCGATGGAACTCCTGGCTCTCCCGTTCCTCTCCTCCTCCCTCGGTGGATTCTATCCGCCGGAAGACGCGGAAAGGGCCCTCGCGGAGCACCTCGAAAGCGTCATCACCCTTTGGCCCTACATCGCCGTCGTCGACGCATTCCAGCACTGGGCCTACGAACATCCGCACGCCGCAAGGTCCCCGGAAGCCTGCGACGGCGAGTGGGAAAGCCTTTGGCACCGGTTCATGCCCGGAATCGACACCCGCGGCCTGGAAAATTTCGTGAAGACGGGGTGGCAGAGGAAGCTTCACATCCACCAGATTCCGTTCTACTACATCGAGTACGGGATGGCCCAGCTGGCCTCCATCCAGATCTGGATCAACTCCCTGGAGAACCGGCAGGTTGCCCTGGCGGCCTACAGGCGGGCATTGGCCCTCGGAGGGACGGCAAGCCTCCCGGAACTCTACTCCGCCGCCGGGGCGGGCTTCGCGTTCGACCGACCCGCCTTGAGGAAGGCAGTGAGCCGCGTGATGGGAACCCTCCGGGACCTGGGGACCGTTTGACGGGGGAACCGAAGACCCTGTCCCCGCTTGCCTGTCATTGCGCTCATTGGGCTTTTCCAGCAAACCGAGACCTGAAAGGAGAGAGGGAAATGGTTTTTGACGAAAAGACTTGCGAAAGTTGCCGGCAAGATTTCCCAGCCCTGGCCAGAAGTTTGGGAGGCTATCCGCTGGCCTACCTGGACGGCCCCGGCGGGACCCAGGTCCCGCAGAAGGTGATCGACGCCGTCTCCTGGTACTACAAGACCTGCAACTCCAATACCCACGGGATGTTCATCACGACGAACGAATCCGACGCGGCCATCCAGGAAACCCGCGAGACCGTCGCGGCCTTCCTTGGAGCCCCGGATTGGCGCTGCGTCTCCTTCGGCCACAACATGACGACCCTGAACTTCTCACTGAGCCACGCGCTGGCGCGCGAGATGGCGCCCGGCGACGAGATCGTCATCACGGAACTCGACCACGAGGCCAACCGCGGCCCATGGCTGAACCTCGCCGAGCGGGGCATTGTCGTGAAGGAAGTGAAACTGCTTCCCACGGGCCGCCTGGATTACGCCGACATGGCCGCCAAGATCACGCCGAAGACCCGCCTCGTGGCCATCGGATTCTCCTCGAACGCCCTGGGGACCATCAACGACATCGCCGAGGCCCGCCGCCTCTCGAAGGCCGCCGGGGCCCGGCTGCTGGTGGACGCCGTCCATTACGCGCCCCATTTCCCCCTGGACGTCGCGGCGCTGGACACCGACTTCCTTCTCTGCTCGGCTTACAAGTTCTACGCCCCCCACATCGGGATCCTCTACTGCAAGCCTGGGCTGCTGGATTCCCTGCGCCCGGACAAGCTCAGGACGCAGGATGACATCGCCCCGTTCAAGATCGAGACCGGGACGCTGAACCATGCCGCCATCGTGGGCGTCAAGGCTGGGATAGAGTACATCGCCTCCTGGGGCGAAGGCCCGGATCTCCGAAGCCGGATCGTTTCGGCCATGACCTCCATCGCCGGGTACGAACATGCCCTCGCTTCCGAGTACTATGAAAAAGTCAGGGCAATTCCAGGCGTCACCGTCTGGGGAACGGACTTCTCCAGCTCCCACCGCGCACCGACGGTTTCGATCACGATCGACGGGATCCATCCAGCCGATGCGGCCAGGGCACTCGGCGAAAAGGGCCTGCTTGTCTGGGACGGAGACTTCTACGCCGTCCGCGCCATCGAGGTCCTCGGGTTGGCCCCCAGGGGAGGGGTCATCAGGGTCGGTTTCTCCATGTACAACACCCGGGACGAAATCGGCCGCCTTCTCGACGAAATCCGCCGCCTGGCGAAGGGGTAGCCCATGGCGCGAAACCGTTTCCCCCTAAGGCTTCTGTTCGTGGGCTTCGGGAACGTCGGACGCGAGCTCGCCCGTATCCTGGCCGACCGGAACGCCTACCCCGCACTGGCGGACCTCGACGTGTCCGTCGTGGGGCTCACCACGGGAAGCAGGGGATCATTGGCCAACGCCGGGGGTATCGACCTGCGCCGGGCCCTGGACGAAGTGGAGGGACACGGCCGGTTCACGGTCCAGAATCCTGACTATGCGAACCTCGACAGCCTGAAGGCCGCCGAGACTCTTGACTATGACGTCCTGGTGGAAATGTCCCCCCTTTCCATCGCGAACCGTGGTGAACCCGCGATTAGCCACGCGCGCACGGCCCTGGAGCGGGGTAGGCACGTGATCAGCTGCAACAAGGGACCCCTGGCGTATGCGTTCCGCCGGCTCCGGGAAATCGCGGACGCGAACCACGCCGGGTTCCTTCACGAGACAACCGTCATGGACGGGGCCCCCGTGTTCGACATGGCAAGAAGCTGCATGCGGGGCAACACGATCCTGAAGATCGACGGGATTTTGAATTCGACGAGCAACTACGTCCTCTGCGCCATGGAGAAAGGACGAACCTTCGAGGAAGGGGTCAGGGGGGCGCAGGCGGAACAGATCGCCGAAGCCGACCCGTCCAATGACCTGGACGGCTGGGACGCCTCGGTGAAAATCGTCGCCCTGGCCAACGTCCTCATGGGCGCAGACCTGAGACCCGAGGACGTGGACCGGGAAAGCATGTCGGCCATTACGCCCGCGAAAGTGTCGGAGGCGAAGGAAAGGGGATTCCGCATCAAGATGGTCTGCTCTGCCTGGCGGGAGGGCGGTGCCGTCAAGGCATCGGTCAGGGCAGCCGAGGTGCCCCTGGATCACCCGTTCGCCCTGGTCGACGCAACGGGTTCCGTCGTCCGCTTCGAGACGGACCTCCTGGGCAAGATCCTCATGACGGAGGAAAACCCGGACATCACCACGACCGCCTACGGGGTCATCGCGGACCTCTATGCCCTGGATTCCGGAAGCCGCTGATCCCTGGCAGGATCACGGTATGGGCTATGATAGGCAAAAGAGATTGAGGACAAGATCCGAATCCTGAAAGGACAAACCCATGGGACGGCGTTATCCCGCCTCTTCTCCCCACAAGGGGAACACCGAGTTCACGCCGGTCTCGCTGATGGAAACCTTCCGCGAGATCGCCATCGTCGTGCACGACGAGAACGGGAAGATTTCGCAAGTCAATCCCTGCTTCTGCCGGATGTTCGGCTACGAACCCGCCGAAGTCATCGGCAAGGACCTGGATTTCCTCGTCGCCAGAGGCGAGGAGCTGGTCGACGCCCTGGCCCTCTCGGAGCTTTTCTGCATGTCCGGAAGGGGTTTTTCCCTGGAGGTGACCCGCTACCGGAAGGACGGGACCCCTTTCCAGGCCCTCCTGACCGCCACGCCGATGCTGATCGACCAGACCGGAAGCCGGAGCGTCAACATCTGCACTTACATCGACCTCACCGGCAAGCGGGAGAGGGAACGGGAGCTGCGCCGGACGCTGGTCCTTTTCGAGAACCTCTTCGACCGGACGCCGACTCCCGTCGTCCTCTGCGACAACCAAAGCCGCGTCGTCCGCGCCAACGCTTCCCTCTACCATCTCTTCGGCTACACCCCCGAGGAGATGGAAGGGCAGGTCATCGATTACCTGATCGCCCGGGGCCCCTACCTGGAAGAGGCGCGACAGATCTCCGCCATCCTTTTCAGCGGGACCCCTCACCAGAAAAGGACCGTCCGCTTCCGGAAAGACGGAAGCCAGGTGGACGTCGTCATCACGGCCATCCCTTTCACGACCCATGACGGAGAGAAACTCCTTTTCGGCATCTACACGGACATCTCGGCCCAGAAGGAAGCCGAGAGACGGGTCGAGGCCTACGAAGCCGAACTCCGGCACCTGGCGCTGGAAATTTCCCTTTCGGAAGAGCGTGAGCGCCGCAGGATCGCCGAAGTCCTGCACGACGAAATCGGCTTCGAGCTCGCTTCCCTGTACCAGTCCCTTACGGACCACCCCGCTTCCAGGTTGCCGGGGCACCCGCACGGATCGGCGGCGGAGTCCCTGAAGAGGGTGATTTCAAAGATCCGCAGCCTCACCCGCGAGATCAGCAACCCGGCCCTTTATGCCGCGGGGCTCGATGTGGGTCTCCGGTCCCTCATGGACCAACTCCTCACGCCCATCGGGATCCGGTGGAGCCTGGCCATCAGCGGAACCCACCGGAATCTCCCTCCTGATCTCATGGTCGTGATCTACCAGATGGTCAGGGAATTGCTGAGGAACGTGGTGAAGCACGCCCACGCCGGGGCGGTTTCCGTCCGCGTACGGTACCGGCGGAACTCCATCGGCCTTTTGGTCAGGGACGACGGCGTCGGCTCTCAGCTCTCGGATGCCGAGATCGCCTGGAATCCCATCGGTTGGGGGCTCTTCGGCATCCGGGAGAGGCTGAAGCACCTCGGAGGCCGGCTGCTCTTCAGGAGCCGGCCCGGGAAAGGGACCAGCTGCACGCTGTGGATCCCCGCGAGGGAGGGATTTTCCGGTGACGATCAGGGTTTGCATCGCTGACGACCAGGAATCCGTCCGCAACATGCTGCGGAAAACGCTGGACCCGTATCCCGACCTCCTCGTCGTCGGCGAGGCCGGGGACGGCCTGGCGGCCGTGAACACCTGCAGGGAAACGAACCCCGACGTCGTCCTGCTGGACATCTCCATGCCGCAGATGAACGGCGTGGAAGCCGCCCGTGTCATGGCCAGCCTGCCTCATCCGCCCAAGATCGTCACGCTCTCGATGCACGACGACGCTTTCCTGGCGGCTGAGATCCTGAACGCCGGGGCGCATGCCTACCTGACGAAAGACTGCGAATCCGGCGAGATCATCCGGGCCATCCGCATCGTGGCGGGCGGACGCACTTACCTGTCCGCCGGGATCGCCGGACCCGTCGTCGATTCCTATATCCGCAGGTCCCCCCTCTTTCGCCGCTCCGTCTCCGGCGCGGACACCGGGGCCCTTTCGCACCTCAGCCAGAGGGAAACCCAGATCTTCCGGCAGTTGGCCCTCGGGCTCACACCCAAGGAAATCGCGGCCCAACTCGGCATCAGCCACAAAACGGTGGAGACCCATCGCAGCAACCTCCTGAAGAAACTGGGCCTCAACCGGCTGACGGACCTCATCCGGCTCGCCATCAGGGAAGGCCTTATCGACCCCTGAGAGATTTTTAAAAAACAGAAGCCCGGTTCCCGAAAACGGGAACCGGGCTTTCTTGCGTTCGCTCAAGAGGCACAGGTGCGGTCAAACGGCGTCAGATGCCTCCACGAGGCAAATCCCTTCCGCCTCCAGGACCTTCAGCGCCGGTTCGAATATCTCCGGCAGAACGGGCGCCATCACACCCCGGGCCTTGACCGTCCCGTCCAGGATGAGCCGGGCGCCGATGGCCGGGGGAAGCCCCGTTGTCCGGGCAATGGAGGTGTCCCCGCCAGGAATCCCGAAGTCCACCAGCGTCGACGTGTGCCTCAGTCTCTTGCCCGACTCCGGGTAGAACGCCGTCATCTCGTCCTTCAGGATCACCAGGTCCCGCTCGTTTTCCGTGAACACCAACTTCTCCCCGAACAGGAACGAGATCACGTCACGGGCCGACCCCTTCTCCAGCGGCAGCGGCCGGTCGTCGAAGAGCCCCAGCCACGCGAAGCGCTCGAAGACCGCCGAATACGGGGCGATGCCGAGCTTCCTGCATACGGCTTCCTCGGCCTTCGCGGGGTTCGATTCTCCCGCCTGGCGCGCCATGAACCCCCGGAAGGTCAGGCCTCGAAAATCCTGCTCCTCCGTTTCCACAAGCGAGAGCGCGTTCATCGCCACGACCGTCTCGCACCACCCCACGTACCGGATCGTCCCCCGGTAGATCGTCCGGGCCTCCGGGATGCCGTAGCGCTCCAGGTACGGCAGGGAGTCCGCGTTGGCGTAGACCTCGAACCACCCGAGACCGGGCGTCTCCTCCAGGTGGACGTGCTCGTAGGTCTCGCCCCCGGGCCACTCGTGGACCACCCCGTCCAGCATGACCTTCGCGTCCCTCTTGCTCGCCCCGATGAGCCCCGACGGCGCCCAGCTGAGCTTGTAACCCCAGGGGTTCGTGTTGGCCTCCGCGGAGGGCAGCGCACCGCAAATCGAACGGAAGCTCTCCACCTGCCCGCCGCGTTCCCGGATAAACCTCACCGTCCGGGCCGCCGACATGTGGTCGATCCCGGGGTCCAGTCCCAGCTCGCACAGCAGCGTCAGCCCCGCCGCCTTCGCGGGCCCGTCCAGGGCCTTCATGTCTTCCTTGATGTAGGACGGGTTGACCATGTGCTTTTTCGCCTCGACGCAAAGCTTCGCCACCGGGTACATGAACGCCGCCGGCAGCAGGTTCACCACCAGGTCCGGGTTCACCCGGGCTATCAGGTCGCGGGCCTCCGCAGCGGCGTTGGCCACGATCCCCTCCCCACGGGGGTGATTTTCCAGGACGCGGCCCAGGTTCGCGCTGTCCATGTCCACCACCGTCACGCGGATCCCCGGGTCCTTCAGCAGGTGCTGCACGCAGGGACGGGCCACGCGGCCCGCTCCGAACACCAGAACATGGGACATTTCAGGAACATCTCCTTCTGTTTTCGATTCCGGGGGAAGGCCATTGACGCAAAGCGGCCTTCCCCTTTTTCGGCAGGCCGCCTTCTATGAAGCGCTTGCCTCTTCCGCCGCGATGTCGGCTGCCGTGTAATTGTCCACCTTGTGTCCCCAGAGGTTCCCGAAAACAGCCAGGAATACGGCGACAAGGCCGATGGGCAGGATGAGCACGGCCGCGGAGGGGAAGAACCCGGCCACCAGGTAGCCGATGAAGCTGGCCAGTGCAACCGTCGAAGCGTAGGGGAGCTGGGTCTTCACGTGGTCGATATGGTCACAGGCCGCCCCCATGGAGGACAGGATCGTCGTATCCGAGATCGGCGAGCAATGATCGCCGAAAAGGCCTCCGCTCAGCACGGCCCCGATGGAAACCAGCAATGAACCCCCCAGAGCGTGGGCCATGGGGATGCCCAGGGGCATGAGGATGGCAAAGGTTCCCCAGGAACTGCCGGTCGCGAAGCTGATCAGCGCACCCGTCAGGAAGAGGATTGCCGGCACGCTCCAGCCCGGGACATTGCCCTTGGCAAGCCCGACGATGTAGTTGGCCGTGCCCAGGGTCTTGCAGACCGAACCCAGTGACCAGGCCAGGACAAGGATCATGAGGATGAACATCATTTCGCCGGCGCCTTTCATGTACATCTTGTAGGCGTCCTTGAGAGTCTTCACCTTGTAGGTGACCATGAGCGCGATGCAGGACAAGGCGCCGAGGAAATAGCCCGTGCAGAGCGCGGTCCTGAGCATGGGACCGGGAAGCTTCTTGAAGGGGAAACCGAAGGGAACGAGAAGCCCGATGATACAGGCGAACAGGATGATCAGCGGGACGACGATCATGGAAGCGCGGGCCTTGGCGGCGCCGGGCTCTTCCTCGATGTCGGTGAAGACGCGGGAGATGTTGGCCTCGGGCCAGTAGGGCATGCCGGTCTCCCGGGTCCGTTTCTCGGCCTTGTACATGGCTGAGAACTCGAAACCGAGGAAGGCCACCAGGGGAACCATGGCCAAGGCCCCAAGAGCGTAGAACTGGAACGGGATCGCCTGGAGGAAGACCGTCCACTCCGATTCGGCGATGTTGAGTGCCGCGTATTCTTTCTGGATCAAGCCCTGGATGTAGATACCCCAACCGATGAAAGGAACCAGGATACAGACCGGCGAGGCCGTCGTATCGAGCAGCCAGGCGAGCTTTTCCCGGCTGACCCGCATCCGGTCGGTGACGGGCTGGAAGATGGAGCCGACGAGCATCGGGCTCGCCGAGTCCGAGAAAAAGACGATGATGCCGGCAAGCCAGGTTGCGACCTGGGCCTTCGCACGGCTGCTGATCCAGGTCACGGATTTCTCCGCGAAGGCCCTGGCGCCTCCGGAATAAGTGACCACACCGACGAAGCCACCGATGAAGACCATCATCACCAGGAGGTTGGAATTATAGCTGTCGGCCGCCTGGACGAGGATGTACTCCTTGATGACGGCGACGATCGCCGTCATCGGGTTCCAGTGGTAAACGGCCAGCATCCCGATAAAGCTGCCTGCAAACAGGGCGACGAGGACGTTCTTGTACTTCATGGCCAGGATGACGGCCACGAGTGGAGGAAGGATCGAAAGAATGCCGTAGTTCTCCATCATTGTTCACTTCCCTTTCCGTCTCTTGAATTTGCACAACCACCGGTTTGAACCGGATCTACCCTTGATGCCCTTCCCACCTTCTTTCTTCCCGGGTTCACGTCCGCCGCTCAGCTGGGCCAGCCAGTCTCCCTAAAAGGAAAAAACCCGCCTGGTGATCGTCTGGTACGTGGACTGGATGTGCTCCTTCATCACGGACTCCGCGAGGGCGGAATCCCGCGACGCGATGGCCTCGACGAGGCGCGCGTGCTGCCTGCAGCTCTGGGATTTCTCCGGGTCCCTCAGGGGGGGTTCCTGGCCGCCGGGCCTGATGTAGAACCGGTCAAAGAAGAAGATGTAGAGCTCGGCCCTCCAGAATGCCTGTCGAATGAACCTCTCCAGGTAGTCGTTCCTCGAGAGGGCCCCGATCCCGAGATGGATCTGCTGGTTGATCTTCGTGTAGGGCTCCATGCTTCCCTCTGCGTAGAGCTTCCGTTCCTCCTCGAGGAGCTTCTGGAGAGCGTCGATGTCGGCCGCTGTCGCCAGTTTTGCCGCGGCCGCCGCGGCCCGGCCCTCGAGAAGGGTCCTGACGCTGAAGACGGATTCCATGTCGGACGGGGTGATTTTCGGGATCAGGCAGCCCTTGTTGTCCTGGTTCTCAAGAAGTCCCTCGGCAATCAGTTTCCGGAGGGCATTCCTGACGGGGGTTCGGCTCAAGCCCAGCTCCTGTGCGAGCTCCGCTTCCACGAGGCGGTCACCTGGAGCGTATTTCTGGGAAAGGATGAGCGTGATGATATCCCTGTGCGCCCGATCTTCGGCAGAAATCCTGGGCATCCTGTTATTCTCCTTTTTCACTAAGTCGTATCCCGCTTCGTATCTCACAGAAGATACTAAATTTTCGGGACGAGGCTGTCAAGACAGGGGAAAGCCGTTCCGGTAGAATGAACCCGCAAGGGTTGCAAGGAGAGGTCCTCATGACGAAGGAAGGCCGTACGGTCCTGGGGCTGGCGCAAGGGTACACCGCCATCTTCGGGTTCTCGAACGTTTATTACCTGCTGGGAATTTACCTGGCGATGAAGGGAATGGCCACTCCGGCGCAGATCGGGTGGATCATCGGGGCCTTCTACGCGGCCCAGACCTGTTGCCGGCCTTTCGCCGGGAACGTCGTCGTCCGGCTGGGTTTCCGGAAAACATTCCTGGCCGGTTCGCTTCTCTGCCTTGCCGGGAGCACGGCCTTCGCCCTGACCGGCCCGAGTTTCCGGTGGCTCCTCTTCTGGAGGGTCCTGATGGGCGTCGGGTCGGGCCTTTATGTCGTGGCCCTCACGACCTACCAAACCTTGGGAATTCCCGACTCGATCCGCGGCTCCGCCTTTTCGCTCATCTCGGCCGGCGGAATCGTCCCCCTGGTGACCTTCGTCCCGCTGGCGGACTTTTTCCTCAAAAGAGGCTGGGGCTTTTCGTATGCCTGGCTTGTTCCGCTGCTCACCCTCTACGCCCTTGCCTGCGGGATGCGGCTGCCCGAGATCGAAATCCCGCAAAGGGAAGACGATGGAAGGGACTTCAGCCTGCCGGGCCTGGCGGGAAAACCCGGAATAAGGGTCCTCCTCGTGTCGGTCACCGTCTTCTCGATGACGGACGCCTGCCTTTTGGCGATCGGTGGTATCGCTTCCGAGCGGGGACTCATCCCCTCTCTATTCCTGACCGCCAACGCCGTGATCGGGCTTCTGGTACGGATTGGCGGCCGGAAAATCCTGGACGTCCTCCCCCGCCGGCAGATGGCCGCCCCCGCGATTGCCGTCACCTCCCTGGGGCTGTTCGCCGCCACCTTTGCAGGAGGAAACGCCTCCTATGCGCTCTGCGGGGTCCTCTTCGGGTTCGCGATGGGGCTCGGCTTTCCCCTGCACATGGCCCTGATCGGGGACGTGGCCCAACCCCACCATAGGGCCGGGGTTGCCTCGCTCGTCTGGTTTTCCATGGGAGCCTGCTTCTTCGCGGTTCCCATCCTTCTCGGAAACCTCGCCGGGATCCTTGGGACCACCGGGGCTTTCCGAGCGCTCACTCTCGCGCTTCTCGCCTCATCCTCCGGCGTCTTCCTGCTCTGGAATCCCCGTTATTCCTTCCGCTGGCCGCACTGGTAGACATAGCGCAGAGGAGACCTGCGGCTGCACCTGAAAAGAGGCATCAGGACCATTCCCGCCACGAAACCTCCTGCGTGCGCCCAATAGGCCACCCCTCCGCTTTCCGTACCGACCCCGAGCTGGGAAACCCCGCTGAAAAGCTGCATGACAAACCACAGCCCCAGCACGACCACCGCCGGAACCTGGACGGTGAAGAAAAAGAAGAGGAACACGGGAACAAGGAGGATGACCTTCGCCTTCGGGTAAAGAAGGAAATACGCACCCAGGACCCCGGCGATCGCTCCGCTGGCCCCGATGGTCGGAAAGCCCGACCCCGGCTTCAGGAGCACTTCCGCCAGGCTGGCGGCCAGCCCGCAAAGCAGGTAGAAGACCAGGAACCCGGCGTGTCCCATCCGGTCCTCGACGTTGTTCCCGAAAATCCAGAGGTAAAGCATGTTCCCTATGAGGTGGAACCAGCCGCCGTGCAGGAAGAGGGAGGTGAAAAGAGTCAGGAGGACCATTGGATCCCCGCTCCAGGCGCTCACCGCCCGGGGCGTGACCCCCCAGGTGAGGATCAGTTCCCTGAGCTCCGCCTGCGGGAGGCTGAGCTGGAAGAGGAAGACCAGGACATTCAGGCCGATCAGGACATAGGTCAGGAACGGGAAGCGTTCGCCCGGGACATCGTCTCCGATCGGGATCAACGGTCCTCGCCCCCGCGGAGGAGACCCATGAGCCCCCGGGCCTTCCGGGGGCCTTTCGGCCCCTCGTAGGGCATCGGGATATACATGACGGAGGGCCTCATGGCCGCCTGCTGCGGGTAGAGCATCATGAGCGCGTAGACCTCCTCCGGCATGTTCGTGTCGGCCGGGAACCCCATCTCGATGGCTTCCTCGGCGCCGATCGGGTAATCATGGGTCCAATTGCCGAGGGTCAGCTTGTCCGCCAGGGCCACCGCCTTCTCCTTTTCCATCCCGTTCGCCGTCGTGATGGTGACGACCGTCTCATGAACCTGCCGGATGGCCTTTCTCGAGATGTCGGCGAAGATGAGCGTTTGGTCGTCAATCTCGTTGATGTCCTTCTGCTCCAGGACCTTCAGGATGGACGCCGCGGGCATCTGCCCGAGCTGCGGATCAACGGGGCCGAGCACCGCGTTCGGGTCCATGACGATGCGGTCGGCCGCCAGGGCGAGCAGCGTCCCGCCGGACATGGCATAATGAGGGACGAAAACGGTCACGGGAGCCTCGTGCCGGATAAGGGCGCATGCAATCTGTTCCGCTGCAAGGACAAGCCCTCCCGGGGTGTGAAGGACCAGGTCGATGGGAAGGTCCGATGGGGTCAGCCGGATCGCCCGAAGGATCTCCTCGGAATCGTCCACATTGATGTAGCGCGAAACGGGAATCCCCAGGAAGGAAACCGTTTCCTGCCGATGGATCAGCGTGATCACCCGGGAAGAACGTTTTTTCTCCAGCCTCATCAGAACCGACCGTCTCTGCGATTCCAGGAGCTTCTGCCGGAATACCGGTGTCAGCATGCTCGCAAGGATGAAAAACCAGAACAGCCAGGAAAAATTCAAACTCAACACCCCCTTGCGTTCATCTTGTCATCATCCGGCGATCCTCGCAACCTCCAGCCCTCTTCAAAATCAACGGCATGCAGTATCCAGTTTGACACGAAAGCAGCCCTCCGGTACAATTCCCGAAATTCATTAAAAACTGGGCTTGACCCGGAAGGAGGAGACGCCAGATGAAGGGCTTCAACGCTTTGAACAACGGACTGCTCGTCGTCGTAGCCCTGATTATTAGCCGCGGGTCCCCTCCTGGGGTGGCCGGCGTCTAGGCGCCGTCGACCGCATACCCAGGCCGGGACCCGAAAAATTCGGGTCCCGGCCTTTTTTCGTTTCGAAGGGAGGGAAGGGAACCAGGCCTGAAAGGGTTGAGACGAAAGTTCGAAAAAAGCGGCCTAATCAGATGAAAAAGCCGATCATACAGAAAGGGGAGAGAACCATGTTGAACGAAAAACTGATCTTCCAGGCATTGAGAAGAGCGGAGAACCACCCGTCGAACACCCTTGCGGACGAACTTGCGCAGTTCCAGGAAAAGCCCGCCGAGCACCGCCGAGGGATCCCCTGGTCCTGGCTGGCCTTCCGCGGCCCCTTCGAGGGCTACCGGTAGAAGCGGACTCCTCCCTGCAGCAAGGCAAGCCGCGCGGCCCGATTCATCCGAAAGGGATCGGGGCCGCGCTTTTTTTGTCCTCCTCCCATTCTTTGTCGCGGTGAATTGCAAACGGGCGAATGTTGCCTTAAGATGAAGGGTACCCACAAGGCAGGTTAAACGGAGGCGATTCCCCTGGGCGGTGCGGAAAAAACGCAGCAAGTGGAAACCGGCTTGTTCGACCGTTTATTCGAAACGCTCCCGGAAGGAACCGTCCTCTGCGACTCGAAGCGAGTCGTCAGGATGGTGAACGCAGAATTCTGCCGCATCTTCGGCTACGACGAAGCCGAAATCCTGGGCCGGCCGCTCGATGACCTCGTCATACGGACACCCCAAATGGCCCTTCACTCGGGATCCCTTTGGTCCGGCATTCTCGAAAACGACCGGATCCTGGCCGAAGCCCCCCGTTCCCGCAAGGATGGTTCGCTCATTTTTGTCTCCATCATGGGGGTCCCTCTCAACCTGGGGGCTTCCGACAGGGGATCCTTCTGGATCTACCGCGACATCAGCCGGCAAAAGGAAACGGAAAACGAGCTTTGCAGGGCCGCCGAAGCGCTATCGCAGAGCGTCGGCAAACTGGACCGGCTCCTGGAACAGACGATCGGCCTGCTCTCGATGACCATCGAGAAAAGGGATCCCTACACGGTGGGACACCAGAAAAAGGTCGCCCAGCTGGCAAGGGCCATCGGCAAACGGCTGGGCCTCGATGAAGGCTTCTGTCACAGGCTATTCCTGACCTCTCTTGTCCACGACATCGGCAAGATCTCCATCCCGGCGGAAATCCTGACCAAGCCCTATTCGCTGACGGCAATCGAGAGGAACCTTCTTGAAACCCACAGCCGGAGCGGATACGAGATCCTGGAACAGGTCGATTTCCCCTGGCCCCTGGCGAAAGCCGTGCTGCAGCACCACGAACGGATCGACGGTTCAGGCTACCCGGATAGGCTCAAGGGAGACGAGATCCTGCTCGAGGCCCGCATCCTCGCCGTTGCGGACGTGGTCGAGGCCATCTCGGCCGACCGCCCCTACAGGGCAGCCCTCGGATCCAGAGTGGCACTCGACGAGATTCGTTCAAGCCGGGGAAAACGATTCGACCCCGATGCCGTCGATGCCTGCCTTGCCGTTTTTGACGAAGGTTTTCGTTTCGACGGGCCGGGGTGCGTGTTCAACTGACCTTTTCATCAGTAGAGGAACGGGGGAAGGAAGATGTCCGGGATCTTTTCCGCAGAAGTTGTCAGGGATGCCTTTCTCAGGGCAAGAGGACGTTGCGAATGCATGCTGCTCGATTGCAAGGGGCACGGACGCAGTCCCCTGACCCTTGCAAAGGGGGACAGCCGGTGTTCGCGGACATTCTTTTTCCCGGAGCGGGGGGAAAAATGGGTCGCCCGCCCCATCAACCCCGCTGGCCCCCTCACGGCCGACAATTGCAGGATCCTGTGCCTGCAATGCGCAAGGGCGATTGATGAAAGCGGCTTACGCAAGAGCGAAACGGGGGAATGACCCCCTGGAGAGGCAACGCGGCTTTTGCGGCATAGCCCTCCTCGTAGGGCTTCTTGCGGCGATCGTGGTAATCGCGGCCCTCGAATACGGCCGTTTCTCGCCATCCTCGCCGCCGATACGGATCATTTCCCAGATCGAGGCCTGGAACCAGGCCGTCGCTTTCGCGAAAACCCGGATCGACAAAGCCGATCGAGCCGTTTTTCCCGTCTACAACCCGGCCTTCGTCCGCCAGTCGTCACCCGGCACCTGGGAAGTCTCCGCAGCCCTCGACCTGCTTGATGCGGACGGCCTTCCCGCCGGGCGGAAACGCTTCAGGGTCCTGCAAAGATGGGAAGAGAAATCCGGCTGGACCCTGCTGGAGTTCTCCATTGACCCCTGATCGCTAGAAATCGGCCGGGAGCGGCGCGGCGACGGTCCGATCCCTTTTGGGCCTGTGGACGAAAACGCTGCAGGGAGCGTGCGCGACCACTTTCGCCGCCACGCTTCCCACCAGGAAGCGCTCCATCCCTGTGAAGGAACTCCGGTGCCCGATCATGATGATGTCCGCTTCTTCCTCCTCCGCGAAACGGACGATTTCCACGTAGGGAACCCCCAGCCGCGTCACGAGGGACATCTTTTCCCGGTCCACGGGAATCTTGTCCATTTCCTCCTCGACGAACCTCTTGAAACTCACTTCCACGGCCGCCATGAGATCCTCGTAAGGCTTCAGGGCCACGGAGCGCCACAGGCTCTTGTAGGGCTCGATGACATGGAGGAAGACGATCTTCACGTCGACCTCCCGGTTCGTGTAATAGAGAGCGTAATCGACCACCGCCCTGCTCGTTTCGCTGCCGTCGATCGCCACGACCACTTTTTTCATGTGATCCCCTCCCCTCGTCGCTGTTTTATCATGATAGCATGTCGCTCTCCTTAATCCAACGGGGGAATCACGCCTTTCGAGCCCGTGCCGTAGATCCTTTTCACGTCGTCCCTGATGCGGTCAAGGCCTTCGAACCGGTGAGTCCCCCAGGGCAGCTCCACAAGCGAGCCGTGGAACCGGAAAAAGGCCCGGGCAAGCCTGGGCTCCAGCGTTTCATCATCCAGGGTGACGAAGGCGTGAACGAGGCGGCCGTCTGCCCTGTAGGCGTTTTCACAGAAGAGGTCCCTCAACTCCAGGCAATGTTCCCGGGTCCACTCGGCGGTCTCCTTCGTGTAGACGTTCTCCACCGGCCCGATGGCCTCCGCCAGGTGGATGAACGGGACGACAGCCGGGTTGAGCAGCACCGCGGGCACCCTGTGGCGGCAGCACATCACATAGGCGTAGAACCCGCCGAGGCTTGAACCCACGATCATCTCAAGGGGTTCAGGGCAGTCATCGACCGCTTTCTCCAGGACTTCGAGGGATTCAAGCGGTGAAAGCGGCAGGTTTGGCGAGACAATTTTCACCCCGTCAAAGGTCTCTCTCAAAAACGCCGCCTTGGCGTTGGCTCCCCACGACCGAAAGCCATGGATATTCAGGATCACGGTTCATCCCTCCTCATGAAACCGGGGGCCCGCAGGCCCCCGGTTGGTGAAAAACTCTATTCGAACTCCTCGAGCATCTTCGCGAAGTCCTCTTCACGGCCCTTCAGGATGTGGTAGACGTGCTCGTCCGCCGGGAACACGGACTTCTTCACGTCCGACACGTATTCCCTGAACGCCGCGATCTCCACCTCCGCCACGTTCGCGTATTTCTTGACGAACTTCGGCGTGAACGCCTGGAAAAGTCCCAGCATGTCCCCGCAGATGATCAGCTGGCCGTCGCACGGCTCACCGGCGCCGATCGAGTACACCGGGATCGTCAGCTTCTTCCAGATGAATTCCGTCAGCTCCGGCGGAACCGCCTCCAGCAGCAGCGCGTATGCCCCCGCCTCCTGCACGGCCAGCGCGTCCTTGATCAGTTCCCGCGCGCTGTCCGGGTCCCGCCCCTGGGCCTTGAATCCCCCCAGCTGGCCCGAGCTCTGCGGTGTCAGCCCGATATGACCCATCACCTGGATCCCCGCGTCCGTGATCGCCCGGATACGCCCCGCCACGCGCCGGCCTCCCTCCAGCTTGATCGCGTCCATGTCCGCTTCCTTCAAAAATCTCCCGGCGTTCTCCACCGCCTTCTCGTCCGAAACCTGGTAGCTCAAAAACGGCATGTCGCCGATGCAGAACGTGTTCGGGGCCCCACGGCGAACCGCCTGAGCGTGGCGGATGCAGTCGTCCATCGTCACCGGCACCGTTCCCTGGTAGCCCAGGACCACCATCCCCAGCGAGTCTCCCACCAGGATCATGTCCATTCCCGCCGCTTCCGCGAACTGCGCCGTCGGAAAGTCGTACGCCGTGATCCAGGCCGCCTTCTCTCCGGACTGCTTCATCTGCACCAGTTCCAGACGCCCTTTCTTCTTCGCCATGATGATCCCCCTTCCGATTTTTTTGCCCAGCCGCCACCAGGCCCGCCTTTCTTTTCGATTATAGACCGAGGAAACCTTTTCTTATCCGACTCAAGCTGGGAACAATCCCGAACGTGTGGGAGAATACGGTTGTGAATTCGGTGGTTTCCAGCAAGGGGGAAAACTTGTGCCCGGAACGAACATGAAAGGGATTTCACTCGTCCTTCTGGCGGGCGTCCTGTGGGGAACGATGGCCCCGGTCGGCAAGGCCCTTTCCCTGGCCGGAACCGACACCATGACCGTTGTTTTCAGCCGGGCCTTCCTTGCAGGGATCTCGGCCTTCCTGTTCATGGCCTGGAGGGCGCCGCAGAACCTGAGGCTTCGGGCCTCCCAGCTTCCCCTGCTGTCCTTCTACGGGGTCTTCGGGGTTTCCTCCATGTACTGCGGTTTCTTCATGTCGCTCAATTACCTCTCCGTAGCCCTGACGGAGGTGATCTTTTTCTCCTACCCTCTCCTGATCGCACTTCTTTCCCCCTTCATCACCCGGGAAAAACCCGCGCGAGTGGAAGTCGCAGGGGCCGTCATCATCTTCTTCGCGGTGATCCTGGCCGTCAGTCCATCCCTTCTTTCCGGAGGATTGGCCTTTTCCCTGGCAGGACTCGGGTGGGCCGCGCTCTCGGCCCTGGGCATGACCCTCTATTCCCTCTTCGCACGCATGGCCGCAAGAGGAGGCAACGTTCCCCAGGGCACTCTCTTCGTTTACGGAATGCTGTTCGGCGCGGCCATCATGGGATTGGGAAAGACCTTCTCGACAGGCTGGGGGGACCTGGCCTCCCTGAAGCCGGCCCAAGCCGGGTGGATACTCTACCTCAGCCTCGGCGCGACCCTCGTGGGTTACGCTTCCTTCTACCTGGGCCTCCGCCAGGTGACCGCCGCGACGGCCGGCGTCATCGGGACGTCGGAGCTCGTGACGGCCTTCGCGCTCTCGTTTTTCGTCATGGGCGCCGCGGTAACCCCCAACGAACTGGCGGCCGCCGGGTTGATCATCCTCTCCATCGTCCTGGTCTCCCTCCGAAAGGAACCCCGATGTTCTACGACTGGCAGCTGAAAGCCTACGCGGCCATCGACAGCCAAAGCGCCATCCTCGCCGCTCCGACGGGAAGCGGCAAAACCTGGGTGGCCTACCTCTGGGCGGGGCTCCTGGACCTGGAGGGGCGTACCCACCTGCCGAAGGGCCGGGTCATTTTCACGGCCCCCATCAAGGCCCTATCCAACGAGCGCTACCTGGACCTCAAGCGCATGGGTTTCGACGTGGGGCTCGAAACCGGGGACTTCAAGAAGAACGCCGAGGCCTCCGTGCTCTGCTGCACGATGGAAATCTACACCCTGAAATACGCGCGCCGTCCAGTGGGGCGGGTCATCGTCGACGAGTTCCACTATATCTTCAACGACCTGGACCGCACGAGGGCCTACATCGACGGGATCCGGGCCACCCACCCCTCCACGGAGATCCTGGTCATGTCCGCGACCTTCGGAGAACCGGAGGTCCTCAAAGAATACCTCCAGGAGATGGCCCGTCGCGATTTCATTCTTTACGAGACACGGGAACGGGCCACCGAGCTGGTCTTCCTGAAAAGGGGAACGAAGTTCGCCCGGATCCGGGACGCCCTGGTCTTCGTCTTCTCCCGCAAGGGAGCGGAATACCTGGCCGACCAGATCGCCGCAACCCGGAAAAAAATTCATGCGGATGCCCGGACCCGCCTGAAGCAGATGGCCCAGATCCTGGAAGTGAAATGGATTCCCGGCGTCATGCTCCGCGGGGTGGGAGTCTACCACGGAAGCCTCCTGCCCAAGGAAAAGCTGTTGGTCGAGATGGCCTTCCGGGAGCGGATCATCGACGTGGTGGTGGGAACCGACGCCCTGTCCCTGGGAGTGAACCTCCCGGCGGAAACCGTGGTCTTCGGGCAGATGGCCAAGTTCATCGACGGCCCCCTGAAGAAGAACGAGTTCCTGCAGATGGCCGGCCGTGCCGGCCGCAAGGGGTTCTTCGACACCGGCTACGTCACGTTCCTCCCCCGGAGCAAGGCGGAGCACTACGACTACGACACCGAGTCCCTCTACCGGGAGGTTCTTCATTCTCCCTGCGAGCCCGCGCGGGTGACCGTCCAGCCCGCGGTCGCCCGGCTTCTCAGGAGGGAGGCCACCCCCGAGGAAGAAGCCCGCCTCGTGGCGAACTGTTCCCTGCCGCACCAGGATTTCAGCCTCGTGCTGGGCCAGGTGGAAGACCTGCTCAGGACCATCAGCCGCTTCATCCGGCGCCTTCCCAACCCGCACGACCGGACACGGCTGCGGAGGATCCTGGCGGACGTCTGGTTCGACGAGATGTCGGTGAGCGCCAACATCTCGGTGGCCAGGCTTTTCCTGGACGAAAACTTCCCAAACGCCCTGGCCGTGGCGGAAATCCTGAAGCAGGAGGAACGGAACTACCTCCAGGCCCTGCTGAAGGTGAAACGATACGCCAACCGCCTCCCGGAAGGATACGGTTTTTCGGCCATGGACGCCCTGGACGAAACGGTCCGGCGCATCGACGCCACCGTCTACGGCTTCGAGGAAAAGCTCGAAAGGCTGAACGTCATGAACGCTCCCGAGTTCGAGGAGGGAGACGAGGATGCCTGAGAAAAGGCGATGCCCGTGGCCGGGAGACGATCCTCTTTACCTGGACTACCACGACCGGGAGTGGGGAGTCCCCTTGCGGGACGACCGGGCGCTCTTCGAACTCCTGGTGCTGGAAACCGCCCAGGCGGGCCTGAGCTGGATCACGATCCTTCGGCGAAGGGAGGGCTACCGCAGGGCCTTCGAGGGTTTCAACCCGGAACGGGTCGCTTCCTACGGGCAGGACAAGGTTTCGGCTCTGCTTTGCGACCCGGGGATCATCCGCAACCGGAAGAAGATCGAATCGGTCGTGTCGAACGCCCGGGCCTTCCTGGAAGTCCAGGAAGCTTTCGGTTCGTTTTCCGCCTACATCTGGGGTTTCGTGGATGGAAAACCCGTCGTGAACCATTGGAAAGACATCTCGGAGTTACCCGCGAAAACGGGCCTCTCGGAAACGGTCTGCCGGGACATGAAGGCGCACGGCTTTTCCTTCTTCGGCCCCGTGGCCTGCTACGCTTTCCTCCAGTCCGCGGGCCTCGTGAACGACCATCTCGTGTCCTGCTTCCGTCACGGGGAAGTGCAGGCCCCGTGACGGAGCGCTTCAGATCCTCCCCAGCAGGCGAAGCAGGCCGTCCAGGATCGTCCAGGGATTCGGGGGGCAACCCGGGATGAAAAGATCCACCGGCAGGAGGCCGCCCACACCCCCGCAGGCTTCTTCCTGCCCGCGGTAGATTCCGCCGGATATCGCGCAGGCTCCCGCGGCGATGACGACCTTCGGCGGCGGCAGGGCCTCGTAGGTTTTTTCGAGGGCAAGCTTCATGTTTTCGGTGACGGGGCCGGTGACGAGAAGCCCGTCCGCATGGCGCGGCGAAGCCACGAACTGGATCCCGAACCGGCCGAGGTCGAAAACCAGCGTGCCGAGGACGTTGGTGTCCGCTTCGCAGGCGTTACAGCCCCCGGCACTGACCTGCCTCAGCTTCAGGGACCGCCCGAAGAGGGACCTCCTCTTTTCGTCGAGGCCCGAGGCGAGCTCGATTCCCGCCCCCTTCACGACGAGATCTTCCCTGCGGCTTGCGGCCATCCGGAAATTCCGCGTGAACCGCAAAACCCCCGCCCCGCAGCTTTCGGTGCAGGCCCCGCAAAAAACGCAGCGCCCGAGGTCGACCGCGGGCACGCCTTCCTCCAGCCGGATCGCGCCGGTCGGGCAGACCTCGAGGCACGCCCGGCAGCCTGCAGGGCACGTCCCTCGTGTCACGGGAAGCCCCTGGTAGGATTCGGGCATGGACGGCTCGGCCTCCGGGAAGGGGAAGGTCCGGTATCCCTGGTCCAGCCTCGTTTTCAGCATCCTGAACATGAACGGTCCCCCCTAGAGATCATGCCCGCAGTAAGAGAGGTTGAAGCTCTTGTTGCAGAGCGGGAAATCCGAAATTTCCCCGTTCCGGAGGGCCATGGCCAGGCCCGCCCAGTTGTGGAAGGAGGGATCGACCACCTTGTAGCGCGCGAAGCGCCCCGCGGAATCGGTCAGGGCCACGTGACAGATTTCTCCCCGCCACCCCTCCACCAGGGACACCGCCACCTGCCCACCGGCCAGCGGACCGGTTTCGGCCCTCGAGGGGCCGCCTCCCGTGTCACCGAGCACCCCCATGATGCCGCTGAAGGAGGATTGAAGTTCCTGGTAGCGGACGAGAGCCCGGGCGTCCACGTCCCCCTTCTGGGCCAGGGCCGTGGGAGTTTCGAACCCCGGGCAGGCCGGGTTCGGAAAATCGGCACGAACGTCCCGTTTTAAGCCGGAGGCGCGCGCCGCCGGCCCGACAAGCCCCAGGGCAAGGGCATCCTGGCGGGTCACGATGCCGGTCTCCTCGAATCTTGCCATGACCGAGGCCGTTTTCCACAGGAGCGAGACGGCCTGGTCCGCATCCCTGAACGCCCGTTCGAGGTGTCCCCTGAAAAGGCCCGTGGATTCCGGGTTCCAACCCTTCCGTACCCCCCCGGGACAGACCAGGTTCCTCCCGAAACGGTTCCCGCAGAGCATGGCCGTGGCGTTGAGGAAATCTCCCCGGATACGCCCGCAGTAGCTTGCGGTCGGCTGGTACCCGACGTCTCCCGCGAGGGCGCCCAGGTCTCCCGTGTGGTTGGCGAGCCGCTCGAGCTCCAGGGCGATGCCGCGTATCCTCCGGGCCTCCTCAGGGGGACGCGTCCCGGAAAGAGCCTCGATGATCGAGGCATACGCCAGCGAATGGCCGATGGTCGTGTCCCCGGCAAGGGTCTCCATGAAATGCAGGGTCCTGGAATCCGGCCCCCCGACGAGCGCCCGTTCGATTCCCCTGTGCTGGTAACCGAGCTCGATTTCCAGGTGGAAGACTCGCTCCCCGTGGCACTGGAACCGGAAATGCCCGGGTTCGATAATCCCGGCATGGACCGGGCCGACCGCGACCTCGTGGACTTCCTCCCCCTCGACGCGGAAGTAGTCGGCAACCCCGGGCAGGATCGGTTCCCCGTCCTTCCTGCCCCAGGCGTCGAACCCGCTCCTCCAGGAACGGTGGAAACGGATGGGTTTCAGCCAGGGATGGCCTTCAGGAACGAGACCCCACTGTTCCGCGATCTCCCTTTCAAACCAGTGGGCCTGCGGAACCTCGGGCGTCAGGGAAGGAAAAGTCTCGCGCACGGCAGTCCCGCAGAGTTCAAGCTTTCCGCCCCGGTCGTCCGCCAGGACGGCCAGGATAAGGATATCCTCCCCTTCGGGCGTGCCGAAGAGCGCAGAAATCCTGAGGCCTGCCCTCACCCTTTCCGCGACGGCCTCCCGGAAACCGGCCGCATCCAGGCGCGGTATCCCGGCAAGGGGACGGCAGTTCGCGTTCCGCATCTCAAGGAGCCTCGTCATAGCCCCACGCCTCCCAGGCTCACGGCCGCCGCGGACAGCAGATCCCAGAGGGAACCGGGAATCCACAGGCCGAGCCCGAGTGCCAGGACAAGCAGCACCGCCGGGGGGAAGACGGACATCAGGGGCTCCCTCGCTGCGGGGCTTTCAGCCGGCCCCAGGGACATTTTCAGGAAAGTCCCCAGCATGCCCACGAAAACAAGGGACAAAAACAGCAGGGTGGCGAGGGAGACTACCCAGCGCCCCTGCAGGATGGCCGTCCGGAGGATCACGAACTCGCTCAGGAAAAGTCCGAACGGCGGTGAACCCGTGATGGCGAGAAATCCAGCAAGCCACAGGATCCCGGTGGCGGGAAGGGCCCGGCGGAGGCCTTGGACGTCCTCGGCAAGCTTCGAATGGTACGACAGCAGGATGTTCCCGGAAACCATGAAGAGGGCCGCCTTGACCAGCGAATGGACGACTGCGTGGAAAACCGCGCCGAATACCGCCACGCCGCCGAGCCCCACCCCCAGGGCGAGGATCCCCATGTGCTCCACGCTGGAATAAGCCAGCAGGCGCTTGTAATCGGGCTGCCGCAGGACAAAAACCCCGGCAAGCCCCATGGACAGCAGGCCGAAGGCCACCAGGAGCTGCTGGTTGAAGGCCCCGACACCGGCTGCCACGCACAACTGGTGCAGCCTGAGAATGCCGAGGAAGGCGCAGTTCAGCAGGGACCCGGACAACAGCGCGGAAACGGGGGAAGGGGCTTCGCTGTGGGCATCCGGAAGCCAGGTGTGCATCGGGGCCAACCCCATCTTGGTCCCGTACCCGACGAGGAAAAAGAGGCAGGCCATCTTCAGCCAGCGTGTGTGCAGGGTGGAAGCCCGCCCGACCAGGTTGTCGACCGAGAGATTGTCGAAGCCGCTCGGAAGGGAAACCCCCACGAAAAAGACTCCCATGAGGGCGAGGGCGATGCCGACGGAGCAGATCAGGAGGTACTTCCAGGCCGCCTCCAGGGACCGCCGGTTGCGGTGGGTGTAGATCAGCGGGGCGCTCGTCAGCGTCGTCGCCTCGATGGCCACCCATTGGAGCCCCAGGCGCCAGCTCAGGACGGCCAGGGTCATGCTGGCGAAAAAGAGGAGGAAGCACCCGGTGAAAAAGGCTTCCGAGGTGTCCATGAAGTACCAGTCCTCGCCGGTCTCGGCTGCCGCTACGACCGGTTTCCTCCTGACATGGTCGATGCCGTAGAAGGTGGCGCACAGGAAAAGGAGGCTCGTCACCGACAGGAAAAGCGCCGCGAGCGGGTCGACCATCAGCCAGGCCCCGGGCTCCCGCTCGGGTCCGATCGCCACGGCCCTTGCCGTGAGAACCGCCTGGAGGACAGCGGTGGCGGCCCATGCAGTCCGCCTGGCCCTGTCGGAACTTATCGCGAAAGCCAGGATTCCCGCGGCGGCAGGTAAGGCGACGAGGATCCAGAGGCCGTTCATCGGGGTTTTCCTTCCTGGTCCGCGGTGAAGGGGTCCAGGTCCCGCAGCTCGCTGAACCGGTCCGCGTCGATATGGTCGAATTCCCTGTTGATGTGGAAGAGCAGGATACCCATCAGGAAGACACCGACAAAAACGTCGAGCAGGATCCCGAGTTCCACGAGGGCATGCAGCTCGCGGCCGAAACCGAGGCTTGCCGCGTATACCCCGTTTTCCATGACAAGGTAGCCGAGGACCTGGGTGATGGCTTTCCTTCGGCTGACGATGAGGAAAAGGCCGACGAAAAGCATGTTGAACGCGGCGGCCAGAAGAAGGGTGTCGAAGCGGGGGCCTTCCGCCGCAAGGTCCACCGAAATCCAGCACGAAAGGGCCAGCAACGCGATACCCGCGATGACGGAAAGGGAGTAACCGACGAAGGGTTCGATCTCCCGGCGGATGGCCGCCCGCGAAAGGACCTGGTTCAGGAAAAGCGGGAGGGCAATTCCTTTCAGGATGAACCCCGTGGCCCCGATGAACCAAGCCTCCGGGTGCAACGCACCGCCTTGCGGAATAAACGGGAGCAGACCCAGGATCATTCCCTGGAAAGCCATCATCCGGATGGAAACGATCAGGCGGTTCGAACCGAGAAGGAACAGGCAGGAAAGGATGAGGAATCCCGAAAGGATGTTCACGGCTATTCACCCAGGAGTTTCAGGAACAGGGCCATGGCTCCGAGGGCACTGGAACCGATCAGGAGCTTCGGGACCTGGGAAAGCTTCAGGCGCGCCATGACGGATTCCACGACCCCCACGAGCACCGCCAGGACTCCCATGAACGAGAGAAAAAGGAGGACCTGAAGCGCCAGCCGGCCCTCGAGGGCCGGCAGGACAAGGTTCACCAGCAGGGCGCAGAAAACCCAGAGTTTCAACGCGGCTCCGTAAAGGATCGCTCCCAGGTCCGGCCCGCCGTAATCCAGTACCATGACCTCGTGGACCATCGTCAGTTCCAGGTGGGTGTTGGGGTCGTCGACGGGGATACGGGAGTTCTCCGCCAGGAGAGAGATGAACCAGGAGCAGGCGACGAGCAGAAGCAGCGCCGACCCGAATTCCCTTTTCCCCACCGCGACGCTCCCCAGGATATCCGCGAGGGCCGCCTGCCCGGAAAAAATGACCAGGACCAGGATGCCCAGGAAGAAAGACGGCTCACAGAGGGCCGAGAACTGGACCTCCCGGCTGGCGCCCATCCCCTCGAAGCTCGAGCCCGTGTCGAGGGCGCCCAGCACCGTCGCGAAACGGGCGAGGCCGAGAACATAGGCCAGGAAGACCCAGTCTCCGGGGAACGAAAGGGGAGCCCTGAGACTTCCCCACGGAAGGATCATCGTGGCGGTCACCATCGCCCCCAGGGAGACGGCAGGAGCCATCCTCGCCACCCGGGTCGTCGTCGAACTCCAGGTCGACCCCTTACGCAGGAGCTTGGCCAGGTCGAAATAGGGCTGCAGGAGAGGAGCCCCGCGGCGCCCGGCCGCCATGGCCTTGACCCGGTTGATGACGCCCAGAAGGAGCGGGGCGAGGCACCAGGCGGCAAACGGGAGAAGCAGGGAAAAGAGCCTCATCGGGTGAACGCCCCTTTCAGGACAAGGAGAACCAAGAGGGTCACCGCGATATAGAGGACGTAAAGCTGTATCCTGCCGTGCTGCAGGGCGCGGAGGGGCGAAAGGAGCCTTTCCGTCGTCCTGAAAAGCGGGGCGAAAACCAGTTCCCTGGCCTGGTCCGGCGTATGCGTTTCGTAGGAGGAAAAACCCGGGAAGAGTCCCCGTACCGGCTTTTCTTCCTCCCGGGTGCCCAGGAGCTTTTCGAACATCCCGGTCAGGGGGCGGGCAAAGGACGAAGCGGTGTACTGCATGCGGGCGGAGGGCCGCGCATACCCGCAATCCCAGGTCACCGACACCGTCTCTTCCCGTCCCCGTGCGAGCCGTTTCCTGAGTAGGACCAGGAACGCGGAAACCGCCACAAGAACGGCGGTTGAAACCGACACTGCCAACAGGGCGCGCCCCGCGCCGATGAAGGGCGCTTCCAGTTCGGCTCCCAGGCCGGGTGCCAGCACGTGGACCGCGGGAGACACGAGGCGGACGGACATAGGGGCCGCCAAACCCAGGAACAGGCAAAGAGAAGCCAGGGCCACCATCGGGACCGTCATCGGCCAGGGGGACTCATGGCCTCTCGCCTCGGCCCCGCACCTGGGCTCGCCCAGGAAAACGATGCCGAAACACTTGGCGAAACAGGCCAGCGCCAGACCCCCGATGAGGGAAAGCCCCGCCATTACAGAGGCCGCCAAGAGGATGCCGCTCGGGCCGCCGTGCAGGGCGGCCCGGAAACCGCCGGAATAGACCAGGAATTCGCTCACGAACCCGTTGAAGGGCGGGAGGGCGGAGATCGCCGCGGAACCCACCAGGAAGGCGGCCCCGGTCCAGGGCATCGTTTTCAGCAGGCCACCCATCCTGTCGAGCTCGCCGGTGCCCGTGGCGTGGATGACGCTGCCCGCCCCGAGAAAGAGCAGACCCTTGAAAAGGGCGTGGTTCAGGACGTGGAGAATGCCCCCTCCGAAACCGAGCGCGACCAGGGCGGGCTGGTTCCAGCTCAAACCAAGCATTCCCGTCCCGATTCCCATGGCGATGATCCCGATATTCTCGACACTGTGGTAGGCCAGCAGGCGTTTGATGTCATGCTGGGCAAGCGCGAAAAGCACGCCCAGCACACCGGAGGCCAGGCCGGCCATAAGAAGGACCAACCCCCAGGACGACGGGATGTCCGCCATGAAGGACAGGAATCGAAGGATTCCGTAAATCCCCATCTTGATCATGACGCCGGACATCAGGGCAGAGACGTGGCTGGGAGCCGCGGGATGGGCCTCCGGAAGCCACACGTGGAGCGGGAAGAAACCAGCCTTTGAACCAAACCCCAGCAGGGCCGTGAAAAAGAGGGTTTCCCTGGCGAACGGCGTGAAGGCGGTGCCCCCGAAGCGGCTGAAATCCAGGGATCCCGCCCCCTGCCCCAGCACGGCGAAGAAGACGAGCAGGAAAGCCGTCCCGAGATGAGTCGCGACCAGGTAAATCCATGCGGCCTCCCTCACCTGGGGTTTTTCGTCGTCATGGGCCACGAGAAAGAAGGACGCCAGGGCCATGACTTCCCAGCAGAGGAGGAAAAGGACCCCGTTCGCGGAGACGACGAGCAGAAGCATGCTGGCCACCAGCAGGTTCAGGAAGGCCGATGCCGCACCCTTCCCCTTCTCCCTTGCGAGGTAGGAACAACCGTAAAGGCCTGCCAGCGGTGCCAGGAGCAGGATGGGCAGGCAGAAAAAGGCGGAAAGCCCGTCAAGTGCGATTCGGAAGGACCCCCAGGGAACATTCCAGGGGATCTCGAGGGGTGCGGGGGCATGGCCGGAAAGAGTGGCAACCACGGGAAAGAGGCCGGATAGGCAGGCGATCCAGAGGCCAGCAGCAGCCACCCGGCAGGAAAGGTTCCCCCGGGGAGAGGCAACGGCGGCAAGTCCGCTCAAAACCAGAACAAGCGATGAAAAAACCAAGAAACCCAAGATCCCATCTCCTGGTCGCCATATTGTGCAAAGAAAAACCGGCAAGCAAATGACGCGGGGATGGTAGCACATTCCATCCCGGAGGTCGACCGTTGCCTTACAGCAGCGTCACCGTGAACTTTTCCACGAAACGGTCCGGCCGGTAAGACATCTTGGCCTCCCTCATCCCCGGGTCACCCATGTCCTCTTCCCGGTTGACCCATGCGAAGGACCCGCAGGAACGTTCAAGGAAAAGCTGGTTCACCGCCTGGTAAGCGTCCCTGAATTCCGGGGAGGCCTTTTCGAAACGGATCACGACGGTTTCATCGTCCAGCGGCTCCGCCAGCGTGTAGGCCACCATGCGTCCTTCCACCCGCAAGGCCCCGCCACATAACCCGGGCAGTTTTTCCCAGTCGCGGAGCGTCGCTTCGATGGCCCGGTTTTCCTCTTCCAGCGCCCGCACGCTTCTACAGCAGCGGATCCGGCACCATTCTTCCTGGAAGGCCAGGATTTCCCCGACGTTTTCCGGCCCGAGGGTCACGAATTCGGGACGGTAAGTATCCATAAAACGCCTCAGCTTCTGGGCCTTGGTCCGGAAACGGTTTCCCTTCAAGGCGACGAGGTCTTTCACGCGATGGACATATTCCCATTCTTCCCGGGACGGCTCCGTTCGGATCCTCCCGGGGAGGGCCTGTTCCCAGAGGTGGGCCAGGGCGGCCGGGACATCCCTGAAAACGGTCCCGGACGGCTTCCCGGCCAGGGAAGCCGCCCAGTCCACGGCATCCCACTCTCCCACCGGGGCCATGCAAAGCCGCACGGGGAGGTTGGCGCGGACCCACACGATCGGACCGTCCCATGCCCATTCGTAGGCACAATTGACATCCCAGCCCCAGAGGCTGGCGAAAGTGTAGTGGGCAGACTTCTCCGGTGTTTTGCCGAAACGCGACCGGTAATTCTCCCTCTTCCCAAGAGACAGGGATTCCCAATTCAGTTCCATCCGCGCTTTCCTCCCTTTCGTTCCCAAAACATTGTATGCCAGGAAAGCCCGCGGTGCGGTGATTTCTGCTAGAATCTGTTGCAAGTGCAAGGGAGGCTGGAACGATGCAAAAGGAAGCGCCCGAAAACAAGCCTTTGCTGCAGCTGGCCCTGCTTTCCGCCGGGCATTTCTTCAACGACATCCACTCGGCCTTCCTTCCGACCCTGCTGCCGGAAATCATCCGGAAGCTCGGCCTTTCCATGACCCAGGCGGGATTCCTGAATTCCACGACGGGTTTGGTCCAGATGCTGACGATCCCCTTCATGGGCGTCCTCGCGGACCGGACGAACCGGCCGGTGTACGTCATCGCGGGACCGATCCTCTCCTCCCTCGGGATCGCCCTGATTCCTTTCGCCCCGGGGTACGGATCGCTCCTTTTGTGCCTCGGGATCTTTTCCTTCGGGAGCTCGACCTTCCATCCCCAGGGCCAGGCCTCGTCGGGGGCCGTGGCGGGCGAGTCGCGCCATGCCCTGTTCGTGTCGCTTTTCAGCGGCGCAGGAATGCTCGGGGCCGCTTTCAGCCCCCTCTATGCCGTGTTCCTCGTGAAAAACCTCGGGTACGGAAGCCTCCCGGTCGTCCTCGTTCCCACCCTGTCCCTTGCTTTCATCATCTACCGGGCCATGCCCAGGATCGATTTCACTCCCTCCCGCCGCAGCGGAGACGGTTTTTTGTCCAGCATCTGGCAGGTCGGGAAAGTCATCTGGCCCGTTTGGGCCATTTCACTTGCCCGGGACGCGACCTTCCAGGGCGTGCGCTTCTTCCTCCCCCTTTTCCTGGCCCTCCGGGGCGGAACGCTGGCCCAGGGCGGTTTCTCGATCTTCGCCATCACGATCCTCGCCGTCGCGGCTTCCCTCGTCGGTGGGTGGTGCGCGGACCGCTTCGGCCCCCGGAACGTGATCGCCTTCACCCTGGCCCTTTCGCCCGCGCTCATCCTCGCCGGGACCTTCGCCACGGGGAACTTCTCCCTCTCCCTTTTCATCGCGGGAACGGCACTGCTTGACGCCAGTTCGCCCATGACGCTCGCCATGGGGCAAAAGCTGACCCCCCACGCTCGAGGGGTCGCCAGTTCGATACTCATGGGCTTTTCCTGGGGACTGGCGGGGATGGCCACATACCCGGCAGGCATGATCGCCGACGTTTTCGGGCTCACGGCGACCCTGCGCGTTTTTGCGCTGCTCCCGCTCGCTTCCCTTCCGATCCTCCTGCGCCGCTTCTAGGACCGGATCGCCACGTAGACGAGAGGGTGCTTCCCGTTGTTGAGGATGGAGTGCCGGACTCCCTTCTCCGTCAGGATGACGTCACCCGCCCCGACTTCCGTGCTGACCCCCTCCTCGACGCAAACCCCGAACCCTCCCACGATGACCTTCATCTCGGCCATCTCTTCGTGGGCATGTTCGTTCACGGCGCTTCCCGGCTGCAGCTCGATCCACGAGACTTCCCGGAAGGGACTGCCCTCCAGGATGTCCCCGGGCAGGAGGACCTTGGCACAAACTCCCTCCGTGAAGTTGGGGTTCACCGTGCACGTCACGTGTTCCATCTGGTCCGAACGAATGATCATCACGCATCCCTCCCGCTAAGGAAATGAGATCACGGAGACGGGTTGAAGATCCGTTTCAGGATCTCCTGCTGGATCGCGTCCTGGAGGTCCGGCTGGGTCGGTTGCCCCGGCGGCTCCGAGGACTCGGACGCAGGGGCCTGGGGCTGGGCCGGGGCCTGCTGCTGTGCGGCCCCCTCGATCCTGAGGTCCGTCAGGTTGGGCTTTTCGGTGGTTCCCACGACCCTACCGCGGACTGTCCGGATATCCCGGGTCGACATCGCCCCGGTCACTCCCTGGAGGAAACCCTGGAGGATTTCCTGAACCGACTTCCCCGCCTGGAGGACTCCTCCCCGGACTCCCCCCACGAGGGCGTTGACGGCCTGGATGTTGACCCTGCCGCTCACGTTGAGCGCCAGGGCTTTCTTCGGGCCGACGGTACCCTCGAAATCGACGTACTCGTAAAGCGGGTCACCCTCGACGGCCTCCGCTCTGCCGTCCGAGAGGACCAGCCGGTCCCCCTGAAGGCGGTACGGGGCATCGAGAACCTTGTAGCGGACGGCCGTGCGGCCGTAAAGGGCCGAGATGGCCTTCACGTACCGGAAGCCCGAAACTTCGCCGCTTTTCGCGCTGAACAGTCCGGACCCCTCCACCGAGTTCTCGCTCCCGAGCGTTCCCCCGCCCTGGAAATCGAGATCGAAGCGGCCCGTCACACGCCCCTCAAGCTTCATCTGCTCTTTCAGGTAGGCATCAAGGTCCGCGCCGGAAAGGCTGAAGCGGGCTGTCCATTTCTTCCCGTCCCCAACGGAGAGGTTTCCCTCGAGCCTTCCGCCGTATGCGGTTCCGGTCACGTTCGATGCGGCAAGGCGCCCCTTCTCGAGGACAAGAGGGGTCTTCAGGTCCGCCAGGGTCGTTCCCATGAAACGGACGGTTCCCTTCGAGGCCAGCTCTCCGCTTCCCTCGACCCTGCCGTCAGAAAAACGCCCCTTCATGGAAAGGTCGATCCTTCCTGCGGGGGGAGATTCTCCTGCGGCCTGCATCCCGGCGGCCAGCGTCCTCAGGTCGAGGTCTGTCCCCCTGGCGCTGAACTCCATCGAAAGATTTTCCCCTTCCTTCGAGTAAAGCCGTCCCGTAGCCGTGACGCGCCCTTCTCCCACCGTGGCGGTGACCGGGTCGAAAACCATATCGGAAGGTTTCCCCTTCCCCTTCAGCCGCACTTCCGCGATCTTCAGGCCAAAGGCCTGAAGGGTTGCTGACGCGGCCTCCACCCCAAGGAGGGGATCTTTCGTCGTCCCTCCGAGTGAAAAGGACAGGTCGGCTTTTCCCGTGACGGGCTCTTTCAGCCCTGCCCACGTGGAGAGGGTCTGGAGGCCGACCCCCGCTGCCTCGGCCCGGAAATCGAGCTTCGCAGGTTCGTTCCCCTTCCCTTGCGAAATCCCTCCCGAGCCCTTGACCTGCCCTCCGGCCAGCCTCGCGGAAAAAGCCGGGACCGCGATCTCCTCCTTCGTGCGGACGAGGGTCCCCGCGAGGGCTTCGACACGGGCTTTCCCGATCGCCGCCGCTTCGGACGAGAAGCGGACCTCCAGAGGCGTCGAGCCGGCCTTCTCCTGCACGCGCCCTCTCATGTCGGCCTTGACTCCCGCGATGCGAAAATCCGGGGTCTCGATCCGGCTCGAAGAAAAGGCGACGCTGAAGGAGAGATCCTTCGCCGTTCCCGTCACTTTCCAGTCGGCAGACCCGGTCCCCGAAAGCTGGAGTTTCTCCAGGTCGGGCAGGCGCGAGGCAAGCCCGCCTGCCTCCAGGCCCCTTGCCGTCCCGGACATGGCGAAGGTCGGGCTTTCCGAACGAACCCTGCCGATCGTGCCGGATCCCGAAACGGCCGCCTGGTGCCACCGGGCCGTCACGGACGATACCGTCACCGTTTCCCCCGCGAGGGAAAAAGTCGCCGAGGCCGCCTCGAGGGTCTCCCCCTTCGCGACGAGACGGTCGGAAGAGGCTTTCCCGCTGATCCTGGGAGTTTTCGGGCTTCCGTAAAGGTTCAGCTCCGCGTTCAGGGAACCTTTCCCCTCAAGGGCCTTCAGCCCGGAAAAACGGGCCGACATTTTCTCGAGCGACAGGCCGGAAGCCTTCACCGAAAGGTCCATGACGGGAGCCTTCTGGAGGTTGACCGTCCCCTGGAAGCGAACCGGCCCAGCCATCCAGGTGCCTTCCCCGGAAACGGACAGGACCCGGTTCCCCGAAAGCGCCACCTCCGCCGCAACCTTTTCCAGGGATTCCCCGCCGTACTGGACTACAGGAGATTCGACTCTGCCCTGAAGGGCAATCGCGGGCAACGTTCCCGAGAAGGACATCCTGGGGACGTCCAGGGTTCCCTTCACTTCCTCCAGGCCGCCGAGCCGGGCAGCGATCCTGTCAAGGGGAATGCCCCTCGCGGTGAAGCTTCCGCCGACCGTAGCCGGGGCTTTGTCGAGGGACAGGTCGAGAACCCCGGAAAAGGTCCCCTTCCCCGATTTCCCGGACAATCCCTCCAGCTTCAGCCGGCCGGCGGCATAGGACACGGAGGCCTCCGCGGAATCCACAGCGAAACTGTAAACCTCCCCCGCGGCCAATTTGAGGTTCCCTTGTATTCGCGGGGCCTCCCACGTCCCAGAAAGAGACACCGGGCCCGAGAGTGTTCCCTTGAAGTCTCCGGCATGGCCGGCTTTCGGCCAGAAGGCGGGGGCATCCGCGACGTCGATGGCTTCGAGGGAACCCTTGAGGTCCAATCCCGGCCTGACGGAACCCGCGAAGGAAGCCTTCCCCCTGCGGATGGACAGGTCCAGGTTTTCCAGCACCGTCCGGTCGCCTTCGTGCTCGAGGCGAACCTTCCCGGAAAACGGCACTCCGCGGGTTTCGGCCTCGAAACCCGCCTGGTAGCGTGACCCCGCTATGGAAGCCTGCAGCTTGGACAGCCGGACATCACCGAAACGGGTCTTCAGGGTCCCCTGGTCCACCAGCAGTCGGTTCACCTCGAGCCGGGAGGCCCCGCTTCCCTCGAACTGCTTCATGAAATCCGCCGCCCTCTCCAGGTCCATTTCGAGACCCGACAGGGCCAGGCTCCTCACCGCGGGGTTCGAGCCGAGAAGGGACAAAAGCTTGAAAGATACCGAGAGGTCTTTCGCAGAGAGGACCGGGCGCCCCTTGTAAGCCAGTGAGATGCGGCCAAAATGGAACCCCCCCACAGGGTTCCCCGACACCCCCTCCAGCACCAGTTCGGCCCCTAGCCGCTCGCGCGCGACTTCCCGGGCCTTCTGCGCCACAAAATCCGCTGCCAGGTCCCCCTTGCCGAGAACCCAGAAGATCCCACCGGCAAGAAACGCGAGAATCGACATTATGGCGAGCAGGACTTTCCTCGTCTTCGTCATGAAGCATCACTCTTTCTGGAAGATACGTCACTTTGATAAAGTTATTTTAACACAAAAAGGGGAGGGGCCGCTGAAAGGCCCCTCCCCGCGTTCTATTCTTTCGCCCCGGCTACAGCAAGGCTCCTTCCCCGAAGTGAAGGTACAGCGGCTTCCGAAGGCAGATCCGCCTGACCTCCTCGCGCAGCCCCGCCAGGGCCGTTTCGTCGGAGGCGCTCGTCAACGCCTGGTCCATCAACCCCCCGACCTGCTTCATGTCGCTCTCCTCCAGGCCCCTCGTGGTGACGGCCGCAGCCCCGATGCGGATGCCCGACGTGACGGTGGCCGGTGCGGTGTCGAAGGGGATGAGGTTCTTGTTGACCATGATGCCGATCTTCGCCAGGGTTTCCTCGGCAAAGACCCCGGTCATGCCGCGGGGACGCATGTCCACGAGCATGAGGTGGTTGTCCGTGCCGCCCGAGACGATCCTGTAGCCGGCGGAGGAAAGGGTCTCGGCCAGGGCTGCTGCGTTCTTCACCATCTGGGCCTGCATCCGGGCGAATTCCTGCGTTCCCGCGAGCCGGAACGTCACCGCCTTGGCCATGACGTTCTGCAGGATCGGTCCCCCCTGGGTCCCGGGGAAGATGGCCTTGTCGATCTTCTGGGCGAATTCCTTCCGGCAGAGGATGAATCCACCGCGGGCGCCCCGCAGAGTCTTGGTCGTCGTGGAAGTGACAAAATCCGCGTAGGGGACGGGGCTGGGATGGACTTTCGCCGCCACGAGCCCGGCGATATGGGCCATGTCCACCATGAAGAAGGCCCCGACCTTGTCCGCGATTTCCCGGAAACGGGGGAAATCGATGACCCGGGGATAGGCGCTCCCGCCAGCGATGATGATCTTCGGCCTGTGTTCCATGGCCAGGGATTCCACCTGGTCGAAGTCGATGCGTTCCGTTTCGGGGTGAACCCCGTAATGGACGATGTTGAAGAAACGGCCGGTGATGGAGGCCTTGGCCCCGTGGGAAAGATGCCCCCCGTGGCGCAGGTCCATGGAGAGGATCGTGTCGTGCGGCTGCAGCACCGCCTGGTAGACGCCGAGGTTCGCGTTGACTCCGGAGTGGGGCTGCACGTTGGCGTGGTCCGCCCCGAAAAGGCTCTTCGCCCGCTCGATGGCCAGGGCCTCGATTCCGTCGATGAACTCGCAGCCGCCGTGGTAGCGGTTGCCGGGATAGCCTTCCGCGTACTTGTTCGTCAGGATGGAGCCCTGCGCTTCCAGGATCGCCGGGGGAACGAAGTTCTCGGAGGCGATCATCTCCAGGGTGCTGTTCTGTCGTGCCGCTTCCTTGTCCAGGAGGGCGGCCACCTCGGGATCGACCAGGCTCAGCATGCTCATGGGAACTCTCCTTTCGGATCGGTGGATTTGCCGCGCCTATTCTATCCGATCCGTGCCTGCAGCGTCCATTTGACCTTCAGGCGATGGTCTTCCTGAACTTCAGGATGCTCAGCCCAAGGAAGAAGACCAGCAGGCCCAAAAGCGCCAGGACCTGGGGCCACAGGGCCGAAAGGCCAACTCCCTTCAGGAGGATCCCCCTGCTGATCTGCAGGAAGAACGTCACCGGGAGGAGGTTGCTGACGGCCCGGAAAAAGGCCGGCATGGCCTCCCGGGGGAACATGAAGCCCGAGAGGAGGATGCTGGGCATCAGGGCGAAGAACGACATCTGCATCGCCTGCATCTGCGTCTTTGCCACGCTGGAGATCAAAAGCCCCCAGGCCAGGCTGGCCAGGATGTGGAGCGAGGTCAGCCCGTAGTACAGCACCAGGCTGCCCCTCACCGGGATCCTGAAGACCACGATGCCGATCAGAAGCCCGAGGGTGAGCTGCACATACCCCACGGCCACGTACGGAAGGATCTTTCCCACCATGAGCTCCCAATTCTTCAGGGGCGTGACGATCAGCTGCTCCAGCGTGCCCCGCTCCCTCTCCCGGACGATGGCCATGGAGGTGATCATCATCATGGTCATCGCCAGGACGATCGCGAGGATGCCCGGCACCATGTAATGGGAGGAAACCATGTCCGGGTTGTACCAGGGCCTGATGCGCACGTCGACGGGCAGGGGAACGCTCTCGGACGAACCGGGGGAAAGCCTTTGAAAAAGGATTTGCTGCGACTTCACCAGCCCGATCATCTGCGCCGTGCTGATCGCCGAGGCCGCGGACATGGAATCGGAGGCATCGACGATCACCTGGACCGCGGCCTGCCGGCCTGAGCGCAGCCGCTCCTGGAAGTCGGGGGGGATCGAGATCCCCACCTTCACCCTGCCCGACTGCACGAGAGCGTTCATTTCAGGAAGGCTCTTCACCCCGCGCCGGATGTCGAAGTACCCCGTCGACTGGAAGCCGCGAATCAGTTCACGGCTTTCCGCGGAGACCGACTGGTCGAAGACGGCGGTGGGGAGGTGCTTGACCTCCGTGTTGATCGCGAACCCGAAGATCAAAAGCTGGATGACCGGCAAAAGGCCCATGATGGCCAGCGTCAACCGATCCCTTCCCATCTGGATGAATTCTTTCACCAGGAGTGCACGCAGGCGCCTCATGCTGCCCAGCCCTTCCTTTCGTTCATCACGAGGTGGACGAACACGTCCTCCAGGGTCGGGACGATCCGCCTCCCCCCGAGGGACTCGAAGACAGCCGCGCTTTCCGTTTCCGCCAGAAGGTGCACCGACCTCCCGTGGACCGCGGACTCGATCAGGCCTTTCGTTCCCTTGAGCCGTTCCAGGAGGCCGATGGGGTCCTCCGAGGGAATCTCCCAGGCATAGCCGGGAAGGAGCGCCTTGAGTTCCGCCGGGGTGCCGGTAGCGATCAGGCGGCTGTCGAACATGAAACCGATGGTGTCGCAATGCTCAGCCTCGTCCATGAAATGGGTCGTCACCATGATGGTCGTGCCTTCCGCCGCCAGGCCGTAGATGATGTCCCAGAAGCGGCGTCGGGACCGCGGGTCCACCCCGCTCGTCGGCTCGTCGAGAAAAAGCAGCTTCGGCCGGTGCAGGATGGCGCAGCCCAGGGCCAGCCGCTGCCGGAGTCCCCCCGAAAGGCCCGCCGCGAGGTCCTTGGTCCGGCCCGAGAGCCCGGCCATCTCGACGATCTCCGCGGCCCTCTCGCGCGAGCGGTCCGGAGGCAGGCTGAACAGTCCCGCGTAGAAGTCCAGGTTCTCCTGGACCGTCAGGTCGTCGTACAGGCTGAACTTTTGGGACATGTAGCCGAGGTTCTCCCGCACCTTCTCCCTCCCCGAGACGAGATCCATCCCCAGGACCTCGGCGCTCCCGGCGGAGGGCTCCAGGATCCCGGTGAGCATGCGGATCGTGGTCGTCTTCCCCGAACCGTTCGGGCCCAGGAAACCGAAGACCGACCCTTCCGGGATGCTGAAGTTGACCCGGTCCACGGCGGTGAAGCGTCCGAACCTGCGGGTGAGGTCGTGGGTGATGACCGCGTCCATTTCAGGCCGCCTTCCCCGCCAGCTCGACGAACACGTCCTCGAGTGTCGGGGGGACCCGCCGCATGGAAAGCACCGGGATATCCTGCCGCGACAGGGCCTCCCTCACCGCCGCTTCGGCCGAGGCCGCATCCTCCACCACCAGGTGGAAGGCCGTCCCGAAGGCGAGGACCTCCCTCAGGGGAACGCCGGCAAGATAGGGTTTCACGTCCCGCACGGGGACCGAAAGCTCCAGGATCTGCCAGGGGTATCCCTCGCAAAGCGCTTTCGGAGTGCCGCAGGCCATCACGGAGCCCTCGTTGAGGAAAGCGGCGCGAGTGCAGAGCTCCGCCTCGTCCATGTAGGGCGTCGTCACGAGGATCGTGAGCCCGGACCGGTTCAGTTGGTAGAGGAGCCCCCAGATTTCCCTCCGCGACACGGGGTCCACGCCGGTCGTGGGTTCGTCCAGGATGAAGACCTGCGGGCTGTGGAGAAGCCCGGCCGCCACGGCCAGCTTGCGCTTCATCCCTCCGGACAGGGCGTCCGCTAGGCGGTCACCGAAGGGAAGGAGGTTCGTAAAGGCCAGGATTTCCTTACCCCTTCGCTCCGCCTCGGCCGGGTCCGCCCCGTACATGGAACCGTATAGGCGGATGTTCTCCCACACCGTCAGGTCGCCGTAGAGGGTGAAAGCCTGCGGGATAACGCCGACCTTCTCGCGTGCCTTTTCCGGCGCAAGCGAACCCAGAAGCCGGACCGTGCCGCCCTTCGGGTGAAGAACCCCCGTCAGGACCCTGACCAGGGTCGTCTTTCCCGCCCCGTCCGGGCCCACCACCCCGAAGATCTCGCCTTCCTTCACTCCGAAGGAGACGCCCTTCAGGACCCGCCTCGATCCGAAAGCGTGCTCAAGGGAAACGGCCTCAATCATCATGGAAGGTCACGTCCGCCGGCATCCCGGGCTTGAGGAGGGACTCCGCGTTGTCCACCGCCACTTCCACCGCAAAGACCAGGTTCGCCCGCTCTTCCGTCGTGAGGCTCTGCCGGGGGGTGAACTCGGCCCGGTCGGAAACGGTCCTCACCTTCCCTTCGAAGACCCGGTCCGGGAAGGAATCGACCCGCACGTCCGCACCCGTGCCCGCCTTCACCCGGCCCAGGACCGTGCTGGGAAGGTAGACCTTGACCCAGCAGTCCGACAGGTTCGCAACGTTGGCCAGGACCGCCCCGGCGGGCAGGAACTCTCCCTCTTCGTAGTTCCTGGACAGGACAAGCCCGCCCAGCGGGGCAGCCAGGACCGTGTCCCCCAAACGGGAGGCCGTCACCCGGCCCAGGGCTTCCAGGCGCCTCACCTCCGCCTCCTGGGCGGCCAACACGTCGGTCCGGGTCCCCGACCTGACCAGGGACAGGCGTTCCCCTGCCGCAGCCAGGTCCTTCTTCGCCAGGTCCCTGCGGGCCTTGACCTCGTCCATCTCCTTCCGGGAGATGACCCTCTCGGCGTACAGGGTGGAAAAACGGGTGAAATCGGCTTCGGCCAGGTCGTACCGGACCTGGGCGGCTCCCCGGGCCTCCTCGGCCTCGCGGACCTCCTGCGGGCGGGGTCCCTTCCTGAGGTCGGCCAGGACCGCTCTTGCCCTCTCAAGGGCAGCCGCATCCTGAGCCCGCTGGGCCTCCAGGTCGTTCCTCACGAGGCGGGCAAGGACCTGGCCCCTCGTGACCCGGTCTCCCTCCCTGAAGCGGACTTCCGACAGCGTCCCGCTTTCCTTCGCCGTGACGTTCACTTCCGTCACCTCGATTGTCCCCGCCGCCGCGATGGCGTTGTCCTTCCGGTTCCCCAGGAAACGGCATAGCGCAACGCCCGCCGCCACCACGACCGCCACCAGCAGCAAAACGGCCAGGATCTTATGCTTCACGGCAGGCCACCCCTTTCCGGAACAGCGAGAGGATCGCCTCGGGTAGCCCTTCAAGGCTCCGTTCCGGCTCCAGGATCACCCTGCGGGCCACCGGGCCCACGAGGAACAGGTAGTTCGACATGGAGGCGAGGAGCAGCGCCGTAATGGCCGGATCCGTTCCTTCCCGCAGGTCGCCCTCGGCGACGGCCTCGTGGATCGAGACCCTAAGGAGTCCTGCAACCCTCTCCACGTGAGGCACGATCACGGTTTCGAAACAGGGGGTCGGGTCGGCCAATTCGCGGTTGATGAAACGGATCAGGGAAGGATTGGCCGCGTGAAAGGCGAAGAGCCCCCGCACGAAACCCTCGATCCGCTCCATCGGGGACCGGTCCCTTGACATGAACTTCCCGAAGTGCCGCTCCAGCTCCGTCCAGATTGCCTCCAGGACCGCCCGGTAGAGGCCTTCCTTGCCGCCGAAATAGTACGAAACGGCTGCAGCGTTGGCTCCGGCGGCCCGGGCGATCTCCCTTACGGACGTCCTGTCGAAGCCTTTTTGCGAGAAAAGCGGCCTGGCCGCCGAGAGCAACCGTTCCTTCACCGGGTCATCCAAATCCCGCGCCCCCTTCCGGGTCGATGGTCTAAAACACTCGTTTAAAACGCATGTTCATAATCCTATCCCTTTTTCCTTCCTCGTCAAGGGGGAAAAAAGGCCGGCCCGTTCAAGACGGGCCGGCCTTCGTCCGATAGTTTTCCAAACCAGTTTGCCGGCCTCAGTAAGGGCAGTCCATCCCCAACCTGGCGGCTTCCTCGGCCCATTCCGGAACCGGGGGAACCTGCTCGTCCTCGGGAAGGACCGGCATTTCCAGGAAGAAGGGCCCCTTTTGCGCGAACACCCTTTCCAGGGCCGGGGCGAGGCCGGCTGAATCCGCCACGCGCCCTGAATCCAGGCCAAACCCCCTGGCCACTGCCGGGTAGTCGGTTTCGGAAAAATCGGTGGCGAAACGGCCCCAGCCTCCGGAGAAACGGGACGTCGCCCGGATCCACCCGAAGCACTCGTTGTTGAAAAGCACGACCTTGACGTCGCGGCCCGATCGCTTGAGCGTTTCCAGTTCCCCCGCCGTGAAACCGAAACTGCCGTCACCCGTCAGGACGACCACGGGACCTTCATGGGCGTAGGAGGCCCCAAGCCCGGCGGGCATGCCGTACCCGAGAGCCCCTACTGAGAAATTGGTGATCCATTTCCTTCCGGGGCCCTTCAGCTTCAGGAAGGCCGAGGCATAAACCGCGCTGATTCCAGGGTCGGCCACGATGAGGGCGTTTTCGGGGAGGGCCTTTTCGAGTTCCCTGACGAAACGCATCGGGTGAACCGGGGATCCCTCCCGGCCGAAGCAGGATTCCAGGGAAGCCATGAACGCCTCGCGGGCCCGGCGGTTGGCCTGTGCCCTCGAGTCCGCGACGGAGCGGTCGATGGGCCGGCCTCGGTCCAGCATCACCTCGAGGGTGGCCTTTGCGTCACCCAGCATCGGCAGGGCCTCGGGGTAGTTGTTCCCCAGCTCCTCGCCGCTGACGTCAAGGTGCAGGACCGCCTGGCCGGAACCCGGTACGGGAACCTTCCAGCCGTCGGTCCCCGCCGAGTCGGTGCTGCAGCCGACAAAGAAGACGCAGTCCGCGTCAAGGACCCGGCCGTTGGAGAACCGGGTCCCTCCCCTGGCCCCGATGACCCCGAGCGAAAGGGGATGTGTCTCGTCGAAGGCCCCCTTGCCGTTGATCGTCGTGCCCACCGGCGCGCCGTATCGTTCCGCCAGGGCCGCCAGGGGTTCCCAGGCCTGGGAGGCGAGCACACCCTGGCCGCAGACGATGACCGGCTTTTGGGCCTTCTCGAGCGCCGCGACGGCCCGGTCGATCGATGGAAGCGAAGCGATGGGACGGTGCCCCGGGCATCGAGCGAAATCCGGCTGAACGGACAGGTTCGGCGACTCGGCCTCTTTCGCCAGGAGGTCCATGGGCACCCTCACGTGCACAGGTCCCGGCTTGCCGGTGGTGGCGATCCGGAACGCCCTGCGGACGACATGGGACACCTCGTCGGGGTGGGTGAGGGTGAACGTGGCCTTCGTGATCCCCGCGAACAGGGCCGTCTGGTCCAGGCCGGTGAGCATGTTCCGGCTTTCCATGTGGAGAGGGATGTCCGAGGTGAAGGCGATGACCGGGTTGGCCCCTTTGAAGGACTCGGCGATCCCCGGCAGGATGTGTGTGCTGCCCACGCTGGGGCTTTCACAGATCCCTGGTTTCCCCGCCGCCTTGGCATAGCCGTCGGCCATGAAGGCGCTGCTCCGCTCGTCGCGCGTCAGGACGTGCTCGATGCCGCCGAACTCTCGCCACGTTTCGTACCAGGGGAGCGTGGTTTCGCCCGGCAGCCCGAAAACGTGCCGCACTTCGTAGCCTTTCAGCATTTCCAGAAGAACCTGGGCGACTCTCAAGGCCGACCCTCCTTATTCCTTTTCCCGCCCGCCTAGACCAGGCGCGCGAGCAATGCGTCCCGCTCCCCGCACAGACAGTCGATGGGCGGGATCTCCAGGAGAGTGTAGCATCCGGGTTTCTGCCGGGTCGAGGCCCGGGCTGCGGAGACCATGACCTGGGCCGTGGCGGCGGGATTCATGACGGACATGATGAACTCCATGCGCTGGTTGTGCGAAGCGCCGGAAACGCCTTTCCTCTCCATGTGGACCCCGTGCCCCATGTCTTCGAGGGCGGCGATGTCCTCCGCCGGGTAAAACACGCACTCGTCGTGGGAAAAGTACGGATCCGCCTTGATGCGCTCCGTGACCAGGCCGAAGTCGTAACCCGGCTTCGTCTTCACGTAGATCAGGCGGCGGTGGAGCCCCGTGCCGGCCGGTATGGTGACGGAAAGGGCATCCTCGACTCCTTCCAGGGCCTTGATGGCCACCGTGTGCCCCATGCTCATCCCGGGGCCGAAGTTCGTGTACGTGATGCCCCGCGGGGCGATCGTTTCCATCACGGCCCGGACGACGGAATCGGTCCCCGGGTCCCAGCCCGCCGAAATGACGGCCACGGCGCCGCTGGCCTTTGCCGCGGCATCCAGGGAAGCCCTGAGTTCCATGACGGGTTTCCCGTGGATATCGAAGCTGTCCACCGTATTGATCCCCTTCGCCAGGTAGGAAGGGGCCACCTCGGGCACGGCCCGGCTGGCGATTCCCAGGATGGCGGCGTGGACCTTCCCAAGCCGGTCGACCTCCGTGACGACCTCGAGGTCGGGACGCCCTGCCTTCAGGGCGCGAGCCTTGTCGGGGTTCCTGAGGACGACGCCCGCAAGCTCCATGTCCGCACTGGCCGAAACAGCCTGGACGGCTTCTTGGCTGACATGCCCGAAACCCACGACGGCAACGCGAATCTTGTCCATTCCTTTTTCCTCCTTGACCCCGGGTCGGGAATTTTTCGCTCATCATTGGTGAGTACCATGATCCTATCCTTCTCCCGCCCCGTTGTCAACCCGGACAAAAAGCCGGGGCGCCCCCCAGAGGCACCCCGGCCCTCACGTCGCCTGACTTTTTGCCTCAGCCGCTACTTCTTGCCCAGGACGACATCCAGGTCCTCGAGAAGCGCCTGGAGTTCCTCCTCGTGGTTCACCTCGTCCTGGAGGATGGAGAGGACCATGTTGTAGGTCAGGAGGTCCTTGTCCTTCGTCATCTCGGCCAGCGCCGAGTAGACCGAGATCGCGCACTGCTCGCCCTTGACGTTCTGCTCGAGGATCTTCGCGACGAACGGGTCCTCGGGGGCGTCGTAGCCGCAGTTGGTGTTCTTGTACCACCCCTCGGGGGTCGTGACCGGGGTGCCCCCCAGCTGGATGATCCGCATCGCCACCATGTCCGCGTGCCGCAATTCGTCCGCCGCGTGCTGGACCAACTCGGTGATGACCGCCTCTTTCGTCGGCCCCTTGACGAGCTTCGCCCCCAGCCAGTACTGGTAGTGTGCCAGCCACTCGTCGGCAAAGGCCCTGTTGAGCAGCTTCAACAGCTCGTTCACATCCATACCGACGATCGAGCGTCCCTTCGTGCCCATTCCCACTCCCCCTTTCCATGATTTTTCCATTTTACCTTATCGCCGTTTCCTCTGGCCACTCACTATAATGGGGAAAAGAAGGGAGGAAGACACGTGGCGACGCTGGATCTCGAAACGTTCACCAGGTTGGCGGGAAGAATCGCAGACGAACTCCCGCCCCGCCTCGTTCGCGACCTCAACGGCGGAATTTCGGTCCTGCCGGGGAAAAAGAAGGAAGGGAAATACTACCTGATGGGCGAGTATATCGAGGATCCCCTTCTTGGAAAGGTGATCTTCATTCACTACGGATCGTTCAGGGAAGTTCTCGGGAACTCTCCCGCCGAGGAGTGGGAGGAGGAACTGCGGGAGACGATCGTCCACGAGCTTCGCCACCACGTGGAATCCCTGGCCGGCGTGGACGATCTCTCTGTCGAGGAAGAAGCGGAGCTGGCCGCGGAAGAAGCGGAAGAAGCCGGGGATGAAGAAGAGGAAGAGGGCTGACGACCGGCAGGACACTGAAAAATGGGACCCGGGGATTTCCCCGGGTCCCTCCTTTTTTTCAAGGCCGGCCTTGAAAAAAATCAGATGCAGAAGGGTTCGAAGAAGAGGTCGTTTTCGGCAAAACGGCTGTAGCGGAAGACCGAGACGTCGACAAACGGCTTCTCGTTGTTCACGAGCTCGGACATGACGCGCCCGACGGAGGGACCGAACTGGAAACCATGTCCGCTCCAGCCGCAATCCAGGTAGAGCCCGTCCATGGGGCTCTTGCCGACGATGGCCTGCTTGTCGGGGGTGATGTCATAGGGGCCGCTCCACTGCCGGACGACGCGGATACCGGCCATGAGGGGCATCTTCGCGACGATGCGCTGGGATACCTCGTGGAGGAAGTGCCAGTTGACGATGTACTCGGTGTCGTGCTCGTCCAGCGGGTTGTCCCAGCCCATGTAGAAGGTGCCGTTCGGGCACTGTTTCCAGTAACTGCCGTCGTCCAGGCAGAGGACCATGGGGTGCTTCATCCGTTCCACAGGCTCCGTGATGAGGACCTGGTGGCGTTCCGGGGTGATGGGCAGGTCGAAGCCGGCCCACTTGGCGACCTCGACGCTCCAGGCCCCGGCGCAGACCACCACCGCATCGGCTTCCCAGTCGCCCTTCGTCGTGTGGACGCCCGCCGCCTTGCCGTTCTTCACGATGAGCCCCGTGACGGGAGTTTTCTTGTGGATTTCAGCGCCGAGCTTCTCGGCGGCATTCGCGTAGGCGAAAGTCACGGTATGCGGATTGACGTGCCCGTCTTCCTGGCAGAAGCTGGCACCCAGCATGCCTTCCGTGTTGACATGGGGGGCCAGCTCCTTGATCTCGGCAGGGGTCAGGTAGCGGGTCGGGCTTCCCAGGCTGTTCTGGAAGGCGACGTTCCTCTGGAGCAGCTGCGCCTGGGGTTCCGTGTAGGCGATCCACATGTACCCGGCAGGATCGTACTCGATGGTGATGGGGAAACCGAGGTCCTGGTCCATCGTCTTGAAGCACTGGATGTTGTACTGGGCGAGGAGACAGTTGGCTTCGGTGCCGAATTGCAGGCGGATGCCGGCGGCGCAGCGGCCGGTGCCGCCGGAGGTCAGGTAGTCCCGCTCGAAAAGTGCGACCTTGAAGCCCTTCTTCGCGAGGTGGTAGGCGGTGGAACAGCCATGTACACCGCCGCCAATGATGGCGACGTCAACCTTGTTCACGGACATGCGAAAAACCTCCCTTTGCTTGATCGGGGGAAAGCGCGAAAACACCTTCCCGCAGGCAGTTAAAGCCGCTCCGGATCAGGAAGGCCTTTCACACGGTGGTCTCTTGCGGCATCCCCTGGGAAGGGGAAGGTGCCAGTGATCCTGGCAGCTCATTCGCCGTCGCCCCGCCCTCGCCTAGCGTTTCAGCTGGAATCCTTCGCCCACCTTGTCCCCGGGCTGCTTCATGAGGAAGTTGAAGCCCGTGACGTATGAGCGGCTCCTGAGGAAAGGCAGGACGGTGTCGAAGCCTCCCACTTTGGGCCCCGGCTCGTACCAGCCCTCGAAAAGGCTGCCGATGACACTCTGGTGAAGGAATTTTTCGCCGGGAGCCAATTTGCCCTTGGCGGCCAGGAGCGCCATCTTGGCGCAGCTTCCCGTTCCGCACGGGGAACGGTCCTGGTTGCCCTCGCCCCAGACCACCGTGTTCCGCGTGACCTGCCCGGGCCGCTCCAGGCTGAACTCCACCAGGGCAACGTGATCGATCGCCGTTTCCACCGGGTGCTGGACCTTCACGGCCCGGTTGACCTCCCGCAAGATCTCCAGCCCCAGCGGGACGATCCGTCCGCATTCCTCGGGCGTGATCCCGAGATCGAGCTGGCCGGCAGGAACGATGGCGAAGAAGTTGCCCCCGTAGGAGATGTCCAGGTGGATCTTCTTTCCCAGCGACGGGACCTCGATTTCGACATCCCGGGCGTAGACGAAGGCGGGAACGTTGCTCAGGACGACGTCGCCCACGACGCCGTCCTTCACCTCGACCTGGAGCCGGACCAGTCCTGCCGGCGTGTCGAGGACAACCTCCGTCGTGGGTTCTGTCTTCTTGATCATCCCCAGGTCCACGAGGGTTCGGCCCAGCCCGATGGAACCGTGGCCGCACATGGAAAGGCTCGTCCCGGCATCCATGAAGATGATCCCGTAGTGGGCCTCCGGGTGGCAGGCGGGCACGAGCAGGGCCCCGAACATGTCGGAGTGGCCGTGAGGCTCGTTCATGACGAACGCCCGGAAATCGTCTTGGTTCTTCATGAAGTCGAGCCACTTCTCCGTGATCGTGGCGCCCTTGAGCAGGGGGCCTCCTCCCATGATCAGCCGTGTCGGTTCACCGCCCGTATGGGTATCGACCACCGCCGCAAAGCGTTCGATGTCCATCTGCCTGCCCCTCCCCTGTGGTCCGTATTGGATGCCAAATTAACCCCATAAGTTTCATATGAAAGAGCCGGTCTGTCAAACAAATTCTATTTTTCTCATATTGTCTAAACCAGGCTACACCCTTACGCTCCACGCTTGCCGGCCCTCATCCTGCTCCCGGAAAGAGAAATGCCCTTCCCTGAACAGGGCCAGGCACGCGTCGACGACCTGTTCGTCGAAAAGGCTGCCGCGCCCGGACGAGATTTCCTCGAGAGCCCTGTCCACGCCGAGCGCAGGCCGATAGGGGCGGTGGGAGGCCATCGCTTCAACCACGTCTGCCACCGCGATAACCCGCGCCTCCTTGAGAATGGCCTCCCCCGACAGGCCGTTCGGGTAGCCGCTCCCGTCCAGCCGTTCGTGGTGCTGCCGCACGATCTCCGCGAGCGGCCACGGGAGCTCGATCGACCGCAGGATCGACGAACCCGCCTCGGGATGGACCCGGATCAGGTCGAATTCCAGGGGGGTGAGCCGGCCTGGCTTGCTCAGGATCTCGGCCGGAACGACGATCTTGCCGATATCGTGCACGAGGGAGGCCAGTACGACCCCCTCGATAAAACGCTCCCCCTGCCCCATCTCCCGGGCGATGGCCCCGGCGAGTTGGGCAACGTTCCTCTGGTGGCCGGCCGTATAGGGATCTCGCGCTTCCGTCGTGGAGGAAAGCACCTCGACCGTCTGCCTCCAGGCCCGGTCCATCCTCTGGAGGCTTCGCCTCAAGTCTTCCCTGTTGGCCAGCAGGGCCCTCTCCGCGGCCTTTCGGGCCGAGATGTCCCGGTAGATGGCGTAGACCCCCAGCTGCCCCGCTTCCGAGAGGATCGGAACCCCGAGGAAGGACACGTCGAGCAGGGTTCCGTCCTTACGCCGCCGGACACCCTCGAAGAAGACCCGCTCCCCCCTGTCGGCCCTGAGGGTGAAATCGGCCGCCTCGACCCGGCAGTCCTCGGGCACGATCAGGTCGTCCACCTCCCGCCCGATCAGTTCGTCACGCCCCCAGCCGAAAAGCTGGACGAATGCCCGGTTCGCCCTCTGGATCCGGCCGTTCCCCTCTGTCACGATGATCCCCTCGGGGGCATTCTCGTACAGCTGTTCCAGGAACGTTTTCTCCTTCTCGAGGGCCGTCTCGGCGGCCTTGCGGTCCCGGATGTCCCTGTAAAGGAAGTATTCCCCGATTTTGCCGCCCTCGCTGTAGACAGGCACACCCTGTGCCTGGACGTCGATGTGCGTTCCGTCCTTCGCGGCCCTCACCGTCTCGAACGAATTCAGCATGCCCTGCCTCGCCCGTTCCGTGGCGAGCCTTGCCTCTTCCGCCCTTTCCGGCGGAACGAGGAAATCGTCCAGGTGCCTACCCCTGCATTCCTCCCGGGAAAAGCCGAAAAGCCCGGTGAAGGGCTGGTTGACGCGAACCACCCGCCCATCCGCGTCCAGGAAGGCGATCGCCTCGGGAGAGTTCTGGAAGAGGTTTTCGAAGTAATCCTTGTGGACCTGGAGGGCCTGGCGGCTCTTCAGGAGCTGGCGGGTCCTCATCGCTGCCTGCTTCCGGAAAATGACGGCCGCGAGGAGGAACAGGACGAGAAGGAAACCGACAATCCAGTTGGCGGCGTAAACCCACTTCGGCAAGCGGCCGCTCCCGCTTCCTCCCTCGATCCATTTCGACATCGACCGGGACCAGGGGGAGTCCTCGGCCGTCTTCATCTGTCCGAGATGAAAGTCGAGGACCTGGAGGATGACGGCGCTCCGCCCGAGAGGGGCGGCGAAACGGAGTTCAACGGGAGAGATCACGATGGGGGTCCGTTTCACCTGGAACCGGGCCTCGTTCGCCTGCCCGTAGGAGCGGCTGACCAACCCCGCCTCCGCCTCTCCCGATTCGAGCGCCTCGAGAACATCCGGGTAGTCGCCGACTTCCACCGCGTGGTAGGCGACCCCGAAACGGGCAGCCAAGGCGGCAAACCCCCGGGCGTAAATATCCCCCCGGACCACCGCCACGCGCCGCCCGTCCAGGTCAAGCAGGGAATCCAACCGGGCAGTCCTGGACTGGAAGAAAATCCCGTAGTTGGACAGGACCGTCTCGCGACCGAAGGAATAGAGTTTCTCCCGCTCGGGGGTGAAGGCCACGCCGGCCATCAGGTCGACCGATCCCTCGTCGAGCCGCTCCAGCCCCTGCGAGAAGGTGCCGAAAACCGGCTCGACCCGCCATTCTTCCTTGGCGGCAACGGCATCGAGGACATCGGCGAAAAGCCCCTGCATCCGCCCCTGCTCGTCGAGGAAAATGATGGGAGGGTTGTCGTAGACGGCGACACGGATCCTTTCGGCGGCCTCCGAGCGGCGAAACGGGAGAGGCAGGGAAAGGATGGCGATAAGCACCGAGGCAGCCAGGCGGAGCCATTTCCGTCTCAAGGGCAGGACCTCCGGCAGGGAAGTCGGGAGCGCCGTCGTGAAACACTTCTTTTATTTTAACACGGATGGGGCTACAGGGTCATCACGGCTTGAAGAAATATCTTCACCCTCTCCAGGGGAGCTTGAAAATGACCTTGCGGACCGCGGCAGGCCCACAGCCCGTGGAGAGCATGGCCTTGTGGGCGTCGTACGGGGAAAAAAAGGCGAAGCCGCCCGCGCGGACGAGCATGAAATTCCCTGTGCCCGCCAGGAGGATACAGTCATCCTCGGCGGAATACTCCCCCATGGGTGTCATCTGCGAGAGGGGCGCGAATCCCATGACCTCTTCGCCCGACAGGACGACCTGCAGGTCGGCGAAACGCCGGTGGGCTTCCCAATCCTCGCTTTCAGCGGGAACCGTGAACCCCGACGCCACGATCGCCGCGGCCCCGCTCTCTCCCAGGGGATAGCGTCCGGGCTCCAGCTCGCAAGGGTTTTCCCTTTGCAGCCAGGCGAGGGCTTCCTCCAGCCCCTCGACGGGGATTCCGTAGTGATGAACATGCTCCAGCGTGTCGGCGATCATGACGGTCCATCCCTTCCTTCTTCCGCTTGAGTGTAGAATAGCCAGCATGCGCAGGTCCATTCTAGCCGACGGAACGATGCTTTTGGTCGCCTTCCTCTGGGGGGCCGGTTACCCGGTGAGCGATTTCCTCCTCCAGGAGATGGGCCCGCTGTGGCTTTCGGCGATCCGGCTCGGCATCGCCGCGCTCGTCATGACCTTCCTTTTCAGGGAACGCATCGCCCGTGTCGAACGAAGGCTCATCCTGCCTGCCGCGGGTGCGGGGCTCGTCATCGCGGCGCTCTTCCTGCTGCAGATCTTCGGGCTGCTCTTCACCACGCCGGGGCGCCAGGCCTTCATCGCGGGAACCAACGTCGTCATGGTGCCGCTCCTCTACGGCCTTTTCTACCGCAGACGGCCGGCCGCCTCGGGATTTGCGGCCGCCATGCTTTGCAGCGCCGGCCTGATGATCATGGCGTTCACGCCCGGAATGGCCTTCAACCGGGGAGACGCCCTCTCGTGCCTCCTGGCCCTTTGCATCGCCCTGGACATCCTCGTCATCGGGCACCTTTGCCGGATCATGGACCCCATGGCCCTCGCGGTTTTCCAGGTCGACATCGCCGCTCTTTTCGCCGGGCTCGCGGCGGTCCTGTTCGAACCCTTCCCGCGGGCTTCGCTTTCCCTTCCCGGTTGGGCGGCGCTGGCCTACCTCGTCTTCGGCCTGACCCTGTTCGCTTTCTGGGCCCAGAACACCGCACAGAAATCCTGTGACGACACCCACGCGGGAATCCTGCTCTCCCTCGAGGGGCCCTTCGGATACATCCTCTCCGTCGCGGCAGGGCGGGAACCCTTGAATGGCCAGGTTTTCCTCGGCGGGACCATCATCCTGGCCGGTGTCTTCCTTTCAACCTGGTCAGAATCCGGAAGGCGAAAAAAGAAAATGAGAAAAACAGCAATCTAAAGCCCACTTTTGACGGCCTAATTATCCCTGAACCGGTTTAATCGACCTCCAGACCACCCTCGATGATTTGTCCTGATGAATACTGACCAATATAATGATCCCGTTTCAGAGCGACTTCATCGAACTCCGCGGGGCGGCAAAGGTCCGGGACCCCGCGGTTTTCGCCAATCCAAGGAGGATTTCCCAATGGCAAAAACGGTAGGTATCGACCTGGGCACCACCAACTCCGTCGTGGCGGTCATGGAAGGCGGATCCCCCGTCGTCATCGCCAACGCCGAGGGCAGCCGCACCACCCCGTCCGTCGTGGCGTTCACGAAGGACGGCAACCGCCTCGTGGGCGCCATCGCCAAGCGGCAGGCGGCCATCAACCCCGAGGGCACCATCTATTCCGCCAAGCGGTTCATCGGCCGCAACTACAACGAGGTCGACGCCGAGATCAAGATCGTCCCCTACAAGGTCTCCCCGGGACCGAACAACTCGGTCCGTTTCGAGGTTCTCAACAAGACCTACGCCCCGGAGGAAATCAGCGCCCAGGTCCTGCGGAAGCTGGTGGACGACGCCAGCGCGTACCTCGGCGAAAAGGTCACGGACGCCGTCATCACCGTGCCGGCCTACTTCAACGACGCCCAGCGCCAGGCCACAAAGGACGCGGGCCGCATCGCCGGCCTGAACGTCCTCCGCGTGGTGAACGAACCCACCGCGGCCGCCCTGGCTTACGGGGCCGACAAGAAGAAGAACGAGACCATCATGGTTTTCGACCTCGGCGGCGGGACCTTCGACGTCTCCATCCTGGACGTGGGTGAAGGCATCTGCGAGGTGCGCTCCACCTCCGGCGACACGCACCTGGGAGGCGACGACTTCGACAAGTGCGTCGTGGACCATATCGCCGAAGAGTTCAAGAAATCCAACGGCATCGACCTGCGGAACGACCGGCAGGCCCTCCAGCGCCTCTACGAAGCGGCGGAAAAGGCCAAGTGCGAGCTGTCCTCCATGACCCAGACGGACATCAACCTGCCGTTCATCACGGCCGACGCCAGCGGGCCCAAGCACCTGACGATGTCCCTGACCCGGGCCAAGTTCGACCAGCTGACGGCCCACCTCGTGGCCCGCTGCATGAACCCCGTGAAGCAGGCCCTGGCCGACGCCAAGCTCTCCGAGAACGACATCGACGAAGTCATCCTCGTGGGCGGGTCCACCCGCATCCCGGCCGTCCAGGACCTGGTCAGGAGGATGACCGGCGGCAAGAACCCCAACATGTCCGTCAACCCCGACGAGGTCGTCGCCGTGGGGGCAGCCGTGCAGGCCGGCATCATCAAGGGCGAGGTCAAGGACATCCTCCTGCTGGACGTGACGCCGCTGTCTCTCGGCGTCGAGACCCTTGGCGGCGTCATGACGAAGATCATCGAGCGGAACACGACGATCCCCTGCCGCCGGTCCGAGGTCTTCTCCACCGCCGCCGACAACCAGCCCGCCGTGGACATCGTGGTCCTGCAGGGGGAGCGCGAGATGGCGCGGGACAACCGGAACCTCGGCACCTTCAAGCTGGACGGCATCCGGCCGGCCATGAGGGGCATCCCGCAGATCGAGGTCACGTTCGACATCGACGCCAACGGCATCCTGAACGTTTCCGCAAAGGACAAGGACACCGGCAAGGAACAGAAGATCACGATCTCCGGTTCCACCAACCTGGACAAGGGCGACGTGGAACGGATGGTGCAGGAAGCGAAGGACCACGCGGCGGAGGACAAGAAGCGCCGCGAGGAGGCCGACGCCAAAAACCAGCTCGAATCGGCGGCCTACCAGGTGGAGAAACTCCTGGCGGACCTCGGCGACAAGGTCCCCGTCCACGAGAAGGCGCGGGCCGACCAGGCCGTCGCGGACGCGAAGAGCGCCCTGAAGGACGAAACGGTTTCCCTGGAGCGGATCAAGTCCCTGACGAGCGACCTGCAGCAGGTGGCCCAGGGCCTCGCCCAGGCGGCCAGCGCGCAGCAGCAGGCACAGGAGGCCCCCCAGGGCGGAGCCTCCCAGGCTTCGGGCGGGGATGACGTGATCGACGCCGACTTCAAGCAGAACTAGGTTCAGCAAGGCAAGCCGCAGGATCGGCAAGACCCTTTCGACGTGCCCCCTCCTCAAGCGGCAGGGGGCACGCTGATTCCAGGGGCTCAAGGCCGGAAGGGGGGAACCTCATGCCCGTCACCTACAAGGATTACTATTCCGTGCTCGGCGTTCCGAGGACGGCCTCCGAGGAGGAAATCCGGAAGGCCTTCCGCAAGAAGGCCCGGGAGCTCCACCCCGACGTCAACAAGACGCCGGGGGCGGAAGAGCGTTACAAGGAGCTGAACGAGGCTTACGAGGTCCTGAAGGACCCGGAAAAGCGGAAAAGATACGACACCCTTGGAGCCAACTGGCGGCAGGGGGAGCCCTTCACGCCGCCGCCCGGCTGGGAGGGCGGGGGCATGCCTTTCGGCCAGGGGGGCGGCGGGTTCGACTTCAGCGACTTCTTCCGCACGATCTTCGGCGGCATGGGGGACTTCGAGGAAGTCCGCACGGGAGGCCGGGGAACCCGAAGGCCGGCCCGCGGGCAGGACACCGAGGCGGAGATCGAGGTCTCCCTCGAGGAGGCAGCCCGGGGCGGAAGCCGCCACGTGGCCCTGGAGACCCCGTCCGGGCGCAAGGACTACGACATCACGATCCCCAAAGGCGTGGCCGAAGGCACGCGAATCCGCCTGTCGGGGCAGGGATCTCCCGGCAGGGGAGGCGGCCCGGCGGGGGACCTCTACCTGAAGGTCCACCTGAAGAGCGATCCCCGCTTCACGGTGGACTGCCATAACCTGCGAACCACCCTGGACCTGGCTCCCTGGGAGGCGGCACTGGGCGCCGAGGTTTCCGTCCCGACCCTGGACGGGACCGTGACGCTCCGGGTGCCGCCGGGAATTTCCTCCGGGCAGACCCTCCGCCTCCGGGACAAGGGGCTCCCGACGCGCGGCGGGTCCGTCGGGGATCTACTCGTGACGGTCCGCATCGTCACCCCGAAGAATCCGAGCGACAGGGAACGGGAACTCTGGAAGGCCCTGGCGGAAGCGTCGGGCTTCGAACCCCGCAAACATTGACCTTACCTAACCAAGGCAGGTGACCTCTCATGGACCCGAACAAACTGACCCAGAAATCGCAGGAAGCCCTGGCCCAGGCCCAGTCCATCGCCGTCGGCTACGGGCAGACCGAGGTGGACGGCGAGCATCTCCTGCTGGCCCTCCTTCGGCAGCCCGACGGGCTCATCCCCCGCCTCGTCGACCGGATGGACGTCCCCCTGGACAGCCTGACGGCCGCGGTGGAGCGCGAGATCGCCCGTCGGCCGAGGGTGTCCGGGCCAGGGCTCGACCCGAACCGCATCGCGATCTCCGTGAAGCTCGGGCAGGTCCTCGCGGCCGCGGAGGAGCGGGCCAGGCGCCTGAAGGACGAGTACGTCTCGGTGGAACACCTCTTCCTCGCGATCCTGGAAGAAGGCGCCAACACCCCCGCGGGACGGATCCTCCGGCAGGCGAACATCACCCCCGACCGCTTCCTCGAGGCCCTCACCGCCGTCCGGGGGCATACCCGCGTGACCAGCGCCACGCCGGAGCAGACCTACGAGGCCCTCTCGAAGTACGGCCGGGACCTCGTGGCCATGGCCCGGGAGAACAAGCTCGACCCGGTCATCGGCCGCGACGAGGAGATCCGGCGCGTCATCCGCATCCTGAGCCGCAAGACGAAGAACAATCCCGTCCTCATCGGCGAGCCCGGCGTCGGGAAAACCGCTGTCGTGGAAGGCCTCGCGGCCCGCATCGTCCGGCAGGACGTCCCGGAGAACCTGAAGAACCGCTCGATCTTCGCCCTCGACATGGGGGCCCTGCTTGCGGGAGCGAAATTCCGGGGCGAGTTCGAGGAGCGCCTGAAGGCGGTCCTCAACGAGGTGAAGGAAAGCGAGGGGCAGGTCATCCTGTTCATCGACGAGCTGCACACCATCGTTGGGGCCGGGAAGGCCGAGGGGGCCATCGATGCGGGCAACATGCTGAAGCCCATGCTGGCCAGGGGCGAGCTGCACTGCATCGGCGCCACCACGCTGGACGAATACCGCAAGAACCTGGAGAAGGACGCCGCCCTGGAGCGGCGCTTCCAGCCCGTCCTGGTCGAACCGCCCTCCGTGGAGGACACCGTTTCGATCCTGCGGGGACTGAAAGAGCGGTTCGAGGTCCACCACGGGGTCCGCATCCAGGACAACGCCCTCGTGGCGGCGGCCGTCCTCTCGAACCGCTACATCACCGACCGGTTCCTGCCGGACAAGGCCATCGACCTCGTGGACGAGGCCTGCGCGATGATCCGCACGGAAATCGACTCCATGCCCGCGGAACTCGACGCCGCGTCGAGGCGCCTGAGGCAGCTCGAGATAGAGGAAGCCGCCCTCAAGAAGGAAACGGACCGGGCTAGCCTCGACCGCCTGGCCGAGCTGCAGAAGGAGATCCAGGAAATCCGCACCCAGACGGACACCCTGAAGGCCCGGTACGAGGCCGAGAAGGTGGCGATCCAGAAGGTCCAGGCCCTCAGGGAGCAGATCGAGAAAGCCCGGCAGGAGGCGGAAAAGGCCGAGCAGCAGTACGACCTGAACCGGGCCGCGGAGCTCCGTCACGGGACCCTGCCGGACCTCCTGCGGCGCCTGCAGGCCGAGGAGGAGATCCTGGCCCGCAAGCAGGGCGGCCAGAAGCTCCTGCGGGAGGAAGTGACGGAGGAGGAGATCGCCTCCATCGTCAGCCGCTGGACCGGCATCCCCGTCACCCGCCTGGTGGAGGGGGAGCGCCAGAAACTGCTGCACCTGGACGAAGTGCTCCACCGGCGTGTCGTCGGGCAGGACGAGGCGGTCACGCTGGTGGCGGACGCCGTCCTGCGCGCCCGCTCGGGGATCAAGGACCCCAACCGGCCGACCGGCTCGTTCATCTTCCTGGGCCCCACCGGCGTCGGGAAGACCGAGCTGGCCCGGGCACTGGCCGAGGCGCTGTTCGACAGCGAGGACGCGATGATCCGCATCGACATGTCCGAGTACATGGAAAAGCACACCGTGAGCCGCCTCGTGGGAGCCCCCCCGGGCTACGTAGGCTACGAGGAAGGGGGCCAACTCACCGAGGCGGTGCGGCGCAAGCCCTACTGCGTGATCCTCTTCGACGAGATAGAGAAGGCCCACCACGACGTCTTCAACATCCTGCTGCAGATCCTCGACGACGGGAGGGCCACGGACAGCCACGGCCGGACGGTGAGCTTCAAGAACGCCGTCATCATCATGACGAGCAACATCGGCGCCCCCTACCTCATGGAGGGCATCACGCAGGAGGGGACCATCCGGGAAAGCGCCCGGAACGCCGTCATGCAGGAGCTTCGGACCCATTTCCGCCCCGAGTTCCTGAACCGGGTGGACGACATCGTCCTCTTCAAGCCCCTGAGGCTGGAGGAGATCAAGAGCATCGTGAAACTGCTGCTGGAAAGGCTGAAAGACCGCCTGGCCGAGCGGCGAATCGCCCTCGAGATCACCCCCGCCGCCCTGGAGCTCATCGCCCGGTCCGGCTACGACCCGGTCTACGGGGCCCGGCCGCTGAAACGGTTCCTGCAGCGCGAAGTGGAAACCCGGCTGGCCCGGGAACTCATCGGCGGGACGGTGCCGGACGGCTCCCGGGTCACCGTGGACGCCGCGGACCGCTCGATCGCCCTGAGGGTCGAAGCGCCGCCGGCAGAACAGCCCTAGGAGACGAAAAGGCCCCCTCCGGGATGAACCGGCGGGGGCCTTCCTCTTTTTCGGCCGAGGGAATAAAGTTAGTCCTTGAAGTAGGAGCAGACGTACTCGGTGGTTTCCTCGCAACGGTACTTGAACTTGCTGTTAGCGGGGATGCCGAAGCTCGTTCCCGGCCCGTAGGCCTTCCATTCCGTCTCGCCCGGCAACATGACGCTGGCCGTCCCGGCGGTCATCTCCATCAGCTCGCGGTCGGCCGTGCCGAACTCGTAGTCCCCGGGCAGGATGACGCCGAGGGTCTTCTTCGCGCCGTCGGGAAAGAGAACCGTCCGGCTCTGCACCTTTCCGTCGAAGTAGATGTTGCCCTTGGTCAGGACCGTCACGTTTTCGAACTTCTCCATCATCGTTGTGGCCTCCTCGCGGGTTGGGTTCCCGAGAAGTTTAGGGCGAGCCGGGCCGGAAGGTCAAGAACCCATGGCCGTTGAAACCGCATTTCACGGGCGGATCTTCCGCAGAAGGGAAAACCCATGAGTGAAAACGGATCGAGGAACTCCCCCGGAACGGACCTGACGGAGGGCCCCGTATCGAGCCTTCTCCTCCGCTTCACCCTTCCCCTCTTCGCGGGAAACCTCCTGCAGGTCGCCTACGGTGCCGTGAACCGCTTCTGGACCGGGCAGTTCCTGGGAAAGGAGGCCCTGGGAGCCGTTTCGATCGGCATCCTGGTCGCCTACGTCCTCGTGGCCTTCGCCTGGGGGATGACCATGGGGGCAACCATCCTCGTCGCCCAGGCCTACGGCGCCAAGGACTGGGCGACCCTCCGGAAGGCGGTCGCCAACAGTTTCCTCATCGTCGGGCTGATGGCCCTCGGCACCACGTTCCTGCTGGCCGCCGGGGCCGCCCCTGTCCTGCGCTGGCTAGGCACGCCTCCCGGGCTTTTCGGCATGGCCCGGGACTACCTGCTGGTGGGAAGCGTCGGGACGGTCTTCGTCTTCGGGTTCAACCTCGTGAGTTTCATCTTCCGCGCCATCGGGGACTCGACCACCCCATTGAAGTTCCTGGCCCTTTCGGTCGGGATCAACACGGTTCTCGACCCGTTCCTGATGCTGGGGTGGGGCCCCTTCCCGCGGATGGGGATCGCCGGGGCGGCAGCCGGGATGGTGATCGCGGAGGGAACCGCCTTCCTCATGAGTTTCCGGGCCCTGCAGCGGAAAGGTGGGCCGGCGGCGCTGGTCATTAAGGGAACCCTGCCGGATTGGCCCATGATCAGCGCCATCCTTCGCCTCGGGCTCCCGGGCAGCCTCCAGCAGACCTTCATCAGCCTGGGGGTTTCCGTGATCCAGCGGTTCATCAACGCCTTCGGCAGCGACGCCATCGCGGCCTACGGTGCCGCCGCCAACGTGGACAACCTCTTCTTCCTGCCCGCCCTCAGCCTGAACCTGGCGGTGTCCGCCATGGTCGGGCAGAACATCGGCGCAGGGAGGCTGGACAGGGCCCGCATGACGGCAGCCTGCGCCCTGGCCTACTCCGGGGCCGTCAGTCTCGCCCTGGGGATCCTGTGCATCGCCGTCCCGTCCTGGCTGCTCTCCCCCTTCCTGCAGGCTTCCGACACCGGTGCGCTCGAGATCGGCCAGCGCCTGCTCCGGATCCTCGGGCTCCCTTACCTCTTCATCACGTCGATGGTCGTCCTGAACGGATTTTTCAATGGGGTCGGGGACACCCTGGCCTCGATGTTCCTCTCCATCATCAGCCTGTGGGTCCTCAGGGTGCCCCTCGTCTGGCGGCTGAGCGGCCGCTGGGGCCTGGACGGGGTCTGGGCCGGGATCGCGGCCGGTTACGTCCTAAGCCTTTTCCTGGCCCTGGGCTACTACGCCCTCGGTACCTGGAAGCGCAACCTCAGGCGCGAATAGCCCTTCCTCGTCGGCCCTGGCGTACAGCCGGCCGACGATCTCGGCCAGGGCCGGAGAATACTCGCTTGGGAAACCTGTCCTCAGGGAAGTCCGCTTGCGGGTGATCCCGTTCTCGGTCCAGGACCTTCCGCTGGAAATCACGTTCTGGGCAAAGCCCTGCAGGTGGTCCAGGGCGCGCGCGAAACGGGCCTCGGGAGTGGACTGGTCCTCGAATTCCCTCCAGGCCCCGTAGAAAAGCTCCGCGACATCGGAAGGCAGCTTCCCGAAAAGCTTCAGCGCGGACTTTTCCTCCCTTTCGGCCTGGTCCTTGACTCTCTCCGTGTCGTACGCGTAGGTGTCCCCCGCGTACAGCTCCACCAGGTCGTGGGCAAGCACCAGGGTGAGCACCCGGCCGAGGTCGCCCGTGAACCCCGTTTCCCCCTGCAGGGCCAAAGCGTAGATTCCCAGGTGCCACATATGCTCGGCGTCGCTTTCATGCCGGCTTTTGTCGGACAGGTAACCCGCCCGGTAGATCCTTTTCAGCCCGTCGGTCTCGACGAGGAAATCCATGATTTGCCCGACCCGGTCCTCCATTTCATAACTCGCCCCTTTCGTCGGCTTTGAATCCATCCGGTTAAACCGATCCCTGCTATAATGCATCCAGCGATAATCCGGGACAACCCCTGAAGGGGGGCCTACATTGGGAAATCTCAGGGAAAAATGGAAACCGCTCCTCCTCCTGGCCCTCATCGGGGCGATGGCCCTGTCCTTCTTCGTCCTCTACCTTAGCCACGGGAACCGCATGGAGGCCGCCCGGACGGAATCCGTCCTTCAAATGGAATCCGCCGTCCATTCCGCCTTCGAGGTGTACGGCCGCCTCGCCGAAATGGCCTTCGACCAGACGGTCCGCCGTCCCGAAATCCGCGAGTTCCTCCTGGAGGCCCGAAACGCGCGGACAGAACCGGAACGGGCCTTCTGGAAAGGCGTCATTGCCAACCGGATCGAACCGGTCTTTTCCCGGCTCGGATACTACCAGTTCCGCCTGCTCGACATCGTCCTGCCGGACGGGACCCTCTTCCTGCGCATGCACGACCTGGACGGCCTGGGCAACAGGGTCAGGACGGAGAGCGAACTGCAGAAGAGCGCCCTCCTGTACCGCACGCCGGTCCAGGGCTTCCAGCCCGGGGCGGTCTTCAGCCTTTACCGCTACAGCTTCCCCCTGTTCATGGGCAACACTTTCCTGGGATCGGCCGAGCTCGGCCTTTCCTCCGCCGCCATGGCGGGACAGCTGAAAAGGCAGTTCCCGGGCCACTATACGCTCCTCCTCGAAAAGGAGATCCTGGACCCCCTCCTCACCCCCGAAACCCGTTCGAACTACATCCCTTCCGAGCTATCAGGGGAATACCTCGAAGACCTCCAGGTCAAGGACCTGCCTTCCCCCCTGACGGACCCGGATCCCGAGACCCAGTCGCGGATCATGAAGAACATCCGCCTTGAAGCCGCTACGGCGATGAAAAACGGAAAGAGCTTCACCGTTTTCACCCGCGTCGGTCCCCACCCCTACGCGGTCACCTTCGTGGAGGTTGCGAGCCCCGGCGGGAAACCCATCGGCTACATCGCCGCCATCACCAGGAACTCCAGGGCCGTCGAAGTCCAGCAAATCACCCTCACGGTCGCGATCCTGCTGGCCGGGCTTTTCGTCCTCTCCGGGGCGTTCATCCGGCAGGCGCTCCTGCAGCATGAAAAACTGCTCGAGGAGGCCCTCTACGATTCGCTTACCGGCGGGCTGAAGCAGGGACGCTTCGACGCCATCTCGGCCCGCGAGACCGCAATGGCAAGCCGCTACGGGCTTCCCCTCTCCCTGGTCATTTTCGACCTGGACTATTTCAAGCAGATCAACGACAAGTGGGGACACCTGAAGGGCGACGCGGTGCTCAGGGGAATCGGGAAGGCCGTCAGCGCGAATATCCGGAGGGTGGACTATTTCTTCCGCTGGGGAGGGGACGAATTCCTCGTCGTCCTGCCCAACACCGGGATCGAGGGAGCCCTTTGCGCCGCCGAGAAAATTCGACTGCTTGTCGGGAGCCTCGAACCCGAGGGAATCCGGGGGCTTTCGATCAGCGCCGGAGTCGCCCAGCTGAAGGCGGGCGACTCCGACCTGAGAGCTGTCCTGAAAAGGGCGGACGAAGCGCTTTACCGGGCCAAGGAAAAGGGCAGGAACACGGTCAGCGACTGATTTTCATGCAAATGCTGGACAGGGGGCAGATCCCTTCCAGGGCCGAACTGTACCGCAGGGCCGCGGGAATGGCCTCCCTCGGGACGACTTCGAACCCCCGGTCCGAAAACCAGTCCGCCGCCGTTTCCGTCATGAGGAATACCGACTTCGCCCCCAAAGACCGGGCCAGTTCCAGGGCCTCCTCCAGCAGTTTCTCCCCGACACGGCGGTTGCGCACGTCCCGCTTGACCGCGAAGGACCTGAGGAGCGCCGCCCCCTCGGCGGGCTCCAGCCCGGCCGACCCGACAACCGCCCCGCCCGCGACCGCCACGAGGAAGGTCCCGAGGTGTTCCCTGACACCTTCCAGCGGAAGCCCGCACTCGGACATCAACCCTTCGACCTGCGGAAGGTCTTCCGCCTCCGCCTTGCGGACGAGGTAATCCACTCCGGCCTTCCAGGGCGCGGCCGGCTTCCGGGCGAAAATCGCCGCGGAGGCCAAAAGCCCGCTGATGGAACCGGCCGCTTCCGGGGGCAAGTCTGGAAACATCTCGCGGACTTCTTCCTCCCGGAACTGGAAAATCCTTTCGGGGACGATCCCCACTTCCTCGAAGCCGGCCTCGGCCATCCAGCCGCACAGGTCGCCGATCACCGCTGCTCCGGCCACGCAGCCCGCCCACGCTTCCAGGCTCCCGCGGACAGACTCCTCCACGGGGGCCAGGAAAACCATGTCGGAAACGCTCAGGCGCCCCCCGGGGCGAAGGACCCTGAAGGCTTCACGGAAAACGGCGGGCTTGTCCGGGGAGAGGTTGATGACGCAATTCGAAAGGATCACGTCGACGCTTTCGTCCGGAAGGGGGATCGATTCGATCGTTCCCTTCAGGTAAGTGACATTCTTCGCCCCGAGCTCCTCCGCGTTCTTCCGGGCCGTTTCCAGCATCGCGTCGGTCATGTCCAGGCCGAAAACATGGCCTGAGGAACCCACGAGCTCGGCCGCGAGGAAGGTGTCGATCCCCGCCCCGCTCCCCAGGTCCAGGACGACCTCGCCAGGGCGGATGTCGGCCCGGGAGGTCGGAGACCCGCAGCCGAAGGACTGCCCCCTCACCGCCTCCGGAAGCCTCTCCAGGATCCCCTTCCCGTAGATCCCGGAAGTGATGGGATCCCGCCCGCCGGGGGACGAACAGCAGCCGCCCTTCGAACTCCCGCAGCAGCACGACTGGGTCCGGATCGCCGCCGCGTACTTTTCCTCGATGAACTTCCTGATTTCCTCCGTCATTTCCGTTCCTCCCCTTCGAAACCGTTTTCCCTGAAGGCTTCCTCCAGGATCGCAAGGCTCTCGAGGACGCTCTCCCGGCGTTCCTCGGGAACCCTTGACCAGGCCTGGGCCACGAAAGCCCCCATGCGGTCCTCGACTTCCAGCCAGAGTTTTTCCCCCCGGGCGCTCAGCCCGATCAGCAGGTAGCGCCGATCCTCGGGGGATTCCTTCCTCTCCGCCAGCCCGTCCTCCACCAGGCCGTCAACCAGCCGGCTGACCGTGCTCTTCTCCAGCCCCATCCGGGCCGAGAGCTGCACCAGCGACAAGTTACCGCTCCTTCCGATCTCGACCAGGACCTGGCATCGGCTCAGGCTCATCGAGCAGCAGCGGGCCTCGTCCCGTTCCAGGAACCCCATCCTCCTGAACAACCGCCTGAGGGCCTCCCTCAGGTCGGCGGCTTTCGGATCCATATGCCCCGCCCCCTTGAACAAAACCAACTGTTGCATATTGCAACTATAAGGCACCCCACGCTCCTGTCAAGCCCCGTCGTGCCGCGTGATAGAATTTCCATGGACGGTTCAAACCGAACCCTCACCGGCGAAACACGCCGCCCGAAAGGAGAGAGACTCATGAGAAAATCCGCGTTCGCAGCGTTTTTAACCCTGGCCTTCGGCCTGGCCGCCCTGGTGGTTTATCCCGAACCGGCCTCCGCCAAGACCGTGAACGACCGCCTGGTCTCGGCCACGAAGGCCGTCCGGGAAATGTCCACGCAGAAGGACGTCGAAACGATGGCCGACCTCGTGAAGAGCGCCAAGGGAGTCGTGATCATCCCCAGCTACGTGAAGGCCGCCATCGGTCTCGGCGGGGCCTACGGGGAAGGCGTCGTGCTTCGCCACGACACCTCCACGGGGCGCTGGTACGGCCCCAGCTTCATGAATATCGCGGGAGCCTCCTACGGACTGCAGATCGGCGTGCAATCCACCGCCCTCCTCCTCGTGATCACCAACCAGCGGGGCATGGAGCGATTCTACGGGGACAAGGTCAAGCTGGGAGCCGACATCGACATCGCCGCCGGCCCGGTGGGGCGTAGCGCCGGCGCCGCCACGGACGTCAACCTGAAGGCCTCCATCTACAGCTACTCCATGAGCAAGGGGCTTTTCGCGGGCCTTTCCCTGGGCGGTGCGGTCATGAGCACCGACGAGAAGGCCAACACCTCCTACTGGGGGGCGAAGTACAATCCCAGGATGATCCTGGACAAGCCGGCCGAAGCCAGCAACGTCCAGCCGCTCCTGGCCGCGCTGAACGAGCTGAAGAAAAAGGCCGGGAAGTAAGGGGCATCCGGTCGAATGGCCCGGGAAACCCGGCATACGGTATGCCCCTACGATTGCCCCGATTCCTGCGGGATCACGGCAGAGGTCGAGGACGGCCGGATCGTCTCCTTCGGCCCGAGGCTTGACCATCCCTACACCCGGGGATTCCTCTGCACCCGGGGGCAGGAATGGCCTCTCCGTATGCGGGGGCCGGAACGGCTCACGACCCCCCTGCTCAAGTCCGGGGAAGGCTGGAAGCCGATCGGCTGGGACGAGGCCCTTTCCCGAACGGTGCGGGGACTCGAAACGGCGATCTCTCGCCACGGGCACCGTTCCGTCCTCTTCTACAGCTACGCCGGCAACGTCCTGAAGGGGAACGAGGTCCAGAACCTCTTCCCCGCCCTGCTGGGGGGGTGCACGGTGGCTGAAGGATCCCTCTGCGGGGCAGAAGGTCTCTCGGGCCTCGCCGAAACCGACCCCGCAAGCCTGCGGTCCCGCCCCGCTTCCGTCCTGGAAAGCAGGGGGATCCTTCTCTGGGGCCGAAACGCCGCCGAAAACAACCCGCACTTCATGCCCCTCCTGTCCGAGGCCCGGCGGAAGGGGGCCCTCATCGCTTCCGTGGAGGTAAGGACGACCCCGACCACCGCCTTCTCGGACAGGGCCTGGCTTATCCGCCCCGGAAGCGACCTGGACCTGGCCCTTTTCCTCTGTGGACAGGCCATCCGGCGGAAAGGACTCCCGAAAGGGACCGTGAACGCGGAGGCCTTTGCCGCACTGGCCCTGGCCGTGGAGAAAAGCCGGGTGCTCGAGGGAACGGGGCTTTGCGAAGCCGCCCTGGACGAGCTCGAGCGCTTCACGCTGGAAACGGCCCCCCTCTCGACCTGGATGGGATGGGGGCCCCAGCGCGCCCGCTGCGGCGCCAGCCTGTTCTCGGTCCTGTCCGCCCTCTCCATGCTGACGGGAAACCGGGGACTGCCGGGAGGCGGGATCACGTTCAACCAAGAAATCGAGGGGCTCGTCCCGGAAACCCTTCTGGAGTTCTCCGGGGCAGAGCCGAGGATCCTCCCGCGCAACGGACTGGGCCGAGCCCTGCTTTCCGCGGACCCGCCCGTGGAGGCGGCCTTCATCGTCCGCGGCAACCCCGTATCACAGTGCGGAGACGCCGGTTCGACCAAAAGATTCCTCGAAACCTGCCCCTTTTCGGTTTGCCTCGACTACAGGATGAGCCTCACCGCCCGCTGCTGCTCCCTCGTCCTCCCCGTGAGCCTTCCGCTGGAACGGGGCGGCGATTTCGTCTCGAGCTACTGGCACGACATCGTGCAGGAAACCGCCGCCGTTGCGGATCCCCCGGAGGGCGTCCGGCACGAGCTGGACATCATCGCCGAAGTCGCGGCGGGCCTGGGCCTGCCGGACCGTTTCCACCCCGCCATGGAACAACTGGGGCGCCACGTCCGTTCCCTGGACTGGCTGGAACCCCTGGCTCCCGGGATGTGGCGCGTCCGCGAGCGGAACGATCCGGTCCCCGCCTTCCGGTTTCCCGCGATGATCGACGCTCCCGAAAAACCGTCGGGACCCTTCCGCCTCATCACCGTCCACACGCGGCGCTTCAACAACGGGCAGGACCTTCGCCAGTCCCGTCCCCCCGGGTTCCCGCCGGAGGCCACCTTCAGCCAGGCCGACGCGGAAAGGCTCGGGATCGGCCCGGGACAGGCCGTGACCCTGTTCAACGACCGCGGATGCCTTTCCGTGACAGCCGTCCTGGACCCCGCCCAGCCGGCCGGCACCGTGGTCACGGCCCAGGCGGCGGAAGGACTGAACGTCCTGGTGTCCCCGGAGGTGACGGCAAGGGGGCACTCCTGCATCAACGAAACCTGGGTCGACGTGAAGCCCTGATCCAGAAGGGAGGATCCCGAATGGCCGATGCAAAGCCGGAAGGACCGAAGCGCAGTTTCCGGGTGTCGGGCATGACCTGCGCGACCTGTTCCCGGACCGTGGAAAAGGCCCTGCGCAGGACGGAAGGGGTTTCTTTCGCCGCGGTCAACCTCGCCACGGAAACGGCCTTCGTCGTCCTCGACCGCGACCTTCCTCAGGAAAGCCTGGAGGCGGCGGTCCGGGCGGTCGGCTACGACGTCGCTTACGGAAACCCGGAGGACCTTGACCGGAAACGCTACGAGCAGTCTCGCCGGAACCTTCTGCTCGGGTGGGTCGTCACCGGCCCCCTCATGGCCCTCATGATCGCCCACATGGCGGGCACCCACATCATGGGCTACACCTGGATGGAAATCCTGGGGGGGGCCGTCGTGATCTTCGGGGCCGGTAGGGCCTCCCTCAAGGGAGCCTGGATCGCTCTCTCGCACGCCCACTCCAACATGGACGTCCTCGTCGTTCTGGGCGCGGCCTCGGCATGGGCAACAGCCCTGATGGCCGCCGCCGGTCTTCCCGTCGTCTCGTTCGGGGCCCTGGGCTCCATGATCATGGCCCTCCACCTCACCGGCCGGGCGATCGAGTCCACCCTTCGCGACAAGGCCGCCAAGGAGATCAAGGGCCTGCTGAAGCTGCAAGCCCGGGAAGCCCTTGTGCTGGACGAGTCGGGACTCGAGGTGTCCGTGCCGATCGAGGCCGTGAAGGCCGGCACGCTCGTCCTCTGCAGACCCGGGGACCGGATCCCGGTGGACGGGGAAATCGCATCAGGGCGGTCCGCGGTGGACGAATCGATGGTCACCGGGGAATCGCTCCCCGTTCCCAAGGGGGAAGGAGATCCCGTGACCGGCGGTTCCCTCAACCTGACGGGCCCCCTGAAGGTCCGCGTCACCCGCGTGGGCGAAGACACCTTCCTCGCGAAGATGATCGGCCTCATCCAGGAAGCGCAAGGCTCGAAGATCCCCATCCAGGCGTTCGCCGATCGCGTGACCAACGCCTTCGTCCCCGCCGTGGCGATTCTGGCGGCCTCAAGCGGCCTTTTCTGGGGCCTGGGAGCCGGACGGTTCGGGGGTTTTCTCGACAAGGCCGGGCATTTCCTGCCCTGGGTCACATCCGTAAGGGATCCGCTCTCGCTGGGGGTCTTCGCCTTCATCACCGTCATCGTGATCGCCTGCCCCTGCGCCCTCGGGCTGGCCACCCCCATGGCACTGGTGGCCGGCACGGGACAGGCCTCAAGGCGGGGCCTCGTGATCCGCAACGCCGAGGCCATCCAGACGGCCTCGGGGGTGACGGTCGTGGTGGTGGACAAGACCGGGACGCTGACCGAGGGACACCCGGCCGTCGCGGAACACGACCTGGACCCGGAAACCCTCGCGCTTGCGGCCTCGTTGGAGCGCCACTCGAACCACCCCCTGGCCAAGGCCATCGCCGCCTTCGCGGACCCCGGGGGCATGGAACCGGATTCCGTCGCGGAAACGGCGGGGGAGGGAGTCCGAGGAACCTTCGGGGGAACGGAACTGTTCGTCGGGCGCCCGCTCGACCCCGAGCGCTACAGGGCCCAGCTCGAGCAGGGACGGACCGTGGTGGAGGTGCAGAGAGGCGGTTCCGCGGCAGGCTTTTTCGCGATCCAGGATCCCCTCAGGGAAGACGCCGTGGAAGCGGTGGCCCGCCTTCGGGCCGCCGGCATCCGGCCGGTGATGGCCACCGGCGACAACGAGCGGACGGCACGAACCGTCGCCGCCGCTGTCGGGATCGAGGAAGTGCACGCGGGAATTCGCCCGGAGGACAAGCTCTCGCTCATCCGTGACCTCCAGGCGCTGGGGGGCAAGGTCCTGATGGTGGGAGACGGGATGAACGACGCCGCGGCCCTCAAGGGGGCGGATGTCGGCGTGGCCGTAGGATCCGGGATGGACCTCGCCATCGACAGCGCCGACATCGTCATCGTGAAGGGCGGCGTCTCGCGCGTCGCCGACGCCGTCTCGATTTCGCGCCAGACCCTGTCCGTGATTCGCCAGAACCTGTTCTGGGCCTTTGCCTACAACTTCCTGGCCATTCCCCTGGCGATGGGGGCGCTGCTGCACCCCGTCATCGCCGAGACGGCCATGGCCCTCAGCTCCATCTCGGTGATCCTCAACTCCATGCGGATACGGGCCGCCTCAGGCCCCACCGGTCAGCGGTAATCCTCCCTCACCGGGTAGAAGACATCCAGGATGCGGCAGGGCGTCAAAGCCTTGCCGGAGTGGGGCGCGTTCGGCGGCACCACGACCACGTCGTTGCCGGGAACGAGGACCCGGCTTTCCCCTTCCACCGTCAGTTCGAAGCTTCCTTCCAGGAGATTGACCACCTGTTCGTGCGGATGGCTGTGGGCAGGCAGGCCCGCCCCTTCCAGGATTCGCCAGTAGGCGAAGGTCATGTTCCCCGAGTGGACCATCCGGGCGAAAAACCCCGGCGCCAGCTCCCTCTCCTGCACCTTTTCGAGTTCGAACACGTTCATCTTCCTGCCTCCCCTCTCCGATTGAAGCCACTCCATCACTATAGCAGCCCAAGGTTCGCCAGGGCCAGGGCAAAAAGGATCTGCGATGCCGCAAGGGCCGCAAAAAAGGCCCGGCGGCGCCGGGACACCCCCGGGTCGCGAAAAACGGGGAAAAGGCCCAAGACCAGGAAGGTTCCTGCCGCAAGGCCCAGGCGCGCCAACCAGGGCAGAAGGGCCGCCTCTTGCGGAAGCCCGAAGAAGAGCATCGCGGGTTCCGTCCGGTTCACGAAGGCGATCACCAGCGCCAGGGCCGCCATGAACGTCCCATCGAGGAAGGCACCGATTCCCCCCGCCAGCCTTGCGGCGAGGCCCCACCGGGAAAGCCCCAGCCGGAGGCGGTCCTTCCAGGTGAAGAACACCGACAGGGTTCCCGCCCCGAAAATACCGGCCAGGGCGAGGACCGCGAAGATCACGTCAGGGTCCCGGTCGTAAGTGACGCGGACGTAAAGGCGGTAGGGTGAAGCCGTCATGAAGAGGCGAGTCGCGAAGGGCCTGATCCCTTCTTTTTCGGCCTCCCCCGCTGGGTTCGCTTTCGAAGGGTCCTCCAGGAAGGCCGCCACGATTCTCTCCGGACCCGGGGATGTGGAGACCGCATGGCCGAGACCCGGGAAGAGCAAAAACGTCCCTTTCGAAAACCAGCCCGCGACCTTCCGGCTTCCCGCGGGCGGGGTGACCGGATCGTACCCGCCGGCCAGCACCAGGGCAGGGACATCCGAGCTCACGGGGGCATTCGCGGCGTCGTCCGCCCTCCCCGATCCGAAGGCCAGGGCCAGTTCCCTCTCGAACCTCAGGGGATCGTAAACTCCCGGCCTGGGCCCCGGGGCCGCGGAAAACGGCGCCTCGTCATGCCCCTGGAGGGCATAGTAGAGACCGTCCGAAAGGTCGTCGTAGAGGACCTCCTCGGCGAACATCGCCAGGTGGGACACGTCCCCTTCCGACACCGTCCGGATGAGAAGCGGCAGGTAGGGGACGCTCTCCGGGGCGTACAGGAAACCGTAGAGGGCATCGAGAAGGTCCTCCCCCCCGATGAGGATCGAGCCCGCCCTTCCGCCCGGAAGGCGGACACGCGCCGTTTTCGGGGCCCTGTCCAGTTCGGCGACCGTTTTTTCCAGCAGTTTTCCCAGCCCGGGGAAAGCGGCCCGGGCCGCCGGGTCGGCCTCGACTGCAGCCAGGAAACGGTCGAAGGCGGCCCGGGCATTGGCCGGGGCCGCCGCGTACTCGTCGGATTCCGGGTCGACCACGGAATCCAGGACGACCGAGCGGACGCCGTCCGGATCCTCGCGCAAAAGGCGCAGGGCCAGCCGGGTGCCGTAGGAGATTCCGTAAAGGTTCCATTGGCGGAGTCCCAGGACCCGCCGCAGGTCGGCCAGGTCACGGGCGCTTTCCATCGTGTTGTAGGCAGAAAGGTCCACGCCGCTCCGTCGAAGTCGGGCTGCACAGGAACGGGCCGAATCCAGCCTCCCGCGGAGGGCCTCGCCGGGTTCCTTGCCGGGGAACATGGACTCCAGGCGGGAGGTGCGGATCTCCGGGCAGGACAGGGCCGGCATCGAATGGCCGACCCCGCGCTGGTCGAAGAGGATGAGATCCCGGTGTTCCAGGATGGGGGAAGCCAGCCAATCCGCGTAGTAGGAAACGGACGGCCCCCCCGGGCCGCCCTCCAGGTACAGGACCGGATCCGGCCGCGGGGTGCCGGAACGGCTTTTCAGGACCAGGACGGCGATGGAGACCGTCCGTCCGTTCCCGGGTTCGGAGCGGTTCTCGGGCACAACCAGCCGGCCGTAGCGGACGGAACCGTCTTGGGGAATCTCGAAGGGACAGTCTGCGGATTCGAAGCGCGGCACGGGAAGTTCCGCCGCACAAGCGGGAAAGGGCCGCAGGCAAAAGGCCAGGGCGGCAAGGGTGACAGCCGCGGCAAGGCTGAGCCTCCCGCGGCCGGCGGTCATCTTATCCTCCGGTAGAGCTCTTCGAGCTCGACCTCCCGGCGGGCCCTGTCCAGCGCTTTCTTCGCCTCCGCGTCACCGGGGGAAGCCTTCACGATGATCGAGAGGGTTTCAACAGCCGGTTCGTGGAGCAGGAGGCGCATCCGGGTTTCGGCCAGGACCTTGTAGAGTTCGGGATTCTTTTCGAACGAATAGCCCTTCTGTGCCTGCGAGAGGTGGCTTTCCGCACCCGCCAGGTCCGAATCCTTCAGGCGGAGCATTCCCAGTTCCAGGTGGGCCGCGAAAAGCTTTTTGTCGATCTTCAGGGCGTGCGCGAAGAACAGTTCGGCCTGGTAGGGGCGGCCGATGCGGTTTTCGGCGAAGCCCATGTAGAGGTACAGCTCCGCGTTGGCGCCCCCAAGCCTGAAACTGGACCGGAAGGCCTGCATGGCCTCGTGGTCCCGTCCCAGGGCCAGCAGGGCCTTGCCGACGGAGAAGACGACCCGGGGGTTCTGCGGGTCATGCCGGGCGGCCTTGAGGAAGAACTTCAGCGCCCGGTCGTAGTCTTTTTGGTCGAGGTAACGGTCGCCCCGGTGCTCGTAGCCCTGGACGATCCCCCTCTGGATGTAGAAACCGGCAACGGAAAGCACGATCAGGGCGAAGAACGCCAAGAAAAGGGCGTTCTGCCTCGTCCACCATTTCCTGGGGCCCTCCTGCAGCTCGTCCTCGGGGATATCGGGAATATCCGACCCGACGGGTTCCGTCCGGGAGGGCTCTTCTGCCGGCGGCGTTTTGGCTTCTTCCAAGACACGACCTCCTAGCTAGCTCTGGCGGGGCTCTTCTCGAGCCGCCGCAGCTCACGCCGCAGGACCTTGCCCACGCTCGAAAGCGGAAGCTCGGTCACGAAATCCACCTTGCGGGGCACCTTGTAGTGGGCCAGGTGCTCCTTGCAGTAGGCGATGAGGGACTGGGCGGTGAGTTCCGCCCCCTCCCTCGGGATCACGAAGGCTTTCGGGACCTCACCGGAAACGGCGTTGGGGATGCCGATGACCGCGGACATGAGCACTCCGGGCACCTGGTTCAGGATCGTCTCGATCTCCTGGGGATAGACGTTGAACCCCCCGACGATGATGAGGTCGCTTGCCCGGTCCAGGATCTCGATATAGCCGTCAGGATCCGCTCGGACGATGTCTCCGGTGTTGAACCAGCCGTTTTCGATCCGTTCGGCCGTCATCTCCGGTGAACGGAAATAACCCGAGAAGACCGACGGGCCTTTCACCCAAAGCAGGCCGTCCTCGTTGGGCCCCAGGACCTTCCCCTCCGGGTCCCGGACCTCGAACTCGTATCCGGGCAAAACCGGGCCCACCGTCCCGATCTTCTTTCGGGCAAAGGAAGGGTTTGCCGAGATGACCGGCGAGGTCTCGGTCAGGCCGTAACCTTCGAAGACCACCACTCCAAGCTGTTCGCGCACCCGCGTGTCCAGGGTCGGGTCAAGCCGCCCGCCCCCGGTGAGGATGTATTTCAGGGAATCGGGGCAACTCTCGCCCTTGGCCACCGACCCGAGGATGAAGGGCAGCATGGTGGGAACGGCGATGAGGATCTCGGTCCGCGTGGCCCTCAGGGCCTCGAACACGTTCCGGATCGGGATGAACGAAGGCAGGATGACCTGGGGCAGCCCGAAAAGAAGGGGCAGCAGCCCGCAGATCGTGTACCCCAGCGCGTGGAAGTTCGGCAGGACGTTCATCAACACCCGGCCCGTCTCGAACCCCTCGATGTTCTCGTGAACCCCCATGGCGTTGTCCAGCAGGTTGGCGTGGGTCAGGGGAACCGCCTTGGGGTCCCCCGTGGTCCCCGATGTCGCGAAGATGACCGCCATGCCGGGATCCTCCGGTGAGACCGGGCGCATCCCAAGCGGCGGAAGATCGCCTTCCGGCCCGGTGACTGCGGCAGGTATGCCCTCCGCCTCCAGGGCCTCCGCCAGGGGTTCCATTCCATGGAACAGGAACACGCCGGCCGGTTCGACGTGGCGCAGGATCTTGAGGATCGAAGGCGTCCCGGCCTTCATGTTCAGGGGGACGATGGTTCCTCCAAGCTTCCAGGCCGCAACCGAAAGCACCAGCACCGTGGGGCAATCGGGCAGGAAGCAGGCGACCCGTGCCCCCGGCCTGAAGCCTCCGGCAGACAGCGTTTCAGCCGCCGCGTCCACTTTTTCCGCGAATTCGGCGCGGCTCCACCAGGCGCCGCTCCACCAAAGGCAACGCTCTTCGGGATGGGCGCCGCCTCTCCGTTCGATCCAGGCCTCAAGCCTTTCCTGGTCCTTCACCCGGGGTCACTCCCCTCGTCAATCGTGCTGATGTTTTTTATAGCCTGTCGCGGAGGTTCCGTAAAGGCTTTGCCTGCGGATTCCACCCCTTTATTTTTCCCCTATTCCCCTCCCCGAAAGGAGAAGCCGTTAAAATAACGGGGTCGGGTTTTTCGAAAGGAGGACAGCGCCATGAAGGGGCAAGGGGCCGAACCCGTCATCAGGGCGGTCGTGTTCGATTTCGGCGGAGTTTTGGCCGATGAAGGCTTCGTCAGGGGCCTGGAAAAGATCGGTCGGGATTGCGGCATCGGGCCTGGCCGGGCCCTCGAAGCCGGCGAACGCCTCGTCAAGTCGTCGGGCTACGTTTCGGGCCAGGCGACCGAAGCCGAGTTCTGGGAGGCCTTCCGGACCGAGCTGGGCATCCAGGCCTCGGACCGGGCCCTTCGCAAGGCGGTCCTGGAGGCCTTTTCCCTGCGGCCGCGCATGCTTGAGCTCGCCGAATGGCTCAGGAAACGGGGGCTGAAAGTCGCGATCCTGAGCGACCAGACCGACTGGCTGGAGGCCCTGGACCGGGAAACGCCCTTCCTCTGGAGGTTCGACCTTGTCCACAACAGCTTCAAAACCGGGAGGACCAAGGCCGACGACCAAGCCTACACGGACCTGTTGTCCGGCCTGGGACTCCAGGGACCGGAGGTCCTCTTCGTCGACGACCGGGCCTCGAACCTTGCCCGGGCGGCCAAATTCGGCATCCGCGTCCTTCTCTGCGAGAACCCCGAAACCGCGGAGGCGGAAATCCGGTCACAGGTGTCCAACCTGTAGACGGCACGGAAAAGGCCGGCGGGAGCCCCCGCCGGCCTGGATTTTCAGTGGTTACCTGGACCGTCCGCTAGGCGTGCCCTTGCTGGGCGTGCTCTACCCATCCCCGGTCAAGGTCGGAGATCATGTCCCGCAGCTCCTGGAGGTCGTAGTCGATGTACTCGATGAAACAGGTGAGATCCGAGGTACAGTTCAGGTTGAGCAGGACTTCGGGTTCTTCGTTCATCTCCATCCCCTCCCTCTTCGGCGCTTTACCCTCTTCTTCGTTCCCGGAAGCCGAGCGGGCCCTCTGCCTTCTCATCGCCTCGTCCTTCACCTGGCTGTCCAGCTGCATGAGGACAAGGACTTCCTCGTCGGTCCGCCAGAGGTACTCGGGAGGCAGGTAGAGAGTCTCGTCGAGGTCGCCCACGGAGTAGTTGAACATGACCCGGCCGCTGGGGCCCACCTCGATCTCGGTGACCACGATGTCGCGCTCGTCCTCCTCCACCCCGTAGTAGGCCTTGGCGTACAGGTGGCAGAGTTCCACGGCCCTCTCCTCCAGCTTTTTCCGCAGATCGACGTAGGATTCGAACTCGCTTTTCTTCAAGGTATGCAGCCTCCTTCCGCTTTGGGGACATTATACCCCACTATCTTGGTAAAAGGGTAGACCGAAGAGAGCAAAAAAAACCGGAGCATCCCAAGCCTTGACATCCCATTTAATCGGTGCTATAAAGCACCACAATATCTGCAATTCGCGGAGGAAGAAAATGAGACTTCATTCCGTAACCCCTAAATCGAACCGCTTCTTCACCGTTCGCTATTATTTTACCGGCGTGGGACCCCCTCGATGGGCCGACGCCTAGGCGTCCGTGCCGATTCGAGGCCGGGGTCCCCAAAAGGGGACCCCGGCCTTTTTTTATTTTCCGAAGGGAGACGTGATGGAGATGGAATGGGAACAGGGAAGCATGGAAGCGCTGCAGAGAACCGTCAGGCGGGTTTGGGACCGGGTTCCGCTAAGCCGGAACAAGATGGAGAAGGCCGGCGTCACCCCTGAGGACATCAAGAGGCCCGAAGACCTTCGCCGCCTGCCCTTCACCACGAAGCAGGACATGCGGGACGCCTATCCCACGGGCCTGCTGGCCTGCGACAAGCGGGAACTCGTGCGCTACCACGCTTCCTCGGGAACGACGGGCAAGCCCACCGTCGTCGCCTACACGAAGAACGACATCGCCTCCTGGACCGAGTGCATGGCCAACTGCCTCGAGACCGCCGGCGTGACCCCGGACGACACCTTCCAGGTCATCCTCGGCTACGGCCTTTTCACCGGCGCCCTGGGCTTCCACTACGGGGCCGAGGCGCTGGGCGCGGCCGTCGTCCCCACCGGGGGCGGCTTCACCGAGCGGCAGCTGCTCCTGATGGAGGACCTGGGGACGACCGTCCTGACCAGCACGCCGTCCTATGCCCTGCACATGGCCGAACTGATCCGGGAGAGGAACATCCGGGACCGTTTCCCCCTTCGAATGGTCATCCTCGGCGGAGAGGCATGGTCCGAAGCCATGCGCGAGCGGATCGAAAAGGAACTCGACGTCATCGCCATCGACTCCTACGGGCTTTCCGAGATCATCGGGCCGGGCGTGGCGATGGAATGCGGGTGCCGCAACGGGCTTCACCTCAACAGCCGGCACTTCCTGGCCGAGATCATCGACCCCGCCACCGGCGAAGTGCTCCCGGACGGCGAGGAAGGGGAACTGGTGCTCACCACGATCACCAAGGAGGCCATGCCCCTGGTGCGCTACCGGACCCGGGACCTCACCCGCATCATCCCGGAGCCCTGCCCGTGCGGCCGGACCGGCGTGCGGCTGGCCCGCGTCAAGGGACGCAGCGACGACATGCTCATCATCCGCGGCGTGAACGTGTTCCCGTCGCAGGTTGAAGCCCTGCTCGACCGGATTCCCGGCCTTTCCCTGAACTACCAGCTGGAGATCACCGAGAAGGATTACCTGAAGGAACTGACGGTCCACTGCGAATCCGAGGCCGCGCTGGACGAGGAGGCCTCCGGCAAGCTGGCCCGTCTGGCATCGAAGAAACTCAACGAAGGACTCGGCATCCGGGTCGGCTTCAGTCTTCTGGCCCCCGGCGCCCTGGAACGCTCCACCGGCAAGGCCGTCCGCATCAAAAAAGCGGCTTAATCAAAAGGAGGGAGTCATCATGATGGACAGCAAGAGCGCACGGCTTCATACGGAACACGGGGTCTCGAGAACCACGGACGCGGAAGTGCTGCTCGACGAGCAGACCGGCCTGGCCCTGGCCTACCAGGAAGCACGGGCGGCCACGGGTTTCATCACCGAGTGGGAACGCTCCCACCCGGCGCGGGGACGCTGATTTCTTCACCCGGCAGACCTGAGGGGGGCCCGGCCGATGCGGTTCGGACCTCCCTCAGCGGGCCCTGAACTCCAGGGAAGCGGAGTTGATGCAGTAGCGCCTGCCCGTGGGCGGAGGGCCGTCCTCGAACACGTGTCCCAGGTGGGCATCGCAGCGCGCGCAGAGCACCTCGACCCGCCGCATGAAAAGGCTGAAGTCCTCCCGGACCTGGACGCTTTCCTCGCCCAGGGGCTTTTTGAAGCTCGGCCACCCCGTGCCGGAATCGAACTTGTCCCTCGAGTCGAAAAGCGCATTCCCGCAGCACACGCAAACGTACGTCCCGTCCTCGTGGTGATCCCAGTACTTCCCGGAAAACGGCGGCTCGGTCTCCTTCTTCCGCGTGACCAGGAACTGCTCCGGAGTCAGCTGCTTCGCCCAGTCGTCCTCGAACTTCACGATCTTCTCGACCATCGGTTCACCCCTCCTTCCGGTTCACGCCCTTCACCTTCAAGCCCCTGTAAAGGGCCTTGATCGACGCGATCTCCTTCAAAAGAAGCTCCCTGTCCGGCGATTTCTCCGCCAGGGTACGGATCGGAACCATCCTGAAAAAAGCGTTCTCGTGCCGCAGCGACTTCGCCCCGAACAGCTCCTCCAGGATCGCCAGGTCACCCGGCATGGCGAAATCGAGAGCCGTCTCCCGGTAATCGAACAGGTAGCGGATCTCGCGAAAACCGCACCAGGCCAGGGCCGCCGCACACATGGGGCACGGCTGGTGGGTGCTGAGGAAGACGGTTTCCGCCGGGTCCGGGCGGACCGGCAGGCGGTAGAACGCGTGGATCGTGGCGATCTCGCCGTGCAGGGTCGGGTCCTCCTCCCGGCGGTTGCTGCCCGCGACCACCACGTCCAGGTTCGGCCCGGCCAGGACCGCCGCCCCGAAAAGGTTGTTCCCCTCGGCCACCAGGCGCTCGGTGAGGGGATAGATGTCGTATCGGATCACGGAAAGCAGCCGTTCGGCTTCATCCAAGAAAACCACCCTCCCTGTTTTTTGAGCATACCACGCCTTGGCCCCTTCCTGTCGATATCCGTTAATGCAACTCTTCCGTTTTATGATTACAATAGGTTATCTTTCAAGCGAGGGAGGCCTGACATGTCCGTCCGTTTGACCGGGGTCCCGCGAAAAAAACTCCCCCTGGCCGAACGCCTGGGGGAAACCCTGGTGCCCCGCCCCTCCTCGACCTTCATCTTCCGCCTGGGATCCGGCTCCATCCTGGTCGTCGACCGTTCCCTGCCGCCCGAGGAAGGTTGCCTCGCCGTGGTCGCCACGGAAACGGGAAGCCTGACCTGCCGCCGCCTGGCGCGGGGCTTCGACCCCTCGTCGGTCTGGGGACGGGTCACCTGGGTCCTGAAGGACCCCGACAAGGAGTAGGTTCCCCGTGCGCTTCGCCCTCTGCGACTGCAACAACTTCTTCGTCTCCTGCGAACGGCTCCTCCGGCCCGACCTGGCGGAAAAGCCGGTCATCGTTTTGTCCTGCAACGACGGGTGCGTCATTTCCCGCTCCAACGAGGCCAAGGCCCTGGGCATCCCCATGGGGGAACCCTACTTCAAGGTCCGGGCCCTGGCGGAAGCCCACGGCGTCACCGTCTTTTCCACCAACTTCGCCCTCTACCACGAGGTCTCCAGGCGCGTCATGGCGATCCTCTCCCGGTACACCGACCGCATGGAAACCTACTCCGTGGACGAGGCCTTCCTGGACCTCTCCATCGCCTCGCTGTCCGACCCCGTGGAATACGCCCGCGGCATCCGCAGGGCCCTGCTCGGGGAAATCGGGATCCCCGTCTCCATCGGCATCGCCTCCACCAAGACCCTGGCCAAGCTGGCCGCGGACAGGGGAAAGAAGGACCCCGAAACCCGGGGCGTCTTCTCCCTGGAGGGTCTGGACCTGGACGCCTTCCTGGAAAAGGTCCCCGTGGGGGACGTCTGGGGAATCGGCCGACGGTGCACCGAATCCCTCTTTCGCTTCGGAATCCGCACGGCACGCCAGTTCCGTGACGCCAAGGACGACTGGCTGAGGCGGCACTTCTCCGTCCGGGGCGTGCACACCGCCTGGGAACTGAGGGGGATCTCCTGCATCCGGCTCGTGGAGGAGGATCCCGCCCAGAAGTCGATCCAGGTTTCCCGCTCCTTCGGCACCCCGGTGTCCGACCTGGAAAGCCTCAAGGAGGCCGTGACGGCTCACGTGGTATCGGCCGGGGAGCGGCTGCGGAGCCAGGGGCTGGCCGCGGGAGCCCTGCAGGTCTACCTCGCCACCAGCCGCTTCAGGGGCAACCTCTTCGCTCCCGCCGCCACGATGAAAATGGATGCCCCCACATCCAGCAGCCTCCTCCTGGTGAAAGCCGCGCTGGAAGGGCTCGAGCGGATCTACGCCCCCGGGCACGCCTTCGTGAAGGCCGGCGTGACCCTGCTCGACCTGGCCCCCGATGGCGTGACCCAGCAGGGACTGTTCGAGGAAGAGGAAACGCGGCTGAAGCGGAAGAAAGACCGGGCGCTGATGGCGGCCGTGGACGAGGTGAACCGGGAACTGGGCGAGGGGACCCTGAAGCCGGCCCTGCTTTTCTCGAAGGAGAGGGAATGGGAGCCGAAGCACGAGAAACTGTCGGGAAGGATGGCGAACGCGAAAGGCCCCGGCTGAAATGCCGGGACCCGCTTGACGATCCTCCGCACGTTCCGGAAAACCCTGAAGATCTTCTCTGGCCGGCCTGGAAAACGTCCACGCCCTACTAGAACAGCCCGGTGATGCGTCCCTGTTCGTCGATGTCGATGGACTCGGCCGCG
>CAZFSR010000003.1:0-204628 GCA_964521575.1 uncultured Synergistaceae bacterium
AAGCGCCTGGGGATCGACTACCCCGAGGTTGTCGCGGTCGTCGAGAAATACTCCAAGCCGGAGGACGTGATCGCATAAATGATCACGGTTAACGGAGATCCTCTCGAGTGGCGATCCGGAATGACGGTCCAGGATGTGCTGAACGAACGCAGGTTCACATTCCGGATGATCGGCGTTTGGGTTAACGGAGAGCCGGTACCGCGGGGGGATTTTGCAACCTTCCTGGTTCCGGACGGAGCCAGGGTCGAAGCGATTCATATGGTTAGCGGCGGATAGGGCAAAAAAAGCGAGGAGGGGTTCAAGCCCCTCCTCGCTTTTTCTTCAGCTTTCCTTTTTCTCTTCTCCCCAGTTTTTTTGCCCCGCATTCGAACTTCTGGGATCGCTTTTCCAATTCATCGGGGATGCAACGCCCGGTTCCTTCCTTATGGGGATTTCTACCCAGCCCCAAGGACTCAAGAGGATCACGCGCAAGGCAATTCCCTGTTCTGACAGCGCCCTCACGTGAGGCAAATAACGGACAACATCTTCCGCGAGCCAGCTGTCGCAAATCAGCCAGACACGCCTGCAAAGGCCACGGGCAAATAACGTGGCATGATCGACGGCCATGCGCATTCCCTCGTCGAAATCCATCGGGCCAAGACAGAGAACGACTGCGTCTCGGTTTTTCGGAACCTTGCCAAAGTTCGGGAGAAGGTCCGCAAAGGGTTCAACCCAGGAAAGCCTTGAAAGGATCGAATCCGGGTCACCGGAGAACCTTCTCTCATCGTACCCGTACAGAAACTCCTCGTCCGAAAAGAGAGGCCCTTCTCCCTTAAGGGCCGAAACCATCCATGACTGGATTTCCTTGACCAACTGAACCAGTGCGGGTGGGAAATCCTCCCCCGTCATCGCCCTAAGGATTTCTCCGACCGTCATCGAACCTTCTTCCATTTTGGAATCGTCCATCCCGGGTCACCCCCCTCCTCCACAAGAACTCTCACGGGCAGAGGATACCATAAACCGAGGGATTTTTTCCGCCCGGAATCCGTTATAATTCTTTGGTAACGAGATTCCCCGCAAGGGAGGGCACACCGGTTGAAACCATTTCTACTCAAAGCCGATCAAAGTCAGGTTCTTCTGATAGACATGCAGGAAAAGCTTTTCCCTGCGATCCATGGGAACGAGTTCCTTTTGAAGCAGACCCGTTTTCTTCTTTCTTCAAGCTCCATCCTGGGCATCCCTGTCAAATACACCGAGCACTACCCGAAAGGTCTAGGCAAAACGCTGCCGGAATTGACCTCTTGTCTTCCTGAAGGAAGCCCGCGATTCGACAAGATCCATTTCTCCTGCTGGGCCGAACCCGGTTTCAACACCTTCTTCCACAAAGAAGGGCGTTCCCAGGTCATCCTATCGGGAATCGAGGCACATATTTGCGTTTTCTCCACGGCCATGGAGCTCCTCAATGTGGGTTATACCGTAGTTGTGGCTTCCGATGCGATCGGGAGCCGGAACCCGGACCACAGGAACGCCGCGATCGAAAACCTCCTCCAAGCTGGTGCTGCGGTCCTTCCCGTGGAAACGATCGTTTACCAAATGCTGGAAAAAGCGGGGACCCCGGCCTTCAAGCAAATTCTCTCCGCAATCAAGTAAAAGGGGGTTGTCCTGATGCCGATCGACCGCGTCCGAGCCATGGAACTTCATCGTAGGGCCAAGGGAAAGATCAAGATCTACCCCACCATCAATATCGTCAACGAAGAAGACCTGTCGATGGCCTATATTCCCGGCAGCGTGGGCCCCTGCCAGGCTATTCAGGAAGACTCGGAGGCGAGTTACGAGTTGACCGGACGGGCGAATCGAATCGCCGTCATTACGGATGGAAGTGCAGTGTTGGGTCTCGGGGATATCGGCCCCGAAGCCGCGCTCCCCGTGATGGAGGGAAAGTGCCTCCTCTTCAAGCTTTTCGGTGATGTCAACGCCCTGCCGATCTGCCTCGATAGCAGAAATCCGGAGGATATCATTCACACAGCGGAATTGCTTGCGCCAGGCCTGGGCGGATTCAACATCGAAGACATTTCCAGCCCCAACACATTCACGGTTGTAAAGGAACTCCAAAAGAAGGTTTCCATCCCTGTACTCTGTGATGACCAGCACGGAACTGCCGTCGTTATCCTCGCGGCCTTATGGAACGCACTGGAAGTTGTGGGAAAAGACATCGAAAAAGCCTCCATCGTCATTTGCGGTGCAGGCGCTGCAGGCCTTGCCGTCGCAGACCTCTTCATGAAGGCCGGCGCCAAGGGGATCACCCTCTTGAACAGCGCCGGGATCCTATGCCCCTCCAATCCCCGCATGAACCATATTCAACTCGCCTTTTCAAACTGCACAAATCCTGAAGGCCGCAGCGGCGGACTCGAAGAAGCCGTCAAGGGTGCTGACGTGTTCATCGGCCTGTCCAGGGGTGGTGTGTTCGACCCGGAATGGGTCAGGAAAATGGCCCCTAACCCGGTTATTTTTGCTCAAGCCCTCCCGGAACCCGAGATCTCCCCTGAAAGTGCCTTTGCTGCGGGAGCCGCGGTAGTCGCATCCGGGCTCTACGATTACCCGAACGTCATTTCCAACCTACAGTCGACTCCAGGAATCATGCGCGGAGCTCTCGATGTGCGTGCCGCATCTCTAAACGACACGATCTTCCTCTCCGCGGCAAGAGCTCTTTCCAACACTGTCGACCGTCGTAGGCTATCCCCTCGACACATCATGCCCGACCTCTTCTGCGACGAAGTCGTCCCGAAGGTCGCGGAAGCAGTTGCACAGGCGGCTATCGCCGAAGGACTTGCCGCCCATCCGCTACCCGCAGGCCAGGTCTACAACGACTCATGGGAAAGGCTTTTCGGCGGCAGGGCCTCGCGCCTATAGGCCCGTTCCCCTGAGAACCGCAAAAAAATGAAGAGGCCGTACGGCCTCTTTATTTTTTTGCGGTTCTTTGTTCGTATTCGATCAGCCATTCCTTGAGGCCAACTCCGGCAGGTCCTCCGTAACCGCACATCTGTCCACCTTTTCCGATCACTCGGTGACAGGGAAGAAACAGGCTCCATGGATTCGCCCTCATAATGGAACCGACTGCCCTAGCTCCATTAGGGATTCCTGACCGTGCCGCGACCTCACCGTATGTCATCGTCTTTCCGTAGGGAATGTGCAGCACGACGCGCCACACCGTTGCCGTTGTCAAAGAAGGGGGCTTCTCGATGCAAAGCCTTCCGTCGAACGGCTTCCCCTCCCAGAAAAGACCCCAGGCAGTTTCAAGCCAAACCGGGATTTTCACCCCTAGATGTTCCGCTGGAACACTTCCCTTCCTTTGCAACCTGTATAGCCCGGACTTTCCCCAAGTGGCGACCCATTCTCCCCCTAAAGATGAAAGGACCCCGAAGTTCTTGCTCTCAGTGTGCTCGGTCACTCTCCATTCCATTTCCTCAGAACACCCCCAGGGCTCTCAAAATGAAAAGAAACGTCCCCACGACCGTGACGTAAACGGAATGACGTTCGCTCTTCCATAACCTTGCTTTCTCGAAGGGCCCTTTCAATCTCGTGACTTCGGGGATTGCGACGGGGATCAGCCGGGGAGTGCCCGCCACGTAATCAAGGTAAGCGTTCCCAAACTGTTTTCTTAAAAAGGATTCTTCGTGGGGAATAATCAGGAAACCGTAAAGAACGACAAAGGCTGCCAAAAATACCGGGATCGCATGAGGTCCGGAAATAAGGCTCCAGCCCAAGCCTATCAATCCGTTCCCCAAATACAAAGGATTCCGGACAAACGCAAACGGGCCCCAAGTCACAAGGATCTTCGCATTGACCCTCTCGCTCCGGTATCCATCGATGGAGCCCGCAGCCCAGAAACGGATCGCTTGCCCGAGGAGAACCAGCACAAGGCCTGCAAGGATGAAGCCTTCCCTCGCACGGCCAATGACAAGAACGAACAGCGCAAGTCCCGTCCATAGCCCGCCCCGCATCCGAAAAACCCATTCCCGGAAGGATTCAAGCTTCATTTTCTTCTCTCTTCGCATCGTCCAGGATCTTCTCGGCCATGCCCCAACCAAGGAATCGAACCGCGACAATCGCGCCGAGTCCGATGGCGAGGTACTCGGTAAAGAATCTCCAACCGATCGCCATGACTCCGGCAAGATTCCATGGGATCAGGTACCGGAATATGGTCGCGCCCCCTGCCTCTGCGAAACCACTCGCCCCCGGCGTCGGAACAAAATACATGACGAAATTGAACAGGGCTTGTATCAATATGGACTGGCCGTAATGAATGGGAATCCCGATCGCTTTGACCAACGTCGGCAAAACACTCCAAAGACAGAGCAACTGGCCGAGCGAAAGGACAATCCCAGTCATGAAGAAACTGAAGCCTGTCGTAAAGAAAAGACGGAAATTTTCCGTATAGTTGTCGATCTCCCGGTTCAGTCGTCTCACGACTCTCAGGACCATCATGGGTTTGACGATCCCAATCCTTTTCAGGAAGAGGGTGATGATTTTCCCCAGCTTCTTGACTGCCTTCGGGTAGACAAGACTGAAGGCGACTACGACCCAGGTGAGGAGCACAAAGGCTGCGACATAGTAGAAGACCCCGGTGACAAACGTGCTTCCTGACAGGATGTCGGGGGCAAAGATCAGGGTCATCGCCACAACGCACCCCACGATGAACAATGTGATCAACGTCCGTGTCAAGGTAATGGCGATTCCTTTCCCGACCGCGACGCCGTTCCGGTAAAGGACATAGACCTGGAAAGGACCTCCCCCTCCCTGCATCGGGGTGATGGCCGACCCGAAGTAATTCAACCAGGAAAGGCAAATGGACAACCTAAAGCCCACCCTTTCCCCTGCTGCTTTGGCAAAGGACATAAACCGCAGCGCGTCGAACACCCATGACAGCACGACGAGCCCCAGGGCTTGCAGGAGAATGGCCTTGTTCGCCGAAAGGAGGAACCGCAGTGTTTCTTTGTCTACGGTAAGGAAAAGAACAAGTCCGACTGAGAAAAACGTAATCCCTAGAAAAAGGGCAATGCCCTTTCGCAAGCTCAAGCCGGGGATCCTCCTATTGAGTAGGGCGTGCCGCTATTAAGGCCTTTTTCTGCCGGTTCGAATCCTTTTTGCCGCTGTTTGTCCATCATCTATGACCCCGTAACATTTTAAGCCAGGCCGATTCGGTCGGGCCCCTGCTGGGGGAGCCCCAGTTTCCAGGCCAGAACGGCTGCTTGAGTTCGATCCTTCGCATCCAATTTCTTGAGCAGATGGCTGATATGGTTCTTGACGGTCTTTTCAGACAACACCATCATATTGGCGATTTCGGCGTTGCAGAACCCCTGGGAAACCCAATACAGGACTTCCTTTTCCTTCGGGGTCAGTTCAAGGAGCAGAGACATTTCATCTCGCCGTGGGTTGATTCCGTCCCCACATGGACTCTTTAGCTTCGGGTCGACATAGCGGTCACCCCTGGCAACCGTCCGGATGGCACAAAGAAGCTCGAAAAAGTTAGAATCGGGGAGGATGAAGCCTTGTATTCCCAGGGAAACGAGACTCGAGATTCGTTCGTCGTTTTCTTCCCCGGTTATGGCAAGGTATCGCATTGATCTACAGACGGAAGACAATTCGCCGATAACCGACTTCAGGTCGAAGTTCGGCATGGCTGCGTTAAAAAGAAGCAGATCGGCCGGCTTTTGCCGGGCTACGCGAAGAAGCTCGGGACCGTCCGAGGCATCCCCCAATATTTTCAGATCGGATTCGTGCTCAAGAGAATGGCGCAGGCTGTCCCTTACAAGTCGGTGACGTTCCGCAACAAGCAGGGTGATCTTTTGCATGAAGGGACACCTCCGGAATGGGTCTCGGGTCCTATTATAGACGATGGAGGCTTGAAAGATGAACATCCCGGAACTGACTCGGAACAGCCGCAGGAAAATCGGTGAGGCTATCCACGACTTTTCCCTGATCGCCGCAGGAGACCGCCTGATGATAGGACTCTCCGGCGGAAAGGACAGCCTGGTCCTCCTGGCTTCGCTCAAGGCACTTCAAGCGCGAAGCCCGGTTCCCTTCACCCTTGAAGCCTGCACGGTGGACCCGACTGACGGGAAAGACGACCATGAATCCCTGCGGGATTTTTGCGCCTCTTTGGAGGTGCCTTACAGGGTCATCCCGGTTCCGATCTTTCGACTGATCGCGGAAAGAAACGAAAAATCACCGTGCAGCTTCTGTGCGAACATGCGGCGAGGAGTTCTCAGTTCAGCCGCACGCGAACACGGCTGCAGCACCTTGTGCCTTGGACACCATCTGGACGATGTCGTCGAGACAACCCTTCTGAACCTCCTTTTTTCCGGACGGTTCGCTTGCTTCTTGCCATTAACCTGGCAAGACCGAACGGCTCTCAGGGTAATCCGGCCTCTTGTCTATCTCGATGAATTCCAGCTTGCCCGAGAAGCCCAGCGCTTGAACCTGCCCGTTAAGGATTCCGGTTGCCGTTTTTCCACAGAGAGCCGGCGGGCCTGGATCAAAACGCAGGTCATTACCCTGGCCCAATCCGTCCCTAACCTGAAACAGAACATCCTCCATGCCTTAAGGTCCGGGAAATCCCCCATGGAGGGGTGGCATCCGTCAGTTTGAGACAGTCCTCTTTCGAGTTGTGACTTTTTCATCTAAAATTCTTCTTGAAGAGTTGAGTGTCGATTCAGAGAAAAGAACATCCGAGAGGAGAGAACCAATGGCCTTTGATTCCGGAACAATCGATCGCTACTTCGCCTGGGATCCGCAGGAAGACGAGGAATACAAGGGGAATATAACAGGCTCCGGCACAATCGGCGGGAAAGGGCGTTCCCTTCTTTTCGCCATGCGGAAGCTGAGGGAAAGCGGAGAGCCCCTTTTTGAAAAGGTCGAAATTACTCCGAGCACCTTTTTCGGAGTCGGGGTTTTTCATGATTTCCTTTCTTCCGTGCCCCAACTCGACTCCCTTCTCCAGTCCAAAGACCCGGATCGGATCGAGAACGCCTTTCTCTCCACCCCAATACCCGAATATGCGGTAAAGGCAGTCGAGAAATTTCTCTCCACGATGACCGACCCGGTGGTCGTACGGAGCAGTTCCCGGCTGGAGGATTCCCTCAAGCATTCTTTTGCGGGAAAGTATATGTCCACATTCCTGATCAACGGTTCCGAAACCCCCCTTGAGCAGCGAGTCAACGCGGTCCTGGAGCAAATGAAGCGCATTTACGCAAGAATCTATTTCCCGGCTGCGGGCAGCTACAGGAAAAAACACGGCCTCCCCGAGGACGAAATGGGCCTGATCCTGATGCGCATGGCGGGTAAATGGAGAGGAAGCTACTTTTACCCCGCCATGGCCGGTGTCGGTTTTTCCCGGAACTACCGGCGATGGACGACAAGGATCAGAGCTGAAGACGGCGTTCTGAGGATCGTGTTCGGCCTTGGAACGCTCAGCACGAAAAGAGGTTATGCCCGCACCTTTTCCCTGTCCAACCCAATGTTGAGACCGGAAGGCCTGAATCCCTTCAACATCATGCGCCACTCCCAGGAGGGCTTCCAGGTCGTCGGGGGGCAGGAAGGCCAGCTGTTGACCCTGAACATCACAAAAGCCTGGAAGGACATCATTCCCTTTGTCCCCAACTTCCGCCTTTATGCCCAGATCTATAACCCCGACAACTTCGGCGGGTATTTCACCTACATCGGCAGCTATCCGTCTTTCCAAACCTCTTCTTCAAAGATCTGCTTCACTTTCGAGGATTTCCCCTGCCGTCACAAGCTATTCTTCGATATCATGCGCAAGCTCCTGCCCTTTCTTGAGGAATCGATGGGCGTCCCGGCCGATGTGGAGTTTGCCTACGAGCCGGTGGATCAAAAACTCCAATTGCTCCAATGCCGCCCCTTATGGAAAGGGGAAGCGTCGGGAACAGGTTCAAAACCCGATCTCGAGGGCAGGAAAGTCCTTTTCAGGGCGGACCGGATGGTGACAAACGGTTATGCAGAGGGTATCCCTTACCTTGTCTACGTCGATCATCGTGTCTACGCAGTGACCAGCCAGTTTTACGAAATCGCCAGGGCGCTCGGTTCGATCAACTCGAAGCTCGAGGGGAAACAATTCATCCTGGCAGCCCCGGGACGAGTCGGATCCAGCAATCCGCAGCTCGGAGTGCCTGTCAAGTACAACGAACTCACGAACTGTCGCTGCATCGTTGAAATAGGGATTCCCAAAATGGGTTTCATGCCCGAGTTGTCCTACGGAACCCATTTCTTCTCGGACTTGGAGGTTGACGACGTTCTTTACATGCCGGTATACGATGGAGAAAGGAACAACATTTTCGACGAACCCGCGCTTGACGATAGCCCCTATGAGCTTGGCCCACACCCTGCCATACGGATCTACCGGGGTAGTTTTTCCGTCTACACGAACGGGGACGAGAACGAAGGGCTCGTTGTCCAAGACGCCATGTACCCGCACATCTGACCTGAACCGACCCAATGAAGAAGGGCGCGGTCTTAGACCGCGCCCTTCTTCATTGCTTTGTTTTTTATCTCAATAGCCCGGAAACGACGAAATCGATCGCGTCGTCCGCAGAAAGCCCTTTGGCCATCAGGCCTTGGATCTTTTCGTCGGCTATCCTCCCGATTGCAGCTTCATGCGTCACTTCGGCCTCCGGGTGGGAAGCCTGCACGACAGGAGATGCAACGGCCTTTGCCTCTCCCTGCACGACTTCGGTACAATCGACATGCCCTCGTGCTCCCGCCGCCGCCCCATCCACAAGCCCGAGGAATTTGCCCTGGCTTTTGTCCTTTAGGACAACCCTTGCCTTGATCAGCGCGGAACTTTCGGGACCGGTCAACCGGACAATATCGCGAACCTGGCAGGCGTCATCGGCTTTCCCATAGACTTTCGAGGTCACTTCAACCCTGCTCCGTTTGCCGTAAGCTTCGACATCGATGTCGATTGCCAGGTTCCCTACCCGACCTTCGACTAATGTGAAATCCCCCCGGTATATTGCACCCTCCCCGATCCGGACGCGACTGACCGGCCGCACATCGATTCGCCCTTCCGGACCGTGAACGTGAACCTCACGGTAGCTGAAAGCGGAATGTGCCCCAAGATGGATTTCCCCCTCCATCGCATGGAGGAATTCAATCGCATTCGGGAAAATGCAATGGGCCTGGAAATCCGCTGAAGCCTTATCCTCGATAAATATTCTGCTTTTGATGACCTGGCGGCCCGTGGTCGCAAGGTGCCCGAAACACAAATGAACCGGTTTCGGGACGGCAACACCGGACTGCACCGTTATCTTGGCATCGATCCCGTCCTCGGTCTCGACCGCTTCGATCAGGACCCCCGGAAGTGCGTGCGAAGCCAGGATGCGGTTCCCGTGAACGACCACGTAAATGACATCTTCTGAGCCGAAGGAGCCTGCTTCCCCGCCGGTTCTTTCGGCGATTGAGACGAGGGTTTCGTACTCTTCGACAACCCTATCCATGATTCAACGTCGCCTCCCCCGTCTTCTCCGGCTCTCGGTCACTGCAAGGCTCGCATTGGGAAAGGAAATAGCGTTTCACTGCCATGGCACTCCCCTCAAGGATCATCTTCCCCGCGCACATCAGGTACGACCGGTCGCAAGCTGCTGCCACATCTTCCCTGTGGGTGATGATCAGCACGCTGCTCCCGCCTGAAGCCAGAATCTTGAACAGGCCCATGACTTCCCCCAATGCAAGGAGGTCCACGCCGGAATCCGGTTCATCGAGGATTGCGAGCTTGGGTTTCATCAAATAAATCGATGAAAGTTCGATGCGTTTTCGCTCCCCTCCCGATAAGCCCTTGTCCACTAGTCGATCAAGGTAGAGGGGTTCCATTTGAACCATTTCCAAAGCTTCCGCCAGGGCTTTTTCTTCTGCGGAAGAGTCGGACAACCGCAAGTAGTCCCGAACCGAAATCCCTTCATAACGCGCAGGGTGCTGCCAGGCAAGCGTTACGCCAGCCCTTGCCCGTTCCGTGACGGTCCACTCCGTTATGTCCTCGCCGTTAAACCATATGCGTCCCTTCTTTGGCGCATATTGGGGGAGCCCCATGATCGCGTAGGCAAGGCTCGATTTACCAGCCCCGTTTCTTCCGAGGACACCGCAGACCTCCCCTGGACGAACCTCCATGGACACTCCCCGCAGAATCGGGTTCCCCTCTCTCTCCACCTCGATCCCTTTCACGAACAACAGCTGGGGTTCCAACAAACGACTCACCCTTTCCTCTCATTCGCGGCCTTTACCGGTTGAAGCTCTATTGATTTGATTAGAGCGTAAACCGTTTCCAACCTTTCCAGGATCCTGCCTTTCTTTTTTGCTTCCACAAGAAGCTTCCCGACTATGGCGTCCACTTCCGTCCTGCGATTGCCTTCAATATCCTGGAGCATCGAAGTCTTGTTATTCGAGGTTTTTTCCAGGACGGACCTGACGAGAACCCACATGGGTTCCGGTTCGATCCGTTCGCCTGCCAGGCAGGCTGCATCCACCCCTTCAAGAACAAGGTGACGCATCAATTCCACCGCGTTAGGCGATTCCAGAATATGGCCGTTTCGCAGTCGAGTGAGAGCCGAGACCGTATTCACCGAAGCATTGAGAATCACCTTTTCCCAAAGGGCCTTGCGAGGATTTGCCTCAATCCGGGTCGTAATCCCGGCCTTGTCAAGTAGAAAAGCCACTTCGGAAAGATCGCGGCCGACTTTCCACGGCCCGAGGCGGACGATACCGTCCCCCCCCCAGGCAATCACCCCGGGACCTAAACGGTGGGCGCCGTATGTGCAGGTTCCCGCAGCAACTCTTTCCGAACCGAGTTCCTTCTCCAGTATTTCCGCGTTTCCCAGCCCGTTTTGAAGAGTGAGCGCGATCCCTTCGTCGCCCAATGCCCCACGAAGCACCATCGCGACTTCTTCGGTTTGATAGGCTTTCACCAGGACAAGAGCCAAATCGGCAGGCTCAAGGGAATCTGCGTTGGAAGTCACATTACACGGAACCCTTTCGGCCTTTCCTTCACGGTCAATGAAAAGAATACCGTTTTTCTTCAGGGCTTCATACTGAACCCCTGGTCTCTGGTAAATCCGGACTTCGGCCCCGGTGCGGATCAGCTTGAAGGCCAACAGGCTTCCAAGGGAACCGCACCCAAAGACCGCAACTTTCATCTCAACTCCTCCAAAAGGGAAGCGTCCATCTTGAAAGCATGTTCTTCATCCGGGAAACCGCCCGCCTTCACCTCTCCGACATAACGGCATAAGGCTTCCTCGATGGTTTTCGACCCTTCCGTGTAAACTTTGACGAACTTCGGCCGGAATGCCCCATAAAGATCAAGCACGTCGTGGAGGACGAGGACTTGACCATCGCAAAACGGGCCTGCCCCGATCCCGATCGTCGGAATCGGCACTTTTTCCGTGATGAGCTTGGCGAGAAGCGACGGAACGCATTCGAGGACAATCGCGAATGCGCCCGCCTCTGCAACTGCCAGAGCGTCCTCCAAAACCCGCCGGGCGCCGGCAAGATCTTTCCCTTGCACCTTGAATCCTCCGAGGGCAATCGAGGATTGGGGAGTCAACCCAACGTGTCCCATGACGGGGATGCCCGCCTTGACTATGGCTTGGATTGTCTCCGCCCGGTTTTTTCCGCCCTCTAGCTTGACGGCCTGGACTCTCCCCTCCCGAAGCAGGCGACCTGCATTCCTTATCGCCTCCCGGTCGTCCGCTTCGTAAGACATGAATGGCATGTCTCCGACAATGAAAGCCTTTTCAGAACCCCGGGAAACTGCGGCACAATGAAGGACCATCATATCGAGCGTCACGCCCAGGGTGTCCGGTAGACCGTGCTCGACCATGCCGACGGAATCACCGACAAGAAGCATCTCCGCTCCCGCTTTCTCGGCCAGCCGGGCTTGCCAGGTGGTGTAGGCGGTCAGCATCGGGATTTTCTCTCCGCAGGACTTCATTCCACGAAAATCGTTCAAACCGAGACGATTGTTCATGGGGTCACCCCGCCCAGGATGGCATTGTCGATCAATCGTGTCTTTCCGACACGTACGGCAACAGCAAGGACTGCCGGCCGGTCGACCGTCTCCAGGACCGTCAGTTCAGAGGCCTCCCGTAGTTCGACATATTCAACCCGAAGGTTCCGCTCCTTCTCGAGTTCGGTCCTGACAAGCATAACAAGGGATTCCGCCCGTCTCTCACCGTTTTCGAATCGTGTGCGGGCCTCCCTAAGAGATCGGCTGAGCGACAAGGCAGACTCGCGTTCAGCCGGAGAAAGGTAGACATTGCGGCTGCTCAGGGCAAGGCCGTCTTTCTCGCGAACGATTGGGCATCCCCGGATTTCCACAGGCAGATTCAGGTCACGGACCATTCGCCGGATGACCTGCAGCTGTTGAAAATCCTTTTCGCCGAAATAGGCCCTGTCCGGTCCAACAAGATTAAAGAGTTTCAGGACGATCGTACAAACTCCGCGAAAGTGCCCAGGGCGGGAAGCTCCGCAAAGATCCCGGCTCACTCTCTCTTCAGTCACAAAGGTGGAATGCCCGGGCTGGTAGAGATCATGGGGCTCAGGGCAGTAAACAAGGTCGACGCCTTCGTTTTCAAGGAGGGCACAGTCTCTTTCCACGTCCCTGGGGTAGGCCTCATAATCCTCGTTCGGTCCGAATTGTGCCGGGTTCACGAAGATCGAGACAACCGTCGCCCTGTTTTCCGCTTTGGATCTCCGGACAAGGGAAAGGTGTCCTTCGTGGAGGTAGCCCATGGTCGGCACGAGACCGATATCACCCCCACCATTCCGAAACTTTCGGATCGCTTCTCGAAGTTCGACAATGCTCCCGTTTATCCTGAGCATACCAATCCCCCCTATACGGACAGGGTTTTGGAAAGGGTTTTCCCGAAGGCCTCCGTGGCTTCCCTCTTATCTTCAACATAGCCTTCCCTGCCCATCAGCCCATAAGTATAGCGCTTTCCCTGCTCAACGCCAGGCTGGTCAAAAGGATCAACTTCCAGGAGCAACCCGGTCAGGGCCGTGACAACCTCATAAAGGAATATGAGCGCACCGAGCCTCACACCGTCCAATTTCGGCATTTCCAGCCAGATGACGGGTTTATGGGCCTTGAGCAGCGCACCCGCAGTCGAACGGGCTTCCACAGAAAGAAGTTCGGAGAAGGAGTGCCCCTCAAGGTATCTTGTTGCCGAAAGTTCTTTGAGAGATGCGGCGGGAATTCTTAAACCGGGGCCTTTCTCGGCAATGTCGATTAACGTGAAAAGCTTGTCGTCGGGGCCTTCCGTATAGAGCTGAACCTGAGAGTGCTGGTCGATCGCTCCAAGAGCCCTTACAGGGGTGCTCCCTTTTCCCTCTTTTCCAAGGCTTTCACCCCAAAGCTGCGCGTGCCATTCCGCGAAGCGCTCAAGCCCGTCCCCGTACGGCATCATCACGGTCATCGGCCTGCCTTTGCGGAAGTGAAGGACGTGGAGTGCCGCAAGAAGCCAGGCAGGATTGTCCCAAAAATCCTTTGCGCTTCGTAACTTCCCGTCAAGAAGTCTCGCCCCCTCCAGCAGGTCCCTTACAGGAAGCCCCAGGGCCGTCGCGGTCAGCAATCCCACGGGAGAAAGAACCGAGAAACGCCCCCCGACGTTTTCCGGCACGGGAAGGGATCCCAGGGCCCCTCTCGATGCCATTTCGCGAAGAAGGCCTTTCTTCGGATCGGTGATGAAGACGAAATGCGAGAGGGCGTTTTCCTCTCCCAACCGTTCCCGCATCGCTTCGAAAAACCAGAGAAACAGCGCGATAGTTTCCGCGGTTGAACCGGATTTGCTCACCACGACAAATACGGTTCTTTCCGGGTCAATGCAGTCCCAAATCCCGAAAAGGCTCGTCGGGTCAGGGTTGTCCGCCATGTAAAAACGCGGGACCTTGCGTTCCTTCCTGGTCAATTCGTTGTGATAGGGATGCAGGAAGGCGTTGTTCAGCATCAGGTTCCCGAGTGCGGACCCGCCGATTCCGACCTGGACGATGGAATCGAACTCTTCCAGTTTACGGGCAATTAGGCGGATCGGTTCGATGTCCTCATAGGGGAGGTTCATCCATCCGTACCCCGCCGTACCGCTTTCGGCATGTTTCCTGAGGTGCGACTCTGCCTCCTTTAACGTCTTTTCCAGAAGCAAAACCTCGTTTTCGTCGACAAAAGGACGCCTATTCCCGTCTCCGATGACGCCTCCAAGCCCGATCTTTAGAAGTTCCGCATTCATGCTACCGCCCCCAGGCAATGTAAAATCGAGAAGGGGCTGGTCAAGCCAGCCCCTTCCCTTTTTCCTTCCGGGGTATCCTTCTCACCCCTTGATGATGCCGGCGTCCTTTAAAGCCCCCTCGATTTCGGAAGCGTTGAACCCGACAATAAAACGTTCGTTGACCTGTGTGACGGGAACTCCCATTTGACGCGTCTTCTTCACCATTTCCATAGCCGCCTCGCGGTTCGCGCTGACGTCCACTTCCTCGTAGGCGACGTTCATCTGTTTTAGGAAATCCTTTACTTTCGTGCACCACGGGCAAGTAGGGGTTGAATAGACCTTGACAGTCATGATTTATCTCCTCCCGCATTAAAGGTCGGTCCGTCTTCGTATACCACTATGGGGATATTATCACAGTGTAAATGATTGTCAATCTTGCCCTCGCTGTGGCTGCCTGTAACTGATTTCTGATCGGCCCTTTCTCTCTTTTTTTCACAGGTGGTCCGGTTTTTTCCAAAACCGGTTTAAAGGTTATAATGACGCCGATTGGCGGATGAAACGGGAGGGAGCCATGACGCTTCCCCCCCGAATTTGTGTGGAGTGGGCAAGGAGGGAAACCAATGCCAACGTTGGTCATGGGTAAGCCCGAGCTCGAAGAGGCATTAAGACCGATCATCGAGCGCTACAAGGGTGGCAAGGGAATCACGATACCGCTTCTGGCCGCGGTCCAGGAAAAGATCGGGTACCTTTCCGGCGAAGCGCTGGACTTCCTGTCGAAGGAAATGGATATTCCAGCGGCAGAAATGTTCGGTGTCGCGACGTTCTACGCGATGTTCCGTCTCCAGCCTCAGGGAAAGCACGTCGTCCGGCTTTGCCGGGGAACCGCCTGTCACGTCCAGGGATCCCTCAGGGTAGGGGAGATGCTCCAGCGCCATTTGAAGATCGAAGAGGGACAGACAACCGAAGATGGACTGTTCACTCTCCAATTCGTCGCCTGCCTTGGCTGCTGCAGCCTCGCACCGGTCATGATGGTCGACGACGAGGTGCACGGCCGGCTTACCCCGGAAAAAGCGGTCGCGATCCTCGAAACCTATCGTAAAGCCGACTGATCGGAGGTGTCCCAGTTGTCCAAGATGATTGTCAAGGTTGGCATGTCAAGTTGCGGAATCGCCGCCGGCGCCGGCCCAGTTTATGAAAAGCTCGAATCCCTCCTAAAGGATCGAGAGGATGTCGAATTGAAGAAGGTCGGCTGTATCGGCCTTTGCTTTCACGAACCTCTCGTGGAGATCGAGAAGGATGGCCGTAGCACCGTTTACGGTGAAGTGACGCCGGAATCTGTAGAAGCCATCCTTCAGGGGAAAGCCGCGCTCGCCCCAATCCTGAGTCATGTCCAGGAAGCCCCGGAGAACTCCATGATGGGGAAGCAGGTTAGAATCGTCCTCCGGAACTGCGGCCAGATCGACCCTCAAAAGATCGAGGAATACGAACAGCGAGGCGGCTATGCCTCTCTTCGTAAAGCCCTGGTGGAGATGTCCCAGGACCAGGTAATCGACGAAGTCCTGAAAAGCGGCCTGAGGGGGCGCGGAGGAGCCGGCTTCCCGACCGGGATGAAGTGGCGGTTCGCGCACGACGCAAAGGGAGACTCGAAGTACGTCGTCTGCAATGCCGATGAAGGAGATCCCGGGGCCTTCATGGACCGCTCCGTCCTTGAAGGCGATCCCCATAGCGTGATCGAGGGAATGGCGATCTGCGGATATGCCATCGGAGCCGCTCAGGGAATTATTTATTGCCGCGCGGAATACCCGCTGGCCATCAAGCACCTGAACAAGGCCCTGGAGCAAGCGCGGGCGAAGGGATACCTCGGGCAGAAGGTTCTGGGAACGGATTTCTCCTTCGATATTTACATCAAGGAAGGAGCAGGTGCCTTCGTATGCGGCGAGGAAACCGCTCTCATCGCCTCCATCGAGGGAAAACGCGGGATGCCGCGCCCGAGGCCTCCATTCCCTGCTCACAAGGGAGTTTTCGGCAAACCTACGAACATCAACAACGTCGAAACGCTGGCCAACATCCCGTGGATCCTTGCAAACGGCCATGCGGCCTTTTCCCAGTACGGGACCGAAAAAAGCAAGGGGACAAAGGTGTTCGCCCTTGCCGGCAAGATCAAGAAGGGAGGCCTCGTCGAGGTCCCCATGGGAATGCCCCTTCGGGACGTCATTTTCGAGATCGGGGGAGGCATACAGAACGACAAGGCTTTCAAGGCCGTCCAGATGGGAGGGCCCTCTGGCGGGTGCATTCCCGCCGAGAAGATCGACACTCCTGTCGACTACGAGTCGATCACCGCGACCGGAGCCATTATGGGCTCCGGCGGAATGGTCGTCATGGATGAAGGGACCTGCATGGTCGATGTGGCCCGTTTCTTCCTTTCCTTCACGCAAAAGGAGTCCTGCGGCAAATGCCCCTTCTGCCGGATCGGAACAAAGCGCATGCTGGAAATCCTGACTCGCATCTGCGAAGGCAAGGGAAAGATGGAAGATCTTGAAACGCTGAAGGAACTTGCTCCCCAGATCAAGGACGGTTCCCTTTGCGGCCTCGGGCAGACGGCTCCCAACCCCGTCCTGACGACGCTGAAGTATTTCGAGCACGAGTACATCGCACATATTCGGGACAAGAAGTGCCCGGCGAAAGTCTGCTCAGCCCTCATTCACTACTCGGTCGACCCGGCGAAATGCATCGGGTGCACGAAATGCGCCCGTGCCTGTCCCGTTTCCGCCATAACGGGGGAAATCAAGAAACCCCATCTGATCAACGACGACATCTGCGTCCGCTGCGGACAGTGCATGAAGGCCTGCCCCGTCAGCGCCATCAGCGTGGAGTAAGGAGGAACGATGACCATGGAACGCAATGTGAAGGTCATCCTTGACGGAAAGGAAGTCTACGGGTTCGGCGGACAGAAGATTCTCGACCTCTGCGCGGAATGCGGGGTCGAAATTCCTACTCTCTGTTATGAGCCGCACCTTTCTGTGCATGGGGGTTGCTCGGTCTGCCTCGTTGACGTCAAGGGTGCGAAAAGCCTCGTAAGAGCCTGTGCTTCGACCGTTTCTCCCGGGATGGTCATCCAGACCGATACCGAGCGGGTCAGGAAAGCCCGAAAACTGGCGCTCGAACTCCTGTTTTCAGACCATGTTGGGGACTGCCGTCCGCCTTGCACTCTAACCTGCCCGGCACACGGCGATGTCCAAGGGTATGTCAACCTGGCCGCACAGGGCAAGTACGAAGCCTCCCTCGAAGCCCTTCACCGAAACATCACTCTGCCCGCTTCGATCGGACGCGTATGCCCGGCACCCTGCGAGGAGAAATGCCGCCGGAACTTCGTGGACGAACAGCCGGTCTCCATCCGTGAAATCAAGCGTTTTGTCGGGGACTGGTGCCTTTTGAACGACGCCCTTTCACCAATCCCGGTCATCGAAGAAAACCGTCGCAAGGTCGCCGTTGTCGGCGGTGGCCCCTCCGGCGTCTCTGCCGCATACTTCCTCAGGCAGAAAGGTTATACCGTCACGCTATACGAAAAAGAAGCGGATCTCGGCGGCATGATGCGCTACGGGATTCCCGACTACCGCCTGCCTCGTGAAGTCCTCCGCCGCGAGATCCAATGGATCGTCGACCATGGGGTGCAGGTCCGCCACGGCATGGCACTCGGGAGGGATTTCACGCTCGACCAGCTTAGGGACGAAAACGACGCCGTCCTGCTGGCGATGGGCTGCTGGAAATCCTCACCGATGAGGATTGCAGGAGAAGACCTGCCCGGTGTTATCGGAGGAATCGATTTCCTTTACAAGGTCAACAACGACATGCCGACAGGGATTGGCAAGAAGGTTGCCGTCATCGGCGGCGGAAATACCGCAATGGATGCCTGCCGCTGCTCCCTTCGTTTGGGAGCCGAATCCGTCACGGTCGTTTACCGGAGAAGCCGTGAAGAAATGCCGGCCCAGGACATCGAAATTCAGGAAGCCATGGAGGAAGGCGTCGAGTTCCTCTTCCTCATGGCCCCCAAGGCCGTGCTTGGCAACGGAAAAGTCGAAGCCCTCGAGTGCGAGAAGATGGTGCTCGGGGAACCCGATGCATCGGGTCGGAGGAAACCGATGCCGACGGGGGAAATCATCCGCATCGAAGTCGATACGGTGATTGCCGCAATTGGCCAGCAGATCCGCTTTGAAGGGCTGCCGGGAGCTCTCCACGACGGGAAAAAGATGATCGTCGACGACGACTATGCCACTCCCCTGCCCGGCGTTTTCGTCAGCGGCGACCAGCAGACCGGCCCGGACATCGCGGTTCGTGCGATCGGCAACGGTCATTATGCCGCAGAATCGATCCATGCCTACATCACGACCGGAAAACCGAAAAAACCGTTCGAATACGATGTGGTCCGGACCGACCTCGGCCCCGAGGATTTTGCCGACAGGGAGAAGCAGCCCCAGGAAAAGGTCCCGCATATCGATCCGAAGCTGCGCGTTGAGATGAAATTCCGGGAATACAGCCCCGGCCTGAATGAAGAGCAGCTTCTGAGGGATGCAAAGCGGTGCATGGAGTGCGGGTGTTCCGACCTGCACGAGTGCAGGTTGCGCCGTTACGGGCAAGATTACGGAGTCCAGCCCGAACGGGTTGCGGGTGAGCATCTGCCGCGTTCGGTCGAAGCAAATGCTTTCTACGACAGGAACATGGACAAGTGCATTCTTTGCGGGCGCTGCGTCCGAACCTGCGACGAAATCGCGGGCTTTCACGCCATCGACTTCACTAAACGAGGTTTTGAAGGCTTGATCGACACCGAATTCTGGAAACCGATCGACGAATCGGAATGCACGTCCTGCGGCCTCTGTGTGCAAATGTGTCCCGTCGGGGCGCTGACCGAAAAGAGAGCAGCCCGGTGGCCCCATAGCGAGAAACCCGTCCTGGTCCCGACGGCTTGCTCCGAGTGCCCCGTCGGTTGTGATCTCGTCCTGAACCTCGACAAGGCTTCATCCAGGCTTGTCCGGGTGACGACGGATCTGGAACGGCCCTCCTCGCCCACTCAGGGCAACAGCTGCAGGATCGGCCGTGCTCTCCCCTCGGCAACCGCCGAGGGTCGGCTGGGAACTCCTTCCCTCCGGCAGGACGGTAAATTCATCGAGTGCGAATGGGAACAAGCCTTGGAGCATGTGTCAACAAGGCTGGAATTCTTGCTTAAAAACCATGGCCCGGAATCGATCCTGACACTGGCCGGCGGATGCCTCAGCAACGAAGAGGCCAACGCCCTTCGCCTTTTCTCCGAGGAGTGCCTTGGCAACGCGCCGCTTCGCTTCCTCGGCCTCGACAAATCCGCCGGAGCCTGGGCTGCCGTCAGGGAAAAATGGGGAACGGACTGGAAACCTGAAGACTTTGGCGACCTCAATTCGTCCGATGCTTTCCTGCTTCTCGATACCGACTCCGATAACCGCCAGCCGGTCCTGACTTCCTTCATCCGGAAAGGCATGCGCCAGCGCCATGCCGCTGTCGTCAGTATCGGGAACCTGCCAGGGAAGCTTTCCAGGGGAGAAACCATTTCCCTGCACCCCCGTCCCGGAAGCGAGGTCCATCTCCTCAGGAGCATACTGGCCTCGATTCTTCGGACAAAGGGATCTGCCTTACCGGAGCCCCTTGCGGACTATACTCCATCCAAGGTACAGGCCCTTACCGGGGTGGACCCTGTTTCTGTCGACCGTGCCGCTTCCGTCTTGCTCTCGGCGAAAAATCTCTCGACGCTTTTCGGCGGGATATTCGCCGCCCGAAACGAGCTCGCATCGGAAACGCTTCCGGTGCTGGAATCCCTGAAGCAGCGGCGCGTGCTTATCCTTCACGAGGCTGCTAACGCACAAGGGCTCTTGACTCTTGACGCAAAAGGAATCCCGACTGAAGAGGTCCAATGGTCCGTTCGTTCCGGCAAGACCAAGGTTCTTCTTTTCGCTGGAACCTCACCCGAAAGTGCCGGGCTTTCATCAGCGGACCTCGCGAGCTTGGACTTTTTCGCCAGCCTTGTAGCAAAGCCGACGGAAACAGAACTGGAAAAGGCGGAGGCTCTTCTCCCAGTCGCTTATTGGACTGAACGAGAAGGCTCGTTTGCCGGCCTTACGGGGCAAGTCCATCATCAGCCGGCGGCGGCGGCACCATACGGCAAGTCTCGAAGTCTCGTCAAAATTCTTTCTAGCCTCTCCCGCAAGATGAAATCCAATCTTCCGGCCGTTGAAGCCGCATTGCGCCCGTAAATTGCATCACCGCACAACGTTCCGTTGACAATGCAAAAGAAGGGGAGAGGCAGGCCGCTGCAGCGGCCTGCCTCTCCCCTTCTTTCCCGACCGTTCTTCTAGTTTTCTTCTTCCTCTTCGACCTTGTGGGCAGCGATGACCTTTTTTGCGATTTCTGCCGGGACTTCTTCGTAATGGGAATAGCTCATCGTGAACGACCCCCTGCCGGAAGTCATCGATCGAAGAATGATCGCGTATCGGAACATTTCGGCAAGAGGGACCTGGGCTTTGACGACCTGGAGCCTTCCACGGCTGTCTATCCCCATGATCCTGCCCCTGCGGCTGTTGAAATCTCCCATGACATCTCCGAGGTATTCCTCGGGGACGACGACTTCAGCGTTCATGATCGGCTCCAGCAGAATCGGCGAGGCTTCGACGATCCCTTTCTTGAAAGCCATTGAAGCCGCGATTTTGAAAGCCATTTCCGAGGAATCAACGTCGTGGTAGGAGCCGAACACAAGGGCAGCAGTGAAGTCGACGGTTGGAAATCCTGCAAGGACTCCTTTCAGGAGGGCTTCCCTCAATCCTTTTTCCACGGCAGGGATGAAGGATTTCGGAACCGCTCCGCCCACAACCTTGTCCTGGAACTCGAACCCGGCACCGCGCTCGCGAGGAGAAAACTCGATGACCGCATCGCCATATTGTCCGCGGCCGCCTGTCTGTTTCTTGTATTTGCCCTGTGCCTTCGAAGGCTTCTTGATCGTCTCCCTGTAGGGGACCTTGGGTGTCCCGGTCTCAAGCTCGACTCCGTAACGGTCCTTTATCTTCGAGAGAACGATGTCGAGATGAACGTCCCCCATGCCGGAAAGAACATTGTCCCCCGTTTCGGGATTCTTTTCGAAGTGCAGCGTGGCATCTTCTTCCCGCATCCGGTGGATGGCGTTGCTGAGCTTGTCTTCATCGGCCCGGCTCTTCGGGGTGACCGCAACGCTGTAAATGGGCTGCGGGAACTGGATGGGGGGGAACTGGAAAGCCGTTCCCTTGATGCCAAGGGTATCTCCGACGGTTGTCGAGTGAAGTTTCGGAATGACCACGATATCTCCGCAGACGACTTCCTTCTGGTCTTCTCCGTCCTTGCCCTTCATGAACTTGAACGCGCTGATCCTTTCCTCTTCCCCCTTGTTGACGTTGAAAAGGGTCTGGTCGCTTGTGAGGCTGCCGGAGAACACCCGGAGGAAGGACAACTTGCCCACGTAAGGATCGACCATGACCTTGAAGCATAGCGCAGAAAAAGGCGCCGACGGGTTGGGTTCCACGTGGACCGTTTCTCCGTTCTTGCCTGCTGTTCTCGCAGGCATGTCCAACGGGGAAGGCATGACGTCCGCCAAAACGTCGAGCAGCTGGAGGACACCGACATTTGCCGTACTGGAGCCGGGTACCGCCGGGAAGAGGGTTCTTTTCGCCACCGCCAGCCTCAAGGCTTTGGAAAGCTCCTCACCCGAGATCTGCTCTCCGTCCAGGTAACGCATCATCAATTCGTCGTCGGCCTCGACGATTCGCTCAACGAGGGCCTCGCGCGCAGACTGCACTTCATCCGACATCTCGGCGGGGACTTCCGTTACGGTGAAATCCTTGCTTCCGTCTCCCTTGTAGAGATACGCCTTTCCCCCGAGGACATCGACGACTCCCTTGAAAGAAGCCTCTTTGCCGACAGGAAGGAAAAGGGGAACGACCTTTTCGCTCATGTACTTTCGCAGTTCGCCTACGGTGCGGTCAAAGTCGGCGTTTTCCCGGTCCATCTTGCTCACGTAGAAGAGAACCGGGATTTGGAAATCTTCTGCAAACTCCCAGTCCTTCTCCGTTTGGACCTCGACTCCATGCACTCCGCTAACAACCACGACCGCAGAATCAGAAACCCTCATGGACGACCGGACATCACCGATGAAATCGGCAAAACCGGGCGCATCCAGGGCAAAAAGAGTCTTTCCCTTATGGCGGAGCGTCGCAACGGCCAGGTTGATCGAGATCTGCCGCTTCTGTTCCTCGGTCGTGAAGTCCGTGGTTGTCGTTCCGTCCTCTACTTTTCCCAGGCGCCCGATGGCTCCTGTATCGAAAAGCATGGCCTCCGTCAGCGAAGTCTTTCCGGCGCCTCCGTGGGCCACGATTGCAAAGGTTCTCACATCAACCGGATTGCGCATCCCCATCTCCTAACGACCTCCTCGTTTCTTCACGCGGCCATGCCGCGTTGCGAATCGCACTCTTGCTATTCTAACAAAAGGGTCCCGTTTTTCCTCCAACTTTCTTTAGCAACCGAGAAATTGCGAAAGTGTCCTGGCCACTTCTTCCGGGTCTGCTTGCCCTCTCGCCTCTCTCATGATTTGCCCGCAAAGGAATCCCCTTTTCTTGCCTTTTGCATCTTTTCCGGATCTGATTTCTTCCACGGTTACGCTTTCCTTCAGGAGAACCTTCTCGACAATGACTCTCAGGTTCTCACCGGATAGCTTTCCGGCGGGCGTCCCGATTTTCCGAAGGGCTTCCGAAACGGTCACCCCGTCCTTGACCATCTCATCGAACACCGCTTTTGCCAACGTGGTCGACAATTCCCCCCGGTCGATCTTTACCAACAAGGCGGAGAGGTTTTTCGCCGGAACACCGAAATCTTCAATTCCCACCCGTTTCTCGTTGAGGGCCCTCATGACCTCTGTTCGAATCCAGTTGGCCGCCCGTGCGGGGCTGGCCCCTTCCCTCACGCAATCCGCGACGTACCGGGATATCCCCGGAAGCTCAGTCAGGACCGCGGCATCCTCTGGAGAAAGCCCCCAATCCTTGACGAATCGTGCTTTGAGAATCCAGGGCATCTCCGGCATGAGCGCCTTCTGCTTCTCCACAAAGCCGTCGGGGAGGACAAGGGCGGGGAGATCGGGATCCGGGAAATACCGGTAATCATGGGCTTCTTCTTTCCCCCTGCTGCTGCAGGTCAGGCCCTTTCCGTCATCCCAGTGTCTCGTTTCCTGCTGGATCACTTCTCCCTTTCGGACCATATCCGCCTGGCGGGCGATCTCGTAGTCCAAGGCTCTCTCCAGGGCTCGCAGGGAGTTCATGTTCTTGATCTCGACCTTTGTGCCAAGCTTGCCGTCGGGGCCGGTCAGCGAAACGTTCGCATCCACCCTGAGCGAACCCTTTTCCATGTCCCCGTCCGACACACCGAGATACCGCACCAGCTGGCGCAGCCTCGCCACGTATTCCCTTGCCTCCGAAGGGGTCGCGATCTCGGGCTCCGATACGATTTCCATCAGGGGAACACCGCCCCGGTTATAGTCCACAAGAGAATACTCCGAATGGCCCAGTCGGCCGTCTGCCGCCGAGTGCACCAACTTTCCGGCATCCTCTTCCAAATGGAGGCGGGTGATCGGAATCTCCCTACAGTTTTCACCATCGCCGATAGGAAGGGCTCCTCCCTCCGCAAGGGGGAGGTCGTATTGGCTGATTTGGTAGGCTTTCGGCAAGTCAGGGTAAAAATAGTTTTTCCTGTGAAAACGAGTCATTTTGCCCACTCGCGCACCGAGGGCGAGGGCGGTCCTCACGGCATATTCGACGACCCGGCCGTTGACTACCGGAAGCGATCCCGGGAGTCCAAGGCAAACCGGGCAAACGTGAGTGTTCGGGACCGCACCGATATAATCCGTCGAGCAGGAGCAAAAAAGCTTGCTTTCGGTGGCCACCTGGACGTGGATTTCCAGGCCGATCACCGGAGATCCGGGTGTTCTCACGCCTTTTCACCTCCAAATGCACAGGCCGGTTTCCCCAATACGCGCTCGACCGCTTCCGCTGCGGCCAAGAGCGTCCCTTCTCCCCACCGCGGCCCCACGAGCTGGACGCCAATGGGCAATCCCGCTTTGCTGTAGCCCGCGTTCAGGGAAAGTCCAGGCAGGGAAGCCAGGTTAACCGGAAGGGTGAAGACATCGCTGAGATACATCTGGATCGGGTCATCCGCGTTTTCCCCATGCTTGAACGGCAATGTCGGAGTCGTTGGCATAAGGAGCATGTCGACGTCTGAAAATGCGTTCTTGAACTCCCGTGATATCCTTATCCGGGCCTTCTGGGCGACAAGGTAGTAGGCATCGTAGTACCCGGAGCTCAAGACATACGTCCCCGTAAGGATTCGCCGCTTGACCTCGGCCCCGAACCCCCGGCCTCTCGTTTGCATGTACAGGTCGGAAATGTTTCGCCCATCGACCGACAAGCCATACCGGACTCCGTCATACCGGGCAAGGTTGGAACTCGCTTCGGCCGGGGCGATGATGTAATAGCATGGAAGGCCAGCCTCGATGGTCGTGGGTAGGCTTACGGTAAAAAACCTGGCTCCGGCCTCCCTAAGGATCCCCTCCACTCGTGCCAGGCCTTCTTTGATCTCCGGCTGGACCGGGTATGATTCGAATTCCGAAACAACCCCCACCCTCAAACCGCTTAAGTCTTCTTTCCCAAGAAATGCCAGATAGTCGGGCCTTTCCCTCCGGCTTGAGGTCGCGTCAGCCGGATCCGGCTTCGCCAGGACATTGAGGGCCAATGCCAGGTCCTCAACAGACCTGGAGAAAGGCCCCACTTGGTCAAGGGAAGAGGCAAACGCCACAAGCCCATAGCGGCTTACAAGGCCATAAGTGGGTTTCAGGCCGTAAATGCCGCAGAAGGCAGCGGGTTGGCGGATCGAGCCACCAGTGTCGCTTCCCAGCGCCAGAGGGGCGTACCCGCAAGCTACCGAAGCCGCGCTTCCGCCCGAACTCCCGCCCGGGACGCGATCCAGGTCCCAGGGGTTGAAGGTCGGGTGGAAGGCAGAATTCTCCGTGGAACTCCCCATGGCAAATTCGTCCATGTTCGCCTTACCGAGGATCACAGCCCCCGATTCTTCCATGAAACGGACCGTGCTGGCATCGTATGGTGGATGCCATTTTTCGAGCATCCGGCTCCCGCATGTCGTTCTCAACCCTCTCATGCAGAGGTTGTCCTTGACGATGACCGGGACTCCTGCAAGGGGCCCTGGGTCTTCCCCGTGGTCTAGCCTTGCGTCGATCTCGGCCGCTTTTTCGAGGGCCCGCTCGAAAAGAGGCGTCAGCAGGGCATGAACCCTCCCCTCGAACTCAAGGATCCGCCCGATTGAGGCCTGGACGTTTTCCCGTGCCGACACCTCGCGATTCTTCACCGCCCTGGCCAGCTGGATGGCTGACATTTGCAGGCTATTCATCGTTTCCCTCCACGATCCGGGGGACCCGGAAGAAATCGCCCTCCCTCGCCGGTGCTTGCGAAAGGGACTCTTCCCGACCACCCCAATTGCGGACAACATCCTCGCGCCAGGGGGTCATGTCCAGATCCTCCCGTGCAAAAGGGTCAACGTTATCCAGGTCCAATCCCTTCAATCTCTCGAAATGCCCCAGGATCCCGTTGAGATGTCTTTCAAGGGGTTCCATCTCCTGATCCGTGACGTGGAGTTTCGCAAGAAGCGCGATATGTCGGATTTCTTGCTTGCCAACTGACATCAGGGTTCCTCCTTGTCTGTTCCAGCCTTGCCATTCAGCAGCTGCAGGAACGTTTTCTCGTCGATGACCTTCAAGCCCAGCTCCAAAGCCTTGCGGGCCTTGCTCCCCGGGTTCTCCCCGACGACAACAAGGTCGGTCCTGGCGCTCACGCTTTCTACGGGGATCCCCCCGTGTTCCTTTACGAGGGCCTGGGCCTCTGACCGGCTCATCGACGACATTTCCCCCGTGAAAACGATCTTTTTGCCTTCCAGCGGCCCGCCGCTCCGCAGGAGTCCTTTTCTCGGCTGCCTCATGTTGACGCCAGCCTTCTCGAGCTTTTCGACCATGGCGAGATTGTGGCTATCCTGAAAAAAGGAAAGCACCGAGGCGCCGATTCGCGGTCCGATTCCCTCCAGGGCCGACAATTCCTCGAGCGTGGACGCGGAGAGTTTCCCCATCGAACCCGTAGCCTCGGCCAGGATTTCGGCCGCTTTCGGGCCGACGTACCGAATTCCGAGGGCAGATAAAAGCCTCGAAAGGGGTTTCGTCTTGCAGGCTTCGATCGCCGCAAGGAGATTCGAGGCGGACTTATGCCCCATTCTCTCGATCGAGACAAGCGGTTCCAGCGGGAGAGAAAAGAGATCGGCAATGTCCTTGACCAACCCTTGCTCCACAAGCTGCTCGATGACTTTTTCGCCCAGGCCCCGGATGTCCATGCCGCTTCTGGAGCCGAAATGCCGTATCCCCTCCCTGATCTGTGCGGGACAGCTCCGGTTTGGGCAGCGTATCGCCACTTCCTCCGGCAACCGGACAACGGAAGCGCCGCAAACGGGACATTTCGAAGGCATGCTGAAGGGGCTTTCATTCCCCTCCCTTAGGTGCGCTTCCACCCGTACGATCTCGGGGATGATTTCTCCGGCTTTCCGCACAATGACCCGGTCGCCGATTCTAATGTCCTTGCGGGCCACTTCGTCCGCATTGTGAAGGCTCGCACGCTGCACTACGGTTCCAGAAAGCGGAATCGGTTCGAGGAGGGCTACGGGTGTCAAGGCCCCGGTCCTGCCGACGGAAACGAGGATGTCAACCACACGTGTCGCCTTCTCCTCCGGAGGATACTTGAAGGCGATCGCCCATCTCGGGGACTTGGACGTTTCCCCTAGCGTCTGCCAATGTGCCAGGTTATTGACCTTCAGGACGACTCCGTCTGTCCCGTAGGGCAATTGGTGTCTCTTTTCCCGGTATTCCTCGATAAACCCGCGGACTGCCTCCGGGCTTGGGCAAACTCTCTCCGTCCCCTGTACGGGAAAACCGCATTCCTCCAGCCAGCGCAGGACTTCCCATTGAGTTCGCAATCCGCGTTCTTCAGGCCTTACCACCTGGTAAAGGAAGATTCCCAGTCGCCTCGAGCGGGTGATCCTTGGATCCAGCTGACGCAAGGAACCTGCCGCCGCATTGCGGGGATTGGCAAAGAGCGGCTCCTCTGCCTCCTCCCTTTCCCTGTTAAGGGCTTCGAAATCTTCCTTTTTCATCAGGACCTCGCCTCGAACCTCCAGAAGCCCTTCCACGTCGACACGCAGGGTTCCCGGAAGCGACCTGATTGTCCGGAGGTTCTCGGTAACCTCCTCGCCGACCCGCCCATCTCCTCTCGTTGTCCCGCGGACAAATTCTCCGTCACGGTACAGGAGCGACACCGCGAGCCCGTCTATCTTGAGTTCGCAAACCATCTCCGGGAAGCGGCCATCCAGCCCTCTCGACACGCGATCCGTAAAGGCAAGGACTTCTTCTTCGGAAAAGGCGTTTTCAAGGCTGAGCATGGGGACGGAATGAGGAACCCGAACCATTTCCTTGCGGGGACTCCCTCCCACTCGCCGAGTCGGCGAATTTTCCGTGACGAGGGACGGGAAGGTGTTTTCCAAGTCGATCAGCCGACGCATCAGGGCGTCGTACTCATCGTCCGCGATTTCCGGAGAATCCTTCACGTAGTAAAGGACATCGTGCCGGGCGATTTCGCGTCTCAGCTCTTCCGCTTCGCGGCGGGCTTCCTCAAGGTTCATCCGGCGGCAGCCTCAGCTTTTCGGCTTCATCGTGGGGAAAAGGATGACGTCCCGGATCGAACGCGAATCGGTGAGGAACATCGTGACCCGGTCAATTCCGATCCCGAGTCCCCCGGTCGGGGGAAGTCCGTACTCAAGCGCCTGGACAAAATCTTCGTCGAACTCGTGCGCTTCTTCATCCCCTTCCGTTTTCTTGCGCATCTGGTCCGTGAACCTTTCGCGCTGGTCCAGAGGATCGTTCAACTCGCTGAAAGCGTTGGCCACCTCTTTGCCGTAGACAAAGAGTTCAAACCGGTTCGTGTAGTCGGGTGCGTCGTAATTCCTCTTCGCCAACGGCGAGACTTCGACGGGGTGCCCCAGGACAAAGGTCGGCTGGATCAGCTTCTCTTCCACGAAGGTTTCGAAAAGTTCCGTGAGTATCCCGAAACGGGTCTCTTTGCCCGTGATTTCAAGCCCTTTCGACTTGGCCACTCTTCGGGCCTCCTCGTCAGAAGCGATCGCGTCGATATCCACGCCGCAATGTTCTTTCACGAGATCCACCATCGTTGCCCTCCTGAAAGGCGGCTCGAAGGAAAGTTCCGTTCCCTGGTACGTCACTTTTCGCGATCCCAGGGCATCCGCGCAGGCTACAAGGATTTCCTCGGTCAGGTCCATCATGTCCTGGTAATTCGCGTAGGCCCAATAAACTTCCATGGCCGTGAATTCCGGGTTGTGCATGATGTCGATCCCCTCATTGCGGAAATTCTTGCCGATTTCGTAAACACGGCCCAGCATCCCGACGATCAGCCGCTTGAGGTAGAGCTCGGTGGCGATACGGAGATACAGGTTGACCCCGAGGGCGTTGTGGAAGGTTATGAAGGGCCGAGCGTTCGCTCCGCCCGCAAGTGAACTGAGGATCGGGGTCTCGACCTCGAGGGTCCCATGCTTTTCCAGGACATCCCTGAATGTCCGCACGATCTTTGCTCTTTTCCTGAAGGTTTCCCTTACCTCCGGATTCGCGATGAGGTCGACATACCTCTGCCGATAGCGGATTTCCGTGTCCTTCAGTCCATGCCATTTTTCGGGAAGAGGGCGCAGGGCTTTGGAAAGAAGCGAGTAACTCTTGACCTGCAGGGTCAACTCGCCCCTCCGGGTCCTGAAGGGGGTTCCGACGATTCCCAATATGTCCCCCGTATCGACCCATTTCTTGAAGAACCCGTATGCCTTTTCTCCCGTCGAGTCCAACTGGAAATAGAGCTGGATCCTCGATGTCTCGTCCTCCATCGTCGCAAAGGAGGCTTTTCCGTGCCTTCGAATGGTCATCAGCCGGCCTGCCGTGACAACTTCGACGCCCTCCGCATGCGCATCCGCGTCGAGGGAACTGTAAGTCTCGTTGATTTCATCAAGCGTTTGCTTCCGCTCCCAGCGGTCATTCCGGTAAGGGTCAAAGCTCTCCTCGTTTCGGAGACGCATCAATTTTTCGATCCGCTGCTTTAGGATCTCTTCCTCGGGCAGTTCAAGGTTCGGATTCATTTCAGTACGTTCTTCAGGCATCGCCGTAGCCCCTTTCTTCAAAATAGTGGATGCAGGCGCATAATCTGTTCCGCATCTCCGCCCAGTCCGAGGCGAGAGCGACTTCTTTCCGATAGGCCGCATTTCCGCGCATTCCCTTAAACATACCGGAGACAAACCTCTTTATCAAGGAAGTGGAAGCCTTCGGACCGTTCTCCTGTTCGATCTGGTCCCCGAGCCTGACGAGAAACTGCGCCCGCTCCAGGGGAGCCGCTGGAGGAGCGGCTTCGGAAAAGATGAACGGGTCCCGCAGCGCTCCTCTTGCGACGAGAACCGCAGCTGCACCGTTTCCGAGATATTCCTCTGCATCCTGCCTCTCAAAGACATCTCCGGACGCAGCGATCTTTCCAGGAAAAATCCCGGCCGCCGCTTTCACGAGCTCCCTGTCAGCAAAACCTCCGTAGAGTTGCTGCGGAGTTCGGCCATGAAGGCAAACCAGGTCGGCTCCGGCTTCAATCAGCGCTTCGCAAAATGAAAAGGTCTCGGGCCCGCTGCCGGACGGGTGTTTGCGAATTTTCGGCCATACAGGAAGACCCGTTTTCTTTAGTTCACGGACCATTTCCACCGCTATGTCGCGTTTGAAAAGAAGCTGGGCACCGGCTCCCCGCTTTCTCACCTTTGGAACCGGACAAGCCATGTTGACGCTGAAAGCGGAGAATACACCGTTCGAAATGGCAATTTCGGCACTTTGCAGGAGACTTTTCGCATCACCCGCAAAAAGCTGCAGCACCAGCGGGGCTTCTTTCTCCGAATTCTTCAGCATGTCCATCGTTTTGCGGTTCCTCATGATCAGGCCTGAACTCGACACCATCTCCGTATGGGTCAGGCATGCTCCCAATTCCCTGAAAAACCGCCTGACGGAGGGAATCGTAATGCCTGCTAGCGGGGCAAGCCAGAGCCTTCCATCGACAGGGAGATTGCCGATGACTTGCCCAACCCTTTTCTTTTCGTTCATTCCCGCAATTTCCCCCGGTTCCTCTCATAGATCAGGCGCAATCCCTCCAGCGTGAGCCAAGGGTCCACGCGGTCAATCGTCTCCGTATGGCGTGCAACGCTTTCCGCCTGTCCCCCCGTTGCAACGACAGGCGTCTTTTCTCCAAGCTCTGTCCAGATTCTCTTGACGAGAGTGTCGATGAGCCCCGCTGTTCCGTACATGATCCCCGCCTGGATCGACTCCATCGTCGTCCTGCCGATGACCGATTCGGGAGCCGAAAGGGAAACCTTTGGCAACCTCGCCGTCTTGCCGAAAAGGGCCTCCATGCTCAAGGCCATTCCGGGTGCGATCGCACCGCCGAGATAGGCCTTGTCAGACGAAACGACATCGAGGGTAATGGCCGTTCCGAAATCGACGATAATGAGCGGTGCCCCATAGGCATTGACACCGGCGACCGCGTTGACGAGACGGTCCGCTCCAACTTCATGCGGAGCCTTGTAACGCACCTCGATCCCGAGGTCCAGGCCTGTTGAAACAAAAAGGGGTTCATTTCCCAAATACAGCCTAATTGCCTCCATCAATGCGATGTCCATTGGCGGCACAACACTTGAGACAACGGCACCGGAGATATCCGACGACTGTATCCCTGCGTTTCCCAGCAGGTTCAGGACCGCGAGCCCGAGTTCATCAGCCGTGTGGCTTCCTGAAGTCAACCGCCAATGGTGTGTGAGAGCGCTATCCCGGTAGATGCCCAGGACGGTGTTCGTGTTGCCGACATCGACCACTAGAAGCATGCCTAACCCTCCTAACACCGCTTTCAATGAAAAACCAAACCGCTTGAGCCCGCCAGCAGGAACAAAAGGATTCCCCTGCTCCAGCCAATTTTCAGCCCGAAGCCTACAGCCGCTCCAATCACTCCAGCAGAAAGATTCCACAAGAGCGGAGTGTAGGAAACTTGCCATGGCATAACACGGCATGCAAGGGTCGCAACCTTGACCCAAGCTTCAAGCAGGCTTTCCGCCCCCAGCATCGGCACCCATCCACCCGGCACTCCCGCAAGAGCCGGAAGGACTGCGATCGAAGCAACGGGCAGGACAAGGGAAAAAAACGGCAAGGCAATTAAATTCAGGAGCAGGCCCGCAAGGGGAACGGCCCCAAAGACCCTCGAAGCCTCGCCGGCTGTAGCCAGCCAGACCGCCAAACTCGCTCCAACCGCATTTAGGGAACGGGACCGCCTCCCGACGATGGAGCAGAGAACCAGAGCCGAAACAACCGACAACCTCCAACCGGTGTCCCAGAATAGCCACGGGTTGACTAGAAGCAGGGCCCCGCCGGCAACCGAAACGCTGTTGACGCCCGATGACGGGCGTCCGGCCACAACCGGCCCTAAAAGGGCGAGTTGGATCATTGCCATCGCCCGGCAGGCCGATGCTGCGCCGCCCGTTAGGAAAACGTATCCCCAAAGAAGGACGGAACCCCATAGAAGTTTAAACCGAAAGCCGTTCAAGCACCACAAAACAACCGCCGCAAGGATCCCGACATGAAACCCGGAAACCGCAAGCAAATGCGCCGTTCCCCACCGCTGATGCAATTTTGCGACCTCGGGATCCTTCTCTCCCGCCCAGGCGGCCAGCAAATGCCCCCGAACCAGGGGCATCAGCGAAAGCAGCAGCTTTCTCCTGAGGGAGGTTCTCCAAGATACCTTTTGTGCTCCCGGTGGTTCCAAGACATTGACACGGCATTGCCGGAAGCCTTGGAAAACTCCCTTCCCACGCCAGTAGCGGGAAGGGTCAAACTCCCCTTCCTTCAAGCCGGGGAAAAGGGTTTCCAATCTGACTACCTGTCCGGCTACCCTGAGTTTCAATCCTTCCACGACCATGTTCTCGGGACCCATCAGGCAAAGCAGGCTTCCCTCCGGGGTAGAGAGGACAACGGCTCTCTTTCCTCCCCAGGATCTCTCGGCCGTGACTGTAGCCTCCCCTTCATAGGACCGTTCTCCAGGACAGGGCTGCTGAATCCTCCAAGCGAGGAAAACGAGAGGAATGGCCACCATGAGGAGCAAGGCGGGGAAAAAGATTTCCGAGCCCGCAGGAAAGCGCCTTGTGCAAACAAGAAGGAAGGCAGCGGAAAAGAGGGTGCCCACTAAAGAAACGGCGATCGGGGGAAAACGGGTGGTAACCGAGAGGCCCGCGCACCATCCGGCAAAAACGGCAAGGAATGGGGCGCTTGCAAGGGGGCTCATGGCCGGATGAGAATCATCCCTTTCATTTTTTCCAGTTTGGAGGGCCCGATCCCTTTCACCCGAAGCAGGTCTTCTTCCTTCAGAAACGGCCCGTTTGCGTTCCGGTCATTGATGATTTCCTGCGCGAGTTTCGGTCCAATACCCGGCAACTTCTCGATTTCAGCCGCAGAGGCGTGATTGACATCGACACCTGGGGTCCCTTGGGGCAAGACACGCTCGCCTTTGGAAGGAACCGGCCCGGTTTCTCCGGCAGGAACCGGTTCTCCTATCCTGGGGATATGGGCATGAGTCCCGTCGGTAAGCTTTTCGGCCAGGTTGACGCCTTCCCTGTCGGCTTTCGGGGTCAAACCGCCGGCAGCTTCCACCGCCTGGTAAAGCCTGGAATCAGGAGGGATTTCGACGATACCGGGCCGATTGACTTCCCCAGTCAAGTAGACGACCCATTTTTCCGTCCCCTTTGGCGAGGAGGGAGCTTCGGTCTCTTCCGGAGAACCCATGGGAATCGGGGCCTCAGAAGCCTTCATGGACTGCCTGACGCTCCAGGATGGTCCTGCAACCCCTGTAGGAACTCCCCAAGGCCATTTCCCGGAAAACCCACGGACCAATCCCCAAACGACAGCGAAGCACAACAGTCCTCCTCCGATAAACAAAACCGCCTTTTTCCTGTCATCCACGGGAAACGTCGCCTTCCTCCCCCTGGACATCGCTTTGCAGGACTCCATAAAGCGACCAGGCGTCCCCTTTCTCGATCCGGACCTTTCGCAACTTTCCATAGTCGGCGTCCGTTCCCTTCACGAGAACCACCTTGTCCGAAGCGGTTCGGCCCGCAATCAGCCCTTCCCCTCTGGGCGCGGGCCCATCGAAAAGCACTTCAAGGACTTTGCCCTCGAATGACTTGTTGATCGATAGGGAAATCTCTCTCTGCAAATCATTGACGATATTCAACCGTCGGGTCTTTTCTTCTTCGTCAAGCTGGTTTCCCATCGCTGCCGCCTTGCTTGGCGGCCTCCTCGAGTAGGCCGCTGCATGGACCAGGTCATACCGAAATTTCTTGAGGGCCTGGAGAGATGCCTCAAAATCCTCCTCCGTTTCGCCCGGAAAGCCCACGATCAAGTCGCTCGTCAACCCCGCTTCGGGAAAAGCCTGCCGTATCCAGCCGATTTTTTTCTCATATTCCTCAAGCGTATAGCCTCGGTTCATCTTCTTTAGGACCCTATCGCTTCCAGATTGGATCGGCAAGTTGACCGAAGGGCAAATGACCGGGTTTCGAACCATGGTTTCAACGATATCCAGCGTGAAATCTTTCGGATGGGAAGTCACGAAACGCAGTCGCGACAGGCCGGGAACCCTGGCAACATCCCTAAGCAAATCAGAAAAAGAGGGACCTTCCGCGAAATCGGTCCCATAACTGTTGACGTTCTGCCCTAACAGGGTGACGTCAAGGACGCCGTCTGCGACGAGGGTCCTCACGTCCTCAAGGATCACTTCCGCAGGCCTGGACTGGAACCGCCCCCTGACATAGGGAACGATGCAATACGTGCAGAAATTGTCGCAGCCGTGCGCGATCGTGACATAACCACGCCATTTGTTCGCACGGACAATTCCGGGGGTGTCCAAATCGAAAACGCTGACCGGGTCTTCGTCCAGCAGGACAAAACGCCCGGGAGAGGAAAAGAGGGAACCGATCGTGGACGGAATCTGCCCAAGGTGCCGTGGCCCCGCCACAAGGCGTACCCACGGGTAACGGGAAAAGAGGCTCACCCCGACTCGCTGGGCCATGCAACCGGCCACGCAAACCGCGGGGCGTCCTGTTTCCCTCCATCTCTTCCCGAAGCGCCCCAACTCGCTGAAAACTTTTTGCTCGGCCTTTTCCCTGATACTGCAGGTCACCATGATGACCAGGTCGGCTTCTTCTTCTCCGGCTGGAGCCCAGCCCATACCCTGAAGGACCGTTTCCAGCCGTTCCCCATCAACCGTGTTCATCTGGCATCCGAAAATCTTCATACAATATCGCAAGGTGCACAGTTCCCCTTTTTCTGCCGGACTCCGATCAACAGCCTCTATAATAACACCCCCGTCGCCCCGCAATAGGGGCCGTATCGCGTGACCTTAAGGGAGGAGAATGATAGACTCGACCTTGTCATCCGTTTGACGAAAGAAGGTGGGGCGACATGTCTCATGAAATATTACGCCGGTTTGCAGGCAAACTGATTTTTGCGCTTTTTATTGCTTTCCTCCTGCTCGCGAGCGACGCTTGTTTTGCCGCCTTGCCGGAAGGACATCAACTCCCCCCCGGCTGGGTCGCGCTTCCCGTCGTCAACAAACCTCTTGCCAACAACTCCCCGAATGCGGGACGCTGGCTGACCTACGAACTTCGTTCCCCATCGGGCGATCCCGTTTTCCTGCAATTCATGCCCGAAGCCGAATCCGGCCCTCTTCACATCCCCGTCACTTCGGCCCCGCGCCTCGACGGTCTTATGGGGATGGGAGCCACCTACTCCACCGTCAACGAAGAGTCTTTCAAGGCGATCCTGGAAACGCATCCCTACCTTGGCAATACGGTTTCGGCAACATTGCCTTCCGGCGGAACCGTCGTCCTTGAAAGCAAGGTCCTCCCCCTTTTAGATTTACTTGATCTTTGCCGTTTCCTCGTGTCGCCGGCTGCCGCCGCGGACCCCGTGGAAAACGCGGTCTTCGTCGTTCCATAAACAAAACAGGAGGCCCCCCCAAGGGCCTCCTGTCTCACGACTTCCCGGATCAGTTATTCTGCAGCCTCAAACATGTCCTTGCTTACACCACAGACGGGACAGACCCAGTCGTCAGGAATCTGCTCGAAGGGAGTACCGGGGGCAACGCCGGAATCAGGATCCCCGTTGGCGGGATCATACACGTACCCACAAACCGTGCAGATATACTTTTTCAAGTCCTATCCCCTCCCGTGAAATTCTTCTTACGGATTTCATTATACTGGGGCCTCTTCACCAGCGCAACTTTTCGGCCCTTACGGGACCTGCAGGAAGGAAGAAGGAAGCGCACGAGTCAACCAGGCTCCTCCATGCTCCGTAACCAGGCAGTCATCCTCCAGCCTCAATCCCCCGAAGTCGCTCAGGTATACCCCCGGCTCGATCGTGATGACGTCTCCCATCTCGAGAACCTCTTCAGAAAAACGGGATACGCGCGGCATTTCATGCAACTCCAGGCCCAGGCCATGCCCCAGGCCGTGAGTGAAAGCATCTCCATAGCCCGCATCCCTGATAAGTTCCCGGGCAACCCCGTCCACTTCGCAGGCTTTTCTTCCGGGGCGGACCTGCCGGAAAGCTTCCTCCTGCGCCTTTTCCAGCAATTTGTGAAGCTCGCGTGCCTTTTCAGGCACATGGCCTATGGCGACATTGCGTGTCACATCACAGAGGTATCCGCCGACTCGCGCCCCGAAATCCAGAGTCACCCACTCCCCGTCCTCCAACCGCTTTTCCGTAGGGATGCCGTGCGGCAGGACCGACCTGCTCCCCGATGCAACAATGAACTCGTGATCGCCCCAGGCGCTTTCCGCGCCGTTCATTCGTATGGCGAATTCGAGCCTCGCAGCGATTTCCCGTTCAGTCACCCCTGGTTTCATAAATGACAGGACTTCGTTGAGCGCGGCAGCGCAGATTTCCCCCGCGGTGGCGATGCATTGCGCCTCAGAACCGTTTTTTCTCCTGCGTAGACCTTCAACGGCTGCAGACCCGTCAAACCAGTCTATCGAACTCTTTTCGCAGATCGCCAGTGCGAGGGAGTGGGGAATCCTCCTGTACTCAAGGGCGGCTTTTCGGATCCCCCATTCATTCAGGGTTCTTTTCGCCGAAAGGAAGAGTCCCTCGTTTCCCTGGTCCGCAACTTCGATGGAGGTCTGTTCCTTCGCCTGCTTCAAGTACCTCCCGTCCGTTATGAGGAGAGCCCGCTGCCTATCGACGAGAAGAGCCGAATGCGTTCCTCTGAATCCGCACAGGAAGAAGATGTTCTCCCAATTCTTTCCTTCCAGGCAAAACACCAGGAGCGCTTCCGCTCCGATGCGTTCGATTTCCCTTCTCAAGGCGGCAAGCCGTGAGTCGTGCAAAAGCCCCTGATCAGCGTCCATTGAGTCCTTCATCGCGCCAACAGTCCCCATAGCTCTTCGCTGAAACTCATGGAACAGTTCCCCTTGCCTTCCACAACCCTCCCGATGATGGCAAACGGAACCCCGTGATCCGACAGGTCTTTCTTCACCGATTCGAGTTCCCCCCCCGGCAGGATCGCGAGCAGGACCCCAGAGGATATCAGCCTTAGAGGATCAAACCCGAGAGCCTGTGCAGCGCGCAGGGTGTAGGGGTGGATCGGGATAGCGGAAGGATCCACCTGCAGCCCCCAGGGAGTGAGGCTAGCGATCTCGGATAGGCCTCCCATCAAGCCCCCTTCGGTGGGGTCGTGCATGAACCGCGCCACGCCCGCCAGGCACCGTGCTTCCGGCCCAATCGAGAGGGATTTCGTCCAGTTCCGGATTTCTTCGATTTTCTCACCCTCAAGACAGGAGGCAAGAAGTTCTGGCCTGTCCTGAGCAAGGATCGTCATCCCCTCCAGCCCGGCATGCTTTGTCATGAGAATGACATCTCCCGGCAGAATATCGTTCGAGCTCAGGACTCTCGGAGCGGTACCGAAGATCGTCCCAACCACGACAGGAAGTTCGTACCGGTCCGTAAACTCGGTATGGCCCCCCACAATTGCAATTCCCGTTTCCCGGCAGGCTTGGTCTATTTCGGCCATCAGGCGGGATGCCTTCTCGTGCCCGTCCGAAGCCGGGAGAATCAAGGTGACAACCAAATAGGCCGGCTCTCCGCCCTTGGAAAAAATGTCGTTCGAATTGACAAAGACCAGGAGTCTTCCCGCGCCTTGGCTCGCTCCAACGATCGGGTCCGATGAGACGACGAGGAATTGACCTGGCGGCCAATCGATGACCGCTGCATCTTCCCCGATTTTCGGCCCAATCTTCACCTCGGGCCTCTCAAAACCCGCATAGCGAAGGATCTTCATCTGCAACAAATCGGGGGGGAGTTTACCAAGAGGGGCACTTGTTTCTTTTGTCATCGGGTTTCATCTTCCTTCCGGCTGTAAACGCATCCGCAGTAAGTCTGTCGCCGGAGCCCCATTCTCCGGCTCTCTTGGACCGATTCGAGAAAACCACCGTTTTTCCTCCATGTCCTGTCAAGCCAGGTCAAGGCGTATTTCCGCGCGACAGCTTCGCCGATACGCCGTATAAGGAGCGGATTCTTGTGCGGGCTGATCGTCAGGGTCGTGCAAAGCAAGCCGCAATCATCCGCCTCGGCGCATTGGGCAGCGGCGAGCAATTGAAGGGAGAAACACAATCCGCAGCGGGATTTCCCCTCCTGTTCCCCTGCCAGCTTTCCACAGTAGCGCATCCACTTTTCGGGCTCGTAGGGAAGAACCCATAACCGGGCTCCCTTTTCCGCAGCAACCTTCCTCATCTCTTCAAGCCGCCACCGGTACTCCTCTTCCGGATGGATGTTGGACCCAAAGAAAGCGCAAACGACTTCGTACCCGTCGCCATGCAGCCGTGAAACGGGCACCGTGGTATCAGGGGCACAGCAACAATGAAGGAGGACCCGTTTATTGTTCCCCATTTTCCGCGCAAGAAACCTTTCCCCTAACGGCTGTCGCAAAAACGAGATACCCGGTGTGCCCCACCATGACATCTTCGGGGCGCAACCTCGCGGCTGTCGCCTTGTACCGCCGGAGGAAAAGCTCGAGGATTTCGATATTCACGAAAGATTCCGCCTGGAGAGCCGGGATGATCCTTTCAAGCTGGTTCGTCGTCGGAACAATCAGGCCCAGCTGCCTTCCGGGAGCCAACGCCTGTCTTGCCTGCCCCAGGTAATCCTCGGGTGCCTGTACATCCAGGAAAACAGCATCGGCATCTCTTTCATCGAACCCTTCCTCGAGATCCCTGACCTTGAATTCGACCCGTTCCGAAACACCCCACCGTTCGCAATTCGCCTGTGCCAAGGCTGTAAAATCGGCCCGCCGATCGTAGGAATAAACACGCCCTTGGTCACCAACCATGTTTGCAAACAAGGTCGTCAAGCTCCCGGACCCAGAACCGCACTCGATGACCCGGGCGCCGGGAAAAATCGAAAGATGCAACAGGATATACCCGGCTTCTTTCGGGAAGACGATCTGAGTCTGACGCCTGATGCGCCGCATGTATTCCCCGATCGACGGTTTGAGGAGGTAGAAATCGCAGCCCGTACTCGAAAGGACGGGGTCTCCGTAGGACAGGCCTACGAGATCGTCGTGGCGCAGGAGCCCTAGATGCGTACTCTGGCTGGCTCCCCGCGTCAAGCGGATCAGGTAGCGATCACCCTTTTTCGGGGACCAGAGAAGGACCAGGTCCCCCTGTTTAAGGCCAGCCATCCCGTTCCTATCGCCTCAGGAGATTCCGGAACGCCTGGAAAATGTCCTCCGGCCCAAGCCCCATCCTTGAGATGACCTCCTCGGATGCTCCTGAATCACCGTAGCGGTGAACCCCCATCGCACGGAACCGAACGGCTTCACCGTCTTCAGCCAGTCGCATCCCGATCCCGCTTCCCAGGCCGGTGCGCGAATGGTGGTCCTCGACCGTCAGGATGGCTCCGGTTTTTATCGCCACCTTCATGGCTTCCTCGTCGATTTCCAGGGGACAGGAAACATGGAGGAGAAGGGGCCTGATCCCCGTTTCCCGCAGTTTTTCCCACGCCCTCAAGGCCCTGTGGGCCATCTGCCCCATGCAGAAGATCGCCCCGTCATTGCCTTCCCGGATCACGTCAGCCTTACCGTAGCGGAATTCGTAACCTTCGCCAAAGAGAGGAAGGCCCCGTTCGTCGGCAAGAACAGGCAACTTGCTGCGCCCCATGGCCAGGCAGACGTTCCCCGGTGTCTCGATTGCCCAGCGGGTCGCCCGGTCCGTCTGGTTCGGGTCCGCAGGCACGATAAGCTTCCAACCGAAGGTGTTCCTGAACAACCCCACGTAATCGATGCATTGGTGGGTCATTCCGTCTTCACCTACATCGAGGCCAACATGAGTCAAGGCGACTTTCAGGTTCGTATCGTTGATATCGTTCAATCTCTGCTGATTGTAGGCCTCATCCAGGCCGAACACCCCGAAGTCGGCCCAGAGGCTGATGACGCCCCCGCAGGAGGCCGCACCCGCTACGGTTGCCGTTGAATGTTCCTGGATCCCCATTTCCTTGAACCAGCCCGGGCAGCTGCGCGCAAACCCATCGGTCTTCACCGAACCCGCCAGGTCACAATCAAAAACCAGGAGCGGGGTTTTTCCCGCCTGACCGTAGTTCAGCCTGCCTACGTCCTCGAGGGCATTGCCGAAAGCCGTTCGGTTGTCGGTCTTGATATCCACTCCGTAAGACCTTGGCATCCCGGTTTCGAAGTTGATCTTCCCGCGGCCGGGTCCCTTCCCGGATGCCCCGAAACCCGATTTCCTGCGCAAGACGGCTTCTTCCGCCAGGCGCGGAGAAAACCCGAGTTCCTCCATTGCCCTTTCGTATTCCCCGCCGACTGCGGCTTTGCCATGGTAATCGGGTACATCTTCCATGAAAGAAACCCCGCGGCCCATTGTGTTCCGGCAAAAAACGACGGAAGGACTTCCGGATTTTCGAGCGGCGGCCATTGCCTGGTAAAGATCTGCGGGATCCTGGCCGTCGCATTCAAAAACCTTCCATCCATCCACCGTCCAAAGGCCATGGAGGTCTGCGGGCATGATTTCTTCGATTCGCCCTGAAATCTGTATATGGTTGTAGTCCAGAAGAACCATCAGGTTATCCAGCTTTTCCTTGACGGCCATTCGCCTCGCCTCGGCGACCTGGCCCTTGACCTGTTCCCCGTCGCTCATGAGGACGAAGACTTTGTGCCGCGTTCCCCTGGCCCGGCAGGCCATCGCGTAACCAACACCGGCCGAAAGTCCCTGGCCAAGATTGCCTGAACCCCAGTCGATTCCCGGAACCTGTCTCTCCACGTGTCCCTGGAACAGACTGCCGGCCTGCCTAAAATGAGCCAGTGGCTCTTCAGGCAGGAAAAAACCGTGGGCGGCAAGAGCCGCGTAAGCTCCAGGCGAGGTGTGCCCATGGCTGGTTACGATGAAGTCGCGATCGAGGGTCCACCAGTTTTCCGGGGTGACGTCCGCCACCGCGTAGGTTAGAAGATACATTTCCATGCTGGAAAGGGAACCTGCAGGGTGCCCGCTGTTCGCCACCGTGGTCATCGTGACGGCCCAGGCCCGGCAATTTCTCGCAATCTCGCCGATTCTGTCCGATTCCTGTTTTGTGATCCGATCAACTGGAAAATTCCTGAGATCCAGGTCCCACAGTTTCTTCATCGAATGACGCTCCTTCCGACTGCCCCCTTTAGAGGGCTTCGGGTTCATTATACCGATTCTTTGCGACCTTCCTGACCGCCATTTCAAAATGTGCGGGCCCGATCTGCGCCAGGTTCTCCCTTCCCGAAACCATCAACTGTTCCTTGATCGCCTCCTCAGAGGCGATCCTGCAAAGATTTTCAAGCTCGGCCCCGTTGAGCCCCTCCGTTTCTGCCGCAATCCCTTCAAGGCGGACATTCGCCGAAAGAGGCTTGCGCTTGGTCAGTACCGTTAGGATTTCCAATCGCTCCGCCTCATTCGGGTCTGAAAGCCCGACCTCGATCTCGAAGCGCCCGGCTCCTCTGACGCGGGGATCGAGTCTCGCCGGTTCCAGGGCCGTCCCGATCACCGTCACTCCACTCATGTCCGAGATTCCGCCCATCTCGGAACAAAACTGGGAGACCAGCCGTTCCGCAACGCTATCCCGTCCGAACCCCGCCTGCAAGGGAAAAACGGAATCGATACCGTCAAGACAGAGGATGGAAGGAGAGGATTGCCTGGCAAACCTGAAAGCCTGCCGAAGTTCCTTCTCCCCTTCCCCGGGAAAGCGCGAGAGAAGAGAGGGACCTTGAACGAAGATGAAATTCAAGCCCGTTTCCCTTGCTAGCGCCTTCACCAGGAGACTCTTGCCTGATCCGCTTCGTCCATGGATGAGAATACCCCTGGGAGGGCGCGCGTCCATCTGCCGGTACAACCCTTCGTTCCATAGAGGCCACTCCACCGCCTGCCGAAGGGTCTCCTTGACCGCTTGCAGGCCCCCGATATCCTCCCACCCGACTTCCGGAACCTCGAGAGTGACTTCTCTCAAAGCGGAAGGCTCCACTTCCTTCATGGCTTGTTCGAAATCGAGGAGGGTCACCTGGAGTCGTTCAAGCGCATCCCCTGCAAGCAAGCCCTTCTTCAGGTCCATCGAGGGCAGCAGGCGACGGAGAGCATTCATTGCCGCCTCTTTTGCGAGAGCCTCCAGGTCCGCCCCGACAAAACCATGGGTACGGGATGCAATCGCCGGCAGGTCGATTTCCCCTGCCAGAGGCATACCGCGGGTATGGATCTGCAGGATTTCGAGACGTCCCTGCCGGTTCGGTACGGGGACAGGGATCTCCCGGTCAAACCGGCCCGGTCTTCTCAATGCCGGGTCAAGGGCATTCGGGATATTGGTCGCCGCCATGACGATGACTTTCCCCCGGGATTCGAGCCCATCCATCAAGGACAGCAACTGGGCGACGACTCTTCTTTCGACCTGTTTTTCCCCTCCCATCTCCTCCCTTTTCGGAGCGATCGCATCGATCTCGTCGATGAAGAGGATCGCCGGGGCGTTCTTGCTTGCCTCCTCAAAAACGGCTCTGAGCCTGGCCTCGCTTTCACCGTAATATTTCCCGATGATTTCCGGGCCCGATATCGAGGAAAAGAAAGCCTCCGTCTCGCTTGCCACAGCCCTGGCCAGGGCTGTCTTCCCGGATCCGGGAGGCCCGTAGAGGAGAATCCCTTTCGGAGGGTCGATTCCAAGCTTCCTGAAAATCTCGGGGAACCTCAGCGGGATCTCGACCATTTCTCGAATGCGCTTGATCTGAGGTCCCAATCCCCCGATATCCTCATAGGAGACACGACATTTTCGGTTTGGAGAAGATTTTCCTTCGGGTTCGTTTTCCAGGCTGATTTTTGTATCCTGCGCGACGACAACCACCCCTCCAGGCGTGGTCTTCTTCACGAGGAATTCGCAAGGGATGTTTCCAAGCATTTTCGCCCGAATTCGTCCTCCCTTGAGGAGGGGGCAACCAGAAAGAAGAGGGGGCAAGAGTGAAGTGTTGTCCCGCCCAAGGGGCACCCCTTCCCCGGAAACCTGGGAAAAGGTTACGGAAGCGGCCTTTTCCCAGGTCGCCTTGATCAAATCCACCTTGTCGTCGATCCCGATCTCAAGATTTTCCCGCGTGACACGGTCGATGAGGATGACGGATTCGCCACGGTCATCAACTTCACATGGAAAAAGCCGGACAGGATAGGGACGATTTCCTTCAACCAGGACCACGTCCCCCTCGCTAAGGCCATAGAACGCCATATCCCTTGGGTCGATGCGGGCGATACCCTTGTCAACGTCGCACGCATGGGCTTCCCTAACCTTCAGCACGCGCCTCAACACCTGCCTTCCTCTGGAACGCTAAAGGGCTCCCCGGAGCCTTCATGAAGGCGCCGAGGAGCCCTTTAAAGACGGATCGTTCCCTCAGGCTGACACGGAAACCGCTTCCACACGGCCAGGATAGGCCTCGAGCCCGGCCTTCATGATGTCCATCGCACGGGCAAGGTCCTTCTCCTTCAGCACATAGGCAAGCCGGACCTCATCCCGCCCCAGCCCGGGTGTGGCGTAGAAACCCTCGGCAGGGGCCATCATGACCGTTTCCCCATCGACGTCGAAATCCTTGAGCATCCAGATAACGAATTTTTCCGCGTTGTCAACCGGGAGCTTCACCACGACGTAAAAGGCACCCTTTGGCTCTTCGCAAACGACTCCGGGCATCTCCTTCAAGGCCTTGTAAAGGATGTTCCTCCTCCGGGTGTACTCTTCGTTGACTTCCTTCAGGTAGGACATCGGCGTCTTGTAGAGCTCGGCCGCTCCCACCTGTTCCAGGGTCGGGACGCAAAGCCTGCCCTGGGCGAGCTTCATCACCTGTGCCATAAGTTCCTCATTTTTCGAGGAGATGCAGCCGATACGGGCTCCGCAAGCACTAAACCTCTTCGACACGGAATCGATGAGGATCACCCTATCCTCAATTTCCTTGACCGTCCCGAAACTCGTGTATTTCAATCCGTCATAAACAAACTCGCGGTAAACCTCATCGGCGATGACGAAAAGATCGTGTTTCTTCGCCAGGCCCGCCAACATCGCGATTTCTGCATCGGTGTAGACGACCCCTGTCGGGTTTCCGGGGTTGGACATGAGGATCGCTTTTGTGTTCGGGGTCAGGGTTTTCTCGATTTCATCCGCGGGGGGGAGATGGAAGCCACATTCCGCCCTCGTCGTGATCGGCTTGATGACAACATTGACAGCCTGGCCGAATCCGTTGTAGTTCGTGTAGAAGGGTTCCGGGACGAGGATCTCGTCGCCCGGGTCGCAAAGGGCGATCATGGCGAACATCAGGGCTTCGCTGCCGCCGTTCGTGATGATGATGTGTTCCCGGCCGTAGTCGATTCCGTAGCCGGCATAATACTTCCGGATCGCATCGATCAGCTCGTTGCTTCCCGCGGAAGTGGAATAAGCCAGGACATCCTCCTTGAAGTTCTTTACGGCGTCAAAAAAACCGGCCGGCGTCACGATGTCGGGCTGCCCAATGTTGAGATGGTAGACCTTCTTCCCCTTCGCTTTTGCCTCGTTGGCGTAAGGAACGAGCTTTCTGATGGGAGAGGCCTGCATTCCGGTAATGCGTTTCGAGAATTTCATTTTTTTCACACGCTCCTTTGTGTTTGTCTTCCTTCTCTGCTCTAAAGGTAGACTCGTGGAACTCTTCGCGAAAACATACCGGGTATCTCGTAGTTGATGGTTCCAAGGCGCGAAGCGACTTCGTCGACGGTGATCGTTTCTCCGCCCTGCGAACCGATGAGGACGACCTCGTCCCCGACCTGGGCTTCCGGGATGTGGTTCACGTTTACCATGCACTGGTCCATGCAGATGCTGCCGACAACCGGGGCCCTTTGTCCCCTTACGAGGACTTCTGCCTTGAAGTTGAGCAGCCGCGTCCATCCGTCGTTGTAGCCCAGCGGCAGGGCCGCGATCCTTTCCTCTCCCCTTGTCATGTAACGCAGGCCGTAGCTGACTCCGCTCCCCGCAGGGAGGCTTCTCAGGCAGGCAATGGCGGTTTTCACGGCGAAAACCGGTTTCAGCTCCACGCTTCTCCTTACAACCGCCGATGGCCACATGCCGTAAAGGATGACACCGGGGCGGACCGCGTCAAGGTGCATTTCCGGAAGCGAGAGGGTCGCAGCGCTGTTGCACGCATGGCGAAGACGGATCCCCACGTTCCGGGACCTCAACAATTCCAGGACATCTCCTAAGCGGCGAAACTGCCACCGCGTGTAATCAAGGTTAAGCTCGTCGGCGGTCGCGAAGTGCGTAAAGACGCCTTCGATCTCCAGGCCGGGCATTGCCAGAATTTCGTTTAGTGCTTCCGGGAGATGTTCCGGGAGGAATCCGATCCTTCCCATCCCCGTGTCGATCTTTAGGTGAATCCTTGCGGGTTTTCCCTGCCGGACTGCGGCTTCGCTCATCGACCTCGCAAAACTGGTGTCGGTGCATGCGGCGCTGATGTCAAGCCGAACCATTTCCGAAGCCGAACAGGGGGTCGAGGCGCCAAGAACGAGCACAGGCTCGTTGAAACCGTTCTCGCGAAGCTCGACTGCCTCTTCCGGTATCGCCACGGCAAAACGTTGGGCACCGGCTTCCCGGAAGGCTCCCGCCGCCTGGAGCATACCCGTTCCATAGCCATTGGCTTTCACGACGGCGATCGGCTGTACCCTCGGGCCGACCCAGTCCTTTACGGCCGTAAAATTCGACTTCAAATTCTCCAAAGAAACTTCCATTCGCGTCGGACGAAATTGCACGGAGTTTCGCCTCCTCATGAGGAAGGCGGGGCAGGGAAACCCTGCCCCGCCGGGGCCGAAAAGGCCCGCTTTCTCGACAGGCTAGATTTTCAGTGCTCCGGTACGGCGTTTCTCGTCAAAGTCCTTCACGAGTTTCCTTAGGGTGCCGGAGAGCAACAGCAGGGCAATCAGGTTGGGAATCGCCATCAGGCCGTTGAGGGTGTCTGCAAGGTCCCACAGGTTCGTCAGGAAGCCTGCTCCGCCGCCGAGGGCTTCACCGGAGGCACCAAGGATGACGAAAAGGATCCAGAGGATCTTCATCACTGGAATGAACTTGACGCCGAAGACGTAGACAGCGGCGGTTTCACCATACCAGTACCAGCCCAGAATGGTGGAGAAGGCGAAAAGTGCCAGTCCGATCGAAAGGATCATGGTTCCGGTGCCGCCAAGCACGCTCTGGAAAGCGGAGAGGGAGAGCTTTGCACCGGTCAGTTCGGGCTGTCCGGTGAGCACACCGCTCGTCAGGATGGCCAATGCCGTCAGCGAGCAAATGACGATCGTGTCGGTGAAAACTTCGAAAAGGCCATACATCCCCTGCCGCATCGGATGATCGACCACAGCCGTCGCATGGACCATGGGGGCGGACCCGAGACCGGCCTCGTTTGAGAAAACGCCCCGGGCGATTCCTTTTGTCAGGGCGATCTTGACCGACCAGCCGGCTACGGCTCCGGGCAAGGCCATCGGGTCGGAGAAGGCGTACTTCACCGCATTGCCAATCGCCATCGGGATGGCGCTTGCGTGAGTCAACACGACAATCCCGCCGCCGACAATGTAGAAGATCGCCATGAAGGGAACGAGATAGGTAGTGACGTCCGAAATCCTTTTCAGCCCTCCGATAATGACGAGCCCTGTCAGAACGGCGATACCGATGCCGGTGTACATGTTCGGGATTCCAAAGCCGAGGTTGAAGCCTTCAGCCGTGGAGTTCGCCTGGACGGCACATCCGATACCGAAGGAGGCCAGGAAGGCGAAAAGGGCGAAGAGCCACGCCAGCCATTTCTGGCCGACCCCTTTTTCGAGGATGTACATGGTGCCGCCGCGCCAGTTGCCGGTGGGATCCTTTTCTCGGTAGTGGACGGCAAGGGCAACCTCGCACATCTTTGTCGTCATGCCGAAAACCGCCGAGACCAGCATCCAGAAAAGAGCGCCCGGGCCGCCCAGGTGCAGCGCCGTTGCAACACCGGCGATGTTCCCGGTGCCGACGGTCGATGCAAGGGCGGTCGAGAGAGCCGCAAACGATGAGATCGTTCCTTCGCCTTCCTTTTTCTTGCCGAGGTTACCGAAGACTTCCTTGAACATCAGGAAAAAGTATCGAAGTTGCGGAACACCCAGAATCAGGGTGAGGTAAACCCCCGTCCCCACCAGCAAGGTCAACATCCATGGACCCCAGACGATACCATTGATTACGCCGTTGATCTTCATGATTCCTTCCATGACCTCAAATCCTCCTCCTTTTGAACAATTTGACCTGTCTGACGGTGCGCCTCGGAACAAGTTCCCCGTTCACCGCGCCCGTAGTTCGGGCTTATTCTCAATCCCCCTTTCGAATACCGTATATTTAATATTTTCATTATTATAACATGGACGGCACGGGGAAAACATCTCGACCATTCCCCGTGCCGAATTCCCTATTAAAGGTATCCAGCCTTTTTAAGGCAGCTTTCAGCTTTCTCCAGGTTTTTCGATGAGATCTTGACCACCGGCCCGGTGCACCCCATCGCCGATTCGGCGTACAGGCCGGCCTTCCAGAGTTCCCTCACGGCTTCCTCGATGTTGAGCACGTCGATGCCGTGGATTTCCTCGTCCGTCGGCTCCGCAGGCGGGGGTGAGACTTCTTCCCCTCCCGCGGCCGGCTTTACCCTCAAGCCGGACAGTATGGCCTCCAACCCTGCCTCGCCCGCTTTCTTCAGCTCCGCCTCGACGATCCGGGGAAGGCCTGCCGAAGCTGCTGCCGCCGTAAAGGTCAACGCATTGGCGATGACCGGGGCTCCGGATGCTCGTGAAATGATCGAGATGACATGGGGCCAGCCTTGCCCCACCGAAGGGCCGTATCCCCATCCGGCCGATTCGTAGCTACCGCCCGTCGTGAAAGAGGAAAACAGCTTCATCAGCACATTGCCGGTGAGGGTATCCGTCACGCAAACATCGACGGCTCCCGCCAGGATGTCATTCCCCCGAAGGATCGCCCCTCCGTCCTTCCTGACGCTTTCCCCGAAAGTCACAGCGTAGCCGTTTTCCTTTAGTGCCGATAAGGCTCGGAAAACCGTCTGGGCGCCTTCGACATTCAGGATCCCGACTTTCGGGTCGGCTTTTCCGATCGCCTTTGCGACGGCAATGCCGAGGATCGCGTTCTTCAGCATTGCCTCGGTTCTCTGGGTGGAGCTGGAACCGGTCGTTGAAGCCACCAGCATATCTCTTCCCCTTCCGGGGGTGACGACGCGCCCAATCGTCGTGACCCCCATCGGGAAAGGATAATGCAAGGCAACCGCACCATCGATCCGCTTTTCGGAAAGCGCATGTTCCATGGCTTCCCCGATTAGCGCCTCGCAATCCGTTTCGCCTGTCTCAATCCAGTCTAGGTCTTCGTATCCCGGTAACCTAGGGCCGATCATGACCACCGCCAGACCAGGCATCTGGCTCTGGGCAAGCCGTGCACCCGTCGCCATCTCCTCCGGCCCCAGCTCGCTTCCTCTGGCCATGAGCCCGATCCTCCTGCGGGGCCCTCCCGTTTTCGCCGCCTCGACGATCTCCGAAAGGGTCTCTCCAATCGTCCTGCACAGATCCGACAAGAGGATCCCCCCTATTCCCCTCGGAGGACCGTGGCGGCCTCTGACAGGGCTTCCAGCAGGAGCCGCTTGATGTCTTCCTTCGAAACAGCCTGTATCTGCCTTTCTTCCGCCGGCGCTTCGATGAAGAAGGAAGCCCCATCCGATAGGTTCGTCATCCTGGCAAGGAAAAGACTTCCTTTGCCGATGACAAGGGCTCTTTCGATGGCCTTGGTCTTGATTCCTTCGCAGGCATGCCCGATGAAGGGAACTCCTGACGGAATGTGTCCCTGTGTGTGGACGAAGCCCGGGATACCCTTCCTTTTGACGAACTCAGGGATGGCCGCTTTCTCCAACTGCCCTTTCATGACGGCAAGAGCACCGATCATCTTGAAATTGGCGTTCGGCACATCTCCAGCCCCGGCGGGGAGGGTGATCTCGGGATTCTGCAGCTCTGCCGCATACTTGTCCACATCGTTGAAACCCAATCCAAGTTTTTGCAACGGTTCCCAAACCAGAGCGCTGGTGATCGCCTGCGGTGAAGATCCTGCGCCGACCGTGTGTTTGCCCAGCGCATCAAGCCGGATCACCGGGGCGGTTCCGTCGTCGGGAGCGAGAAGAACGGCAAAATTCCCCAGGCAGTCTTCAAGCGCGGGTAACCCCTTTTTCACGTGATCCCTGCTGTTCATGAACAATTTCGGGATCGCCCCGCCGGCAAGAACGACGCAGTTCTTCCTCGCCCCGGCGGCAACCTGGCTCGCGGCCGCGATGACAGCATTGACTGGACCCGCACAGAATCCCCTGATGTCGCACCCGCTGGCGTTCACGCATCCCGCGATCTCGGCCACCGCCTTGGCGAAGTTTCCGCCTCCGCGCTGGTTCATGTCGCCGGCAGCTTCCTCCGAGCACTCGATCACAAAATCGACTTCCTCGGGCTTCAATCCCGAATTTCGGAAGAGGTGCAACAGGGCTAAAACCCCGCCAGCCTTGCAGGCCACGTTTTCAAGCAGGAAATAGGCTTCCAGGCATTCGTCGATTTCATGCCCTTTCCTGCAGCACCCCACGACCTCCCCCCCAAAATACAGGGGAAGGGCTTCCTTCTCCGCGATTTCCTTCCCGATCTCTTCCAGCGGATGCCCCCCTTCGAGGCGTGCCAGCATGGACTGCGTAATAACCGGGTTTTTTCCCAGTTTCTCGGCGACGGATGCCGAAAAGGCTTTCTCCAGCCAGATGATGTCGAACACGTCGCTGATATCCATCAGGCCGAGGAATTCGTCTTCCGGCATGATTTCCCCGAAACGGCCGTACCGGCTCGCCTCACCGAGCAAGTTGTCGGTCCAGGGTTGGGGATGCTTCTCGAGCTCGTCCAGGGACATTGCCCCGATGTAGGTCAGGTTTGGCGCATACGCAGCCGCCTTTTCATAGGACTGCAGGTGAGACGGGAGCGAATCGAGGAAATCGGAGCTGCCCTTCGCCTTTCTCTCGACGAAAGGTGTGTTCCCATAGTGAAGCGCCATTTCGGGAACGTGGTTCAGGCAATAGGAGGTACCTTTGACCGCGACTTTCATCTATCCTGAATCCTCCTTGAAAAAAGGCCCAGCGGGCAACGCCTGCTGGGCCTCCGATTCATGCTTCAGTCGGTAAAGACCGTCTGTTCCTTTACCTCGGTGCCCAGGGCCTTCAGGGCCTTCAGGACGAGTTTCCTCCGGATCTGCACCTCTTCTTCCGGAGTGCGGGAAGGATCACCCAGAGGGTGGGGAATCGCCACGGCGGGAACGATCCTGTTCGCCCCGACGGTCTGCGAGATCGGGACGATCGTGCAGACATGGACCACTGGAATCCCGCCCCGTTCGATTTCTTTCACGAGCGTTGCGCCGCAACGCGTGCAGGTCCCTCAGGTAGAGGTGACGATAACGGCGTCAACCCCGTCCTTCTTGAGTTTCCCGACGATCTCCTCGCCGAACCTTTTCGTGTTGCCGACGGAAGTGCCGTTGCCGACCGTGGAGTAATATTTCTCGTGAAGTTTCTTGAACACGCCCTCTTTTTCCAGCTGGCGCATGACATCGACCGGAAGCACCCGGTTCGGGTTCTTGTTCGCATAGGTCGGGTCATAGCCGCCGTGGGCGGTTTCGTAATGGGCCTCATCCGCAGTCATGACACCAGCCAGGGAGTACTCGCCATAGTGGGTCGCGCTGGACGCTTCGATATGATCCGGATTCCCTTTCGGCACGATACCGCCGGAAGTCACGAGAGCGACGACCGCATTTTTCATGTCGAGAATCGGCGGATTAGGGGCAACCCTGTCGAAGACAGGCATCGGGTACTCGGTTTTGAACGGTTCCCCCCGGAGTTTCTTCGCGAGCATCTCGGCGGCACGCTCTCCGCCGACTTTCTCGAGAAAGACGTTCTTCCTGAGCCCGCGTTCGATGTACCCTTCCTCATCCGGAGAACCGATCTTCTCCCCGTCCAGCTGCTTGAGGATAAGAGCCGCCATCCCCTGGACCGCAGGCCCCATGCCTCGGGCACTGTCGGAGGTCTTGAAAATGTAGGCGCTCTTCCGGTAGAGCTCGACGCCGGGGTTTTCCGGGTACATTCCGCCTACGACCGGAATCCCCAGTTCCTTCGCGACCAGCTCGAGCACGGCACCGCTGGCGGTGCCGTACCGGCCGGCATTGAAAGCCGGCCCTGCAATCACGGCGTCAGGCGAGAACTTCTTGATCATCGCCAGGATTTCGGCCGAAGCCTTATCCATGTTTTCCGCGAAGAAACTGTCACCGCAGATGACCGTTCCAACGATCTCCGCGCGACCCTTCATCGCGGCATTGAGGGCCATTCCGGGTCCCACAACGCCCTCCCGTGCTTCGGGTTTGTAATCAGCCTTTTCCTCGCCTCCAATTCCGGCAAAGAACTGGTTGATGTAGTGCACGATTCGGTAGGACAAGTGATTTCCCTCCTTTCCCTGGCCGAACTAGAGCGAGAATTTGCTGTACTGCTCACGCATGCCCGCGACTGCCTTCGCAAGAGCTTCGGTATCGAGGACCATTTCCATCATGCTGATCTGTTCTTCCCAGAGGGCCGGATCCGCCTCTTCCCTGATTACATCTTCAAAGACATGGTACACAGCGAGTCCCAACGGGACTCCAGCCAGAGGACCTGCAAAAGTCGGATCGCCATTCGCAACCGTCTCGGCATAGATCTCCGCGCCTTCGGCATCGGAGGAACCCAGGATCACGACGACGTTTTCGGCTCCGAACTTATCAGCCGCGTCCTTGACGCGTTGCTGATTCTGCAGGTCCATGGCACCGGCGGCGGTTCAGACAAAGCATTCGGTCACGGAAAAAACGATGTCGGCGCCAGAAGACTTCAGGCAGGCCTCCATCGCCGGTGCGGGTACACCATCCCGCTCACCGAGGAGAACGACCTTTTTCCCAGCCAGCTTACCCATGGATTACACCTCCTTCTTTCTCTCTCAAGATGAAGTTTCCTAAATCGTGACCGCGCTGATTCGGGTGAAGCCAAGCTCGCTTGTCGATCCCGTGACCGCCTGCAGTTCAACCTCGATGGATCCGTCCGGGCGGAGGGATCCCTGGAAGCCCCCTGCGATCACATCCGCATAGTTCGGGTAGCCGATGACCTTCTTCATTGCCGGAAGAACGATCATTTCATTCGCGTTCCCGGCGGTGACAACCGCATCGGCCTCTTTTGCCGCGTCTGCCAGCGACTGGCTAGCGCCGTCCCGCCCCGCGTATTCGTCGGTGACCAGGACGGTCTTGATCCCGGCCTTCTCAGCTTTCCTGCAGTTCAGGATGAGGTCGGCGTCCGGGTTGCCGAAACCTTCCTCGGTGATGAGCAGGCCTTCGACCCCCAGGGTTTCGGCCAGCTTGACCGCGTAGGAGGAGCTGCGCTTCTTGTCCGCCAGCGTGACGTTTTCGTTTGTGATGACGACCCCGACGAAGTTGTAGTCTTTCCCGTGACGGCTAACCATGGACTTGATGACAGGGTTGTTGAGATGGTAATAAGTGCTGTTCTTGTCGCAGGCGGAAACGCAGTTTCCGGACACGATCGCCCCGTCGAACACTTCCGTGTAGTTGATGAGGGTAGGCAGAATTTTCTTGGCATCCACACCGTACACGTAGGTGTCGTGAAGGAGGCCCTGTGATTGAAGCATGTACAGGTAGGCCACTTTCGGCAAACCGGGGAACTCGGCCATCGCCTGGTTCAGCGGTTTCGCCTCGTACGATTCGATCGAGTCCGCCTTCTGGCCCACTGCAGACTTGGCAAGATACTCCGCGACCTTCAGGCCCGCGATCCGCAGGGACGCCTCGTAATCGTGCCTTTCGAGGCCTTCGACGGGATCCACGACCAGGACCAGGTTACTGGTATGGGCAAACGGCGTGTAATCCGCCGCCGGCCCGGACATGTCGATGATCCCTTCCTGGAAACCGACGACCTTTCCGCACGTGACGACTGCGGCCCCTTCTAGAACAAGCGTTTTTCCGAAACCCACCGTATCGACGTCCGAAATCATCCCCGGGAAAACGCCGTTTCCGCCCTCGATCTTGCAGCGCGGCTCGACGACATCCTTGACCGGGATGATTCTGGTGCTCTCGCCAGGCAAAGCGATTTCAACGTCAACCTTGAGGAAATTGGCATCGGCCCTGACGAGTTCAAGGACCTCTTCTTTGCTGATGCTCAGGATGCCATCCTTGACCCCCGTCTTTGCTCCCCAAGCCAGGCTTTTGACATGCAGCTTGTGAAGTTCGAGCTTCACGTGTCTTACCCCCCTTTCTTCAGCCTCGAAGGTTATGCCAGAAGGGCTTCGGCCTTCTCGCGGATTCCTTCGATCGTTACATCTCCTCCACTTAAACGGTCTTTCTGTTCTCCGCCCCTGTAGAAGAGGAAGGTGGGAACGCCCATGACCTTCAAGGAAATGACCAACCGCCTGTTTTCCGCAACATTGAGCTTGCAGAACCTGACTTTTCCCTCAAGCTCCTTGGCCAATTCCTCGACCTGCGGCAGGAGGGCAAGGCACGGTCCGCACTTGGGTCCCCACAGGTCAACGACAACCGGCATTTTGCTTTGAATGACCTCAGAATCGAAGTTGTCCTTATCGAGTTCCACCATCGTTATTCACCTCCTCTCCCCAGGCATTCTCCATTCTTTTCGGGACGGATTTTGCCTTGCACCCTCCGTGCCGCATCCTGAAGCCGTACTGGTGCAGGCTCTCCCGCATCAGGTCGGCATCGATGACCGCATAATCGCGCTCGACCGATTCACTTTTCAGACCCGGCATGGCCCATCTGCCTTCATATCCCCGATAGAGTGAAAGGGCTTCTTCGATAAGATAGAGAGAGGTCGGTTCGACTGCGGACCCCTCGCTTTCCGGAATGGAAAGGATCACGGTCCGATAGGGCTGCTGGTTCGGAAGAAAGTTTCCGTAAAGCGGATGGGTGAGAAGGACGTACCCCTTGTGAATGAGGTCCCTAGCGGCGACCAGCACCTCCCAGGCGCTGGTTGCGGAGACTCAGAGGTTTTCCAGTTCGGAAGCGACTACCGGGTTATTCGTTATAACACAATAAAGCATGCCTGCCTCATCCTTTCCGAAAAAGGAACGACAACGGGATCAGCCACTGGTGACCTTGTCCCTGTCGGCAGGCTTTTGCCCACTCCAGAGTTCCGTCCGGCCGCAATCCTTAAGCCTGAGAGTTTCAAGCCTAGATTCCGCTCTTGCCCCTTCGGCGCCCTCGCTTTGCAGGGTCTCTCTTGCGGTCTTCATCCGGAATGATACAGGTTTATTTTACATGAGCGGCGAAACGGGTCAAGAGATCTAAAAAAGATTAAGGGGGCGCGTTCGCGCCCCCTTCAAAAAGACTGCTTTTAATTGCTTCCTGCTACCACTTCAGGCCCTTTACAAAAATCCAGGCGATCGCTACCGGAGCGACGACGCGCACGATCCAGACCCAGGCTGTCTCCCAAGCGAAGGGGGCTTTCCCTTCGTTGGTCGCTTCTTTCTTGCCGGATTCAAGCCAGACCCACCCCACGAAAACAGCGATGAAGATTCCGCCTAGCGGGAGAAGGACATTCGAGGAGATGAAATCCATCGCGTCGAGGAAATCTTTCCCGGCAATTTTCGGGAATTTCCCGCCGAGGGAGAGGGCGGAGGGAACGCCAAGGGCGGTGATGATCGCACCCAGGAGCCAGGAAGCCTTTTCCCGAGTCCAGCCCAGTTCGTCCTTGAAGTAGGCGACGCAAACCTCGAGAAGGGAAACCGACGAGGTCAAGGCGGCGAAGAACAGCAGCAGGAAGAACAGGAACGAGAAGAACATTCCGCCGGGCATCTGGGCAAAAACGTTCGGCAATGTGACAAAGGTCAGGCCGGGACCGGCTCCGGGTTCAATCCCGAAGGCAAAAACCGCCGGGAAAATGGCGAATCCGGCCAGGAAGGCGACGGAAGTGTCGATGGCCGCGACCGTCACTGCCGCCGAGGGAAGAAATTCCTTCTTGCTCAGGTAGGAACCGTATGTGATCATGCAGCCCATTCCAAGGGAAAGAGAGAAGAAGGCTTGTCCAAGAGCGGCAAACACCGTCGCGCCGTTCAGCTTTGACCAGTCGGGGCTGAGATAGAACTCCAGGCCCTTGCCGGCACCGGGAAGAGTCACGCCGCGGGCGATCAGGATGAAGAGGATCACGAAAAGCGCCGGCATCATGACCTTGCAGTATTTCTCGATGCCTTCCCCAACCCCTTTGTAAACGATCCAGATGGTAGCCACCATGAATACAACCTGGTAGGCGACAACCTGCGGCGCGTTGGTCACGAAAGCCCCGAACACGTCGCCGGCCTTGCCTGCCGCACCTGCAGCCATGAGCCCGGTGAAGGATTTGATCATGTAGGCGATGGTCCAGCCCGCGATGACACCGTAGAAGGAAAGAATGATGAACCCGGCGATGACGCCCATCCAGCCGACGATCGGCCAGGCCCCGCCCTTCAATTTCTTGAAGGAACCGACGGCGTTCAGGCCAGAAGCACGGCCGATGACGAACTCGGCAAGCATGACTGAAATACCGATCGTGAAGACGATCGCTGCATAAACGAGAACGAAGGCGGCCCCGCCGTTCTTTCCCGTAATGTAGGGAAATCGCCAGATGTTGCCCAAACCGACCGCAGAACCGGCCGCAGCCATGATAAAGCCAAAACGGCTTCCCCACTGTTCACGATTTTCCGTTCCGTTGCCCATGATATCCCTCCTCTAGGCTGGTAGTCTCCAAGAAATCACCTGTTGCGGATCCACGAGGACTGCCCTTTTTCGGCCGAGTTCCACCTCCTTTTCCGCGCATTTGTCCGACTACGGAAAGTTCATGAAATTATAGGGACTCTGATAGAAAATGACAACTCGCGGGAACGGTTGGAAAACTGCAAATTCCGGATTCATAGCATTTTCGCCCTTTGTAAGGATAAACAAACCTAGTGAATTAATCAAGACCCCATTTTTAGGGAGTCACCTCCACCTCCGATATAACTCCTCTCTCCTTGAGGACCAGACAGCGTGCGTTCTTCTTGCCCTTTCGACGAGTGATTTGCGAAGCCATGCCATTTCCGTGCGCGGTCGGTCGTCCAATTGAAGAAGCGTTTCTCCGAATGGGTCCACGACCAGGCTATGGCCCCCGAACCGGACAAACGGACTGCTATCGCATCGGTTGACACCGACGGCAAAGACCTGGTTTTCCATGGCCCTGGCTGCCAGCATCGTCCGCCAGATTCGAACATGGTCTGACGGCCAGGCCCCCACGACGATAAGCATTTCGGCCCCGTTCTCAACAAGGGAACGGCACTGTTCGGGAAATTCCATATCAAAGCAGATGAGCAGACCGGCCTTCCATCCGAAGAGCCTGAAAAGACCAAGGGTTGAGCCGGGGTTGAACGGCCCCGCCCCGAAATCGAAAGGAGAAGCGTGGATCTTGTCGTAGGCCAGCAGGATCTTTCCGTCTGGGCCGATCACATGGCAACGGTTCACCATTCCGTTTTCGCTGCGCACAGCCATGCTTCCCGCCACGATTCCCGCGCCGAAACGCCGTGCAGTCCTGCACAACGCGGACAAAGCGGTCTTTTCCGCTTGTGGGGGAATTTCACCGGTTCCTCGGGGAAAGGAAACGTTCCACAACTCTGGCAGGATCACGAGTTTTGCCCCGTTTTCGGCAGAACGGGCGGCTTCGGCAAGGAGGGCTTCCTGGTTCGCTTCCGGGCTTTTTCTAAGAATGGAAGCCTGGATGAGTGCGATCTGCAGCATTTCCATGCGGCATTTCTCCCTAGAGTCCGTCTTTGGGCGTTTGTGCGGATTATATCTTGAAAGTCCCCGCCATTGACACCTTACGGACTTCGAAGGATGATGATTGTCCGATTCAGACATGAGGAGGGACAAACCTTGTGCTTAGCCGTACCGCATACCCTCGTTGCCATCACTGGGGCCCAGACTGCCATCGGTCGGGCCGGCACGATCGAGGTGGAAATCCGCACCGACTTGATCGATAACCCGGCCGTCGGTGAAAGCGTGCTTGTTCATGCGGGTTTTGCCATAGAAAGGCTCCGGCCGGAAGAAGCCACCGAAATCGAGGCTCTTTGGGAAGAAATCCGTTCACAGTCGGAGAGACTTCCCGATGAATGATTCGATCAGGGAAAGAGTGAGAACCGCGGGCAAGGCGCTTTTTCGGCTTGTCGACAGGCCCCTCAAGTTCATGGAAGTCTGCGGAACCCACACCGTTTCCATCTACCGCTCCGGCTTGAGGGCCCTTTTCCCACCCGGCCTTTCCCTTGTTTCCGGCCCGGGCTGCCCGGTTTGCGTGACGGCACAGGAAGAAATCGACACGCTTGTCCGCGTCTCAGGGATGGATAATATCGCCGTTGCGACCTACGGAGACATGCTGCGCGTTCCAGGCAGCCGTTTGTCCCTGGCCGAGGCGAGGTCACAAGGGGCTTCGGTCCATGTGGTCCTTTCCGCCTCTGCCGCCCTCGACCTTGCTCGCAGGATGCCGGACAAGACGGTCGTTTTCGCGGGTGTCGGCTTCGAAACGACCGCTCCTGCAACGGCAGCCGTCGTCCTCCAGGCTTCCCGGGAAAACCGCGAGAATTTCCTCGTCCTAAACCTTCACAAGACCGTTCCCACGGTCCTCGAGACCCTGGCAGGGGACCCGGCCCTCACCCTGGATGGTTTCCTTCTTCCAGGGCACGTCAGCGTCATCCTTGGCCTTTCCCCTTATGCTTTTCTTGCCGAAAGGCATGGCCTTGCCTGTGTCGTTGCAGGATTTGAACCAGACGAGATCATGGCCGGGCTTGTCATGCTGGCCCTGCAGAAAAAACGCGGGCGCTTCTCTGTCCAATCCGCCTATCCGCAGGCAGTCCGTCCCTGCGGAAACGACCAGGCGAAATCCCTTCTCCACGAAGTTTTCGAAGAAACGGGTTCCACTTGGCGCGGCCTCGGTTTCCTTCCCCGCTCGGGACTCAGGTTGAGGGAGCCCTACTCACGGTTCGATGCCCGCGTCAGGCTCCAGATCACGGACATTCCCGCTCCGGAAACCCGGGGATGCCGTTGCGGAGACGTCCTCGCAGGCAGGATAACCCCTTTCGATTGCCCGTTGTTCGGGGTATCCTGCAGCCCGGAAGGACCAGTCGGCCCCTGCATGGTTTCATCGGAGGGAAGTTGCTCCGCAGCTTATCGCTATGGAAGGAGTGAGTGGTCCTGAAACCGATTTCTCTTGCCCAGGGAAGCGGAGGACGACAAAGCCAGCGCCTTGTGCGTTCCATACTCGAGTCAACGGGAGGACTGCCGGTTGCCCCTCTCGAGGATTGCGCCCTCCTGAACGATGGCCTGGCATTGACCATCGACGGGTACACGGTCGCTCCGCTCTCTTTCCCGGGCGGACACATCGGGAAGCTCGCCATCTGCGGAACCGTCAACGATCTCGCCTGCAGGGGCGCGAAAACCCTTTATCTTGCCCTGAGCGTGATCGCGGAGGAAGGTTTCGACGAAACGGAACTTCTCGGCTATCTCTCTGACGCTTCCCGTATTTGCCGGGAACTGGGTATCAAAATCGTGACCGGCGACACGAAAGTCGTCCCCAAGGGGCATTTGGACCAACTCGTGCTGACGACCTGCGGTGTCGGGAAGTGCCTTTCTTCGAAGGATCTTGGCATTCCTTCGATCAAACCGGGCGATTCGCTTCTCCTGACGGGTCCGATTGGTTTGCACGGGGCCACGATCGCCGCATCTCGTTACGGCCTGAAAAGCGAGGGGTTATCCTCCGACTGTGCACCTTTGTGGGGGGTTGTCGAAGGAATTCTTTGCTTCGACGGGCTCCGCGCCATGCGGGATTGCACACGCGGCGGCCTTTCGACCGTTCTCTGCGAATGGGCAGAGGCTTCAGGCCTGGGCTTGGAGGTCGACGAAGAGGCTGTTACCGTGACCGATCCGGTCGCTTCGGTTTGTGATCTTCTTGGATTCGATCCCTTTAGCCTGGCTTGCGAAGGATGTCTCCTAATCGCCGTTTCTCCGGAGGAAACCGAGCAGGTGCTTGAAGTCCTTCGCAAATCCAGTCAGGGAAAGCACGCTTCGCGAATCGGAACCGTAACGGAAAACCATCCGCGATGGGTTTCCCTGAAAACCTGCGCCGGTGGAGCCCGGGTTCTTGACATGCCTGCCGGGGAAATCCTGCCAAGGATTTGCTGACCGCGAGAGAACAGGCGATTGTGGGTTGAGGTGAAAAATGGAGCGGGGGCCTAGGCCCCCGCTCCATTTTTCACCTCGTTCTTACCATCAGCTTGACCGCTGTCCTTTGGACACCTTCAATTTCGATGTCCGAAAAAGCAGGAATGCAGCAGATCTCGAACCCGTTCGGCGCCAGGTATCCCCTCGCGACAGCGATGGCCTTTATGCCCTGGTTTACCGCCCCGGCCCCAACCGCCTGGATCTCCACTTCCCTGCCGTCGCGGATGATGGCGGCAACGGCTCCCGCCACGGAATGGGGATTGCTCGACGCGCTGACTTTCAACATTTCCGCGGCCATTTTTCCCACACCCTCCCGCTAGCGATCGTCAATTTGTCTTCGCCCTTCAATGGAGAGGAACGTCAAGCCTGGATATGTCAAAGGCTTTCCCGGTTTCATCGTCGATGTCCACGATCACGGCGTTCAAGCGGAGCTCATCCTCGCAAACCTCAAACCTTGTCGGCATCGCGGTCAGAAAACGAGGGAGGACCCCCTCCTTTTTCATGCCGATCACACCCGCGTGCCCTCCCGTCATCCCGCAATCCGTCAGGTAGGCTGTTCCTCCAGGCAGGATCGACTCGTCAGCGGTTTGAACGTGGGTGTGCGTTCCGACAAGAGCCGAAACTCTTCCATCCAGGTAAAGGCCCAGCGCCTTTTTTTCTGAGGTCGCTTCGGCGTGGAAATCAACGAAAACGCACGCCGGCAATTCACGGTCCTGGAGGATCGCATCGGCCACCCTGAACGGGCAATCGATCGTGGGCATGAAAACCCTCCCCTGGAGATTCAGGACCGCCAGCTTTTTCCCGGAACGCTCCAAGATGGCCAAACCTTGCCCTGGGCATCCGGGTGGATAGTTTGCCGGGCGCAGGATCCTTTTTTCGGCCGCCAGGGTCTCCAGAAAATCCCGCTTGTCCCAGACGTGATTGCCGGAAGTCAGGCAATCCACACCCGAATCAAGAATTTCAAGGAAGACTCGATCGGTCAAGCCAAACCCCGCTGCGGCATTCTCTCCGTTCGCGAGGATAAAATCAAAAGGCCCGAACTCTCTTGTCAATCCTGGCAAGGCCCCGGACAAGGCTTTGCGCCCGGGGCTTCCGACGATATCCCCGATAAAGAGGATTTTCATGGCCGCCTACTTCGCGTATTCGAAAGCTCGTGATTCCCGGATGACCGTCACTTTGATCTGCCCCGGGTATTTCATTTCGTTCTCAACTTTCCGGGCAATGTCGTAGGCCATTTTCTGGATTTCGCCATCGTCCGTGATCCCCGGGTTGACCATGATCCGGACCTCTCTTCCGGCTTGCATGGCAAAAGCCTTCGTTACCCCGTTAAACGTTTTTGCGATCTGTTCGAGCTTTTCTAGCCGCTTGACGTATGCATCAAGACTTTCCCTGCGGGCCCCTGGCCTTGCCGCACTTACCGCATCCGCCGCCGCCACGAGCACTGCGTATAGGGATTGCGGTTCCTCGTCCTCGTGATGAGAGGCGATTGCATTGACAATCTCGAAGGTTTCACCATGTCGCCTGGCAAGGTCCGCCCCAATCATCGCATGGGGGCCTTCAACGGCATGATCGACCGCTTTCCCGATGTCGTGAAGCAACCCGGCACGCCTGGCTATCGCTTCGTCCAACCCCAGTTCCGCAGCCATGATTCCGGAGATGTGAGCGACCTCCAAGCTGTGGGCCAGGGCGTTCTGGCCGTAACTGTTCCTGAACCTGAGTTGTCCGATGATGTTGAGCAATTCGGGATGCATATGCTTGACGCCGGCTTCCAGCAGTGCGTTTTCGCCGGCATCGAGTATCATTTCCTCAACGTCCTTTCGGGCCTTGTCCACGACTTCCTCGATCCTCGCCGGGTGAATCCGGCCGTCCACGACGAGCCTTTCCAGGGAAAGGCGGGCCACTTCACGCCGCACTGGGTCAAAGCTGCTCAGGGCAACAGCTTCCGGCGTGTCATCGACGATCAGGTCAACCCCCGTCATTGTTTCGAACGTTCGGATGTTCCGCCCTTCCCTTCCGATGATCCTTCCCTTCATTTCATCAGAAGGAAGGCTTACGACACTGACGGCGATTTCCGATGTCTGTTCCACCGCACACCGCTGAATCGCGGTAGTGATATACTCGCGTGCTTTCCTTTCCGATTCCCTCTTTGCCTTTTCTTCCAGGTCCTTGAGCCTGAGGCCGATAAGATGACCCGCTTCCTCCTCCACTTCCTTCAGGAGAATGGCGCGCGCCTCGTCTCTCGTCAGGGCTGCCACTTCTTCCAGCCTTTCGATCTGTTTCTGCTTCAGGGCCTCGATCTCGTCTATCCGGCGCTGGGCCTCTTCCTGTTTCTCTCTTAGATCTTCTTCTTTCCTTGAAAGGGATTCCAGCTTGCGGTCCAGGTTCTCATCTTTCTGTTCAAGTCGCCTCTCCTGCCTTTGCAGTTCGGCCTTCCGTTCCTTGATCTCACGGTCTGCTTCCTGCTTCAGCCGATGGACCTCCTCCTTGCCCTCCGAAAGGAGTTCCTTCTTCCGAGCCTCGCCTTCCGCAATCGCGTCCTTGACCAGCTTCTGAGCCTGTGTGGCGGCTCCCTGGAGACCTCTCTCGTCCTGGTACCTCCGCAGCAAATATCCGATGGCAAGGCCTAAAGCGACACCTGCCACAAGTGCGATAAATGACATGTCTCATTCACCCCTGTTCGTTTGTCAAAGTTCGGCATGCTGCCCAATTGTCTATTGTGGTTGACAGAACACCGCTTTTTCGAGCGTATTCTAGCCTCTATTCGTTTCCGGGACAAGAAGACCTGATGGCGGCCATGGTTTCTCCCGCCGGAAATCCTCGTCGCGCCAGTCGCCCGGCAATCCGGCGGTCATCGATTCCCGATTTCTTCCAATCCTTGACCAATGCTTCGATCACAGCCGGGTCATGAGCCTCATCGATTGCTTCACCTGCAAGGACGTCGGGCACTCCGCGCCTTTTCAACTCATGTCGAAGGCGATAAACTCCCCACCCTGGATGTCCTTCCACAAAAAGGCGTGCATACGCTGCGTCGTCCAGTAAACCCGAACGCAGGAAGTCCTCAAGAATTGCACCCGCTTCTTCCTCTTCCAACCCTTGCTTCTTCAGCCAATCTCTCGCCTGAAGAACCGTTTTGGGCCATTTCCCGAGAAGCGTGGCCAGTTTTATACGGATCCGTTCCCTTATCTTCACTTTTTTCACCCCAAAAGCGGCGGTCGTTCGTCATCTTCTCCCGGCTCTTTGCAAACCCAGGAGGAGAAATCCAGCAAGGCGTCGTTTTTTCCCAAGGCTCGCGCTTCAGTCCGAGCCAGGTCAAAAAAGCCTTTGTCACGGGTAAGGTCGGCAAGCCGAAACTCAGTGGAACCATGTTGCCGAAATCCGTAAAGGGCTCCGGGCCCGCGGAATCGCAGGTCCTCCTCCGCAAGGGCGAATCCGTCGGTTGTCTGCATAAGGACGTTCAGCCTCTCCGCCGATTCCTCGTCCGGGGGAGAGGAAAAGAGGACACAAATCCCTTCCCGTTCTCCCCTTCCGACACGTCCACGGAGCTGGTGGAGCTGGGACAAACCAAAACGTTCCGCGTCCTCCACGACGATCATCGTTGCGCCCGGAAGGTCGACTCCGACCTCGAGCACGGTGGTGGCGACCAATAGGCCGATCTCGCGCTTAACGAAACGATCAAGTACTTCTTTTTTTTCCAGCGATGGCATCTGCCCATGGAGCATTCCTGCGTGAACCTCCGGCAATTCGCGCCGTATGTTTTCAAGCCTGTTCAGCACTGAAGCAACCTGTTTCTCGCCCTTTTCCCCCAGGAGCGGGCAAACCCATAGAACCTGGCCCCCGGAATTCACTTCAGCCTTGACCCGTTGCAGGAGCTTGCCAAGGTTTCCCTTGCCGACCCGGTAGGACCGAACAGGTTTTCTGCCGGGCAAGGTTTCATCCAACCTTGTGACGTCGAGTTCTCCGAACTCGGTCAGGATAACGGTACGCGGGATGGGGGTGGCGGACATGACAAGAAGGTGGGGTGCCGCCCCTTTTTCCACAAGTGCGGACTTTTGGGACACCCCAAACCGATGCTGTTCGTCGACGATGACAAGTCCCAAGTTCCGCCATGGGACGTTCGACTGGAAGAGGGCATGAGTCCCAAAAAGAAGACACGGTCGATTCTTCTCCAGGAAGTCGAGGCTACGGTGCCTCTCCTCGGCGTCTTCCCCTCCAGCCAGCAGGGCGCATTCTGCTCCCACAGAAAAAAGAAGAGGCATGGCTCTCTCGTAATGCTGGCGCGCAAGAACTTCGGTCGGAACCATGAACGCGACCTGCAGGCCCGATTCGATTGCAGCCATCGCCGCACCTAGAGCCACGACCGTCTTCCCGCTTCCCACCTCACCGTGAAGAAGCCTTCTCATGGGAACGTGCCCCGCCAGGTCGGTCCAGATTTCCTGCAACGCTTTCAGTTGGCCGGCGCTCAGCTTGAATGGAAGGGCTTTTTCCAGGAAAAACTTCGTTCTCTCTCCGGGAAACACGGCGGGAGGTCTTTCCCCGCCCGAAAGCTCGACCCTGGTTTTCCGAAGCTTTACCTGGAAGTGGAAAATTTCTTCAAAAACGATCCTCTTCCTCGCCGCTTTCCAAGCCGATTCGTCGGGGGGAAAATGCACCCATTCGACCGCCTTGGCTAGGCCGATCAAATCGCAGCGATCTCGTAGATTTTCCGGCAACGTTTCAGCAATCAGCTTACGAGTTTCGGAGCAATCGAAAACCTCTCTCAAGAGTTTTCGCAGGATCGTTTGATTCAGCCCGGAAGCAAGCGGGTACACCGGCAGTATTCCCGTTGCAGGGCTCGATCCAGGGGCTAGGATCTCTAGATCGGGGTTGAGCATTTCCCAGCCGTTTCCGCTTCTGCCGGCTTTTCCGAAGAGCGCGATATGGGTCCCTGGCGGAATCCTCGTCGAAAGGTCAGGGCGATTGAACCAGGTGGCGGTGAGACGCTCTTCCCCTTCTTCAAGGAAAGCGGAAAAAATGGAAAGTTTCCCTCTGCCTTCTCGTCTGTTCAGCCTGGAGGAAACCACGCGCCCGACAACACCCGCCACCAGGGCTCTTTTCCCCTCTTCAAGCTTACTGAAAGACCTGACACACCTTCTGTCTTCGTATTTCCTCGGGAAGTGTAGCAGGAGGTCTCTCAACGTCCTTACGCCGAGCGACATCAAGGCTTTCTCGCGAGCGCTTCCAACCCCCCTTAATGCCAATACGGGTGACTCGAGTCCGATCTCTTCCTTCACCTTTTTTCGGGAGGCCTTCCGCTATCCGCCACAAGTCCCACCAGAGTTTCGAACTTGGACAAGGTTCCCTTCATTTCTGCAACAAACTGTTGCCGGACCTGCGTGAGGCGTCCCAGTTCCCTTTTTTGCTCCTCGATCCGCGCCTTGGCCTCTTCCACGATCGAGTCGGCCTTCGCCCTGGCCTCATTCAGGGTGAGCTCGGCCTGCTGCGCTGCCGATTTGATCTTTTCCTCCGCGCTCTGTTGTGCGAAAAGGATCGCCTCGTTCAGCGAGTGCTTGAGTTCGCGGCATTCTTTTATCTGCTCTTCCGCCACTTCAAGTTTGCGCTCAAGATCCCGTATCTTCTCCACATACGCCTGGAAGTTTTCCGCTACCCTATCGAGGAACTCGTCAACCTCCTCGGGGTCGTATCCCCGTAGTGCCCTCTTAAAAGACTGCTGCTGGATGTCGAGTGGCGTGAAAAGGCTGTTCATGCCTCGTCACCCTCCCTCGCCTCTTCTTGTTCTTCCTGCGCTTCGAGAATCTCCTGGTTTTCCCAGGTCTCCAGCAATCGGCTGTGCGGAGTGGCAAGAAAGACGCCTGGGGCGACACGGATGACTTTCCCCTGTGTGGAGTAAACGGCGCCGCAGACGAAATCAAGAAGCCCCTGCCCGGGCTCCAGGTCAACCGGCCTTAAATCCAGGATGACCATCTGTCCCATGCGGAGGGCCTCCAGAAGGTCGTCCTTTCTATCGATTCCCGATTGTCCGCGCACAAGGATTACGGCCGGCTTGCCTATCGCTGGCTGGAAAACCCTCCTCTTGCGCTCTTCCCACTCGTTGCCGCGCAAATCTTCCTCTTCCTCATAATCGTCCTCTTCCTCGATAAGGCCAAGAAATGCCAGGAACTTCTCCCACAAGGCTTTCACACCTCCCCTTATTCCCTGGGGCCAAAAAGGGCCCGTCCCAGCCGTACGCAGGTGCTCCCCTGCTCGATCGCCTCCTCGAAATCTTCAGACATTCCCATCGACAACTCGGGCATTTCGAGCCCAAGCCGTCCGGAAATCCTTTCCCTCAGGTCCCTCAGTAGCGAGAAAGATGCAGCCACCTCGCGCGCGCCGGCTCCGAGCGGGCCGACCGTCATCAGTCCCCTGACGGCCACCCGCGGGCAATTACGCAGTATCTCCTCAAGGAACCCTTCCGTTTCCGCGGGCGACACCCCATGCTTCGAGGGTTCCCCAGAGGTATTGACCTCTACCAGAACGTCAATTCTGCTGTCCTTTTCAGAGAGGATTCTTTGCAGGTCAGAGGCGAGTTCCATACGATCGAGGGAATCGACCCGCACGAAAAGGTCCAATGCCCTCCTGGCCTTGTTCCTTTGAAGGTTCCCGATCAGTCTCCACTCCGCAGTCCTTTCCGGGGCCCATTTTTCTATCTTGAGAGCCGCTTCCTGGACCCGGTTTTCTCCAAAAAGGCGAACGCCTGCATCCCAGGCTTCCTCGATCTCCTGAAGAGTACGGGTCTTCGTCACCGCCATCAGGAGAACCGATCCGGGAGCCCTGCCGGATTTTATCGTTGCCGCGAGAATCCTCGACTGAATTTCCTCGTAACGGTCTTTTATAGACGTCACCAGAGCAAGACCTTCCTTTCCCCTCCCGCAGAAGCCCGGCTCAGAACAAGGTCTCCGGCCTTCAACCCGTTGACGACCAGGAAACGGGCACCAGGAAGCGGTTGTCCCGACACGGACCGGTATTCGAGCTTGCCCGAGGCGAAGGCGTAGACACCCATCGCCCCCGCTTTCTGTATGACGGCACTTTCGGGCAGGACCACGCCGTTCATTTCTCCGTGAAAGAACTCGATCTCCTTGCTTCTGCAGAGAGTGATCGACATCGGGAAAATCGGGAGTGTCATATAGACTTTGGCTTTCGGCCCAAAATCATGGACGGCCCGGACAAGTGCTCTTTGGGGCCTTTCTCCGTCGAAAGCGAACATGATCACACCTTTACCGATTTGGCCTCGCACGGATTCGTCCATTTCGACATAGGCAATCGCGCGCAGTTCCTGCGGCTGGGGAATAAGCTTGCCCAAGGAGCCTCCGCGGCCGACACGCTCTCCCTCGGCCTTCGGCTTTAACAAAGACCCTGCAGGTAGTTCTCCATCCCCCGGCCAGACATCCGAAAAGTTCCACCTTCCCTCCAGGCCGTCGAGGCCGGGAATGAAGTAACCCGAAAAGGGGGCACGGACAATGGCCCTTTGGCTTCCCGTCAACACCTCAGCCACGACATCGCCTTTCCCGACCCGCACGGGTTCAACTCCAAGGGGATAATGCACCGCACCGTCCAGAGGAGAGGTTAGAATCGACTCGCTCCAAAGGAGAACGGACCTTGAAGGAGCTTTCTCCCGGATCGTTAGGGGTTCTGCCGTGGAAAATTCGGGCCTGCAAGCCCGGAAATTCGACCACCAGCCGAAGTAGGCCGCCACGCCCCCGGCCAGGATTGCCACGAGCAGCCCCCAGTATCCCCATCTCACAGCGTGCTTGCGGGCCGGTTGCTCTTTCGAGGCGGTCACTTTTCCCACTCAGGAACCCTCCCCCGTAAACTTTAATCGCATTTTGAAAAATCGCAACTCCTGCACCGGATGCATCCCTCGCTGTGGATTAACGGTGAACCGCAGGAAGGGCACATTTCGGTCCCGCCCGAATCGACCTTGAAACCGCCCGCGCGTTCCAACCCCCTCGCAATGGCATCGGGTAGGCTCAGGATAATGCCGTCAGCCTCCCAGACAGGTTGACTGCCTCCGATCCCCTTGAGCTGGCTGACCACTTCCTCCACGGGAACGCCGCTTCGGAGAGATAGCGAGATCAGCCTGCCAAGCGCCTCGGTATGAGCCTGGGTGTCCTTTCCCGATTTGCCCAGGGTGGCAAAGACTTCGAAAGGCCTCGAATCCATCTCGTTGACCGTGAGATAAAGATTGCCGAAGCCGGTCATGATCTTGACGGTTGTCCCCCTGAGCATGGGTGGACGCCTTCTGGGCAGAGTCGGGCTTTCCTTGACCTCCATCTCCGGCTTATCATGGGAACCCGCGTAAAGAACCTGGTTTTCCTTGCACCGGTCCCGGTAAACGGTGATCCCTTTGCAGCCTGATTCATAGGAAAGCCAGAAAGCCCGCCGCACATCCTCCCTGTCCGCTTGGTTGGGGAGGTTGATCGTCTTGCTGACGGCATTGTCGGTGAACCGCTGAAAAGCGGCCTGCATGCGAACGTGGGCTTCAAACGGGATCTCGTGCGAAGTCAGGAAAACCTTCCTGATTTCCTCCGGCAGGTCAAGCCCTTCCAGCGACCCCGATTCACTGATCTTTTCAAGCAAGCCCGGGCGCATGAGGCCTCTTTCCTCAAGCCGCTTCATGAGGATCCCGTTGATGACGCTAAGGGTCTCCGTTTCGAAAGTTTTCCTGCGGTAAGCCAGTGCGAAAACAGGCTCGATTCCGCTGGAACAGTCCGCAAGGATCGAAAGGGTGCCGGTCGGCGCGATTGTCGTCACCGTGGCATTTCTCATCTTTCTACCCTGCGTTTCCCAGATGCTGCCTTTCCAGGCCGGGAAGCAGCCTCTCTCTTCCGCAAGGGCCTCACTGGCCGCATGCCCCCTGGATTGGATGAAGGACATGACTTCCTCCGCGAGAGCGACCGACTCCTGGCTTCCGTATGGAATTCCCTTCTCGAAAAGGACCTCAGCCCACCCCATGATGCCGAGGCCGATTTTCCGGTTCTGGCGGGTGCGTTCCCCAATCGCGGGAAGGGGGTAATGATTCATCTCGATGACGTTGTCCAGGAAACGAACCGCGGTTTCGACCACCCTTCCGAGCTTTTCCCAGTCGAAACATCCCTCATCGTCCAGGAACCGGATGAGGTTGAGCGAACCCAAGTTGCAGCTTTCGTAAGGAAGCAGCGGTTGTTCTCCACAGGGATTCGTCGAATCGATCCGCCCCGCCTGCGGAGTGGGGTTTCCTTCGTTGATTCGGTCCAGGAAAACAAGGCCCGGATCGCCTGAAGCCCACGCGGAGTCGACAAGGACATCAAACAATTCCTCTGCCTTGACCGTTGAAACGACCTCTCCGGAACGGGGATTCCTGAGTTCCCACTCCCCATTTTCCTTCACGGCTTGCATGAACGCGTCCGGGACACCTACCGACAGATTGAAATTGGCAAGCCTGCCGTGGGTTTTCTTGGCCTTGATGAAATCGAAAATGTCGGGGTGGGAAACCTCCAGGATTCCCATGTTCGCCCCTCTTCTCATTCCGCCCTGCTTGACCACCTCGGTCGCGTCGTTGAAAAGCTCCATGAAGGAGATCGGGCCGGAAGCGACTCCCGAGGTGGACCGGACGATATCTCCCGCCGGCCTGATCTTCGAAAAGTTGAACCCTGTTCCGCCGCCGCTTTTGTGGACCAAGGCCGTCGCCTTCAGAGCGTCGAAGATCTCTTCCATGCTGTCCCCGATCGGCAGCACAAAGCATGCTGAAAGTTGCCCCAACTCCGAACCTGCGTTCATCAGGGTTGGCGAGTTGGGAAGGAACAGGAGGCGGGCCATGATCCCGTAAAACTCCGCTGCCCAGGGTTCCGGATCAGTCCCCCATTTCCCCTCCGCCGCAGCAACTGACGTCGCAACCCGCCACAACAAACCGGCAGGGCTTTCGACCACTTTCCCTTCCCCGTTCTTTCTCAGGTATCGTTTCTCCAGGACTTTGACGGCGTTTTCCGAAAAAATCGGCTTCAATTCTTCTAGGGTCATTCCGAGATCCTCCTCTTCCCTATCACAACATCACAACTGCTCTCATTATCACTCGGAATGCCTACACCTTCAAGATAGCTACACAATATATGTGGGGGGAGTTATTGCTATACGGTCTATGTTGTGCCCCTTCTCCTTTGGACTCCGAGCAAAGCTCCCAGTTCGGTTAAATCCGGCACGGTTTTCCAGGCTCCTGCCTGAACCAGTTCGTCCGTCCCGTGATTTCCTGAGAGAATACCGATCGTTCTTACCCCCGCGGCAGCCCCCGTTTTCATATCGATGTCCGTATCCCCGACAAACACTGCGGATTCACGATCCACATCAAGCAGCTTGAGGCCGAGCAGCAGTGGATCGGGGAAGGGCTTGGGCCTTTCGACCAATTCCAGGCCGACGACCGCCTCGAAGTAGGAGGCCAGCCCGACAGCTTCTACGGACGCCCTGGCGAAACGCCGGTTCGTCACGACTCCTCGCCTGATTCCGTTTGAGGCAAGGCTTTCAAGAAGGGGGACGGCTCCCGGGAACGGGCGCAACTCCTGCCTTTCGCGAGCGCTGTAGTGACTTCGGTAATGTTCGAGCCATTCGGGGCGAAAGTCACCCCACAAGGTCTTCCATGCCGACTCGATCGGGAGACCGATTGTGGACAGGACCTGCGCTCTCGTCACCGGCGCCAGCCCCAGGTCCAAAGCCATGCCGTTCATGCAGCCGGTGATCGCGTGGCTGCTGTCGATAAGGGTCATGTCGAAGTCGAAAAGAACCGCCTTGATCGGGTGTTTCATGAACGGACCTCCATCCGGAAACCTTTCAGGTAGTCGCTTTCCGGAAATCCCAGGCCGACGGGATGATCCGGAGGCTGGTGTAATTCTGCCGTGATCCGGCATGTTTTCCTCACGTCCCTTGCCGCGGCAGCAAGGGTTTCCAAAAGCGCTCCCCTGCCAAAAGCCTGGCTGCAGGAAAAGAAAAGCAGAGATCCGCCGGGAGCGAGCATTCTTAACACCCTGACCGCCAACTCCTTGTATCCTCTCCTGGCTCCTTCCACCTGCTTCCTCGAGGGCGCAAAAGGCGGGGGATCCACAACGGCGACGTCAAACACCCGGTTCTGCATATTCAGTGTCTTCAGCCGGTCAAACACGTTGCACTCCTCAAGCTCAACCTGGCCTTTCCCCTCGAGCCCGTTGAGCTTGATGTTGGCGCTCGCCAGAGCAAGCGCTTCTCTGGATTGATCAAGAGCCAGGACTTCTCTTGCGCCCCAAAGAAGGGCATGTACCGAGAAATTGCCGGCATAGGCAAAGGCATCCAGAACACGGGCACCCTCGCAGAGCGGCCGGATCTCCCTTGGGAATTTCCTGACGTCCAGGTAAAGCCCGGTCTTCTGTCCTCCAAAAGGATCGACGAAACTCCGGGCATCCCCGGTCCTTACGCTAACGGCATCCCGATCGGGCATTTTCCCGTATAAAAGCTTCTTTTCGCGCGGGATCCCTTCGCTTTCAAGGTATCTCCCCTCATTGCGCAGGATAACGGCCTCGACTCCGGGATGTTGCGGCAAAATCTCAATTAAGCCTGCAAGTGCCCGGTACATCCCGGCGCATTGTGTCTGGACGACCACTACTGGGCCATAGCGGTCTATGACAAGCCCCGGGAGCCCATCGGCTTCTCCGTGAACCCACCTGTAGGCGTCCTCTCCCTCTTCGAGGAAAGGACTCCTTGACGCCTCCGCTTCCCGGACCCTCTTTTCCAGCAGGCTCCGGATTTCCGGCCGGTCGGATCCCCAGGAAAGAAGCCTCACGCAAAGGGATGCCCCCGGGCTGTACATCCCCCATCCGAGGATTTCTCCCTTCCTCCCCCCCACCGGAATCAGAGCTCCGTTTTCCAACCCCGGGGGGAGCCATTCGAAATCACCCCGGAAGAGCCACGGGTGCCGGGATTGAATCTTTTCAAGGCCCTTTTCGCCTAGAGTCGCTGAGCTCCCGTGTCTCAAGGCCGTCTAGCCTCCTCGCCCCAAGATGTGGCGATCTCGGAAAGAGGGGCTTCCCCCCGGACAAAGCGCCCCAGGTTCTCCCTCACGAATCGCGCTACGCCTTCCAATGACGCATCCGTCACTCCCCCGACGTGCGGCATGGCTACAACATTCCCGTGACGGAAAATCGGGTCCTTCGGGTCCGGAGGCTCGACCCAGAAAACATCAAGTCCGGCACCGGCTATTTCCCCCTCAGCCAGGGCTTTATCCAGGTCCTCTCTCACAACCAGGCCGCCTCGGGCGACATTGATGAGATACCCGCTCGGGCCAAGCGCTCTAAGCACGTCGCGGTTCACGATGTTCGCCGTCTCGGAATTGAGGGGAAGGGCCAAAACAAGGAAACGGGAACCCTTTACCGCTTCCTCGAGATCCCCGAGGGGATGGACTGAGCTTAGGCCCCATTCCCGGAATTCGGGGCGTGCTGATCGGTTCACGCCCACGACATCCATCCCGAGGCATAGGAGTCTTTCCGCGATGCAGTGCCCGAGATTTCCCAGGCCAAGCACGCAGGCTTTCTTCTTCCACAAGGCGATCCCCTTCGGAGCATGCACCCGCCCAATCTTCAAGAGATTTTCCTGGGCCCTTTCATACCTGCGAGCAAGGAGAAGCATCAGCAATAAGGCTGTTTCCGCCACGCTCTCCGCATTTCCGGTTCCCCGGGAAGGGACGTTGCAAACCTTGATTCCCAGCCGCGCGCAGGCAGTCAGGTCTATTCCTTCCACTCCGGTTCCCCATTCCTGTATCAGTTTCAGCGATTTTGCATTCCTCAGCATCTCTTCTCCGATTTCGCGCGGAGGGGTAACAAGAACCTCTGCCCAGGGAAGAGTATCAAGGAACGCCTCATCACGGGCGATCTGGACCTCCATGTCCGAGAACAGGGGAAGGAAGCTTTCCTTCACTCTTTCGAAAGCGGTCCCCGCAAAAAGAACTCTCATTGTCCACCCCTCTTGCGCAACCCTGGTGCCGCATCGAGAGCCGACGTCCGTTCCAGGCTTGCGAAAGCCTGGTGGTTGTGGATGCTCTCGTCGCTCACGACCGATACCCGGTACCACTTAATCCTGCCGTCTGAATCGAGCCTCATGGATATTTCACGGACGACATCTTCAACAAATCTTGGGTTTGAAAAAGCCATCTCCGTCAGGGCTTTTTCGTCTTCCCGCTTGAGTAGCGTCCTAACGGGAGCCGACGCGGATTCCTCCGCCAATTCGACGAGTTCCTCGATCCACACCAGGCGCTTCATCCGGATCTCGATATCCACCCTGGCTCTCTGGTTATGCGCGCCATAATCGGAAATTTCCTTGGAGCAGGGGCAAAGCGTCTGGACCGGGACGCCGACTTTCAGGATGAAATCGAATTTCTCCGCCTTGACGGCCCAAAACTCCACATCGGTACGGCTGTAGCTTTCGGCGCCGCTTACCGGTGCCGCCCTTCGGATGAAGTATGGAAAGGCGATCGTTATTTCGGCTTCCGGTGCGTCGAGTTGCGTTTTGAGCGCATCCACGATCTCCTCGAGGTTGCCTGGAGTCATCTTCCCTCTGCAACTCTCCAGGACCTCAATGAAACGGCTCATGTGGGTTCCCCTGAAGTCCTTCGGCAAGGACACGGACATGCGCACCGATGCCGTGACATGCTGGACATTCTCAAGCGGGTCCATCACCACGATGGGATAGGAAACACCACACACGCCCACACGGTCGATCGGGATATTACGGGTGTCCCTTTCACCTTGGACATCCTTCATTCGAGATCCCCTCTGGAGACGATCGCCGACGCATCTCGCGTTTCCCAGACCTCCACCTCGCAAAGTTTTCCAGCCCTTCTGCCAATTTCTCCATCGACCGCCCCCCAGATCCACACGGCGATGTTTTCTGCCGTTGGCTGGGGGATCAAATCGTTCAGGTAGGCATGGTCCAACTTTGAAAGGACGGCTTCTTCAGCGATTCTCTTCAGCTCTACAAAATCCATGACCATTCCTTCGTGATCCGGTTTTCCTTCCACCGTCAGGGAAAAGGAGTAGGTGTGGCCGTGCAGCCTCTCGCACTTGCCTCGGTAGCATTCCAGCTTATGCGCCGCATCAAAGGAAAAAGTCCTCCTGATCTTCATCGTCATTCCTCCGTTTCCCTGGAACCTTCTTCAGGTGGGGGCCCGTAGTCCAGCAACCCCTGGGCGTCTTCCGATTCCAGTACGGGCAACCCCAGGTTTTTCTTCATCCAGTTCGCGTTGCGTACGGCAAAGTCCCCGTAACAGTTATTGAACATGACGAATAATTTTTCAACCCAGGCCGCGGTTTCCAGAATACGTTTTTTCCATGGATGCAATTCTTCGGCGGAGTAGAGATAACGGTATTTTTCGGAAACCGCGGCACCACCGCTTTCCCAAGCAGCCGAATTCCGCCCGTGAAATCTGACGACGCTCCCCCAGCTTGCGGTGACTGGCCATTTCGCTGCCGGTACCGTCCATGGCAAAGCAGGCTCATCGACAGCGACGTAGGCCATGTTGAGATCCCTCAACGCTCCGAGGAAACGGTCCTCCGTCTTCCCTTCAAGCCATGAGCGGTTTCTCGCTTCCACCGCTATACGGACAGGGCCTGCGACTTCCCTGACCCTGTGCAGGTATCTTTCCAAAGCCCTGGAAAAACCGACTCCCGGCGGAAACTGGAAAAGAAGATATCCCAACTTGCCGGTCGCCTCCAAGGGAGCGAAGCTGCTCCTGAACTTTTCCCAAATTTCCAGGAGTGTGTTTTGGGGGAAATCGCGCAGGCTTAGCCGCTCATTCTCATCCCGCTTTTTCCCTACCGGCAAGGCCCATGAGGGAAGGTTTCTCGCAGCAACGGCATGCAGAGTGAAAAGCCCGAAGACCTTGACATTGAAAAGAAAACCTCGCGGCGTTCTTGCGACCCACCTCCAGGCGGCCGTCTCGTCGGGAATGGCATAATAGGTGGTGTCAACCTCTACGACATCGAACCGCGAGGCGTAGTGGCGAAGGCGCTTTTCCGCATCCCGGGCTTCCTTAGGATACCAGCCGCTTCGTAAGAGTCCCGGGTCCGTCCAAGAACACAATCCGACTCTCAGGTTTTCCATGCTCCCTCCTGCCCGGCGCAGAGCCTGGCTCTATTATACGGAATGATCCGCAATCGCAGGCTTTGCCCTGTCCCTTCGCTCTTGTGTTAAACTCCGAAATACGAAAGGAGTGGAAAACATTGGAACTCAAAGGAATCTACGCGCCGATTCCAACCCCCTTCGACCATGATGGGAACATCGCCTGGGGTCCCCTTGAGGAGAACCTTGAAAAATGGCTCGCCTCTCCCCTGGATGGACTGGTCGTTGGAGGCTCCAACGGGGAATTCCCCCTGCTGTCCTTCGACGAGCGTGTCGAGCTCACGAGGCGGGTCTCCTTAAAAACAGCCGGCAAGATCCCTGTCGTCACCGGGATTCACTGCCCGAGCCTGACGGAAACGATCGCACTCTGCCGTTCCGCGGCCGATGCGGGGACCGATGCCGTTCTTGTCCTTCCCCCCCATTATTACAAGGGACAGAATACGAGGGAAAGCCTTCGCGACTACTTCTGGAAACTCGCCGATTCTTCGCCTGTCCCGGTCATCCTTTACAACATGCCGGCGAACACGGGGTTCAACCTCACTCCGGAGTGCGTTCGCGAGATTTCCGCGCATCCTTCAGTCATCGGGATCAAGGACACTTCTGGCGACATTGTCCAAATCACCCGCCTGTGCCTCGAAGCCAGAAGGGGATTCTCGATCTTCGTCGGATCGGGCGGATTCTTTCTTCCGGGCCTCGCGGTCGGCTGCACGGGAGGCACGCTTGCCGTGGCCAACCTCCTGCCCGCGGCGTGCAGCCGAATGATGAGCCTGCTCCTATCCGGAGAAGTTCAGGCCGCTCGCGAAATCCAACACCGAATTCTTCTTTTGAACCATTCCGTCACAAGAGGATACGGAATCCCGGGACTCAAGGCCGCGGTTGACGGGATAGGGCTTTATGGCGGTCCATGCAGGCCCCCCCTGCCAGACCTCTCCCCTGAGGCGCGCAGGGAAATCCTTCGGCTTCTTGCCGAAACGAATCTAGTTGAAATGGAGGAATGGAGATGAACGGAACCGTCGTTCTCCTCGGAAGCCCTCGAAGGGGAGGCAATAGCGAATCGTTGGCGGAAGCTTTCCTGAAGGGAGCGGGGGAAAGAGCTGGGCAAGTCACCCGTTTCCGCCTGTCCGAAATGGCTCCCGTCTCAGGGTGCCTCGATTGCCGTCAATGCTGGACCCAAGGGAAACCGTGCGTACTGAGGGATCCGATGCAGGAAATCTATGACGCGCTCCGCAAATCGGATCTTATCCTTTTCGTCTCTCCCCTTTATTGGTATACCTGGAGCGCACAGATCAAGCCGGTACTCGATCGATTCCTCCCCTTCTCCTCCGAAAAGCCTCTCTTCGACCTACGGGGAAAGAAGGCGGTCCTTCTTTCCACTGCCGGTGATTCCGACCCGAAATGTTTCGAGGGCCTGCGTTTTTCCTTCAGGAGTTCTTGCGAGCTGCTCGGGCTTGATGCTCTTCACGAGCTCCTTGCGCACGGAATTTACCGACGAGGGGACATCGAAGGCACGGATTGGCTCAAACAGGCTGAAAGCTTCGGTAATAACCTCTAAGGGGTTCCCTGTTTTGGGGCCGCCCGTTTCGGGCGGCCCCTTTCGTTACTATTTTTAATGGCACAACCCCTCCTCTCAGGAGGTCTATGCTGCGTATCAGGCTTCTTTAATGCATAAATAGCTAACATCTATTGCATAACTCCTTATTATCTGCTATCTATGTTCTATCTTGCCCCCAAGGAGGGAGTTAAATGACGGATACACGACCCTCAGCCACTTTCGGCGAACTCGTCTTCAACAGGAAAGCGATGCGGGAGCGTTTGCCAAAGGAAGTCTTCGCGCAGCTTCTCGCCGCCATCGACACCGGAGAAAAACTGGATAGCAGCGTCGCGGATATCGTGGCCTCATCCATGAAAGAATGGGCGCTCTCGAAGGGTGCCACACACTATACCCATTGGTTCCATCCGCGGACGGAAAGGACCGCGGAAAAACACATGGCCTTCCTGACCCTCGATTTGGAAGGGGCTCCGATAGAAGCCTTTACCGGCAGCGAGTTGATCCAGAGCGAACCGGACGCGTCTTCGCTCCCTTCGGGCGGGATGCGCTCCACCTTCGAAGCCCGCGGTTATTCCGCCTGGGATCCTTCCAGCCCTGCTTTCATCGTTCAGTCCGAGAAGGGCGGTACTCTCTGCATCCCCTCGATTTTCATCTCTCACGACGGAACCCCGCTGGATCTGAAGACGCCTCTTCTCAAATCCCTGACCGCCATTGAAAGCCGGGCGCTCAGGCTCCTTCGGCTTTTCGGGAACAGGGGGGTCCGATGGGTGAAGGCAACGGTCGGTGCGGAGCAGGAGTTTTTTCTCGTCAATGAATCCAAGGCGCGCCTCAGGCCTGACATCATCTTCTGCGGGCATACTCTTTGCGGTGCTCAGCCTCCCAAGGGACAGCAGATGGAAGATCACTATTTCGGCACGATCCACCCCAAGGTCCTCGCCTACATGGAAGACGTCGAAACGGAGCTCTACCGACTCGGGATCGCGATCAAAACACGCCATAACGAAGTCGCCCCCTGCCAGTTCGAGTTTGCTCCCGAGTTCTCGGAAGCCAACCTTGCAACCGATCAGAACCAACTGATGATGGCCGTCATGAAGCGCTTCGCACGCCGCCATGACCTCCGGCTGATGTTGCACGAAAAACCTTTCGCAGGACTGAACGGAAGCGGAAAGCACACGAACTTCTCCCTAATGGACAGCGAAGGGCGCAACCTTCTTTCCCCGTCGGGGACGCAAAAGAGAAGCATCCAGTTCCTGACTTTCCTGGGAGCCTTCCTGCTGGGGCTATCGCGATACGGAAGCCTTTTGAGGGCGTCGATCGCCTCCCCCGGCAACATGTACCGGCTGGGAGGCAACGAAGCCCCACCCGCGATCATGAGTGTTTATCTCGGAGAAGTGTTGAACCAGATACTTGACCGAATCGAGGAGGGTTTGCCGGAATCCATCCCATCCAAAGGACCTCTCGAGCTTGGCCTCACCAGGCTGCCGGACATCAAGGCGGACAATACGGACCGAAACCGCACAGCCCCTATCGCTTTCACCGGCAACAAGTTCGAGTTCAGGGCCACCGGTGCTCCGCAATCCCTTGCGGGTCCTGTGACGATGCTCATGGCCGCCTGGGCCTGGGGACTGGAGCAGATGACCGGCTTGATAGAAAACCGCCTCGGCGACGGGGTCGACGTTTCCGAAGCCGCGCTTGAGGCAATCCGCTACGCTGCGATAGAAAGCCGCAATGTCCGCTTCGATGGAAATTGCTACTCAAGCGAATGGTCCCAGGAGGCGGTAAGGCGCGGGTTGCCTGTAGCCTACACGACCCCGGAGGCTCTTTCCTATTACCTTATCCCCGAAAACCGGAAACTCCTGTCCGATCTCAAGATCATGAGCGACAGGGAGGTCTCGGCCTTTTACGATATCCAGGTCGAGCGGTATCTCAAGTCAAGGGAAATTGAAATCGGCGTCCTGGAATCCATGGTCAGGGAGGGCGTGCTCCCTGCCATCACGCGCCAGCTCCAATTGGATGCCGGAACCTTCAAGGCCCTGCCGGAGGTCCTCTCCGCGGGAATGCCGTTATTCAGTGAAGGAATCGCGAGACTGGCCAGTATCCGGGAAAGGCTCGTGTCCGCATGCGATCGCGCCCAGATTCTCAGGTCCAGGCTCTCCTCCGTCGGACTTGAGGAAGGGGCAGAGATCGTCACCCACGAAGGTCTGGCCCTGATGTCCGAGATCCGGAGCCTTTGCGATTCCGCGGAAACGCATGTCGACAAGGATTTCTGGCCGTTCCCCCGCTACCGGGAGCTGCTCTTGATTTTCTAGCCTATATACGTACGCAGGAAAGGCGGGAAGGGGGTTAACCCCCTTCCCGCCTTTCCTTTCATTTACGGACTGGGCGGGGAAGATTCCAGCGGTTTGATCGAAAAGGAACCCGGCTTGAGGTATGAAGTGAAAACCTGCAGTTTTTCCCTGTCGCCAAGGCGTCCGTACCAACCGATCAGCGCATTCAGTTCCCTTGTCTGCGGCTGCCTGAAAAAGTAGTTTTCCAGCCTTGCCAAGCCTTCCGCCAGCGCTTGCCCGTCCTTCCGGGCTGCAGCCACTGCCAGGTAATGCTCCGCATAAGCCCGGTCCGCCAGGTCCCGAACCATGAGGCTTCTTGCCGCCTTGTCCAGGAGCGCCTTCTGGACCTGGGCATCCCGGGTCCGCATCGCTTCAGCGATGGCATGATCCGCCACGAGTCCTTTCCCCAGCAGGACCAACCCGGCAAGCGCAGTCGCCGCGATCACCAGCCCGAACCCTTTCCAGATCAGGGGACGGCGGATCTCCGTCCAGGGGAGGTCACCAGGCAGGAACTCCCTACTGAAGAAAGCGAAGGCAAGGCTAAGCCAAAGGGCATCTTCGATCCTGTGAAAAGGCCTTTCTCCCCAGAGCGCAACGGTCCAGATCAGGGAAAGCAGCCCCACAGACCACATTCCCTCCAGGGATAGGGCTTTCCTGGAAAGGATCGCCTTAAGGACACGCCAGGCACACCATGAAAGAATTCCCAGAAGAAAAAATCCGCCGATGAGTCCGGTTTCGCAAAACCAGTGGAGCAGTTCGCTATGGGCCCACATCGTGTACTGCCATTTGAGGTTCGAACCAGGGTGTCGCCTGAATAATTCCCGTTGCGCTTCAAGGTAGTTCCACTTGAAATGTCCCAGTCCCACTCCCCCGAGGGGGTGCTCCGTCAGCATCGTCCATGCTGTGGCATAGATGCTGAGGCGTCCCGAATCAGCCTCGGAGAGTTCGCTTTTCTCCCCTGCTGCGCCTTTTGCAAGGCTTTCTGCCTTTTCCACCAGGGCTTGCGCTCGAACGGTATTGAACTGGTAAGCCGCACCCATTGCCAGGAAGATCACCAGTACGGCCGGAATCAGGGATTTTACGAACGCCGCTCCCCTTGATCGTTTCCCTACCAGCAGAAAGACAAATAAACCAGCCAGGAAGGCAAGCAGGCTTTGGCGGCTGGTCGTCGAGAAAAGTCCCCATCCGTTAATGGCCATGATGGCCGAGTTCAGCCCGACCAGGACCGGGAATGTGATCCCTTTCCCGTTTTTGGCTTTTTCCTCGAGCAACAGGAGGTGCAAGACAAGGCCGGAGAAAAGGGCCATGGCGACCCAGATTCCCAGCATGTTCTGTTGTCCCGTGTTGCCGACATAGTTGCCCGGAACGGGCAGGATAAAGACGGGAACTCGAACCATGCGAATCTGTATTTCCGCGAAGAGGACGTTCAGGGCCGCATTCACGCCCGCACCAAAAAGAGCAAGCATGAACAGGTCTCTTCGGCGGAAAAAATTCACACAAAGGAGCATCGTGACAAATAGGCTAGCGAAGAACATCCATTCCCGGACAAAGGTCGGTATGGAAGACAGGCGAATCCAGAGCGGCTGGGCAGTTATGTAAAGGAGAAGGAAAAGCCACATCCAGCCCAGCGGATCGACCCTGAATCTCTGTCTTCCCAGCGGGTCAGCCAGGATCATGAGGCCGGTGCCCACGGAAAGGATTCCAACTGGGACAAGGGCTGTCGTCCACTTGAGGATGTGAAGGGATTGAAAAAACATTCCCCCCGGAGAAAAGACTAGGTTGGGCAAAACCAGAGAAATGCAGATCAGGGGATAAAAAAACCACTCCGGCAAAAGAGGATTTTGCGGCTCTTCGAGAGCGGCTCCCGAAAGTTTCGAATGAACCTGTAATTCAGTGGAAATGGCCTGCCGTTTTTTTCTCATCAAGGCGGTTCGGCCCCCTCCAGTCTTCCGCCCTACGCGGGGCGATATCTTTCGGCGTTCACGAAGCGGGTGTATTCACGTATGAAAACCAGGGGCACGGTTCCCGTCGGTCCGTTCCTGTGCTTGGCGATGATGGCTTCAGCGACGTTATCTTCCTCTTCCGGGTTCGTGGAATAGTAACCAGGCCGGAAGAGGAGAACGACAAGGTCGGCATCCTGTTCGATCGCACCGCTGTCCCGTAGGTCGGAAAGCTGCGGCCGCTTGTCCTGCCTTTGTTCAACCGCCCTCGAAAGCTGAGACAACGCGACAATGGGCACGTCGAGTTCCCTGGCGATCCCCTTGAGCGCCCGGGAAATTTCCGCAACCTCCTGCTGTTTGCTGTCTGTCGGCCTTGGAAGGTGCATGAGCTGAAGATAGTCGACCACGATCATTCCGACATCGTTTTTTCTCGCCTTGAAACGCCTGCATCGGGCCCTTAATTCCAGGGTAGAAAGCACCGAACTGTCGTCGATGTAGATGGGGGCCTGCGACAGACGCCCGGCCGCATCTGCCAGGGCTTCCCACGCGCTTTCGTGGAAAGTGCCTGTCCTTAGGTCGTGGACGTTGACCCGCGCCTCGGAGGCGAGCATTCGCTGGGCCAACTGTTCCCCGCCCATTTCCAGGCTGAACACGAGCACCGGCTGTTTTCTCTCCAACGCCGCGAACTGCGCAATATTGAGCGCCAGGGCCGTTTTGCCCATGGACGGTCTAGCGGCGATAATATTCAAGCTTCCAGGCTGGAACCCGGCGGTTAGCCTGTCGAAATCGACGAAGCCGGAGGAAACGCCGGTTACGGACTCCTGCTGCTGGAAATGGGTCTCGATTTGCTGGAAGGTCACTCCCAGGATGTCGCCAATATGCCGGAACGACTTCTCTCCACCACGCCGGGTAATTTCGAACACCGACCTCTCGGCCTCGTCGAGGATGTCCTCCATCTCCCGGTCCTCCGCGTACCCCAGCTTGACGATATCGCTCCCGACCTGGACCAGCCTGCGGTGTACCGATTTATCCCTGACGATGTGAGCATGGAACTCGACGTTCGCGATTGTCGGGACCGTATCGACCAGCCCGGCGATGAAAGCCTGCCCCCCTAGTCGATCAGCCAACTCGCGACGCGATATTTCCTCCCAGGTCGTCAATGGATCGACAGGCTTGTCTTTCCTGGCCATATCGAGGATGACTTCGAACGCCAGCCGATGCCGCGTGTCGTAAAAATCCTCCCCTGCGAGGGTTTCCGTCACGAGAAGCAGGGAATCCCGGTCGAGCAGGCAAGCACCGAGAACCGCTCTTTCCGCTTCAAGGCTATGAGGTGGAATCCGCTCAAAGGGGCTTTTCGACACGTCACTCGGCCTCCACAAGAACGCTAAGTTCCGCTTCCGTGTTCGCGTAGAGCCGAACGGAAAGGGTATACCGGCCAATTTGCCTAATTGTCTCCGGCACGCGGATGTCTTTCTTGTCGACCTTCACTTTCAATTGTTCTTCGATGGCCTGGGAAATCATTGAGGTCGTCACGCTGCCGAACAGCTTGCCGGATTCTCCCGCACTGGCTTTCAGCACGATCTGCTTGCCCTGGATGTTCCGTTTTACTTCCTGGGCCGCTTTCTCGGCTCGATCGGCCTTTTGCGCCAAGCCTTTCCTGCGGGTTTCCCATTCTTTTTGGCGACCTTCCGTGGCTTCTTCCGCCAATCCCCTGGGGAACAGGAAATTCCTGGCATAACCGTCCGAGACCTCGAGCAGGTCGCCCTTTTTGCCGATCTTGCTCACATCTTCTTTCAGGATGACTTTCACTCTTTTCACCTCCAGAGGCGGGTCCGAAGATCCCACCAGATATCGACGAGTCCGACGATGATCAGCAGGTACGAGAGAATGGGAACCAAAACTGCCACGAAAATTATAAGGCCTCTGGCCGTTCTGCTGGAAAATCGGGTCCTTCCAAGCAGAGCCCAGGTAACGGATACTCCCTGAACCATGAAAAGCAGGGAAACCAGCAAGCGAAGGTTTATTCCTGCCTTGGAGAGCGTGGTAGCCCAGGGGCCATGCCCTCCGAAAAAGGGAAGGACGGCTGAAGCGAGAAGAGCCCAGAACAGGCTTTTGGGGAAACGCCACTCCCCGAACGGCGGCAGCGGCGGTAACACTCCACGGCCGAGCCTGACCAAAATGATCCGGCTAACGACGTAGCTGAGGATGCAGTCGATTGCCGCCGCGATCGTGAGGAGTGCCGGGAAAACCTGCGGGATGAACTGAAAAGTCGCCTCGAATTGACGCCGCATGGTAGACAAGGATTCTGCAGGGATCAGCCCGGTTTTCGAATACAGGGACATCACCTTGTCCAGGACGGCCTCGAATTCCCCGGTCTCGAACGAAAAAGGATTCACCCCGGTCAACCGGCTCACGATAACCATCAGGATCAACTTGCTGGCCAGCGAAACGAGGATCCCGTACAGGACGATTTCGACGGCGCTGTCCCTCTTGCGTCCCAGCGCTCCCAGCCCCACACCGAGAATCGCGAAACCGAAGAGGAAAAACATCCCGCCGACGACGCCGATAATGATCGAGATAATGAATGTCGCGACAAGCGACCCGAGCGCCGCTCTCCTCAAGCTATGGCGCAGTCCCAGCACGACGAGCGGTGCCGGACACAGGAACGTGAAGGCTATTCCGACAAGCGGGATCGTGTTGCTCGCCAGGAAAAGAACGATGGCAAGTGCAACAAGCAGGGAAGACTCGACAAGTGCTTTTGTTCGGGTCATGAACGGCCTCCGTGTCTAAAAAAGGAGGGAGGAGCCAGCCAAGCGCCCCTCCCCTCTTTCTTCGTTCAACCTTCCCTGGACGCCTAGTCGGCGGAAAAAGGAAGGAGAGCCATTATCCGGGCGCACTTTATCGCCCGGGTCAACTGCCTCTGATGCTTCGCGCAATTCCCCGTTACGCGCCGTGGAACGATCTTGCCTCTTTCGGTGATGAATCGGCGCAGCTTCTCGATATCCTTCGGGTCGACGTGCTCCACCTTATCCGAACAGAACTGGCAGACCTTCGGGCGACGCCGGGTCCGCTTCCTGGTAAAAGCCATCCGATCGATGCCTCCTTTTCTTTACGTCGTGCAAGAGGCCGTTCAGAAGGGAATGTCCGCGTCGTCTTCGCCGGAATCCACTTCCGAGATATCCATGGGAAAATCCTCGAAGGCCTTTTCGTCCCTCAGGCTGCCCATCGGGCCATTGGGCCTCGCCATGGCGGGACTCGGAGATGTCTCCTCGTCACGGCGGCCTCCCAGGAAAACCACGTTCTGGGATACGACTTCCGTGGCGATTCGCTTTTCTCCTTCCTTCGTTTCGTAGCTTCGAACCTGGAGCCGCCCTTCAACGAGTACAGGACGCCCCTTTCGGAGATACCGCTCACAGTTCTCAGCCTGGCTGCCCCAGACAACCACGGGGATGAAGTCGGTCTGGTCCACAAGTTCGCCGCTTTTCCCCTTGTACTGGTAACCAACCGCCACCGTCAATTTCGCTACCGCCTGCTTCGTCGCGGTGTAACGAATCTCAGGGTCCCGGGCCAGATTTCCCATGATCACGACTTTGTTGAAACCTCTTGCCAACACGCTCACCGTCCTTCCTAATCGTCAAGACGGATGACCATATGCCGCAGGACCTGGGGACGAAGCTTTAGAACCCGGTCAAGTTCGACAACCTGGGCGGGATCTAGCTTCATGTTGAAGACGGCATAAAAGCCTTCTTGCTCTTTTTCGACAAGATAGGCCAGCCTCCTCTTTCCCCAGACATCGACCTTCGCCACTTCACCCCCCAGCGTCTCAACGAGCGCCTGGAGCTCCTCCAGAAGGGTCTTATGATCTTCCACGTCGGTTCTAAGCAGAAGCATCATATCGTAAGGTCGCACCTGGATCACCTCCTCCCTATGGACGATGGCCCCTCTCCGAAGGAGGGGCAGGGAACACGAGGAATGATTATACCTCATGGGCCTTTCTGCGGCAATCGGTCGGCCGACTCGATCTCGATACGGTAGATCTTCTCGCCGGGGAAGGTCAGGTTGAAATCCTGCCGGGCCTTTCTGGCGATTCCCTCAGAGCTCTGGAGATAACGAAGCTGGTTCTGGAGTTCCTGTATGGTTCGACTCAGCCGTACCAGTTCTTCCATCCGTGCATCAACCATCGATTTCAGGCGGCTGGCCCGCCTCAACTCGATCACGGTCCCGGTGCCGATGATCGCAAGGACTACACCAAGAACCGCCAGGGCAAGAACCCAGCGCAGCCGGACCAAGCGGAGCTACATCCTTTCCGGAGCCTTCACCCGCAGGATGCCGAGAGCGTTTGTTAACGCGACTCGTGTCGCCTCGACCAGACAAAGCCTTGCTTTCGAAACCGCATCCTCAACCCCCAGGACGCGGTGGGCATTGTAAAATGCGTGGAAATCGGAGGCCAGGTCGTAGGCAAAAAAGGCGATCCGATGCGCTGCGAGCTCGGAGGCGGCCTTCTCAACCTCTTCAGGGAACCGGGCAATCCTTTTCGCGAGCGCTTTCTCCTCGGGTTCGACAAGGAGGTCGATATTCACGGTTGCGGGATCTGGGATGTCGATCTTCCTTGAGGCCGCTTCCCTCATGATGCTTTCGATCCTTGCGTGAGCATACTGGACATAGAAAACCGGGTTGTCGGTCGAGGCTTTTTTCGCCAGCTCGAGATCGAAATCAAGGTGGCTGTCGCAACGCCTCATGGCAAAGAAGAACCGTGCCGCATCGACCCCCACCTCATCGAGGACTTCCTTGAGGGTGACGAATTCGCCCGATCGGGTGGACATGGAAACCTGATGTCCGCCCCTCAGGAGGTTCACGAACTGAATCAGGAGGATCTGCAGGGCTTCCCGGTCTCTTCCCAGCGCCTCGACGGCGGCTTTCATCCGTGGAACATAACCGTGGTGGTCGGCCCCCCAGACATCGATCACAAGATCGAATCCCCTATCGAACTTCTCCTTGTGGTAGGCGACATCGGACGCGAAATAGGTTGTCACGCCGTTGCTGCGGACAAGGACCCTGTCCTTGTCGTCCCCGAAGGCCGTTGTCCTGAACCAGAGGGCACCATCCTTCTCGTAGGCATGCCCGCGTTCCTTTAGGAAAGCCAGCGCAGACTCGACCAGCCCTTTTTCGTAAAGCGACTTTTCCGAGAACCAGACATCGAAGTTGACGCCGAAAAGAGCCAGATCTTCACGGATTCCGTCAAGGATCGTATTCGCCGCATGAGCCTGGAACACCGGGAAACTTTCCTCCAATGGAACATCCAGGTGTTTTTTCCCATCCCGCTCAATGACTTCCTTCGCAAGGTCGTAAATGTAATCCCCTTTATAGCCGTTTTCGGGGAACGGGGCCTTTTCCGAAGCTCCAAGAATCTCGAAATACCGGGCCTGCGTGGACTGTCCCAATAGGTTCATCTGAAGTCCGGCGTCATTGATGTAGTATTCCCTCTCGACTTCCCATCCTGCGTATTCGAGAAGACCGGCGGTCATGTCCCCAACCGCGGCGCCTCGTCCATGCCCGACGTGCAGTGGACCGGTCGGGTTGGCGCTGACGAACTCGACCTGGACTTTCTTCCCTTTCCCCAAGGTTGATCGACCGTAGTTTTCCCGTTCCTTCACCGCGGCACAGAGCACGTCGCGAACCCAGAGGTTCGTCACGAAGAAGTTGATGAATCCCGGACCGGCGACTTCCACCTTTTCAAGATGAGGATCCTTGCCGATCCTGGACACAAGCTCACCGGCCAGTTCCCTTGGCCGCGTTCCGAGAGGCTTGGCCATCAGCATCGCAATATTGGTGGCCCAGTCTCCCTGCCCCTCGTGCCGGGGCCGTTCCAGCAGGACTTCAGGGATTTCCGTCGGCGAAAGCCCTTTTTCCCTGGCTACTTCAAGAACAGCGTCCTTCAGGAGGTCTTTCAACAGAGCCGAGACATCCTTCATCTTCACCATCTCCAATCAACGCTTTCGCAGCGGTATCGAGTTCGTTCCCCATCGCAACGCCTGCGAAAGGGCATCCTTCAAAGCGGAAACTCCACTTTCGTCGTGCTGGACAGCTGCGATCGAGACAAGCTGTCGCGCTTCGACCAGGTTCTTTTTCTCCTTGTACCGAAACGACTCCTCCACCGTTATCTTCCCCGAGCTTTTCCCTCTCGATGCAGGTGGTTCGAGAACACGGTAACCTTTCGGGAGGTTCAGGACATATTCCTGCTCGATTGAGAAGGGAAAGCGCAACGAGATTCTTCCCGTCTCCTCAAATATTTCACGAATCCCCGGAAGTCCGGTTGCAGGAAACCGAACCAACAGGTCTTTCTGTGCCGCAATGCCCAAAAGCCCCCTGACGGGGACTCGTATCTGAAGCCCTCCGGCGGACTCGGAAAAATCCGGTTCTCCCATGCCGGAAATAAAGGGAGTCGAGGTGAGCATTTCCCTTATCATGCCCAAGGCTTTTTCGGGAGAAGCCTTCACCTTTGTCCGAAGCAGGTAATCCCATCCCCCCTTGAGTTGTATCAAGAGCTTGCCGTCCGCAAAACCCGCCTCGTCCAAAGCAAGCTCCCATCTGGCCGACAGTCGGTTTCCAGAAGCCGCCCCCTCGGGGATCCGGGTCTTGATGACCTTCTCGCCTTCGAGTCGGTAGAGTGTCGCACCGATAAGCGGAGAGGGCGTCCTGCCGGGTGAAAAAGCGGCCCCCGCCATGAAAAGAGAGGATTTTCCTGCACCGGGAGGAGTGACTTCCAGGACGGGATTGGCCCATTGAGAAACTCCAGCCGGGACATTGTCGGAAACAGGAATGGCAGGCAACCACCATGTCGTAACGGTCCATCCCAGGGATTTCAAGCCGGCACGGGCCATTAGCGCGCTCTCCCATTCCGTTCTTGGACCTTCCTCCCCAAGGGACCGTGTCGAACCTGTCCGGGTCCAACTCTCCGGCAGGCGCTCATCCCAGTTTGCCTCGTTATTCAACGACTCCAGCAGGAGGGTGCCTGACCTCTCAGGGTTCTTGCCGGGAAGGGAATCCTTCAGGTACGCCTTCGGCACGGCAACCGTGTTGGTCTCCAGGTCCCTGAGGGCTTCCAGGGAAGAAGCCAGTCCGCTCTTAAGGCTGAAACCGAGAGACGGGCGGCCGCTGTCGAGGATAGAAAGCTCCTGGCCGGCAGGCAGGTTCTTCGCAGTCCAGGTATATTTTTCAGCACCCTGTGCCTGGGTCCGGTCGGGCTGGCCCACACCCGTACCAGCCCAGTTCAGTTTCGTCCCGCGCGGAACTTCGACATCGATCCTCAATTCCCATTGCGGGAGTTCGAGTTGGACCCAGACGTGATCATCGAGGCCGAAACGCCGGGGGAAGGTTTGGACGCTTTCGATAAGGAGGATGGTTTCCTCTGTCGTTTCGGGAACCTTCAGCGAGGCTCCCTTCGCCCCGTCCTGCCGGAATTCGGAAATATCAAGGGTCCGGACCCGTTTCAAAGCCGGAACCGAATAGGCTTCGGCGCGGACGAAACCCGCTGTCCCCCCCTCTGGCGCAGCGACAGTCAAGGTTTCCCAGCTTTTCGGCAAAGCTCCTTTCTGGAGAAGGACCCAACGGATTGTCCTCTCCATGCCGCCGTCGGCAAGAAGGCGGTTGGAAACATGCCTTTGGAGGATGATTGCCGTTTTTCCCGGGTAGGAAGCCAGGCTTGGAGCCTCTTCGAGCAACCTCTTCACGTCCTGCAGCGGGTCAGGCCCCAACGCACACGCAGATCCTACCGAGAGGAGCATGAGGGAAACCGAAAGGAAAATCCGAGCCCAAAAGTGACGCTGCACCGCTATTGCCCCAAACGGCCGACCTTTTGATGGCTTCAAGAGATCACGCTCCTCGTCCGCAACAGTGTTTGAACTTCCGGCCGCTGCCACAGGGACAGGGATCGTTTCTTCCCACTTTCGGCCCCCGCCTCACAGGTTCCGCATGGGCTTCCCCAGACTCGACCCGGCCTTCCCCGGCTCCAGGGGCCCCTTCCGGGAAAAGCAGGGCCTCCCGGCTTTCACGAAGAGCCTGCCTTCGGGAGCCGCTTTCCTCCGGAACGATCGAGATCCTGAAGGCCATTTCGGCGACCGCAGTCCGCACCCGCTCGAGCATCTCCTGGAAAAGGTTGAAGGATTCAAACTGGTACTCCAGCAGAGGGTCCTTCTGTCCTATCGCCCTCAAACCGATACCCGAGCGCAGTTCATCCATCGCGAGAAGATGTTCCTTCCAGTGGCTGTCCAAAACGTGCAGCGTGATGAACCTTGCCACCTCTCCCGCCATTGTCTCTCCCAGGGAGGAAACACGGGAATCAAAATGTTCCCTTACTTTGCGCAGGATCGGCTCAATATCCCGTTCCCGTTCTCCAGCCGCTGCAGCCGAGGCGATTTCTTCGTCGTAGCCTTTCCCGAAGAGGCTGCGGAACCTCAGCTGGGCCCCCTTCACATCCGGTTCCTGGTCGGGCGGGAAGGACTGCTCGATAATCGACCGGGCCACGTCCAGGACCATTTCCCTCGTCCCCTCGAGAATGTCGGGATCTTTCAGGATCCTGGCGCGTTCGGCATAAACCGCTTCCCTTTGCTGGTTCATGACATTGTCGTACATCAGCAGTTGTTTCCTGATGTCGAAATGCATCTGCTCGACTTTTTTCTGGGCGTTCTCGATTGCCTTGGTCAGGAGAGAATGTTCGATCGCCTCCCCTTCTTCCATCCCCAGTTTTTCCATTAGGCCCTGGACCCGGTCCGAGCCGAAAAGGCGAAGCAGATCATCCTCGAGCGAAAGGAAAAAGCGGCTGCTGCCCGGGTCACCCTGCCGCCCCGATCGCCCCATCAGCTGGTTGTCGATTCGCCTGGCTTCATGCCGTTCCGTCCCGACGATATGGAGCCCACCCAGTTCGACAACCCGTTCATGCTCTGCGTCACACTCCGCCTTGATCTTTTCTAGGATCTCCCCGTAAGCCTCCTCGGCCTTCTTCCCGTCGATTATTTCCCTTTTTCTCAGGACTTCCCGCGCCAAGGCCTCAGGATTGCCTCCTAGCAGGATGTCCGTCCCCCGTCCGGCCATGTTGGTGGCAACTGTGACGGCTTTGAGGCGACCAGCCTGCGAGACGATCTCCGCTTCTTTTTCGTGATATTTCGCGTTGAGAACCTGGTGGGGGATTTTCCGGGCCTTCAAAAGGCGGCTGACCATTTCGGAATTTTCAATAGAGGTCGTCCCGACCAGTACCGGCTGCCCCTTTTCATGGCATTCCGCAACTTCGTCCGCTACCGCATTGAATTTTTCGCGTCGCGTTCGGAAGATCGCATCCGGGAAACTTTTACGCACCATGGGACGATGAGTGGGAAGCTGGATCACTTCGAGACCGTAGATCTCCTTGAACTCCTCGGCCTCCGTTGAAGCCGTACCGGTCATTCCAGCCAGTTTACGGTACATCCGGAAGTAATTCTGCAGGGTGATCGTCGCAAGTGTCTGGTTCTCGCTCCCCACCTTGACATGTTCCTTCGCTTCAATCGCCTGGTGCAGCCCTTCGGAGTAGCGTCTTCCGAACATCAGCCGCCCCGTGAACTCGTCGACGATGACGATGTCTCCGTCCTTGTTGACGTAGTGGATGTCCTTCTGGAAGAGATGGTGCGCCTTGAGGGCCTGGACGATCTTGTGGGCCATGTCGGCATGCCGGGCCTCCGAGAAAAGTTCCGGCGTCTTCGTGATCTCCTCGCAGCGGAGTATTCCTTTCTCCGTCAGGACCACGTTGCGTTCCTTTTCGTCCACCTCGAAATCCGTGCCCTTGCTCAGTTTCAGGGCAATTGCATTCGCCGCCAGATAAGGTTCCACAGACTCTTCGGAAGGTCCCGAGATAATCAGCGGAGTCCGGGCTTCGTCGATTAGAATCGAGTCCACCTCGTCCACGATGCAGAAAGAGTGGCCCCTTTGCACTTGCTGCTCGGCTGAAGTCGCCATGTTGTCCCTGAGGTAGTCGAACCCGAATTCGCTGTTCGTCCCGTAGGTGATGTCGGCCTTGTACGCACGAACGCGTTCTTCCTGAGGCATGAAGGCATAGATGACTCCGACCGAAAGGCCCAGAAACCGGTAGATCTTGCCCATCCAATCCGCATCGCGCCTGGCAAGGTAGTCGTTGACCGTGATGACATGAACCCCTTCTCCCTTCAGGGCGTTCAGCACCACAGGAAGAGTCGCGACGAGGGTCTTCCCCTCGCCAGTTTGCATTTCGGCGATTTTACCCTCATGGAGTGCCATTCCCCCCATAAGCTGAACGTCGAAATGGCGAAGTCCTAGCTGGCGCCGGGAGACCTCGCGAACAACCGCGAAAACTTCCTCGAGGAGTTCGTCCATGCCCTCCCCTTCGGCGAGACGTTTTCGAAAAACCTGCACTGCGGACGCCAGGCTCGCATCGTCCCTGGCGGATACCTCCGCTTCCAGGGCATTGATGCGGGCAACTCTCTCCCTGTACCGCTTGAGGGCTCGATCGTTCGGGTCGAGCCCGAGTGCCTTGACTAGCGATTCGAACATCACAACAACTCCTAATCGTCATTTCCAGGGCCGGTCTTCCGGCTGTTGAAACGCTTCATTATAGATTTTCCCGGAAGGAGCGTCAAAAAAAAGGGAGAGACGGCCTGCTTCTCCGCCTCTCCCCCCATTTCGTTACCGCGAGACTCCTTGCGCTAAAGCGCGACCGGCCGTAGCCTGGCCAGGAAGTGGTGAAGTCCCTTTACGGGCGGGGCATAATCGACAACCAACCCGTACTTGATAGAGTCGCGCCGTTTGTAAACGTCAATGATCGACTGGGCGACGTATTCCATGTGGCAGTTCGTGTAGGTCCTGCGGTTGATGGCCAGCCTGTACAGCTCAAGCTTGGGCATCACCAATTCTCCAGTTTTCTCGTCTTCGGTGGCGAAGGCAAGGGCACCGAGCCCGATTCCGCGGATCGCTCCTTCGCGGTAAATCTCGATCGAGAGGACATCCGCGGGATAAAGCTTTTGCGGGACGTGAGGCAGGAAGGCTTTCGCGTCGATAAAGATGGCGTGGCCACCGGCAGGCTTCACGAACGGCACTCCCCCTTCTTCGAGGAGGTCTCCGAGATATTTGACCTGTGCCACCCTGTGTGCCATGTACTGCTCGTCGACCATTTCCCTCAGGCCGACCGAAAGGGCTTCCAGGTCCCTTCCAGCGAGTCCGCCGTATGTCGCAAACCCTTCGAAAAGGATGACCCGCGGAAGCAGGCGGTGATACATCTCTTCCGTCCGGCAACAGATCATCCCGCCGATATTGACGAGGGGATCCTTTTTGGCCGAGCAGGTGATGCCGTCGGCACAATCCATTGTGGCTTTTAGGATTTCTGCAAGGCTCATCCCCTTGCAGGCATCCTCCCTCATCTTGATGAAGTAGGCGTTTTCGGCCATCCGGGCTGCGTCAAGGAAAAGGGGGATTCCGTGCTTCTTTGCGATGGCAGAGACCATGCGCAGGTTCTCGAGGCTGACCGGTTGCCCCCCGCCGGAATTGTTCGTGACCGTGACCATGATGAGGGGAATCCGCTCCTTGCCGTAGGTCAGGATCGCGTCTTCGAGCTTTTTGGGGTCAACGTTGCCTTTGAAGGGATGCTGCATTTCCGGCCTGTAGGCCTCTTCGATGACGCAGTCGACGGGCTCTGCCCCAACATTGAAGATGTGGCCCCTTGTCGTGTCAAAGGGCATGTTGAAGGGAATCCGGTCCCCTGCCTTGGCCAGGGTGCCGAAAAGGACATTTTCCGTGGCGCGTCCCTGGTGGCAGGGGATGACAAAATCGAAACCGAGGATGTCCTTGACGGAGTCTTTCAGGGCGTAGAAACTGTCTGCACCGGCATAAGCCTCGTCGCCCCGCATCAGGGCGGCCCACTGGTGCTTGCTCATCGCTCCCGTGCCGGAATCGGTGAGGAGGTCGATGTAGATATCGGCCGACCTCAGGCCGAACATATTGTAATGACCGACTTCGAGAGCTTTTTCCCTCTGCTTTGCGTCCGGTATGGTCACCGGCTCAACCATCTTGATACGGAAAGGTTCGGGCATGATTCTCTGGACCATCACACTGTCCCTCCATGCACTCTTCTTCTTCTCGGCTGGGGACTCGTCTGGTTTGCACTGCCTTTCCTCGTCTGGGCGTATTATAGCAGAAACCCCTTGACTTCTTGCCAGAAACCAAACCGGCAAAAAGACAATCAAAGGAGAATTTTCTTTGGATCAGCCGCGCCGATTCGCCTCGTTCCCGAAGGACTTCCTGCTCGCCGCAGCGGCATCCTTTTCCGCTTATGCCTGCATTTCAGTCTTTTTCCTCTTCCCGCTGGCTCTTTCTCTCAGAGGGTACGAACCCCTTGCGGTGGGAATAGCTTGGATCGTTTTCGAGTTCGTTCTCCTTGGAACCAGGGGCTGGGTCAACCGCTTTCTCACGGCTTACGGGACACGTTTCGGCATGATTGCAGGAGCCTTTTCTCTAGCGGTGGGAGTCTCTCTCCTTTTTGCCACTCCGCCGTTCTGGCTGGTTTTGCTCGGCCGTTCCCTCATGGGGGCTGGATGGGGGCTTTTCTACATCGCGAACACCCTCCACCAGGCCCGCTCCCTACCTGCGCATCTACTCGGCCGCGGCTTCGGCATCGCAGGGCTAGCCCCGTTACTCCCGCAATTGGGGCTTATCCCCCTGGCTGAAGCATATGTCCTTAATAACCGCCCCGGTTTCATCTACATTGTGTCACTTGTCGGCTGCACCCTTTCTATCTTTTTTTCATGGAGGCTGTCTCCGGGAAGAGCGGGCACTCAGAATCGGGTTTCCTTGAGGGAATGCCTGTCGAAGAGCTGGAGAGTTCCTTTCCTGCAGAGCATCCTTCTATCGGGTAGCGTTTTCGCCTTCTCGGCGGCGGGAATCATGCCCTACGTTGCGAATGCTGCAAAAGAGTGGGGAATCGCGGGAAGCGGTTTCCTCTGGTCCGAGGCTTTCGCGGCACTCTTGACGAGGTGTTTGCTGGGGGGATTCGTGGACCGCTACGGGAAAAGGCTCCTCTTCCCCTCTTTTGCCTGCATCTCAATCGGGGCCCTCGTTTCCATGATCCTTGGGAACACGCCGGCTTTCATCTTCGGAGGATGTCTTTACGGGATCGGGATGGGACTCGCCTATCCGCTCCTCTATTCACTCCTGGCCAAGGAAGCGGCGGAAGACTCCAGGACAGCCCTTTTCACTCTTTTCGGAACCTTTGTCGATCTTCTTTGGGCCATCGCCCCGCTGGCCGCCGCCGCCTCAGCCCAACTTCTCGGCTACGGCACGGTCCTGCGGGGGATGGCGATGCTGCTTTTCGGGCTTGTCTTGTTCCTGAGGTTGAAAATCTGGCCCCGGATGGAAGAGAAGGCTTGAATGCCGGCTACTCGGCCCCGCACATATCGGCGAAAACGAGAGCTTCGTTCAGCATATGCCCGATGACTGCGAACTCGTTGGGCATGTGCGCCGTGTCCGATTCCTGGGCCCATACCACGGCAGGAATGCCCTCTTTCCGGAAATGGGCCGCACAGGTCCCCCCGCCTACGCCCCCAATTCTGGGCTCAAAACCGTAAACCCTGCGGACGCTTTCCCGAATTCTCGACACCACCGGGGAATCCGACGGGGTGACCGGAGCCGCTTCTGCCCTCTGGACGTTTTCGCTGGCGATCTTCACCCTCGTCTTTCTTTCGATCTTTGCCTGGACATCGCGAATGATCGACTCGACATCCGCAAGCCTAACCTGTGGAAGAATACGGCAATCAAACGCAAGGGTTTCCCTGCCTGGAATCGTGTTTACGTTGGCGACGTTTGCAAAGCGGCGCGTCGGTTCGAAAGTCGAGCAGGAAGGCTCGAAAAGGATGTCCGTCTCAGGGAAAGCCTTGTGCAGAGCTTTATCAAGCTCCACCGAAAAGAGGTTTGCGGCCCTGCAGGCGTTGTTTCCGAGGTCCGGGCGGCTTGCGTGGACCTGCTTGCCTTCTACGGTAAACTGTATCCAGAGAACGGATTTCTCCGCCACTTCGATAAAATCCCCTTTGTCATTACCCCCATCGGGCACGACGACGAGATCTTCTTTCGCGAAAATCCCTTTCTGGAGCAGGTGAGTGATCCCGTAGGTACTGCCCAACTCCTCGTCCGCCACTAGGGCCAGCCCGATCTGCGTTTCCGGAAGGATTCCGAGCCGACCGTAAGCTGCAGCCGCGAACAAGCTCGCGATGATTTCCTGTCCATTGTCGTTGCTGCCCCGACCATAGACCCGGCCGTCCCTTACGAAAGGCTCGAACGGATCCGTTTCCCAGAGGGAACGGTCTCCCTCCGGGACCACGTCGAGATGAGAAACGAACCAAGTTGTCTGGGAAGTTCGTCCAGGGATTTTCACAATGAGGTTCGGCCTTACACCGCCACGAGCTTTCGGTTCCACGGCATCGACGCGTTCGGGACGCGGCAACCCCAAGCGTTCGATTAGCCCCTCGATCCACTCGGCCTTGGCAAGTTCGCCCTGCCCTCCATCAAGGGGGCTGATTGCGGGAATCCTGACGATTCCGCAAAGGGATTCAACCATTTCAGCCTCGTGTCCCCTGATCCAAAGTTCGATTGCGGTGTTCATCCAGAGACGCCTCCTTTAACGATTCCCCTCAAGCCTTGGTTGACGGCGGAGCACAGAGCAGGTCCCACCCCTTGAGGAGGTAGTCCATTCCAGACCAAAGAGTCAAAAGCATGGCAATCCATATGGCCATCCCCGCAAGCGGCAGGTTGAAGATCATCATGACGATCGCAACGATCTGGGCAACCGTCTTCGTTTTACCTCCCCGGGAAGCGGCGAGAACGACACCTTCCGCAGCCGCGATCATCCTGAGTCCCGTCACGATGAATTCCCGCGCCAGGATAACGACGACGATCCAGGCTGGGATCCGTTGAAGTTCCACCAGGCCGACCAGGGCGGCGGTAATGAGGATCTTGTCGGCAAGCGGGTCAATGAACTTGCCCAGGTTCGTCACGATGCCTCGTTTGCGGGCAATATAGCCGTCCGCCGTATCGGTTAGGGCTGCAAGAATGAACACGGCGCCCGCGATCAAGTCTCCCCATTCGATTCTGAGCGTCAGGAAAACCACGACCAACGGGGCGAGAAAGACCCGAGACAAACTAAGCAGGTTCGGCAAGTTCAGCGCCGATACTCCCATGGTTTCTCCTCCGATTGATTTTCTGTTGTGGACTCCCAGAGATTATCGCACAAGAACGGGCCGGCGAGAGAACGCCGGCCCGTAATTTCCCTTTCCTGCAAAGGCTGCCTTCCCTAGCCTCCGAGGTAGGCCTCCTTGACCTTGGGGTCCTCGATCAAAGCTTCGCCGGTTCCTTCAAGGACGATTTCGCCCACTTCCAGCACATAGGCGTAATTCGCCACTTTCAGTGCCGCGAATGCATTTTGCTCCACCAGGAGAACGGTTTTGCCCTCCGCGTTGATGGTGCGGATGATTTCGAAAACTTCCTTGACAAGGAGAGGGGCAAGCCCCAGCGAGGGCTCGTCGAGCATCAGCAGTTTCGGGCGGCTCATGAGTGCCCTGCCGAGGGCAAGCATCTGCTGTTCGCCTCCCGAGAGGGTGCCGCCTTTCTGCCAGGTTCTTTCCTTCAGCCTGGGGAATAGCTCGAAAACCCAGTCCAGGTCTTTCGCTATCCCTTCCTTGTCATTCCTGATGTAAGCCCCCAGCATCAGGTTCTCCATAACGGTCAGGTGCGGCAGGATCCTCCGCCCTTCGGGACACATCGCGATTCCCATCTCAACCAGGCTTTCAGGGGTCTTTCCAAGAATGTTCTGTCCCTCGAAAAGGATTTTTCCCTTCTTGTTTTTCACAAGCCCGGAGATCGAGCGCAGGGTACTGCTCTTTCCCGCTCCATTTGCCCCGATCAGTGTCACGATCTGCCCGTCGGAGACTTCGAGCGACAGGCCCTTGAGCGCATGGATCCCCCCGTAGAAGACGTGAAGGTCTTCGATCTTAAGCATTCTGCGTCGCCTCCTCTCCGAGGTAGGCTTCGATGACCTTGGGGTTTGACCGAATCTGCTCGGGGTTGCCCTCGGCGATGAGAACTCCGTAGTCGAGAACCCAGATATGTTCGCAAACACCCATGACTACTTTCATGTCGTGCTCGATCAGGAGGATCGTGAGATCGAAGTCGGACCGGATGTTCTTGATGAACGACATCAACTCCTGGGATTCCTGCGGATTCATGCCGGCCGCGGGCTCGTCAAGCAGGAGGAATTTCGGTTTCGTCGCCAATGCTCGTGCGATCTCCAATCTTCTTTGCGCACCGTAGGGCAGGGAACTCGAGGTTTCGTTCGCCAGTTTGTCCAATCCCACGGCCTCGAGCAGGCGCATGGCCGAGTCGCGAAGTTCCCGCTCCTCCCTCGTGCAGGAAGGGATCATCAGGGGAGACATCCACCAGTGGCTTTTCTGCCTGACGAATCCCCCGATCATCACATTCTGAAGAACCGTCTCGTTGTAGAACAGTCGGATGTTCTGGAAGGTCCTCGCAATGCCGGCTTCGCAGACCTTGTAGGGAGGAAGGCCCGTGATCGGTTTCCCTTCGAGGAAAACCTCGCCCTGCGTCGGCTTGTAGAATCCGGTAATGATGTTGAAACAGGTGGTTTTTCCCGCTCCGTTCGGGCCGATGAGCCCGACGATGCTGCCTTTGGGAACAGCAATGTTGAAGTTGTTTACCGCGGTCAATCCGCCGAACCGGATCATGACGTTTTTCGTTTCCAGGACAGGGGCATTACCGTTCATCGGGCTTCACCTCCCCTGGAAAACCGGTTCGAAAGCGCATCCCAGCTCAACTCCCTCATTCCCATGATCCCTTCCCGCCTGAACAGGATGATGAGGATCAGCAGGAGCGAGAAAATGACCATTCTCATTCCGGGTATGCCCTCAAGATGGAAAGACCCGATATCGATCGGGTTTTCGACGAATCGTAGCCACTCCAGGAGGATCGTGATCACAGCGCTTCCTAGGATGCTGCCGGTCAGTGAGCCGAGTCCACCTGCGACAACGATCATCAAAACATTGAAGGTGAGGAGGAAACTGAACATCTTTGGGTCGATCGTGGTGATCAGGCTGGCCATGAGCGCTCCGCCTATCCCGGCGAAAAAGGCGCCGATCGAGAAAGACACGACCCTATACTTGAAGGTGTTGATTCCCATGGCCCTGGCGGCCACCTCGTCGTCCCGGATGGCTTTCAGCACGTTTCCGAAGTTGCTGTTGACGAGGCGGACCATGAAAAACAGCGTCAACAGGCACCAGCCGTAATTCCACCAGATGTTCGCGTAGTCCGGGATTCCCTTCAGCCCCAGCGCCCCGTTCGTGATCGGCGTGAGGTTCGTGAAGACCACCCGGATGATCTCCGCAAAACCCAGCGTGGCAATTCCGAGGTAATCCCCGCCAAGCCTCAGGACCGGAATGGCGATTAAAAGCCCCAGAAGAGACGCTGCAAGCCCGCCGGCAAGAACCGCCACGAAAAACGGAGCCTGCATCACGGAGAACGGCCAAATCAAGGGCTGAAGAATGTAGATCATTTCCTTCTGGATCGGAGGCAGGATCAGGAGAGACGAAACGTACGCCCCGATCGCCATGAACCCGGCGTGACCGAGGGAAAACATGCCGGTAAACCCGTAGATCAGGTTCAGGCTGAGGGCGAGGATGGAGTTGATGGCAATAAGGTTAAGCACCTGGATCTTGTAGTTGTCCAGATGGCCGTTGGCCCACCACAGAAAAACCAGGAGGATACCGACTGCCACCAGCGAAGGCAGGAGATAGGCGGGTTTCGTGTTCTTCTTCATACCTTCTCCTCCAGTTTTTCACCCATGAGGCCGGTTGGCTTCATGAGGAGGATCACGATGAGCAGGACAAAGGCAAAGGCGTCCCTGTAACCGGAAAGAGCCGGGAAAAAGGCAACGGCCATGATTTCGATAAGCCCCAGGAGCATTCCCCCGATCATGGCTCCCTGTATGGAGCCGATCCCGCCCAGGACGGCCGCGATAAAAGCCTTGAAACCAGGGAAAACGCCCATGAAGGGATGGATCTGCGGGTACCTAAGGGCCCACATGATCCCCGATGCAGCCGCAAGGGCCGAACCCAGGCCGAAAGTCAGGGCGATGATCTTGTCGACGGAAACCCCCATCAGCCTGGTCGTTTCGATGTCCTTGGAAATGGAGCGCATGGCCAGGCCGGGCTTTGTCTTGTAGACGATCCAGAGCAGCCCCATGACAAGGGCAAAAGCGATAGCCGGGACGATGAGCGCAAGAGGAAGAATCCGGATATTCCCGATCGAGATGACTTCAACCAGCCAGTCAGGGCGATAGACCGGCTTCGGCAAACCGGTGAAGATCACAAGCCCCAGGTTCTCGATGAAGAAGGAAACCCCTATGGCGCTGATCAGGGCGGAGATCCGAGGGGCATCCCTCAACGGGCGATAGGCGATCCGGTCGATGACGATCCCGCAGACAGCGGAAAGAGCAACCGCCAGCACGACAGCCACGCCCCACGGCAGCTTGGTCAGCGTCACGCCGAAAAAGACGAAATAAGCCCCCAGCATGAAGATGTCTCCGTGAGCGAAGTTGATCAGCCTGAGGATTCCGTAGACCATCGTGTAGCCGATCGCGATTAGCCCGTAAAGGCTTCCGAGGGTCAGGGCATTGAAGAGGTGCTGTATAAACATTTCGAAACTCATGAAGTGCCCCCTTGCTCATCAAGAAAGGGAGGAGGTTGCCCTCCTCCCCGTTCAAGAGTCTCCCTGGTCGGGCGTCTTTCTACAGCTTAGGCTGGATGACGTCGACGAACTTCCGCTCGCCGTTCTGGATCATCATGATCCCGACCGGCTTCTCTGCATCGTGCGTCGCGTTCATCGTCGTGCTGCCGGTGACGCCGGGGAAGTTCTTCGTCGCTTCAAGCTGGTCCCGGATGAGCTTGGGCTCGGCCTTGCCCGCGCGCTTGATCGCATCGAGGATCAGCATGTAGGAATCGTAACCGAGAGCCGCATTGACGTTCGGATCCTTGCCGGGGAACGCTTTCTTCCAGTTTTCGGTGAACTTCTTGGCGATCGGGCTCATGCCCTTCATGGTCGGGTCGTAGGGGAAAGTGGTGTAAGCAAAACCTTCGACAGCCTTCCCGCCGATCTTGACGATTTCGGGGTTGTCCATGGCGTCGCCGCCCATGATCCTGAATTTGCCGCCCAACTCGCCGACCTGCTTCATGATGATGGCCCCTTCGGCAAAGTAGGAGGGGATGAAGAGGACATCAGGCTTCTTGCTGATGATCTCGGTCAGCTGGGCCGTGAAATCCTGGTCGCCGGAGTTGTAGTTCAGTTTCGCAACGATTTTGCCGCCCATCTTCGTGAAGGACTTCTCGAAGAAGTTGGCCAGCCCGACGCTGTAATCCTGGGAAACGTCGATGAGTATGGCGGCATTCTTCGCCTTCATCTTCTGGAAGGCATAGGTGGCGGCGCCGGCGCCCTGGAAGGGGTCGATGAAGCAGGTCCGGAAGATGTACTTCTTGCCCTGGGTCACGAGCGGGTTCGTGCAGGAGGTCCCGAGCTGAGGGATGCCCGCCTTCTCCGATATTTCGCCGCCAGCCATGGCGAGGGAGGAACCGTAGGTTCCGATGATCGCAACGACCTTCTCCTTCTCGATCAGGCGCTTGACCGCATTTGCCGCCTCGACCTTGTCGGACTTGTTGTCGACCACGATCAGCTCAACGGTTTTCCCCAGGACCTTTGGGGCTTCCTTATGGGCCATCTTTACTCCGTCCAGCTCAAGCTGTCCACCGAAGCCCATCTGGCCCGTCAACGGAAGGAACACGCCGATTTTCACCGTATCCGCCGCAAACGCGCTCGCAGCTAGAACCAGTACCAGTGCGATTGCCAACCCCACTTTCCCGAACTTCATCCGAGTACCCCTCCTCCACAAAGGTTTAATCTATGAGCCGTAAGCTTAAGAAGAATTCTACACGATGAGCGGCGTGATTCATAGTGGGAATTACTGATTCTCAGGCTATGCCCGGGCTTTCCCCATTTCACGTGCGATCTTTGCGAAAACCTCCGCGGCCCTCTCCAAGTCAGCCGGTTCATGCGCAGCGGAAACCATGACGCGGATCCTTGCGGATCCCTTGGGTACGGTCGGGAATGCAATGGCTTGTGCAAAAATCCCCTCCTCGAAAAGACGCGCGCTGAATTCTTTTGCCACGGCGGCCTCTCCAAGCATGACAGGGGTAATCGGCGTTTCGCTATGGCCGATATCGAACCCGTAATTCTTCATCAACTCCTTGAAGAGCCTGCCGTTCGACCAAAGTTTGCGGACCAGTTCATCGCTTTCCCTCAGGATCTCGACCGAAGCCAGGTTCGCGGCGACATCCGGGATGGTCAGGGCACTGCTGAAAAGATTCGGCCTCGCTTTTTGCCTAAGGTAGTCAATCAGTTCGGCCGTCCCCGAGATGAACCCTCCTACGACTCCAAACGCTTTCGACAATGTCCCGACTTCCACGTCGACACGCCCATGCAGGCCGAAATGGTCGACGATCCCTCGCCCGCCACGGCCCAGGACTCCCTCCCCGTGGGCGTCATCGACCATGATCATGGCTCCGTACGATTCGGCTGCCTCAACGAGGTCGGGAAGGGGCGCCACGTCTCCGTCCATCGAGAAAACCCCGTCAGTGACGACCAACTTCCTGCAAGGGTCGTTCTTCCTGCTCTCCAGGACTTCCCTTAATCCTGAAGGGCTATTGTGGGCATAGCGAAGGATCGTCGCGCCGCTCAGCCGGCAGGCGTCAATGATCGAAGCATGGTTCAGTTCGTCGCTGAAAACGAGGTCTCCCTTTCCGACCAAAGGGGGAACCGCCGAAAGGTTTGCACAGAAACCCGACTGAACGACCATGGAAGCTTCCGTCCCCTTGAATTCCGCCAGTTTCCTTTCCAGTTCAACGTGCGGGCTCAACGTTCCCGCTATGGTGCGGACCGCTCCCGGGCCGACGCCGAATACATCGATCATTGCCCGCGCACGGTCGCATATCCTCGAATCGCTGCACAGGCCGAGATAATTGTTTGAACACAGGTTCAGTCTCCGGCGCCCTTCGATCGTGACCCAAGGTCCCTGGGCGCTCTCAATCGTCCGAATCGTCGTATACAGACCTTCAGCTTTGAGCCTGGCCAATTCTTCCGTGATGAATCTCTTTTCGACGGACATGAGTTCCTGCCTCCTTCGAAATGGGCTTCCAGTGGGATTATACCGCTCTACCCCCGCACCCTGATTCCTTCAAAAGCCTCTTCGACTTCACGCCTCGACGGGGGCGGAGCGCTTCGAAGTGCGGGATCGAGCGCGTGGGCTGGTTGGAAAAGCTGGACAATCCATCTCGGGTCGTCTTCCAGCTGAAGCCGGATCCTGCGCAGATCCTCGATCGTGAGCAGGTCCGGGACAAAGGTCGTTCTGAGTTCAAGCGCGGGTCCAAGAGGACTCAGGAGTGCCAGAGATGTGCGGACTCTCCCTGTGTCGACGGAGGTTCCGGCCAGCTTGTCGTATTTCTCCCAAGGGGCCTTGATGTCCATAGCGACTGATTCAACCAAGCCCCCGGCAAGGAGCCCCTCGAGGACATCCGGACGGGATCCGTTCGTATCCAGCTTAACGGGAATTTTCGCCACGTCGCGAAACCAGGCGAGGAGTTCCGCCAGCCGGGGATAGAGGGTCGGTTCGCCCCCGCTCACGACGACTCCGTCAAGGAACTGCCTGCGCCTGAGGATATCCGAAAGGACAGGCCCGGGCTCTAGGCCTTCGGCCATGCCCGTCGCAAGGGGGGCGTTGTGGCAGAAAGGACAGCGGAAGTTGCAGCCCGTCAAGAAAACAACGGCGGCAACCCTCCCCTCCCAGTCGAGAAAGGAAGTGGGAAGGTAGCCGCCGATCAGGGGAAAGTCAGGAATCGGAACCAACGGGGATGGCCACCCTGGTCCTGTCCCGCAGTTCGGCTCTCTTCCCTGCGTTCCAGGAGGAGGTCCTTGTGAAGTAACCGGTGATCCGCGTGATCCCGTCGACGTTCAGGCTTTCGCATGAGGGACATTGCTCCCGCAGTCCCCTGACGACCTTCCCGCAATCGTTGCACACCGTGAATTCCGGGCTGAATGCAACTTGCGCACTTTCCGAATGAAGGAAGATCTTCCTGACGAAAGACGCCAGCGCCCCCGGATCGGGCCGGTGCTCACCGAGCCAGACGTGAGTGATGGCCCCTGCCTTGATCATCGGGTGGAAACGCCCTTCCTCGAGGACCTTTTCGACCGGGTCCATAGAGATGTCATAAGCGAAATGGCTGCTGTTCGTGTAGTAGATTTCGCCCGTTTCTCGGTTCCCGCGGATAAAACGGCTTGCCTGGTCAGGAAAGTAACGAAGATCGAGCTTGGCCATCCGGTAAGCCGTGCTCTCGGCGGGCGTCTGTTCCAAAACAATCTTCAGCCCATAGCGGTTCGACAGCTCCTCGCACTTCAACTCCATGAACTTGATCACGGCGAGGGAGAAATCCATCGCCTTTCGATCTTCATGAAGCTCGAACCCCGTCATCGCCTGGGCCAGCTCGTTGAGCCCAAGAATACCGATAAGGTGGCTCGCCTTGTGCATCCGGATATAGGTCTCCCCGTCGTGGTCCACGCAAAGGGTGTTGAGAGGCCCCTTCTTCCCCAGGGAGAGGATGTCCTCCAGGAAACGGCGCTTTTCGAGATGGGCACGCCCTGCCAACTCCATCTCATGGTCGAGAAGGTCGAACATCAGGTCGGGATCCGACCCGCTCCGGTAGGCAAGCCGGGGGAGGTTGATCGTCACGTTCTGGAGGGCGCAGTAACGCATTTTCCAGGGCATGTGGGCCTCCTCGAGATCTTCGGGCGTCAACTCGAAGCTGAGGCGGCAACACTCGGAAAGCTTGGCCACGCCCCCCCGGTCGAACACGAAATACGTGTTGCCCTTTTCAGAAGCGACCAGGCAAGCCAGCTGAAGCATTTCCTCCCATCCGGGCTCCTTGAAGAAGTCGTCGGTGATATGCAGGAGCGGTTTCGGGAAAAAGAAGGGCTGCCCCCGGCTGTCCCCTTCCAGGTAAACCTCCATGAGCGCCTTCAGGAAACGTTTCGATTCTGGGGCGTAATCGGCGTAGGTCTTTCCGGTCGGGACACCTCCCGGGCCGATTGCAGGAACATCCCGAAAGTGCTTCGGGATTTCGAAGTACAGGTTCACATCCGTGAAGGCGACCTGCCCTCCGCGCCCTCCCGCAAGCTGGTTGAACTCGAAAACCAGCATTTGGGCAAGCTGCTTGAGGCGCTCGTCGGATTCTCCCGCAATGTAAGGGGCAAAAAAGACGTTCACGGCATCCCACCCGATCGCCCCGGCAAAGTTGTTCTGGAGGACCGACGTCATCTTGAGCACGTGGGCAAGGAGAACGTCAGCATGTTTGGCCGGGGCGGAAATGCTCGTGATGCAGGGAAAGTTGAGCCCGTATTTTTCGACGTAAGCCATGCTTTGCCCGGAACAATAGGGCCTGTTGACCATTCCCAGGTCATGCAGATGAATGTCGCCGGAAAGGTGCGCCTCGGCGATATCCTGGGAAAAGACCTTGGTCAGGGCATACTCTTTCAACACCATCTCTGCAATCGAGAGATTGATCGACTCGGGGTTGTGTGTGGTGTTGCTGTTCTCGTGGTTCGGGGACAGCATCATCGATTCGAGGTCAAAGAGCGGAATCCCGATACGGCTATGGTCCTTCAGCTTCGCGTCGAGCCCTCTCTGGAAAAGCTTGACGTTGACCATTTCGCGAATGAGGGTCGTCGTAACTTGCTCCCTGTTGCAGCGGATGAGGTCCTCTTCTACCTCGGCCGCGATTTCGCCGGCCATTTGCGGTTCAACGCCCGCCTCCACGATCAGGGCTTTTTGGATACGCTCCGCTTTCCAGGGTGAACGTTCCTCCTGGGCCAGAGCATCGACCATCAACAGCAGGTCGGTCGATTCAGCCCGATTCCCGAAAAGCTGCATTTGCCGCCCGGCCTGCAATTCAGCGCTATCGGCCATTCTTTTCATCCCTTTCCTCGAGGAGTTTTGAAATTTCCCGCGTGAAGCTTGAAAGATCGGTGAATTCCCTATAAACGGATGCAAACCGGACATACGCAACCTGGTGGAGTGATCTCAGCTTCTCCATCGCCAACTCTCCCACACGCACGCTCGAAACTTCCCCTTGTCCCGCGTTCCGAAGGGAATCTTCGATCTCCGCAACGGCCTCCTCGATCTTCTCCAGCGGGACGGGCAGTTTCTCGCACGACTTGGCCATCCCCTTCAGGAGCTTTTCCCTGTCAAAGGCTTCCCTTCTCCCGTCCTTCTTGACCACCCAAAGCAACGTCCTCGGCTCAAGCCTCTCGTAAGTGGTAAAACGCGAACTGCACGATACGCACTCTCGACGGCGTCGAACGATCCGATCCTCGTCGGCCGTACGTGTTTCGATTACACGCGTGTCTCCGGCTCCACAAATAGGGCATCTCATTAACGCACCCCCCACATATGGTGCATTCTTATTATAAGGGGATTCATTGGATATGTCTGGGTCTAGAGATGGGAGTTTTCTTGAGGAAAATAGGACTGGAAGTCCAGGGTGGAAAGGGCGGGGGATGCCTCTCAGCACCCCCCGCCTGGAATACGCAACCGGTCCGCTAAAAGAGTCCCTTTTCCAGCAACCGGGATACGACCGACCTGACCCTGCCGCCTTCGGCTTTGCCTTTTAGCTTCGGCATCAGGATACCCATGACCTTTCCCATGTCTCGCGGGCCCTGGGCTTTAGCCGAGACGGCTGCTTCTCGCGCCATCACGGCGATCTCCTCGTCGGAAAGCTGTTCGGGCAAATAGGCTTCCAGGATATGGGCCTCTTCAAGTTCCTGGTTCGCCCGGTCCTCGACTCCATGGGCCCGGTACTGTTCGCTGGCCTCGCGCCGCTGCTTGATGAGCCTCTGAACGACGACCAGGACCTCTTCTTCGGACAGTTCCCTGTCCTTGCCCTTTTCAACTTGCGCCAGCTGCAGCGCGGCCTTTAAAAGCCGAAGCGTGCTCAAGCGCTTTTCGTCACGACTTTTCATCGACTGCACAAGATCTTCCTGGACGCGCTTCCCCAGGTCCACGACGAAACCTCCCCGCTAGGCGCGCTTGCGCTTCTTGGCCGCGGCCGCCCTCTTGAGTTTCTTCGCCTCACTCGGCTTCTGGTAGTGCTCATGGCGCCTCGCCTCGCGCAGAACCCCCACTTTGGAGACTTCGCGCTTGAAACGCCGCAAGGCATCCTCGATCGATTCGTTATCCTTGCGAACGACAGTCGTCATCCCGAATCCCCCCTTTCATGCCACCCACGCTCATCCCGGTGGCCAGCGGAACGATCGTCCCGCCAACAGGTGCACGTGAAGGTGAGGGATAGTCTGCCCCGCCTGCGGGCCGTTGTTCACAACAAGGCGGTATCCTTCTTCTTCGAGCCCGAGTCTTGAAACCAGCAGTCCCGCCACCGCCATCAACTTCCCCCAAATCGCAGGTTCCGTCACGGCCGACACCGAGCGGTAATGCGCTTTGGGAACGATAAGGATATGCGTGGGAGCCTGAGGAAGAATGTCCCTGAAAGCCAGGACCTCGGGATCTTCGTGAAGAATCGCGGCCTTTCTGCGCCCTTCGATGATCTCGCAGAAAACACAGCTTCCCGCCAAGGTGTCCACCCCGTCCGTGCAGGATGGAGACATTTTATCCCAGCTTGCGGGAAGGAACAATAGTCCCGCAACCCGATGCAGGAAATCTCATCCTCGGAGTTCCCCGTTTTCGAAACCCCTGACAGGAACATCCCGTATTTCTCCAGGGACTTCACTCCCGCTCCAGCGTACCGGCAGGAATTGGGGCGTCAGCCCCTTTGCTTGTCCCCCCCTGGCCTTTTCAACCAGGACGGAGACCGTCCTTCCGAGGAAAGCCGACGCGAACCGGCGCAGCAATTCGTTCCCCAGGAGAATTCCTTCTTCACACCTTGCCTTTACCACGGCCTCGCTCAGGTGCCCTTCCATCGAAACCGCAGCAGTACCGGGACGCCGGCTGTAGGGGAAAACATGGAGCTTGCCGAAGCCAAGTCCCCTGGCAAGATTCAGGGTTCTCCGGAAGGCTTCGTCGGTTTCTCCCGGAAAACCAACCAGGATGTCGGTCGAGAGGTGAACATCTCCTGGCCAGAGTTTCCGGATCCTTTCAATGACACGGCTGAAACCTGCGGAATCGTAACCTCTCCTCATCGCCGAAAGAACCCCATCGTCCCCGCTTTGCATGGGGATATGAAAGTGAGGGCAGAACCCGGGGGTCTCTGCAAGCGTAAGGATAAGGGGTTCATCAAGAGCGAAGGGTTCTATCGAACCGAACCGGATGCGCAGTATTCCGGGTATTTTCGAGATTTCCCTGACCAGCCTCGCAAGGTTCCATTGGTCTCCAATCTGGAAAAGTCCCAAGTGGACCCCCGTCAGGACAACTTCCCTGCAGCCGTTCAGGGCGACGTTCTTGACCTCTGCCAGGATATCGGCAGGGTCACGGCTTACCGGCTTGCCCCGAACAAAAGGAACGATGCAGTAGGAACAAAAATGATCGCAGCCTTCCTGGATTTTTATGAAAGCCCTGGTGTGGAGGGTCGGCTTCAAGAGCGACAGGTTGTCCCATCCTCCTTCCGGCCGGGAGGGAAAACGCAGGATGACAGGCTTTTCCGGACGCCCACCGTGGCCGAGCATGCTTTCCAGGATTTCCTGCAATGCGGCTTTCAGGCGATTCCCGAGGACCACGTCCAGCCCTATGCGGGAAGCTTCGGCGGCACCAAGTTCCTGGGCCCAGCATCCGACTGCGAAAATGAGGCCTTCGGGGTTTTCCCGCCTTAACCGGCGAACCTGCTGTCGGCACTTCCTGTCCGCTTCCGCAGTGACGGTGCAGGTGAGGAGGATTGCGACATCCCAACTCTCCTCGGACGCGACCGCTCCTTTCGAGACCAGGCCTGACGCGATGGCCTCGGCTTCATACTGGTTAGTCCTGCACCCCAGGGCCCTGATCAGGAACTTTGTCCCCGCAAGATTCCCCATGAATCCGTCCCTCCCAGGCCAACGCGAGATACGAGCATGCAACGATCGCGGCAGTAAAAGCCTTCAGCACCAGGGGCCCGAGGCTTACAGGGCAAAACCCGGCCCGTTGCAGGATTTCCTTTTCGCACTCGTCCCAATCCCCTTCGGGACCGATGGCCACGGCAACTTCACACGCGGGGGATACTGCGCCAAGGGGAACCGTTCCTTCCCCCAGCAAGCCTGCTACACGCAGGGCAGGAAGTCCTCTTTCAACCGCCTTCTCAAGGGGAACGGGTGGAAAGATCCTCGGGATTTCAGTCGCTCCGCACTGCCGTGTCGATTCCTCCAAGATCTTTCCCCACCGGGCCATTTTTCTCGGCACTTCCCCCTCGGTGAAGCGGGGTACGGATCGCGAGGCCTCTATCGGCCAGATCTCCGAGACCCCCGTCTCTGTCGCGCCTCTCAGGAGGAGTTCAAAATCCCCCCCCTTCAGCAGGGAAGCCAAAAGGACAATGCGCGGCAATCTTCCTTTTTCCGGAAGCAGGGACATTTTCCTCGCCAACAGGTTTTTCCCCGTTTGCTCAAGCCTCATCCGCCATCTCTCGCCGTGCAGCAGCCCCTCGACCTCTTCGCCGCAAGGGAGCCTCAACACCTTTTGAAGATGGTGCGCCTGTTCTTCGTCGATTCTCCACAAATCCTCTCCAAGGTTCGTGCACCGTTCAAGGCGCAACCTGGGCAGCGACACCCCACCAGTCTCCCCTCTCCAGCTCTCGAACCATGACAAGGCCGCATTTACTCAACTCGCCAAGAAAGAGGTCGCGCTCCTTCTTCACAAGCCCGGAAAAGATGGCGGTCCCGCCAGGTTTCAGCACTCCGGCGACCTCCGGCAGCAAGGTCAAGAGCGGCTCAATGATGATATTCGCCGTCAGGACATCTACTCGATGGCCGAAACCCTTCAGGAGATCTCCTTGTTCGATCCGGACGGTTTCGGTTTCGATCCCGTTCAACCTGCAATTTTCCGCCGCCTCGGCAAGCACCGCTGGGTCGATATCCCTTGCCCAGACCCTTTTCGCCCCCAACTTGACCGCTCCGATCGCCAGGATGGCCGAGCCCGTGCCGATATCTGCGGTTTCCATCCCGGGGTGCAGGATCCCTTCCATCAGTTCCAGGACGATCTGCGTGCTTTCGTGGTAGCCCGTCCCGAAAGCGCTTCCGGGATATATGTACAGCGGAGTTTTCCCGGGCGGCTCGCTTCCCCGGTGCCAGGGGGCCATCACGACCAGGTTTTGGCCAACTTCGAGGGGAGGGAAAGCTTCCTTCCAGGTCGTGTGCCAGGCCCGGTTTTCGATCCTGCCCATGTCTCGCACGTTGATCTCGGGCCAGGCAGCGAGCACTTCTCCAAGCCTCTTCAGCCAATATCCGAGTTCAAAGTGGCTCCTATAGTAGGCCCGAATCCCGATACGCCCATTTCCTTCAAAGACCTCCGAGCCGATACTTCCGGAAAGGTCCGCGAGGGAAGCCAGTGTTTCCTCATTCCCGGTTTTCGTTTCCAGGGTTATGTACCACCAGAAAGATTCCTTTTCCTCCACCGGTTTCACCCCCGAAGAACCGAGGGAGGGAGGCCGGCGCCTCCCTCCCTTCTTTTTCATCGAACTCCATCCTACCACGAATGCGCTTCCACCCGCAGCCTCAGGAAAGCCAAGTTTTAAGCCTGTCAAGGAACCCGGAAGGCTGGACCGGCGTTCCCATCTCGGAAGCAAGCTCCTCCACGAGGCTTTTCGCCTTTTCAGTGAGGTTCTTCGGAATATCGACATCTATGTGGACGATCAGGTCCCCGTGCCCACCTCCCCGAAGCTTCGGCATCCCTTTGCCCTTCAGGCGGAAAGTGTCCCCCGGCCGCGTCCCGGCGGGCACGTCCTTCTTTTCGACGCCATCCAATGTCGGGATATCAACCTGGCACCCCAGCACGGCCTGCGGGAAAGAGATCACGGACTGCGTGTGGAGGTCGTTTCCGTCCCTTATGAAAAGGGAATCCGGTTCGACCTCGACGTGAACGTAGAGGTCTCCGGGCGGCCCTCCGTTGAAACCCGCTTCTCCCCCTCCGTTGACCCGCAGCCTGTTTCCCGTGTCGACACCCGGCGGGATGCGAACTTCGATTTCCCTCTTGGCCTTCTTTTGCCCCATTCCTCCGCATTCGGAACAAGGCGTCTTGATCACCCGTCCCGTCCCGCCGCACCGTGCGCAGGGAACAACTGTGACAAACTGTCCGAAGGGAGTCCGGGCCGCTTGCTCCACTTGCCCCCGCCCCCCGCAGTCTCGGCAGTTTTCAACGCTCGTCCCCGGCTCGGCCCCTGTTCCGCCGCATTTTTCACACTTTTCGCGCCGGCTGACCGAGACTTTTTTCGAAACCCCGAATGCCGCTTCCCTTAAGGAAATGCCTACCGCGATCTCCAGGTCGCTTCCCTGCCGCGGAGCGTTCGCCCTTGCGCGGTGTCCACCCCCCATGAAGGTGTCGAACAGGTCTCCGAAAATATCGCCAAACGGATCTTGCCCCTGGAAGGGACCGTAACCGCCCGCCCCGTTTCCGGCCGTACCGAAGCGGTCGTATTGCTCCCGCTTCTCGGGATCTCCAAGCACGGCATAGGCTTCGTTGACAAGCTTGAAGTGCTCTTCCGCCTCAGGATTCCCCGGGTTGGCGTCCGGGTGGTAGGTTCGGGCGAGCCTGCGATAGCTCTTTTTGATTTCTTCCTGTGAGGCTCCGGGCGGAACCTCCAGAAGGCGATAAAACCCTTTCGGGTCATCCATGGCGGCCAAGCCGGTCCCTCCTCATTCTTTCAAGGGTCCTAGCCGTCGTAACGGCCGACCCTGACCTTTGAGGGGCGAACAATCTTGTCCCCCAGCCGATAGCCTTTTTGGAGGACCTCGATGACCTTGCCGCCTTCATCCGGGTGATCCACCGGAAAGACAAGGACCGCCTCGTGGAATTCCGGGTTGAACGGATGGCCGGCCGCCGGTATTTCTTCCAGTCCCATTGACTGGAGCACTGCGAAGAACTGGGCACGCACCATCTTGACACCTTCCAGCAGAGGTTCTCCCTCCATGGCTTCCGCTGACTCGATCGCTCGGTCCAGGTTATCGAGAACCGGGATCAGGTTCATCGCCGCTCCTTCCGCGGCAAGGGCCTTCATCCTTGCGGAATCCCGCTCCACCCGTGCCCTGAAGTTCATGAAGTCGGCCTTCACTCGCAACCCTTCAAGCCTCAGGGCTTCGGCAATCCGCTCGGCTTCCTGCAGGCGTTCCTCAAGCTCCTGGGTATCGTCGGCCGTTTTTTCCGGGCTCAAGTTTTCTCCGTTTCCACTGGAAGGAACTTCATCATGCCCGAGGGCACCTGACGAGTTCTTCTCACACATTCCGAATTCCTCCTTAAAAGCTCAGCGTCCGTCCGGATCGGCCTCTCCGGACAATCCATCCCAGACGGTTTCAAGGGCAGCGATTGCCCTCTCGTAATCCATGCGGACCGGACCGATCAAGCCCAAAACCGTGCGCGTGCCCTTGCCGCTGTAAGATGAAAATAAGGCGGAAAAGGAACCCAGCTCCGATTCGGGATCCTCGTTTCCGATGATGACGTTCAAGCCGTCTTTGGTCGAATAGCGCCGAACCATCCTCGAAAGGGCCTCTTCCTCTTCCAGAAGACAGAGGATGGCTTGCAACCGCCCGATATCCTGGAAGTCCGGCAATCCGAGAATGTGGTGGACCCCCGTGGTGAAGAAACGGAAATGTTCCGCGGACAGGAGGTTGTCGATCTCCGACATCGCCAGGCGGCAGCTTTCCGACACCTCCGCCAGTTCTTTGAGGAGAAAGGACCGCAGACCTCCCCTGACCTCGTCCCAAGGCCTTCCGGAGGCCACCGTATTGATCCTCCTTGCGATCTCATCCAGGATCTCCCGGTTCATTTCGCACGGGAAGGCGAGCAGTTTCTGGTGAAGGAGCCTCCCCTGAAGAACGACCAGAAGCAACGCGTGGTTCGAATCGATGCTGACAAATTCAATCCGTTCCAGCCTGACCTGCGCCATGGGAGCGGAAGCGGCAAGCGCAACCGTCTGGGTGGCTCGGCTCAAGAGTTGGGAAGAATAGGCGAGGACCTGTTCAAAATCGGCACGCTGCCTTTTCAGTTCAAGCAGTCGGTCAGCCAGTTCCGGGCTTCTTCCCCTTTTCCCCTCGAGGATAGAATCAACGTAGACGCGGAAAGCCTTGCTCGTCGGCACCCGACCTGCGGAAGTGTGAGGTTGCGTGATGAAACCCATGTCCTCCAGGTCCGCCATTTCGTTGCGAATCGTCGCGGCACTGATCCGCGTGAGGTACTTTTTCGAAAGCGATCTGGACCCGACGGGTTCCCCCGTATGGATGTATTCGAAGACAATCGCCATCACGACCTCGTATTGCCGTTCCGTAAGCATGGCACTCACCCCCTCCGCCAAACAGTCTGGCACTCTCTCCTTTAGAGTGCCAACACCATTCCGTCCGGTAGGTTATCAGTGACCCAGCTCATTGTCAACACAAGTCAAATGACCTGCCCGGACAATCGTTACAATATAGGGAAGAATCACCATACGACCCCCTTAGGAGGAAGAGACTTGGCCCAACAGGGAATTCGAACGACCATCGTCATTGTCAGGCACGGGGAATGCGCAGGAAATCGCGAAGGACTCTTTCGGGGCAGGTGCGACTTCCCTCTGAACGAAAACGGCCGCAGGCAGGCTGAAGCGCTGGCGAACGAACTCAAGGGCATGGGCCTGTCCAGGATCTTTTCAAGTCCTTTGTCGCGAGCCACCGAAACGGCAGCCATAATTTCCCAAGCTTGCGGGGCCCTTTGGGAACCCCGGGCCGGCTTCAACAATATCGCCCTCGGGAAATGGGAAGGACGCCCGAAGAAGGAAGTTGAGGAGGAATACCCAGAGGAATGGCGGCTTTGGATCGAACATCCGGACCGACTTCATGTCCCGGGAGGAGAATCGCTTGCGGATGTCCAGGGAAGGGCATTCTCCAACCTGGAACACCTCGTTCGCACCTACCGCGGAGAAACCTTCGCCGTCGTTTCACACCGAGCGGTCATCAAACCCCTTCTTGCGGCCTGTTTGGGGCTTTCCGAACCCTCGTTCTGGAAACTGCATGTGGACACAGCCTCCTACTCCATCCTTGTGCACGAGGAAAAACGCGGCTATTGCCTGACCTTGCTCAACCAGAACAAGCACCTTTCGGAAATGATCCAGGAGTGGGTCTGATGGGGGCTTTGCCCTTTGCTTGACCCCTTTGCCTCAAGTGGGATAACATCGTGTGTCGTCAGTTCCGAATATTTATTTATAGAACGAGGGGACATGGAACTTTTTTTACTGGATTCGATGGATGAAAAGGAACTTCTTCACGAGATCGACCGGATCGGTGCGGACCGTAGGAGTTTCCCCTATTTCGCGGCGAAAGCGGAGACACTCCTAGTCGCCGTGAAAGGACTCGACGTTCGCGCCGCAAACGCCCTGAAGCAGGAAATGCTCTCCCGCGGTGGCGACATCATCGTCCATCGGCGAACCATCGACTGTGGCGTTCCGCTGACCGATGCGCTCCTGATGGGAACTCCGGGCCAGTTCATGCGCTTACTGGAGAAGCTTTCTTCGATGCCTTACTGGGGCCTTCTAGAATTCCGTGGGGCCCTTTCAACAGCCTTGCGAAATTCCAGGAGAAAATCATGGACCCTTTCCCTTATGGGGGGAAGAAGCCTCCGTCTTGGGACGAACACGAAAATCATGGGGATCGTGAACGTCACGGGGGACTCCTTTTACGCGGAGAGCCGGCGACTGGAACGGGAAGAAGCGGTCCGCGCTGCAATGACCCATTTCGAAGAAGGGGCCGATCTCGTCGATATCGGCGGAGAATCGACACGGCCGGGTGCCGCGGACCTTCCGCCTGAAGAGGAAATCTCCCGCCTCATCCCGGTGATCTCTGAAATCCGCCGGCTTCACGCGGACGGGATCCTGTCGGTAGACACGAGGAAAGCCGTCGTGGCTAAAGCCGCCGTTGAAGCGGGGGCGGACATCGTCAATGACGTTTCCGGCCTAAGGTTCGACCCCCAAATGTCTGAAACCCTTAAGAGGCTGGGGGTGCCTGTTGTCCTGATGCATAGTCGTGAAACCCCCGGGACGATGCAGGATTCTCCTTCTTATAACGACGTGGTGTCCGATGTTTGGGAAGAACTGGAGGCCATTTTGGAAAATGCGGTCCGGCAAGGAATCAAGCGGGAAAGCATCATCCTTGACCCGGGGCTCGGATTTGCCAAGAATGCGGGGCATAACTTGAGCCTCCTCAAACACATGAAAGCGTTCGCGACTTTGGGAAGACCGCTTCTCATCGGCCACTCGAGAAAAAGCACGATCGGGCACGTCCTTTCCTTGCCGTCACCCGCGGATCGATTGGAGGGAACCCTTGCCGTCACAGCTTTGTCTTCATGGCAGGGAGTAGCGCTCATCCGCGTTCACGACGTCAAGGAGAACATCCGGGTCGTTCGGATGATCAATGCGGTGAGGAACGCTTCATGAAACGGGAACCGTTAAAAGCGGCCATCGGGCTGGGCAGCAATATCGGAGACCGTCTCGGGAACCTGCGCCAGGCTGTGGCCTACTTGGCCGAGTCACGTTTTTCCCTTTGCGCGACCAGTTCCGTTTTCGAAACCCCCGCTTTCGGGCGAACGGACCAGCCGCGTTTCCTGAATGCCGCCCTTGTCGGCCAGTTCAATGGCACTCCCCGTTCCCTCCTGAGCCTCCTTAAGGACATCGAAAGAAGAATCGGAAGGCAGGACAGGGGAAGGTGGGGACCGAGGGAAATCGACCTGGACCTGCTGCTGATCCCCGACCTGGTCTATCGTGACGACCAACTGGAAATACCGCACCCCGGCCTTGCCCTGAGGGCTTTCGCTCTTGTCCCTCTGGCAGAAATTGCACCTCGTTGGATCCACCCTGTGCTGGGGGTGGAAATCGCGGACCTGGCAAAACGATTCGAAGCGGAAGCCGAAACTTTTCTTCGAATCACACGCCTTTGACCTTGTCCGCATGAAGGAGGTTTCCCCCTTGAAAAAGAAGCGATTCCTACCCGCTATCATGCTTGCCGCGCTCTTCGGGTTCTCAGCGGTTCCGTCTGAAGCGAACACTCGCGTCCTGTCGGTTCCCGGATACCCCGTGCAATTGGTCTTGCGTGAGGAAGCCGGGGTCGTGACGCAGGCCATCCTCAGAACACCCGCGGGACTCCAGCCGGTCACCGAGATCGTCGGCTTTTCGTTCGCGGGAGAGGCGGCTTCTGCTGTTCATGTGGATAACGATGCACGTCCCGACCTTCTTTGGAAACTTTCCTTCCTAGACTGGAAAGACCGCTCTCAGGGGGTCGCCCTCTGGGTCTCGTGCCTGACTAGGCAACCTCGGCTATGGCTTGCCGTCAGCCCCGTGGGGGAAACCCTTTGGGATGCGATCCGCCCGAAAATGTCCGTTCCGCGGGGGACTCTCCTCTATGTCTCCCCGATTCTTCCCGCCTATTTCAATCTTCCCCAATACCAGGGAAAGGAAATTCTGACTTACGTGTATTGCATTCAGCTGAATGAAACCGGTCCCGTCATCGGGACCTTTCCCGAGGTTTACAAACAACTCCTTCGCATCGTTCAAACCGTAAGGGAGCATGAAATCGACCCCGGGAGAAAAAAGGCATACGAAGCTCTTGAGAGCGATTTCAAATCGCTTTCCGAGGGAGGAAAACCTTCGACCGAAGCTATCCTGAATTTCAACTTCAAGAAAATCGCCGAGATTTCCTGGACCCGGTAGCGACAAAAAACGAGGGGGCGACGAAGCTCGCCCCCTCGTATAATGCAACCTGTTTTAAAGCGTGAAAGCTTTCTTCAGGCTACCGAAAATATTGCAATCCGCCTCCACCTGGAGGGTTTGTCCCTTTGCCAGGCCTTCTATAGGAAATTCCACATCCAGGCCCGTCTTGTCAGACTGTTTCACGAAGCTTTGCTCGGCAAGCACTTTGCCGTCTCTAGAAACAACGATCCTGTTTATGAAGTGCTTTGCCGGATCGTTCACCGTGTGGGAAACCTGGACTCTAAGCTTCCCATCGGGCTGCAGGACGACATCCATCGAAACCGGGGGGTGGGCCATCGAAATTCCTTCCAGCGCAAGCAGGATCACCACACCCAGGACCAACCGGCCCCATTTTTTCAATTTGTTCGCCTCCCTCCTGCTTCAGGCGCCTTTAAAATCCCTTTCTTCAGTTTTCGCAAAACATCCAGAACTTCTTCGGCGTGACCAGGGATTTTGACCTTCGGCCAAACCCATCTTATCACTCCTTCCGTGTCGATGAGGAAGGTCGAGCGGACGATCCCTTCGTATTCCCTACCGGCCATTTTTTTCTTTCCCCAGGCCCCGTAGGGCTGGATCATGCTCCGGTCCGGATCGCTCAATAGAAGGAATCGCAGGTCGTTTTTTTGGGCAAATCTCTCGTGGGATTCAACGGAATCGGCGCTGACTCCCAAAACAACTGCGTTTTCAGATTCGAAATCAGGCATCCTGCCCGAAAAGGCCCCTGCCTCCTCTGTTCAGCCCTTCGTCCCGTCCTTCGGGTAAAAGAACAAGACGACCCATTTCCCCGCAAAATCGGAAAGGGCAACCCGCTTGCCTCCGGCTGCCTCAAGTTGGAAACCTGGGGCTTTCATTCCCGTTGTCGGCATGAAACTCTCCCTAGCTCACTCAAGATGACGCTCCGACGTCGACTGGATCCCGGTGTTCCTCGAATCCTCCACGCATAGGGCATTGCCCTTAAGGTCAACCATGCACTGTTTCGCAGGAATATTCCCTTCTACACCTGAATGTCGCAATGCCTTGATGAATTCGATGACTTCACTTAGGTCTGGAAGCTGGGCCAAGGGATAGACTTTCACGAAAACGACGATTCCATGTTCGTTCACGAGGATGTTCGCTCTTTCGGAAAATCCTTCCTTTTCCCTGAAAAGCCCCATTTCTCCGGCCACTTTGCCGTGCGGCCAGAAATCCGAGAGAATCCTCAATTTCCCCAGCCCCAGCTCGCTTGCCCAAGCCGCCTTGCATGGGACCGAATCGACACTGATGCCGACCGGTACCGTTTCCAGGCTTTCGAATACACCCATCTCCCTCTCCAGGCATTTCATCTGGTCAGAACAGACCGGCGTCCAGGCAAGCGGGTGGAATGACAGCAAGACGATTTTTCCCTTGAACGCGGAAAGTTTCCATTCTTTCTTGTCCTGGTCGGTCAGCGAAAAATCCTTCAGGATGTCCCCTGGCTCAATTCTCCTTTCTTCCATCTTTCTCCTCTCCCTTCCCGGTCTTTACCTGAGATGCTCGATGAAAGACGAAATTTCCGCAAAGGCTGGAGACCTCTTCCAAAGAGGTTCTCCTGACTTACGATAGGCCTGGAGCTGGTCTTCGAAAGTCGTCCTCGCACCCGGATCCTGGTAGAGAATCCCCAAAGGGTACGGCGGCCCAGAAAGTGCCAGTTCCATCGCCCTATGCCGGTCATGCAATTCTTCCGGCCGACTTTCACACACGAACGTATTCTCTTGGAACCATTTATACGTGTTCACCTTGTTGAAGGAGACGCACGGCTGGAAAATATCGACAAGTGAATATCCTTTATGGCGAATAGCGGCCTTGATGATCTCGCGGGTCAGTTCCTGGTTGGCTGAAAAGGTTCGCGCGACAAAAGAAGCCCCTTGGGAGACCGCCAGGGCGATCGGGTTGAGCGGCTCGGAGAAAACCCCTTCAACCTGAACGGGGGTTTTCAAGCCCACTGGGCTGGTGGGCGAAGCCTGGCCCTTTGTCAGGCCGTATACCATGTTGTTATGGACTAGGTTCGTCAAGTCAGGGTTTCTTCGGATCGTGTGAAGCAGGTGGTTTCCTCCCTCTCCGTACATATCCCCGTCTCCGCCGATGGCAAGAACGGTCAATTGCGGGTTGGCCGCCTTGACCCCCGTTGCTACCGGAAGAGCCCTGCCATGAAGCCCCTGGATGATGTGTCCTTTCATGAAATGCGGGGTCTTGGCGGCCTGCCCGATTCCAGAAACAAGCACCACTTCCTGCGGCCGGAACCCCAACTCGGCCAAGGCTTCCTTCAAGACGGCAAGAATCTGGAAATTGCCGCAACCCGGGCACCAGGACATGTCCACATGCTCGACATCGAAATCTTTGGGGTTCATCCCTGGGCACCCCCTTCAAGCATTTTCCGCAACCCGGCAGCAACTTCCTCCACCGAAAACTGATGGCCCCGGCAGTTCAGAAGTTGGTCATCGGGTTTTCTCCCTGTGTGGAGGCGAACCAGCCTGGCGAGTTGTCCCGTCGAATTCCCTTCCACAACGACAATCTTTTTCGCTTCGAGCACAAGTCCGTGGATCGACGAGTGAAGAGGATACACCTGGTTCAGGTGCACCATCGCAACTCCCTCGCTCCCAAGCAAGGACAACGCTTCCTCGACAATCGGCCCGGTCGAGCCCCAACAGAGGATCAGGGTGGAACCACGCGGATTCCCGATGACTTTCGGCGGCAGCGCCGCATCCTCGAGGAGCTTCAATTTCGACATGCGCTTTCTCTGCATGCGTTCCCGAATGTCGAAATCCTCCTCGATATGCCCTCCTTCATCGTGTTCGTGGCTGTCGATCCGAACCAGGCCCTGTCCGTTTCCGAAAACGCCTCTAGGCGAAACGCCGTCTTCCGTCAACCGGTATCTCAAGTAGTCTGGACCGGCCTCTACGAAATGGTGGGAGAACTCCGCCTCGCCGGAGCCAAGCCTTTCCTCCTCGAAAACACTATCAAGCAGGTACTCGTCCGTCAGGATAAAAACGGGAACCTGGTATCGATCCGCCAGGTCGAAGGCTCGCCTTGAAAGCTCGAAAGCCTCCTTCGCGTTGCCCGGGGCCAGGATAACCCTCGGGAATTCCCCATGCCCCGCATAAAGGGCCAATTCAAGGTCGGCCTGCTCGGTACGGGTCGCCATTCCTGTCGCCGGTCCGGGCCTCTGGCCAAGATGAATGACCAGGGGAATTTCCGTGACGGCAGAAAGACTGATTCCTTCCTCCATCAAGGCAAACCCGCCTCCCGAAGTCGTGGCCATGGCCCGCCCCCCTGCGGCCCATACCCCCAATGCCATGTTGACGGCCGCGATCTCGTCCTCAACCTGCTCGACGGCAATTCCAAAACGCGAGGCGTTCTGTGCCATGAAAGCCAGGACCCCGGAACCGGGCGACATCGGATAGGCCGTCACGAAATTGCATCCCCCCGCAAGGGCACCGAGGGAAACGGCCTGGTGTCCGTCGACCAAAAGAGGCCTCCATTCCGCCTGGGCCTTCGGCAAATCAAGGCCGAAGACTCCTCTTTGGAGAAGGGCCTTGCCAGCCTCATACCCCTTTTCCGCAGAAAGCCTGTTCTTTTCGAGGATATCCGGTTTTTTCCCGAAACGATCCCTGAGAAGATCTTCCAAAGTGTCGTATTCAACGTTGAAAAGAGCGCACAGCACCCCTGCCGCGACGGAATTTTCCGTAACCGGTCCGCCAGCCTGCCGGGCCATTTCAAGGAACGGGACATCGATAAACTGCTTCTCGTTTTCCCGGAACTCCTCCTTCAACTCCTCTCTATCCCCAAGAACAAGTGTCCGGGGGCCCATTCTCTTCCGGATGTTGGGCCTTAGGCCCCTGTTCAATGGAACGAGAAGATCGATCCTCTCCACGAACGCTTCAACGTGAGCGCAGGAAACGCGGATCTCGGTGGAGTTGTTCCCGCCTCGGACGCGGGACATCGATTCCTTTGTTGCGAAAACATGGTAACCGGACCGCCCCAGGGATTTGACCAACAAACTTTCCACGGTCTGCACTCCCTGTCCGGCAGCGCCGCAAAGGACTAGAGAGATCTCCGATGCCATCGCTCAACCTCCGTTCCGGCTTAAGTTTGTCATTCGGCCGGGTAATCGAGCTGCGCGAGTTCACGGCGGGCAACCGCCTCATCCGCGGCTTCCACCGAAACCGTCTTCTTTCCCAGGTCCACCGAACATTCGATACCTTTTTCCTCAAGGCCACGCTTGATCCTCTCGACACAGTGGCCGCACGACATATCTGGAACGAACAGGGTGATTTTCACCATCATCCCTCCGTATTGTGCCGACTTGAGTGCTATTATACCGCGGTCTGTATGTTTATTGCTATGAATCGAAGCCTTTGACTGGTAAAATCATGAAAAGAAGGAGAGGGGAAAATGAAGAGAATCCTCGGGTGGGGGCTTTTGCTTTTTGCTCTTTTCTCCCTTGCGTATGCCGGATGGCTAACATTTGGAAGCCGCAAAACAAGCCGTGAATCCGACCAAGCGAGCAACGGCGACGTGGTGCTCGTTTATTTTATCCACGGGCGTGCCGAGTGTCCCACGTGCGACTTGATCCTCGCTCATACACGGGCATCCCTTGATACCTCTTTCGCAGAAGAAATGAAGAATGGTCGCTTGAAACTCGTGAAGGTCGATGTCGAAAAACCGGGCAACGAACATTTCATGCAAGATTTCAACCTTTTCACGACTTCGGTCGTGCTTTATCATCGAGCAGCCGACGGCAAGGCCACCTGGAAAAATCTCGATAAGGCGTGGGAACTGGCAGAGGATGGTACGGCCTTCACGGAGTACTTCAGGATTTCCCTTGAACGTTTCCTAGAGGAGGCACGCCCTTGACGCTCTTTCTCATCGCGGTTTCGGCCTTCTGGTTGGGAATCCTCACCAGCTTGAGCCTTTGCACGATTGCGACGAACACCGCCGCTTTCACCTTTCTCGTCCGTAATTTCTGTGACGGGAAGAAACTTCTCCACGCTTCACTAAGCTATACCCTCGGAAGGGTTCTCGTTTACGTTCTTATCGGTTACGGCTTGACAAAGGGATTTCTTTCCATACCGGGTGTCTCTTCCGGGCTTATGCGGGATTTCAGTCGTTTCCTCGGCCCGGTTCTCGTCATTGTGGGTGTTTTCGTTCTTGATTGGGTGAGCTTACCCTTTAAAATTCCCCTAAAGTTCAACCCGGAACGCCTTTTCAGGCCCGACAACTTCCATTCCTTCTTGATGGGAGTCTTCTTCGCCCTCGCTTTCTGCCCGGTCGCTGCCGCACTCTTTTTCGGGGCGCTGGTTCCTCTTTCGATCGAGACTCGCTCTCCCGTCCTCTTGCCGGCTCTTTACGGCTTCGGCACAGGTCTCCCGATTGTCGCTCTCGTCTTCTCCCTACGATTGGGAAGCCTGGTCTTCAGGAACCGCCTCCTGCTGCTCTCCCGTTGGGAAGGAGTCCTGCGCGGGATCACCGGCGGGGTGTTCGTGCTGGTAGGGCTTTACCAAACCCTGACCGTCCTTTTCCCCATTTTTTGATGTCCCCCGCTTTCCGGCCTCGACCGGTTTCCCTTATAATGTGGTTTAAGTGAAAACGAGGTCGCCAAGGAGAAGGAGGAGGATCGGCATGCCGAAGTTCCGTTGTCTGAACTGCAACCACGAATTCGAGCTCGAAGAGAAACCCTCGACCCTGAAATGCCCGAAGTGCCTGAGCCGCTTCGTTCACCTGATCGAGGGCAAGCCTTTGAAGGGAAAATCCTGGGGAGCCAAAAGCTTCAGTGTTCCGGGGTTGAAGAAATAGGGGCCAGTTGAAGAATAAATGCACAGAAAGAAAAGCCGGGAAGGGCAGGCTTGCCCTTCCCGGCTTTTCTTTCTCGTTTCCGGAAAGGCCTAGGCCTTCTTCAGGGCCGCCCAGGCTTCCTTGACCAGAAGCACCGCGAGCAGGAGCAGGACCACGGAGATTCCGGAAAGGATGAAGTTGCTCAGGTTGTCCTTGATGAGAAGGAAAAGGGCAGCGATCGTCGTGACGAGCATGAAGACCATCGGGATCATGACGAAGTTCGCGCTCTTCTTGAGACCCTTGATGATCCAAACGCCGATTGCCAGAAGGGCCAGCGCCGCCACGAGCTGGTTGGAGGCTCCGAAAACGGGCCAGATCAACTGCCATGCGGGTTTGCCCCCGGTCTTCATGAAAACGAGGGCGCCTGCCACGGCAACGCCGATAGCTGTCGCCGTGTAACGGTCCACCTTCATATCGGTGAACTCTTGCAGCTGGTAACGCGCAAGACGCGTCGCGGTATCCAGCGAAGTCAGGATGAAGGAGTTCAGGGCCAGAAGCCCGAGCGACGTTCCGATCTTCTCGGGGATACCGATAAGGGCCGCGAATTTCCCTAGCCCGATCCCGTAGGTGACGGTGGGCCCGCCCTTTAGCATTCCGCCGCCGATCATGATCGTCCCGATGGCGATGACCGCGACGAGGCCTTCGATCAGCATGGCCCCGTACCCGACACCGATGGCGTCCGTTTCCTTGCGGAGCTGCTTGGCCGTCGTTCCGCTACCGACGAGGGAGTGGAACCCGGAAATGGCTCCGCAGGCCACGACGACGAACAGAAGCGGCCAAAGCGGTTCTCCCTTGGGCCCTGAGAAGCCCGTGAAAGCTGGAAGGTTCACATCGAAGGTCTTCGCTCCCATGATCATGCCCACTGCGCCGATGAAGAGGGAGAAGTAAAGCAGGTAGGAGGCGAGGTAGTCGCGGGGCTGGAGAAGAAGCCAGACCGGCAGGACCGAGGCGGCGAAGATATAGACGATGAGCACCCAGCGCCACGTGGTGTTGGGGAAGTTAAAGCTCTGTTGAACCCATTCGGCCGAGTTTCCGTAGAAAATCGCGCCGATAACGATCGGAACCATGACCAGGGTCATGACCAGCAGGGAAACGCCCTTACGGTAGATCAGCACACCGAAGACAACGGCCAAGCCGATGTAGAGAAGCCCCGAGAAGGCCACAGCCGGGTCGGCCGCGAAGGTGTTGGCGGCCAGCTCGAGGAAGACGGCGATGACGAGGGTCAATGCGAGCCAGGTGAAGGTGAGGAAAATCTTTTTCGCGCGGTGTCCGATCCAGTGGTCCACCACTTCACCGACGGAAAGCCCCTTGTGCCGGATGGACGCGACAAGAGCCCCGGCATCATGAACGCCGCCGAGGAACGCAGACCCGATCAGGCACCAAAGGTAGGCGGGCAGCCAGCCGAACATGGCCGCAGCTGTGATGGGTCCGACGATCGGGCCGGCACCGGCGATGGAAGCGAAGTGGTGGCCGAGAAGCACGGCCGGGTGGGTAGGAACGTAGTCCATCCCGTCGAAATAGACCTTGGCGGGGGTTTCGTTTCTGTCGTCCAGTCCGTAGAGGTTTTTCTGGAATTTCCCATAAATCATGAAAGCCGCAGCAAAAAAGACAACAGCAATGACGAACAACATGGTAAGCATTCTTCATTTCACCTCCTAGGAATTTTGGTGGTTTACCCCAGGTTTCAGGTCCCTTGACGGACATCACCTCCCGGTTGATTCCGATTTCCGGTCTTACTGAAATAATCAAGACCCATCGTAGCCCAGTGTGCAAGATCGGCAAATCGCTTGTGGGGTTTGTCCCCGACCCGGAAGGAGTAGATTTCGACCCAGCCGCGAAATCCCCAGAGGAAGGTCTTTTGGCGATGCTTTTGCCAGGTTTCTTCCCCGAGGAGGAGAATCCTGTGCGCCATCACCTCCGGTTCGCCTTTCCACTCCCGAAAGATTCTCCCGGCACTTTCTTCTCCCCTGTGAGTCCAGACGATGTAATCGTCAGCGTAGTAGCGGGCCACTTCTCCCAGCAAAGCTCCTTTTCTGAAAGTCACCCGGCGATAGACTCCGGCAAGTCCCAAGCTCGCCCAGGGCTTGAATCCAAGCTCTTCCCAGTATTCGTCGATTTTCCCCAGGCAGGCATAGCGATCCGAAAACAAGTGGCCTCCTCCGATCTGGTGCGGACTAAAAAAATGATACAACGGAGAAAGCCAAATGTCAGCCAATTCATTGAATAATATATATGGCATACAATGAAAAGCGATACCGGGCGAAGCACCCGGTATCGCTAATCTATATTGGGTAAAGCTCTTAAAAGGCGTGAAATCCCTGGATATGCTCTCTCATTTCCTCATAATTTTTCCGGGCCGTACCCATGTGGCCTTCTTCCATCGATTTCAGTTCCTGGAACATTTTCCTTGCCTCTCCCTCAGTCTCTTCGGCCATTTTGCCGTAAAGCTCAGCCGCTCTCATTTCTGAGATGAACACCGCCGACGCAATTCGCAGGAGCGAATAGGAATTCTTGAATTCGTCCGCCTGGACCTTCAGAGCCGGGTCAACGACCAGATTCGGAACCCGCTCAAATTTCTCTCCGTATAGCTCGGTATAGTAATTCATCAAGGAATCCCGATGGCACGTTTCCCAATCTGCGATCTTGTTCAGCTCTTCCGCCAGGTGCTTTTTCTCGGTATTTGCCGCCCAGGCCCGGTAAAATTCGCTGGCTTCGATTTCCGAATGGATGGCCAGTTTCAGGGCTTCTTTCATATCGAACGACGCCATCACAACTCCCCCTTTTTATTGTGATAATTGACCTTTCTTTTGTTTTATTATATCATCTGGCCTTTATATTGAAGCGGGGATTTTGCTCGCTCCCTTGCCAACCCAGCCCATCATCGGTATAATACGCACCGTTTCGGGGCGACTAGCTCAGCGGAAGAGCGCTTCCTTCACACGGAAGAAGTCACAGGTTCGATCCCTGTGTCGCCCACCATTGCATTTGTAGACCGCTTCCTGCCGAGAGATTCGTGCAGATAAGCGGTCGTTTTTTTTCGCTTTCTGCCCCACTCTCACCTCCAGCACCTTCCTCCAAATGTCAAGGAAGAGGGGTCCACTACGTTAGTCCGAATCACCCGTATTCATCCAGCTTTGAAGCCCTTCAGCTCCCAGGGAGCCCTGGAAGTACAGGCACCGGTATTTGGGGGAAGGTCCAGGCAATATGCGCTTCAGTTGCGCCAATTTCAGGAAGTCATTACCGCTGAGCCAAACGGGCCCCGTTCCCGACGACAAACCTGTTTCAGGTCCCGTTACCCGAGTTTCTGGGAATACCGCTCTGAAAGGTTTCGAAAGCAAGTTTCAAAGCTTGCCGGTGGCAGATCTTCCTCGGCACCTCACCCAATTTCCTAAACTCCTCCTCAATCTCATGATTGCCTTTTAAACGAATTCATTTTGCTCCTGAACGTAAGATCATGTGTGCCGCTTCTGTACAACGCTTTCATTTTTCACAGAGGCACGTATAATAATCCTGTGACGCGGTATTTTTAATTTTTGTTCCAGTGGTTCCCGCCTTCTTGCCTTTTAGAACTCTTCAAAGAGGGAATGAATACGATATGAACTTTTCTGGATGCGGCGGTTCGTCTTTATAAAAACCCTACATGACAATTTCTCCGTTCTTCTTTTGCTGGGGGTGAGGATATGATCGACGTCTCTTCAAGGGACCAGGTTTTCAGGATCTATGAAACGCTCTTTTTGGACTCCCCGGACGCCATCGCACTGTGCGACATGAACCAAGTCGTGGTGAAGGTCAATCCTGCCTTCACAGAACTGTTCGGCTTCACTGAATACGAAACCGTGGGAAGGCTTCTTGAAACTCTTATCACTCCCACTCCGGAAATGAAAGCCGAATCTGACCGGCTTACCGCACGCATAGCGGTCAGGGAAAAGGTCTTCACGCAGACGACTCGGGCACGAAAGGACGGGACCGTCGTTCCCGTTTCGATACTGGGTCTGACCTACCGCATTTCGGCAAACGAGTCGCTGATGTTCTGGAACTACCGCGACATCTCGGCACTTGTCGCAGCGAAAAGGCAGGTAAACGAGATCGAGCGGCGGTTCAAGGTGATTTTCCACAATTCCCCCCACCCCATTTTCGCCTTGGACAGGGATTCTTTGCTTACATACATGAACCCTGCCATGGACGATCTTTTTGACCTTCCCGGGTACAAGCTTGTCGGCCTTCCGCTAAGAGAGATCACCGGACCGGAGGAAAGGGAAGAGGCCGTCCTCAAGTTCTCCGAGTGCGCCAAGGGGAAGATCGTCTCCATGGAATTCAATTTCGCCGACGCAAAAGGTATCGAGAAACGAGGCATCGTTCGCGCCTTCCCGATCCAGGACGCGGACGGGGAGTTCGACGGGGTCGTCTGTTTCATGGAAGACATCACGGAACGCTGGCAAGCGGAAGCGGAGCTTCGACAGGAAAAAAGCAAGCACAAGGCCATGTTCGAGCTCGATCCGATTCCGAGATTCCTCCTCGATTCTTCAAAAGTCAGGGACATGATCGAAACCTTGAAGGCATACGGGATCAGGGACTTTTTGGCTTACTCGGACACACATCCGGCTTTCATCGACGAATGCTACGGCCTTATCGAAATAGTCGACATGAACCAGGCCGCCATGGAGCGCTTTGCGATTTCGGAAAAAGCCTCTCTGCTGGGCCCCGTGTCGCTTCTTTCGGACAAGAACCGTAACCCCGCGTGCATGAAGCGGATCATCAAGGCTATCGCTGCCGAGGAAGAACAGTTCACCTATGAAGACACGAAATTTCCCATGCACCCGGAAGGCTCTTCCCCCTTGCACCTTCTGAACACCTGGACCGCAACCCGAAATGCTGACGGCCTTTCGTCGCTCTTTTTTCTTTCCATGCAGGACATCACACCCATCAAGGAGGCGCAGCTCCGGACGGAGGAAAGCGAGCGGCAGTACAGGATGCTCTTCGAAAACGCCGGTGAAGGGATTCTCGCCGTCGACGAACAGGCCAACATCAGGATCGCCAATCCGGCACTCGAAAAAATGCTCGGCGTCGGGCCCTGCGGTATGGAAGGGAAATCCCTCTTCGACTTCATCGATCCTTCAATGGCCTCTGTGGCGAGGGCGAGCTTCGACCGGGGCAAGCTCGGCATACCGGACTCGCTCGAGCTTCACCTAGCACACAGAGACGGCACCCTTATCCCGGTGCATGTCAAGGCAACCCCGGTTCTCGATTCGAAGGGGAACTACCTCGCCGGGATCGGACTGTTCGAGGACCTGCGAAAAATCCGGCATGCGGAAAGCGAATTGCGAAAGCAGTCAGCCCTCCTCCGCAGGGTCTGGCACCAGACGATCCGCGCTCTCTCCTCGACCGTTGAGCGCCGGGACCCCTATACTGCGGGACACCAGAGGCGCGTCCAGAAGCTGGCTCTTGCGATCTCGCGAAAGCTGCGCCTCGAACCTGGAAGGCGTGCCGGCCTGAATATTGCCGCGATCGTCCACGACATCGGGAAGATTTCGATCCCTGCGGAGATCCTTACCAAGCCCGGCCAGCTTTCAAGTGTCGAAATGCAGCTGATCAGGACACACCCGCAAACCGGGTTCGAAATCCTAAAGGCCATCGAGTTCCCCTGGCCGGTTGCGGAAATCGTTTGCCAGCATCACGAGGCCTTCGACGGATCAGGATATCCCCGCGGCCTTTCCGGCGAACAGATCCTTCTAGAGGCAAGGATCATCGGCGTTGCAGACATGGTCGAGGCCACTTCTTCAGATCGTCCTTACCGGCCTGCCCTCGGGGTAGGACCTGCCCTCGACCAATTACGCGAACTGCGAGGGACCAAGTACGACCCCGAGGTCGTGGACATTTGCCTGGAAGTCTTCGGCACCGGTTTTTCTTGGGAAACCTAGCGCCCCCGTTCCCGGAGAGGAGACCTGCATGACTGAAACGCACTCGAGAACACAAGGGAAGCGCCGTTACCCATATGCAATTGTTTTCGCCCTCACGGCCCTGATTCTTTCCCTCCTTGCCGCGCCGACCTCGGCAATGCAACTGGTCAGGGTTGGAGTCTACGAGAACATGCCGAAGATCTTCACCTCGGAAACCGGGAAACCATCCGGCATCTTCGTCGACATCATCGAGGAGATCGCCGCCCGCGAGGGGTGGACGATCCAATATGTCCGGGGGAACTGGAGCGAAGGGCTCGATCGCCTGGAGAAAGGCGAGATCGACCTGATGCCGGACGTCGCCTTGACCAGCGAACGAAGGGAGATTTTCGCCTTTCACAACGAGCCCGTTTTATCGGACTGGTCCCAGATCTATGCGAAGCGCGGGAGCGGAATCCGTTCCATCGTCGATCTCAATGGGAAAAGAATTTCCATACTGAACCGGTCGATACAACAGGATGCCTTCAAAAAGCTCATCGACGGTTTCGGCCTGTCGGTGACCCTTGTTCCCTTTCCGGACTACGCGGCCGCCTTCAAGGCCGTTTCCAGAGGAGAAGCGGATGTTGCCATAACCAACCGCTACTTCGGCGCGAAAAACATGCGGCAGTACCAGCTTGAAGACACCGCCGTGATCTTCAATCCGGCCCAGCTCTACTTTGCCGCATCGAAAACCCTCGATCCGGGAATTCTGCAAAGGCTAGACATCAATCTCGAAAGACTGAAGAAAAACCCGGAATCCGCCTACTACAAGTCCATAAGGAAATGGACCGCCGAAGATTTCGAGGGATGGATCCCTCCATGGCTGAAGACCCTGTCGCTCGTGCTGGGCTCCCTGGCGCTTCTGGGTGCAATGGGGACCTTCGTCCTCAAGGGGCAGGTCGACGCCCGGACTTCTGCCCTGCGGAAAACGATGGCAGCGCTCGAATCGGCATACAAGCATTGGGAATGCACCTTCAACGCCGTCCAGGACGCGATCTGGATCATGGACACCGATTCGAACATCCTGCAGGCCAACCCGGCAACATCGGATCTCTTCGGAGTCGACAAGGATGAATTCATCGCCGGGCGAAACTGCTGGGAAGTCAGGAAAAAGATCGGCAACGAAGCCCACGCGTGCCCGATGGAAAAGGCAAGGCAGGAAAAAACGCGGGCCAGCACGACGGTCCCACTTGGCGACAAATGGGTCAAGGTGACCATCGATCCGATCCTCGATTCCAGTGAAACGGTCAAGGGATTCATACACATCGTGAGCGATATCACGGAAATGAAGAAAGCCCAGGAAGTGATGGCGCAGAACGCGAGGGAGATTCAAGCCGTCAACCGGGAGTTGAAAGAGAGACTCGCGGAATTGAGGGTTTCCTGGGAACAAACCCTGCAAGTCCTGAACAACGTCAGCAAATCCAGGGATCCCTACACGGCAGGACACCAGCGCCGAGTCGCCGAGCTGGCCGTGGCCATTTCCAGGGAAATGGGATTCGACGAGGAGAAGATCAGAGAGATCGAACTGACGGCCCTGATTCACGACACGGGAAACATCGAAATCCCTTCCGAGATCCTGTCCAAGCCCGGCAGGTTGGGCCCCCTGGAGTTCGAGCTTATCAAGACCCATCCAGAAGCCGCGTTGAAAATCCTCAAATCGGTGAACGTCAACTGGCCTCTTGCAGAGACGATTCACCAGCATCACGAGAGGCTTAACGGAAGCGGTTACCCGAGAGGCCTGTCAGGGGACGAAATCATCCCCGAGGCGCGAATTCTCGCGGTCGCAGACGTCGTGGAGGCGATGTCCTCCCATCGGCCCTACCGCCCCGCATTGGGCATCGAGAAAGCGCTGGAGGAAATGGTGTCACAAAAGGGCGTAAAGTATGACCCCTCCGTCGTCGAGGCTTGCATACGAGTCTTTTCCCAGGGCTTTGCCTGGGATAAAGAAACATGAGGGAGGTAGCCTTGAACCAAGGGCTTCAAAGATCCTTTTCGCACTATGCCCCGTTCTCTCTCTCTCTCCCGTGGATCCGCACAATCGCGGAAGAGGTCAACGTTTCGATCCCTGGTCCCCCGCGGCGTGCAGATGGCGGCAGGCCGTTCGGCCTGCCGCCATCTGCACGAAATCGGATTGTCTCCCTGCAAACTACAAACCCGAAAGGATTGTCTGTTCCCTCCCGCTTCCCACTCCGATAAGAACAATGGGGACCCCGCATTTCTCCTCGATGAAGCGGACCATGTCCTGCGCAGCTGGCGGCAGATCCTCCACTCGCCTGCATCCCGAGATGTCTTCGTCCCAGCCTTTCAGTTCCTCATAATGCAGGACCATGTTCTCCTTTTCCGGCAACCTCGAAGGAAGAACGTTAAACCGTTTACCGCCTATTTCGTAAGAAGTGCAAACCTTGATCCGGGGCAGTCCGGTCAGGACATCCAGCTTTGTAAGCGCAATGCCTCCGAGGCCGTTAACGCGGACGGCATAGCGAAGGGCGACCATATCCAGCCAGCCGCAGCGCCTCGGCCGTCCCGTCGTGGCTCCATACTCTCCTCCGGCTTCCCTGAGCCTTTCCCCCACATCTCCAAGGTCTTCAGTCGGGAAAGGCCCTTCTCCGACCCGCGTGCAATAGGCTTTTGCAACTCCCAGCACACGATCGATGCGCGTGGGACCAACGCCGGTTCCAATACAGGCCCCTCCCGCAGCAGCGCTTGAACTCGTCACAAAGGGATAGGTCCCGTGATCGACATCCAGAAGGGTCCCCTGGGCCCCTTCGAAAAGGACTCCCCTTCCCTTGTCAAGCGCATCGTTTACGATGGCAGCGCCATCTCCGACATAGGGACTCATCAGCCGGCCCCAGGCCAGCGCTTTTTCCATGACCTCCTCGAAGGGGATCGGCGACTCGTTAAAAATCCTGGTCAGGAGAAGATTCTTCATCTCCAGGTTTTCCATGATTTTTTCCCTCAGGATATCGGGGTCGAGAAGGTCTCCGACACGAATCCCGGTACGGTTGACCTTGTCCGCGTAACAGGGGCCGATTCCACGCTTGGTCGTTCCGATCTTCCGCCCCTTGGAGCGCCTTTTCTCTTCTGCCTCGTCCATGACTTTATGATAGGGCATGACAACATGGGAGGATTCGGAAAGAACGAGCCTTGCCTTGTCCTTTCTCTTTTCTCTCAATTCCTCGATTTCCGCGAGAAACTGGTCCGGGTCGACCACGACCCCGTTTCCTATGACGCAGGTCTTGCCTGGGTACAACATCCCCGACGGCAGCAGGTGGAAAACATGTTTTTCTCCCTCGACGATCACCGTGTGACCGGCATTGGCCCCGCCCTGGTAACGGGCGACAACCTCCACCCTATCGGCCAGCGCGTCTACGATACGACCTTTCCCTTCGTCACCCCACTGGGCGCCGATGATGACCTCTGCTTTTCCCTTCACTGCGTCATTCCTCCTTGACTTGGACCTGGAGTACGCCGAATGGCATCAGGCACAGTCGTCCATTTTACATCGCCTGGTTTCGATTCGCTCAAGGTTTTTAGGAATTTCAGGGTATCGGGCCTTGCATGCCCTATCACCACGACAATTCCCTGCTTCCTCGCAATCGAGAAAGCCCTCTCGAGGGCCTTCTTCATCTCATCCGCGTTCGCTTCATGATCGAGGAAAACCTCGTTCCTCAGGGTGGGAACCTTCATTTCGGAGGCCATCCTGAACGCGACGCTCTTCCCGCTCGTCCTGCTGTCGACAAAAATCAGTCCTTGCTCCTTGATCTCCGCAAGAGCGGGTCCCATGATTCTCGGCGTGGAGGTCGCCCTAGAGCCCCTGTGGTTATTCACTCCAACCACTCCAGGCAGGGACTTCAGTGCCCTCCTGACGAACCCCCTGACCGCGTCTCCGTCCATCTCCAGGTTGATCTGGTACTTCAGGCCCGGCCGGTCCACCTCCGCTTCCATCGGGAGGTGGAGCATCACGGGTATGCCGTGCTCCTTCGCCAGCTTGAGGGCAGAAAGGCTATGAGACTGGTAGGGGATGATACTCCACGTCAACGGGACTTTCATTCCCGCCAGATCCCTTGCCGCAGAAAGGGAAAAACCGACGTCATCGATGATGAGAACGAGCCTCGGCCGACGGTCCGGCTCCCCTTCTCCCGGTCGGTTCTGCCGGTCGGGCTGTCCGCTCCCTTCAACCGATTCCTGTTTTCCCGCCCCCGGTTCGACAGGCTGCACCCCTGCAAGGCCTTTTCTTTCCTCTCTCAAATTCGCTGCGCCGATCAGGGCAAGCCCGGCCAGTAGCGAAAGGCAAACGAGAACCCACAGGACCGTAACCCAGTCTTTCTTCACATGCCTGGCCATGGAAAGTTCAAGTCCTTCTTCCGAAGACATCCGGGCGTTTCAGCCCTATTTCCCCAGGTTTTTCTTGAGGTCCTGGATCGCTTTCTGGAGCTGGACATCCTTCTTGTGATCCTTGTTCGGCTCCCCTTCAACAGTGAGGTCCGGTTTCAACCCAACATGATCGATGACCAGGCCGGACGGCGTGTAGTAGCGGGCGATCGTGATGAACATGGCGGAGCCGTCTGAAAGGTGGAAAAGAGTTTGCACGGATCCCTTCCCGAAGGTCTTCTTGCCCACGATCCTTGCCCTTTTCAGGTCTTTCAGGGCACCCGAAACAATCTCCGAGGCGCTTGCGCTTCCCTCGTTGACGAGCACAACCATCGGAAGCCGGGTTTGCGTCCCCTTGGTCGCGTAAATCACCTCGTTGGCCCTCTCGAAACGCCCCTTCATCCCGACGATAACCCCTTCATCGACAAACATGTCGACGATTTCGGTGGCCGCATTCAGCAGCCCGCCCGGGTTGTTCCTCAGATCCAGGACGATCCCCCTTGCTTTCATCCCGTTGGCCTGTGCAAGCGCTTTCCTCATCTCTTCCGCCGTCTTTTCGTTGAAGAAGCTGAGCCGCAAGTAGGCAAGGCCATCCTCCAGCTTTTCGAGCTTGACTGTCTTCAAGGAGATATTTTCCCTTTTCAGCTCGAATTTCAGTAGGCGCTCTTCCTTCTCCCTGCGTATCCAGATCGTCACGTGACTTCCTGCCGGACCCCTGAGGGTTTTCACCACCCGGTCCTGGTCCCAGCCGAGGATGACTTCCTCGCCGATCTTGACGATCTCGTCGTTTGGCTTTAACCCTGCCCTCTCAGCCGGAGTTCCCTCGATCGGGCTAACCACGAGGGTTCGTCCGTCCTTCTGCGCAATGTAGATGCCAAGCCCCCCATATTCACCCTGGACCTCGATTTCCTCTTCTTTCAGCTGGGCAGGGTCGAGAAAGCGGGTGTAGGGGTCTCCCCATGCCTGAAGGATACCTCTTACCGCTCCGTAGAGAAGCTTCTTCTCCTCAACGGGCTTGTCACCGTCCACGTGATAAGTCTCGAGAAGAGACCGGGTTTGCTTCATTAGCCATAGAGCCTGTGCACTGAAGGGAACCACGCTTGATAGATCGTTCCCGCTTTCGGCCCGCGCAGTGACCCATATCCCCATAAGAAGTGAGCCGATCAGTATTCCAGCAATCAAATCCCTTGTTCGTTTCCACATCCCAGGATCACACCCTCATCGATTCACTTTACCTGGCTCTCAGGTAATTACGGGGATTTTTTGCATCCCCGTTTATCCGCACCTCGAAATGGAGGTGAGGCCCGGTGCTGATACCCGTGCTGCCCACTCCGCCGATGGTCTGCCCGGCAGAAACCTCCTGCCCATCACGAACGTCCATCCTGGAAAGATGGCCGTAGATGGTGAGCAAGTTTCCGCCGTGGTCGATGATGATCACCTGGCCGTAGCCCCTTTGCCAACCCGCATAAAGCACTTCCCCGGCGGCAACGGACGACACAGGAGTCCCGATGGGTGCCACGATGTCGATCCCGGTGTGCATCAGCTTAGTGTTGAACTCCGGATGCATCCGCATCCCAAATTCGCTGTTCACCGTTCCCGAAACAGGCCAGGGTAAAGCTCCGCCCCGGTAAGAAGGAATCGTGCGGCTCGGCGATCGCTGCGCCATTTTCCTCTTTTGCTCGATTAGGCTTCGGACCTTGCTCTCCAGTTCCCTTTGCGCCCTCAACAGCTCCTGGACCGCCGCGGCATGAAGCTGCTTTTCCCTTTTCACCTGGCTGAGGTAACGGCTATTTTCTTCCACAGCCTTTCGATGCTCGTTCCGCTCTCCCTCAAGCTGCTTCTTTTGCTCGGCAAGGCGTTGCGTTTGAAGCCCGAGATCCCGGCGGGATTGGTCCAACCGTCGGATGCGATCCATGTACTTCCCGTAGATTTCCCTGTCCTGGTCCGCAATCCTGGACAAAAGGTAGGAATTCACGATCGCCTCGTTGACCGTGCTCGAGGAGAAGAAAAGGTTCAATTCGGCAACCCCTCCGTATCGGTATATCGCATTCAGCCTCGCGGACAAGGCCGCCTTAAGCTCCCCGAGTTGCCCTTCCGTGTAGGCAATTTCCCTGGTCAGCTCCCCGATGCGGATTTCAACCCGCTTTTGCTTCAACTGCATGACGTTGATCCTCTGGCCGGTCAGGGCCACCTTTTCGCCATACTCCTGCAGTTTCGAAAGAACACTCTTTTCCTTGACCTTCGCCTCGTCAAGCATCTTTCTGTGCAGGGTCACCTGCCCCTGCAATTCGGCAAGACGGCTCTCCTCCTGTCGAAGCTGCTGGTCGATCTCCGAGCCGGTCGGGGCTCCCAGGCAGGTTCCCGCGATCCCGAGGAATAATCCGGCAAGGAGGAATATCGCTCGAACGAAGCGGCTGCTCATGAAAGCGCCCCCTTCACGACGGTTTCATCGCCTCGGCGATGTGGCGCTCGACCGCCAGCCAGCTGCAAAGCCAACTCAGGGCAATTCCCCCTCCCACCAGGACAAAGGCCAGTTTTAGGAATAGGTCCGGGGTATCGAGCAGCTGGATAAAAGGCAGTGTGTGTTGAACCGAGGTCACGAAGGATTTGTACAGAATTCCAAGCACAAGGGATGCTGCAAGGGTTCCTGTGAGGCCCCAGAATACCCCGAGAAGGACGAAGGGAAGTGCCACAAATCCCGGCATTGCCCCGACAAGGAGCATGACTTCGATCTCCTGCTTACGCGAGTAGATGGCGACCCGGATCGTGTTGTAAAGCACGAGAGCGCCCGCAAGACCCGCAAAGACAAGGAGGCAAAGGGAAAATATCTCTGCGAAGCGAGATAGGCGCGCAAGTTTCTCCGCGACCTTGCCCGCGTAAACGACATCCTCCACGTCCGGCATCGAAACGAGTTCCCGTGCGACACCGGATACACTCGAGGCCTTGTCCACTCTTACTTCAACGCTCGCAGGCAGGGGATTTTCGCCTAGAAGGGTCACCGCAGCACTCTGGTTACCAAGCCGCGCTTTAAGGAGCTCAAGTGCCTGCTCCGAGGTGATGGCTCGAACCTCCGTCACGTGAGGCAGCGCGGCGGCCCTTTTCTTGACCTCGTCCAGGTTCCCCTTGGGCTGGATATAGGCCTGGATCACAAGTTCCCCTTCCACGACGGAAATGATGTGCCGCGTGTTCAGGGCGAGCAGGAAGCTGCTGCCGACAAAGAAAAAAACCACCAGGACAGTAAGGAAGGTCAGGCCGCTGATCCCCGGGCTACGACGAATAAGGCGAAGGGTATCCCTCAGGGCAAACCTAAAGCTCCTCATCGACTTCGTACCTGCCCCTTTCCTGGTCTCTGACGATCCGGCCCATCTTCAGCTCGACGACTCTTTGCCGGTAGGCATCCACCAGATAGCGGTTATGGGTAGCCATGAGAAGAGTCGTTCCCGAAGCGTTGATCGACAGCAACAGCTGCATGATCTCGCCGGCCGTCTGCGGATCAAGGTTCCCGGTCGGCTCGTCGCATAACAGCAGAAGAGGATCGTTCGCAATCGAACGGGCAATGGAAACTCGCTGCTGTTCCCCGCCGGATAGCTCTTTCGGGAAGAGGAAACGCCTTCTCCACATCCCGACGCAATCGAGAACCTCCCCGGCCCGATCGAGGGCCTCCTTCCTGGAGGCACCGACCGCCTCGAGCACGAAGGCTACATTCTCAAGAGCCGACCGGTCCTCAAGGAGCCGGTAGTCCTGGAAAACCATCCCGACCGCCCTGCGGTAATGACAGACACGGTTCCTCCGCAGTTTCCGCAGATTGTACTCCCCGACAAGGGCTTGGCCCCGCGTTGGAAGGAGTTCCCGGTTGAGGATCCGCAGCAGGGTTGTTTTTCCCGAACCGGTGGGCCCCACGAGATAAACGAAATCCCCCTTCGGGACATTCAGAAAAATGTCCTCCAGCGCCGTGATGTCCTCACCGAAAGTCTTTGTGACTCCAGCCAAGCGAATTTCCAAGCTATCGCCTCCTCATCGTCCAAGCCTGCGATGCGGCGCTCAGGATTTCCTTGAAGGACAACCCATAATACTCCAGGAGTTCTTCCGGTCCACCGCTTTGGCCAAAACGGTCCTGGACCGAGACGAATTTGACCGGGACCGGGGACGACTGGCTAAGCAGTTCCGAAATGGCGCCCGCCAGCCCTCCCGCAGCGTTGTGCTCCTCGGCGACGACGCAGCAACCCGTTCTTCTGACTGAAGCCGTTATGGCCTGCGCGGGGAGCGGCTTGACGGAATAGCAGTCGATCACTTCGGCCTCGATTCCTTGTTGAGACAGGATGGTCGAGGCCTTCAGGGCTTCGTGGACCATCGTACCACAGGCGCAAAGGGTTACCCCATCACCCTCCCTCAGGATCGAAGCCCCGCCCGGCTGGAATTCGAAACCCGCCGGGCGAGAGATTTCCGGAAGGACAAGGGAGCTCAAGCGGAAGAATACGGGACCTTTGCACCGGGCGGTTCCTTCGATAAGCCTTGCAGCCGATGGACCGTCAGAGGGCACGATGATGGAGAGATTCGGCAACGCGCGCAGCAGGGCCATATCTTCGAGGATCTGGGATGTCGTCCCGTCCGCGCCACCCGTCAGCCCTGACTGGGCCAGGAGAAACCGCACGGGCAGGGAAGGGATTGCAATCGCGGACCGGATCGCATCATAAGCCCGAGTCACAAAAACTGCCGACTGTCCATGAACAACCACGTTCCTGCCCGAGAGCGACAGTCCTGCAGCCAGAAGGACCGCTTCCCTGGCAGGCAATCCTGTGGAGATGAACTGCTCGGGGTATTCCCGGGCAAATTCGCCAAACAGGGCCTCCTCATTCGTTCCCGTCATGAGGAGCAGAAAGGAGGGGTCCGTCGATGCCTGTCCCTTGAGAGAAGACAGGACGGACTCTTCCAAGGACCGCGATCGTTCATCCTTCATCGGGAGACCCCTCCTCGAGGTTCTTGCGGGCTCTCTCGAGCTCGATCAGGGCGTTCTCGACCCTCTCCCGGCTCGGCGGCATCATGAATTGGCCACGTGCTTTTTCGGCTGAGGGCACGCCCTTTCCCCATTGGGTTTTCGCGAGGAGGACCGACGGCCCCTCCTGTGTTTCCGCGATCCCGCTAAAAACCTCGGCAAGAGAGCGGACGCAGTGCCCGTCACAATGAAAGACTCTCCAGCCAAAGGCCTCGAAACGGGCACTTGTCTTCTTCTGGATTTCCTTTGCCCTTTGGGAATCACCCGTTCCCGCCGTGTTGATATCAACGATAGCCGTCAGATTCTTCAGTCGGAGAAACGACGCGGTCTGGGCAGATTCCCAAACGGAACCTTCATTCAGTTCCGTATCTCCCAGAAGACAAAAGACCCTGTAGGGATTCTTCTCCATCCGGGAAGCCAGCGCAATCCCGTTCGCGATTCCCAGCCCGGTCCCCGGTCCTCCCCCCGGTGCATCAACTCCTGGTGTTCTCTTTGGATCAAGGGTTCCCTGGAGCATGGCCCCCAACCTTCGAAAACTCCAAAGCTCGTCACGGTCAAAAAAACCCCTTCTCGCCAAAATCGCGTATAGCGCGGGGCAGGCGTTCGATTTGCTCATGACGAACCGGTCCCTTTCCGGCCACTTGGGATCGTCCGTTTTAAGCGTGAGGGTGCGGAAGTAAAGCACGGTCAGGATGTCCACGACAGACAGGGATGAGCCCAGGCTTGAAGCCCGGCTTAGGCCTGTCATCCGCACGACATCCTTGCGGACTTCAAGGGCGGTTCTTTCAAGAGCAAGGACCTCGTTTCCCTCCATCGTTCCTCATCGCCCCCCGATGCCCAGGTAAGTTTCCCGGAAGGATATCCCGACCTTCTCCTTCATCCCCTCGATCTGCCGAAGGGTGTCGGAGTTGCCAAGAGCGATCGGCCCGCCCGGTTTCCATGTCGGTATGCCCAAGGTTTCAGCCAGTCCGGACACCTTGGGGTCGTAGGGAACCGCCAAGAGGGGAAGTCCCGCCAAGGCTGTCAGGATGCAAAAATGGAGACGCATGCCTACGGCTCCTGCACAAGTGCCCGGCCATGCCCGAGAGCAATCCTCGAAGGAGTGCAACCGCTCGATTCCCGCAAGTTCCAGCAAGCCCCTCTTTTCGAGTTGTTCCATCGTTTTTGCGTCTTCTTCAGCCATGGCGATACCTCGTATTTTAAGGCCGTTCTGCCTGGCGTATTCCATCGTTTTATCCGCCAGGCGCTCCGGCAGGCTTTCTCCCCATGGGCGGATGTTCAGGAGGAGAATGTCGCTTTCGGCAGGCCGGCCAGGAGAAAAGACCTGCAACCCGAACACAAGGTCGGGAGACAGCACTGCGCTTAATCCCCATGCATCAAGGATTTCCAGCGACAGCCGGTCGCGGACTCCCCTTCTTTCGCATGCGGACAGGGCATCACGGGCTAGATACCGAACGAGCTTTCCCTTTAGCGGTCCGACGGATTGTCCGAAACACCAGGGACGGCATTTCACCATCCGGGCCATCCTTACGATTCCCCAATAGTAGAGGGACGAGCGCACGCTCGTGGAATCCTGGAAAAGGCCCCCTCCCCCCAGGAGGAGGGTTCGGCTTTCCCTAAGCGCGGCAAGCACCCTGAACGGGTTCCATCGGTCCACCGCGAAGGTTCCAAAAGATCGGCAAGTTCCGGCCACATCCCCGGAAAGGATCACGATCCGCTTCCTCGGAACGCCGTTGTCCTCCAGGAGGGAAACCGTCGCTTGGGCGAGCAGTTCGTCCCCAAGGTTCCCGAACCCGTAGTACCCGCAAAGCGCCACGTCGAAGCGGCGGGCTAGTTCCAACGGGCAGCCCTCCACTTCCTCACGAAAGCAAGGCCCGCATAGCGTAAAAGGAGCACGGAGGCAAGGCCGAGGGCCAATCCAGCCCACCAGCCGTTGAACACGCGGAACAGGATGAACGGGAGGCGCGTGTGGAAATGACAGAAACTGTTGACCGCCGAAGCGAAACCGATCGATGCAGCCGCACGAGGAAGAATCCATGCGTGCCTTCCCCAGTTTGATCTCGCCATCGCGTACCACAGGACCAGGGCAGGATAACCAATGAAAAGCTCTTTTGTTCTCGGGCGGGCGACTAAAGTTCGCTCGAGCAGGTCCCGCAAGGTTCTTTCCCACCCCCCCACGAAGGCGGTGTTGTCGCTCCGAAGGGCCAGGATGGCCGCTGCAATAAGGATCATGCAGACGAGAAGGAATTCGAGCCAGACCATCGGTCTCAGTATCAGCTTTCGGAAGCTTTCGGGGTAAATGCCTTTCTTCAGGTCGTGCGCCAGGACCAGGATCGGGGGCAGGAGCAGGGTCGCCTTTACCCCCGAGAAGGGCTGGATCCGAAGCATGGTCAGCGGTGTGCTGAAAAAGGCGGCAATCGCAAGCCCGCCTGTTACGGTGAGGATAAGGCTCCCCAGGAAACCGACGGCAGGCCGTCGATATTCGTCAAGCGCCCATAGGGAGACCTCAGTGGCGAGAAGAGCGCTTCCAAGGGCTCCGGAAACGCGCGCGACGACCGGTATTTTTGCCATCAGGAAAGCCAGGGCCATTCCCCCGAAAAAGAGCGAAAAGACTTCAATCCATCCTGCGTTCCCGCTCAACTCACCACGAACCCTCCGGAATAGGCGGACGCAAAGCAAGACAAGCGCCATTCCAAAAGCGGCCGCACCCGGCATGGAGCGGGACCAATCCGGGAAAGGCGCCGGCCACCCGCTCCGGAATCCACGTCTCTCGAGGTCTTCCCTGATCCTGGATAGGTCCGCGAGTAGGGCCTCCATTCGGCCGCCGGTGTCGATTTCGTAAGAACGGATGAGCAAAAGCGGCACCGACCTCTCGACGAAAGCCCTGATCATCCTTTCGACGATCGCCTCCCTCGATAGCCGTTTCACCAGGACCTCATCCGTCGTGACACTATGAATCGGGATCAGCGCAGGGTAGGCTGACCTGTTCAACCGATCCGCCCCGAGTTGGCGGTTGAACTCGGCCTGGGCCAGGAAAAGCCCCTTGTGCCCAAGCCATTCCCCGATGGCTCCGATATCCGGGGAACCCATGATGTAAAGGCCCTGAGGCAGGATTCCCTTGATTTCCGGCCTATTGGTCACCAGGCCTTCAAGGGCCGCAATCACTTGCCCGCCTCCTGCCCCCGGACAGGGTGTCGGCCTGAACAACACCGGGATTTTCCCCCTTCTTGCCAGCTCAAGCCCCTCATAATCGGGCACAACGCCGGCCTTTTCCAGTTCGTAAACCGAACGGGGCAGTAGGAGGTAGACTTTCCCGGATTCAGAAATCGTCTCGAGACCCGGAAACTTCGCTTTCAAGTAGGAGACGGCTTCCTTAGCCCAGGGAACGTTTTCCTGCAGGACGATCACCGCAAGGTCCCCGGAGGCCGCATGGGGGAACAGGGTTTTCCCCTCCGTCAACCTTACCAGCGGCCCATACAGGAATCCGGACTGTCCTCCCGACAGTTCGAGACCGGTCAGTTCGTTCAGGGCAACGCCTGTCACTCCCCTGTCCTTCATTTCCCTGAGAAGGGACACCGGCTGTTCGCCCGATTGCCTGGCAAGACTCTGAATTTCGGCTGTTTCGACGACAAGGGAAAAATCCCGGTGAAGCCGTTCCGTTTCCCATCTCCGCGAGAGGCCGAGAATGGCAAGGATGAGGATTAAAACTGCAAAGATCCCGTGCAGGGTGTTTCTGTTCAATCTCATTTAAATTCCTCCCATTGCCGGGAAAGCGGTATTCCGAATCGGTCGATCAGGAGGCTGAGTCGATACAGCGGCAAGCCCACGACATTGAAATAGCATCCGCGAATCTCCGAAACAAGGAGGCTTCCCTTACCCTGTATCGCGTAGGCGCCGGCCTTGTCCCTGCCTTCCCCGGTCGAAACGTAGGCTTTGATTTCGCTGTCCGCGAGCGCCCTGAAGGAGACCCTCGTCACCTCTACATCGACCAGGCGCCGGTCGCTTCGGCAGACTGCGATCCCGGTCATCACGTCATGGCTGCGGCCCGATAGTCTGCGGATCATCTCGACGGCCTCCCCGTCATCCTTCGGCTTGCCAAGAGCAACTCCGTCAAGGACAACGATCGTGTCGGCGCCGAGCACGAGGTTATCCGGGCACTTCAAAGACACCGCCCGTGCCTTTTCCAAAGCAAGGCGCCTGCAGAGATCCACCGGGAGTTCGCCTTCCCCGTTCCTCTCGCCGACTGCCGGGTCGACAACGCGAAAATTCCAGCCCAAGGCGGAAAGCAGCCTTCTCCGGCGCGGGCTCTTCGATGCAAGGACAAGGGAAGTCATGAAGCGGCACCCCCTGTTTTCAGCGGATGATCCACAAACCGAAAAGCCCTCCGAGAAGCGACCCCAGGTTCAATCTCAGAAAGACCTTGAATCCGATCGTTCCAAAAATCAGGTCCATCTCATGAAGGTCGAAACCCGCCCGGGTCACATCCCTGAAGAGGGACTCCGTAGCCTGGAACCCCTGCATGTAGACCCCCAGCATGGTTCCCAGGATGATCGCAAGGATGAGGATCGACCATTTTGAACCGGGACCTTTTCCGACCGCCATCTTAATCAACCCCTCCCCGAAAGCCCGACAACGAGGGTAATCAAACCAACCCCCGCCGTGTAAAGTGCAAAAAGGTTCCATCGGCCCCTCACCACGAACTTCCTCAGGATCGACAAAGCCAAGAGACCGGAAAGAAAGGCAGCGGCCGTTCCCAGCCACCAGCCGCTCGGCAAGCTCTGGAAGAAACTTTCCATCCCGCCGGCATCCTTGGCTTCGAGAAGGACTGCTCCGGCTACCGCGGGAAGCGACATCAGGAAAGAAAAATCGAACGCGGACTCCGGGGAAAGCCCCATGAGCAGGCCTGAGAATATCGTCGATCCTGAACGCGAAATCCCGGGGAAAACCGCAAGTCCCTGGGCAAAACCGACTCCCAGGCCGATCTTCAAGTTGACATCCTTGCTTTTGGATCGGCCGGAGAACCGCCCGGCAAGGAAAAGAACGCCAGCGTTCAGGATAAGCAACGTGCCGACGATTGTCAGGGAGCCCATGGCAAACCCGACCGCCGACTTTAAACGCAGCCCGATTAAGGCAGTAACGAGGGTCCCCCCCAGGATCGACCACCCGGTCTTCCAACCCGGAGAACGTCTCTCCCTGGGGAGCCTCCAGCCCTCCAGCCACTCGGCCAATACCGTCCACCACGCTTTCCGGAAGAAAAGCATCGTCGCGAGAAGTGTCGCGACATGAAGGGCAAGATCAAACCCCAAAGGGGGTGTTTCAAATCCGGCAAGATTCTGGAAGATGGCGAGGTGCCCCGAACTGCTGACGGGCAGAAATTCAGTCAGCCCCTGCAGGATTCCCAGCAACAGCAATTTTGTTGTCATGGGGTCGTTTCCCTTCCGTGTCCATCTTGATGACGTCAAGAACCATCAAGGCAAGGTTGTTTCCATGATCCGCAATCCGTTCGAGATTGCTCAGGATGTCGATAAAGACCACCCCCGCGCTCGGCTGGCATGCGCCGGTATTCAGCCGTTCAATGTGTTTCCGCCTCAGTTCCTTTTCCAGGGCATCGACCCGGTCTTCGAGGAGGAGGACCTCCTTTGCCGCAGAGCCGTCTTCGTTCAGGATGGACTCGATTGCAAGATGAAAGGCAAGACGGGCGTTCGAGAACATCTCCTCGAATTCGGACATCGCCTTTTCTGAGAAGACGAGGTGATTTTCCTGGGTGTATTCGAAAAGTTCGGTCAGGTTTGTCGCATGGTCCCCGACCCGTTCGATGTCCGATGCTCCGTTCACATAGGCTCCCAGGGTCAGGGAAAGTTCCTCGGAAAGGCTGGACTGCCCGACCTCGGCTGCATAACGCGCAATTCCATGCGTCAGCTGGTTAACTAGTTTTTCGGTTTGAAACACTTCTTCCGCCTTTTTCGGATCCCTCTCGACAAATGCCGCGTGAACGTTCTGCAGCATCTCTTCCGCCAGGAAGCCCAGACGAACCAGTTCCTGCCTAACGGCATGAACCGCGGCGGCAGGGGTTGCGGAAATCAATCGACGGTCAAGAAAACGGGGGCCCATATCGAGGACCGCGACTTTTCCCGGGATGATCTTCTGAACCAGGGTCACGAACGGACGGGAAAAGGGCAGGAAAATCAGGGTGTTCAACACGTTGAAAAGCGTGTGGGAATTGGCCAGCTGCCTCGGAACGGATGTTGCCGTGTGCTCGACGACCGTTTTGAACACGGGGAAGGCGGAAATAAAAAGGATCACCCCGAGGAGGTTGAAAAGGACATGGCAGGCAGCCGCCTGTTTCGCTCCGCGGTTGGCACCTATGGAGGCTAGGACCGCCGTGATCGTGGTCCCGATGTTGTCCCCCAGGATGATGGGAATCGCCGCGTCGAGGCCGAGAAGCCCCTGGGAGGCCATCGCGATGACCAGACCAACGGTCGCGGCGCTGGATTGGACAAGAAGGGTAAGGCCCGTCCCCGCGAGAACTCCAAGGAGGTGACTGTTCGAGAAAGCGATGAAAATATCTTTCCGGTCACGCAGGAAAGACATCGATCCTTCCATCGTCTTCATGCCCAGGAAGAGCAGCCCGAAACCGACCAGGCCATTCCCGATGCTCTTCTGGCGCTTGTTCCTTCCGAACATGGACAGGAGAACGCCGAGGCCGATGAAGGGAAGCGCGAAATCGGAAAACTTGAAAGCAATCAGCTGGGCCGTGACGGTGGTCCCGATATTGGCCCCCATGATCACGCCAAAGGCCTGGTATAGCGACATGAGCCCCGCGTGGACGAAACTGACGGTCATGACGGTACAGGCACTGCTGCTTTGCAGGAGGGTCGTCACGAGGATACCGACTCCGATTCCCCGGACGGGTGTCTTCGTGACGGTTGAAAAGAGGCGTCTCAACTTTTCGCCTGAGATATCCTGGAGAGTTTCGCTCATCAGCTTGATCCCGAAAAGGAACAGGCCGACTCCCCCCAGCATTTGAAAGATTGAGGTTATTGGCACGAGAGTTTCACTCCTTTTGAAGTGGATGAGGCGCTTCTCAGAGTCATGCGGTCTCGATCTCTTCCTTCCTGGCCAGGACCGTTACCATGGGAACGACTTGAGGAGTTCCCCTGGTCAGCCGGCGGATGACTTCACGCACCCTGCCCTTGATGCGCGCCTCCAGCTGTTCTGGATCCCGGGCGGCCTTTTCTCCCGTGCTTCCAACGGCCTTCAGGACAGCCTTGTGTATTTCTTCGTAAAGCTCCTTCGCGTCCGGACTGTGAATGAACCCTCGGCTTTCCAGGCGAAGTTCTCCTGCCAGCCTGCCTTCTTCGTCGAGCACGACGGAAAGGATAAGAACCCCGTCTTCCGCAAGTTCACGCCTTTCCTTGAGGACACTACCCTTCATCTCGCCGAGTGCTAGCCCGTCCACCAGGACGATTCCGCTGGCGACCGTCCCCTTGATTTGGGCCTTCCCTCTATGGATGCGTAGAATGTCGCCATTCTGCAGGACATGGATATTGGCCTCTGGAAGTCCCATCTCGACGGCCAGTTGGGCATGTCGGTGCTGGTGCCGTCTTTCCCCGTGGACCGGGACAAAAAACTGCGGTTTCACCATGCTCAGCATCATCTTCAATTCTTCCTGGGAGGCATGGCCCGACGCATGCACGTGCTGTTCCCGGTCGTAGATGACCTCGCAACCCAAGGCGAAAAGCCGGTCGATCGTCCGGCTGACAAGTTTTTCGTTCCCCGGGATCGGCGTGGCGAAAATGGCAACGAGGTCCTTCGGGCCAAGGAGGATATGCCGGTGTTCACCCTTGCTCATGAGGACGAGCCCGGAAAAGGGTTCTCCCTGGCTACCCGTGGTCAGGACGACCAAACGGTTCGCCGGGATCCTTTCGGCTTCCCCTGCAGGCACCAGCAGGTCTTCGCTAACCTGGATGTACCCAAGCCTGCGAGCCAGTTCAACGTTTGCAACCATGCTTCTTCCAAGAAGCGCGACCTTTCGGTTGAAACGGGCCGCAACGTCGAAAATCTGCTGAGTCCTGTGGATGTTGCTGGCGAAGGCAGCGATGACGATTCGTCTGTTTCTGTGAAGCCTGAGAATCTGCTCGAAAGATTTTCCGACAATGTTTTCCGAGGGGGTGTAACCGGGCCTTTCGGCATTCGTCGAATCGCTGAGGAGAAGGCGGACTCCCTTCTTTCCCGCCTCGGCAAATGCGTTGTAATCCGTCAGGCGCCCGTCGATGGGAGTGGGATCGAGCTTAAAATCTCCCGTATGGACGACAATCCCTTCCGGGGTCTCGATGATCAGACCAACACCATCCGGAATCGAGTGGCAGACCGAAACGAACCTGACCCGGAAAGCCCCGAGCTCGATGGCCTCCCCGGCGCGCACCTCCTTGAGTTTCGGTTCGTACGAAGGAGCGAACTCGGAAAGCTTGCCCATCGCAAGCCCCAGCGTCAGCGCTGTCCCGTATAGGGGAACATCGAGCCTTGGAAGGACAAAGGGCAAGGAGCCCGTATGATCTTCGTGCCCATGGGTCAGGACGATTCCACGGATCCTATCCCGGTTTTCCAGGAGGTAACTGACATCCGGGATGACGAAGTCGATGCCGAACATTTCCTCGTCGGGGAACTTGAGGCCTGAATCGACAACGAGGATGTCATCGCCGTACTCGAAAACGAGCATGTTTTTCCCAATTTCCCCGAATCCGCCAAGCGGGATGAACCGGAGCTCAGCGGACCCGTGGGCCGGATTTCTTTTCCGGCTTTTGGTTCTTGCCATACCTTCACTCTCCCGTCAACAAACACCAGAAAACGAGGGGTGGACAAGCCACCCCTTTAAAGGCCGTATGGATTTCCCTATAGGGCCTCAGTCGCTGAAATCACCTTTCCGGCCTTCCTTCCTGGAAAGCTCGAGTGCCCTTTCCCGGGTGAATTCGCTCCTTGCGTTCAGGATCGGTCTTTCCGGGGCCGCATTTTCATCGGCTCGCCGGGATATCGTCTCAATCAGGACCTCTGCGAGTCCCTCGGCCTTGAAAGCCCGGATGTAGCGTGTGGCCCATTCTTCGGTTTCTGCCACGATCCGTTCCTGGACAGGTTCCGGGAGTGCCATGATCTGGTCATGGAAAGGCTTGTTCGCCTTCTTGTAATCCCCGCCTTTACGGCTGATCCCCTGGTCGTCGGCCCAGGCCACGATTTCCCTCCACAGGGCTTCCGTTACGCCTCTGTCCTTTTCCTTGATGAATGAATCCCCTTCGATCACGGCATTGCCCGTTTCCGGTTCCATCTTCAGGCCCAGAACGATGTTCTGCCAGAGCGTCCCCACGTTTCCCTTGTTGATCCCGGCACCGGCAAAATGCCCCACTTTGTCGAAGGGGGTTCCCGAGATCCCGTGCTGGGCGATGGAAACGCCGTAAGGGCGAATGGCTTCCGCGATTTCCAGGGTCCTCTTCAGGTCGATCCCTTCCTCCACTCCCGCCGCCTTGTCGTAAGTCCCATGCAGGCTGCCGTTCGAAATGGCGAGGTAATCCGGGAACACACCCCAGGCATTCAGGCCGCCGACAAAGAAAAGGGCTTCCTCGACGGTAGAGAGTTCTCCCTTTCCCTTGATCTCGCCAACTTCCGCTTCAAGGCCAAGGTACGGAGGGACATGCATGGCGACATCACGGGTAAAGCAGAGGTTTTCCCAATCCGGGTTGTGCGAGGCGTCAACGGCAACTGAGGTCCAGCCTCGCTCGATGATCTTCCTGAGGTGCGAGATCGATTTTAAAAGGTCTTCCCTCGATTTGATTCCGTAATGATCGACATGAAGGCCGAAAAACACTCCATGCCCCATCTCGGCCGAGTAACGGATGGCGTAGTCCGGGATATTGTCGAATGTGCATCCGCAATAAGTCGATTCCGACTTTGCAAGCTCGAGAAGGACCACTGCGCGGGTCTTCTTCGCCGCTTTCAAGAGGCCCTTCACCGTCAAGGGATTCCGCACGTTGGCGGCAAGGACGATCGATCCGCTCTTTTTCGCGGCTTCGGCAATATCCCTCCCGCTGACCAGAGCCACCGGTTCTTCCCCGTAAAGGGCCTGGACGTTCAAGGGCCTCTTGCGGAGCACTTCCCTGTAGCCGGCACCTTCAACTTTTATCATTACGGAAAGCACCTCCTTAAGCGATCACGCCCTATACGTTACCATGTCGGGAGGAATTATCAAGACTCACGGGCATCGCCCTCCTCCTGCGGAGCGGGGGGTTGCGCGTTCAACGAGGCCATGGTAGTATTATGCGCGCTCGCCCGGAAGAAGCCGGCGATGCCGTATTGGGGAATCGTCTAACGGCAGGACAGCTGACTCTGGATCAGCCAATCGTGGTTCGAATCCACGTTCCCCAGCCAAATTGAGCTTTATTACGGTCCCATCGTCCAGTGGCCCAGGACACCGGGTTCTCAGCCCGGGAACAGGGGTTCGAATCCCCTTGGGACTGCCAAAAATTAAGGAAGGGCCTTCGCCTCCTGGCGTGGGCCCTTTGTCTTTTCCCCATCTCCCGCTCCGGGAATTCATCGTTTCTTTTTTTACCGGTGATTTTTGTTCTTTCCCTTGACGTTAAACCAAGCTTGCGACAAAATCAGGGAGGCACACCGCATCCGTTATCCGGTGCCGTTAAATTTTGAAGGACCTTATTGGTCCGCAGGAGGTCAGGCTTTATGGAGCAGGGAGTCGTCAAGTGGTTCAATGGAACGAAGGGCTACGGCTTCATCACCCGTGACAGCGGCGGCGACGTTTTCGTCCATTACTCAGGAATCCAGATGAATGGCTTCAAGACCCTGGAAGAGAACCAGAGGGTTTCCTTCAAGGTCGTGGATGGCGCCAAGGGCCCTCAGGCCGTCGAGGTGACGCCCCTCTAGTTCGCTGGACCCCCAAACGGATTTCCCGGGAGGATTTGACTTCGCGTCAGATCCTCCCTTCTCTTTTCCTCAACTGCCCGCATGCCGCAGCGATATCCTCTCCCCGCTCCCGCCTGACTTCCGCCTCGATTCCCCTTGAAACCAGGACTTGCCTGAACTGCTCAACCTTCTCGCGGGAAGGCTTCCTGAAAGATTCGCAGGTTGCGTTCCAGGGAATCAGGTTGACATAACTTTTCAACCCCTTCAGACGCTCCGCCAGAAGCACCGCCTGGGAAGTCGAATCATTAACGCCTTCCATCAGCATGTATTCGATCGAAACCCGATCCCGGGTTTTTTCCTGGTAAAGGCGAATCGCGGCAAGCAATTCCGGAAGCGGGTATTGGCGGTTTACGGGCATCAGCCGGCTGCGGAGTTCATCTTCCGGGGCATGGATGGATACCGCGAGCCTGACGCCTGGATTCGCCTCGGCCAAAGCGAGAATCCCTGGAACGATGCCAGACGTCGAAACGGTCATCCTTCTGGCTCCCAGGTTCCTCATCTTGGGATGCTTCAGGTTTTCAACCGCCTTCATGAAAGCGTCCAGATTCAGGAGTGGTTCTCCCATCCCCATGAAGACAAGATTGTCGATCGGCTCTCCCTGTTGTTTTTCCATCGCAAGGAACTGGCCGACGATTTCTCCGCAGGAAAGATTGCGGACAAATCCCGACTGCCCCGTCGCGCAGAAGGCACAATCCAGAGGGCACCCCACCTGCGTGGAGATGCAGGCCGTCCTTCGGCCGTCCTGCAGCAGAAGGACCGACTCCACGCACTCCCCGTCATGGAACGACCAAAGAGACTTTTCTGTGCCGTCCTTCCTCGAGACCTCCCGCTTGGCCTCCCTGGGAACAATTTCTCCGAAAGTTTCGGCCGCCTTTCTTCTCAACTCAATGGAAAGGTTGGTCATCTCCCCGAAGGCAAAGACATGTCGTTTATAGAGCCAGCCGCAGACCTGGTCTGCCCTGAAGGTGGGCTCTTTCCACTCATCCCGGCACAGGGTCCGCCATTCTTCATAACCCAGGTCCAACGCAAAACGCATCCGGATCACTCCCTTGGCAGGACTGGAATGTAAAAAAGGCCTGTCCCTCTGGACAGGCCTTGATTCACTGGTGGAGGTGAGGGGATTCGAACCCCTGGCCCCCTGCATGCCATGCAGGTGCGCTCCCGCTGCGCCACACCCCCCGGTCGAACGGGCTTCATTATACGAAGCCCTTCCCCGGCTGTCAACCGAAGATTTGCCCTTGCCCGGCTCCTCCGTTCGTGCAAGGATGGAGCCATGAAGATAAACAAACTTCGCTTCCTGATCCTGTCTTTTCTCATCCTGTGCCTATGTTCCCTTTCTTCAGCGGCAGAGGCTGGGAAAGTACCGTTTTCCGAATCTCTTCCCGTTGACCTGGCCCATGTCCTCTCGGATACAGCCAGGGAAGGAGGTCCCCTTATTCGCCCTGCCACGGGAACCTATTCGGTTTCCCGACGCTCCGTTCTGGCTTCGGCTTTTGAAATGCTCGGCTGGGGCCATGAACTATCCCTGGCGGAAAAGCTTTGTCCAGGGCAAGGGCTTGCTTGCCTATCCCGCTTCACGACCCCCTGTCCGCCTCATGTGTTTCTCGATTTTCCAGACGAAAATCTTGCAGGAAACGACCTCACCGCAATTCTGGACTGGATCCGCGCCTGTCGCGAATCCATCGCCTGGGATCTCACGCTCTCGGGCGGGACGGCAAGATTGCGGATACACAGGAACGGCATCGCGCTTCCAGGCAACCCCTGGGAAATTCGTCTCCAGGAGAACCTTGACGAAAGCGGAGCTTTTCGTGAACTTCATGAACTGTCTTCAACGGGTTTCCCCGTCGCGCTGAGAAAGACCGGCCAAGATCTTTACAGCCTTGTGGTGGGACCTTTCGCCACTTTTACTGAAGCCGGGAAGACCTTCGCGGCCCTTCCACCTTTCCCGGGAATGCACCTGGCTCCTGCTCCCGCGTTTCCCGGGGAACCTCCTCTTTTCTGGGCCGCCATCCTGACGGATGATCTCGAATCTATCCCTCTGATCCGCTTCGCTTCTGAAACCGGGACAAGCCGCGCTGACCTCTCGGCACTTGCCGCCGCCTTCGGCGCCGAGGCAGGGATCAACGGGGGTTTCTTCTCGGGCCAGCTCCCGATCGGGACATTGGTCGTCGAGGGGGCACTCCTGCGAGGCCCCCAATGGGAGCGTTCAGCGATCGGCCTGGGGCGCGGGACCCCTCCCGTCTTCGGGAACGGCTTTTTATCCCTTCTCCTGGAAGGCCCCCTTCGCGGGCAACTCCTGGATCGTTTCAACGAGCTTCCCCGAGAGAATGAAATTTCAATCTTCATCGAAAACGGCCATTTCCCTCTCTCGCCCTTGCCTGAATCCGGTGACTTTCTTGCAGTGCCCGTCACGGTGGAAATTCGGGGTAGCTTGAGCCTGGCTCCCCAAAAGGGAACGCTCATCGCTCGGGGAACAAAGGCCGAAGTCGTTAGAGGACTTCTTCCCGGGATGAAAGTGGAAGTCCTCGCCCAATGGAAAGACCCCGCCCTGTACGGAAGGGATTTGGTCCTTCAGGCAGGGCCTCGCCTCCTTGAAAACGGTGTCGAGTGTTCGGCCCCTGAAGCCTTTGACGAGAAAACAAGACTCCTGAAACATCCGCGCACATTCGTCGGCTGGGATGGAAGATCGACCTGGTGGACTGTCGTGGATGGACGGAACCCTTCCCATAGCCTGGGCTTGACTCTGCAAGAAACGGCGGGATTGGCGCGATCCCTGGGCTTGACGGACGCCATGAACCTTGATGGCGGGGGTTCCTCATCTCTCTGGTGGCAGGGTTCTCTAATCAACCTCCCGTCAGATGGAAAAGAACGGCCGCTTCCCTACGCCATTCTGTTCGGGATTCCCTCTTCTCCCGGTTCTCTCTTGAAGTGAACCTCCATCTGGGGGATCGCGATCCGTATCTTTTCCTCTTCGAAGGCGCGCCTTAACCTAAGCCGGTACGCGGCGCCAATTTCCCATTGCGCCCCCGGGGCGGTCTTCAGCAGCATCCGGAGCGTTATCGAGCCCTTTTCGAAAGCGAGGATCCCTTCAAGGGCAACGGGCTCTTCCAGGACCTTCCCTGGAAACTCCAGGAAGATTTCCCTGCCCACCCGGTTCATGATACCCAGCACCCGCGGGATGTCCGTTCCGAAACCGACCTCCAGTTCGATGCGGGCCCTCGACCATTTCTTGGTGAAATTCAGAACCGTAGAAATACTCCCGTTGGGAATGGTCACCAACTCGCCGTCCAGGGTTCTAAGACATGTCGTTCTCAGCGTGAAAGCTTCCACGACTCCCGAGTGGGCCTCGATTTTAACGACATCCCCGACGGCAAACTGGTCCTCGAAAATGATAAAGACACCGTTTAGAAAGTCCCGGATGATGTTCTGCGCCGCGAGTGAAATGGCCAGCCCGGCGATGCCGAGTCCCGTCAGGATCGACCTTACGTCTATGCCCAGGCTGCCGGCCAGCGTCAAGACCGCAATGGCTGCTACGGACCATCTGAAGATCTGAAGGGTTATCCCCTTCAAGGTTCTAAGCCTTTTCTCACCGGTTTCCCTTTTTGTTGCACCGCCCTCTTCAGCCTCAAGGGCACTCTCGGCCCTGGAGAAAAATCTTCGAATTCCCTTTGAACCCAGGGAATCGATGATCCACCAGGCCAGGAGAAGGCTTCCAGGTCTGGCCAGTGTGCGGAAAAAGAGGCGGGCGGTTTCGAAACCCAAGACCATCTCTCCTTTCGACAACGAAGGAATAATCCAGGCAGGCGGCCCCCTTCCCTACAAACCGGCATCTTAAGGAAGGAAAAGGCGGGGGGAAGCTTTCGCCTCCCCCCAATGATACTTCAGTCTTTCTTCACCTGTCCGCGTTCCGCTGCTCTTTCCCTTCGGGCAAGGTGGGCCGGCTCAAGGGAAACGCGGTCCCCTTCGAAAAGGGGGATGAGGCCTTCCCTGGACAATTTCTTCTGCTTCTCGCAAAAGGCCGCGCAGTTGGAGGGACACCGGCTGATTTTGTCTTCGGGTTCCGTGTAGGTTGTAAAGACCCCCTCGTAATTCCGAAGGATAACGCGTTTGTCGGACATCGAGACGATATAGTTCGGCAGGACAGGAATCTTGCCTCCTCCGTTCGGGCCATCGACGATGAAGTACGGGACCGCCAGTCCCGATGTGTGCCCACGCAGGTATTCCATGATCTCGATTCCCTTGGCCACCGACGTCCGGAAATGCTCGATTCCCTGCGAGAGATCGCATTGGTAGATATAGTAGGGACGCACACGGATCGTCAGCAATTTCTGGTTCAGCTCGCGAAAAGTATAGGGACAATCGTTGACCCCTTTCAGCAGCACGGACTGGTTCCCCAAGGGAACCCCCGCATCAGCCAGCCTCTCGCAGGCCTGCTTTGAATCGGGCGTGATTTCGTTGGGGTGGTTGAAGTGAGTGTTCACCCAAACGGGATGATGCTTCTTCAGTATCGAGCACAGGTCATCCGTGATCCGCTGAGGCATCACGACCGGCGTGCGTGTTCCGAAACGGGCGATCTCAATGTGAGGAATCTTGCGGACTTCTCCCAGCATCCAGTCGATCATTTCGTCGCTCATCAGGAAAGGGTCTCCGCCAGTGAAGAGGATGTCCCTGAAGGTCGGTGTCTTCCTCAGGTAATCCAGGCAGGCCGCGATCTGTTCCTTCGAGTAGGCCCGGTCGGTCTCTCCCGCTTTCCTCCTTCGGGTGCAGTGACGGCAATACATGGAACACTGGTCGGTCACCATCAGGATCCCCCGGTCCGGGTAGCGATGGGTCAGTCCCGGTACCGGTGAATCCGTATCCTCGTGGCAAGGATCCACAAGGTCGGATTCAGCGATGTGCGTTTCGTGGATTGTCGGGACCGCCTGGCGGCGGATGGGATCCTCCGGATCTGCCGGATCGATCAGGGAAGCATAATACGGCGTGATCGCCATCCTCAGCTTGTTCAGGCTGTGACCGATTACTTCTTCTTCTTCGCGGGACAGGGGCAGGACCTGTTTCAGCTGATCGACGGTGGTGATCCGGTTGTTGACCTGCCAATGCCAATCCGACCATTCCTCCGGGGTAACGCCTTTCCAAGCCGGTATCGTACGGTAGTCCCTCACGCTTTCGCACCTCCCTTAAAAAAAGCCGGCGGGAATCGTACCGCCGGCAAGCCCGTACATTCGATTCTATAGAATAATCGGAGGTTTCGCTACCCTTTCCTGACCTTTACGGTTTCCTTGTATTCCAGTCCCCTTGCTGCCTGTTCCTTCATGACAAAAGCGTAAAGTGCATCGTCCGCGGCAAGTTTCTCGGGTGCCAGGACGCCTTTTTCCTTGATCAGGCCTTTCTGGATCGCTCGCGCGAAAATAGCGCAGGTACAGCCCGTGCACCGTCCCATCGAGTTAGTCCAGGATTTTTCGTCGAAACGGTCCCAAAGATCCCAGGTGTAGGTTACCTCGTCCTTTCCCTTGAAACCGTGAACCTCCACCTGCATGATCGTGAGGTCCCGGTCCCCCTTTTCCGGGTCCATCTTCCACATCGGGAAAAGCAGGTCGCAAGCCAGGTCGCGGGGTACAACCTCGACCCCTCCGAGCCTCCTCGGATTTTCGTCAAACAAGCCCATCGATCGAAGCAGGCGCATCTGTTCGACGTGTCCGGGCCAGCGCAGGGTTCGCTCCTCCATCCGTTTTGCCTTGAGATTCTTGATCAGGGAACGTAGCCCGTCGGTAATGAAAGTCTCCAGTTCGCCAACCTTCGGGAATTCCCTTAGCGTCAATCGATCCATGGCATCGACAGTCACCGGTTTCCCGTCTTCGACAAACCTGGCCGGGCGCGTATACTCTTCGATCACATCGGCGGGAGACCATGTGACCTGGTAATTAAAGGGAGGCACCTTCTTTTCCGGGATCCCTCCCACGTAGATCACGGCATCCTCAACTTCGTCCAGGAGGGCGCATCCTCTTCCCATCAGGTAGTTGGACATCCCCGGGGCAACGCCGATATCGGGGACCACGGAGACGCCCTTTTCCTTCGCCAGGCCGTCAAGAAGCTCGAAATCTTCCGCCATGAACGAGATATCGCTCAGGTTTTTGCCCAGGCCGATGACGGTCTCCATCATTTGGTAGCCGAACCGTCCCGGAACTCCCGCCGTCACGATATCCGCATCAAGAAGCAAAGGCTTGAGCACATCCCTGTCGATGCAGGAACCCACCACGGTCTTTACCGAGGGGACCTTGGCCTTGAGCGATTCCAGGGCTTTCTCGTTGAGATCGACGACCGTCACGTCGTAGTCGGCCGCCAGGTCTCTTGCGATAACGCTTCCAACGAGCCCGCAACCCAGCTGAACAGCTTTCATACCAGGACCTCCCTTAAGAATATCGGAATAGATTGAGCGGAATGAAGATAGCATACAAGAATACACGAAGTCAAGAATACACCTTTCGCAATATTCGCTTTTTTCGACCACCCCCGCACAGGGCCGTGCGGCACCATGAATACCTTGACGCCCCCATGCGGGGGTCTTAAACTGTAGAGGCTGGTGTGCAATATGAAGTCTTGCGACATTTCTTTCATAAACACGGGGAGGTGGTCGGCAAGTTACTTATTCGGCCGGGGCCGGATTCATTCCTGGGGGAATTTCGGTTCGGAAAGGGAAAAATCGAGAGGAGGCGGTTCGCTCATGGCAACTGAAAGAAAAAGAACAGCTCCAAGTTTTGCCCTTTCACTGGGTGTTTTTGCAGTAGCGGCATTTTTTATCAGCTTTGGGATCCTGAAACTCGAAGCCGAAGCCCACATGCCCATCCTGGCGGCCGCGGTTTTTGCGGCGCTCGTCGGCCGGTTCATCCTCGGGGTTCCCTGGAAGGAAATGGAGGAAGGGATGATCAACAATATCGCCGTGGCGTTGCAGGCGACCCTCATCCTCATGATCATCGGCATGATCATCGGTGCCTGGATCCAGTCCGGTGTCGTCCCGGGGCTGATCTATTACGGTCTCATGATCCTTAAGCCTTCCATATTCCTCGTGGCAACCCTCCTGACCTGCTCCGTCGTCTCCCTCGCCACCGGGTCCTCCTGGACCACGACAGCCACCATCGGCATCGCCATGCTGGGGATCGGCAACGGCCTCGGTGTCCCCGTTCCGATTACCGCCGGCGTCATCATCTCGGGAGCCTATTTCGGCGACAAGATGTCCCCGCTTTCGGACACGACCAACCTTGCTCCGGCAGTTTCCGGGGCCGAGTTGTTCGATCACATCAAGGCCATGTGCTGGACGACCGGCCCGACTTATGTCATCGTCCTGGCCGTCCTGGCCTTTATCGGAGTCCGTTACGGCGGAGGGCAGCTCGACGCGACCAGGATCCACGCGATCCAGTCCTTCATGAAGGCCGAATTCCCGATTTCTCTCGCCTGCCTGGTCCCCCCCGTTCTTGTCATTGCCCTGGCGGTCATGAAAATGCCGGCCATCCCGGGTCTTTTTGCCGGCCTCTTCGCCGGGATCGTCATGGCCTTCATGTCAGGGTCCGGTATCGCGGACATCATGAACGTCGTCCAGAACGGTTACGCGGCCGGGATCTCGGATGAAGTCGCAAATGCCGCCGACGCGGCGGCGGTGGCGGCGGCAATGACCAAGGCCGGCATCGCGGGAGTTGCCCCTGAGCTGGGCAAGGAAGTTGCCGCGACCGTTTCGAAGCTCGTTTCCCGCGGCGGTCTCCAGTCGATGATGTGGTCCATCTCCCTGATCTTCGTGGCCCTCTCCTTCGGAGGCATCATGGAAGCCTGCGGGTTCCTCGAAACCATCATCGGCACTCTGACGAAAGGAATCCGTAAAGTCGGCACGCTGATCGCAGCCGTAGTCGGCTCCTGCGTCATCTCGAACATTTTCCTCGGCGACCAGTACCTGTCCCTGGTCGTCCCCGGACGGATGTTCCGAAACACCTTCCAGAAATCGGGACTTGCCCCAAGAATGCTCTCCCGAACCCTGGAGGATGCTGGAACGCTGACTTCTGCGCTCGTTCCCTGGAACACCTGCGGCGCCTACCAGACGAGCGTCCTGGGCGTCGGCCCGCTCGTATACGGTCCTTATGCCTTCCTGAACTGGGGCAACCCGCTTGTCGCCATTATCCTGACTTACATGAAGATCGGGATTTACTGGAGGAAAGAAGACGGAAGGGACGTTGTCGAAAAACAAGGGACCTTCGAGCTGCATGACTAATTCGCCTTCGATCTAGAAGCAACAAAGGGCGGCCCTGGCCAGGGCCGCCCTTTGTTGCTTCTAGATCCTAGATCGTCGTGATCTCAATTCCGGGGGCGTTTTCTTTCAGGATTTCCCTCAGCTTTCCCTCCTGGGAACGTTCAAACAGAACTTTCCACCCCAGGATGTCCCGTTCGAAGAACGCCATCATTTGATCGCGCCTGAAAGCCAATCCCACGTGTCCGAGTTCACCCCATGGGAAGAGTTCACGGTTCCTGTTTAGCCAGGTCCTGGTTTCCCTGACTATCCCCTCTTCAGTAAGGTAGATCCTCTTCCTGTACCCGCAGGCATAAAGAATCGCGGCACCGACGAACAGCGCATGAAAACTCAGGCTCTTAACCATCAGGAAACGTCGCAGCGCGTCTCCTAGAAGGAAAATCCCGATCGCTCCGAAGGTCCACCGCATCCATTCGGGAAAGGGCGTGTTCGAACGTGATTCAAGCAGCACAGGCAAAGACCCTCACTCCATTTCGCTGGCATAAAAGAGGCGGGAAGGGGACTCCCCCTCCCCGCCGTATTCCGGTATATCGCGCTCTTCTCTAAAGGCCGGCAGGTTTCTCCTTCGCGATGAGGGGTTCTCCCTCCTTGCCTTTCCATGCGGTTCCGATGCCGAGGTAAGTCAGCAGGATTGCCATAAGCGGGTTCAAGTAGTTGAGGAAGGCATAGGGAATGTACTGGACTGTGGGAACTCCGAGGACGCCACTATTGTAGGCCCCGCAGGTATTCCACGGAATCAGCACGGAGGTCAGGGTTCCGGAGTCCTCGAGAGAACGGGAAAGCATGCGGGCATGGAGTCCCTTCTCCTCGAACCCGAGGCGGAACATGCGCCCCGGCATGACGATCGAAAGGTACTGGTCGCCCAAGAAGACGTTGCAGATAAAGCAGGAGGCGATAACCGAAGCGACCAGGCCTCCTACGCTCTTGACGCCCTTCAGGATCGTCCTGAGCATGACTTCGAGGAATCCGCACCTCTCCATGATGCCGCCGAAGGAAAGGGCGCAGATGATCAGGGAAATCGTCCAGTTCATCGACTGCATGCCGCCGCGGCTCAAGAGCTTGCTGAGGAGCCCTCCGACTTCTTTCGCCATCTCCGGCGTCACGCCGATGATATTATTCTCCGCAAGCGTCTTGGCGACCGCCGTCAGATCTTCCGCATCCGCCAGGGTCGCGGAAAGGGCGGCCGAGTACCCGTTCTGGATCACGTTCATGATGTCGCCGATGCCCAGGCCCTGGAAAGCCGCGATGATCGCGCCCGCCACGACGCCTGCAAAGAGCCCTGGAATGGCCGGCATCTTCATGACGCAGAGGGCGATGACCAGGATCGGGGGAACGAACCCGAGAAGGCTGATTTTAAACTCGTGGGACATGACCGACTGAATTGCGGTGATCTTGGCCGCATCGAGGGTGCCGCCGCCGTACTTCATGCCGAGGATGACCGTGATGGCACAGACAAGCACGTAAGTCGGGCCCGTCGTCCAGACCATGGCCCGTATGTGCTGGAAAAGGTCTGTTCCGGCAATTGCGGGTGCGAGGTTCGTGGTGTCGGAAAGCGGGGACATCTTGTCGCCAAAATAGGCCCCCGAGATGATGACGCCGGCTGCCAGGGGAGCAGGAATGCCAAGCCCCATACCAACTCCCATCAGGGCGATACCCACGGTTCCGCTTGTGCCCCAGGAGGTTCCCGTCGACAGGGAAACGACCGAGCAAATCAGGAGGGTTGCCAGGAGGAACCATCGGGGAGAAAGAAGATCAAGCCCGTAGTAGATCAGGCTGGGAACGACGCCGCTCTGGATCCAGGCGCCGATGATCATGCCGACGATGTAGAGGATGAGGACTGCCTGGAGGGCAAGGACGATGCCGTTGATCATGCCTTCCTCGATGGTCTTCCAGGGGATTCCGAGAACCCACCGGCCGACCAGTGCGGCAACGAGAGCGCACAGAACCAGAGGGATATGGACTTCCGCTTCCAGCTTGAGAACGCTATAACCAATGATAACTGCCGCTGCAAGGACTACCATTACGGCGATACCGAAACTAGGCTTCTTTCCAACCGTTTCTTCCGTCATAACCCTGATTTCCCCCTTTCTTTTCTACCATTCATGTCGCACGAAAGTTTTCCGTTCCTCTATTGAACCGACTCACACCCCCCGGTTTCCTTTGTGCCGCCGCTAACATTATAAGGCCATTGGCAGGGCTGTCCAGACGCTAAATCATGGCTCCCCAAAAGAGAAAGTGGGCCGGTCTTGGTACCCGGCCCACCCGAAAAGGAATTATTGTCCCAATGCCGCCAGCTGTTTTTCGTCGATCGACAGGGAAGCGTTCTTCCTCAGCCGGGAGAGCTCCTCCTCCAGGTAGGACTGCTGGAGGTCCCTGGCGACCTGGCTTTTAACCGCTTCATAGACCCCATCGGCCGCGGCCCTCTTTTCCAGGACCTGGATCACGTGCCAGCCGTACTCGCTCTTGACGGGCCCTGCAAAGCTTCCCTTCCCTATGGAAAAAGCGGCCTGCTCGAAGGCCGGGACTGTTTCTCCCTTTTCTATCCAGCCCAAATCCCCACCTTTTTCCGCCGATCCCTGGTCTTTGCTCGACTTTACGGCCAACTCGGCAAAATCCGCCCCTGCGAGCGCAGACAGCAGCAGCGTCCTGGCCTCTGCCTCGGATTCAACCAGGATGTGGCGCACGTGCACGGCTTCCTTGACCGCGTAGTTTGCCTTATGGGCCTCAAAATAGGAACGCATGGCCTTTTCGCTCATGTTCCAGCCCGCCGCCTGCTTTTCCACGTAGGCCTGGGCCATCGTGTTGACGGCATCCCAACGAAGCTTTGCGGCGACTGCCGGGCTTAGCTGAATTCCCCTGGCCTGCGCTGCCTGGAACACCAGGAGCAGGTCGGCAACGTCCTTGAGGAAATCCTTCTTGTCCTCGACGGACATTCCGGAGAAGACCATTCCGGCCATGGCTTCGTTCCCGCCCGCTTTTTGGGTCAGGAGGTACATCAGGTCGTCCGCGGAAACGCTCTCCGTCCCAACCTTCATGACGGCTACCTGTTCCGCGGCAGCAGCCTGCAGGGTGGTTGAAGCCAGAAGGGAAACCAGTAATCCGACGATGGCGAGTGACTTTTTCAAGATCTGTTCCTCCCCAATTGATGTGATTCCGCCCCGAACTTTTTCAGGCCGGTATTTCCCTGAAGGCGAGATGATCCCCTTCGGGCTCCACTTGCACTCTTGCGCCTTCCTTGAACCTCCCTTCGAGGAACAGATCCGCCAGGCGGTCTTCCACCATGCGCTGGATCGTCCTGCGAAGCGGCCTTGCCCCATACTTGGGATCGTACCCCTTTTCGAGAAGGAAATCGCGCGCCTCCTCTGAAACATGGATTCCGATCCCCCTGTCCTTTACCCGTTTTTCGACTTCCGCGAGCATGAGATCCACAATCTTGAGCAATTCTTCCCTGGAAAGAGCGCGAAACACGACGATGTCGTCCACCCGGTTGAGGAATTCGGGCCGAAAGGCCTGTTTCATGGCCTCGAGCACCCGCTCCTTCGCCTTTTGATGGTCTCCCTCGCTCAGGCCCTTTTCCGCCGCGAACCCGAGGCCTTGGCCTTTTGCAAGGTCACGGGCCCCGACATTGCTGGTCATGATGACAACGGTGTTCCTGAAATCCACCGTGCGCCCCTGCCCGTCGGTCAGGCGTCCATCCTCCAGGATCTGGAGAAGCAAGTTGAAGACATCAGGATGGGCCTTTTCGATCTCGTCGAAGAGGAGGACCGCATAGGGCCTGCGCCGGATCGCTTCCGTCAGCTTGCCCCCCTCCTCATAGCCGACGTATCCCGGAGGAGCCCCGATCAGCTTGGAAACCTCGTGCCTTTCCATGTACTCGCTCATGTCGTAGCGCACCATCGCCTCTTCGCTGCCGAACAGGAAGGCCGCAAGGGCTTTCGCCATTTCCGTCTTCCCGACCCCGGTGGGACCCAGGAACAGGAAACTGCCTACGGGCCTCTTAGGATCCTTCAGGCCGCTGCGCGCCCTCCTGACCGCTCTTGACACGGCGTTGACCGCTTCCTGCTGCCCCACCATGCGCCGGTGAAGCTCGTCTTCCATCCGGAGGAGCCGGGCCGTTTCCTCTTCGGTCAGTTGGACAACGGGAATCCCTGTCCATTCAGACACGATCGCGGCGATATCTTCCCCGTTGACGACCGGCTCTTCCTGGTTGCGCCGGAGGAGCCAGCTTGCCCTCTTTTCCTCGAGCTCGTCGGAGACCTTCCTTTCCTCGTCGCGAAGCCGGGCCGCCTTTTCGAACTCCTGGGCCGAGACCGCCGATTCCTTTTCCTTGAGGACCTGTTCCAGGGCCCTCTCGAGTTCCTTCAAATCAGCCGGCGTTTCCATCGTCTTGAGCCGAGCCCTGGCAGCGGCCTCGTCTACGAGATCGATCGCCTTATCCGGCAGGAAGCGGTCAGAAATATACCGTTCCCCAAGACGGGATGCGGCTTCGAGGGCACTATCCTCGATCTTGACCCGATGGTGGGCTTCATAACGGTCCCTTAAGCCCTTCAGGATCGCGATTGTGTCGTCAACACCAGGCTCCTGCACGACAACCGGCTGGAACCGTCTTTCAAGCGCGGCGTCCTTCTCGATATGTTTGCGGTATTCATCGAAAGTTGTGGCGCCGACAACCTGGAAATCCCCTTTCGACAAGCTGGGTTTCAGGATGTTCGCCGCATCCACCGCGCCTTCGGCTCCTCCCGCTCCGACGATCGTATGGACCTCGTCGATGAAAAGGACGACATCCTTCGATTCGACAAGCTCCTTGACCAGTTTCCTGAGCCTTTCCTCGAACTCTCCCCGGTATTTGGTCCCCGCTACGAGATTCCCCATGTTAAGCTGAACGACTCGTTTTCCCTTCAGGATTTCCGGGACGTCCCCCGCCACGACCTTTTGTGCGAGTCCTTCGACGATCGCTGTTTTCCCAACTCCAGGCTCCCCGATCAGGACGGGGTTGTTCTTTGTTCTCCGCGACAGGATCTGGATCACCCGCTGGATTTCCTTCACCCTCCCGATGACCGGGTCGAGATCCCTTTTCCTGGCCATTTCAGTCAGGTCGATGCCCAACGAATCGAGCGTGGGCGTCCGTGAACGGGTGACGCGGCTCGCAGCGGAAACTGGGCTCTCAGCTGCGGTCTGTCCGCGGGCCGGCCCCATCTCGCCTCCCGATAGGGCCGCGGTGATTTCCTCACGAACGGCCTGTATCTCAAGCCCCATGGCGGTGAGGACCTGTGCGGCAACTCCTTCCCCTTCCGCCAGGAGCCCGAGGAGGATGTGCTCCGTCCCGACATAGTTGACGCCCATGTTCCGTGCCTCGCGCATCGCCAGGTCAAGCACACGCTTTGCCCTTGGGCTCAACGGCAGGTCCAGGGGCTTCTCCCTTGGGTGTCCCTTGCCCACCGCCGCCTCGACACGGCTTCTCACCTCGGCAAGTTCCATTCCCGAGTTGCGGAGGACCTGCGCGGCAACCCCTTCCCCCTCTGCAACCAGTCCCAGGAGGAGATGTTCCGTTCCAATCACGTCATGCCCAAGAGCCAGCGCCTCTCGGTGTGCCAGCTGGACGACGCGTTTTCCCCTTTCGGTAAAGAATTGCCACATCGGTTCGCACCCCTTTCTGCCGATTTCCGCCGCTGGCCTATAAACTCTTCAGCGTTTCCCTTGCAAGATCCGCTCGAGCCGTTTCGATTTCTTCTTCAGAGAGCGGGCGCCCCACCCTCGCCTGGACGTGGGCCGGCTGGACTTCCAGGAACAGGCGTCCCCAAGACAATTTTTCGAAAGGGCTTCCCAGCCCCGCCTCCTGTGCCATCCTCAACAGAGAAAGGCATTCCATCGTCTCCGTTAGCCCGAGGCGCCGTGCGTACAGCAAGGTCCCCCAGGCCCTCCAGATCCTGTCTTCCAAGTCCTGCCGCCCATTGAGCAAGGCCTCCCGGGCCCTGGCTTCCTGTTCAACAAGCCGGCTGCCAACCGCTTCCACCTTTTCGGCCAGCTCCTCCGGTGTGAGTCCCAGTGTCACCTGGTTGGAAACCTGGTAGAGGGATCCGGCCGAAGCCGTCCCTTCGCCGTAAGCCCCCCTGACGACCAATCCCAGGCGTCCCGACTGGGCGATAATCTCCGGCATGGCCCTCGACATCTTCAAAGCCGGCAAGTGCAACATTGCGGAAGCCCGAAGCCCTGTGCCGACGTTGGTCGGGCAACTTGTAAGAAAACCGAACTCGGCATCAAAGGCAAAACCCAGGCGGTAGAGGGACCGGTCTATGGCCGCGGCGATCCGGAGAGCCTCGCAAAGGGCCATTCGCCCCAGAAGAACTTGCAGGCGAAGATGGTCCTCCTCGTTCACCATGATCGAAACGATCCCCCTGGCATCAAGCAGAAGGACTCTCTCTGGACATCCTTTGAGAAAATCCGGGCTCATCAGCCGCCTTTCGACCAGGAGTCCCTTCGCCAGTGCATCCATCTCGCAAACGCTGCACCAGACGCATTCCCGGAAGAGGGGCTCGGTTTCGACCGCCTGCCTGACCTTTTCCAAAACGGCTTTCCGGTCCTCACTGGAAGCCCTGCTGACAAAGGGAAAACGCTCCAAGTTCCTCGCCAGGCGGACCCTGCTCGAAACAACCACGTCCCCGGGGCCGTCCTGACCTTCAATCCAGGGCAGGGGCATCTGCAGGATACTATCCACGTTCATCACGGAGCCTCCCTTCCAGGAGCCGGATCCGGTCCCTGAGAGTCGCCGCGGTTTCGTAACGTTCTTCCGCCACTGCCGTTTTCAATTGTTCCTTGAGGAGGGCGAGTTCCGCATCGGTTCCCGCGAGGGGCCCCCCTTCCGGTATCGGCCCCCTGTACGTTTCCGACCCATGAATTCGGGTAAAAAGGGGACGGATCCACTCCCTGAAGGCTTTATAACAGCCTGCGCAGCCAAAACGTCCGGATTTCCTGAATGCTTCGAACTCAAGGCCGCACTGGGGACATGGCGCAATTTCACTCCGGCGCTCGCCATCTTCCGGTTTTGTTGGCCCCAGGGTCTTGCAGAGGTTTTCGAGGAAGGACCCGATGGAAAACTCGAGGAAATCGCTGCCTGGTTTCCAGTCGGAAGTCAGTTCACGGGCGCAATCCTTGCACAGGTGATGTTCGGACACGACACCCTGCACCGATTGCCGTATATGAACCTCAGCGTTTTTTTTGCCGCATCTTTCGCAGAGCATGCGGTTTAGGAAAGGACCAGGCTCCTGAGCATTCTCTTCAGGAGCTCGGCATTCATGACGTCCCTACGGTATGGGGAAAGGTCGAAAAGGGACCGGGCTACTTCTTCCTGGTACCGAAGAGCCACTTCGACCAAAAGGCGCTCCCTCCCCGTGATCATCTTCCGGTGCTGGAGGTTGAGCAAAAGGCGCTTCGCCTCCGCTTCGGAAAGGGTTTCCCCGACAAGGTCCTCGATATGGTTCACCCTTTCTTCGGGGAACCTGAAAGAGAGGCGCAGGATGCGGATATAGCCGTGCCCCCCCCGCTGGCTATCCACGAGGAACCCTCTTTCTGGCGTGAACCGGCTCCTGAGGACATAGTTGATCTGGCTCGGGACGCAACCAAAAAGCTCGGCTAAATCCTTTCTGCGAAGGGCGATGACCTCTTCTTCGGCTTCCTGGAACAGTTGCGTTATGTGATCTTCGATAATTTTAGTCAAGCTTGCCATCGCTGCACCTCCTGATCTACCCGAGCGCCATTCTACACATAAGGTCAGGATTAGTCAATTATCCTTCGGAGGTGCCGATATCCCGTGCGAATCTCCCGTCTTCCGCTCGGTGCCTTCCATAAGCCGCCGGATGTTTTCCCTGTGGCGCCAGGCAGAAAGGAGAACCAGGAAAAGTGCAGCCTGGATATACGGCAATGGTGATCCAAGGACCCATAGGGAAACCAGGACCACCGAGAGGGAGAGCATCGAGGAAAGGGAAACGGTTCGCGTTCCCTTCAGGATGAGGAACCAGGCCGCCCCGCCGATCAGCGTGGCGAGGGGATCCAGGAAAAACAGGACCCCGAAAGAGGTCGCAACCCCCTTCCCGCCTGAAAAACGAAGCCATACCGGGTAGTTGTGCCCGACCACGCCGGCGACTGCTATCGCGGCGAGAACCCAGGGTGAAGAAACGCCCGTAGCGAGTGCTCCAAGAACGACAAGACCGCCTTTTGCCATGTCGAAGACCGCCACGAAAACCGCCCAAAACTTACCGGCCACACGGCCGACATTCGTCGCTCCGGTATTCCCGGAACCAACGTTTCGGATATCCTCGCCCTTAAGTATCTTGACGACGAGAAAGCCGGTGGGGATTGAACCCGCAAGGTACCCCGCCAGGGGCCACAACCAGATCATCGTCCCTACTTCCTGACGATCAGGGCATCGACGGCCACCGCTCCACGGCCTTCTTCCAGCACCATGACGGGGTTTACGTCCAGCTCGACCAGGTCGGGCTCGCTCAGGGCCATTCTGGAAACAGCCTCCACAAGCGATGCGAGGGCTTCGATGTCCCGCGGAGGATTACCCCGCGCACCCCGGAGAAGGGGAAGCCCTTTGAGTTCCTCCAGCATCTGCAGGACCGTTTTCCGGTCAACGGGAGCAAGGCGGAAAGAGACGTCGCGAAGGACCTCGACAAACACTCCTCCCAGACCGACCGCGATCACCGGCCCGAAAAGGGGATCCCTCCGGACTCCGACGATGCATTCCTGTCCGCCCGAGACCATTTCCTGCACGAGGACCCCTTTGATGCGGGCCCCGGGCTTTGCTTTCACGGCCTTTTCGAGAATGCGGCCATAGGTGTTCCTGAGCTCCTCCTCGTCACGCACGCGGAGCGCGACAATCCCTGCATCTGTCTTATGGGGAATATCAGGCGACATCACCTTCAAGGCCACCGGGTAGCCGATCTCTTCGGCTGCAGCAGTCGATTCGGCCAGGCTCTGGCAAAGCTTCTCACGGGTAATGGGAACACCGTATGAGGCCAGGAGCCCCTTAGCCTCCGCCTCCGTCAAATCTCCCGGCAGTTCCCTGAGCCTGGCTCTCGGAAGTTCTGGCCCTACCTCCGCCGGCAACTCGGATCGCCTCTCCCACTGCCAGAGTCTCGCAAGAGCCGTAGCCGCCCTTCTAAGACCCGCAAAAACCGGGACTTTCCTTTCCGTCAGCAGTTCCCGGAATTCCCTTCCGTGTTCATCGTCGATCAGCCAGCAGCAGGCCATCGGCTTCTTGCCGGTCTCGAAAGCCTCTGCAAGGTCCAGGGCCATTTGCCGGCCCGAATCTCCGGTAATCATCGATAGAACCGGCAGAATCATGTCGATTTCGGGGCTCTCTTCCATGAGGGCGAGAAGTTTTCGGAACCCCTGCGGGTCGTTGATGACCTGGGCCGTCATGTCGACCGGGTTCAGGCTTGAACCAAAGGGAGGGATGAAGGCTTCGACCTCCCTTCGGAAGCCGGGGCTAAGGGCCGGAACGGCAAGACCGGCCGATGCGCATGAATCTGCAGCGATGATGCCGGCTCCTCCCGAGGTGCTCAGGATGCCGACACGGTTGCCCTTCGTTCTCTTTTGGACGCCAAACAGGCGGGCGACATCCGTCACGTCATCGGCATCGCTCAGCGGCAGGACTCCGTACTGGCTGAAAATCGCCTCCCAGACCTTCTCGTCCCCGGTCAGTGCAGCCGTGTGGCTTTTCGCGGCTTCCTTCGCCACGTCGCTTCGACCCACCTTAAGGATCGCGACGGGCAAATCCCTTGAGCGGGTGAATCGCAGGAGATCAAGGAAACGCCTTCCATCCTTGATCCCTTCAAGGTAAAGCAACAGCAGTCTCACTTCCGGGTCCTCGGAAAGGGCGCGGGCAAAATCGACCAGGTCCAGGTCCGCCTGGTTGCCGGTCGTGACAACATAACGGAAACCCGCACCGGCGTCAGCCGCCATGGCAAAGGAGGCAAAACCAAAGGCCCCGCTCTGGGAAACATAGGCCACATGCCCAGACGGCCTTCGCTCCGTGTCGAGAGAAGCCGAAAAACTTAGGGGAATCCCTTCGGCAAGATTGACAAGCCCCTGGCAATTCGGCCCGAGAATGCGAACATCACCGGACCGCGCGATGCTGACGATTTTTTCCTGCATTTCAGCTTCTTCCGATTCGGCAAAACCGGACGAGAAGATCACCGCAAACCCGACGCCCAACCGGGCGCATTCCTCGATTACGCCGGGAACCAGGGCGGCCCTGACGCCGACAAGAACGACCTCGGGAACCTCGGGCAGGCTTTCCAGGGAAGGATAACACCGGACTCCGTCGATCGACTCTCGATTCGGGTTGACGGGGTAGACGGCCCCCTTGAAACCGTAGCGTTTCAAGAGCTTAAGAGGCCTTCCGGATATGCTTTCCAGGTTCGTCGACGCCCCAACGATCGCAACCGATCGGGGAGAAAGGAGACGGCGAAGCTCGGCCGTGTTGTCCACTAGGACACGTCACCTCCGGTCGAAGAGCTTGCAGGAATGGAAAAGGCCTTCCTCACGCCCTGCTGGCGACTGCGTGGAAAGGCCTTTTCTTTCTTCGTCCAGGCCAGGGCTAACCTGCCGGACCGATTATCATAAAATGGTGCCGGGGACGAGACTTGAACTCGTACGGGTTTCCCCACACGCCCCTCAAACGTGCGTGTCTACCTGTTCCACCACCCCGGCACGTGACGCCCATTATAGCAGGCTGTCAGGGTGCGTCAACACCCTCGAGGGGCTTTTTATCGGCGTTCCTTGATGCGTGCGGCCTTCCCGCTCAGCTTCCGCAGGTAGTAGAGCTTGGCACGGCGGACAAGGCCCTTGCGCACCACTTCGATTCGGTCGATGGAAGGGCAATGAAGCGGAAATATACGCTCGACACCGACTCCGCCCGACATTTTGCGAACGATGAAATTCTCCTTAAGCCCGCCTTTCTGGCGCGCGATCACGATTCCTTCGAAAATCTGGATTCGTTCACGGTTGCCTTCCCTGACCTTCACATGCACCTTGACATTGTCACCCGGGCGAAATTCCGGCAGGTCGTTCCGGAGGAATTTCTTTTCGATCAACGCGATCCTGGGATCCATTTTCCTTTCCCTCCTTGCTGGTCTTCTATTCAGAATTTTAACGGCATCCGAAGAAACGGTCCACGATAATCGACAACATCAAGGCTGGATCGATCCGTTCTTCGTTTTCAAGTCCTCCCTTGAGGGGGGACAGGGTTAACTCTTCTTCCGGCAGGTCCCTGGAAAGCCCAATGATTAAAGGCTTCCCCGACTCGAGGATCCGCCTTTTCGCCTCCACCCAATGCACTGACCGTTCGAGCTTGCAGGTTTCCAGCCCCACGGCGAGTGGGAAATCCTTTTCCTTCTGGGAAACCCATCTGAAAGCCTGTCGGTTTGTCCTGAAAAACCTGAAAATCGGTCTTTCTTCCGAAACCTCTCCCCCTGCCGAATCGGACAACCTTCTCCGCCTTTCCTCATCGGCCTCGACAACCAGAAGTCTTTCTATCCCGTAAAGCCTCGCGGCACCGGCAAGTTCCGTCATCGTGGCCTTCAGACTCGCGGTTTCCCCGGAAAGAAGCATGTAGGGGCGTTTCGCCAAGTAAGGACGGATATTCGCCGTTCCCAGCAGGTCCGGCCTTCTTCCGATCGTCCGGGCGACCGCCTGCTTCCTCCTCCATTCCTCGATACCGGCTGCATCCCCGGAAACAAGCTCCTCGGGTACCGATTCGCCCCTCCATTGCGCCGGCCGCGTAAAATGGGGGTGGTCGAGCATCCCCCGGTAAAAGGAATCATCCTCGACGGCAGCGAGTTTCCCGACGACGCCCGGTACCAGTCTCGCCACCGCATCCACCAGGACCATGGACGGGAGTTCCCCCCCTGTCAGGACGAAATCGCCAAGCGAGACTTCCAGGTCCACATGTTTCCTGACGAAACGTTCATCCACGCCTTCATAATGTCCGCAAACGAGGACCAGATGATCACGCATTGCCAGGCTTTCCACCAGTTCCTGGCTCAGGACGACCCCTTGCGGAGACGGATAAACGACGGTGGCCTCGGGGTCACCCACGCCTTCAAGGGCTCGGGCCAGGGGTTCCGCCATCAGGACCATGCCTCCGCTGCCGAAGGCGTAGTCGTCAATCTGCCCGTACCGGTTAACCGCAGTATCCCTCAGGTCCACCACGGACGCCTCGATGGTTTTCGCACTCACCGCTCGGCCAATGACGCTGTGGGCGAGGAAACTTTGCAGGAACTCGGGAAAAGCCGTGATGAATGTGACCTTCTTCAATCCCAAAGCCCCTCCATCAATGAAACGCTCATGGTGCGGGACTCGAGGTCGACCTTCCGAACGACATCCCGGATCGCGGGCAGAGGCTTGAGTCTCCCGCCGGGAGTCCTGATCATGTAGCAGTCGTTGCTCCCCGTGGGCAGGACCTCCTCGATGACCCCCAACTCTTCCCCCGTCGCCTCGTCCCTCACCGCCAAGCCAAGAAGGTCGTCGATCCAGTATTGGCCTTCCGGCAAGGCAACCCGTTCCTCCGGCGGAACCTTGACAAGGGCTCCCTTGAGCAAGTCCGCGGCTGTCCGGTCGGTGATCTCCTCCGTCATTGCGAGCAGGAGCCCCTTCCCTTCCAGAAACCTGAAGCGGGTTGGGCGAAGAACCCGCCATTCGCTTCCATCGGCTCGGAAAAGCCTGAGCCTCTCCATTCCGACGAAACGTTCCGGAAAATCGGTAAGAGGCTGGATCCGGAGTTCACCGTCGAGTCCATGTCCTCCGCAAATGCGGCCGATCGCGATCATTTCGCTGCGGTCGCCTTTTTCAGTCCTCAAGGATGTCAACGACCACCTTTTCGTTTCCCTTCACCGCAGCTGCCTTCGCCAGGAGCCTGAGCGCGTTGACTGTCGCACCCCTTTTTCCGATCACCCTGCCGATGTCCTCGGGGGCCACCCGTATCCGGACCTCGAACACGCCGTTCCCCAGCGGTTCGCTTTCGACGCGCACGGCCCCAGGATCCTTCACGAGGCGCCTGACGATCGAATCGACTAGCGCTCCGTAATCCGGCATGAGGATCCTACTTCCGTTTCCCCTCGACGAACCGCTCCCAGACCCCGCTCTTCTTAAGGATCATGCGGGCCGTGTCCGATGCCTGGGCCCCGACCTGTAGCCAGTAGAGCGCCCTTTCCTCGTCCACGTTGATCTCGGCCGGATCGGTAAGGGGATTGTAGTGGCCGATCATTTCGATAAACCGGCCATCCCTGGGAGCCCTCGAATCCGCGACGACCAACCGATAAAAGGGAGCCTTTTTCCGCCCGTGACGGGCGAGACGAATCTTAACCGCCATCCTTCCATGCACCTCCTATGGTGTCTTACCTGAACAGGTTCTTGAGACCCGCCAATCCGCCGCGGCGGCCCTTGCTGCCCAGTGTTTTCCAGATCTGCTTCATCTGGTCGAACTGTTTCAGGACCTGGTTCACTTCCTGAACCGAAGTCCCGGAACCCAACGCGATCCTCCTGCGCCGGCTCCCTTTTATGATCTCCGGGTTTTTTCTTTCCCGGGAGGTCATCGAAAGAATCACGGCCTCAATCCTCTTCAGCCTGCCAGGATCCATTTCGGCTCCTTGGAGGGCCTTCGCCCCGCCGGGGATCGGGAGCATCTCGAGCACCTTCTCCAGAGGCCCCATTTTCTGCACCTGCTGCAGTTGCTCAAGCAAATCCTCCATCGTGAAGCGATTCTTCCGGAGGTTCTCCGACATCCGCTCCACGGACGCGCTGTCCGTGACCGCCTGGACCTTCTCCATCAGGCCGGCGAGATCACCCATGCCCATGATCCGCTGGGCCATCCGGCGAGCGTCGAACTCCTCCAGATCATCAATTCTTTCCCCTACACCGGCAAGCTTGATCGGCACGCCCGTCGCGGCCCGCACGGCCAGCGCCGCCCCACCCCTGGCATCTCCATCGAGTTTCGAGAGGACAACTCCCGTGAGGCCAAGGCGCTCGTGAAAGCTCGTTGCGACGTTGACGGCTTCCTGCCCGGTCATGGCATCCACGACAAGAAGGATCTCGTGCGGTTTCACCGCACCGCTTATCAGGGAAAGCTCCTTCATGAGGGGTTCGTCAAGATGCAGTCGCCCTGCTGTATCCAGCAGGATGACGTCCGCCAGGTGCTCCTCTGCGTAACGGACCGAAGCCGTTGCGACCTCCAGGGGTGTTTCCCTTCCTTCCCCGGGGCCGAAAAACGGGACCCTTACCTGTTCCGAAAGGACCCTGAGCTGCTCGACGGCTGCGGGACGCTGCAGGTCGCAGGCCACAAGCAGCGGGCGATGCCCCTTCGCGAGCCGTTTCGCCAGCTTCGCGGCTGTCGTGGTCTTCCCGGAGCCCTGAAGCCCGACCATCATGTAGACGGTCGGAGGTTTCGGGGAAATCTCGAGCCCTACAGGCCCTTCCCCCATAAGACGGGATAGTTCGTCATAGACAACGGCCGTTACCTGCTGTGCTGGCGTGATGGATTCGAGGACATCCGCTCCCGTGCAGCGCAAGCGGATCTTCTCGACGAGGTCCTTCGCAACCTTGTAGTGCACATCGGCTTCCAGCAGGGCCCTGCGCACCTCACGAAGCGCCTCGGCTACATCCGTTTCGCTTAATTTCCCTTTTCCCCGCAGGGCCTTGAACACTCCCTCGAGGCGTTCCTTAAGGGCGTCAAACATCTCGTTCTTCCGCCTCCTCGGCATTTTCCGCCAGGACCTTTTCCATCTCGCTTAGGAATGGAAGCGGCAGGTCGTTCGAAAAACGCGACAGGATAAATCGAATGGCTTTTGCCTGCGCTTCCAGGCGGGTATCGAACCTGAGGATTCCCTCCAGCTCCAGGAGCCTCTGCCGGGCCCGCTGGACCAGGTCGTAAACGCTTTGGCGGCTGCCGCCCATCATCTCCGCAATTTCCTGCAGGCTCAGGTCGGAAAGATCATGGAGCTCAAAGGCCCTTCTCTGGCGATCCGTCAAAAGTCCGGAATAGAGGTCGAAGAGCCTGCCGAGGAAGACCCTTGACTCAAGTTGCCTTTCCAGATCCATCCCGATCTCTCCCCTCATGGCATGGCGATTATAGGGGTGCTTGGAAGAGGTGTCAAGCTTATTGCCTTGACAGGTCGCCGACGCAAGAAAAAAGGCCCCTTTCGGGGCCTGGAAGGTTAGGCTAGTGGGAGTGCGAATGTCCGTGGGCTTCTCCAGATTCGAAGAAACGGTCTTCCACCCGCCGCAGCATCAGCCAAAGATCATCCGTAAGCCGCCTTTTCTTCTCGATCAGGTGGAAAAGCGCGTGAGTGACATCCTCGTCCTCGATCATCCCAAGACGGGCCATCAGGTCGCCGGTCGTCTCCAGTTCACTGATAAGGGACTCCCTCAAAAGTTCCGCGATGCCAGCCGGATCGGCGACCGGTCCGTGTTCGTGTTCGCCTCCCGGTGTGATGATCTTGCACATGTTCGAAACCTCCCCTTCCTGTCCCGGTTTGTCTTTTTCTACCATCAACCGCAGGCCTGCGCAAGGCGCAAACAATCCTTCTTCCTTTTCCCAGGTCTGGTATAGTCATTGTGTGAGGGGCTGTCCCCTCCCGCCACGGCGATCCCATCGCGATAGGAGGAAAAAGAGACATGACCCAGGCTCCAGTGGATTGGAACAAGTTCAGGAAGGAATATTACCGGACTGTGGGGGCCACCGTCATTAAGGCCCTTACGACCAACGGCTTCCAGGCCGCCTATGCCGAATCCGCCGAAGAAGCGGTCAAAGCCGTCCTGGCCCTCATTCCAGAGGGCGCTACCGTCGGGATTCCAGGCTCGGTCACGATTCGTGAGCTTGGGCTTCCCGAAATCCTCGCCGCCAGGGGAAACTTCATCTTCCAGCACTGGGATCCGGACCTTCAGGCGGAAAACCGGGCGCAGCGCTGGTCCGACGAGCTTGCCAGCGACGTTTTCCTCACCAGTTCCAACGCGGTGACCCTGGCAGGGGAACTCGTCAACATCGACGGGACCGGCAACAGGGTGGCGGGCATGGCCTGGGCCAAGAACCGGATCTGCTTTGTCGTCGGGATCAACAAGGTCTGCCGGGATGTCGCCGGGGCGCTGCAGAGGATCAAGGATTGGGCGACCCCGATCAACGGGATCCGGCTCGGAATGGACCTTCCCTGCATAAAGGCGGGGTTCTGCGTCGACTGCAAGGCCCCCCAGAGGGCTTGCCGGGCTGTATCCGTCCTGGAGAGGGCCCCGTACGGACGGGACGCCCATGTCATCCTAGTGGGAGAGAACCTCGGCTACTGAATTTCCCCCGCATGGTGGTAAAGTTGGTTCGTTCATGAAAGATCGGAGGGAGATTCTCTTGCCGGACTTGCCGAAAATCGCTTTCATCGTTGCAGGCGGAACGATTGGAATGCTATACAGCGAAAGGCACGGGGGACATGTCCCAAGCCTGGGGGCAGAGGAAATGATGAAATGGATCCCTCCTTCCGTGCCCTGCGAGATCGTTCCCTACGACTGGGCCCGCCAGCCAAGCTGCCACTATACGATCGGCATGACGACCGATCTCGTGGAACTCCTCCGCAAGACCATCAAGGAAGGGATCCAGGGCATCGTCGTCACCTGCGGGACTGACCTGATGGAAGAGATGGCCTACCTCACGGATCTTCTCTGGCCCTACCCGCAACCCGTCGTCTTCACCGGGGCGATGCTGCCTTCCGACTGCCCCGGAAGCGATTCGAGCCTCAATCTGGCTCAGGCCTTCATCGCGGCTTCCTCGGAAAGATGTTGGGGGCAGGGTGTGACCGTCTGTTTCCAGGACCAGCTTTTTGCCGCCTCGGAAGTCCGCAAGGTCCACAGTTCCCGCAGGGACGCCTTCGAATCCCCGGGAAGAGGCCCCATTGCAGAGATCGTCCAGGACAGGGTCCTTCTATGCAGAACCCCCTTCAGGAGCGCGACGCTCGGCGAGTATGTCACACCCGCCAGGGAGATCGAGCTGGTGTGGGCAGCCCTGGGTTGCGGTGAACGACTTCTCGGTTGCCTTTCCAAGGGACCCGACCTTGACGGCCTCGTCCTTGCCGGCACGGGTTCAGGGAATGTGCCTCCCTCCTGGCAGCCTCATATCCGTGCCTTCCTCAAGAGGGAAATCCCCGTTGTCATCACCTCGAGATGCTCCCAGGGACGCGTCGGCCGCATGTACGGTTACGAGGGAAGCGCCAAGCGGCTCATCGAAATGGGAGTCCTGGACGGCGGGGGATTGAGGCCCACACAGGCACGCCTGAAACTGGCCGTCGGACTTGGCGGCGGGCTGAAGGCCAAGTCCCTCCAGCTTTACCTTCTCAATTGAAGGGGAAGGCTCACCAGGCCAGGTCCAAGAGGAAAAGGGGCGGGACCCGCAACAAAAAACCTCCCGCCTCTTTTCGTTTCCCGGCAGTCTTCTTCTTTTCATCAAAAGCGGAAAGCATCCCAGAGCATCTTGACTGCACTGGCAACGACCACGACGGCCAGGATCCGGCGGATCACCCGGTTTCCCCTTGCCACCGTGAAACGTGCCCCAAAATGGGCGCCGATCATGCTCCCGAAGGCAAGCACCAAGCCCGTTCCCAGGCGAACCATGCCGTTTGAAGCGAAAAGGGTCAGGCTGACCGCAGTGAAGCATCCGACGATGAACACCTTCTCGGCGTTCGCCTGGACGAGGTCCCGTCCTCCCAGCCCGGCAAGGGCCCAAATGAGGAAAAAACCGACTCCAGCCTGAACAAAGCCTCCATACACCCCGATCAGGAAAAAAAGGGAGAAGTTGATCCATCCCGCCAGCCGGACCTCTCTTCTTTCTTCCCACATGCCGGGCCGGAAAACCAGCAACACCGCCATCACCAGGATCAGCAGGGCAATCGCCCCGCGCAATAGGTTCTCGTCAAGCCGGATCGCAACGAAGGTTCCCGCCAGAGATCCCAAGATGGCCGGGAAAACCGACGGCAGGATACTCCGAACATCCAGCGCTCCTTCGCGAATGAAACCACGACTGGCTGAAAGGCTCTGGAGCAGGATCGCAACACGGTTGGTGGCGTTTGCCACTCCCATGTCCATCCCTGAAAACACCAATAGGGGCAGGACCAACAGGCTTCCTCCCCCGGCAACGGTGTTCAGGAAACCCGAGAGAATGCCTGAAAGAAAAATCAGAAAAGGGAAGAAACCGGCCATGACGCCTCCATCTGGTTTTATTATGGTAAACTAATGTCGTGATCGATATTTTCCCCGGGGGTGATGCCATGAGATACGCGGTCACGAACGAGCTCATCGCGATACGGCTGTCTGAAGGCGAGGAATTGAACCGTTCGATCAGCCAGGTTTGCGAGGAATACGCCGTCGATTCGGCAGTCATCCTTTCCGCGGCCGGTTTTGTCCGGAACGTGACCTTCGGCTGGTTCACCGGGAAAGAATACCTCATGGAGACCCACAACGAGATCTTCGAACTGCTTTCTCTAAGCGGGGACATCAGCTACAAGGAAGGCAAGCTTTACCCCCATATCCACACCGTTCTGGGGAGAAAAGACCACACCACGATCGGCGGGCACATCCTCTCCGCCGTCGTCGATCACAACCTTGAACTCTTCATCAAGCCATTGCAGTCGATCCGGCTCGGAAGGGCTTTCGACGGCTGGTTTGAGGCGATCGTGCCAGAAAAGCGAACGTAGGTAGGGTTCAGTTCTGGGGGAGAGGGTCATTCGACCCTTTCCCCTCTTTTTTTATCGTAGCTCGCCTACCCCCCGTCAGCCGCAGGAGCTCTTCCGGGGAAACGGGAAAGAAGGCGTGGTCCGTTCCTGCGGCGGCCCAGACTGTATCCTGAAGGAAAAGGTCCTCGTCGAGGAACGCTTCAAGGCGAACCGGGTATCCGACTGGAGGAACCCCTCCGACGGCGAAGCCCGAGAACTCGAACACGGTCTCCGGAGCTGCCATGGATACTTTTTTTACACCCGAAAGCAACTTCCGGACCGCTTTTAGGTCCACTCGGTTGACGCCGCTCATCAGGGCAAGCACGAAATTCCCGTCTGCCCGAAGAACGATGCTCTTCAGAATTGCCTCGGCCGGTGCCCCCACTGCCTTCGAAGCGTCTTCAACCGTGAAAATCGTCTCCCGGCTGTAAAGGATCGTACCCTGGTAGCCTGCCTGATCGAGGAATTGCCTCACCTTTTCGATGGGATCCGCCGTTTCCAGCCTGCCGCTCATTTTCGATTCTCCTTTCCCGCCGGTCCCGGTTTACCTTACCGTCCCTCTAGAGCTTTGTAGACGGCATAGTTCCCCATGACCTTCCGGACATAATCATTCGTTTCAGGGTAGGGAATCCCTTCGACCCATTCCTCCAGGTTTTCCGGTTTCCCGTTCCATTTTGCAACCGATCCTCCCCCGGCGTTGTAGGCCGCAAGGGCTTTTTCCACCGAGCCGAAGCTTTGCAGGTGACGGGCCAGGTGCGCTGCTCCCAGAAGGATATTGGCCTTCGGGGACCAGAAATCCGTCCCCCCGATGCCGGTCTTCTCCGCCTCGCCCTTCGCGGTTGCCGGCATCAGCTGCATCAACCCCATCGCACCCGCCGAACTGACCGCGCCAGCATCGAAGGCGCTTTCCTGCCGCATCACCGCCCAAAGGAGCAAGGGATCGAGACCGAAGCGCCGAGCCGCCTCCCCGACCTCCGAAGCGTAGGCTTTCGGATACGCCAGGGAAAGGAACTCCGGCGTGAGGGTCTCCCCCTTGGGAAGACGGAGACTCGCTCTTGCAGCCAGGCGGACGGATTCGGCAAAATCACCGTTCCACGCCGCCAGCCAGGCCGCTCTCGCCAGGTATTGCCCCCCGCCTTTCGCTTCAAGCCGCAATTTCGCATAGGAGACGAACCCCCAGGATTCGAGAGGCTCTACGCCGACGGCCCAGTTCTTCCTCTTCATCGCCGCAAGCCCCGGCGGACCTTGAGGAAAAACTCGCCAGGCGTATACGGACAAAGGCTCCTGGGCAGCCAGCCTCGCTTCCCAGCCGCGCGCGAGGGTCTCATTCCCCGTTTTCCTGGCGCTGCGGGCCAGCCAATAGAGCAACCGGGCCCTTTCAAGCCCTTCCGGCACACCGTCAAGGGCCTTTTCCCATAGCGCTCCGGCCTTTTCGGGCTCCCCCGCATCCCATTCCTTCCACCCCAGCTGCCAGCGAAGCCGAGAGGCGGCCCCACCCGACGGGAACCTGCGAAGGAGTTCGCCTGCCCATTCCGACATTGGGGTCATCCCCTCCAGGCTGGCCAGCGAGAGCAACGCCGCTTCGGCGGGTGCGCTTTCTCCGCGGGAGAGCCTTTCCAACGCCGCTCTTGCCTCGGGAAGTCCACCGGACGAAGCCGTCGCAATTCGCCGAACGGAAGAGACGGCATACGACCCCCCTTCCTGGGCAAGACTTTCCCAGATCAAAACGGACTCCGCGCGCCGTCCTCCGCGATAGAGCGAAAGGGCATGCCAAAACTTCCCTTTGGCCGAAAGCCCTGGCTTTCCGTCCTCGGTGGGAGGGACAGCCTCGAAAAAAGCCACCGCCTCAAGGGGGTTCCCCGAAAGCGCCGACGCGACGCCGAGCGCTTCAGTTGCCGCGATTGATTTTCGGGCCCCAGGCCGTTTCAGGAATTCGAGGGCTTTCGCATCGAGGGGTTGGATCTCGAGCAGCTCCAAGGCATCTTTCTCCGTGCCCTTCGACGACGAAAGCAGCAGTGACAAAGCCTGGACCTTCTTTCCACTATCCGGGCCCGAGGCCTCCAGCATCTTCCGGGACCATACCCCCTTCTCCGGGGGGAGGGAAAGCCTCTCGCAAAGATACGCAAGGTAATAACGCAACTCTTCCGGAAGTCTGGAGTTCCAGAGGGTTTTCGCCAGCCGTCCGGCTTCTTCTGCACGACCGGTCCTCTCCAGGCCGAGGGCCCGAAGCATGTCAGCATAGGGAACAACCGCTGCGGGAAGAGCCTTGCGGTAGCGGGTCAGGATTCCGACTGCGCCGACCCAATCCTGGCGGAGCCAGGCGGCGTTCGCGGCAAGGCAGGCTTCACGCGGCGTCCACCTGGGCCGGACCGAAAGAGCCTTGTCGAACTCGGCCCACCGTCTTTCGTAGAAGAGCTGGTCTAGCGGGGCGGAAGCCCTGGCCGGACCAATAGCGAAAACCACTACCGCAAGGGCGAGGCAGCCGATCGCCACAAGGCTTTTCCTCATGGCCCGTTCCCTCTGCCTGGCCCGTCGCAGCTTTCCTGCCGATGAACGCAGGAGCAGGGGAGACTTTTTCCCGTCTCTACGAAAAGCCTGAACTGTTCAAGCCATCGCGGACGCCCCCACTCGCAAAGGTCGACAAAACGGATGAAAGCCAGGAACCTCTCCAGGCACACCGGCGAGATGTAGTGTTCCATCGCGCAGGCATTGTGTTCGGCTTCCTCTTCGCTTAGGCCGAGAACCTCGCGCAGGAAGTCCCTGATCGAAACCTCCTTCTCCACCAATCGGCTTGCCACTGAGCTGCCTTCCTCGGTCAGCGTAAGGTAGCCGTAAGGCTCTTGCTGGACATACCCCTTGGCTTTCAGGCTCGCCAGGATACCGACAACCGTCGGGGCCCTGACTTCCATGATGACGGACAGGTCCTTCACTCGGACGACCTTGCGTTCTTTCAGCAACTTGTATATGGTCTTCAGGTAGTCTTCACCTCGGGCCGTCAGTTCCATATATTAGCCCTCCCTATTTTTTTTAGGACACCGGTTCGAGTATCGCCCAGAGCCGCCGGTGAGTCAAGGAGAGACTGAATGAACGAAGAAACGCTACTCGGAACTTTTGCCACGCTCGCCTCCGCCTGGGAAGTCCAGGTCGGCCCCAAGCCTGGCCTTGTCGATCCCTTTGGAAGCGGAGCCCACGACGACATGGACTACATCACCTTCCTGTCGAGCCTCTGTGCGATTTCTCCCTTCTGGGCCCTTCAGGCGAAGGTCGGCCTGGAAGGGACTCCTCCCCGGAACGCGATGGACAGGCTGCGTCCGACCGGTTTGGAGATGGAAAGGGCGATGGCGGAAGCAACGGGAGGCGTGAACACCCACAAGGGCCTCATTTTTGCGCTTTCCCTTCTTCTTTTCGGCGCGGGAGCATCCCTTTCATCAACGGGAAAGATCGACCCGCGGAAAACCGCAGGCCTTGCGGCTGAAGCCGTTGAAGAATCCGTTCGGGCCGAGTTGGAAAACCTGTCCCGCCTCGGTCAGTCAGCAGGACGGACCCATGGCGAGAAACTGTTCCTGAAACACGGAATCACGGGAATCCGAGGTGAGGCCTCTTCCGGCTTTCCTTCTGTCCTGGACCGGGGACTCCCGGCCTTGGAACGGGCTCTCGAAGCCGGTGCATCCCTGCATGACGCGGCTTTGTGCGCCTTCTTCTCGATCGCTTCCGTTTGCGAGGACAGCAACGTCATCACCCGTGGCGGGCACGCGTTCTGGAAGGAATCCCACATCCCGAGGATGCAGGAGCTTTCCTACGTCCGTCCTCCCTATTCCCCGGACTTCATCCGGGATCTCCACCGGATTGACGCGGAGTATGCGTCCCTCCGGGTCAGCCCGGGCGGAGCAGCCGACCTTCTTAGCTGCACGCTCTTCCTCCATTGGGCACAGCTTGTCAACATGAGGCCTTTGAGTTAGATTATTTGAAAACAGAGGAGGGGTGATTCGATGAGCCTGGGCCTTCGATTAAAAACGTTGAGAAAATCCAGCGGCCTGACCCAACAAAGCCTTGCTGAAAAAGTGGGGGTAAGCCGGATCTACATCCAGGCCCTTGAAAGTAACCGTCGCCTTCCGTCCATGAAGTTGCTCCAGAAACTCGCCCTGGCCCTGGGCGTCGACGCCGCCGACATCGTCGAGACATTCAAGGGTGACCGGCAGAATCGTTTCCAGATCGAAGAACTCTGGAGCTCGGGGGAGGCCGTTGAACTCTGGTACAAGAGAAAACGCCTCTCCGCCGAAGAGATCCTTCTTGTCCGCCGGCTCGTCGATGCCGCGCTTTCCGATTGGGATGAAGGCCGCGAAGAACGAAAGGACTCCTGAGGCGGTTCCCCGGGACGCCGATTTTCCCTGCCCGCCGGAAACCTTGCCGGCTTGGGCCCTGGAAGAAGCGAAACCCTGGTGGAACTTGGACGACTTCGATCTGCTGGTCTATGCAGAACGGGCATGCGGCAGGACGCTCGAACTCAAGAAAGTTCCCCTGACAGACAATCTCTGGGGACTCCACGTCGCGCGGGGGGATCGTGCTCGCATCTACGTCAACAGCCTGCTTCCCCCCTTCTGGCAGCGCTTTGCATGTTTCCACGAGCTTTACCACCTCCTCTTCCACCCGCGCGGTGAGTCTTTCTGGGCACGGACGGCAACCCCTCTTTCCAGCTTCGAATACCAGGCCGACCTTTTCGCATGGGCCTGCATGCTCCCCGAGAGGCAAGAGGCGCAATGAAGTTTTTGAAGTCCCTCCCCTTCTTCCTCCCGATGGCCGGGTGTAAGCGGCGCTGCGTCTACTGCGACCAGTCCCGCATCACCGGGGAATCTTCCGTCCCGACTCCTGGTGAAATCCGCCATGCCCTTGGGCAACTGGACGAACCCGTTGAAATCGGATTTTTTGGCGGCAGTTTCACTTGCCTGCCGCCAGAACTGGTCGATTCCTACCTCGAGGCAACCCAGGCCGCACCGGACGGAAGTACCCTCCGTTTCTCGACCCATCCCTTGTGCCTGTCACCAGAGATCCTCGACCGCCTGAAAACCGCCACCCGGCAACACTGCCCTATCGCCTGCGTGGAGTTGGGGGTCAGTTCCCTGAACGACGCGGTTCTCGAATCCTGCGGTAGAGAGTACTCGGGCAAAGTAGCCCTGCAAGCCTTCGAACTGCTGGCAAGGGAAGGCTTGCCGGCGGGTGCCCAACTCATGATTGGTCTTCCCGGGCAGGATCTTGATTCCACGCTCGACGACCTGCGGTGCCTGGCGCGATTTAAGGGACCACGGTCCATGGACCTGCGCCTTTACCCTTGCCTCGTCCTGCGGGGAACTCCTCTTGAAAGGCTTTGGAGGTCGGGCTTCTACGCCCCCCTCGAAACGGAATCGGCTGCACGCTGGGCCGGCCGTCTGCTGCTTGAAGCCCTGGACCTCGGGTTCAACATCTTGCGGGTGGGCCTGACCGAAACAAGCGCACTTTCCTCTTCGGTGATTGCCGGTCCTCACCACCCGGCCTTCGGAGAGCTTGCATGGGGAGAATGCCTGGCGCGCCTCTTGACGCGGAATTCACCGGACGGCCCCTGGGTTGAGCACCGTAAAAGGCGTTCTCTTTTCGAGGGGCATGGAAAGAGGGGACTTCTAAGGCTGGCCGAGCTCTCGGCGGGAAAGGACACGGAGGAGACAGGGCGTATCTTGTTCTGGCCCGGCGGGAAGACCTCCCGGAAAAAGCTCAACGGGTGAAACGGAAAGAAACCGGGACCGACAGGGCGAGGCCTGGTCGAGGATACCCCTGGAATCGGCGTCATGAACCGAATCCCCGATGGGCGCGGCTCAACGGCGTTTTAAGCCTTCTTTCTGTGAACTAAAACCATGTCCCGGCTTTCCTGCCAGTCTCCTGCCTCAACGGAATCTCAACGCGCAGTGCAGGCTCCGCGTGCTTTCCCAACCTCCCTTTCTTGCATCCCGGCGGCGAAATCCTTTCACTCTTTCTTCAAAATATATGGTTGACAACTCGAAAATCGAACTCTAAACTGAATGCCGTATACTTGACCTTTTGTTTAATATATCGGGAGGAATGACGGCGTGGACAGCAACGATCTGCAGAGAATCATGAGGGAAAAACTTGAGAACGTGCCAAACAAGGCCCGTCGCGTCATTGAATATCTTTTGACGAACACCAGGGAAGCGGCGTTCCGTTCAATTGGTGAAGTCGCGGACCAGCTGGAGGTTTCCAAAGCCCAAATGGTCCGCGTGGCAAGGCTTCTAGGCTTCACCGGTTACGCCGAGCTCAAGGACGCACTCCAGGGGGCCATCCTCGAACAGGTCAACCCGGCCGCCATGCTGGCAAAGGCGACGGTCATCCAGGAAGGTTTGCCCGAATCCATTCACCGGATGGAACATGCCAATCTCGATGAAACCTGGAACCAGATGAAACCCGAGCTCGTGTCGGAATTCTCCCGAATCGTCCAGGAAGCCCGTTGCGTTTATTGCCTGGGATGGGGAATATCGAGCCTCGTCGCCGACTCCTGCATGATGCGGCTGAGAGTGCTCGGCATCACGTCCATGCTCATGCAGCGCAGCGGGCTCGCGCTACTCGAACAGGCAAGGGCTGTCGGTGAAAAGGACGTAGTCATCGTCTGCGAGCTGCCAAGCTACGCCGTCGAAGTCACCGAAACGGTCGAGCGCTGTGCCGCCCAGGGGGCCACCATCATCACGATTACGGACAGTCTCGCAGCCCCCGTGTGCCGTTTTGCCACGCTTTCGCTTTTCACGAGCGCAGCCAGCCCGACGTTCGGAAGCAGCGTGCTCGGCCCCCTTTTCCTTGTCCACGTGCTCACCTCCGTCCTGGCCGTGTCGATGGGGCAAAAGGCGAAAACCGCCCTGGAGGAGCAGGCCGCGTTCCTTCACGATTCACGTTATTTTCATCCCGCTTTCGGCCTGCGGTATTCCTGAAAAGAGCGCCGAAAGGAGAGAAGGGCCCTCTTTGTCGGGCCCTTCTCCCCTTTTTTCCCCATTCCCCCGTTCACTTCAGTTGGCCGCTTGACAGGAGAACTTCGGCAATCTGGACCGCGTTCAGGGCGGCACCCTTACGAAGGTTATCCGCAACAACCCATAAGGCAAGCCCTCGATTCGATCCGGTATCTCTTCTTATGCGCCCCACATGAACGTCATCCGTCCCGGCAGCATCGAGGGCGGTTGGAAATCTTCCCGATAGAGGATCGTCTTCCAACTTGACCCCGCTGGCCTTCCGAAGGATCTCCCGCGCCCTGTCAGGAGAAAGCGGGTTCCGGAATACAGCCGTGATCGCCTCCGAATGTCCGCGGAAAACGGGGACCCTGACGGTCGTGCAGCTGACGGCCAGGTCTGGAATGCCGAGAATCTTCCGGGATTCGTTAACCATTTTCCATTCTTCCTGGGAAATCCCCTCTCCGTCGAAGGTGCCGATCTGCGGAATGGCGTTGAAGGCAATCGGCCGGGAATACACTTTCGGTTCAAAACCCCCTCCCGAAAGCAGCGCCAGTGATCCTTCCCTCAACTCTTCCAAGGCCTTGATTCCGGTTCCCGATACGGACTGGAAGGTCACCGCGTTGAAGGACTCGAGTCCCGCCTCCCTATGCAGCGGGTACAGGGCGACGAGCGCCTGGATCGTGGCACAATTCGGGTTCGCGATGATCCCCTTCTGGCCCGCTAGCGCATGCCCGTTCACCTCGGGGACAACGAGAGGAATCTCCGGGTCCATCCGCCAGGCAGAGCTGTTGTCGATGACGACCGATCCCATTCCGGCGGCAACCGGTGCCCATCGCCCGGATGCGGCGCTCCCGGCCGAGAAGAGCGCAAGCCCCACCCCTTCGAAGGCATCTTTCTCCACCTCCCGCACCGTCCACTCTCGTCCCCTGAAAAGGAGCTTCTTCCCGGCACTTTTGGCTGAGGCCAGGGGTACCAGCTCTCCAACCGGAAAATTTCTCTGCTCCAGGACCGACAGCATTTCCCGCCCAACCAGGCCGGTGGCTCCCAATACCGCGACTTTCATTCAGGCCCCTCCTCTTCGATGAAGGCACGGTGGAGGGCCCTGGCCGCGTCGTCCAGCCTGTCGAGGGCGACGACGCAGGTGATCGATACCGAGGAGGAGGCGATCATGTCCAGGTTGATCCCCTCCCTCGCCAGCACCGAGAACATTTTTCCGGGGACGTCGACATGATTGGCGATGCCCGCTCCGACGATCGAGACACGACCGACTTCGACGTCGAAATTGACTCCCTGGGCATCGATCTCCCTTGCGACTTCCCGGCAAGCGTCGATCGCCTCACCCAGGATCCCCTTCTTCACCAGGAAAGCGATATCGTTCACCTGGCCTCTCATCGTGCTTTGGATGATCATTTCCACGGGGATTCCCCTTTCGGCGAGCCCCACGAACAGCCTTGCCGCGATACCGGGAACATCTGGAACCCCCAGGACTGCAACCTTCGCCACTCCCCTGTCGGGCACCACCGCCCTGACAACGAGGTCTTCCCTGACGCATTTTTCCTGCACCCTAGTTCCTCCTCCCGGATGAAAGCTGGACAAGACCGCCACCGGCACCCGGTACTTGGCGGCCATTTCGACACTCCTGGCCTGCATGACCTTCGCACCGAGGACCGCCATTTCCAGGCATTCCTCGTAGCTTAGGCAATCGATGAGGCGAGCCGCAGGAACCCGGTTTGGATCGGCGGTAAAGATTCCGTCAACGTCCGTGTAGATCAGGCAATCTTCCGCTTCCAGGGCCGCCGCAAGGGCAACCGCTGTCAGGTCCGAGCCTCCCCTGCCCAGGGTCAGGACTTCCCCCCCGGCTCCGAGACCCTGGAATCCCGCCACGATGGCGCATTCTCCCCTTTCGAACCCCCCAGCGATTCCCGCCGGTGAGATCGAGGAAATCCTGCCGTCCATGCACATCCCCTGCGCCTGGATTCCGGCCTGGGCTCCCGTGTAGGAGCGCGCCGGAATCCCCAGATCCTGGAGTGCCAGGGAAAAGAGCGCAGCGCTCTGCTGTTCCCCCGAGGCAAGCAATTGGTCCATTTCCCGCCTGTTCACCGCGCATGAGACCTCTCCCGCAAGCCCAAGCAAACCTTCCGTGGTTTTCCCCATCGCCGAAACGACCACCGCGAGCGAGGTCCCCTTCCTCGCTTCCTCCGCGACGATCCTAGCGGCAGAGCGGATCCTCTCGGAGTTCGCCAACGAACTGCCGCCGAATTTCATCACTTTCGTCGTCATCCTGCCGCCCTCCTCGCCCTGGCTCCCTGCATGTCCGTATCAAGGACGAAAAACCTCGATCTCACGCCGCTCTCGGAAAACGCCTGGCACATGGCGATCGCCACACGTTGCGGGTTTCCGCGCGCAAATGCGAGCATGCTCGGCCCAGACCCGCTGATCGCGACACCCAGGCATTCCGGGATCTTCTTCATGCGGGAGAGGATCGCCTCCCCGCCTGGGAAAAGTCGAGCCCGAAACTGCTGGTGAAGCCTGTCTTCCATGGCGAACATCAGGTTCTTCCAGTTGCCGGTCGCCCAGGAAGCCGCAAATAGAGCGGCGCGGCTCAGGTTGAAAACCGCCTCTCCAAGGGAGACCTCCCGAGGCAGGGCTTCACGGGCATCGTGGGTAAGAACCCGAAAATCGGGTACTGCCACCACGGCGCTCATTCCCTCCGGCATTGCCGGAAGCCGGACGTAACGGACCTCAGAGCCGTTCCAGCAGCTCACGACCATCCCCCCGATAAGGCAGGGGACAGCGTTGTCGGGATGTCCTTCCAGCTCGGTCGCCAAAACGAGCAGTTCTTCCGTTTCCAGCGCCTTTTCCCTGAAAGCGTTCGCGATAAGGATTCCCCCCACCACGGCAGTTGCCGAGCTTCCCAGGCCTCTGCCGAGCGGGATCGCGTTGACCGATCTAAAACGGAGTCCCTGGGCGGGCAGTCCCCATTTCCTGCAGGCATACTCGTAACTCTTGACCAGGAGATTGCCCGACGGCTGGGACAAGTCGGGGGCCCCCTCCCCGATCACCTCGATCTCGTATCGGTGTTCTTCCAGGGTTTCCAGCACTTCCACATCGTTGTACAAAGAGAGGGCAAGGCCCATGGTGTCGAAACCCGAGCCCAGGTTGGCACTGGTCGCCGGCAACCTGAAGCTCAACAGCGGCCGGTTCATGAAAGAGCCTCCCTCAGGGAATCCCACGTCCCCTCGATCTCCTGCGGTTTCGGCAATCCCCTCGTTGCCGTCTCGGTGTCCTTGAGGCCATTCCCGGTCAAAACGGCAACCACCCTTATCCCGGCTGGCAGGTTTCCTTCCCGTTGAAGCTTGAAAAGCCCGGCCAGCGGGGCGCACGAAGCCGGTTCCGCAAAAACCCCCTCCGACGAAGCCAGCCGGTGCTGGGCCTCGAGGATTTCCGCATCCGTAACCGAAACGAAGCCGCCTCCGGTCATCCTTGCCGCCGCGATCGCCTTCTTGCCACTGACGGGCCTCCCGATCCGGATCGCAGTCGCAACCGTCTCCGGGTTATCGAACACTTCGCCCTTGACGAGGGGGCTGGCCCCTTCGGCCTGGAAGCCCATCATACGAGGGACCGAGTTGGACCGGCCGAGATTTTTGTACTGCACGAAGCCGGTCCAATATGCGGTGATGTTCCCGGCGTTTCCTACAGGGATCGCCAGCCAGTCAGGCGCTTCCCCCAGCTCATCCGTCACTTCCCAGGCAGCGCTCCTCTGCCCCCACAGACGGTAGGGGTTGAGAGAGTTGACCAGCGTTAGCCCCATCTCCCTGCTCGCCCGCACCGCCAAGTCCAGGGCCCGGTCGAAGTTTCCCCGGACGGCAAGGACTCGCGCCCCTAGAGCGATCGCCTGGGACAGTTTTCCCATGGCAACTTTCCCCGCAGGAAGGAGGACGAAACAGGGGATACCCGCCGCGGCCGCATATGCGGCCGCAGAGGCCGACGTGTTTCCGGTCGAAGCGCAAACGATCGCCCTTGCACCTTCCTCGATTGCCTTCGAAACGGCAAGGACCATGCCCCTGTCCTTGAAGGATCCTGTCGGGTTCATGCCCTCGACCTTGACGAACAGATCGATGTTCAGGCAGTCACTCGTTCTCGCAAGCCTCAACAGGGGCGTGTTTCCCTCTCCCAGGGTCAGGCGCGGCGTTGATGCCGTCAGGGGCATAAGTTCACCATACCGACTCAGTATTCCGCTCATCGTTCATCCCTCCAAAGAATGCAAAAAGTCCCCCCGTCAGGAGACGAGGGGACTCGCGGTTCCACTCCCGTTCCGCCGGTTGTTACGGCGGCACTTGGCTGCGCTGTAGGGGGCGCTCCCCCAATCCCTTATCCGCATTGGCGGCTTCGGGACCCGCTCGGGGTTGGTCTTCTCCACTCCGCATCGAGGACACCTTTCAGCCGATGGGTTTCCTTCTCTGTCGAGGCGCGGGTGGATACTCTTCCCTTCATCGCGAAATATCCAAACGACACGGATCGCGTTGCGGGAGTTTATAACTTTTTTCGATCCTCTTGTCAAGCCTTGTATCCGCCGCGAGTCTTTGCTAAAATACGCCATCGAGTCCGGCATTTGTCTTCCTTTTCAAGGAGGCCCACGATGGCAAACGCAAAAATTGTTGAAGAACAGATTACCATGACCCGTGAGGGTTTCGAAAAACTCAAGAGCGAGCTGGTCAGGCTGAGAAGCGAAGGCAGGATGGAGATAGGTCGCCAGCTGGAGGAAGCGAGGGGCTTCGGTGATTTGAGCGAAAACGCCGAGTACCACGCGGCCAAGGAAGCCCAGGCGAAGATGGAAAGCAGGATCCTGTGGCTCGAAGCCCAACTGGGAAAGGCAAAGGTCATCGATGCGAAAGACCTTGATACCAGCCGGGTTACCCTGGGAACCACCGTAGAAATGGTCGACCTGGAAAGCCAGAAAGAATTCGTTTACACGATCGTCGGTTCGGAAGAGTCCGACCCTGCGCAACTGAGGATTTCCTCGGCCAGCCCTGTCGGCCAGGCTCTTATGGGAGCCGAGGTCGGAAACGAAGTCCTGGTCAGGGCCCCGAAAGGGGTCAGAAAACTGAAGATTACCCGTATTTCGATCGCTTGAAGAAAGACGGGGCCCGCCAAGAGGCGGGCCCCGTCTTTCTTTATTCACGTTCGGTTTCTTTGTGCTTTAATCGAGCTCTCGGCAATTCGCCCCAATAACTCTGGAAATTCCCATCCCGCGGCACGTCCGGCCTTCGGGACGAGGCTGGTCCCCGTCATTCCCGGCGCCGTATTGACCTCCAGGACATAAGGGTTCCCTTCCGGTGAAAGCCGCAAGTCCACACGGCTGTAAACCCGGCATCCGAGCGCCCGGTGCGCGGCGGTCGCAGCCGCTTTGACCCGGGACGCAACCTCTGCCTCGAGAGGGGCCGGACAGAGGTATTCGCTAGAACCGGGGGTGTATTTCGCCTCGTAAGTGTAGAAGGAGAGGCGAGGGCGGATTTCGATGATGGGCAAGGCCTGTGTCGCTTGCCCTTCACCCCAGACCGTCACGGTAAGCTCCTTCCCTGGGATGTAGGCTTCCGCAAGAACCCGCTCGCTGAAGGAACCCGCGAAGCGAATTGCGTCCTCCAGGCCCCTGGCCGACTTGAGAATCGTGACCCCCACGGTGCTTCCCGAGCAGCAGGGCTTCACGACAAGCCCCTCTTCTTCGGCCATTTTCCTGAGCTTTTCGAGCGAGACTTCCCCCTCGATTTCTCCATCCGGGCCGATCTCGACGGCCCAGGGTGTCGGAACGCCCCTTTTCCCGAACAGCATCTTGCTGACGGTCTTGTCCATCGCCAAAGAGCAGGCTTCGGGACCGGAACCCGTGTAGGGGAAACCCATCATTTCCAGGGCGGCTTGGATACGCCCATCCTCGCCCCATCCTCCGTGAAGAGCGATGAAAACGAGATCAGGCCTTTCGGAACGGACTTTCTCAAGGAGCTCCGGCGGATGCTCGACGCAGCCGTCGATCAGCGTGAACCCTGCATGTTTCAACCCCTCGAGAACCGCTTTGCCGCTGTTCAGGGAAACTTCCCTCTCGGGACTGTCCCCGCCGTAGGCCACAAGAATATTCACGGTTAATCCTCCCCAAGGTCTAGAAATCCGTCGGTTCCCGGATCGGAGAAAAGAAGGGGGGTGTCGGGAAACGCGGCAAGCTGAAAACGAATGCCGAATTTGTCATCGTCTCCGGCACGATCGTCGACGTAAAACAGTTCGAAACGGTAGCATTTTCGGTCGTAAGCCAAACGGTAGGCCATCTCGTGGAAGCGCTCCCCGATCAGGTCGTATCCCGCCCTGACGGCCATACGCCACCTTTGCGACAACGGCCAGTCGATCGTCTGGTAGATCTCTTCCAGTTCTTCCAGGTCATCCCAGGCCATTGGCGTCCTTCCGTCAATCCATCGGCGGTCGTAGCGGCTTTCGAAACGCCAGTCACGCCTTTCCCACCGGACACCGAAACGGCCTTCGAGGACCGTCCTGTCGTCCCCGGTGTCATAATCGTACCGGGTGGCCCTTCCCCACCAGAAGGGCTCCAGGGTCTGCCTGGACCCCGCCTTCCCCTTAAGCTCGATTCCGAGGCCTGTCCGTTCGAATTCCAATCCCTCTTCCTCGTACCGCCCCCAGCTTCCGAACATCCGGTACCGCGATACACCCAGTCCTTCCCCACCCCACCAGGGGAAATAGACGGACATTTCGGGATCACGCCACAGGGTCCCCTTGTAGGTCTTTCCGGCCCCCTGCCGGATATCCAGGCTTTCCCTTTGAGACCAGAGGAGGTTCCAGGTGAAACGATCGCCTTCCGTTCCAACGCTCCGCATCCCCCAGGAAGGACGCCATCTTTTCTCGCCTTCGTCGCTGTTGTAAAGGTACGAGGTTTCAAAAAAAACTTCCCCGTCTTCAAAAAGCCGATACTCCGCTCTAGCGGATCCCTCTAATCCCTGGTTTGCGGAAAGGGCGAGGTCCAAATCGCCGGCCAGGCGTTCGCCGGATTCGAAACCGTATTTGAAGGCAACCCCCGCACCGCGGTCTCCGTCATGGAAAAGCGAAGGCATCAAGGGCTTGGCGTTCCCTTTCTTCAAATCGATCCGGTAGTCAAAGGGATAGGCGGCAACCAGGTGCTCTTCGATGTAGATCCGGGGTTTGACAGCGACAACCCGTGTGCCGGGAAGGATGAGAAGTCTCCGAGTCTGGAGCCGGTAAGCCGGTCTTTCCTCCTTGCAGGTCGTGAAGGACATGTCGGCCCCGCGGATGAACAGGTCATCGGAAGCCGCCCCTCGAGACTGCTTTGCCTTGAGCCATCCCTTTGCCTTCGCTACCGCGATGGAGGCAAACTCGACGGAATCCCCTTCGAAGCGGATTGCATCGGCTTCACCTCTCGTCTTTTTCATGATCCCCGCCTCTTCATCGAGGCGGTACTCCAGGTCGTTTCCTTCCAGAATTCGTTCACCGTAGCGGACCCTGACGCCTCTTTCCGACTGCGAAGTCGCCCTTAGACGCGTCATATCCTCGTCCAGGACGATCGAATCAGATGTCAGCCTCATCATGCCCCAGCGGACATGGGCGTTGCCGACCGCCAGGGCCGTACCCGCCTGCTGGTCGTAAACAACGCTGTCGGCCTCCAGGACGACTTCCCGCGGCGATCCCTCATCGCCGAATGCCGCAGTTTTGGGGCCTCCGAGAACGGTTAGCGGGAAAAGAATGCTAAACAGCAGAGCCAAACGCGTCAAGGCTTTTGCCACGTTGCCCAGGCCTCCCCGGATAGAGTCACTCGGCCGTTTGGATCGGCCACTCCGTTCTTCCCACCGGCTTGCAGGTTTCCCTGCCGGACCGTGATTCCGCCTTCAAGATCCCAGAGCCGTCTTTCCGTATCCCACCGGACGGTTTTCGCCTCCAGGTACAGGTCCTGTCCCTGTCTCAGGTTCGTGGCGATAACTTCCGAAAGCCTGATTTCGCCGCTCGTCTCCAGGCTTCCGGATGCAGCCCGCATTTTCCACCGGCCCCCGCCGCCCAGGGTAGCACCCACGTCCAGGGAAGAAGCCTCGACCCTCTCGTCCTGCATCTTCCTGGCTTCCTTCGCCTTTACCTGGAAAAGATCGCCGGAAATTTCCCTTTCAAGCTCGAGGTTTTCGATGAGAACCTGCGTCTTTGCGGTCTGGCGGGCCCGTTCGGGCAAGGAAAGGTCACGCCAGAGCACGAAAGCAAGCAGCCCAGCCGCGACAGAAAGGGCTAGCAGGAAACGGACCCGGTTACGCACGCTCACCCTCCCCTTCTCAAAAAGCTGCGGCGGTTTTCCCGCCGCAGCCCCATCGCCCGCAAATCATTCCCTGTTCGGCCTACAGTCGGAAATCAATGACAGCGGAAACACCGACCCCTTGGACGCGCCTTATTCCCTGGAGGGGGTTTTCCGAATCCATGGGGACCAGGATCTTGATCCTGAGCCTGCCCTGGAAGGCCGTCTCTATCTGGGCAACCGCTTTGGTCCTGTCGATCGCGGACTTCGGTCCGGCTACCTGCGCGGCGCCTATGGCCGTGCCGCTACCGATGGAGACGATCGGAACCACCTTCGTCGTCTCCGTTACGCCCACTTTCTGGTTAAAGGTGATCGTGTTGATGAATTCGTTCGCCGGCCCGGCGATCGCACTCACGAGAAAACCTCCACCAACGACCCCGATCAGGTCAGTCAGGTCGACCGCAAGAGCAGCTCCGCCAAAGAGGAGCGACAGGGCCAGGGCTGCTCCCACAACACTTTTCGGCAATTTCAAGGTTTAACCCCTCCCTTCGCATCGTCCGACACCGGCCCGGTTTTCATGTCCACCGGGTTGAGCATCCCATGCAGCCCTTTCGGCACAGGGTAGGACATCACGTTCGAAAGTTCGGCCGTTTCAAGGTAAAAAGGCGTTCCTTCCTGAAGGTCCGAAACATCGCCCCTCACCAGCAATCCGCCCGCCAGTCCGACGGGACCGAGCAGGACCAACCCCAAGAAACTGGCCCCAGCGGCGGCCACGATGGAATCGTCAGCCTTGGCAGCCTTTCGGGCCCGCTCTCCCATGAAAACGGCAACCGTTTCCGGCCCGAGGGGAAGAAGCCTATCAAAGGCGATACGGATTTCCGCTTTCCTTCCGAATGAGCGGGGAGGCTGGACGGAGTCCACGTGCCCGGTCACGATACTTCCCTTGGGGGCGATCAGCAGCCCGCCCAACGTCAAATCTCCAGCAAGCCTCATCTTGACCGGGTCGCCGGCTTTTGCGGTCTTGGCGGAAAGAGTCTGGGCCAATTCCACCTTGAATACCGTCTGTGCGGGAATTTCCGCCGGGCGGCCCGAAACCGGCTCCGGCAGGAGCATGCCGGTCAAGCGCTCCAGGCGCATCGCCAGGGGCTTCCCGTCCTGGGAGGTCCCCTCCAGTTGTTTTTCCAGGTCCCCGATGCGGCCGGAAGCGGCCATTTCGGGGCGAATCTGCTGCAGGACCGCCCATTCGGCGACTCCAAGCTTGAAAAGGAAAGAAGGCTGTCCCGCGGATCCCTGCTTCAGGAAAGAAAGGAGGGACTGTTGTCTTTCCGAAAGGCTCCCGGGCAGTTCCCTGCCGAAAAGATCCTTTTCGACCTGTCCGAGCCTCGTCACCAGTCCCCCACCCTGTGTCGCCTCCTGCCCGTAAACGAGGTGCTCGATTTCGCCGAGGGTCTGGAAAACCGTTTCCTCGGCACAGGCGGAAGCCGCCAGGACCAGGGTCGCGACCAGGGCCAGGAAAATCCTCATGCCTCTTTGGGAACTCTTCATCGGTGTCGCCCTCCCTTCCAGATCTGCGATGCTGCCCCCTATTGACCGTATTTCACCGCTGCCGCCACGAATTCCCTGAACAGGGGATGCGGCCTTACCGGGCGCGATTTGAATTCTGGATGGAACTGGACGCCGACGAACCAGGGATGGCCTTCCAGTTCGACGATCTCGACTAGATCCCTGCCGGGGCAGATCCCGGCCATTCGAAGGCCACGGGCACCCAGGCGATCCCGGTATTCGTTGTTGAACTCGTAGCGGTGCCGGTGACGCTCGTGGATCAGAGCCTGGCCGTAGGCACGCTCGGCATGTGTTCCGGGTAGAGGTTCGCACGGATAGGTTCCCAGCCTCATCGTGCCTCCCATGTTGCTGATGTGCCGCTGCTCCTCCATGAGATGGATAACCGGATTCGGGGTTCCCGGGTCGATCTCCGAGCTATGGGCCGCCGCAATCCCGCAGACGTTCCGCGCAAACTCCACCACGGCAACCTGCATTCCCAGGCACAGCCCGAAATACGGGATCCCGTTCTTCCTGGCGTAACCGGCAGCCGCGATTTTGCCCTCAATCCCCCGGGAGCCGAAACCGCCGGGAACAAGGATACCCTGAACACCCTGGAGAAGCTCCGAAGGTCCCAGCCTTTCCACCTCTTCGGCCTCCACGGGACGAAGACGGACCTTCACCCGGTTGTGAACACCCGCATGGGTCAACGCCTCGACAACACTGAGGTAGGCGTCCTTGTGACTGACGTACTTGCCCACCATGGCGATCTCGACCTCTCCGGCCGGATTGAGGAAGCTTTCCACGAATGCGCTCCAGTCGCCAAGGTCCGGCTCCTTTTCGGCTGGAAGACCCAAACGCCTCAGGACGATCCGGTCGAAGCCCTGGCGGTAAAGTTGCAGGGGAACGTTGTAGATCGTCTCTTCGTTCAGCGCCTCCACGACGCTGTCTTTTGCCACGTTGCAGAAAAGGGCGATCTTGTCCCTGATCTCGTTGCCGAGTTCATACTGAGACCGGCAGACAATGATGTCCGGCTGGATCCCGATTCGTCTCAGCTCGTTCACGCTGTGCTGGGTTGGCTTCGTCTTGAGTTCGCCTGCGGCAGAGATATAGGGAACCAGTGTGACATGGCAGTACAGGACGTTCTCGCGCCCGACCCGGGACACGATCTGCCGTATCGCTTCGAGGAAGGGCAAACCCTCGATGTCGCCGACCGTTCCGCCGATCTCGGCGATCACGACGTCGTTGTCGTCCGCAACCCGCAGGATGCGCTCCTGGATCTCGTTGGTGATGTGCGGAATGACCTGGACGGTCGCCCCGAGATACCGGCCTTCCCGTTCCTTAGAGATGACCGCCGAGTAGACCTTCCCGGTCGTGACGTTGTTGTCGCAGACGAGGGATTCATCGACGAACCGTTCGTAATGTCCCAGGTCGAGATCGGTTTCGGCGCCATCGTCGGTCACGAAAACCTCGCCGTGCTGGAACGGGTTCATCGTTCCCGCATCGACGTTGATGTAGGGATCCATCTTGATGATGGAAACCTTCAGCCCCCGCTTTTTAAGGAGAGTTCCCAGTGATGCGGCGGTGATTCCCTTTCCCAGCGAAGAAACGACCCCACCGGTGACGAATACGAACTTCGGCTTCTTTTCCATGGCGCCTCCCAAGGGTTTTGGGCCTATTGGCTCACAGGCCTTTTTGTTCGTGCAAATCAAGAAGGCCCCGTCTCGCCCCTCTTATCATAAACGAGTCGATCGAGGCCTTCATGCGTCATTCTACGGGCATCCCCGCTTCTAGCGCAGAACCCGGAGCGGGTTTACTGGCCTCCCGTTCACTCGCACCTCGAAGTGGCAGTGGCTTCCGGTGGAACGCCCCGTGCTGCCCACAGCGGCGATGGTCTGTCCCTGCTGCACACGGCTTCCGGATCCGACCATGAGGCGGCTGCAATGGGCATACAGGGTGGTGTAGCCTCCGCCGTGATCCACGACGACCGTTCGACCGTATCCGCTCATCCATCCGGTGTAAACGACCACTCCGGACTTCGCCGCAACGATCGCCCGCCCAGTGGGGCCCTTGATGTCCAGACCGGTGTGGAAATCCCTCCTTCCGGAGAAGGGGTCCCCTCGCCAGCCGAAACGGCTGTTGATCTTGCCGACCACCGGCCACCTGAACGAACGCGAGTAGGCCGCGCCTGACGGAACCGGGACGTTCACTCCCCCGATCCGCTTTCTCGGCGTTGTGGGCTCTTCCCGGGTTTCATCAAGCGGCTTGGCTCCCGGAACAAAGATTTCCTTCCCGACCACGAGTTCTTTCTCGCTTCCCATGCCGTTTGCCAGAAGGATGGCCTCGGCGAAGCTGCCGAACCGTTTCGCAATCCCGGCCACGGTGTCTTTCTTCCTGACCTTGTAGAGAATACCGTCCTGGTTGGGCACCCTCAGGACCGTGCCCAGCTTCAGGTAATCCGGGTTCTTGATCGTGTTGCAGCCGAACAGGGTGTTGACGTCCAGGTTGAAGGCGTTCGCGATGGACCACAGGCTGTCTCCCTGCTTGACCGTATAGTTGGCGATGATCAACAGCTTGGCCTGTTTCTGGCGGTCTAGCTCGAGCTTCTTGAGGCGGCGGATTTCCTTCAGGACGGCCAAAACATCCGATTCCGTGTTGGGCACGAGGATCCGCTGGCCACCCAGGAGGCTATCAGGGTCCTTGATTTCGTTGGCCACGCTCAGGGATTTCTGGGAAATATGGTAATGGTCGGCGATCTGGGACAGGGTTTCCCCGTCCGCCACCGTGTGGACCTTCCACGGTTGTTTCCCCGCTGCTCCCTCGCCGGGTTCGGGCTCAGGAGCCTCCTGGCCGTAAGGTGTTCCAGGGACCTCCTGCAGGATAACCTCCTCGTCGTTCAGCGAGGGAGCCCCGGGCAGGGGACCAATGCCCATCCCCTGAAGAAGGGACAATCCCGCTTGGGGTTGTTCCGCCGCTTCGGCGATGTCCGCTCTCAGGGTATTCGACACGTCGACAATGAGGAAGCCCTCCTCGACCCTGGCATCCGACTCGGGCAGTTCAGTCGGTAGGTCGCTCCACAGGCCACCGGCCTTGTTGCCGGCGGAAACGGTCAGCACCGTAGCCCCGCAAAGCAGGAGCAGCATGACGATCCAGAAGCCAAGCCTCCCGCTTCGGATCCGGTGTTTTCGATGTGGCCTGAAGCCGCGTCTCTGCACGCCCATCACCTCGCAGACCTTTTCAGGAAAGCTTGATCGTTGCCAGGAAATCCTTGTTGCAGGCCGTATTCTTCAGTTTATCGATAACCAGCCCCAACACCTCTGCCTCATCGGCATTGACGATCCTCCGGCGAAGAATCCAGAGGCGCTGCAACTCGTCCTCGTCCATGAGCAGTTCTTCCTTCCGGGTACCCGAGCGCGTGATGTCGATCGCCGGGAAAAGCCGCTGTTCCGCCAGCTTCCTCGAAAGCTGGACTTCCATGTTGCCGGTCCCCTTGAACTCCTCGTAGATGACGTCGTCCATCCTGCTCCCCGTTTCCACAAGGGAAGTTCCGATCACCGTGAGGCTGCCGCCCTCCTCGATGTTGCGGGCCGCCCCGAAGAAGCGCTTCGGGAAATACAGGGCGGCTGGATCCATGCCTCCCGACAGGGTCCGGCCGGAAGGGGGAACGATCAGGTTGGAAGCCCGAGCCAGGCGGGTGATCGAATCGAGGAGGAGAACCACGTCCTTGCCGACTTCGACGAGCCTTTTCGCTTTTTCAAGGGCCAGGTTGGCCACGCGCATGTGTTCCTCAGCGGGGCGGTCGAAAGTCGAAGCGATCACCTCGCCGTCTACCGAGCGCGCCATGTCGGTGACCTCCTCGGGACGTTCGTCGATCAGGAGGACCATGAGCAGGACCTCGGGGTGGTTCACCGTGACGGCGTTTGCGATCTTCTTAAGGAGAGTGGTCTTTCCCGCCTTCGGAGGAGAGACGATCAGGGCCCGCTGCCCCTTGCCAATCGGGGCAAAAAGGTCCACCAGGCGCGTCGACACTTCTTTCGATTCGGTCTCAAGCTTGAGCCGCTCGTTGGGGAAAATCGGGGTCAAGGCCTCGAAATGAGGTCTTTTACGGGCGTTCTCGGGATCCGCAAAGTTCACCATCTCTACGCGAAGGAGGGCCTCGTAGTGTTCCTGGTCCTTCGGAGGGCGGATCAGCCCCCATACGACGTCCCCGTTCCGGAGGCCGAACCTGCGGATCTGGGAAAGGGATAGGTAGATGTCGTGATCGCTCGGGAGAAGGCCCTTGGGCCGGAGAAAGCCGAATCCCTCGGGCAGGGTTTCCAGCGTTCCGCCTCCGAAACGGTAACCCTGGCTTTCTGCGTTGGCCTTCAGGACAGCGACAAGCAGGTCTTCCTTTCGCCGGCAGGAGGAACAGCCTACGGCCCCCAGTTCCTTCGCGATCTTCTTGAGCTCCGTGACGGTGAGAGAGGCCAGCTTCCCGTAGGAGTAGCGGGGTCTGGGGGCGGCGGCTTCGGGAGTTTCGACGCCGTTTTGCGGAGTGGCTTCGACCTGGACTTGCCCGTTCGTCATCTGGTTATCCGCCATGCGACTTTTTCTGAACCTCCCAGTCCGCCAGGAACTTCTTCAGCCCGCTGTCCGTCAGCGGGTGATGGAACATTTGCTCCAGGACTTTGTACGGGACCGTCGCGACATGGGCTCCGTAGAGGGCTGCCTCGAAAACATGCCGCGTGTGCCGCAGGCTCGCTGCAATGACCTGGGTCTGGATGCCCTGGACATCGAAGATCTCGACGATGTCCCTGACAAGCCCCGACCCGTCTTCACCGATGTCGTCCAGCCGGCCCACAAATGGGCTGACGTAACTGGCCCCGGCGGCTGCCGCCAGCAGGGCCTGCTGGGGGGAGAAAACGAGGGTGACGTTGGTAGGAATCCCCTCCTGGTACAGGGCCCGAACTGCCCCCATCCCCTCGGGGATCATCGGGATCTTCACCACGACGTTTGGAGCCAGGGAAAAGAGCCTTCGCGCTTCGAGGATCATCGCGTCGGTCGACGTGGAGAGCACTTCGGCGCTGATCGGCCCCTCCACGATCGAGGCAATTTCCCTGATGCGGGTCTGGAAATCGACCCCCTCCCTCGCGACGAGAGTGGGATTTGTCGTGACGCCGGAGAGAACGCCCCACTCGACCCCTTGTCTGATTTCATCAAGATTTGCCGTATCGAGGAAAAATCTCATGTTTTGATTCCTTTCACCCTTCTATTTACCGGGAGGCTTGATTGTGAATTCGACCTTCGCCCGCTGGCGGCCGTTCAGGTCGATGGACACATGGTTTGACCCGGCAGGCAGGGGAGAAGCGTCTTCTTTCAGGAGGTAAAAAACCTTGTTGCCGTTGCCGGACGCCAGGGAAACGTTCTCCTGGTATATGAGGCGGTTTTCGTGAACCCATTCGATACGCAGGCGATCCCCTTCATGGGCGCCCTGGTAATTGAAGGTCAGGCAAAGCTGGCGGCTGCCGTAGGGGAAAGTCGAACCCGGATTGAGGGGCTGGAGTTTCTCGTCGAGGTCCTCGCAGATGATGACCTGGGAGAGTTGGAAGGGTTCCCTGATAAAAGCGTGACGGACACCCCAAGCGACTAGGACGACGGCAAACCCGACGAGGACCATCAGGCGAAGGAGCGCCACTTTCCGGATTCTGGCCATAGCTTAACACCCATCCTCCCCGAATGGCAACCAGAAGGGGGAGGTTTTGTTCCCCTTCTGGCACTACCCCGGACACTTTACCACGGGTATAGTGGGGGCGCAACAAAACCAAGGTTCAGGAGTGATCCTTCATGAACGACGCAGCCAAGCCCGGGACAACGGGCGCGGGGCGAGTCGCGCTGGGCGGGTTGCTTGCAGCCTGCGTCACGGCAGCCACGCTACTGAGCATCCCCCTTCCGGGTTTTCGTCTTTATTTCAACATGGGAGAGGGCATTATCTACACCGTCGCCCTGACCAAGGGGCCCTTTTACGGCGCCGCCGCCGGCGGCATCGGGGCTTCGCTGGCCGACCTGATCCTCGGATACCCGCTCTGGGCTCCTTTCACCCTCGTCATCAAGGGCCTGGAGGGCTTCCTTGTGGGAACCCTGAGGAAAAACCGCCTGCTGGCCCTCGCGATCGGCATGAGCGTCATGATCGCAGGTTACACGACCCTTGCAGGCATCCTCTACGGGTGGAAGGCCGCACCCGTGGAATTCGTCACGGATGTCCTGCAAACCGGCATCGGGGCCTCCGTTGCCCTTCTTCTGACCAAAGCCCTCGGGCGCTTCACCGGCAAGAACTAGGAAAGCCCCTTGCCGGACGTCTTTTCATACGCAGCACGGATAGCCGCCACCAGAAGGAGATTCTCGGCTTCCGAAAAGCCGTCAACGGTACTCCCGCGTTTCTTTGTGGTCCCGTCGACCGCGCCGGAAAGAGCCATCTCCGCGAGCATGACGCTTTCCTCTTCCTCCGAGTGCCCCACCCATTTCCCGCTGATGCTGGACAAGAGGGCGGTTAGCGCATAGCATCCCCAGTTCGAAACATCCACGGGCAGGCAGAGGTCCGCCTCGACAGAACACAGGCAAGACTCGAAGGCCGGGACGAGGTCCTTCAGGCTGGAGCCCAGGGAACCCATCCCCGCTTCGTTTCCGCCGTCCCCTACGGCGATGACCGGAATTCCCCTTTCCCGCGCAAGAAGGGCGGCCCGGTCCAGGGGCAAGGTCCAGCCCGAGATGTCTTCACCCCTCATGTTGTAGTAGAAGCCGTCCCCGGCCGCCCCCAGCCGCTCCACGTAGACGAGGCACCCCGGCCCAGTCTCCAGCACGGCTTCGGGGTCGGAAACCGCCGCAACGGGCGGCCCTTCGATCGCCCTGGAGGCCGACGCGACAACGTCGAGGCAGAAAGGGTCGGTCACGATCCGACACGCCTTTCCAAGCCGCTGCAGGGCTCTTCCAAGAACAGCGCTTCCCGGCGGGCCATCCGTTTCGGCCCGCTTGGCTTCCGGCACGAGAAACCCCGTGACGACCACCACGGAGGCCGCTTTGCCAAGAAGGGTTGCGGCTTCCGAGAAAACCTCCGCCCGGCAGAGGCTAGGGGCCTTTCTTCCCGCTCGATCGGCCGCCACAATACCGCAGAGTTCTATCGCCAGGCTCTTCAGATACTCAGGATGTCGATCAGGGACATCAGTTCGGGATTCAGGCATTTCTTCTCCTCCCAGGCTGTCGGCAACGGGGCGGTCCGCATTTTCCCGCCGCAAACGCCCACCATCATGCCCCGCTCGCCCGAAGACAGGGCCTGAACGGCACGAATGCCCATCCTTGAAGCAAGGACGGTATCGAAGGACGTCGGGCTTCCCCCCCTCAAAACGTGCCCCAGGACCGTCACACGTGCCTCGTAGCCGCCCGTGTCCATCAGGGCTTCCTTGAGGGATTGGGCCGGCATGACCCCCTCGGCAAGGATGATCATCGAATGGGTCTTACCTCGCTTTCTTGAATAGTGGAGTTTCTCGACAATCCGGCCCAGGCTGAAGGGGACCTCCGGAACGATCGCCACCTCAGCCCCGCTGGCCGCTCCCACTTCGAGTGCGAGAAACCCCGTGCGGCGACCCATGACCTCGACGATGAAAAGGCGATCGTGGCTCGATGCCGTGTCCCGGAGTTTCTGCACCGCTTCAAGTCCCGTGTTCACGGCCGTGTCGAAGCCGATCGTCTCGTCGGTTCCCGCAATGTCGTTATCGATGGTCCCGGGAAGCCCGACGACCGGGAACCCCTTCCTGTGAAGCTCCCAGGCCCCCTTGTAGGAGCCTTCTCCCCCGATCACGACCAAGCCGTCGACACGGGCCTCCTCGAGCCGCCTCAGGGCTTCCTGCTGCCCTTCTTCCGTCTTGAAGCGCTCGCTCCGGGCCGTCCGGAGAAAGGTCCCTCCCCGGTGAATGATGCTCCCTACGCTTCCCTTTTCGAGAGGGATGAAATCGCCTTCCAGTAATCCTTCGTACCCTCTCTGGACCCCGATGACCTCCATCCCGCTATAGATGGCGGCCCGGGTCACCGCCCGTATGGCCGCGTTCATACCGGGAGAGTCACCCCCGCTTGTCAGTACCGCGATTTTCTTGAGGCCGGGCACAGGGAGCACCTCCTTTAGAAGAGATTCGAATCAACTCCTTCCGGCACAATTAAGGCATCCGCAGATGCCCGTTGTTCTCTTCCTGACCACTCCGTCAAGATTCTCTTTATCAGGTTGCGCGCTTCCTTTTCCATCTTCCAAGCAGCCAAAGCGGGGAAAAACGAGGTCAGGGGCAGGTCGTTGTTCGGCCGTCCTTCACTTTTCCAGTCGATGGCGACAAGATGATCCGCACGCCGTTGATCGTCACACCGCACGTAAAGATTTCGCTCGTCCCAAATAAACAGGGAAAGACGTTTTCGCCTTAGGTCAGCAACAAAGCAGTCCACTAACTTTGCCAAAGAGCGGGCTTGTTCAGGAAAACTGCGCAAAAATACTCCCAACGGCTGCGCGTAGCTTCCATCCGAATTGCGGATCCGTTCGAAGACCAGCCCTGGCCCCAGGTTCGTCAGGACGATCCCGTAGCACCTTGGCGCATAACGGTAAAACTCTTCCCCTAATTCCAGGGCTTTCGTCCGGTAGAAGTGCGCCTCCTCACGGTTCGACGAAAAATCCGCCAGCCAGGGCATCAACGTCTTCTTCACCCGCTTGCGCGGGGTGTTGTGAAACCCCTCGTTCCACGGCTTGTCGACCTTGATGCACCGCGAAGGGTCTCCCGGATAGGCATAACAGGAGCGGTTGTCACCCGTCCCCAGCAGTTGGTCAGGAGCCAACTGAAGGACGGTCTCTTCCTTGAACTTCAACGACGGGCGACCCCTCGTCAACTCGCCCCCGAACAGGTCCGAGAGTAGATGGCGCCAACCATACGCCGGGACGAACGCTTCCTCCCAGATCTTCAGCACTCGGCGGGAAAGCTGTTTCGCTTCCCTTTCCTTCCCCCGACTCCGGTACTCCGCTGCAAGACAGTCCAATGCCCCTGTCAAACCCGGATGGTTCGAACCTAGATGGAGCTCCTTCAAGAAGGTTTCCTTCAGCAATTTCTCCACGGGACTTTCCGTATTTTCGTCTCCGTCTTCGTGTCTGCTTTCCGAGATCCTGCAAAGCAACTTCAGCCAACGGCTTCCAGGAAAAGACGAAGAAAGTTTCCTTAGTACGTCCGGCCCCGGCGCCCATTGTTTCTCTCTCAAAACGGAGTCAAGGTTTTCCAGGGTGATTTCAACCTGCACATTGTTCTCACGGGCAAGACGCCGCAGAATCTTTTGGTAAGGATGCTCGGGGCTCGTTGCATTTTCGAAGAAGACCGATCCCCGGTAGGGAAGCCCTGATTTTTCATGCTTATGGTAAACGGCATGGTAGGAGAGAGAAAGGAAATACCTCATGGAGTCCGGCCTGAATGCTCCTGCTTTCCCGGCGACCCTGTTTTTCAGGATTTCCTGAGATACAACAGGTGGGTAGTAGAAAACTCCGTTGTAATTGCACCTCCCGTCATCCGTATAGAGATCCACCTGGATGCCATCCCTGAAAGGCCAAAAAAGATCCCTTACCTTTCCAAGGTCTACACCCTTCAGAAGCAGGTCTATATCTTCACCAGGTACGATCCAGGGTAATTCTTCGAACCAACGAAGAACCACGTACTGCACTTCACGACGGTTCAATTCCTCGAAGAACGCTTCCAGCGAGAATTTCGGTTTGATGTAGCGTTTCACTCGCGTATCCAGAAAATACTTTCCGACAAAAGGCAAGAAGGCAAAAATCGGGCGTAGCTTTTCACAAAATTCCCAGGTTCCTAACAACCAGGAATTTCCCTTTTCCGAGAACCTTTTATTGTGTCGCACGCTGAGTTTCCTTTCCATTTGCATCTTTTATTCTCCTGATCCATATTCCCAATTCCTTAAATTTACGAATAAATCTCTCTCTTTCTATCGACTTAAAAATCTTCTGAATCGGTAAATCGCTGTTTGTTCGCCCTTCGGTTTTCCAATCAATGACGAAAAGTCTTGTAGGGAACGAATCCTTCAATTGAATAAGGAAATTATCAGGGTTCGCTGTAAAAAGATACAGCTCCTTTTCGATTAAAAACGTAAAAAGATCGTCCACAAGCCCAAACAAAAACTCGAAGCTTTCCGGATGTTCCTTCGCATAATTGTCCAAACGCTGCGCGTAGCTTCCATCCGAATTGCGGATCCGTTCGAAGACCAGCCCTGGCCCCAGGTTCGTCAGGACGATCCCGTAGCACCTTGGCGCATAACGGTAAAACTCTTCCCCTAATTCCAGGGCTTTCGTCCGGTAGAAGTGCGCCTCCTCACGGTTCGACGAAAAATCCGCCAGCCAGGGCATCAACGTCTTCTTCACCCGCTTGCGCGGGGTGTTGTGAAACCCCTCGTTCCACGGCTTGTCGACCTTGATGCACCGCGAAGGGTCTCCCGGATAGGCATAACAGGAGCGGTTGTCACCCGTCCCCAGCAGTTGGTCAGGAGCCAACTGAAGGACGGTCTCTTCCTTGAACTTCAACGACGGGCGACCCCTCGTCAACTCGCCCCCGAACAGGTCCGAGAGTAGATGGCGCCAACCATACGCCGGGACGAACGCTTCCTCCCAGATCTTCAGCACTCGGCGGGAAAGCTGTTTCGCTTCCCTTTCCTTCCCCCGACTCCGGTACTCCGCTGCAAGACAGTCCAATGCCCCTGTCAAACCCGGATGGTTCGAACCCAAATGAAGCTCGAGAGAGCGAAGTTGCTGTTTTTGGTCTTCAATCAATGACGTTTGACACAAACGGTTCGTTTCCGTTCCGCTCCTTTCTCTTTCAATCCAAGCGGTTTCTTAGAGGGAAAGCCCTCTTCACACAAAAAGTGGGGCGCTTTTAAAGCGCCCCACTTTGGAATAAGCCTACTGCTTCTGCAGTTCGGTCATCCGCGCCTGGATCTTCTCGATCTCGAGTCGCAGCTGCTCGAGCTTGCCTTCCAGGTCCTTCTTCTCGCCGTTCAGTTTCTCCAGCCGCCGGATCAGCCGGTCCATCTCCAGCTTTGCCCCGGCTTTGCCGGCAAAGAGCTTTTCCGGGTTGTCGTTGGCGACATCCCAGATGAACTCCGCGGTTTTCGCACGCATCGTCATGCTGATCGAGCCGCTGATTTCCAATTTTACGGACTTTGCGCCTTTCAGGAGATCCTTCCCCGTTTTCTCGTCGTACCTCGGGAAATAGACCAACCCTTCGATCTTGTCCATGACCCGCATATTCAGGCGCGGGTCATAATCCTTCGGTTCGTAGCGCTTCCCTCCGATCCAGAGCCAGACTTGCTTCCCGAAAGGGGCCATGTGCAGGGCGGCGCCGCGGTTGTCGAAAGCCAGCCTGACCGGGATCGTGTCTTCCATGTTGAGGGTCTTCAGGAACTGGTACTTGTAGCGTTCGAGTTCATCCGCCGTCCAGAGGTTCCGGTCGGCTTCCTGCTGGATCGTTGCTTCGATGAACTCCGCGGAATAATAGGTCGCGGTAATGGAAAGGGAATCCCCGCGGTCCGCGAAATCCTTGCTTTTCGACCAGCGGCCCAGCACCGAATCGTAGGAAACCGCCCAGGCCGCAGCCGAAGCGAGAATAGCCAGGAGAGCCGCGAACACCGGGATCCAGGTTTTGCGCATGCACCGATCACTCCAGTCGTGAAAATAAAAAAATGGGGCGGGAGCAAGCTCCCGCCCCAAGTCTAGCACATTTTCCTAGAAGTTGACCGTGGTGCGGAACCACACCATGTTATCGTCCCATCCCACTGCGTCGATGGCATCGCAATCGATCTTGTCGTAGCCGACCTCGAACCACAGATTCGGAGTGTAGTTGTAGCGGACGCTGGCGGTGTAGCCGCTGTAGTCGACGAAGCTCGTGTCATAACCTTCGAAATTGTCGACATCCACGTTGATGTACCGGAGATAGGTCCACCACTGGTCGTTCCACTTCTGCTTCGCGACGATGTTCAGGACGGTCGAGTCAAGAAGGGCCGCTCCCACGCCGACGCCCGCATAAGAAGGCGCTCCGAAGATGCTGGCCTGCAGGGCCCAGGCGTAAGGATCCGCGTTCATGAACATGAAGTTCTGGTCGATCTGGGCGTACTCGATCCACAGGTCGGTGAACTTCAGGGCGTCCTGCTTCACTTCGATGATCGCCTTCCAGGCGGACGGCGAATCGTCGGCGAGACCGACGAGGTCGTCGAGATCCTGGACAAAGTACTGGCCCTTGAAGGCGATGTTCTCGTTGAAGTTCACGATCAGGTCGCCCCACAGGGTCGCTACGTCGATCCCGCTAAGGTTGATCGTTCCATCCCCGGGAATCGGGAACGTATGCGGGAAACTCTGGTAGAAATCGTTCTTCACGTAATTAGCGGCCATGTGGAAATTCTCGTTGAAGTCGAAGGCCAGCCGCGCACCGTAGAGATACCGGTCGCTCGTGATCCCGGCGTGGGAAGAAACCGGGAAGTCCCCCGTCGTGATATCGACATCTTCGTCGTGGGCGACGAACATCTCGAAGCTGCCCATGGAGAAGGGCTTCTTGAACCACACGGCCGTGGCGAGCGGGTCGTAGTCGGTGACGTAGGCGTCGTTCATCATGTAGCCGGCGAAGTCCGCGGCGTAGAAGTCGCCTTCCCAGTCAAGCGGGAAGCGGCCGATCTGGGCAGTGATGTCCCAGGGGAACTGGATCGTCGCGTAGGCCCGGACCACGTCGAGGGATTTGCCGCCGCCGCCCTGCAGACGGACGTTCAGCGTCACCTTGTCGTCGACGTACTTCACGATGTTCCAGCGGAAACGGTCGACGCTCCAGTTGGAATCCTGGTCGACGCCCCAGGCGTTGGAGGAGCCGTCCGGGGTTACGGCATCGCTGTCGCTGGACCACTTGGCGGTGAAGCGGAAGTTCCCGCTGAACTTCCAGCCGCCGATCCTCTCCTCGAGAACGGCAACCCGGGCATCCAGCTTGTCAACCTTCACGCCCAGCGCGTCCAGCTCGCTCTTGAACTCCACGACGAGCTTCTTCAGCATCTCCAGGTCCTGCTTGCTGGCCTTGTTCATGTCGACGTTGGCCAGGGCGCGGGCCACGACGGCTGCCAGTTCGTAACGGGTGGCCGCCTGGCCGCCCTTGTACGCGCCGTCGGGATAACCGACGACGATCCCGTTGGCGGCAAGCTGCGCAACGGCATCATAGGCCCAGTGGTTCATGGGCACGTCGGCGAACGGGTTCGCGGCGAACGCCG
>CAZFSR010000004.1:0-175667 GCA_964521575.1 uncultured Synergistaceae bacterium
CGCTCTCCCTTGTTGGCTGGGGGTTGGTGCACCTCCTTTCCTGCCTTCCGGGGTCGCCGCGGATATTGAAGCGAATAGAATCCAAGGTTAAACTGTCAAGGAACCCGAAAAATCCTCAAACATGATAATCCCTGGAAAGGATATTGCAATGGGTCTCTAGTCCCATTCTTGCGAGAAAACGGCTCCAGCACTGCTTCCGTCCGAAAGGAGCACGAAACGATGAAACAAATCTCCGTGGTGATCCCCCTTTACAACCAGCAGGGCTCGATCGGGAAAACGCTCTCGGACCTGCTCTCGCAGGACTTCGAGGATTTCGAGATCATCGTGGTCGACGACGCTTCGACGGACCTAGGCGCCGTTTTTGCCGAAAGTGCCCTTTCGGACTCGAAGATCCCCTGGAAAGTGCTTCGGCTTAGAGAGAACCGGGGGGCTTCCGTTGCCAGGAACACCGGGCTGGACTCCGCCTCCGGCGAAGCCGTTTTCTTTTTCGACGCCGATGACCGGATGGCCCCGGACACACTCGGCAAGTTATGGAAAGCCATGGAGGCAAGCCAGGCCTCCCTGGCCTTCTCTGGCTTCAAAGTCTGCAGGGAAAACCAGCCAGGCGGGAAAGCCTATGTTTTCCCGCTCCCGCGGGGTGAATCCTCTGTTCCGTCCCGAGCCGCCCTTTCGGCGTTCCTTGGCGGCAAGCGCTACCTGAATGCCTCGAACACGCTGTACGACCGCTCTTTCCTGGTTTCCCGCCAAATCCTCTTTCCCCGCGGGTGCCGCTTCGCGGAAGACCGGGAATTCATCGCGAAGGCTCTTTTCCACGCCGATACGGTTGCGGTCGTCCCCGAGCCCCTTGTGACCTATATCCAGCACGAAAACCAAAGCACCAGCCGCATGGCCAGGGATCCATCCAAATATGCCCATGAAGTGGGAGTTTACCTCCGCCTCCGGAAATACCTGGCGAAAAATCACGCCGAACCTGCCCTGCTTCGCCTGATCGACTCGCTCGAGTTGCCCGGTGCAGTGGTCAGGATGGCCACTTCCGCCGTCCGCTCCGGCAAAGAGGCGTATTTCTGGGAAACCGTCCATTCCCGGCGATTGCGTCTAACTGCATTCCGGGGTCTAGGAGCCTGGTCCCTGAAACCGGAAGTCGCGGTCAAGTCGATGCTCTTTTTCTATGCCCCGAACCTTTTGCTGCGCCTCTACAGGAGGAAGGCCCGCTCAGTTTAAAGGGTGCCTTTTCGGGCACCTTCCCTTTTCGGGCCGAGCAACTTTCTCATCAGTGAAACCGCATTTTCCGGCGGGATGCTCGCCAGCGGGAAGCCTTTCGGAGGACTTTCGGGGTAGATTTCAAACGGATTCTCTGAAACCAATGCAAAGAGGTTTTTCCCCTTGTGACCGTACCGCGCGGGATCATTGACCGCAAAAAGGCCGATACAGGGGATTCCCGTCATCCTCGCGAGATGGATCGGCCCTGTGTCGCCTCCAACAGCAAGTTCCGAGGAAACGGCAAGAGCGCAAACCTCCTCCAGCGACAATTTCCCCACCAGGTTGACCACATCGGCGGAACAAGAAGACGCGATCTCATCCGCCATGCATTCTTCCTCCGGCCCGTTCCCGACCAGCACTGGGACAAGGCCATCCTCCCCCGCCTTTTCAAGAAACGCGGCCCAGGAGGAGGAAGGCCAGCGTTTGAATGGCTTGCTGGCCCCGATGGCGCAGAACAGGAAGCGTCTCTTTTGGGCCGGCAGTTTCTCACTGAGGCGGGCCCGCTGCTCTTCAGGCACTACAAGAGGCGCGTTTCCCTCCGCGATCCGGGGCAATTGCCAGGTTTGGCCGGCCTCAGCCAGGCTGTGGCCGTAGGCAAACGCCAGGTTCTTGTGAAAGCCGATCCGGACGGGGATCCCGGAAAAGGCCGAGATAAGGGCCGACCGGTCGTTGGCGTGCACGCTGTAGAGAAAGCGAAAATGCCCGCGCCTGACCCGGCTGATCAGGCTGAAGACTGTCAGCTTTCCCCGAGCGATATCCCAGGGAAGGACATCGTCGACATAGGGCTGCATCCGCAGGAGTCCCTCGTATTCTGCCTGGGCCAGCCATGTCAGGTGCAAGGCAGGGAAACGGGCTTTCAGCGCCTTTGCAATGCCCAGGGCCAGCAGGACGTCCCCCAGCGAGCTGAAGCGGATGAACAGGAGCCGGTCGCCTTCTTCAGGAAAGGGAACCTGGGGTTTCTTCATTTCCGGCTTTCTCTCTCCCTTCCGAGACGGCTTTCAGGATCCCCGTCGTGCTCAAATTCCCGAACCGCGGAACGACAACGACCTTTCCGCCCCACGAAGCCGTTTCTTCCGCCCCGACGATTTCGTCGGCCATGTAATCCCCGCCTTTCACGAGAAAATCGGGTTCCATGGCCTTGATCAGGCTCAGCGGGGTTTCCTCCTCGAAAAGGACAACAAGGTCCACCGGCGAAAGGGCCGCCAGCAGTCTCTCACGGAAGTGTTCCGCGTTAACCGGGCGGTCGGGTCCTTTTAGCCTCCGTATCGAAGAATCCGAGTTCAAGCCCACCACCAGGCGGTCGCCGAGGGATTTTGCCTTTTCCAGGCAATAGACATGCCCGGCGTGCAGGATGTCAAAGCAGCCGTTCGTGAAGACAATCCGCTTTCCCTCCGCTTTCCAGGACTTGACCTGCGAAACGGCCTGTTCCAGGGACATCACCTTGGAAAGAGATGCCGAAAAGGGATCCTTTTTCAGTTCCGCCAGCAATTCTTCCTTCCCGATGGCATAAGTGCCTGCCTTCCCGACGACAAAACCCGCCGCCCTGTTTGCCGCAAGCGAAGCGTCTTGAAGAGAGGCACCGCCAGACACGAAAGCCGCCAACACGGCAACAACCGTATCCCCGGCCCCGCTCACGTCGAAAACCTCTCGGGCAAGGGCTTTTTCGTGGAACACTTCTCGTTGCGAGACAAGGGACATTCCGCGATCCGACCGCGTAACGAGGATGTTTTCCAGTCCGAAGCCTTCCATCAGTTCCCTCGCGGCTTCTTCGACCTCTTGGTTCTCGTTCGGGAGTCTCCTGTGCACGGCTTCTCCCAGTTCGTTCAGGTTCGGCGTGACCAGGGTACAGCCCCGGTAACGTTCCCAATCGGCTCCTTTAGGATCGACGATGACCGGGAGCTTCTTTTCACGGCAAAGGCGGATGACCGCCCGGCACAACCCGTCCGTGCAGACGCCTTTACCGTAATCGGAGAGGATCACCGCATCGACTCCTTCCTCCAGGCAAAGGGCGACACGGACGGACAGATCCCTCTCTTCGGCCGGCTCGATGGGATCCGTCAGTTCGAAATCCATCCTCAACATTTGCTGCCGGGCTGAAACGATCCTCACTTTTTTCGTGGAGGGTCTTCGGGCTTCGATGAGGAATCCTGTGGCGATTCCCTTCTCGGCCAACATTTCCCGCAAAAGCCGGGCGTCCTGATCCATGCCGAGGACACTGGCCAACGCGACCCTGCATCCGAGCCTGGAGAGATTGTTCGCCACGTTGCCGGCTCCACCGAGCCCGTTTTTCATTGACTCGACCTTGACCACCGGGATCGGGGCCTCGGGAGAAATCCTTCCTACCGATCCCGTGAAGGTTTGGTCCAGGATCAGGTCGCCGACGACCAGGATCCGGACCTGGCCAAGCCCCTCTTCCAGAATCTCGAGCGGAGTGCGTTTCTCCTTCACGTCAGGCCCCCCCGTAAAGATACCCGCCCCGCTTAGACAGCGCTTCAATCGTGAGATCGACCGCCGCCTCCAGCGGCATGAATTCCCCCGTATACCCCGCCTTCCGAAGGTTTGTCAGGTCCGCCTCGGTGAAACTCTGGTACTTGTTCACCAGGTCCTCGGGAAAGGGAATATATTCGATGCTCCCCTGTTTCATCGAGGCAATGGCCGCTTCCCCCAAGTTTTTGAAGGATCTCGAACGACCCGTTCCGCAGTTGAAGATTCCCGATTTATCCGGGTTTTCGAAAAAGAACAGGTTGACCTTCACAGCATCCCCGACGAACAGGAAGTCCCTCTTCTGCTCCCCCGCCCCGTAGCCGCCGTACCCTTCGAAAAGCTTAATTTTGCCTGTCGTTCTGATTTGGTGGTAAGCATGGAAAACCATCGAGGCCATCCGCCCCTTATGGACTTCCTGGGGGCCGAACACATTGAAATACCTCAGGCCCACGACCTGGCTCCGGCATGCCGGGAGGATCCTCCGGACATGGCAATCGAAAAGATGTTTGGTAAAGGCGTACAGGTTGAGAGGAAATTCGCATTCAGGCTGCTCCCTGAAGCCTTTTGCCCCCAAGCCGTAAACCGAAGCAGAGGACGCATAGATGAACGGGATACCTCTAGAAAGAGCGAAATCCAGGGTTTCCCTGGAATACCGGTAGTTGTTTTCCATCATGTAGAAGCCGTCGGAGTTAAGGGTGTCCGAGCAAGCCCCCTGGTGAAAAACCGCTTCAATCTTTTCCCCAGCCAGGAAATCCCGCCTGAGGCCTTCCCGAAAAGCGGCCTTGTCCAAGAAGTCGGAAAATCTCAACCCCCTGAGGTTCTTGAACTTCTCCGGGTTGGCCAGGCTATCCACAACCAGGATGTCGTCAAACCCCTCCTCGTTCAACCCCGCCACGAGGTTGCTCCCGATGAATCCAGCCCCTCCAGTCACGATGATCATCCGCTTTCACCCCCCGACCTGGGTTCTTCCCCGCCGAAAAGAATCTCTTCGACGAGTGCGCATAGCAAGTGTTCGACCGCAAGATGGACATTCTGGAGTATCGCGGTGTCCTCTGAATCGACTTCGATGGAGACATCGGCCAAAGCCCCGACGGCTCCGCCGCGCCGGGTCAGGGCAACCGTCGAAAGCCGCATTTCCCGGGCCACCTTCATTGCCCTCGCGACGTTTTCCGATGTTCCTCCCGTGCTGATTCCGACAAGAATATCGCCTGGCCGCCCCAAGGCCTGGACCTGCCTGAGGAAAACATCCGCAAACCCGTAATCGTTACAGAATGCGGTCAGGAATGACGTGTCCGTTGTCAGGGCCAGAGCTGGAAGGGCACGTCTGTTCCTCTTCGCGGTAAGACGGCAGACGAATTCGGCTGCCAGGTGCTGGCAATCCGCGGCGCTTCCCCCGTTGCCGCAAAGAAGCAGCTTCCCGCCGCGTTCCATTGAGTCGGCAATCAGCCGTGCGGCGTCAAGGAGAGGCTTTTCCCCTTTTTCCCGGAAATCAAGCAGGACTTTGGCCGTTTCCTGGAAAGCCTCCCGAATCATTCTCGCCCCTCGCTCGTTCATTCTCAAGGCACTCGTCCCTCTCCTCCCCGACCCAGCTCTTGATGATCTCGGCAGCGTCTGCGATGCCGTCGGCGACAGCATCCCAAACCGGTTCCGACGTCCTCTCCGTTTCCAGCCCGTATCCCGTTCTGACAAGGACGGACCTCGCCCCGATAATCCGGGCCATCTCCATGTCGGAGGCCTTGTCTCCCACCACGAACGATGCCGCCAGGTCCAATCCCAAATCCATGGCCGCCCTGAACGCAAGTCCGGCAGAAGGCTTCCTGCAGGTACAGCCTTCCCACGGCGCATGCGGACAAAAGTACTCCGCGTCGGCCTTCGCTCCTCCCAGAGCAAGCAGGGTGTCCATTTTTTCCTTCACCCTGCTGTAGTCATTTTCGGTGAAAAGCCCCCTGCCTATGCCGGACTGGTTGGTCACCACCACAACCAGAAGCCCCAGCCCTGCCACCTTCCTGATCGCCTCGGCCGCTCCTTCGATGAGGACCACCTCATCCGGCCTGGCGAGGTATCCCCTTTCCTCGAGAATGACCCCGTCCCGGTCCAGGAAAACCGCTTTTCGAGCCATCTTTCCCTTCCTGTCGGAGTCAGTCTGTCCCGACATTTTCCAGAAAGGCCAGGGTCTGCTCTGCCATTTGCTTCGCCGTCGGCACGAGGGCCGGGTCGAATCGGGGCGGTATTGTCTCCTCGCGTAGGACCTCCGCGAGGCGGTTTGCCCAAGCCCGCACATCACCTGCCGCAACTAAGGCTTCCTGGCAGCCGACGAGCTCCTTGACGGGTTCGATCCCAGAAGCCAGCACCGGGATTCCCACCCGTACCGCCTGCATGAGGGTCAACGGCATCCCCTCTTGAAGCGAAGGGAACAACAGGCAGTCCGACGCGACCATCCAGGACCCCACGTCGTCCTGGAATCCGCGGAAATTAACCCGGTCTGCGAGCCCCAGGCCTTTCACCAGGGAAGCCAACTCTTCCTTCAAAGGACCGTCACCGACGATATCCAGCCCCCACTCTTTTCCTTCCTGGGCCGCTAGAGCTTCAAGCACAACCTGAAGTCCTTTCAGCCTTGTCAGCCGTCCAACGAAAAGAAACCGGACAACGCCCCTTTTCCTTCCGGGCTGCCAGGATTCCTTCATTTCCGGAATCCCGTTGGAAATGACCCGATTGAAAGGAGGCAAATCCTCTTTCAGGTGAGTTCGCACCGTTTCGCTGACACAGATCGCTCCGTCAGCTTCCCTGAACGGGCGGATTCCGGCATTTTTCCTGTAACAGGCGTGAGCTGTAAAAACCCATGGTTTCCCCGAAATCCGGCTTGCCCACCAGGCGATCCAGGCAGGAACCCGGGAGTGGGCATGGATCAGGCTGAATCTTTCCCGTCGACATAAGGCCGCGATGCGAAGGGCGCAAGTGAGAGCCGTCAAGGGATTTTTCCGGTGGACCGGAAGATGCAGGACCCGGATTCCCGGCGGGAGCTTTGCTTCCAGCCGGCCTCCGGCCGTTACGATCCAAACGGTTTGCCCCAGCTTGGAAAGTTCCGTCGAAAGCCATAGGACATGGCGCTCGACTCCTCCCTCATCGAACTCAGGCAGGATCATGAGGATCTTCATCAAAGCCCGCCTTCCGTTTTGTGCCACTCCCGGACGATCCAACCAGCGGCGTCCCGGGCCTCATTGAATTCCGGCTGAAAACCCCCTTCGGCACCCCTGCCGTCTTCTTCCCCTAGGCCGGCTTCCGTGGCCAGCCCTCTCGCCTTGAATCCTTCGAGCATGGCATCGAAACGTGGCGCTCCCCAAAGAAAGCTTTCAGGAAGAAGGCCAGATCGAACCATGCGCGAAGTCAAATCCTGCAGCCCCTTCCTGCAACCCCTTCTCCTTTCGACACGGAGAAGCCGTACGGCAAAACCCGCGGTAGCGGCCTCGGAAACCATCGAAACGGAATCTTCCGTGCAGAAAACTTCTCCGCAGCCGCCCAGAATCCCCGGAACCGGATTCAAAGGGTCTCTCGATGCCAGCAGGAGCATGCGGAAAACAGGGATTTCCCCCGAGATCTCCGTGAGCGCTTTCTCGGCTTCCGGCAAGGTCCGTCGCGAAGAAGTGACGTAAAGATCCGCTCCCAGTTTCAAGGCCTTTGCGGCCAGCTCCCCGATCACCGTTTTGATCCACTCCGCCGGAATCCGGTAATTCGCGTCTTCACCGCCTACAAGCACACCCCATCTTCGGGACGCTGTGGGGGGGAATCGCTCGAACAGGCTTTCCGCTTCGTGTTTTAGTTTGGCCTTGTCGATGGCGTTGGGTGCGCCCAGGGTGCGAAAAACGTTGGGGTCCGCCCGCGGGGAATCGTGGGCAGGCACGATCGCGAAATCGAAAGGACGCGTGCCGAGGACCGAGGGGGTCATCACCGTGGCGGCCCTCCCACCAAAACATCGTGCCAAGGCCAGGCAGAAAGGTGCAGCCGTGCTTCCCGCCGAAAGGAAAAGAATGTCCGTCCCGGAAAAACAGGAGCCTTCAAAAAGAAAGGCGACCTCTTTCAAAAGATCCGAGCCGCCGCTTTCCAGCAACCAGCGCCGTGCAGGCTCCGCGCCCGCTTCAGGGAGACTTCGCGCGCGAACCTTGAGGACCATGAAACGCGAGCTTCCCGAGAGCCGGGGAACCTCCATCTCACGAACCGTTGCGCCAGCAAGGCGCGACAACCATAGCGCCACGCCCCGGCTCTGGTTCACGTGCCCACGGATTCCATCGGAAAGGAGGATGACATTCCTGGGTCCAGCCAAAAGGTCTTTCGCCCCTTCATGAAAAGGAGAGTGGACCCGGTCCCGTGGTCCACTCTCCATGACTGTTTATCACGCGGTTCTTGCTAAAGAGCCGCCTTGACTCCTGCCTGAACGGCCTTGACGATACCGTCGACCTTTGCGTCGTCCATCAGGATATCCATCCCGTAAACGGCGGTCCGGCTCAACACGGCATGCGTTTTCGGCCACTCCACCGGCCGGTATGTCGGCATCTCCTCGACATAGGGGCAATCGTAGGGACAGCGCAGGCGGCTGAACATCGTCCCTTCGCGCAGGGTGACCCAGTGGCGGGCATAGTGCCAGGTATTGTCGGCAAGGTTTCCGCAGGGGACCCCGGCTTCCTTCGAGGCTTTCTGGAACTTGCGGGCCGCCTCGGCGGTCGGCAGGAGGAACACGGTTTGCGTGGCGGTATCCCCTTCCGGGTCCGGGAGGGCTCGCAGGGAAAGCCCGTCAACACGGCCCACTCCCTCGATGATCTTCTTCTTGGAGGCTTTCATCTTTTCGATCGCCATGTCTAGCTTGCCAAGCTGCACGAGTCCCAGAGCCCCCTGGAGTTCGCTCATGCGGAAGTTGAATCCAAGGCAGGCCTTGCCCTCGGCCCCTCTCTCGATGGTGTTGTCGTGAATATGGCCGTGGTCGTGGTAAGTGTCCATCTTCCGGTAGAGTTCCTCGTCATCCGTCACGATCAGGCCGCCCTCGCCCACCGTGACGATCTTGACCGGGTCAAGGCTGTAGGGGCCGAACTTGCCGATCGTTCCGACATAGCGGCCCTTGTATTTGGCTCCCATCGCCTGGCATGAATCCTCGAGAAGCAGCAACCCGTACTCGTCACAGATCTTCCTGAAGGCGTCCATGTCGGCCGCAGCCCCGAACATGTGAACAGGCATGATCGCCTTGGTTCGCTCCGTGATCAGTTCCTCGACGGAGTTCGGGTCAAGGCAGAGGCTTTCATCGACCTCTGCGAGGACGGGAACCGCACCGCATTCGAGGATGGATTCCATCGTGGCGATGAAGGTGAAGGGGCTGGTGATGATCTCGTCTCCGGGACCAATCCCGAGAGCCTTAAGGGCAACATAAAGCGAAGCCGTCCCGCTGGAAACGGCCAGGCAGTATTTGGAGCCGAACTTCTCGGCCACTGCCCTCTCGAATTCCTCCACTTTCCACACACCGTTCCGCATCCCCTGGAACCAGTAACGGTGCAGAACTTTCCGCCTTATCACGTCCGCGAGGGCATCGATCTCCTGCTGATCGAACAGCTCGAAACCCGGCATTACTCCATCGCCTCCCTGTAGATTGCCACGCAGGCTTCCTTGTCCATGGGCCTGGGGTTGTTCGCCATCGGCCGCGCCACAGCCAGGGCCCTCTCGGCCATGTCTTCGAAGTGTTCCGGCTTGATGCCCACCTTCAGGGCTTTCAGCTTGGAGGGCAGAGCCAGGTCTTCCACCAACTCGTGCAGGGCTTCGGCACAGTCCATAGCCCCTTCCCTGAGGGGTAGCCCCTCAGGCGAGTAGTCGAGCAGGCTCGCAACTTCGTAGTAGCGCTCCGGGGCAGCCAGTGCGTTGTAACGGCACACGTAGGGCACCAGCAGCGCATTGGCCACTCCGTGGCCGACCCCGAAAAGGCTCCCAAGGGGGTAGGCCAGGGAGTGACAGGCACCGACCCCTGCGTTTGCAAGGGCAATTCCTCCGTAGAGGGAAGCGAGCATCATCTCGCTGCGCGCCTCTAGGCTGGAACCGTTCCAGGTCGCGACACGCAACCAGCGTCCGATTTTCTCGATCGCTTCCCGCGCAAAGAGGTCGCTCATCGGAGACGCCGCCTTGCTCGTGAAAGCCTCGATAGCGTGAGTCAATGCATCCATGCCCGTGGAGGCCGTCACCTTAGGGGGCATCGTCAAGGCGAGTTCGGGATCCAGCAGGCTATAGTCCGGGTAAAGCTTGTCGTCGTTGATTCCGCCTTTGAAACCATCGCTTTTCCGGATGAGGACGGCAGTGAACGTAACCTCGGAACCCGTGCCCGATGTTGTCGGGATCATGATCTTTGGTACGCCCGGGTTTTTCACGAGCCCCAGTCCCTGGTAAAGGGAAGCGGAACCCTCGTTCGTGATGAGGACGCTGACCGCCTTGGCGACATCCATGCAGCTTCCGCCGCCCAAGCCCACGACAAGCTGGCAGTCGTGCTCCCGAGCCAGCATCGCCACCGCATCGGTGGTTTCAACGGAGGGCTCGGGTTCCACGCCCGCGAATATGCAGGTTTCGATCCCTTCCTTTTCCATGATGCCGGCGATCCTGTCGCTGATCCCAAGGCGTTCCATGCTCTCGTCGGTGACCAGCACGGCACGGGAGGCACCCAGGTTCTTTGCCAGTTCCCCCACCCTGCCCGACACACCCGGCCCAAAGCTGACCCGGCCGGCCACGAAAAGGTTGTACGTGCTCACATCCATCACTCCCAGAGAAGTTTTTTGTTGTCCGATTCGATCCTTTCCCAGGCCTTGGCGGATGCACCGCCGATCCCCTCGAGGAAAGCCTCGCAGCGCTCGGTGAAAGCAGCCCTGGCGCTTCCCGCGGAAACCGAGGCGATCCAGGCCTCTGCAAGCGCTTCCGGGTTTTCTACCCTCTTCGTTAGGCCCGATCTTGCGGCTCGGTCTGAAAGGTCCTGGAAATCCTCCATATGCGGGCCATGAAAGACCGGAACACCCCATGCCAGAGGCTCGAGGAGGTTTTGCCCGCCCTTCGGCACCAGGCTTCCGCCGATGAAAGCGGCATGCGAGTGACCGTAAAGGTCGAAGAGGACACCGATCCGATCCACCACAAGTATAGTCCAACCCGGTGACCATTTCGACAGGAAATAGGCCGTTCCGAGCGTTTTCGCGAGTTTCATGACTTCCCCCGCCCTTTCAGGGTGCCGCGGAGCCAAAACCAGGCGACTGGCCGGCAGCGCTTTTTTCACGGCGGCAAAGGCTTCCAGGACGGCCTCTTCTTCCCCCGGGTGGGTGCTCCCTGCGATGAAAACCGGCCCCGCTCCCTCCATGACCGGGTCAAGAACGGAACGGTCGACGTTTTTCCTGCGTTCGACAAGGGCATCGACCTTAGAATCCCCCACCCGGAACACGCGGGCCGGATCCACTCCCATCTCCAGGATGCGGGACTCATCCTCCCGGCTTCTCGCGAAGATTCCCTTGAACGTTCCCATGATCCGCGACCAGAAAGCCTTTTGCCTGATGGCCCGATTGAAGGAGGCTTCCGAAAACCTCGCGTTGACCATGTAGGCCGGGACATTTCTTCTTTCAAGCTCCAGGAGCAAGTTCGGCCAGATTTCCGTTTCCATGACCGTGTAGACTCGCGGGGAAAGAAAATCCAGGGCCCGATTCACGATCCGCGGCACATCCCAGGGGTAGTACACATGGGCATCGATCAGGCCACCGAGCTCCTGCAACGCCATCGTTTTCCCCGTGGCGGTGATTGTCGAAAGAAGCACCGGCCATGGGTAGGAGCCTCGCCTCACCTCCGAGACGAGGGGCAAGGCCGACTGCACTTCCCCGACCGAAACGGCATGGATCCATAAAGGTTTACGCGCTCCAAGCACCCCGACCTCGGGGGAGTAGAATCCGCGCCGCTCCGCAAGGCCTTCCGCGTATTTCCAGACCAGCCACGGAAAGAGGGCCGGGTAGGCAAGCCGAGTAAGCGTGCGGTAGCCCCAGGGGGTCAGGTCAGGCCACCCCGGCTTTCAACAGGTCGTGAAGATGAATGATGCCCACCGGGATTTCGCCATCGACCACCGCCAGGACGGAAATTTCGTGCCGCTCCATCAGGGCGACGGCCTCCGCCGCGAGCTTTTCCCGCTCGATCGTCTTGGGCCGACGGGTCATGACATCGGAAACGGGCAGTTCCAATCCTTCCGGGCCCCTGTCTTCAAGCAGGCGCCGCAGGTCCCCGTCGGTGAAGATCCCTTTGAGTCCACCGGATCCGCAGACAACCAGCGCCGCCCCATATCCCTTGCTCGTGATCTCGAAAAGCGCGCGCTTGACTGTGGCGTCATCCGGAACGATCGGGATCCGTTCCCCCGTGCCCATCAAATCCTCCACCTTGAGCAGGAGCCTTTTCCCCAGGCTTCCGCCGGGATGGAAAAGTGCGAAGTCCTCCGGGCAAAGGCCCCGCAGCTCCGTCACCATCCCCGATAGTGCATCCCCGAGAGCCAGTTGCAGGGTCGTGCTGCTGGTCGGGGCAAGGCCAAGCGGATCCGCTTCCCTCTGTATGCCCGCATCAAGGACCACATCCGCGTTTCGGGCCAGCCTCGAGTTGAGATTTCCCGTCATGGCGATCACGGGCGCCCCGATTCGCCTGAAGAAAGGCAACAGTTCCAGGACTTCCCTCGTCTCCCCGCTATGGCTGATGAAAAGCCCCACGTCCTCCCGGCGGACCATGCCAAGGTCTCCATGACTCCCCTCCGTGGCGTGCAGGAAGAAAGCCGGGGTTCCCAGTGAAGCCAGTGTCGCCGCGATCTTCCTGCCGATAAGGCCCGACTTGCCCAGCCCGGAAACGACGAGTCTTCCTGTGCAGGACTGCACCAGCCGTGCCGCCTTCACCATCTCAGGCCCCAGGCGACCGGCCGCACGGCCGAGTTCCTCGGCTTCGGCCAGGATGACACCCCGCCCGATATCGAGGAGTTCTCCGTCCGATATCCGCCGCGCCTCGCGCTCATTGGGCAGGCTGACCATAACCGTTTTTCACCACCCACTCGAGATCCGTCGGTCCCAGTTTGGCCTTGACGACTTCGTCCAAAAGACGGATTTGTTCCAGGAAATACCCTAGCGCCTTCAGCGGAACCATGTTGGGCCCATCGCTCTTCGCCCTGTCCGGGTCCGGGTGGACCTCCAGGAAGAGGGAATCGACACCCACAGCAACCGCAGCCCGGGCCAGAGGGAGGACAAACCTCCTGTCGCCTCCGCTCGAAGTTCCCTTCCCGCCGGGTGTCTGGACACTGTGGGTCGCGTCGAACATGACCGGCGCCCCAAGAGCCCGCATGACAGCCAGGGAGCGCATATCCACGACAAGCTGGTGATACCCGAAGCTTGTCCCCCGCTCACAGAGGATGATCCGGTCGTTGCCCGCCTCACCGCATTTCGACAGGACGGCCGCCATATCCTCCGGGGCCATGAATTGAGCCTTCTTGATGTTCAGCACCCGCCCCGTCCGGGCGGCCGCCACGAGCAGGTCGGTCTGCCGGCAGAGGAAGGCGGGGATCTGCAGGATATCGACGGCTTCAGCCGCCTCCACTGCCTGTGCAGGCTCGTGGATGTCGGTCAGCACCGGCACCCCCGTTTTTTCCCGGATCGTTCCAAGCCACTCGAGGCCACGCTCGATTCCAGGCCCCCGGTAGCTTGTGATGGAAGTCCGGTTCGCCTTGTCGAAAGACGATTTGAAAACGTAACCGAAGCCCAGCCGTTTGCAGTGATCCCGTACGCTCTCCGCGATCTCGAGCCCCAGGTCAAGGTTCTCGAGGACACAGGGACCTGCGACGAGGACAAGGGAACCCGTGCCGAATTCGACATTCCCAACGCGAATCGATCGGTTCATGCGTTTTCGCCTCCCTCTTGCGCGAGGATTCTCTCCAGGGCTTCGACATCCGCAGGCGTGTCGATCTCGACCGTGTCCCGGAGGGTTTCGACGCAGCGGATCGTATAGCCCTCTTCCAGGACGCGCAGCATTTCCAGGCTTTCTGCTCTCTCCAGGGGAGTCTGTGCCCATCCGGAAAAGTCGAGCAGGAAATCTCTCCTCCAGGCATAGGGACCGATATGCTTGTAGTAGACCGCCCCGGGGTTGCGCGGGTAAGGAATCGGCGAACGGCTGAAGTAAAGCGCCCTGCCGTTCCGGTCGAAGACCATCTTGACGATGTTGGGTGAGGTGATTTCTTCTTCCCTCTCGATCCTCTTCGCCAGCAGGGCAAGGCGGACCTCGGGGTCCGAGGAAAGCGCCCCGATGAGGGGATCGATCATGTCAGGTCCGACCAGCGGGTCGTCCACCTGCACGTTCAGGACGATATCGGCCTCGGGATGCGAAACAGCGACGTAAGCCACCCGGTCCCCCCCGCTCTTGAGGTCTTCCGGCGTCAGCACCGCTTCCCCTCCGTTCTTCGAGACGACATCGGCGATTCTCTCCGAATCGGTCGCCACGATGATTCGGTCGACTTTCCCGCACCGCCTGACTTGTTCGAGAACACGGACAACGAGAGGCTTACCTCCCACCGTCACGAGTGGTTTTTCGGGCAACCGGGTGCTGGCCAGGCGTGCAGGGATCACTGCCAGTGTTTTCATAAGTTTCTCCCTCCTTCGGCATTCCCGCAAAGACGGGAATGGACCGTTTCCCTCAAACCGAGGCCCAACTCTTCGACCGCGAAACGGACAACCTCATCGAGGGCTCCCGCGGTCCCCAGCCGGGCCACTCCGGTTCGGGACATATGCAAACGAAGTTCGGGACTCTCCAGGATCTCCAGGGCGGCTTGAGCCAACGCCACCGGATCCGGTGAGACGAGTCTCTCCGCATCCTGAAGGATGCGTTTCTGGACAAGCTTCCCTTTTTCCTCCACCGAGAGGACGGGAACCCCCAACCCGGCGCAAAGCTGGTTGGCGGTGCCTCCCAGCCCGATGACGAGGTCGGCGCCCCTGGCTGCCGCAGGCAAATCCCCGTCATAGAGGAAGATCTCGGATCTACCGTTTCGCAGGCTCTCCACTCCGGCTGAACAGGCTTCCCAGCCCGCGGACCGCGAGACGAGCTCTCGGCGATCGATCGTCGGGGCAATCACGGCAAGAAAACGGCAATCCTGCCTTGCCGAAACAAGGACCGCCGTATCCAGCAACAGGGGGAACTCCGTGTATGCCCGTTTTCGGCTTCCCGGCAAAAGGAGAATCCGGTATTTTCCTTCTCCAGGCCATTCGAAAACTTCAGCCTCCTTCGAACCGGCCAGGTCCATGATCGGGTTTCCGGAAAAGCGGGCCTTCACGCCGGAACGGACCAGTTCAAGGGCTGTTTCCTCGTCCCTGGCCCATACCTGGGCGACACGGTGCTTGAGGACAAACCGCTCGATTCCCCAATGCCCTGCGATGTAGGCTGTCTTGGCCGTCGCCACGAGAAGCGGGGCGCCTCCCTGTCCCCAAAGAGCCTGGAGCGCAAGGTAAACGTCTCCCACGCAAAACACGCGCTGCAAGCGGTGGCGGAGCTTACGCCAGCTTTTAAGCTGCTCTATGATAATTTTCACAAGTCCGAAACGCAAATCGCGCAAAAAATCAAAAAAATTGTATTTCACGATCCCGCCGCTCGGCGTTTCAGCCGGCGGCGAAACGACGGGAAAACCCGATTCGGCATAAGGCTTGCCGGCACCCACCAGGGGAAAAGCCAGTATCTCGGCTTTGGGCAGGGCCTGCCTGAGCTTTTCCCCGAGGATGACCCCGATGGCATCCTCCCCATACCCGTTAGACGCCACGACGAGGCGGGGCCGGAGGCTTTCCCAAAGGGTTTCCCAAAAACGACCCGCCTCCCCCAGCAGTTCCGTCTTGACCCTCGGCACATAGAGGGGCAGCGGAGGGATCCACCCTTCAGGCAGGTTGTAGATGTCCTTCTCCGAGCAAACCAACGCCTCGGCCTCATGCCGGATCGCTTCGGATGCAAGGATTTCCAGGTCTTTCAGCGAAAAGCGGTGATGATCCCGAAAGCGGAAATCGGCTTTGATCCTGACCCCTTGCTGTTCAAGCGATCGCCTGAAACTTTCCGGATTCCCGATTGCCGAAAAAGCCAGGGCAGGCAGCTTTTCCACCCTGCAGCCTGGTCCCGCCTCCCAACTTCCATCCCAGCGGTCCCACCGATCCACGACAAGGCGCGAACAAAAAACGCGTTCCAGGCCCACTTTGGCGGAAAGCTCCGCTTTCAGTTCCTCCAACCGTTCCGGAGGAACCTGGTCCGCTTTCGTGATGACCACCAGATGGGCACGCTCAAGGGCCTCCGCGCCTTCCCTCAGGAGCCCGGCGGGGAACAGGTGCCCATTCCCCCACGGGTAAAGGGCATCCACCAGGACGATATCGACGTCTCTCCTCAGCCTCCTGTGCTGGAAGGCATCGTCGGCCACCACGAGTTCCACGTCTTCCTCTTCCCTGAGAAGGGCGATCCCCTCGCTCCGGTCGTTCGCCACCGCAACCGGCAATCCCTGAAGACGGTGCTGGAGGAGAAGAGGTTCGTCCCCAGCGAAAGAACCCGAGCCCGACCTGCCCACGAGTTCCGGGGCTCTCGCCTTCCCCTTGTAGCCGCGACTCACAACTCCGGTGCGGATGCCTCTCCGGGCGATTTCAAGCGAGATCATCTCGACGAAAGGGGTCTTGTTTGTTCCCCCCAGGGTCAGGTTCCCGACGCTGACCAGGGGAACGGGTGAATCGAGGCTCTTCGCGACGCCATGGTCGTAAGCGAGATTCCGTAGCCGGGTGAGCCCCCCTGCGATCCAGCCCAAAGGGGCAAGAACACACCAGGGGGAAAGCATCCTTTCCCCTCGAGCGTAGTCCAGGTAGCTTTTGACGATCATCATTTCGGCGGCTCCCTGAATTGGAGTCCGTAAAGCCGGGCGTAGAGTCCCTTCGAAGCCAGGAGCTCTTCGTGCGTACCGGATTCCGCGATCCTTCCCGCCTCGATGACGAGGATTCGGTCCGATTCCAGGACCGTGGACAGCCGGTGAGCGATAACGAGGGAAGTCCGTCCCTTCATCGCATGTCCCATGGCCGCCTGGATCTGGTGTTCCACCGCCGTGTCAAGCGAAGAGGTCGCTTCGTCCATGATAAGGATTTTTGGGTTTCGGATAATCGCCCGCGCGATGGCGATTCTCTGCCGCTGCCCCCCGCTCAGGGTCACGCCGCGTTCCCCGACCTCGGTCCCGAAGCCGTTGGGCAGGTTCTCGATATACTCCAGGATGCCGGCTAAACGCGCCGCTTCCCTTATCGTTTCCTCGGTGGCTTCCTCGAAACCGTAGGCAATGTTGTAGGCCATTGTCCCTTTAAGCAAAACCGGGTCCTGGGGCACGATCCCGATTTGTTTTCTCAAGGTCTTCAGGTCGAGCGTGCGGACATCCACCCCGTCGATCTTCACTTCTCCCCGCTGAGGATCATAGAACCGGGGGACAAGATCGGCGATCGTCGTTTTTCCAGCGCCCGTGGCCCCCACAAGAGCCACCCTCTCTCCCGGCCTTATCGAGAGGTCGACTCCCTTGAGCACCCATCGACCCGGATCGTAGGCGAACCACACGTCACGGAAGGTGATCTCCCCCCGCAAGGGTTTGAGAACAACCGGAACCTCCGGCATCGGCAACGTTTCCGCAACTTCCAGGATCTCGAAAATCCGGTCCGCTGAAGCCATGCACTGCTGAATGCTACCCACGATGCGGCTGATGATCCTGAGGGGTTGAACCATGAAACCGAGATATCCAAGGAAAGCGATGAGTTCGCCCGGCGTCATGATTCCGGCGATGACTTCACGGCCGCCGACCCAGAGAAGCAGGGCCAGGGCAAAGATCAGGATGACCTCCACCACCCCCTGGAGCGTGGCCTGGATCTGCGTGCCGTGAACGAGGGCCCTGACGTTTGCTTCACCCTGCTTCCTGAAACGGGCCAGTTCGTGTTCTTCCGTGGCAAACGACCGAACGATCCTGATCGCAGAAAGCGCTTCGTAGGCAATTGCGGAAAGGCTGGCCAGTTCCTGCTGGATCGTATGCCCCACTGCCCGAAGTCGCAGGGAGGCGAAATGGATCACCTTGAAGGCAATCGGGATGACCAGCAGCGCAAAAAGCGTCAGCTTCCAGTTGAGATAAACCAGGAAACCCGCCATGCCGAAGAAAGTGAGGGTTTGGACGACAAGGTCGACGATCGTGGTCGAGACGAGTCCCTGAAGTGTGGCCACGTCGCCCGTGATGCGCGAGAGCAGTTCTCCTACCCTTCTCTTGTGGAGATAGGTCAGGGAAAGCAACTGGATTTTCCCGTAAAGGGCTACCCGAAGATCCATAACGGCCCGCTGCCCGACCCAGACCATCAGATATTGTTGCCCGTAACCCGCGAGGTTTTTCAGGACGAACAGCAGAACGATGGCAAGGGCAAGCCCGTTGAGCATCGCGCTGTTCTTCTCGATCAGGACGTCATCCACGACGTTCTTGAGGAGCCAGGGGGGCAGCACGCCAGATGCCGATGCCAGGAGCATGCATGCAAACGCCCCAAGCAACCTGAAGCGGTAAGGCAGAATGAAGGGGAACAGTTTCTTGAGGGAACCCACTCGAACGCCCTTTTCCGTCGTCTTCCTTTTCATGCCAAAGCCTCTATTATCCTTTCCCGCAGCCGAATGGCCGCATTCAGGGGTCCGCCGTCGATTTGTCCGAGTGCCTTTCGCGTGGATTCGGCCCATTCCGCGTTTCCAGCGTAGGAGGCAAACTGCCGGGCCAGTGTTCCAGGATCGATTTTACCGGTTATCTCCGGAAAGACTTCCTTTCCCGCAAGCCTGTTCGGCCAGGATAGGAACCCCCTTTTCGCGATGTAGCGGCAAAACGCCCGCCGCTTGACGAACGGACCGAAACCCGGCAGCTTGAAAAGGGGGGCGAGCAAAGCCGGCGAGGGGACATCGGCGAGAAAAACCTCGGGAACCGCGACAACGGACGGAATTCTCGCATGAAAGAGCTCCAGGGTATTCGTACCTGGCTGGGTCAATGCGGCATCCGCTGCGCGAAGGGCAACTCCCGCCCCGGCCTGGCAAACCCCAAATCCGGCATTTTCCCACAAAACCGCTTCCTCCGGCTCACAGAAAGGGGAAAGAAGAACCAGCCACTGGGCTTCCGGCAAAAGACGCCTGGCGCACTCCAGGAACTCGATCATGAAAGGCAGGGCCTTCCTGCGGATCGCCGGACGGCTGCCCGGGAACACGGCGACCTTCAATCCCGGCTTTTCTGCCCACGGATCCGCTCCCCTATCCATCTCCAAGGCATCCGCCACAAGGTCACCGACCACTTCCACAGAGTGCCCCCTTGTCATTTTCCTGATGGATCCGGCCATCGATTCACAGGCGGTCAACACCAGCCGGCAGGCGCGTAACCCTTTCTTCGGCCCGTAGCTGTAGCTGAACAAGGGACTTCCGTTTCTTTTGGCCAACAACCGGCCGTAAAGAAGGTCTCCCCCCAATTGAAGAACTCCGTCCGCGCGGTTCCTTCCGCCGGAAATCTCCTTCGGCAATCCTGCCGGAGGGACAACCCTGTCGGCCCCAAGCAGCAGGGCAAGCCTTTCTTCTGCCCCACTGGCGTATTGGCACGGCAACAGGACCAGATCAACCCCGTGCCCCTCGTCCTTCAGGGCTTTCACGACCGGCCTGCACCAGCCCCAGAGTTCTCCGGGCCCGTTTGCCAGAACGGCTATCCTTTTCATTGGGAAGCCAGCTCCCCTAGCAGGCGGTCGGCCCAGAAGTCTCCCACTCCCGGTCTTCCCATGCGCGAACGGGCGGCCCTCAAACGATCGTGAAAATCACGGCGTTTTTCCCCATCCGCCCAGTAGTCCTCGAAATGCCCAAGGATTACCGACGGCCTAGCTTCCGCCTGGACCAATTCCGGGTACAAGCCGCACCCCGCGAGACGGTTCGGGATGGAGATATAAGGGGTTTTCACCATAAGCCTGTAAATGATCTCAGAGGAAACGGACACTCGGTAAAGAACGATCATGAAACGATCCAGCATCATCGCTTCAACCGCGGCGGTGCCGCTGGCCCCGATCACGCAGCAGGATCCCGCCATCAGGGCTCTCCCCTCACCCGTATCGGCCCGGAAACCCTCAAGATCGGCGAGCAACCGCTCTCGTGCCCTTGTGTCAAGACCGGGGGCAATGGAAAACACAGGCTCGAAATCCCGTTCCGACAGGAGCCTCGCGGTCTCCTTCAGGACGGGAAGAAGCCTGCAGACCTCACTGGTCCGGCTTCCGGGAAGCAGGGCAACTTGCCTCCTTCCTTCTTCCGGTTCCCCGGTCCCGTCGACAGCCCCGAATTCGTCGATGAACGGATGACCGCTCCAGGCAGAAGGCACGCCCTTTTCGAGCAGGAATTCGTGCTCGAAATCAAAAAGGGGGAGGCAAAGGTCGCAGGTGCTCCGAAGAAAGGCCGTTCTGCCGCTTCGCCAAGCCCAGACCTGCGGGGGAGCGAGGTAGACGACCCTTCCACGGTACCCTGATTTCCGGAGCTGCCCAAGGAGGGGGAAGTGGAAATCCGGGCTGTCCACCACGACAACCGCATCGGGTTCCTCCTCTTCGATCCGCCGGCAGAGCGCACTTTTCAACCTGGCCAGGCGGGGAATCGACGAGAGGACCTCTCCAATTCCCATCAGCTGGAGAGCCTCGGACGGCCATTCCGTCCTCATTCCCGCTTCCGTTCCTTCACGTCCTCCCATTCCCCAGCAATCGAGCCCCGGGATTCTCTTTTTAAGGGCCTTGACGAGCAACGCGGCCAGGTGGTCACCGGAAGCCTCCCCGGAGCTGAAAAAGATTTTCATGGCAAAAAGCCTGTTACGGCGATGGAATGGGCTTCCGCAAGGGATTCGAACGACTCCCGGTCAAGGATCACCGTCCGGCCCGCCTCCACGGCCAGACACCTCATCGCTGAAGCCGCCATGCACTCCAATGTATGCGGCCCCACCGTCGGCAGATCGAAACGCTCATCCTGGTCGGACCGCATCATTTTCACCACGGTGCTGCCCGGAGCGATCCGCCCCGCCCTCATGATCATTTCGTCGGTTCCCTCCATCGCTTCCACGGCGACGATAGATCCCGCCTTGACCGCCAAGGCCTGCCCGAATGAAAGGCGGACGATTTCCCGGGCAATTCTTATTCCGTACCGGATGTCCTGCCATTCCTCAGCAGAGGCTTCCCTTCCGGCGATTATCCCCTCCGAGGCGATATTGCCGGGGATCAGCGACCTGTAAGGAACGACTTCCAGCCCCTCGCTCTCAAAAAGTCGGACGATGGCTCCGAGCAAGGCATGGTCATCCCTGGAGGGAAGAGAGAGAACCCATTGGAGGGTTTCCGGGTCCATCGCCGATCCGCCGAAAATCAGCCGTTTCGGGACCGAACCGGCGAGAACGAGCCGCTTGCACCCGGCCCTTTCAATCAAGCCCAGGATTCCGGTGATGGAGATTTGGGGAACCCTCAGGACACGATCGGCAAAACCTTCCAGGAGCGGATTCGTCTCCCCCATGGCAATCACCGTGGGGGGCATGCCCCGTGAAGATAAGGCCTTTGCAATCACAACGGGCAATAGCCCTTCTCCCGCCAGGAGCGCGAGATTCGACAAGGAACCGCACCGCCCTTCCGTCATCCGTTGGCCTTCCTTGCCAGGAACGATCCAACCGCCAGGAAGCTGATGTTCGGCAGCCAGGCGGAAAGAACGGGGTTAAGATACCCGCCTTCGCCGAAAGCCCGGCTGAAAGACATGACCACGTAATACCCGAATACGACAACGACACTGAGTCCCAGGCTGACGCCTCTTCCGCCTCTTGGAGAACGGACTCCCATCGTTGTTCCCAGAAGTCCCAGGACAACTGCTGCCCACGGGATGGCGAACCGCATGTGGAAGATCACCCACATGGAACGAGTGTCGATTCCCTGTCCTTCCGCCATGCGGATGTGCCGGTACAGTTCGAGCAGGCCCATTTCCTGGGGCCTTTTCGATGCCCGGTCCACTTCCTGGGGCGAGAGGGCAAGAGCGAGTCTCTGTTTCTCGAAGGAAAAGAGAGCCTTGACGGTACCATCCTGCCGCACTTCGAAAACCTTGCCGTCCTCAAGCCACCATTGCCCTTCCGCAAAGCGTCCCTTCTTCGCCGTAGAAACCCTGGCCAGGCGGTTTTTCTCGAAGTCCTGGATGAGGACATCCTGCATCGTCCCGGTGGCGGGGTTCAGCTTCGCCACGTAGAGTACCCTTTTTAGCTGCGAACCGCTTTCGTCCCTGAGGAAGATGTTCTCCCGCAACCCCGGCAGAGCTTTCCCCGAAACCTCGTATTGAAGGATGTTGAGCGCAGCCTGATCTGTCAGGGGAACGACCGTTTCGCTCAGGAAAAGCGTCAGGAAAGCCACGCCCAGGCTGGCGAGCAGCACCGGCCTGACGATCCTTCGGAAATCCACACCAAGAGACCTGAGGGCATTGACTTCCCCGTGCATGGAGAGCGTTCCGAAACCCAGGAGGGTCGCCATCAGGCAGGATATCGGAAGGGTGAGGACAACGACACCCGGCACCTTGTAGAGGAAGAGGCGCGAAACCGTCCAGAGAGAAACGCCTCCCTCGATCAGGAGGTTGGCAATCTGAAAAAGCACATCTCCCGTGATCAGGAGCATCGAGAAAATCAAAACTCCGAAAACGAAAGGCTGCGCCAACTCCCCGACGATAAACCGGTCCAAAAGTCCCGGCATGAGAGTTTCAAGGGTTTTGCGGAACATACGATCCTCCGTTCAAGGCGAGGATTTTATCCGCCACGTCGCGAACAGCACCATACCCCCCGCATGAGGGGGTGATCCAATCCGCCATCGCCTTCACTTCGAGCCGGGCGTTCCTCACCGCCACTCCGAGCCCGCTCCACCGTATGCAGTCGATATCGTTCAGATCATCCCCGACGAAACAGACCTCTTCCGGGAGCACTTGTCTTGTCCGGCAAAGTTCCTGCAGGGCGGGCAGCTTTTCCCCAACTCCGTTCACCACCTCGCGTATGCCGAGTTCCCGTGCCCGCCTGGCCGTAGCCTCGGAACGGCGGCCGCTGATGAGAGCGACCTCGACCCCTCGCTTTTGAAGCCTGAAGATGCCCATCCCGTCCTGGATGTCGAAGCGTTTCCATTCTCCCCCGGAACCGTCCAGTGCGACCCCCCCGTCGGTGAGGGTACCGTCCACGTCCAGGACGAGCAGCCTAATCAGGGGAATCGACCTCCCGTATCGTCTTCGGCCAGGGTGTCAGTCCCCTGTGCGAATCCCTCGCGAAATCCAGTATCGCGGCTAGAACCGGGTCAGGGGAATCTTCAAGCCTGGCCTCGAGAAGGGCAAGCGCCTCTCTCAAAGGCAACCCGGCATGGTAAATCCCCTTGTAAAAATTCTTGATCGCCTGCCTGGACGTTGCGTCGAAACCATTTCGGCGCAACCCGACCTTATTGAGGCCAAAAAGCCGAGCGGGACGGCCGTCAGCCATTACGTACGGGGGGACATCCTTGACGATCTTGGACAAGCCCCCGATCATGCAGAAAGGCCCAATTCGGACAAACTGGTGAACTCCCGCCATCCCGCCAAGAACCGTCCTGTCGCCGACATGGACGTGACCCGCAAGGCCGACCTTGTTGGCCAAAACAACATGATTCCCAACCACGGCGTTGTGTCCCACGTGGGAACCTTCCATCAGGTAGCACCCTTCCCCGATCACCGTTTCCTTGCCTTCGCCGGTGGCCCGGTGGACGGTCACGTTTTCCCGCATGGTCACCCCGTTTCCAATCCTTACCCAGGTTTCTTCACCCTTGAAACCGAAGTCCTGCGGTTCTCCGCCAAGGGTGACATGCTCGTAGAGCGTGCAACCTTCGCCGACCGACACGTAATCCTTCAGGCTGACGAAGGATTTCAGCACGGTTCCCGACTTGATCTCAACAAGATCGGCGACCTGGCAATAAGGACCTATCCTGACGCCGTCCGATAGTTTCGCCTTAGGGGAAACGATCGCGCTCGGATGGATTTCGACGGTCATTTCTCTTCCTCCCCCCTCAGCGTGCGGGTCACCAGGAAGCCGAACACGCCTTCCGCAACCAATTCCCCGTCAACCTTGGCGACAGCCTTGACCTTTCCCATGCGCCCCCGGAGCCTCAGCATTTCCGCCTCCGTCACGAGCTGGTCCCCCGGCCTCACGGGACGGCGGAACTTGACGTCCTCCAATGTCGTCAAGATCAGGAGTTGCTCCTCTTCTATCCCAGGCCTTGAAGCGATCATCATCCCGGCCACCTGTCCCATCGATTCAAGGACAAGTACACCTGGCATGACGGGTTCTCCCGGGAAGTGCCCCTGAAAAAACGGCTCGTTGATCGTGACGTTCTTCAGGCCGACGACGCGGTTCTCGTCAAGCTCGAGGATTCGGTCGACCAGCAGGAAGGGATAGCGGTGGGGAAGATGTTTCATGATTCCATGGATATCGGTCATGGCGGGTCCTCCTTATGTGCGATTTTCGGCTTTTGTGTCTTCCAGAATTCTCCTGAGGCGCGAGACAAGGGAAAGGTGCAGGCCGTGCCCGCTCCTCAAAGCGATGAAATGCCCCACGACAGGCCGGCCCAGAAGCGCGAGGTCCCCGATGAGGTCCAGCACCTTGTGGCGAACGCAACCGTCCGGATAAGCGAGCGCCTGCGGGTTAAGCGGCCCGTTTTCACCGATGATGACCGTGTTGCACGGATCGCCTCCCTTTCCAAGGCCTGACGCCTGCAAGGCTTCGATCTCCGAATCGAGGCAGAAGGTTCGGGCCTTTGCGATCTCCTCGAGATAAACGGTCCGATCAAGCTGCTCGCAAAAATACGCCTGAGTGCCGATCCAAGTTTCCGGGTAATCGATAACGCAGGATACCCCGAAACTCTCGGCTGGAAGGACCACAAGGGAAGCCTTTCTCCTTGAATCCCTGACGGAAACCGGTGCATCCACCCGAAGCGGCCGGCTCTTTAGGCCCCGCTCCGTTCCTGCAAGCGAGACAAGCCCTTGGGAAAATCTCTCCGCACTCCCGTCCAGTGCCGGGACCTCGCCGCCTTCAACGCGGATTTCGGCGTCCCAAATCCCGAGGCCGGCGAGGGCAGAGAGGAGATGCTCAACAGTCCTTATGGTTATCCCATTGGGGAAGAAAAGAGTGGACCCCCGCCCATCCCCGACGGCCTTCGCTTCTTCAACCCGGTAGACTTCCCCACCCGGGAAAGTAAAGCACAGTCCAGGGGAAGCCCCCCCGACGACCTCGACGGTGCAGGGATTACCGGTGTGCAGGCCTTTCCCCTCCCATCGCACGCTTTTTCGCTCATTCATCCTGGGGCTTTCCCTTCTTTTCGATCTCCGCCAGGCGGGCTTCCAGCTGCTTCACCCTTTCCAGCAGTTCCGGCAACCTCCGGAGAAGGACCTGGGATTTCATGTCCTCCCGGTGATCGCGGGCTGGAAACCCTGACATGACCGACCTCTCGGGCACATCCTTAGTCGCCCCCGCACAGCCGGTCAAGACGGCGCCGTCCCCGACATGGACGTGATCGGCCGTCCCGCTCCGGGCCGCCATCGTCACGCCGTTTCCAAGCGAAGAACTCCCGGCCATTCCCGTAAAGGCCACAAGAAGGCAATCGTTGCCTGTCCGGGCATTATGCCCCACGTGGACGTGGTCATCGGTCTTCGTTCTCGCCCCGATCCGGGTTTCACCGATCGTTGCCCTGTCAACCGTTGAGCAGGCCCCGATTTCCACCTCGTCTTCCAGGACCACCCGCCCGATCTGCGGAACCTTTACGGGAACCCCTTCGGGAGTACGGTCAAAGCCGAATCCGTCACAGCCCAGCACGGAACCGGCATGAACCAGGCAGTTCTTTCCGATTGCGGTTCCCTCCATCACGACCACCATCGGCTCCAGGGTGCTCCCTTCCCCGATCCGCGATGTTCGCCCGATGAAAACCAGGGCCCGGAGAACCGCTCCCTTTTCGATCACGGCGTCCTGTTCGACGACGCAGAAGGGACCGATACAGGCCTCCGGATCGATCACGGCACCGGGAAAGACAAGGGCCGTCTCGTGAATTCCGCGAGGCGTCTCGGCTGTTTCGCCAAATAGCCCAAGGAGCGTCCTGAATGCCGCTTTCGGATCTTCGAGTTCGATGCCGTCCTGCCCTTCCTCGATCCATCCGAGAGGTGCAACGACAGTCGCGGTTTTCGAAATGGACTCGAATACTTTCCTGTCCCACGCGACAAGAAGGAATCCTTCCCGGGGGGAATCCGGAGTAGCGATCCCGCGAACTTTTTTCCTGCCGTCTCCCCTTAAATGTCCTCCAAGTTTCTCTGCAAGGGCTTCCAGGTCCCAATCCATGTTCCGCATCTCCCTCCCAGGAGATTAAAGGTTGCCCACCAGCCTGACGCTGGAAGAGTTTTTGTCCCTGTCGTCGTAATGAAGCTCGATCGAGAGGTTTTCATTGATGCGGTATCCGAGTCCAAAGTTGAGGTCTCCTTCGTCGGATCCTCGAATCCAGGCATAAGGGGAACGGACCGGCCCATCGAACCAGGCCCTCCACCAGGTTGCCTCCCCGGGCCAGGACCTCTCCACCCCCAGCCAGATGCGGTCCCACTGAGACCAGCGGAAGCCGAAGCGTGTCTCGATGTCCCAGTCGTTCAGGTAAAGGAGGGCTTCCCCGTACAGTTCGATATCCCACCGCGGGAAAACCTGGGCTTTGCGGCCAAGGTGGATTCCCGCTTCAGGGAAACGGTCCGAAGTTCCAGCATAAGCCGCTGCCCAGGCCCAGATCGTGTATCTCCGGCTCTCCAGCCGAACGGCAAGGTCGGTGACCGGCTGGGGCCTGAGAACCACGTTGATGTCTACCTTGAGCTTTTCGACAAAAGATTCGTCGCTCAGAAGGGAGGAAGCCCATTCTGCCACCCGTTTTTCATGCTTTGCGGCCCAGGAGACAGGAAGTCCGATCAGCGGTGAAAGTCCAGCCATGAGGTCTTCCTTAACTTCCGAGTGAAGAAGGGCGGGAAGCGAACTGGAGGTACTGCGCGGGTTGACTGCGAGAATTAGCGGCTGTTCCGCGAACAGGCTCACCTTCAAAATGGCCCGGTCGGCTTCCAGCCTGACGACCAGGGTTCCCTGCCAGCCTGGCAGTTCTCGGTGCAGGATGGAGGAAATCTCCGAACGCAGCGCAGAGTCCGCCCACGTCAGGGCGTCCAGGGGAAGCTCCGCAATCCGCTTCCCGATTTCCAGGCGGGCACGGTCCCAATCCTCCTTCATCCATTCGGCCAGGGGCATCGGAAGAAGCGGGAGTCCTCCTTCGACATCCCAGGTCGTCCGGGTTTTCGCCTTGAGGTTCAAGACCAGGTCATGGTCTTCGATCCGCGCGGAATCGATTTCAAATCCCTCGAAAAGACGAGCGGCGACCAATTTCACGACGGCAAGCCGGTTCGCTTCCTCCTGGCGGGGATCGATTTCGCCCCATACCGCTTCCATGCTGCGTGTGGCTGCGGGCCGAAGCCAGCCGGGGATTCCGTCCACCCTCACTCCGGCATGCGCGGGAAGAGAAGAGAACAGAAGCAGGGCTGCGGCCACCGGAACCATGACCGCAGCCCTTAGGAATCCGAGGGTGTCCGTTATTCTTCCCCTAGAACATCTCGCCGAACCCGAAGTGGGTGAAGGTCTCATTTTCCCCGTTTGCCACATCGAGCCTGAGGTTTCCCATCGGCGTCCGTACCCTGACGCCGAACCCGTAGGCGTCCTTGAGGTCACCGAAGTTGAAGCTGTTCATCACTTCGTCGTTCTTGTTCCAGGCCATGCCCATGTCGTAGAAAACGACGATCGAGAAGGCCTTTTCCATCGGAATCCTCAGTTCCAGGTTGGTCAGGAACATCTCGTGGCCATCAAACTCATCGTCTTCGTAGCCCCTCAAGGTGGTGCTGCCGCCCACCAAGTAGCGTTCGGAATAAGGAATCTCGCCGGACGAGAAACCCACCTTCATGCGGGCCGCGAAAAGCGGCGGGTTGTCGGGATCCCCTGCGGGCAGGTCGAAGGGCATCTTGTCAAGGTTGATCGGAAGGTAGTATCGGCCCTCCAGCCAGTACTTCGTGTATTCCCGTTCCCCGCCGAGCAGTTCGAACGCCTTCTCGATGTTCAGCGTTTCGAGGTCTCCCTTCGGGTAGCTGAGATAGGGATCACGGTTGTCGCGGGTCAGTGTCGCCGTCACGGAGAAGATCTTCCCGTTGCTGTCGAGAAGGTTTTCCCACGCTTCCCAATCCGGATACGGGTATTCAGGATCGATCTCGTTGCCGTCAAGGTCCCTGAAACTGTAGATCTTGACATCCTTCCAATCCAGGTTGAGGAACCAGCTCATCTTGGGGTCGTGCCGGAACTTCCTTCCTGCTCCGATATACACCCCCTGCTTGTCCTGGTTGTACTTCCCGTAACGGTCACCCTCGTAATATCGGTTGATGTCTTCCCACTCCCGCTTGTACGCGCCAAACTTCCAGGCATAGGTGTGCTCGTCCATGTAGGGATCCGATACGGAAACGTAGTACTGCTCCCGGTCGCCGGTGTCAAAACCCACCGTCAGCTTCTGCCCCCGGCCGTTCAGGTTGCTTTCCTGGTAGGCCAGGCCACCCTGCCAGCCACTGCTGGAGCCGTAGCCGAGGTTGAAACTGACGCTCCCCGTCTTGCCCTCGGTCACCGACAAAATCAAGTTGATGAGGTTCGGGTCTTCGTTGGGCTCGAACCCGACATTGACATCCTCCAGAAATCCCATTCCCTGTATCTTGTTCAGAGAATGCCTGAGGACGTTCGCGTTGAAAAGGTCCCCCTTCTTTACCTTTAACTCCCGCTCGATGACATAGGTTTTCGTCCGCTTGTTGCCCTGGATGAAGATATCACCGATCCGGGGTTCGACGATCTTGACGGTGACGATGCCGTTTTCGACCGCAACGTCCTCCACCCTGGCCATGACGTATCCGTCTTTCTGGTATTTTTCCTTGATTCGCTGCAGGTCATTCCTGAAAAAGACCCGGTTGAAGACGCTGCCGGGCGCGGTGAAGAGAAGTTTCTGAAGGTCCTCCTCCTTGTAGACGGAGTTCCCTGTGAAACGCACTTCCCTGACCTTGGGATTCTCCTGGACTTTGAAAATGACCTTTACCCCTTCACCTTCCGGTTCGACTGCCACGTCGGTCATGGCAAAGAAACCCAGGTTGTAGATCGCCTCGACATCCTTCTGGAGCTGTTCTCGGTCGAGAATCTCACCCGCTTTCGTCTTGGCGGCTCCCAGGATGTAGGGAGTAACCACCTCCTGGTTGCCCTGTACCTCTACCGCCACGATTTTCGGGTCATCGGCAAGACACGGGGAAGCGGAAAAAAGGAACAACAGGGCCAAACCGGTCAAAGCGACAAGGAAACGTTTCACGAGGCGATCCTCTCCTTTGGCGAATTCGCAGGACTCAGGGTCTTTCGACATGCAGGGCTTCGCCTTCGGGACGAAGGGCCCTTTGGCCAACCTGGATCAATGATAGCAAATCTTCAGCCGCTACGGACACCCCTCCGCGGGAAGAAATGGGAGGAACGGCTTCCCGCCGGGGCTCCTCCGCCTCCGCCGGGTTCAATCCCTTTAATCTTCTTGCAGGCGCGACTCCGGGCTGGGCCTTTCCCGAACCCGTTCCCGCCACAAGCCCCGCTCGGCCTTCGGAAAGGCTTTTCCTTAAGTTTTCAAGCAAGAGGCGCTCGTCAGCGGTCACCCATTGCACCGAGGGTCCGGCCTCGAGAGAGAGGGTCCTGGAAGGGTTGAAGGATTCGATCGATGTAGGGCCCACAGCAAGGAGGAGGAACATCAGAGTGACGGGAACCACCTGCAGAAGCAAACTCTTCGACGGGCGGAACCCCCGTGCCTGGGGCCGGGTTTCGGTTTCGGCGGCAGCTTCCCAGATTTCCCTTCCGGCCGAATCCAGCTCTGCCCGCGCACACTCGAGCTCGGCGATGGCGGAGGTCCAGGCCTTGCAGCGGCAAGCCTCCATGCATCGGTCAATCCATTTTTGAACCCTTTTCAGCCTCTTTTCCAAATGTTCCACCCCCCCGGGGCCCGACTCTTTCACTGGAACATGGAAATTATCACCGGCTGCCTTCAGGATGTGGACTCCTCGACCCCGAACCAGGCCCTGAGCTTCGCGAGCCCCCTCCTTTGGATCCGGTAGATTTGGCTGACGTCGATTCCCTTTTCCCCTGCGACTTCCTTTGCCCGGCGTCCTTCGACGAGCAAGGCCTCGATGATCTCCGACTCCCTAGAGGACAGGTGTTCCATTCCTTCACGGAGGGCAAGCCGCCAATCTTCGGCTTCGTGATCGAAGGGGTCTTCCGCCATCTCGTCCATTTCCTCCACGGGCAGGGGCGCTTTGGCCTCGACCCGTTGCAGGAAGTTGACCATCGCACCTCGAACCCGGTAGTAGGCGTAGGTGATGAACTTGATTTTCCGGTCCCGGTCGTAATGGTCAACCGCGTTGATCAGCGCCAGGGATCCCTCCTGGACCAGGTCGGGGTACCGGGAGGGAGCGACTTGGAGCTTGCGTGCCAGCCAATAGACCAGGGCCCTGTAACCCAGGATGAGCTCCTCCCGGGCCCTTTCGTCTCCAAGGGCCAGGCGGCTCCACAGCTCGTTTTCCCTTTGCGGGTCCAGCCGCCTTGGATTTTCACCCTCGTACATGCAGGGCTCCCCCCTTCGGGCGGATCCTCAGGAAAACATCCCCGCCCCCGTCATTCTACCAGCACAGGCGAACGCCTGCACTAGTCCGGCAGAGGAAGAGCCTCCGCCTCTTCCTCGCCTTTGACGAGGAGGTGCAGGAAGTCGTTCGTGAAGGCCAGCATGCTCCTTCCTTTCCAGAAATCAATGCCGACGATTCCGCAATTGTCCATCCTCATCCGCCAGGCCAGGGAATAGGGCACGCCGAGAAGCCTGACTAGGCAAGCCCTCATTATGCCCCCGTGGCCAACGACAAGGATGCGCTCCGCATCTCCCTCCAGGATCGTTTCGAGAGCCCGGCCGACCCGTTCCAGGATTTGGGGAAGGCTTTCCCCGTTGGGAGGAGTCACCTGAGAAGGATCCTCCCTCCATCTTCCGTAAAGCATCGCGTATTTTCCCTCGATTTCGGGGATCGTGTGCCCTTCCCAATCGCCGAAATCAATTTCGGCCAGATCGTCCAGGATGGACAAGCCGGGTTTTTCATCCATGCGAAGCCTACGCCGGACGATTTCGGCCGTCTCGCGGGCCCTGCAAAGGGGCGTCGTAAACAGTCTTTCAGGCTCCCATGAAGAGAGCCGCGCGGCAAGCCTGGCCGCCTGGAGCCTCCCGATCTCGTTCAAGGGGACGTCGGTCTTCCCCTGGTAACGGGTCACGGAGTTCCATTCCGTCTGGCCATGCCGGGCCATGATGAGCCTCCGCAGTCTCATGGAATCTACCCCCTAAACATAAAGGGGATTCGCCACGGGGCGTTCCCCCCTGGCAAATCCCCTCTTCTGGCTGGAGCCGGCGATCGGACTTGAACCGAAGACCTGCGCATTACGAGTGCGCTGCTCTACCGACTGAGCTACGCCGGCTTGGAAATGGCGGTCCCAACGGGATTCGAACCCGTGCCGCCGCCTTGAAAGGGCGGTGTCCTAGGCCACTAGACGATGGGACCGCGTTGGTGAGTCGTGAGGGATTCGAACCCTCGACACCCGGATTAAAAGTCCGGTGCTCTGCCAGCTGAGCTAACGACTCAGCTCTAGAGGCTAGGACAATATAGCGACCCTCGGCCTGTCTGTCAAGGTTACCGCGGAGCGGATCGCCTAAAGAACGATGCAGGGGCCGGGTATGGAGGAAAGGGCTTCGTTAAAAACCGCGAGGGCGCCTTCTCCACGCACCCGTTGGGAAAAGACCTGGGAAAAACCGGTTCCTCCCAGGGTATTTCTCCGGGAAACGGAAACGCGGGGATCCAAAAGCGGGAGCAAGTCCTCGCCGGCTTCGGGCAACAATGCGTTCCACTCCTCTGCCGAAAGTGACGAGAAGGACCGGTTCTCCCGGATGCACCAGGCAACGGCCTTCCCGACTTTTTCATGAGCCTGGCGGAACGGAACTCCCTTCAGGACGAGGTATTCCGCCACATCCGTTGCAAGCAGCAGCCCGTTCTCGAAACCCGCCCTCGCCCTTTCCTCGACGATCTCCACTTTCGCAAGGAGGGGCGTCACGACGGAAAAGACGGCCTCCACGAGGTCAAGGCTTTCCCAAAGACCACGCTTGTCCTCCTGGAGGTCCCTGTCGTAGGTCGACGGCAGCCCTTTCAGGTTGACGAGAAGGTCCACCAGGTGCCCGACAAACTGGCCAGTTCTTCCTCGCAGCAGTTCCAGCACGTCGGGGTTCTTCTTTTGCGGCATCATGCTGGACCCGGTGCAGAATTCGTCAGGAAGGCGAACCCATCCGAATTCCTGCGAGCTGTAAAGAATCAGGTCCTCCGCAAGCCGGCTCATGTGTATCCCGAAAGTCGCGCAGAAGCCATGGATATCGAGAAGATAGTCTCTCTGCCCGACGGTATCCAGGCTATTTTCGGTGGGTTTTCTGAACCCGAGGATTTCCGCCGTGAAGGACCGGTCGAGAGGCAGCGTCGAACCCGCAAGCGCCCCACACCCGAGAGGACATTCGTCGAGGGATTCGATCGCGAAAAGTAACCGCCTCGCATCCCTGGAAAAAGACTGGAAATGGGCGAGCCAGTAGTGTCCCATGCTGATCGGCTGCGCCTGCTGCAGATGCGTGTAGCCGGGAACAAGAGCAGCTTCGTCGCGGGCGGAAAGCTGCAGGAGGGTCGCCTGGAGCTCGGCCAGTCCCCTGCCTATGCGGAGGAGGGTTTCCTTCAGGTACAGTCTCAAGGTCGTGGCCACCTGGTCGTTTCGGCTCCGCCCCATGTGCAGCTTGGCTCCGGTCGGACCCAGGATGGCCGTCAAACGGGATTCAATATTCATGTGGACGTCCTCGAGATCGATCCGGGGGGTGAAATCTCCAGCCTCTATCTCGCATGCGACCTGCCTCAGGCCTCTCTCAAGGTCGGAACTCTCCTGTTCGGTTATCAGTCCCGCTCGCCCCAGCATGCGGGCATGGGCAATGCTACCGATGATGTCGCACTTCGCCAGCCTCCAGTCGAGATCCAGCGACTGGCTGAAACGCAACACCACGTCGGCCGTTTCCGCCGAAAAGCGTCCTTTCCACACAACGATCCCTCCTCATGCATCAACGCCCTTCCCGCACCGGGGAACCCAGGTTCCCCCGCAATCCAGGCGCTCCATTCTCGAAGCCAGCCAAGCCCCTGCCGGGTGGAAACCCAGCCCTAGCCAGGCTGCAACCTGGAGGTGCAGGCATTTCACCGAAGGCCGGGAACCGACCCTGATCCCGCCTAAGCCCGCCGTTTCAAGGTTTTCCATCATGGCAGGCTCTTCCCGGGTCATTTTTTCCCTTTCCGCCACGGAAAGCAGTCCCAGCCGATAACGTACCGCGAGCTCGTTATATTGTTCCCAATCTTTTACCTCTTCCGGCCCGGAAAGGAAAACCTCGAGGGCCCCGACGGCCCCTTCCGATTCCAGTCTGCCGCAAAGCCGGTCCAGGAAGGGGCAAGTCAACCAGAAGGTCGTGGGGAAAGGTCGTCCGTCCCTCAAGGGTCCGCAGACGATCACCTGCGGTTTCCCCCATGGGCAACGCTTCGCGATTCCGCGGACGATCCTGATGTCGAAAGCCCTTCCGCGCATCTGTGAGCCGAGCGTTTCGGCATCCTCTTTCCCCAGAGCCTCAAACGAAAGCGGGGGGGTCTCCCCCCCGCTTCTGATGAAGCCGTCCATCCGGTCCTTATCGCTTGCCACCGGATCCGCCCGAAGCGCCTCCGGAACCCGTTCCGCCCCTCTTCTTGCTTCCCCGGGGGTCCTTCAGCTTGTTGTTGAGATCGGCGATCTTCTCCTCGCTGCTCTTGAGGAAAAGGGACAATTTCTTCTCGAAATCATCCTCTCTTTTCCTGGGAGGCCGGTTCTCCTTCGCTTGCAAGACCTTGATCGACAGGTCGATACGATTCTTCTCGTCGATCTTGATGACCTGTGCCTGGACTTCCTGCCCAACCGCAAGCACATCTTCCACTTTCTTGACGAAGCTCTGGGAGAGTTCCGAAATGTGGATCATGGCCTTCTGACCGGTGGCTAGCCGTACAAAAGCCCCGTAGGCCGCGATGTGTTCGACGGTGCCCTTGACGAGATCGCCTACCTTGACCGGTTCCGCCGCTGCGCTTCTTTCCTCCGCCATGTTTCCCCTTTAGCCTCCGCTCATTTAGGTTTTTGCCCGATCGCCGGAAATAGAGTGATTATAAAGAATCAACCCGCAGTTCGCCACCCCGGGTAACAGGAGATAGCGCCTCTCTATTCGAAAACGCGAAGGTCTTCAATGAATAGGGGGCTTAAGACCTTGATGTGCGTTCCCTTCATGCCCAGGCTTCGGCTTTCGATAATTCCCGCGCTTTCCAGTTTACGAAGCGCGTTGACGATGACGCTCCTCGTCACGCCGACCCGGTCCGCTACCCTGCTTGCGACAACGACTCCCTCCGAGTTGCCCAGTTCCCGGATGATGTGCTTGACGGACTTGACCTCGGAGTAAGAAAGGGCCCGCATTGCCATCTGGACAATCAGGCGTTCCCTGGACCGGTCTTCGATCGACTTGGCCCTTTCGTGCAGGATTTCAAGACCGACCACCGTCGCGAGGTATTCCGCCAGAACGAGATCCCTGGTATCGAACTCGATTCCGAAGCGGGCAAGGATCATGGTCCCGAGACGATCTCCCGCACCATTGATCGGCACGTAGAGCACATGCTTGTCCGAATAGGTGCAGGGAACGTCGGCATAGGCGCAGACACCGTGGTCCGTGTGGTTCAGGACCGATTCGTGGACCTGGTTCAGCTTTTCGACATACCGGTCCGGCATTCTTCCCTTGGCCAGCTGGTCGGACATGATCGGGCAATCGTACTCGCTGATCCAGCCGTAACCCAGGATTCGCCCTTCCCTGTTGATGATGTAGACGTTGGCCGCCGAAAGGTCACAGAGCAGGGAAGCGAGTTTCTGGTAATCGGGCTGGTTGTTCCCCTTGCGGTTTTCCAGGGCCCGGCTGACGATGCGGGTCTTCTCCAGCAGGTCGTTCATTGCCGACGGGTTCAGGATTTTCGGCCTGCTTTCAAGCAATTCCTTCGGTGTCCTCATTTTCATATTCATATTGACCCCTCCATGCTCCGAATCGTTGACCGGTTCACTCATATCAGGTATTTCCTTATGTCCGTATCTGCGGCCAGAGGTTCAAGCCTGCTCCTGACGAATGGAACGTCCACGTTGACCCGTATGCCCTGCATATCCGGCGCTGAGAAACTGACTTCCTCCAGCAGGATTTCCATGATGGTGTGGAGTCTCCGTGCACCGATGTCTTCCATTTCCTGGTTCATGCGGGCAGCCACCTCTGCGATCTCCCGGATCGCATCTTCCTCGAAGGTCACTTCTACGCCTTCCGTTTCCATCAAGGCCTGGTATTGCCTGACCAGGCTGTGTTCGGGCTCGACCAGGATCCTGGCCAGGTCCTCCGCCGAAAGGGGCTGCAGCTCGACCCTGAGTGGAAACCTTCCCTGGAGCTCGGGGACAAGATCCGAGGGTTTGACCTTATGAAAGGCACCTGCTGCAATGAACAGGACGTGGTCGGTCCTTAAAGGGCCGTATTTGGTCTGCACGGTACTTCCTTCGACGATCGGAAGCAGGTCCCGCTGCACGCCTTCGCGGCTGACGTCCGGGCCTTGTCCCCCTCCGCCCGAAGCGGCAATCTTGTCAAGCTCGTCAAGAAAGACGATGCCCTCCTCTTCGGCTTTTTCCAGCGCTTCCCTGGCAACGGCCTCCATGTCGACCAAGGCTTCGGCTTCTTCGGCTTGAAGGACTTTCAGCGCCTCCGAGACCGTCATCTTCCGCCGCCGCATTTTCCTGGGCATCAGGCCCCCGAGGACTTCGCCAAGGTTGATCGCCATTCCTTCCATGCCGCCTCCCATCAGGGGGAAGCCCAGCTGCTGGGGTTCGGAAACCTCGATCTCGACTTCCCGCTCATCGAGCTTTCCCGCCAGAAGCATCTCACGGAGGCGTTCTCGAGTCCCTGACGAAGGTTCCTGGGAAACGGGGGGTTCTTCCTTTTCCGCTCCGCCTCCCATCAGAGTTTTCATGAAATCCTGCATCGCGGGTTCTTTCCTGGGTCGCGGAAGAAGCGCGTCCAGCAGCCGTTCCTCTGCCCTCACGCGGGCTTGTGGCTGAACTTCCTCCACTCGCCTGTTCTTTACCATCTGGATCGCCGCTTCCGCAAGGTCCCGTATCATGGACTCGACGTCCCTTCCCACATAGCCGACCTCCGTAAACTTCGTGGCCTCCACTTTGATGAAGGGAGAGTCCACAAAAGAAGCCAGCCTCCGGGCGATTTCCGTCTTGCCCACCCCCGTCGGCCCGACCATGAGGATGTTCTTGGGCGCGATTTCCTCCGAAAGATCTGCTGCGAGCCACCTCCGCCTGATCCTGTTCCTAAGGGCAATGGCGACCGCCCTCTTGGCCTTGTCCTGCCCGACGATATACCGGTTCAGCGTGTGGACGATCTTCGCGGGGGTCAGCGTCTCGGCCAGTTTACCGGGTTGCGTCATTAACCGATCATCTCCAGCGTAATCGACTTGTTCGTGTAGATGCATATTTCCGCAGCCGTCTCCAGGGAAATCCGGGCGATCTTCTCTGCATCCCAGTCGGTCGCCAGAAGCAGGGCACGGGCAGCAGCAAGGGCGTAGCCCGAACCGGAACCGATGGACGAAGCTTCTCCTTCGGGTTCAAGCACATCCCCCGCCCCGGAAAGGAGAAGCGTCTGCTCCGAGTCGGCGACGAGCAGCATCGCCTCGAGCTGGCGAAGGGCCTTGTCCAGCCGCCAGTCTCGCACCAGTGAATAAGCCGCTCTCAGGAGGTTCCCGTTTTGCTCGTTCAATTTGGTCTCGAAACGCTCCAGCAGTGTCATCGCGTCCGCCGTGCTGCCCGCGAATCCCGCGAGCACGCGGCCGTTCTTCAAGGAACGCACCTTCCTGGCCGTTGCCTTGATGACCTTGTCGCCCAAGGTCACCTGTCCGTCTCCCGCCATGGCCACTTGTTTCCCGCGCCTCACGCAAAGCACGGTTGTCCCCTCAAACATCCTCTTCACCTTCCCCTGCCCTGGGATGGGTTTCACTGACCATCCTCCGCAAGTGGTCAGCCGAGATTTTCAGGTATCGCTGCGTCGTGAGAAGGCTTTCGTGCCCCAGAAGTTCCTGGAGCACCCTCAGGTTGGCTCCGCCTTCGAGAAGGTGTGTCGCGAAGCTGTGCCGCAAAACATGCGGCGTGACTCCCGAGAGACCGCAGCGCTTCGCGGCGCGATCCACGATCCGGGTCACGGTCCGGACGGTCATCCGTCCGCCGCCGGACCCCGGAAAAAGGGGCCCCTTCCGGCTCGGACACTCCAGGGCCCACGCATCGAAAGCGGCCAGGGCATAGCGGCCCACCGGCACGATCCGCTCCTTGTCTCCCTTTCCGGTCACCCGAACCCAACGCTCCTTCAGGTCTAGGTCCTCCCAATCGAGAGACACCAGTTCGGCCACTCGGAGGCCGCTGCCGTACAGAAGCTCCAATGCGGCCCTATCCCTCACGATTGCCTTTCCCTGCGGGCCGTTTTCGAGTAAGTTCCGGATATCCTCCAGGGCAAGAGCTCGCGGGAGGCGGAGGGGAAGTTTCGGAGCCTGGACCCGGCAAGCCGGATCCTCGTCAACCACCCGTTCCTGCTTCAGGAAAGCCATCCAGCTTTTCACCGCGGAGAGCTTACGGGCAGCGGAAGTCTTGGCATATCCGTAAGCGAGCATTTCCCTCAGGTAGGCCCTGATGTGCCCAGGCTTGATTTTTTCAGGCGAATCCAGTCCCTGGGCAAGCGCGTACTCGACAAACTGGGCCAGGTCAACGGCATAATTCGTCACCGTGTGCCCGGAGAGACGGCGTCCATGGTTCAATTCTTGAAGATAGGCGTCCACGAGAGAGGACAACTTTTCGGTCATGAACCGTATATTACCACTTTTGCCTTGATTGTGGATAATATTCAGGACAACTCTCTCGACTTGGAGGGAACCTCGAGGCTAAGCGGCAAGGCTCCCCAGGAAGGCATCGAAGGCCTTCGCCGCCCTTGACGCGACAGCCTGGCAGCGGTCCGTCCTCGAGCGAATCCGGCATTCCAGGGGAGGAAAGATCCCAAGGTTGACGTTCATGGGCTGGAATGTTTCGGGCAAGGCATCGGATAGATAGTGCAACAATGACCCGATTGCGGATTCCCGCGGCCAAGCGGGGAACGGCCTTGCCTGGAGAAAGCTTTCCAGGGCCCTCGCCGCCACAATCCCCATGGCCGTACTTTCCATGTATCCCTCCACGCCCACGATCTGCCCAGCGAGAAACAGGTCCTGTCTTCCTGCAGGGCGCAGGGCCTTGTCCAGGACCCTGGGGGCGTTGACATAGAGGTTCCTGTGCATGACGCCCAGACGGACGAAGTCCGCTTGCCGAAGCGCCGGGATAAGGCGGAAAACCCTCTCCTGCTCACCCCACTTGAGGTTGGTCTGGAAACCGACCATGTTGAAGAGGGTCCCTTCACGGTTGTCCTGCCGCAGCTGAACGACGGCAAACGGCTCGCGGCCGGTCCGCGGATCGGGCAACCCGACGGGGCGGAGAGGACCGAAGCGCAATGTGTCCCGCCCTCTCGTCGCCAGGATCTCGACCGGAAGGCATCCTTCGAAATAGGGCTGCTTCCGTTCGAATTCGTGTTTCAAGGCTCTTTCAGCCGAAACCAGTCCTTCGACCAGGGCATAGTATTCAGCCTCGTTTAGGGGGCAGTTGATGTAGTCCTCCCCCTGGCCGTACCGGCTGCCCCTGTAAGCTTCCGCCATGTCGACGCTTTCCAGGGTCAGGACCGGGGCGACCGCGTCGAAAAAGTGAAGAAATTCCTGTCCCGTCAGGACCCGCAGGGCTTCGGCCATAGGCCCGGAAGTCAAGGGTCCCGTCGCGATGATGCAGGGACCCGGCGGGATTTCCGAACATTCCTCGCGAAGGGTCTCCACCAGTGGGTGCTTCTCCAGGGCCGCCGTGATTTCGATGGAGAACTGCTCACGGTCGACAGCGAGAGCCCTCCCGGCAGGCACCGAGCAATGATCCGCCGCACGCATCACCAGGCTGCCCAGTTTTCGAAGCTCCGCTTTCAGGATTCCGGCAGGACTGGACAGGACATCCGCCCCCAGCGAGTTGCTGCAGACAAGCTCCCCGAATGCCCCGCCGGTGTGAGCGGGAGTCATCTTGAAAGGACGCATTTCGACAAGGCGGACGGGCACCCCCCGGCTTGCCAGCTGCCATGCGGCCTCGCTTCCCGCCAACCCGGCCCCGATGATGCATACCCGTTTCATTCGCGGCTCCCCGCCTTCTTCTTCCCCGTCGAACCCTTGGGCCGACAGGCGGGGCAGAACGGCTCTCCCTTGCCGCGGACCACCATTGGAGTCCCGCAGGTTTCGCAGCGCTGGCCGGTGGGAGCGTCCCAGGAAACGAAATCGCATTCAGGGTACCGCTCGCACCCGAAAAAGGTGCGCCCCCCTTTCTTGCTTCTCCGCCTTACGATCTGGCCAAGTCCGCATTTCGGGCAGGCGATGCCGATGGTCTTCAGGATCGGACGGCTGTACCGGCACTTCGGGAAAGCGGAGCATGCGATGAATTCCCCAAAACGCCCCTTCCTTTTTACAAGGGGAGCTCCGCAATCGGGACAGTCCTGCCCGATCGGTTCCGGCTCCTCTTTCGGCAAGTTCAAGGCTTCCACCGTCTGTTCGACTTCTTCGAGCCTCGGCCTGAAGGATGCCCAGAACTCCCTGGGAACCAGCACCCATGGGCGGCTGCCGCTTTCGACCTGGTCAAGCTCCGCCTCCATTCGCGCGGTGAAATCCACCTGGACGATGTCGGAAAAGTGGCTGACGAGGAAATCGTTCACCACGAGCCCGAGATCGCTCGGCTGGAGCCTGCGGTCCTCGTTCAGGGCAGCGTAGCCGCGGTCCTCCAGCGTTTGGACGATTGAGGCGTAGGTGGACGGCCGGCCAATCCCGTTTTCCTCTAGCGCCTTTACCAGCCCGGATTCGCTGTAGCGGGTCGGAGGCTGTGTGAAGCGCTGTTCCTTCACGATTTTGCCGATTTCGAGAATTTCCCCGGGAGCCGCTTCGGGCACCGGGGCCTCTTTCATCTCGAGCGGCCAGATCCTGCCCCATCCCTCAAAGAGAACGGTCACGCCGGATTGCTTCAACAGGAAGGAGCCGCACCGCGCTTCCACCGAACTCCGGGCCACAGCCGCCGGAGACATCTGGCAGGAAACGAAACGCCTCCAGATCAAGTCGTAAAGCCGCGCCTGCTCAGGCTTTAGGATGGCCTTGAGGCTTTCCGGGTCGAGTGCGACGTCCGTTGGGCGAATCGCCTCATGGGCATCCTGGCTCCGGCCTTTCGCCTCATAGGCGTTCGGGGCATCGGGGAGGAAGGCTTTCCCGTAAGCGTTCCCGATGAAGCCGCGGACCGAATCCACCGCTTCGTCGGACAGCCGGAGGCTGTCCGTTCGCATGTACGTGATCAGCCCGACAGGGCCTTTCCCCGGAATTTCGATCCCTTCGTAGAGATCCTGGGCAATCCTCATGGTCCTTTGAGGTGAGAAGCCTAGACGCCGCGATGCCTCCTGCTGCAGGGTGCTTGTCTTGAAAGGGGCAAGGGGCGGGCGGCGGCTTTCCTTGACCTTGAAGTCGGCCACGACAATCGGGTTCAGGCGGAGTTCCCTCTCCACCTCTTCCGCCTCGGTCATGGAGGCAACGGTCAGGTTTTTCCCGTCCTTCTTCTCGAGCCTGAGCAGGTATTCCCTCCCGCCCTGCGCCGAAGCGGCGACGTCGAGCAGCCAGTATTCCTGGCTGACGAACTCGCTAATTTCCCGTTCCCGCTCGGCGATCAGCCGAAGGGCAACGGATTGGACCCTTCCAGCAGTCAGCCGTGAGCGCACCTTTCTCCACAAAAGCGGGCTCAGCTTATAGCCGACGAGCCTGTCCAGTATCCTGCGGGCCTGCTGGGCATCCACCCGATCCTGGTCGATCTTTTCCGGCTTTTTTACGGACTCCCTGACGGCCTTCGCGGTGATCTCGAACATCCGGATCCTGCAAGGGGTCGTCGGATCAATGGAAAGGATGTGGGACAGGTGCCAGGCGATGGCTTCTCCCTCGCGGTCAGGGTCGCTCGCGAGCAAGACCTTCCCCGCCCCTTCGGCCTTCTTCTTAAGCTCCTTGATGACCGCGGCCTTCCCCCTTACAGGGATGTAATCGGGCTTGAAGTCATTGTCGATATCCACTCCTATGCGGCTCTTGGGCAGGTCCCTGATGTGCCCCATGCTTGCCTTGATCTCGTAGTTCGCCCCAAGGATCTTTTTCAGGGTCTTGGCCTTCGCCGGCGATTCCACGATGACGAGGGTCTTGCCTTTTCTGCTCTTTTCCGCCATATTCTCGCCCCTCAACGGATCGGATATCCTGACTCTCCCACGGACTGCCCCGGCAGCGCGCTCCATCGGCCCGACAGGGATCGCCGGACCATCCCGAAAGCCTCCAACCGGCTCAGTTCCACCAGGACATCAGCGGCGCTCATTTTAACCTGAGAGGCAAGAATGTCAACCGTCTGATCGCCGAAAACTCTTAAGGCTTCAAGAACGTTCGATGAATTTCCTCCCCCTGGCCTGAAGAGTTCCGCCTGTGCGCCCCCGGGGAAGCGGACAAGATCGTCGATTTCGACCAGGGGCTGGGCCCCGTCCCAGAGGAGCCGGTTGGATCCCTTGCAGACCCACTCGTCCGCCCTGCCGGGCACGACCCAGACTTCCCTCCCGATTTCCATCGCGAGCTTCGCCGTCACGATGGCCCCGCTTTTGGCGGGAGCCTCGACGACAACCAGACGGTCAGCAAGCGCTGCGATCAAACGGTTCCTTTTCGGGAATCGCCAGCTTCGGCCAGGCGTGGAAAGGGGAAATTCGCTCAACAGGGTTCCGTTTTCTGCAATTCGGGGAAAAAGGCTTTCATGTTCAGGCGGATAGCAAAGATCCACTCCCGTCCCAAGAACTGCCAGCGTCATTCCGCCCGCCTCGATCGCCCCACCGTGTGCTGCCCCGTCAATCCCGAGCGCCCCGCCACTCAGGACCCCCACATCCTCTTTCCCGAGGCGAAAGGCAATTTCCCTGGCCATTCGCGTTCCGTAGGGTGAAGACCGTCTTGTGCCGACGATTCCGTCCACGCGTGCCGGAGGGGGCCAGGCTCCTTTTGCGTAAAGAACCACGGGCGGCCTGGAAAGATCCGTCAATTTGCAAGGGTAATCCGGGTTTCCCCAGAAGACCAGGCGAACGCCCAGACGATCAGCCCGATTCGCTTCCCGCTTCTGCCATCCTTTTTCCCGGATACGCTCGAGAAAGCCGCGGCACTTTTCAGGCAACCCCATCTCTTCCCAGTGTGCGCTGCCGGCCGCAAGGACTTCTTCCGGGCTCTTTCCTCGACCGGACCACTCTTCAACGAAACGGGCATGGAAACCTTCCCAGGCATTGAAGGCCAGCAGAGCCTGTTCACGCTCCGTCACCCGAAATCCCTCCTCCCCTGTAGGACAGGGCCTCGCAAACGTCCTCGACGCACACCTCGGCGTGGCCGCGGAGGTCTGCCACCGTCCTGGCGACCTTCAAGGCCCTGCTGATCCCCCGTCCGGAAAGGTGCATCCCCCGCACCGCCTCGGTCAGGAAGAGACGGACATCCTTCGACAGGCGAATCCCGGTCCTGACAAGCCTTTCCGGGATCTCCGCATTCGAGCCGTATCCCTGCGCTTTCCACCGATCCTGCTGAATGACTCTCGCTGCAGCCACCCTTTCCCGAACTTCGGCGCTCGAGGGCCCCTGCTGACCATCGAGGCAAACGAGCTCGTCCGGGGTCAGCCTGGGAACCGGGACGTGAAGGTCGATGCGGTCGAGTATCGGGCCGGAGAGCCTGTTTCGGTATTTTTCAAGTGCGTGAGCGGAACATCTGCAGCGTTCGACGGGATCGCCCCAATATCCGCAAGGACAAGGATTGCAGGCACAGACGAGGAGGACTCTCGCCGGATAGGTTACCGACCCCGAAGCCCGGCTGACCGTGATGACCCCGTCCTCCAGTGGTTGCCTGAGAGCCTCGAGCAGATCCCTGTGGAATTCCGCAAATTCATCAAGGAACAGGACTCCCCTGTGGGCCAGGCTGATCTCTCCAGGCCTGAGCGAAGCCCCGCCTCCGCAGAGGGCAACGGTGCTCGCCGTGTGGTGGACGACGCGGTAGGGCCGGGTACGGTCCGCCTTCGCCGGCAGTCCGAGGGTGCTTCCTACCAGGAGGGTTTCGAGGCGCTCTTCGTCAGTCAGTGGAGGGAGGATCCCCCTCAGGGCTCGTGCGAGCATGGTTTTGCCGGAGCCCGGGGAACCGACCAGGATGATGTTGTGGTGCCCGGCTGCCGCAATTTCAAGAGCCCGCTTTGCGGCGGCCTGTCCCTTGATGTCGCCGAGGTCCGGGTCGGCAACCGGCTCACGCTGGTCCAGCTCGGTTCCCGAAACGGGGGTGAGAAGGGCCTCCTTCCTCAGGTGTCCCAAGAGACTGCCAAGGTCCGGAGGAGCAAAGGCCGTAACCCCCTTGACGAGTGAGACTTCACGGGCGTTTCCCGGAGGGAGATACAAGGGAATACCCATTTTTCGGGCCAAAAGCGCGGCAGGCACGGCTCCTTTCGTTGCCCTGAGCTTGCCTCCCATGGCCAACTCCCCCAGGAAAATTCCGCTCTCCCGAAGAGAAACCGCGCCTGATTCCTTCGCAAGCCCCACGGCCATGGGGAGGTCAAGCAGAGATCCCTCCTTGGGAAGGTCCGCAGGGGCGAGGTTCAAGGCGATCCTCCCACGGAGATGGATGCCATTGCTCCTCAACGCGGCCCGGACTCTTTCCCTGGCTTCACGGACCGCCGCATCGGGAAGGCCGACCACGGCGATGCAGAATAGTCCTCCCGTGATCTCAACCTCGATGTCGATGGGGACCGCTTCGATCCCCTTCAAGGTCACTCCGAGCACAGGTCCCATCAGGACACGATCTTTCCCGACGTGATGTCCGGCAGGTGCTGATACCGCGGACGGCCGTCGGCATCCAGGTTGATTCCCAAAAGATCTATTCGCCAGGGGCCGGCCCATCCTCGCGCTTCGACAAGGATCCTTCCCGACCGCACGAGGATCTTCAACTTCCTCGGTCCCACCGTTTCCTCCGCTGGCAGGATCTTCCCTATGGATCGGGTGCGTACCTCCACCACGACCAGCTCGTCCCCGTCCAGGGCGACGAGGTCCAGTTCCCCGCCGCGGACGCGGACATTGCGGTCCAGGATGGTCCAGCCTTTTTGGCGGAAATACCGCTCGGCAAGATTTTCTCCATGGCGACCTGTTTCAAGATGATCCAAGACAACGCCTCCTTTGGAGGCCCGTCCGGGAAAGGACTCTGGTGGGCTATCGGCTCAGGAGAGGGTTTTCCGGCAAAACGAAATGCGGTGGATTTCGCACGGGCCTAATCGCTTCAGGGCCTGCCTATGTGCTACGGTCGGATAGCCCTTGTGGACATCGAAACCATATCCCGGGAACCGGCAAGCCAGCCTTTCCATGACTCGATCCCTCAATACCTTCGCGACGACGGAAGCCGCAGCGACGGCAGGGACCAGGCTGTCCGCCCGGGGGAGCGCCTTCTGGCAAACCGGGATGCCCTTGATGACCTGGTTCCCGTCCACCACAACGAACTCCGCTTCGGGACGAAGCGCCATGACGCATGCCCTCATGGCCCAGAGCGTCGCCTCCAGGATGTTCAGTTTATCGATGAGGGCCGGGGAGGCGGCCTGGGCCTTCCAGCAGACTCCAAGCTCCTCCATGGCGCCGAAGAGTTTTTCGCGTTTTGCCGGGGAAAGCCGCTTCGAATCGTCAAGACCCATCCCGACGAGGATCCTGCGCTGCTCCGTCGTCAGGATGACCGCGGCGGCCACTACCGGCCCGGCAAGAGGACCGCGCCCGGCTTCATCCACCCCTGCGATGCGCTTCAAGGAAGGTTTTCCTCCGTTATCGGCGTTTCCGGAAGTTCGAGGGTCACACGGCCAAGACGTCCCGTCGAGAAACTTTCAAGGAATTTCCGGGCGGCCGCATCCAAGTCGACGATCCCGCCCGACACCAGGCATCCCAGGCGGCGCCCAAGACTTTCCAGCGTCGCTTCGGGCCCTTTCTCGTCCAGCCTCACCGACCAGGCTTTTTCCACTATGGACCAGAGCCCGGAATTTCCGAGGAAAGCGATGAGAGCCTCCGCGCTCGTCTCGAAGGAACCGATGACATCGGCCCGGTTGCAGCCCAGCCAGGAAAGGGCCCGACCGATTTTTACTCCCGTCCTGGCGTTGAGAATGCCTGGTGAATCGACAACCAGGACCCCTTGTCCTCGAAACCACTCCACACCACGGGTGATGCCGGGCAAGGCACCGACCCGCGAGGCGTTCCGGCCCACGAGCCCGTTCAGGAACAGGGACTTGCCGACATTCGGAATGCCGACGACTCCAAGCCGCAGGTCGCGGTGGGCAGGTTTGTGGCGGGAGAGTTCCTTTTTCAGCTGGTCGAAACGGTCCTGCCTCAAATTGTAGGCAATGGCTTGGATTCCCCTGGCCTTGAAATGGTCAATCCATCGTGCCGTTTTCGTCTCTTCGGCCAGGTCTTTCCTGCTCAGGACAACAACGACCGGCTTCATGCACGCCAGCCGGTCGGAAAGAGGTGACGCGGACAGATTCGGTGCTCTGGCGTCCCTGAGTTCGACCAGGGCATCCAGGTCGGCGATGACTTCAAAAAGCCTTTTCTGCCCTTTGGCCATATGGCCGGGATACCAGACCGTACGCCCCATTTTCGCTACCTGAGCAATCCGATCCTGGGAAGCGGCCAGTATCTCACGAAGGCGGGCCCCTTGATGAACGACTTCGGGACAAACCCCCAGAATCGGCTGTCCTGCGAGTTCGGCCGGTTGTCTCCCATGACGAAATAGTGCCTTTCCGGGACCTTCATCTCCGGCATGTTGAAGTTGTCGTGATTGACGACGTAAGGCTCGGAAAGCGGGGATCCGTTAACGAAGACCGTTCCGTTTTCCATCCGCACGGTATCGCCGGGAAGGCCGACGATCCGCTTGACGAAATCCCGGGAAGGGTCGACGGGGTACTTGAAGACAATGATCTGCCCCCGTTTCGGCTCGGTCAGGGTATGCCAGAACTTGGCCACCAGGACCCGGTCCCCGGGGTCCAGTGTCGGGATCATTGAACCGCTCGGTATCCAGAAAGCCTGTACGACAAAGGCCCTAAGGATCAGGGCCAGGACCAGGGCCCAAAGTATCGTTTCGATCGTTTCGCGCCACCAGGGTTTGACCGGCATGTTTTTTCCTCCTCCAGACTCGAAAGCGGTACAAGAATACACCCGTTCCTTCTTTCAGGGTACCTTGACGCGAATGCGGGCATAAGCCGAAACGATGACTTGGCGCACCGGAACCCTTCCCCCGGCGGGCAGGACGTTCAGGGTAAAGGCAGGGGAAACCGAGTGGTAAGACGGATTGTAGGCAACCGTAGCGGAGTTGCCGCCCTTGACGACAAAATCGCATTCCCCGCGCGAATCGTAGATCTCGCTTTCCGTGAAACCCTGTCCTTGCCAAGTCAGGACAAGTTTTCCCGAAGGGGTGCCCGGCAGCTTGAGGCTGAAGGCCGCCTGTTCCAGAAGCCCTTTTTCAAAAGCCGATTCCAGCCAGCGGTCGACCGCCTCGGCCTGGTGCACGGCCGCTTCCTCGGGTCGAGCCCACGGGAAGGGCCCCGTTGCCGAAAGCACCGCAAGCCCGGCCAACGTTGCAAGGATACCGCAGACGACCAGCGTCTCGACCAGGGTGAACCCGCAACAAGCGAAGGGAAGCGGTCTGCCCGCTTCCCTCTCGCGGCCGTGTTTCATCCTCGCATCAATTCCCCTTGAAATACCCGTATCCCAACTCCACCGCCTTGAGGTTGTCTGCCTTGAACTTGGCCGGGGCCAATTTTTCCACCGTCTCCCTGATCTCGTCGATGGACACGTTGCCCGCCCCTGCTCCGCACATCGCACCCAGCATCAGGACGTTCATGAAGAGGAAGCGGCCCTCCATCTTTTCCCGAAGGATGTCATACCCGGGAATGCCGAAAACCTCGATGCCCCGCCCGGCGATGAAATTCTTCAAGTGCGGGTTTTCAAGTGACTCGGGGGCATGGATGTTGAGGATCGCTTTTGCCCCGCTTCGCAGGAAGTGAAGGTTGCGGATGCCTTCGTTCTGGTCGAAGGCAACCAGGAGGTCGGCGGCACCGGCCAGCACCAGGGGGCTATCATATTCCCCGACCTTGAAATGGCTGATGACGGACCCGCCCCTCTGGGCCATGCCATGGACTTCGCTCCCCATGACGTGTTCTCCCCTGGAAACGGCGATATGGCCCAATACGCGGCTCGTGAAGAGGATTCCCTGTCCGCCCAGACCGACGATGATGTACTGCATTCCTACTCCTCCTCTCCCTCGACGGCTTCGATGGCCCCGTGGGGGCAGACCTGGATGCAGACCCCGCACTGGACGCAGAACCGCTCGTCAATGCCGGCCTTTTTCGCTCCTTCGTCGAACGGCAGGCCTGGGCAGTTGAAGAAATTCGTGCAGTACTTGCAGCCGATGCACTTGTCGGGATTGACGCGGACCTTCACCCGAGCCTGTTTCTGCCGGAGCAGCATGCAAGGGTGCCTGAGGATGACCACCGCGGGCTCCCTGTGCTCCTTCGCGTGTTCCCAGGCTTCCTTGAACGCTTCAGCGGAATCTTTCGTGTCGTAGGGTTCCACGACCTTGACAAAATTCACACCGCATCCCCTGACGACACCCTCGATATCCACCTGGCGTCCTTCATCACCCTGCCGCAGCTTTTCCCCTATGCTTGGGTTTGACTGCCCTCCCGTCATCGCTGTAATCCGGTTGTCCAGGATGGCCAGAACGAAGGAATGCCGGTTGTAGACGGCGTTGACGAGACCGAGTATCCCCATGTGGAAAAAAGTCGAGTCGCCGATGGTCGCCACCACGGGCTGGTCTTTTCCGTCGGTCTTAAAGGCGAGGTAGAAGCCCGAAGCGGACGTCAGGGAAGCCCCCATGTCGATGGTGGTGTCCACATCCCGTTGGTTGACGCCGAGGGTGTAGCAGCCGATGTCCGACGGATAGATCCCGTTCGGGAGAGCCTTCCTCATCGCAAAGAAGGAGGCCCGGTGAGGACAGCCGGGACAAAGCATCGGCGGTTTGGGAGTCACCTTCATCTCCTCTATGGCCGCTTTCAGCTCCGCAATCCCGGCCTCCGGCAACGGTTCGCCAAGGGCTTTCAGGATGAGGTCACGGATCACCTCCGGCAAGAGTTCTCCAGCCCGGGGGACAAAGCCGTTCCATCGCCCCTTCAGCCTGGTTCGGTCCGGCAGCTGCATTTCGATAACCGGATAGGTCTCCTCCAGGATGAGGATATTTTCATGCCGGGAGATGAAATCCTCCACCATTTTCACGGGAAGAGGGTGCGGGGTGCCGATCTTGAGCACCGAGATATCCTCTCGTTTCCAGGCCTTAAGCAGATCCATGACGATGGAGAAGGAAACCCCGCCTGCGATGATCCCGAGAGCAGCTTGTCCTTTTGCCGGGACCTCGAAGTTGTACCGCCCGTATAGGGTTTCGAAATCCTCCCGGACCGAATCCAGCTTCGCGTTCAGCTGCGGGTGGTTGATCTTCACGTGGGCCGGGAGGCAGACCCACCGGCGGATGTCTTTCCTGAAATCAGCCTTCCGCCCAAGATCCCTGACTTCACCGAGCTCGACGTCCTGTCGGCAGTGGTCCACGCGGACCGCCGGGCGGAGCATGACCGGCATATGGTATTTTTCGGACAGGTCAAAAGCATCGAAAACCATGTCCTTGGCCTCCTGCGCCGAAGCCGGGTCAAAGCAGGGGACCTTTGCGAACATCGCAAAATATCGGCTGTCCTGCTCGGTCTGGGAACTGTGGGGCCCCGGATCGTCCGCGGAGACGATCAGGAACCCGCCGGCCAGGTCGAAATGCGCGACGCTCATGAGCGGATCCGCGGCTACGTTGAGACCGACCTGCTTCATGATCGCGCAGGTCCGCTTGCCGGTGAAGGAAGCCGTCGCCGCGACCTCGAAGGCGACTTTCTCGTTCACCGCCCATTCCACCGCCGTCCGCGTGCCCAGTTCGTCGGCGTATTTCGCCACCGCGGGCAGGATCTCGGACGAGGGTGTCCCCGGATACGCCGCGGCAACATCACAGCCAGCCTCGACGATCCCTCTTGCGATCGCCTCGTTGCCGAGAAGAATGACCTTGTTACACAACTTGTACCACCCCTTCCTTAGCGCAATGGTTGACGATTTTTTCCAGCCACCCGTAAAACGGTTGGGGGGCTTTCACCAGCTTACCATTTTTGTCGCAGAAGCCATGCTTCGTCTCGCCCTCCGCCACAAGGCGCCCGTCTTGCGGCCGGATGATCCGATAGGAAAATGTCAGGGTGAAAGGCGTCAGGCCTGAAATCGAGACGTAAACCTCAAGGAGATCGTCGTACCGGGCCGGGTGTTTGTAGCGGCACCTCGCCTCGACCGCCGGAAGGAAAACACCGGCCTCTTCCCACTCCCTGTAGGGAAATCCCTTCACCCGGCAGAACTCCGTTCGCCCCAACTCGAACCAGACGAGGTAATTCGAATGATAGGCCACTCCCATCGCATCCGTTTCGGCATACCGGACCCTCAATGTCGCAGATTGTTCAGGGACCATTTTCATCACACGTCTCCCCCCTCAACCGCCACGATTGTACAACAAGAAGGGGAGGACAATGCCTCCCCTTCTCATCATCCACTTACGGTGCCTTGGGCCTTTTCTCTTCAATCCCATTCGACCGGATCACCGGCCGAAACTTCCCCGCCCTGCAGCACCCGGCAAAAAACGCCTTTTTTCGGCATGATGCAGTCCCCGGTTGTCCTGTATATCTCGCACTTTGCGTGGCATTCCTTGCCGATCTGCGTGATTTCGAGCAAGGCTTTCCCCACCCTGATCCGTCGCCCGACACTCGATTCTCCCAGGTCGATCCCTTCAACCGTGAGGTTCTCCGCGAAGCTGCCCGGGCGAAGAGCGGGAAGTTTTTCCCGGGCCAAGCGGATGTCTTCCATCGTGATCAGGCTAATCTGCCGATGGGCAAAGCCCGCATGGGCATCTCCCTCCAGCCCCGATTCTTCAACGAGGATCCCCTTTCGGATATCGTCCTTGGGAACCCCTTTCCGGTCAGAACGGCAGACGGCAACGACGCGGCCCTCAGGCACCTGGGTTCTCCCCGCTTCCAGGCAGGTCATGGTGGCAAACTGCGTCATGCCTCGGAGGCAGAGGGGGCAACCCCTCACTGCGCCGCCGATAATCCTCGACCGCGGCATGGATTCCTTCCTCGGCCAGCAGGGAACAATGGATTTTCTCGGGCGGTAGCCCACCCAGGGCATTCGCCACGTCCCGGTTGGTCAGCTTGAGGGCATCCTCGATGGAGAGCCCCTTTACCATTTCGGTCGCGGTCGAACTTGTCGCGATAGCCGCCGCACACCCGAAGGTCTCGAACCGGATATCCTCTATCCTGCCTTCTTTCACGCGGATGTAGATCTTCATGACGTCGCCGCACCTGGGATTACCGACTTCGCCGACTCCGTCCGGGTTTTCCATCGCACCGACGTTTTTCGGGTTCATGAAAGCCTCGATGACTTTCTCGTTGTACATGGACATGCCTTTCCCTCCCGCTTAGGCGTTCTTCTTGAACGGCGACATGGAGCGCAGCGTCTGGACGATCGGCGGAAGGGTTTCGAGAATGTAGTCGATATCACCTTCCGATGTATCCTTTCCGAGGGTCAGCCTGAGGGAGCCGTGGGCCGTCGCGTGGTCCAACCCCATAGCAAGAAGGACATAGCTGGGTTCGAGGCTCCCCGAGGTGCAGGCCGAGCCGCTGCTTGCGCCGATCCCGGCGAAGTCAAGCCTCAACAGCATGGCCTCTCCCTCGATGTACCGGATGCAGAAACTCGCGTGGAACGGAAGGCGCAAGAACCGGTGTCCCGTCAGGGTTACGTCTTCGATCCGCGAAAGGACCCCCTCGATCAACCTGTCCCTCAGCCGCCGTTCCTCTTCGATCTCACCGCCGGCCATCCGCTTCATCGCCAATTCGGCCGCGGCCCCGAAACCCACCAGCCCCGGCGTGTTCTCCGTACCCGACCTCAATCCGAATTCCTGGCCGCCTCCATGAACCAGGGGCGCAAGCCTGACGCCCTTCCGGACATAAAGCGCCCCGACTCCCTTCGGCCCATACATCTTGTGCGCCGCCATCGTCATCAGGTCGACCGGCAATTCTTTCACGTCGATCGGGATATGGCCCGCGGCCTGGACGGCATCCGTGTGGAAAAGTATCCCCCGCTCCCGGCAGATCGCCCCCATCTCTTGAATCGGCTGGACGGTCCCGACTTCGTTGTTGGCATACATCACGGTAGCGAGAATCGTGTCAGGCCTGAGGGCCCTGCGGAACTCTTCCAGGTCGACGAGCCCCTGCCCGTCCACGGGCAGTATTGTCGTTTCGAAGCCGTTCTTGCCGAGCCATTTGACCGTATCCAGAACGGCATGGTGCTCGATGGCCGACGTGATGACATGGCGTCCCTTTCCGGAAAGGACTTCGGCGACACCCTTGATGGCCAGGTTATCCGCTTCGCTCCCTCCCCCGGTGAACAGGATCTCCCGGGGCTCAGCATTGATGAGACGAGCCACGCTTGACCGCGCTTCCTCGACCGAAGCCCGGACTTCCCGGCCCCAGGCATGGACACTGTTTGGATTGCCGTATTTTTCCGAAAAGAAAGGGAGCATCCTCTCCAGAACCGAAGCATCGACGAAGGTTGTCGCCGAGTGATCCATGTAGACCTTTCTCAGGCTCAAGGCCTTTCACCTCTTCACTAGGAATTAGGGTTGCCTAATTTACGGCCCCATCCTAGCAACCCAGGGGGGAAACGTCAAGTGGCGAAAGCTTGCCCGGCCTTTCCTCTCCCCGGAAAGTTCCCGGCTAATCCCTGGCCGCGCAGTCGGTCCGGTGGGTCATCATGAGGCAGGCGCCCGAAATGACGGTAAACCCCTCGTTCCTGAGTTCTTCCTCGGCCTCCCTGTTCTCGGCTCCCGGCTGCATCCAGACCACCGGTCTATAGGGAAGCCGCCGAAGGTCCTTCAGGACAGCCCCCTGGTGCTTTCCCGACAGGAAAAGGGCGACGATGTCCACCTCTCTAGGCAAATCCGCAAGGCTTGCGAAACATTCCATGCCGAGCACCTTTTCCCCTGCGTAGGCCGGATTGACAGGAAAAAGGGAAAACCCTCCATCCGCAAGATAGGCCATCACTCCGGAAACCGGACGGCCCGGGCTCGGCGAAGCACCCACCACCGCAATAACGGAAGGGCAACAAACAAAATCCCTTATCACCATTTCTCGGTTCATTCCCATTTCCTCCCGCTGGAGAAGGAAAGCCTCGACGAGGCCATCTTTCTCAATTTCAAGTTCCCGCAATCCCGAAAAACGGTAAAACTTTCACGGCCCCAGGCATCTTTTCGGCCTTCACCGAAAGGTTTACAGCGGCAGTCTCCCCGGGCCGAATCCGCCTTAAGGCACTCCTGGCCACCCCGGATTCGAATTCCTTCCCGGCGCCGTCCAGTAGCGAAATCACCAGGCCGGGATCCATGACATCCCGCCCGGAAACATTCAGCACATCGCCGACGAACTGGAACAAGCCCGTTTTCGGGTTAAAGGACCAGGCAAGCTTCGTAACCGCCAGCGGCACATCCGGATCGACGGCACAAGCGGCGAAACCAGGGAGCGAAAAAACGGGAAAAAGTTGCAAGAAAATCGCGAGAATCGCGGCAAGGGCAATCCTCTTGAAAAACAGGGCATACATGCGGTCTCCTCCTTCCCTCAAAAGCGTCCTGCGGTTATTTTATCGCATCGAGCCTTCGCGAACTCCCATGGACGATGGTATAATTCCCTTCTGCGGAGGGCTGGCCGAGTGGTCGATGGCGGCTGACTTGAAATCAGTTGTGGGGTGACCCACCAGGGGTTCGAATCCTCTGCCCTCCGCCAGGAATTGGAGAGAGTGGAGCGGCTGCGACGGATGACCCGTCGCAGCCGCATTTTTTGCCCGGCTGGCCGACACGGACGGTTCACAGTTGCGACACTATGCCTTAAACTAAATGCATCATCCCGCTGGAGAGAATCGGGAGGCCAGGCCGCGTGGGCGACTTTGTGTTCTTCGACCCCTCAATCGAACCGATTTGCCTCCCTGTGTGCCCTCCCGACGGAGGGCGGGTTTGCGGGCCATGGCCTAAAACCGCCCGGTCTTTTGAAGACCTGGGAAAATTACTGCTCCAGGGGAACTTCGGGGCAGTTCTTTTCCGGGCCTCCTCACCGGCTCTCGAGGAAACCCTTGCAGGCCTCAAGAATCTTTGCCCGGAACTCCCGACCGTCTTCCTGTTCGCCCCGGAGCAGCGTCCCTATGTCATGAAACTCTTCGGAAAAGGAGTCCATGCCTGCATTTGTGAGGAAGGGCTGACCTGGGAAGGCCTCCTTGGAGCCATTGAATGCGCGTTAGGCTTCAAGCAAATCCTGGAGGAAAACACTGTCCTCAGGCAAGAACTCGCCGAAACCCGCCTCGATGTTGAAACGCACCGAAGGGCTTACAGAAGGCTTTCCGACGACCTCCGCTCTGCCGAGAAATCCCTTGCCAGCATGGGCGAATTCAACAGGCTTTTCTTCCACGCAACGGACGAACAGTCGACCGTCCGCAACTTTTGCCGGGCCCTCGTTAAGGGACACGGCTACCGTATGGCCTGGGTCGCTCATCCAGAAGAGTCACCTGATGGATTGGAACTCGTCCCCATTGCCCATGCCGGAGATGAACAGGGATTCCTTTCCCAGTCCTTCAGAAGCAGGGAGGGAATCCATGCGCTCTCAGAAGGACATCCGTGGGTCATACAGGACATCCGGAAGGAAGGTGCGTGCCATCCCTGGAGCGGGCGGGCCCTGGAAAGACGCTATCACTCTGTAGCAGCGGTTCCCTTCCGCATCGACGGGGAGCCCACCTTGAGAGTCCTCTGCGTGTTCGACGAAAAAACGGAGGCCTTTTCTGCCGACAGGCTTGCCATGCTGGTCGATATGACCAAGATGCTCTCCGCCGGGCTTCGCATCCTGGGTGAAAAGATCCGGCGGCAGGCCAACAATGCGCTCCTTGACCTGATGAGCCGGGCTGTGGAGACTTCCGTCAGCGGTTTTGTCATCTTCAGCATTTCGGAAGGGATCCAGTACGCCAACAACGCGGCTCTCTTTCTCGCGGGCTATTCCTGCCAGGAGGAAGTACTCGGTTGTCCTTACCGTAACTTCGTGGTGGCTAACGAAAAGACCCCCGAGATCCTGGAAACGGTCTTTCGCGGAGGGAACTGGACCGGCGAGTGCGATCTCATCAGGAAGGACGGGAGCCTCCTTGAAGTGTTCTGCAGCGTGAGCGCGGTTCAAAAGGAAAGAGAAGAAGCCCCTTCAATCCTTGTTTCCTTTACCGACCTCAGCGAAAAGCGGAAAGCAGAACGCGCCCTGCTCGAATCAAGAACCTTCTACGAAGCGATCATCAAGGACCAGGCAGACATGATTCTGCGTTTCCTTCCCGACACGCTGGAAATCACCTACGCCAATGTTCCGTATGCCCGCTATTACGGGAAAGATCCCGGGGATTTCATCGGGCAATCCTTCAAGTGCCGCTATTCACCTGAAGAAGAGATCCGCATTCGGGAACACCTCAAAGCCCTGACGCCTGAAAACCCGGTTCGCCAGATCGAGGAAAAAGTCTTTTTGCCTAACGGCCAAGTCCGGTGGCAGCACTGGATCGATTGCGGCATCTTCGATGCCTCGGGAAGACTCGTGGAAGTCCAGGGCGTCGGCCGTGACATCACGAGCCTGAAGTCGATCCAGGAAGAACTAAGGCAGGAGAAGAGAAAGCTCGAAATGTTTTTTGCGAATTCCCCCGAAGGGATTGTCTTCTGCTCGGCGGAGCAAATCGTCGAAACCGCGAATGACGCCTTCCTGAAAATGTTCGGATACACCGAGAACGAGGTGGTGGGCCGCCACATCGACGATCTCCTCGGAGAACCGCCGGAGCAGCGGGAAGCGGCCAGGGACTTGAACCGGGTCGCGGAGGATGGCACCACCCGAACTCTTGAAGGAACGCGCATTGGGAAAAACGGACAACCCCTCTTCGTTTCGGTTTCGGTGATTCCCCGAACCGAACCGGACGGACGTACCACGGGAACCTACGCCATCTACCGGGACCTAACGGAGCGGCAGCAAAAGGAAGAAGCCTTAATGATCAGCCACACCATCATCGAGGGGAGCCCCGCCGTTGTCTTCCGGTGGAAAGCTGAAAAAGGATGGCCGATCGAATACGTTTCCGAGAACATCAGGCAGTTCGGGTACACCCCGGGTGAGCTGACCGCAGCGGGGTTCCTTTTCTCATCGATCATCCACCCCGACGATCGGGCGCGCGTGGAAGACGAAGCCTCCCGATTCGACTTGGAGCAAAGGGAATCTTTCTGCCACCAATACAGGATCGTCATGAAAAACGGCCAGAGCCGCTGGGTCGTCGAAAGAAACCGCGCGGAACGGGACAAATCCGGACGTCTGCTTCACCACTTCGGTGTCGTCATGGACGACACCGAGCGGAGGCAAGCCGAAACGGAGGCAAGAAAGAACCACGAGGCTCTCCAGCATAGCCTTCGGCAGCTCGAAGCCTCATTCCGGAAAACCATCGAGGTCCTATCCTCAACAACCGAAGCTCGTGACCCCTATACCGCCGGCCACCAGCGGAAGGTGGCCACCCTATCCGTGGCCATCGCGAGGCGGATGGGGCTGTCCGAAAAAACCTGTGAAGGGATCTACCTCGCGGCCATGGTCCATGATGTCGGGAAAATATCAATCCCGGCCGAACTCCTGAGCAAGCCGTCCAAGCTGAACCCTGTGGAAAGGGCTCTTATCATGACACACCCCGAATCCGCCTATGAAATCCTGAGGAAGGTGGACTCTCCGTGGAATCTTGCCGAGATCGTCCGGCAGCACCATGAAAGGATGGATGGAAGCGGCTATCCCAGCGGGCTGCGGGGAGAGGAGATCCTGACGGAAGCCCGCATCATAGCCGTTGCCGATGTTTTCGAAGCCGTCGCCTCGGATCGTCCTTACCGCCCCGGGCTAGGGCTGGAAGCGGCAATGGCCGCCCTGGAAACCGGGAAGGGGACTGAATTTGACCCAGAAGTGGTCGACACTTGCCGGAACCTCTTGAACGAGGGATTCACATTCGACGAAGAAGGCCCTCGAGTCGAGCGTCCAGCCGAAAGGGAGGGGTCTCTTCGTGCTTGAGGACTCCCGACGGAGAGGCATGTTTTCCCTCGCCGTGCTTGCGGCTGGTATAATGATCGCCGCTGCCTGGATAGCTTTTAGGGCGCAACCAGTTCCGAAAGAAGGAAAAATCGACTCCCAGGGAGGAATCACCATGGTCAAGCTCGAGACCAGCAAGGGCGACATCGTTCTCGCCCTGGACACCGAAAGAGCTCCGGAAACCGCAGCAAACTTCATCCAGTACGTCAGGGACGGACACTACGACGGAACGATCTTTCACCGTGTCATCAACGGGTTCATGATCCAGGGCGGCGGATTCGACAAGGACATGAACCAGAAGGAAACGCGCCTTCCTATCAGGAACGAGGCCGACAACGGCCTGAAGAACGACGCCTACACCATTTCCATGGCCCGGACTTCGGATCCTCACTCTGCTACGGCCCAGTTCTTCATCAACGTGAAGGACAACGATTTCCTGAACTTCTCGTCGCGTACACCCCAGGGATGGGGGTACGCCGTGTTTGGCAGGGTAACGGAGGGGCAGGAAGTGGTCGATGCCATCAAGGCCGTTAAAACAGGAAACCGCGGCTTTCACCAGGACGTTCCGATTGAACCGGTGGTCATCCTTAAGGCCTCCGTCGTCGAACCCTGAAAGACAATGGGGGGATCCGGCCGGGCAAGGCCGGATCCCCTTTCAGCCTTCCGCGGCCTCCGGCTCCATGAAAAGAATCGCCAGCGGGGGCAAAACGAGGGACAGGGACTGATCGAACCCCTGGAATGGAATCGCGTCGGACTTCACCTTCCCCATGTTGCCTAGCCCGCTTCCGCCATATTCCCTGGCGTCGCTGTTCAATCTCTCCTTCCACGCCCCCGGCAGGGGGACCCCGACCCGGTAATCGAAACGAGGAACGGGTGTGAAATTACCCACCACCAGCACGGGGTCCGGCCGTTTCCCAGGCCTCTTCCGCAGAAAGGCAACCACGCTTTTTTCCGCGTCCTTGAAGTCGACCCACTCGAAACCCGAAGCGTCGAAATCCCCCTCATGCAAAGCCGGGGTTTCCCTCAGGAAGTGGTTCAGATCCCTGACCCAGCAGGCAAGCCCAGCATTCTCGGGCCTTTCGAGAAGTTCCCAATCCAGTTCGCGGTCATGATCCCACTCCCGAACCTGCCCGAACTCTCCTCCCATGAATAGCAATTTTTTCCCAGGATGTGCAGTCTGGTAACCCAGCAGAAGACGCAGGTTGGCGAATTTATTCCAGCTATCGCCCGGCATCTTGCCGAAAAGAGACCCCTTCCCGTAAACGACCTCGTCGTGAGAAAGAGGGAGCATGAAGTTTTCTGAAAATGCGTACCAGATGGTGAAAGTCAAGCGATCGTGACGGTATTTCCGGTAGATCGGATCCTTTTGGAAATATTCCAGGATGTCGTGCATCCACCCCATGTTCCATTTCAGGCCGAATCCTAGTCCCCCGACATGGACGGGGCGCGTGACCATCGGCCAGGCGGTCGATTCCTCCGCAATCGTCTGGATCCCCTCGAAATCGCCGTAACTGGCAGCGTTCAGCTGGCGGAGGAACTGGATTGCCTCAAGGTTCTCCCTTCCTCCGTAGCGGTTCGGGATCCACTCCCCAGCTTTCCTTGAATAGTCGAGGTAGAGCATGGAAGCCACCGCATCCACGCGGATGCCGTCCGCGTGGTAAATGTCAAGCCAGAAGCATGCGCTGCTGAGAAGGAACGCTCGGACTTCGTTGCGGCCATAGTTGAAAATGGCGCTTTTCCAGTCCGGATGAAATCCCTGGCGGGGGTCACGGTGCTCGTAAAGATGGGTCCCGTCGAACTGCGCAAGACCGTGAGGATCGTTCGGGAAATGGGACGGAACCCAGTCGAGGATGACCCCGATCCCCGCGCGGTGGAGGGTTTCGACAAGGAACATGAAATCCTGTGGAGTGCCCCAACGACTGGTCGGAGCGAAATACCCGAGGGTTTGGTAACCCCAGGAACCGTAAAAGGGATGTTCCATCACGGGGAGAAGTTCCACATGGGTGAATCCCTCTTCCCGGACGTAGTCCGCAAGCTGAAGGGCGATCTCCCGGTAATTGAGGAAGGTTCCCGTCGGGGACCGCCGCCATGATCCAAGGTGAACCTCGTAGACGGACATGGGCGACGCCAGGCTGCAAGCCGCAGGACGGGCCGCCATCCACTCGGCGTCATCCCAATCCTTCGAAAGGTCCCAGACAACCGAGGCCGTCCCCGGCGAAATTTCCGAAAAAAAGGCGAACGGATCCAGCTTGTCCGGCAGGGAAGCCCCGCCGCGGCCCTGGATATGGAACTTGTAAAGACTCCCCTGCCGAACTCCGGGAATAAAACCTTCCCAGATGCCGGAATCGCTCCACGGCATCTCCAAAGGATTCCTGCCCGGGTCCCATCCGTTGAAATCCCCGATGACGGAAACCTTTTCCGCGTTGGGGGCCCAAACCCCGAAATGGACGCCATCCTCCCCTCCCTCCCTGAAGAGGTGGGCTCCGAGCTTTTCGTAGAGTCTCCGGTGCGTGCCCTCGCGGAAAAGATAACGGTCCTGTTCGGAAAAGAGCGAACCGGGCATGATCCCTTTCCTGCTTTTCTTTTCCATGCCTTCCCTCCTCCCGTGCCTGCGGACTTATCGGGAATTCCGTCCTTCTTTCGTGTTGCCTGCCCCGCCATGCCAGGTTAAGCACCAACTTCACAATCTCATTCCGGCAGGCAATTCAATTCTCAAACCTTATTAGCATTATAAAGCACCACCAGGTGCCTGGAACTGGCCCGAAGCCTCACGGGGAAGGCTAAAATAGCACCGGTCCGGAGAAACAAACCAGGTCCTATAATGGTAAGGACCAAATTCTTCCTCCAGGGAAAGGAAGTGCGCCCCCATGAACGGCTGGAACGGCAAGTCCCTTTGGGTCGACCTGGGCACGGGGAGATTGGAAACCCGGGAAATCGACCCCGGAACTCTCAGGGCATTCATCGGCGGAAGGGGCCTGAACGACCGCATCCTTTTCGACCTGGTTGCCCCAGGCATCGACCCGCTGGGACCGGAAAACGCCTTGGCCTTCGGCGTCGGCCCCTTCACGGGAACCCCGCTTTCATCGACCAGCCGGGTCCAGGTGAGCACGCTCTCGCCGCTTTCCGGCATTCTAGGAGACGGGAACGCGGGAGGCAGCTTCGGCCTCTCAATGAAAAGGTCTGGATATGACCAGTTTGTCTTCACCGGCGCTTCGGAAAGACCCCTCGTCCTGATCGTGGACGGCCTGGAAGCCCGGCTCGTCGAGGCGTCCGACCTTGTCCAGACGTCCACATGGGAAAAAACCGACCTGTTGCGGCAGCGATACGGAAACGACTTCTCCGTCGCCGCCATCGGGCAGGCTGGGGAAAACCTCGTCCGCTTCGCCTCGGTCATCTTCGACCGGCACAACTCCGCCGCAAGGGGAAGCGGAGCGGTGATGGGATCCAAGAACCTTCTGGCCGTGGCCGTCAGGGGATCCCTGGACACTTCGCTGGCAAGCCCCGGGGAATTCAGGGCCCTGGCCGACACCGACAGGGATTTCCTCAAGAACGACCCCTTCCAAAGGGACACGATTGCCCGCATCGGAAGCCACATCGGCATGATCCGCTGGTTCCCGGGATTCCGGAACAACGAGCGCTACCTCGGCCCGGACGAAGTACCGGCCCAATTCCTCCCGGAAGCCCTAAAAGCCTACGAAGTAGGGCGGACCGCTTGCGCGGGCTGTGTCGTCCCCTGCAAGGACATTTTCCGAATCCCTTCCGGAACCTATGCCGGAGAAATCGGCAAGGCCATGGAGCACGAATGCCTGCATTGCCTCGGGACAAACTGCGGTGTGACCGATCCGGTCGCGGTCATGACGATGGAAAACCTTGCGGACAAATACGGGATGTGCGTGATTGGCCTCGGGAACGTCGTTGCCCTGGCCAAGGATCTCTTCGCCCACGGCGTCATCGGGATTAACGAAACTGAAGGGTTGGACCTTTCCTGGGAAAATGCCGAGGCCCAGATCGAATTGATCCACAGGGTCGCTCTTCGCCAGGGTATCGGGAACCTCGTCGCGGAAGGCCTGATGAACTTCGCCCGGATCGTCGGCGGAAAGGCCATGGACTTCTGCTATCACGTCAAGGGCCTTTCCCGCGGGCCTCACCCCGCAGGAATCTTTGCCCTGGCCCACGCCACCTCCACGCGTGGTGCGGACCACCTTCGCGGGCGCAGCTGGGCCTTTGGGGAGAACGATCCCGAGATATGGCCCAAACTGATCCGGCAGGGGTTCATCCGCGAGGAGGACCCGGTGAATACCCTTTTCATCTCGGAAAGGGCGGTCACGCTGACCGACATGGTGGGACGATGCAAAGGCTCGGTGAACAACTGGGCCAGTGCGGTCCCCCTCGTTTCAACCCATCCCATGCTCAAGGGAGAGGCTCTTCTCCTGGAAGCCGCCACAGGAATCCCTTACAGCGAGGAGGAACTGGAAGCCGCCTCGGATCGAGTCTATCTTCTTGAGATGGCGTTCAACGCCAGGCAGGGGGTCCGCAGGAAGGACGACCGCTTCCCGGTCAGGTGGGACTTGATCGGGTCTGAATGGGCGGCACATGAGGCGGCAAAGCACGAAGCCATGCTGGACGTCTACTACCTCCTGCGGGGGTGCGATCCAGAAACGGGCATCCCGAAACCGGAAACCCTGAGAAAACTGGGACTCGGTTTTGCCGCGGAAGCGCTTGAAACCAGCCCGGGGAAGGGAGAATGGGAAGGACCTCCCCTCCGCGACCCCGCAGCCTACCCAAAAGGATCGCGGAGGGCTTGAACGGAAAAGGCACGGGGGGAAGCTCCGGAGCTTCCCCCCGTGCCTTAGGCCATTTCGTTTTCGAGCGCCGAAACCCAGGTTCCGGGGATCGCGGCGCCGGTCGAGCCGGTTACCCAGGCCGGGGAGCCCCCCCCTCTTGCCAGGAGGGCAGGATGTTCCTTGAGGAAACGCCTCAAGTCGATCCCCGCGTGGGTGCCGCAGGCAAGGACGAAGTTCCCGTCCTGGCCATCCCCCGCCGGAATTAGGACCAGCCCGACCGACGACGGATCTCCTTCGATGAGGCGTTTTAGAGCCGGAACCGCCAACTCGGGCATGAATCCGGGCAAAACCGCGACGGAAAGGGATTTCGAACCGAAAAGCCGCCTATCCCAGGGGATTTCCAGCATCCCCTTCGCCTTCTCAAGGGCACGGGAAAGGACCTGTCTTTCTTCCTGCAGCCTGTCGTAGACCTTCTCGAGCTTCTCAAGGGGACAGCTGACCTTGCGAAGCAGGACCCTGGTCACGCGCGAGATCTCCTCGAGCACTCGTTCCCGGTGAACGGTAAACTTCAGTTCCCATTCGGGAGCGGCACCCCGGTAGCCGGTCACGAGTATCCCGCCGACTTCCGAAGTCGAGGAAACGTGCGTCCCAGAACAGGCGATACAGTCGAATCCAGGGATCGTGACGACCCTGACCGGTTCGTCGCCGATCCGGTTCCAGTTCGCTTTCAACCCCGTGATCGATTGGGCTTCCTGCGGGGAATGCAGCCGGATCTCGACGGGAAGGTCCCTTGCGATCACCTCGTTTGCGGCATCTTCAGCCTCGAAAAGCAGCGGCCAGTTCAACTCGCCTTCCCACCGCATGAACACGGCCGTTTCCTCTTCCCCGACCGCTACCTTGTAGACTACCAGCCCATCGTGACGGCTTTCAAGCACACGGGAAAGGATGTGTTCGCCTGAATGCATTCTTGAAAGAAGAGCCTGCCGTTGCAGGTTCACTTCAGCCCTGACGCGAAGCCCTTCCACAGGCTCCCCCTTCAGTATCCTGGCGGAAAGCACGTCCAGCTCCCCTTCACGGAAGCAATCCGTGACTTCAGCTGAAAAGCCTTGCGCCGAAAGGGCCCCCGTGTCGCCCGGCTGCCCTCCCCCGGAAACATGGAAACGGTTCTCTTCCAGCGACAGGCGGACTTCTTTTCCCTTCCCGGGAAACACATGGAGAATGGTCGTCTCGTACCCCGTGCTCAATGCCTTCAGCCCCCTTCCACGGGACATTATACCCGCGGCCCCGCAACCGCGGGCAAGCGGTAGAATGGACCCATCAGAACGGAAGGAGGATGGATTGGATGCCGTCGAAAGTTTTCTTTACGGGCACGAGAACCAACCCGAGGAAAAACATGCTTGACCGTTTCGAGGAGGTCGTCCTTGCCGCAGGACTGGGGGGACTGCCCCTGAAAGGACGAATGGTCGCGGTGAAGCTCCATTTCGGTGAGCCGGGCAACCTGGCCACGATTCGCCCCAACTACGTGGCGAGGCTCGTCCGGCTGATCCGCGAACGAGGGGGGAAACCGTTCCTGACGGACGCGAACACTCTCTACAAGGGCTTGAGGGCCAATGCCGTCGACCATGCACAGGCCGCCATCGAAAACGGTTACAATCCCCTTTCCGCCGGTTGTTGCGCGATCATCGCAGATGGATTGTGGGGCTTCGATTTCAGGGAAATCGAGATCAACCTCAAGCACTTCTCAACCGCCAAAATCGCCTCCGCAATCGCCGAAGCGGACGTGATCATTTCCATGAGCCACTTCAAGGGACACGAACAGACCGGGTTCGGCGGGGCGCTCAAGAACATCGGCATGGGCTCGGGATCCAGGGAGGGCAAGATGGCCATGCACTGCGACGCCCCTCCCCGGATTTCCGCAGCCAAATGCATCGGGTGCGGAGAATGCATCCGGAACTGCGCCCATGAAGCCGCACGGCCAGGACCGGACGGAAAGGCCTACATCGACACCGAACGCTGCGTGGGGTGCGGACAATGCGTCGTGGTCTGCCCGGCGGGCGCCGCCCAGATTTCCTGGGGAAGCGGCGGGACGCTCGGTGAAAGGATCGCCGAGTACGCCTTCGCCGCCCTCAAGGGGAAACCGAACCTCCACGCCAACTTCATCATGGATGTCTCGCCGAACTGCGACTGCTGGAACCATAATGACGCCCCCATCGTTTCGGACATCGGCATCGCCGCCTCGACCGACCCCGTGGCACTGGACCAGGCTTCGGCGGATCTCGTCAACGAAGCCCCGGCCCTTCCCGGGACCGCACTGGGAGAGAAAAGGCCGATCCATGGGGACAAGTTCAGGACCCTTCACCCCGACGCGGATTGGGACCGCTGCCTTTCGCACGCGGAGACCATCGGGCTTGGGAACCGTTCCTACGAACGCAAGAACCTGGATTGAAGGCCTAGAGGGTCCTCATGTACGAGGAGATGGCCGACAGCCCCTCCTCGAGGGTTTCGGTCGCGCAGGAATAGCCGATCCGGAACCACCCCTCGAAATCGAACGCCTTTCCGGGAACGATGAATGCCCCGTTATAGTCGAAAAGGGCTTTGCAGAATTCTTCTGAAAGGATCGGGTAGTCGTAGTGGATGAACGCCGTGGTCCCGGCGCGGGGGCGCACGTAGGACAGCCCTTTTTCCGCACCGACCCATCGGTCCAGGATCGCCGCGTTTCTCCGCACGAGGGGCAGGTTCCGTTCCCGGATCTTCTCCCTGTGCGAGAAAGCCCGGATCGCCAGCATTTCGTCGATCATCCCGCAGCTGATCGTCGTGTAGTCCCGACGACTGAAGCACGCCTTGATGAAGTCCCTCGGCCCGGCCACCCAGCCCAGCCTCAAGCCTGCCAGGGAAAAGACTTTCGACAGGCTGCCCGTTGCCACGGCCCTTTCCGATAGATCGACAACCGAAGGGGTTTTCTCCCCCGGGTCGTGCTCAAGCCCGCGGTAAACCTCGTCGCAAAGAATCCAGGCTCCCGTGCGCTCTGCGATCCGGACCACTTCCTTCAGGAAAGCGGCGTCCATCAGCGCACCGGTCGGGTTGTTGGGATTGTTGAGCACGATCAGCCTGCACCTGTCGCCCGCCAGCATATGCAGATCGTCAAGATCAGGCAGGAAATCGTTCTCCGGACGGAGATCCAGCATTCGGACATCCGCGCCGAAGGCCTTTGGAACCGAGTAAAGCTGTTGGTAAGTCGGCTTCACCACGACAACCCGGTCCCCGGGGCCCACCAGGGTGAAGAGAGCAAGGAAATTCGCCCCGATTCCCCCGTGAGTCACCAGGACATTTCCCTCGTCCTGCGTGTCGTAGAGTCTCGAGATATGCCCCCTCAGGTCGAAGGAACCCGGGATTTCCCCGTAGGTGAGCTTCCTAGACAGGAACTCCTCCAAGAACGATTCCCTGCCGCCCGAGAGATCAAGCAGCTCCCCCACGGTCATGGACTCTACGCAGGTTTCCGCGACATTGAACCGCGCCTGCTCCTCGTAGGCATTCATCCACTCCTCAACGCCAAAAGGTTCGATCTCCAATTTTCAAGCCTCCATCCGACCGATTTTGCATAAGGTTACCATGAAACCGGGAGCTTTCTGGTTTACCGCCGTCCCTCCAGTTGGTATCATTCTCCGGGTGAAGGAACCCATCATGCCGGCCTGGAGGCAACCATGCTGAAGAATCGATCCAGGGCTCTCGCCCTGCTGTTGGTGACGACTTCCCTCCTCTTCTTCCTTTTCCTTGGGAATCACCCGCTTCTCGAACCCGATGAAGGACGGTACTCCGAGATCCCCAGGGAGATGATCGAGCGGGGAGATTACATCACCCCTACGCTGAACTACGTCAAGTATTTCGAGAAGCCCGTGCTTCACTACTGGCTCACGGCGCTTTCCTTCAAGCTTTTCGGTTACAGCGAATTCGCCTCCCGGTTCTGGCCGGCCCTGCTCGGCGTTATCGGCGTGGGAACCGCTTTCTGGCTTGGCGCGAAACTTTACGGAACCCGCGCGGGTTTCTTCTCGGGGCTCGTCCTCGCCACAACCTGGATCTACTTTGCAATCGCCCAGATCAATATCATCGACATGGGCCTGTCCGTCTTCGTCACGATCGCCCTAGTGGGATTCCTGATGGGTTCGACCGGCGACAGGCGCCACCTGCTTCTATTCTACGGAGGCATGGCCCTCGCCACCCTCTCGAAAGGACTTATCGGCATTGTCCTGCCCTGCGCCGTCGCCGGGACGTGGATCCTGCTCACCAGGAACTGGAAACTGGCCAGGCGTGCGTTTTACGGTTGGGGGATCCTTCTCTTCCTCGGCCTGACGATCCCCTGGTTCATGGCCGTTTGTCTCAGGAATCCCGAGTTCTTCCACTTCTTCTTCATCCGGGAGCACTTCCTGAGATATACCACGCGAATCCACGGGCGATACGAACCCGCCTGGTTCTTCATCCCGATCCTGCTGGCGGGAGGCCTTCCATGGACCGGCTTCTGGATCCGCCCACTTGCCGGTTTTCGCGAATCCCAGGAAAGACTTTACCTCTTCCTCTGGTTCATCCTGATCTTTTCGTTCTTTTCTTTCTCCAGTTCCAAACTCATCCCCTATATCCTGCCGGTTTTCCCGGCTCTCTCGATCCTGGCCGGCAGCAAGCTCGACCGGTTCCTGGCCCGTCCGGGTACGGAGAAAATCGGTTTTGAACTGGTATCGTCCACACTTCTAGTCGGGCTTTTCTCCGCAGCCCTTCTCGCCTACCCGCTTTTCCAGGACCGTTTTCCCCCCTGGGTCCTTCTTCGTGTCACCGTCCCGCTCGCGGGCACGCTCATCTTGACGTTGCTCGTCGTTTGGGCTTCCTGGAGGAAAAAGCGGCCGCATGCCCTTGTCGCGGCGCTTTTCATCGGGGCCCTTGCGGCCTGTCTCGCCCTCAAGGGCGGATTCGCCTTCTACGGGACCTTCCTGTCCGCAAAAGAGACGGCCCGCATCATCGAGACGGCAAGGCAGCCTCAAGACCTGGTCGTCAGTTACGAAGACTATGACCAGGGTATCCCTTTCTACCTCAGGACGCGGGTCGTGCTGGTGAACTGGAAGGGAGAACTGGAGTTCGGCAGCGGAATCGGCGACCAGTCCGAATGGTTCATCAGCCGGGAGGATTTCGTCAGGCTTTGGGAATCCAACCGCCACATGATCGTCATCTTCAGGGAAAAACGATACAGGGACATGCTCGCGAAAGGAGTGGACAACATGCGCGTTTTGGGAAGATCCAACGATGCGGTTGTCGTGACGAACAGACCGGAGGTCGGTAAAAGATGAAAAGGGACGCTTTCCTCCCATTTGCCCGCCCCGACATTGACGAAGCAACGATAGAGGACGTCTGCGAATCCCTGCGTTCGGGCTGGATCACCACGGGGCCAAAGTCGATCCGATTCGAGAACGCCTTCAAGGAACGCGTCGGCATCCCCCATGCGCTGGCGGTCAACTCGGCCACGGCCGGACTCCACCTGGCTCATCTGTCCCTGGGTATCGGGCCGGGAGACGAAGTCATCACAACTCCCATGACCTTCGTGGCGACCCTTAACACGATCGTTTTTGCCGGCGCCAGGCCAGTACTGGTCGATATCGACCCTGGGACTTTCAACATGGACCCCTCCCGCCTGGAATCCGCGGTGACTCCCCGTACGAAAGCGATCGTCCCGGTCCATTTTGCGGGACTCCCGGTCGACATGGACGCGGTCAATGCCGTGGCCGAACGGCATGGGCTCGCGGTCATCGAAGATTGCGCGCACGCTCTCGGGGCCTCCTACAAGGGACGCCTTATCGGCTCCGATCCCAGGCACATCAGCGTGTTCAGCTTCCACCCCACGAAGAACATCACGACCGGCGAAGGGGGCATGGTCTGCACCGGAATCGAGGAAGCCGCGGAGCGTATCTCGATTCTCCGGCAGCACGGGATGTCGAAGGGGGCATGGAACCGCTATGCCGTCACCGGAACCCCCCACTACGACGTCGCCCTTCCCGGCCTCAAGTACAACATGCTGGATATCCAGGCCGCGATCGGCCTGGGGCAGCTCGTTCGCCTCGACGCCTTCAACGCCAGGAGATCCTCGATCGTAGACCGCTACAGGAAGGCCTTTTCCGGTCTCGAAGGGCTCGTCCTGCCTTCAACCCCGACCTATGAACACACGCATGCCTGGCACATCTTCACACCTCTGCTGGACCTCGACCGCCTGGATTTGACACGGGACGGTTTCATGGCGCTCATGAAGGCCGAGAATATCGGAACAGCCTATCACTACCAGGCGGTGCACCTTTTCGACTTCTACCGGAACACCTTCGGCTTCAAATACGGCGATTTCCCCAATGCGGAAAAAGTGTCCGAGCGAATAGTCAGCCTGCCCCTCTTTCCCTCGATGGCGGATTCCGACGTGGAAGACGTCATTGCAGCCGTTAAACGAATCCTCGCGGACCACCTAAAAGGAGGATCCCGGTCGTGACCACACCTGCCGTTTCAGTGGTCATCCCCGTTTACAACGAGGAGGAAAGCCTCCCCGCCCTTTTCGACAGGTTGATGCCGGTCATGGAAAAGCTAAACCGGTCATACGAAGTCGTGTTCATCAACGACGGAAGCCGGGACCGCTCCCTTGCCCTCCTGCTGGACTGCCGCGACCGATATCCGGGCCGGGTCGTCGTCATCGACTTCAACGGCAACTTCGGGCAGCACATGGCGATCATGGCCGGATTCTCCCAAGCCAGGGGGGAGATGATCCTTACCATGGACGCCGACCTTCAGAACCCGCCGGAGGAAATTCCCAGGATTGTGGAAGCGATGGAGTCGGGTCACGACGTCGTGGGAACGATCCGCTCGGGCCGCCAGGACCCGTTTTTCCGGAAATTCGCCTCCAAAATCGTCAACCGCATTTCAAACCGGATCACGGGGCTGAAGCTGAACGATTACGGATGCATGATGCGCGGATACAACCGCCGGATCATCACCTTCATCAACCAGTGCAAGGAGACGACGACGTTCATCCCGGCCCTGGCCCAGAAGTTCGCGATGAACCCGGTGGAAATCCCGATCTCCCATTCCGAACGGGAACAGGGACAGTCCAAGTACGGCCTTTACCGTTTGATCCGGCTGAATTTCGACCTCATGACGGGTTTCTCGCTCATTCCCCTCCAGGCCGTGACCATGCTGGGCATGATCGTCTCGATCCTGAGCTTTTTCTTCAGCGCTTTCCTTCTTCTGCGCCGGTTGATCGTGGGGCCCGAGGTGGAAGGCGTCTTCACCCTGATGGCCCTCAGCTTCCTCCTGATGGGGATCACGCTCTTCTCCGTCGGGCTCGTTGGGGAATACATCGGCCGGATCTACCAGGAAGTCAGGGAGCGACCCCGCTTTGTGATCCGGGAAGTGTGGGACCATGAGAAGTGAGCCTCGCGTCCTCCTGGCGGCCTATAGCGAAGTCGGTGTCGTCTGCCTGGAGGAGCTGCTTTCGCAGGGAGCCCACATCGTCGGCGTCTACAGTCATGCGGACGACCAGTTCGAGGAAATCTGGTTCCGGTCCGTCGCCCGTGTCGCGGCCGATGCCGGAATCCCCGTCTTCACCCCGGAAAACATCAACGCCCCAAACGAGATCGACCGGATAAGGAGGCTCGAGCCCGACATCCTCTTCTCCCTCTATTACAGGAAGATGATCTCCGGGGAGATTCTCTCCATACCGCGGCTGGGAGCATTCAACATGCACGGCTCCCTTTTGCCCCGCTATCGTGGACGGGCCTGCGTCAACTGGGCGGTCCTGAAGGGGGAAAAGGAAACCGGGGTCACTCTGCACGTGATGAGCGAAAAAGCTGATGCCGGGGATATCGTCGACCAGGAGGCGGTCCCCATCGAATTCACCGATACGTCCCAGGACGTTTTCTGGAAAGTCCGGGATGCCGCCCGAAGGGTCATGGCAAGGAACTGGCCCCTGCTCCGCGAAGGACGGGCTCCCCGCCGGCCCCAGGACGAAAGCCTTGCGACGAAATTCGGCCGAAGGCAGCCGTCGGACGGACGGATCGACTGGACTCTGCCGGCGGCTGAAATCTACAACCTGGTGCGCGCCGTTACCCACCCCTTCCCCGGGGCGTTCACGCACCTCGACGGCAGGAAGCTTTTCATCTGGAAAGCCTGGCCGCTTGAAACCGGAGAAGGTGGAAAAGCCGGGCATGTGCTGGGACTGAACCCGTTTGTCATCGGCACGGGAAAGGGGACCCTTCGGATCGACCGATGCCAGCTCGAAGGGAAACCCGAGATGGACGGAACCGAGTTCGCGTCCAATTCGCTCATGACTGGCAAAAAGTTGGGAGGCATTGACCAGTGAAAATTCTGATCCTGGGAATCAACGGTTTCATCGGATCCCACCTTGCGGAGCGCATCCTGGCGACCACCGGCTGGGAAGTCCGCGGACATGACCTGAGAACGTCGAACCTTGGAAATTGCCTGCACCACCCCCGTTTCCTCTTCCGGCAGGGCGACATGAGGCAGGATCGGGATTGGATCGAGCGGCAAGTGTCGGAATGCGACGTCGTCCTTCCGCTCGTGGCGGTCGCCCAGCCCAAGAAATACGTCGAGGATCCTCTCTTTATCTTCGAGTTGGACTTCGAGGAAAACCTCAAGATCGTCCGGCTTTGCGACCGATACGGGAAACGTCTCGTTTTTCCGTCAACCTCCGAAGTGTACGGCATGTCGCAGGACGCGGAGTTCAGGGAGGACGAAAGCAACCTCGTCCTTGGACCGATCTGCAAGACCCGCTGGATCTACAGCTGCAGCAAGCAGATGATGGACCGGGTCATTGCCGCTTATGGAATGCAGAAAGCCCTTCGCTACACCCTGTTCAGGCCGTTCAACTGGATCGGGCCCCGACTCGACGACAGCGCCCTCGCCTCCGAGGGGAAGTCGCGAGTCCTGACCCAGTTCATCTACAACATGGTCCACGGCCTTCCGATCCAGCTTGTGGGCGGCGGGGAACAAAGGCGTTGCTTCACCGACATCGAGGACGGGATCGACGCCCTCATGGCAATCCTGCGAAACGAAGGCAACGTGGCCGATGGACAGATCTTCAACATCGGAAACCCAAAGAACAACCACTCCATCCGTGAACTTGCCGAGACCCTCAAGCGCCTCCTCGCAGGCTTCCCGGAATTCAGGGAGAGGGCCCTGCAGGCGACCATCCTCGATACGCCAAGTTCGTCCTACTACGGGGAAGGGTACGAGGACGTGGAGTACCGTGTCCCCTCCATCGACAAGGCCAGACGCCTACTGGGGTGGGAGCCCCGTTTCACCCTGGAGGACACCCTTCGGAAGACACTTTCTTCCCTGGTGCAACCGGGACAGTCTTCATGAACGCGATCCTCGGACTCAAGCTGGATGTCGACACGCTGAGGGGTTACAGGGAGGGTGTGCCGGCCCTCCTGGACCTTTTCGACCGGCTCGGCATCCGGTCGACGATGTTCTTTTCCATGGGACCCGACAACAGCGGAAAGGCCATTCGGCGAGTATTCCGCAGGGGTTTCCTGTCCAAAATGCGGAGAACCAGCGCCGTCAGCACTTACGGCCTGAAGACGATGCTTTACGGAACACTCCTGCCCGCTCCGTTTATCGTCGAGTCCGACCCCTCCATCCTCCGCCTGGCCGTGGAACGCGGACATGAGTGCGCCGTCCACGCATGGGACCACGTCGATTGGCAGGACCGGCTCGACAGCCTGGGGCCCCGCGCCGTTCGCGAGACTCTCGGCAAGGCTTTCGGGCTTTTCGAGAGAATCACCGGTTTTCCGGCCCGGTCCTGCGCCGCTCCTGCCTGGAAGGTCACAAAAACCAGCCTGGAGGTGCAGGACGAGTTCGGACTCGACTATTGCAGTGACTGCCGGGGAAAGTCTCCGTTCTTCCCGGTTTGGGGATGCGACCGTTTTTCGACTCTTCAAATCCCATCGACCTTGCCCACGCTCGACGAGATTTTCGGGCTTGACGGGCAATCGCCGGAGGAGGCGAACCGGACCCTTGTTAACGGACTGCGCGAAGGGATCAACGTCCACACCTTCCACGCGGAAATGGAGGGCATCGGCCAACTCCCGCTCTTCGAGAAGTTCCTCCGTGAGTGCATGAACCGGGGGGTCCGCTTCGCCACTTTGGGAGACATCGCGAAATCTCTGTCCAGGGAGAACCTTCCCTCCTGCCTCGTCGAACCGGGGGAAATCCCTGGGCGGGCAGGATCTGTCGCTCTTCAGGGAAAGGAGTGTCCATCGTGAAAATCGCCGTGATCGGCACGGGATACGTCGGTCTCGTAACGGGGAGTTGCCTGGCCAATTTCGGGAACGAGGTCCTTTGCGTGGATGTCGACAGTGAAAAGGTGGATAGCCTGAACGCCGGGCGAGTTCCGTTTTTCGAGCCCGGGCTGGCCGATGTTTTGGCACCCAACCTTTCTTCGGGCCGCCTGGCCTTCACGACCGACCTTTCCGAGGCGGTGAACGCCGCTGAGATGATTTTCATCACCGTCGGGACACCCCCCGACCCCTCCGGTGCCGCGGATCTTTCTACCGTTTGGGAGGTCGCCCGTTCGATCGGGAGATGCATGGAAGAAGCCAAGATCATCGTGACCAAGTCGACGGTCCCGGTCGGGACGACGCTCAAGGTCAAGGGCCTCATCGCGGAGGAAATCTCCGCACGGGGCCGGGCTATTCCCTTTGAAGTCGCGAATAACCCGGAATTCCTGCGGGAAGGTTCTGCCGTCCTGGATTTCATGAATCCCGACCGTGTGGTTGTCGGCACCGAAAGCGAAAAAGCCAGGGAGGCCCTAGGGACGCTTTATTCGTTCCTTGACGAGGAAAAACTGCTCTTCATGGATATCCTTTCCTCGGAGATGACCAAGTATACGGCCAACGCGCTGCTGGCGACCAAGATTTCCTTCATGAACGAAATCGCCGGGATTTGCGAAAGCGTCGGGGCCGACGTGGAAAAGGTCCGTCTCGGCATCGGCTCCGACTCGAGAATCGGCTATGCCTTCATCTCACCCGGCTGCGGCTACGGGGGGTCCTGCTTCCCGAAAGATGTCCGCGCGCTCATCCGGACCGCCACCGCCTTCGGCTACAGCCCGCGGATACTCGAAGCCGGCGAGAAGGTCAACAACGACCAGAAACACATCCTCTTCGACAAAATCGCTCGCCATTTCGAGAATACGGCAGGCAGGACCATCGCAATCTGGGGGCTCTCCTTCAAGCCGAATACATCCGATACGAGGGAGGCTTCAGCCTTGGTCCTGATCGAGGACCTGCTGAAAGCGGGAGCCAGGGTGAAGGCCCATGACCCCGTCGCCATACCGGAAGCCCGCAAGTCACTGCCACCTCGTGCAGGGCTCGAATACACGGAAAACCATCTTGAAGCGGCCCGTGGGGCGGATGCCCTTGTCCTGGTCACGGAGTGGGATCTTTACAAGCAGCCTGACCTGCGCAAGCTGGCGAGCCTGATGGCCTCACCGGTGGTCTTCGACGGGAGAAACCAGTACAACCCACAGGAGATGGGACGCCACGGTTTCACCTACTACTCGATCGGCCGTCCGGTCGTCCTGGGAGGGAATCCTTAAAACCATTCCTTTTTCCGGAAATAGCGAAGCATGACAAGCGCGACGGTGCCCATCACACCCCAGACCAGAGGGTAGCCAAAACGCCATTCCAGTTCGGGCATGAAGCGGAAGTTCATCCCGTAAACGCCTGCAATGAAGGTGAGGGGGATGAAAAGGGTGGAAATCACGGTCAGGACCTTCATGATCTCGTTCATCCGATTGCTCAGGCTCGAAAGATAAATGTCCAGGAACCCCGAGAGTGTTTCCCTCAGGCTTTCAACCGCTTCGAGCACCTGGACGGTATGGTCGTAAAGATCTCGCAGGTAGGGGGCCAGCCCCTCACCCACAAGAGGGGATTCCCTCCGCTCAAGGTTGCCGATGAGCTCCCGGAGAGGCCAGACGCTCCTTCGGACGAAATTCACTTCCCTCTTGAGATCGTGGAGCGCGTGGAGGGTATCCCGCGCCGGGTTGCTCACTAGTTCGTCCTCCAGGGACTCGACACGATCCCCCAGGCTTTCGAGGACCGTGAAATACCCGTCCACTACAGCATCCAGGAGGCTATAGGCAAGGGCATCCGCTCCCATCTTCCGGAGCTTGCCCTTCCCCGATCGAAGTCGTTCACGAAGCGGCCCGAACACATCACCCTGGATTTCCTGAATGGAAAGGACGAACCCGTTTCCAAGGATCACGCTTACCTGCTCGGATACGGTCCGTCCCGTGCCTTCCTCCAGGCGCAGCATTTTCAGGACGGCGAAAAGATAACTCCCGTAGTCCTCAAGTTTCGGCCTTTGCTCGAGAGACATGACGTCCTCCAGGACGAGGGGATGAATGCCGAAGGGTCCCAGCAAAGCTTCCAGAAGCGCCGGATCGGAAAGCCCATCCACGTTGATCCACCGGATCCCCTCTCCGCCCTGGGCACCCAGGCAATCTTCCAGCGTGCAGGACATCTTTTCCAGAAAATAGTCCGGGGAATAGGCGATCAAATCCAGCGTCGGGGTTTGTCCAGACGGCCCCGAAACCTGCCTTATCGGGGGTCTTGGACGAAATGCGCTTTTGGTGTCCCTCGGCAAGGTAGGCGCCTCCCTACGACGGATCTTCGACCACTGAGTTCCTCAGGATCCCGATCCCCTCGATTTCGACTTCCACGACATCCCCGGCTTTGATCGGGCCGACGCCGGCTGGGGTTCCCGTCGCAATGACATCCCCCGGATGAAGCGTTGAGAAGCGGCTGATGTGGGAAATCAGGCGGCAGACGGGGAAAATCATCATATCCGTGCTCGTCGATTGGACAACCCGCCCGTTGAGGCGAGTCTCGATTCGGCGGCCCCGCGTCTCCGCGGAATTCAGGATCCATGGCCCCAACGGGCAGAACGTATCGAATCCCTTTGCCCGGGTCCATTGCCCATCCTTGTTCTGCAGATCTCTTGCCGTCACATCGTTCAGGCAGGTCAGGCCGAAAATTGCCGTTCCCGCTTCTTCTTCAGAAACGCAGCGGCAAGTATTGCCGATGACGACCGCCAACTCTCCTTCGTAATCCACCCTGCCGGCCCAAAGGGGAATCCGGATGCTTTCTTCGGGTCCAAGGAGGGAGCCGGGGGCCTTCAGGAAGATCAGCGGCTCCTCCGGCAAATCATGCCCCAGCTCTCTCGCATGCTCCGAATAGTTCCGGCCGACACAGAAAATATTGGCCGGTTCAAGCGGTGCGAGAAGGCGAACTTCTTCGAGCGTAAGACGTTTCTCCGGGATGGGCCTCCCGTTAAACAGCCCTCCCTCGACAGGGGTGATGAAGCCCTTCTCGAGGACTCCGAAACTAACGCGATTCCCCATTTCATACCGTAGATAAAACATCGTCTTTCCCCCTTGAAATATTTCTGTCCGGTTTCACTTCCAGGACGGGACAATCAGGGCCAACGCAGCCCCGTAACTGACCACGAGGGCCAACAGGACGGAAGCGGACAACATGTCCTTCGTGCGTTTCACATCCTCGTTGAATTCCGTCCCTACGTGGCTGTCGATCAACAGCTCCAGGGAGGTGTTGATCAACTCGATCACCATCGGGACGAGGCTGAGGAGGAAAACCCGGAACGCCAGCCAGAAATCCCCCTTCCCCGCATAAATGGCCAACGCCGTGAAAAGGAAAGCGCATGCCGTTTCCCTCGCGATCGCCGTTTCCATGAAGAAAGCGGTTTTCAGGCCGTTGAAGGAATTCAGGCATTTCCTTCCAAGGGAATCGTTTTTCCAACTGCACTTCGAGTTAGAGGGGCTCGCCATCAGGATCTTCCACCTTCCGCCGCGGAAGATTGGGCATATTTCCTTGCCTTTTCGATGAGTGACCGGACTCGCGGCTCGGCAGGAAGCCGTTTTTCGATCCTCTCGATCACTCTCCGGTCAAGGATCCGCTGGAACGAGGGCGCGTAATTCAAGTCGAAAACCCACGATAGCTGGACGAGGAGGAAATCGGCCATGCAAGTGACTTGGCCGTATGAAGCCTGTCCATTTTTTGCCAGGGTCTCCACGAGTTCCTCGCTGATTTTTCCCGTTTCGGGAATCCGGGGAAGAAGTTCCCGGATCCTTCCCTCTTCGAGATACCCCTGCACCAGTTCGAACACATCAAGCTTGTCGGCATCTCGAACAAGCCGAACCATGTTCAGGCTTCCCGGCCGGATTCCCCTTGGGATCTCCTTCTTGTTGTGGTACCGGATTCCATCCAGGATGGCAAACATGCTCCCCTCTTCAAGGAACTCGAGGACACGGGAGTTCGAGACGGTTTCCCAGCCGAGTTCCCCATGGTCCACCGAAACGGCATCGTAAAAAGTCCCAAAATCCCGGTATTGCGGAAACCGGCCCACATCATGAAGTAAACCGAGGATCTCGGCATGCCCGACCCCGGTCTCATCGTGCCCCAGTTCCCGGGCGAGCCTGCCCGCTTCGTCGGAAACACGGAAACTGTGGTGCAGCTTCAGCGCCAGGAGCGGTTCGAGATCCCCTTTATCCTTCACGAACCCTCCCGTAAACGAGCAAAACCATTGTTGGACATCGTTCATCGGCATCATGCTCCAGATATACCTTCCTTTTTCCGCCAGGTCGTTTTCCGTTGCGGCCGCAACCCGAGGCTGTTATAGTAATCGCACCGGCCGACTGGGAAGGAGCGATTACCGTTGGATTCTTCCGAGCGTTACAAGAAGACTTTTCCGATTTCGTGGGACCAACTGCATAGAGACTGCAAGACCCTGGCCTGGCGCCTTCACGAGCAGGGCAAGTGGAACCGGATTCTCGCGATCGCCCGGGGCGGCCTTGTCCCCGCAGCCATTATCGCCCGTGAGCTCGACATCCATTTCATCGACACCATCTGCGTTTCGAGTTATACCCTCCGCACCCAGGGCGAACCGGCGATCCTGAAGCAGGCGACCTCTTTTGAGAACGATCCGCAAGGTTCACTCATCATTGACGACCTGGTCGACACGGGCCGAACCGCCCAGCTTGTCAGGCGGATGTTCCCCGAAGCCTATTTCGCCACCGTTTACGCAAAACCGGACGGACGCCCTCTCGTCGACATGTTCATCACCGAAGTCAGCCAGGACACCTGGATCCTTTTCCCCTGGGATTCCGAGTTCTCGTTCTCGCAGCCGATCATCGGCAGGACCTAATCCCTCTCCTCGCGGTGAAAGGGCTGCCCCAAAGCCGCAGGTGCCCCGAGCAGGATCCCTTTTCCCTTCCTGATGGAGATTCCGACAAGCACGACGATTGTCAGGAGATAGGGGAGCATGAGCAGCAGCGGGGCGGGTACCGTTGTCCCTGCTGCCTGTATGCGGAGCTGCATGGCCCCGACCCCTCCGAACAGGTACGACCCCAGAGCCGCCCTCAAAGGGTTCCATATCCCGAAGATGACCAGGGCAACTGCGATCCATCCCCGCCCTGCGGTCATCATTTCCACCCACATCTGCGTATAGACGACCGAGAGATATGCCCCGCCGAGCGACGCGAGCCCACCGCCCACCATTGTATAGGCATACCTCAGCCGAGTGACGTTCAAACCGGCCGAATCGACGGCCCTCGGGTTTTCTCCCAAGGCCCGCAGGGTGAGGCCCCACCGGGTCGAAGCGATGAACCAGCAGAGCACTCCCACGAGAAAATAGGAAAAGTAAACGAGGGGATCATGGTTGAACAATACGGGTCCAAGGAAGGGAATCTTTCCCAGGAGAGGAACCGGCATGACCCCGATGCCTTGTATGGTTTCCCCGACATAGGCCTTCCCGAGAAGCGCGCTCATGCCCGTTCCGAACATGGTGATCGCCAGCCCGCTGACGACCTGGTTGGCTCCCATGCTCACGCAGAGGAAGGCATGGATTGCGGAGACACTCATACCCACGAATACCGCTACGGCAAGACCGAACCAGGGGTTGCCGGTCATCATGGTGGCTGAAAACCCGGAGAAGGCCCCCAGCAGCATCAGCCCCTCCAAACCGAGGTTCAGGACCCCCGCTTTTTCGGTCAGGATTTCCCCGAGGGTCGCGAAGAGTATCGGCGTGCCGCTCCGGATTGCCGCGGAAAGGATCGGGACCAGGATTTCCAAGAGACTCACTCCCCCTTGCCGGACAAGACGATCCGGTAGTTTCGGAAAAACTCCCCGCCGAGAACACAGAACAGGATCAATCCCTGCAAAACCTGGACGCTTGCCAGAGGAAGCCCCATGACGACCTGGAGGGTGTCCCCGCCTACGAGGAGTGCGCCAAGGAGGAAGGAGACAAAGATCGTTCCCAGGGGATTCAGTCGCGCAAGCCACGCCACGATGATGGCCGTGAAACCGTACCCGCCCGAAAACCCGGGCTGGATTCGTCCCTGTAGCCCGGCGATCTCCGTCATCCCCGCGATGCCGGCCACGGCCCCGGAAACAAACATTGCCAAAATGATGTTTTTGGTGTCGTTGATCCCCGCATAACGGGCGGCCTTGGGATTGTTCCCGATGACCCGCAGCTCGAAGCCCCAGCGTGTCCATCGGTACAACACCCTGAAAAGAATGGCGATGAAAATCGCCAGGAAGATCCCTACGTGCACCCGGGTTCCCCATAGAGAAGGTAACCGGGCCGCACCGGGAAACGGAGCCGTCATCGGGAATCCCAGGCTGGAAGGGTCACGCCAGGGCCCATATATGAAATAGTCGGCCAGCAAGATGGCGATATAATTCATCATCAGCGTCGTGATGGTCTCGTTCACGCTCCAGCGCGCCTTCAGGAAGCCCGCGAAGCCAGCCCAAAGACCTCCCGCAAGCGTCGCCGCAAGAAACATCATGGCGAACATGGCGATGGAATTGTCCACGAAGAGGTACCGAACGACGGCAACCGTCGCAAGAGCTCCCATGACGATCTGCCCCTCGGCCCCTATATTCCAGACAACCATCGTGAACGCAAGCCCCACCGCGAGCCCTGCAAGGGTAAGGGGAATCGCCTTGACGATCGTCTCGCTGATGCCCCATGCGTCCCCTAGGGAGCCCTTGAACATCGCGGCGTAGGCTGCAAATGGGGAGACACCAAGAAAAAACAGGAGAACCGCACCCGCCGCTAGGGCAATCGCCACCGCCCCTACCGGTATGGCCCAGCCCAGCCAGGCAGGAGTGTCCGTTCGCCGTTCCACCCGAAAAGGCGCGATCATCGGCCTGCCGCCTTTCCCGGCACTTGTTCCCTGCGAATGCCGGCCATCATCAGCCCGAGCTCCTCCTCCGAAACCCCGCGGGGATCTTCGACGGTCCCCATGATTTCTCCTTTATGGATGACCGCAAGACGGTCGCTCAGTGCCATGACCTCCTCCAGGTCCTCAGATACGAGCAGGATTGCAGCGCCCTGCTCCCTCTGGCGAAGAAGCTGCTCCCTGACGAACTCGGTCGCGCCGACATCCAGGCCCCAGGTCGGTTGCATCGCTACGATAAGGGTCGGGGTCCCGGAAAGCTCCCTGCCCAGCATGAGGCGCTGCTGGTTTCCGCCCGAAAGGTTTCGGACCGGGACACCCAGTCCGGGAGTGGAAACCTCGTACCGTTCCACGATCCGGCCGGTTTGCCCCGCAATGTTTTCCCAACTCAGGAAGATCCCCCTGGCATAGGGTTTCCTCCAAAAATTCTTGAGCGCGAAATTCTCTCTCAGGTTCATGTTCCCGACAAGCCCCGTCCCCTTGCGGTCTGCAGGGATGCAGCTCACGCCAGCCCTGATGAAATCCATGGGCCGTGCCCCCGTCAGGTCCTTGCCGCGAAGGATCACCCTGCCGAACTGGACCGGCCTCAACCCGGTCAAGGCCTCACAAAGTTCTTTCTGCCCATTCCCAGCGATCCCGGCAATCCCCAGGATCTCCCCTTCCCTGATCGACAGGCTGAGATTCCGGACGGCAGGAAGCCCGCGATCGTTAAGGGCGCAGATCCCTTCTGCCTCGAGAACCGTTTCCCCGGCATTCACGACGGATTTGTCCACGGCAAAGACAACCTTCCGTCCGACCATTTTTTCTGCAAGACCTTCCCTGGTCACGTTTCTTCCCGAAAGGGTCTCCACAACTTCTCCCTTCCTCAGGATCGTGATGCGGTCCGATATCTCCATGACTTCCTCGAGCTTGTGGGAAATGAAGACGACGCCATGCCCTTCCGCAGTCATCTGCCGGATCGTGTTGAAGAGATGGTTCACCTCTTGCGGGGTCAGGACGGACGTGGGTTCGTCAAGCACAAGCAATTCCGCCCTTCGGTAGAGCATTTTCAGTATTTCGACCCTCTGCTGCTCACCGACGGACAGTTGCCAAACCTGGGCTTCAGGCTCGACGTCCAGCCCGTACCGGGACGACAGCTCCCGGATCCTTTCTATCACGGCCTTCCGGGGCAAGATGGCTTCGAGGTCCGGCAGCCCCATGATCATGTTCTCCCAAACCGTCAGGACGGGAACCAGCATGAAGTGCTGGTGGACCATGCCGATCCCTGCCGCGATCGCATCCCTTGGAGACGAGAACCGCCATTGCCGGCCCTTCACTTTTATGGCACCCGTGTCGGGCTGGTAAAGACCGTTCAGGATATTCATCAGCGTGCTCTTGCCCGCCCCGTTCTCTCCGAGCAGGGTGTGCACCTCACCCGGGAACACGTCAAAATCGATTCCCACGTTGGCTCTCACCGACCCGAAGGTCTTGCTGATCCCAACCATCTGAACGAGAGGAACTTGTCTTTCTGCTTCCATCAGGCTCCACACTCCAGGGAGAAAAATGCCTGCGACCATCCAAGTTTGCCTCAATGAGCCGAATTGTCAACGCTGGACAAGAAAAGGGGAGCCCCTTAAAGGGCTCCCCCGGGAAATCAACTGATCGCGCCTACTTCGGGATCGTTCCCTCGACGCCCTGCACAAACCAGCTGAAGGAAAGCATTTCAGCATCCGTCATGCGTTTCCCTGCCTCAACCTTCACCTTGCCGGACTGGTCCCGGATGGGCCCCGTGAAGACGTCCCACTTGCCCGAAACGATCTTTGCCTGCTCTTCCGCGACAAGTTTCCTCACGCTCTCGGGAACGGCCTTCCCGAAAGGCGCAAGGCCGACCATCTTTTCCTTGAGTCCCCACCAGATCGATTCGGACTTCCAGGTCCCGTTCATGACCTTTTCAGCCGTGTACTTGTAGAGCATGCCCCAGTTCCAGATGGGGGCGGTCAGGTGGCGTGTCGGAGCATACTTGCTCATGTCGTTGTTGTACCCCACGACCCAGACCTTGGCTTCCTCGGCAGCCTGCGGGGCAGCGCCGGAGTCGGCGTGCATGGCGATCACGTCTGCTCCAGAGTCGATCAGCGCCTTGGTCGCTTCCTTCTCCTTCCCGGGGTCAAACCAGGAGAACAGCCAGACAACCTTGACCTTCGCCTTGGGGTTCACCTTGCGAACGCCGAGCGTAAAGGCATTGATCCCGCGGATGACCTCCGGGATGGGATTCGCGGCAACGTAGCCGATGATGTTGCTTTTCGTCATCTTTCCAGCAACCAGGCCCGACAGGTAGCGGGGCTGGTAGATCCGGCCGAAGTAGGTTCCCACGTTGGGTGCCGTCTTGTAACCCGAGCAGTGCATGAAAACAACGTCCGGGTACTTTTTCGCGACTTCCTGGACAAAATCCATGTAACCGAAGGACGTGGCAAAAATCAGCTTGGATCCGTTCCGCACAAACGTTTCCATGACCCTGACGGAATCAGGTCCTTCCGGAACCGACTCGACGATGCTGGAGGTGAGGCCCGGGATAGCCTTCTGCATCTCGAGGCGGCCCTTGTCGTGCATGTAGGTCCACCCACCGTCACCGACCGGCCCTATGTAGAGGAATCCGGCCTTGATATCCTTCGCGGGAACAGGGGCAAGAGCCCATGCCGATGTGGCCGCAAGCAGGAAAGCCATCACGATCGCGATTGTCCAACTCTTTCTCATCCGTTATTCCGCCTCCCGTATTCGACTTGGAACCTGCTTTCCCTTTCTTCCGTTATAGATAGCATGGCATACATTTTGCCGCAAGGCCCAAAAAAATTCAGCCTTTTGGGCCCTTTCTCCCCGGGAAGTGACAACCAGCCGCAATGTTCAATCCTTCCGGGTTATACGAATTTCAAATAAACGGCCCCATGGATAACTCACCTCGAACCCCACGGGTCCGAAATCGGAAAGCGCCGTACTGGAAAAAGCGTTCAGGCGTTCTCGTATTTCCGTCTCCAAAGCCGTGGGGTTCGCCTGCCCCCCGAAAGGCCCTTTCGATAGGACTGCCGGACGGACTTCAGCCTGGTAACCCCACTCGTCCAAAAACCGCGCAAAAAGGATCCATTTTCTTTGCTCGTCGGACATCCACTGGGACATCACACCCGAGGCCAGAGCGATCCCAATCGCGTTGTCGGAAGTGTTTCCACCCGAGTAGGCGGCAAGCCTGTCCAGGACTTTCCTCTCCCTGAGTGCAGCCAGGAATCCGCGGTCCGCCCCGTTGTCAAAAGCGATATCGGCCACAGCCACCCGTTTCCCCTTATCGAGGAAACCCTCAATTGCCTTTGAAAGGGCCAAATCCGCTTCATCCGGGACTGGGAGGTTCATCGGCGAGGAGGCCTCCCGGGTCCGGCCGGCCCGTGGCAGGTTGCAAACGAGGACCATGTCCGCTTCTTCCGGCGATTCAACCAGCTGCACCCCCAGGACCTCAGCCTGGATCTCGAGGGACTCTTTCGGCGAAAAGCCCGAGTAATTCGGTTTCTCGCCTTTCCCGGAAGATGGGGAAAAGGCGGGGGCTATTTTCTGTCGGGGTCTACCCTCGAGGACCGCACGCCCGAAAAGAAGAAGTCCCAGCTGGTCCACTCCAGGAACCACTGCAGCCTGCTTGCGCGGCACTTCCCCGATTGTTTCGGCCATCGACCGAAATTCCGGTTCCAGCAAGATTGGGGAAACATTATCATCCAGCCCTATCCCGACAAAACCGACCCCCCTCGAGCTATGGAGCGCCAGGAGCCGGTTGGCGAAACGGAGGCTCCTGTTTCGCCTGTTCGCCCACTCGCGAAGGACCGGCGCGGGGATCGTTTTTAGAAGGCGTTCCGCAACCGCCAGTTCGTCGCTCGATAGGGTTCCCCGCGAAGCCGCGGATTGCAACCCGGCAAGCCGAAACAACTGCGGAGCCCATTTCGCGTTGTAGTCAGCATCCAGGATTCCCTGACTCTCCCTGGGCAAGCGAAGAAGTGTCCCGAAAAGGGAGAATCGCGGAGCCCGCGAACTTGAAATCAGGTCTTTCAAAACCTCGAATCTCCTGGTGACCTCGGCTTCGTCCAGGGAATTCGTCCTCGATGAAACGAGGCCTCCGAACAGGAAGGCATCTGCCGCCACGATAACGGCACCGTCTTTCGGGCAGGAAGCGAGCCACTCGTAGAGCCCTTCGAAGTCCGAAACCCCATCCTGCCCGCGAAAAAAGGAATCGGGAGGCAAGAGAAGCCTCACGCCGAGGGCCTCTGCCGCTTCGACAACCCGGTCCAGGGAGTAAGGGCGGTCATCGAGGGGAATATACCCGATTGTCAGGGCTCCGGCCGGAGAACCACCTGAAACCAGGAACCCGAAAAGCCAGGCGATCGCCAGCAAACGACGCGCCACTTTTCCCATCGGCCGCCCCTCCCTCCGGAAACGAAAAAGCCCCATCTCCATGATGGGGCTTGAGCATTCTGGCTCCCCGACGAGGACTTGAACCTCGAACCTAGTGGTTAACAGCCACCCGCTCTGCCGATTGAGCTATCGGGGAATATCCGCCTCAACACAAGGCGCCTTAACAGCTACAGCGGTTGGAAATATAGCATAACCTCACCGGGCTGGCAAGGGGTTAATGGAGCCTCTTTCAGCAGGATACCCCTTGCAGGCGAAGGGGAGGTTCGAGCCGGCACCTCTGCAGGAGATCCAGGTCGCGGAAAATCTCCACCGTCGGCCCATCCTCAGCCACCGTTCCTTCATGGAGAACAATCGTTCTCGGGCAGACGTCGAGAACCAGGTCAAGGTCGTGCGTGGCGATCAAGCGGGTATGCGTGAACTTCTTCAGCAAATCGATGAGGAGGCGCCTTCCCCTGGGATCCAGGCTCGAACTCGGCTCATCCATGACAAGAACATCGGGCATCATCGAAAGAACCGTTGCGATCGCCACCGCCCGCTTTTCCCCACCCGACAGCCTGTGAGTCGGCCGTTCGGCAAGATGGCCGGCGCCAACCTCATCCAGCGACAATTTGACGCGTTCAGCCACCGCATCCGGGGAAAGCCCCTGGTTCAGGGGACCGAATGCCACGTCATCGAAGACGGTCGGCATGAACAGTTGATCTTCCGGGTCCTGGAACAGGAACCCGATCCGCCTCCGGATCTCTCCGAGCGTATTCTTTGATAGCATCGTCCCCCCGATGTTCACGGACCCCCTCGAAGGCATGACCAATCCGGCAAGAGAGAGGAGCATCGTGGATTTCCCCGCTCCGTTCGCCCCGACCACCCCGACCGCTTCGCCGTGCTCGAGCCGGAATGAAAGCCCCCGCAACGCCTCGGTTCCGTCCGGGTAGGTAAAACAAAGATTGTGAACCTCCAGGAAATGATGACTCATTGTCCCGCCACCCACCGAAAAAGCCGTTCCGGTACGTTCACGAAACGAGCGAAGGAAAAATAGAGAATCCAGGCTAGAGTGTAAAGACCGTCCCTTGACCAGGAAAAGCGAAGGGGCTTCAGCAACCGGACTTCACCGTCGAAACCCCTGACCAGCATCGCCCTGTGTATCCGGACTGCCCTGTCGAGCGTCCGCAACAGAAGCAGCCCGATCATCGAAGAAGCGCTTGAAAGGGCTATCCTGGGGCGGTTGCCCCGAGACCTCAAGTCATGGGCCCGCACCATTCGGGCCGCTTCTTCCCGGAGCAGGAACATGTAGCGATGCAGGAACTGCAGCTGGGTAACCATGACCCTTGGAACGCGCAGTTTCTCAAGTCCGAGACAAAGCCTGTCAAAAGGCGTCGTCATGACCAGGAGAACAGCAGCTGCCACCGCAAGAAGAGACCTTATGGCGATCGAGAGGAAGGAAACCCAGCCGCCGGACAAAGAATACCATTCCGTCCGAATCATGACCTGCCGATCGAAGAGCGGGTTGAACAGGCCGACAAGAAGAACGAAAGGAAGGGCAAGAAGCATTTTCCGGAGGAGCGATTTCAAGGGGACACAGTAAAACGCCCCGATGGCGACCGGATACAGGACCAGGGGCATCAACCGCGAAATCTCATACCTTCCGAAGGAGGTCACCGATAGAACGAACGCGAAGGTCACAAACCATTTTGCCCTGGGATCCAGCCGATCCACCCGGCTGGATCCCAGGGTCACATCCTGTAAGGGAGGACATTGCGGCATTCGCTCTCTGCTCCTAACTCCGCCTCAAACCGATCCTTCGCAGCGCAAACCCGATCAGACCTGCGAGAATCAGCGTGAGTCCCCCACCGACAAGCCCCGAAACCGTCGTCCCCGGATCCACCGAAGGCCAGTGGTCCGGTTCCTCCGCCTCGGCCTGCGAATTTTCTGCGGCTCGCTGAGGCCGAAAACCGTAGTCCGGCAGGAAAGCCAGCTTTTCCTGGAGTGAGGCAAGCGCCCCGTGAATCCCATCGCCGGGAGCCTCAAGTTCCTCTTTGCCGGAAGTCCTTGCCATGGACCATTCAAGCCCGTCCGGGTAGGACGAGGCAAACCAGGATAGCGCACCGCCGGTGATCACTGCCGCAATGCCGAGTCCAAGCAGGACTTTCCTTAGGGAAACTCCCTTCATGGGGGAGTTTAGTGCCGCCGCCTGCAGAACCTCAGGTCGCGCTTTCCAAACGAACGTCACGACGGCCGCTGTGACGACCCCTTCCACGAGACCGATCGCCAGGTGGATCGGCTGCATAAGGAGAAGGAAGGTCCTGAACGGCAGTTCGGATATTCCGGAGGCCATCGTTTCAAGGACGACCGAGAAAGCCCCTAGCTGCAGCCCGACGACGGCAGAAATTGTCGCGCCCAGAAGGATTTTTTTCTGTGAAGAGTTTCCAACGGCAATTTTCTTGTAAATGAAAGGATAAGCGAGAAAGCAAGGGAAAAAAGCCATATTGAAAATGTTGCAGCCCAATGCCAGGATCCCCCCGTCGGCAAAAAAGAGTGCCTGGATGACGAGGACCGATGACAGGACCAGGAAGGCTGCATAGGGTCCCAGCAGGATCGCCAGGATCATCCCTCCTCCCAGGTGTCCGCTGGAACCGGTTGCGGGGATGCTGAAGTTGATCATCTGGGCAGCAAAAATGAAAGCCCCCAAAACCCCCATAAGAGGAACCCGGGATTCGTCAGGGGACTCTTTCAGTTTCCTGGCCGAATAGGCCGTCAGCCCGGCGGTCACCGCCCACATTGTCCCGCCGACTGCAGGGGAAAGAAGCGCATCTGCCATGTGCATCGCGAACTCACCCTTTCGTGTTACATTCTCAGCTTTTAATAACATCGTTTGCGGGGAACGTCAAGAGCAAAAGGCGGGGGGAATTTCCCCCCGCCTTTTGCTCTTGGTACCTATATCTTCAGGAATTCAGGCCTTCTTTTGTTCCTTCGCCCAACTATCTTTCAGGGATACGATCCGGTTGAAAACCGGCTTGCCTGGACGAGAATCCGGATCGACGCAGAAATAGCCGTGCCTGAGGAACTGGAAGCGCTCTCCCGCCGGAAGATTGGCGAGCCCAGGCTCAACCTTGCAGCCGGCAAGCACCTCGAGGGAAGCCGGGTTGAGGTAATCCCTGTAATCCTTTCCTTCTTCCATCTCGTCGAGGTCTTTGATGGTGAACAGATGGTCATAGAGCCGCACTTCCGCTTCCGCCGCATGCGGGGCTGAAACCCAGTGGAGAGTGCCTTTCACCTTCCTCCCGTCAGGGGCATCCCCTCCCCTGGTCGCGGGGTCGTACTCGCAGCGGAGTTCGACGATCGCCCCACTTTCGTCCCGTACGATAGAGCGGCAGGTGATGAAATAGGCGTGCTTAAGCCGGACTTCCCTGCCAGGGGAGAGGCGGAAATATCCCTTGGGCGGTTCTTCCATGAAGTCGTCCTGCTCGATGAAAAGTTCCCGGGAGAAGGGGATTTTCCTCGTCGTGGGCGTCTCGGATTCAGGGTTGTCGAGCGCTTCCAGCTCCTCGACCCGGCCTTCCGGGTAATTCTCGATCACGACTTTGAGGGGCCGGAGGACAGCCATGGCGCGGTTCGCCGTCTTGTTCAGCTCTTCCCGGATGCAGAACTGCAGGAACTCGATGTCCACCATGCTGTTCGTTTTCGCCACACCGATTTCCTCGCAGAAACGCCGGATCGCGGAAGGAGTGTAGCCCCGCCTGCGAAGCCCAGAAATGGTGGGCATCCTGGGATCGTCCCACCCGGACACGCACCTCGTGGTGACCAGTTCCAGCAGTTTCCTCTTGCTCATGACCGTGTAGGTCAGGTTGAGACGGGCAAACTCGTACTGGTGCGGGCGATGGGGTACCGACACGTTGTCGATGAACCAGTCGTAAAGAGGCCGATGGTCCTGGAACTCGAGCGTGCAGATCGAATGGGTGACCCCCTCGATGGCATCTTCATAACCATGGGCGAAATCGTACATGGGGTAGATGCACCACTTGTTCCCCGTGTTGTGGTGCGTTTCCTTGAGGATCCTGTACATGACGGGATCCCTCATGTTGACGTTTGGATGCGACATGTCGATCTTCGCCCGGAGGACGCAGGATCCTTCCTCGAATTCCCCATTCTTCATTCTTTCGAAAAGGTCCAGGTTTTCTTCAACGGTCCGGTTCCTCCAGGGCGATTCGACGCCTGGTTCGGTCAGAGTGCCCCGAGTCCTTCGGATTTCTTCGGGCGACTGCTGGTCGACGTAGGCCTTGCCCGCACGGATCAACTCCAGGGCCCAAAGATAAAACTGGTCGAAATAGTCCGACGCATAGCGAAGGTTGGCCCACCGGAAGCCCAGCCACTGGACGTCCTTCTTGATGGATTCGACGTATTCGACCTCCTCCTTCGCGGGGTTCGTGTCATCGAAACGGAGATTGCAGTCTCCTCCGAATTTTTCCGCCAGGCCGAAGTTCAGGCAGATAGACTTCGCGTGCCCGATGTGGAGGTAACCGTTTGGCTCCGGGGGAAAGCGGGTGATGACCTTTCCGATCCTACCCGATTCAAGATCCTCCCGGATGATCTGTTCGACGAAATTACCGCTTCTCGGCGCTGTTTCTTCCATGTCTTTCATCCACCCTCGCTATCGGAATAAGGGTTCCCCCGAAAGTTTTATCACAACTCGCCCCGGAGCCCAATTGCCGCATGGGCGCAAAGCTGGCTCCGTCCAGAGGCCTTGGCCTGGTACAGTCGTTCGTCGGCCAATTCGAGCAGGCTTTTCACTGTCATGGACGAAGCGGCAGAAAAATCCTCCGTGTCGACCAACCCTGCACTGAACCCCAGGGAGATCTTCCGTTCAGGATCGGCCCATATCGAAAGACGGACTTCCTCCAGAAGTCCAGCCAGAAGGCTTTCCGCCTCTTTTTTGGAGGTATCCGAAAAAGCCATCAGGAACTCGTCTCCGCCATACCGGGCGGAAATCTGCCCGGGCGCAGAGCGGCTCCGAACGATCAAGGCAAATCTTTCGAGGACTTCATCTCCAGCCTGGTGACCGAGAGTGTCATTGATTCGCTTGAAATGGTCAAGGTCCAGCAAAGCCAGTGAAAAAACCATTCCGTCGCTTCGCCTGCGCCTTACCATTTCCTCGAGGATCCGGTAGGCCGCGCGCATGTTCACGAGTCCCGTGAGGGGATCCACAAAGGCCGCTTCGCGAAGCTGCTCCTCCACCTTTCTCCGCGGGCTCACATCGCGAAAGACGAGAAGTTTGCCCATGACGCTCTTCCTGCTGCCGGACCTCCGGTCCCTCAGGGTCGAAACCTGGACATCGAACGTCGCCTTTTCTCCTTGCGGCAAGATGTGCTCCACCTCGGTCAGGCGGTTTTCCTCTCCCTCAAAAAACCGGAAGGACCCCCTCCAATCCCTGAAGGTGTCCTTCGCCGACGCGCCAAACACTTCCTCACGCTTTCTTCCAAGGATCGTAGCCATCGCCGGGTTCAGGTCAACGATAACCCCGCGCGGGTCGAGGACAAGCACCCCGTCCGGCATCGTCTCAACGAGAAGGCTGCGGGCAACTGGAACGAGGTCCAGGATGCCGAATCGGTAGATTCCGGTTGCCAGCATCAGGCCTGAGAAAAGATAGGCGACCGGAGTCCCGTCAGGCCTCGGCGCACCGCTCTTCCCGAACACGTAGGCCGCGTTCACGACCAGGGGGGCCAGGGATCCCGCGATGAGGACCGAAGCCTGCGGCAGGAAGTGCGGAGAAACCCGCATGGCCCTCCTGACGAGAAGAATCGTGCCCAAGACAAGCAACGCATAGGAATAGGTCACGTGCACGATAAACCAGGGCCCCTGTTCGTAAAGAGCCAGGGATGTCCCTTTCTGAAGTGTGACCGCCAGCCAGAGGCCGTGAAATCGTGTGTGTGTGAGGGCAAAAAAAACAGTGATGGACGGCAGGACAAAAAGCAAAGGAATCCAGTTGCGGGGAGGGAAACCGCTGATCGAGGCATACCGTGTCGCGAAGAGAAAGAAAAATACTGGGCAACTCACTGCAGCGGGATAGGCAACCTGAGCCCAGAAAAGTTTCAGTGAAACGGTGGCGGCGGCACATTCAAGAGCCGAGGCAAAAGACCAATGGGCCACACACCAAAGGAAAAGGAGAAGATCGTTCCCCCCCTCTCCAACCCGCCTCCTTCGGACGGATCCAAGCAGACCCGAGGCCAGTGCTCCCGAGAACAAAAGGATCAGGCAAAACGGATGGTAGGTGTATGACGAAAAGAGGCCGTTCATGAAACTATTCTAAACGATCAGGCGCTCGACATGGAAGAAACATCCAAGGTGCATTCGAGAGCAAGAGCACCCGGCCCTCGGGATGAAGGTTTAGCCCTTTCCGGGATCGAACCTTTCAGCCAGAGACAGCAGCGAAGCCCCTTCCAAACGGTTCAGGAGATACCTTTCCTGCGGCTTTGCACCGATTGAACGGTAGTATTCCCTGGCCGCGGAATTCCATGTGAATACGCCCCATTCGAACCTACCGAGCGACTGCTGCCGGGCCAGGCATGCGAGGTAAGCCAGCATGGCCGTTCCGAATCCCTTGCCCCTCATCTCGGGGCGAACGTACAGGTCTTCCAGGTAAAGCCCGGGTCTCCCCTGGAAAGTCGAAAAATTCCTGAAGTAGAGCGCGAACCCGATCGGCTCCTTTTCAAAACAACCGAAAATCACCTCTGCCGATGACTTTTCCCCAAAGAGGTTTTCCCTCAGGAGCTCCTCGGTGGCCTCCACCTCCTCGGCCACTCCCTCATATTCGGCCAGCTCGATGATGAACCTGAGGATGAGGGGAACTTCGCCCACTCCTGCGGGCCGGATGGTGAATCCTGGGATCTTGGTGATAACTTCGTTATTTCCCATCAATGGCCTCCCCTCCCTAACGGGAAATTCCCATTTTACTGGCGGCCCCGTATACTTAGACGGAACGGTCACATTGGAGGGGATCCGCATGGAAGGAACGGTCAGAAAAGAGATCCGGCGAGGGATGCGGGTCCGGATTGTGCAGAAGCAGGACCAGAAAAGCGGTCGGCTCACGGAGGGCATCGTCCTCGACATCCTCACGAAAAGCCCTACACATCCTCACGGCATCAAAGTCCGCCTAGAGAACGGGATCGTCGGGAGAGTCCACGACGTGCTCGCCGAGCCTGCTTGAGGCTGGATCTCACCCGATATTTCCCTTCCGCGACTCGAACCTTTCCAAAAAAGCCTTTTTTTCCGCCCTCCGGAGTTTCTTGACCCGCATCTCGATTGCCTGTGCCTCGGCACGACCGTACAGGCACCCCGTTGAATATTCCAGGGAAACGGGACGGCGTGAGGCCGTGTAGCGGGCCCCCCTGCCTTCCTGGTGCTGCCTGATCCGCCGTTCGAGGTCAGCCGTTATGCCGCAATACAGGGAGCCGTCGCCGCAGCGCAGGAGGTAGACGCAGAAAAAATCCTCCTTCATATGCCCGTTCTGCCGCCCCGTTGCCATTCCAAAGTTTTCAGGATGTCGTAAAAGAGGCGGTTGACCGGTGTCGGAATGCCGGCCTCCGCGCCAAGGCAACAGACTTTTCCGGCAAAGGTCTCGACCTCGGTCTTCCTGCCGGCTTCCAGGTCCTGCAGCATCGAGTTTTTCCCCTCGGGGTTCAAGGCCATCAGCATCTGGACGCTCTTGTCGATGTCCTCTTCCCCAAGGTCGATCCTCGAATGAGGCGCAACGGCAACCACCTCCCGCATAGCGGAAAGAGCAACCTCAAGGCATGGAGGGTATTTCTGGAAATGCCCGTAAGGGGCGCCCATGATCGCTCCGGCCTGGTTTAGGCCCACATTGGCCATGAACTTCCACCACATGCCCCGGAATATCTTTTCGCTGACTTCGTGAAGGACACCTGCCTGTCCAAGCATTCTCTCAAGCCGCTCCACCCGGCTTGACCGCTTCCCGTCCGGTTCGCCGAAAACGATCTGCCCGGGACTGGAATAAACGACGCTGTCCCCTTCCTTCGTCGAATCCATCCTCGCCACAAAAGCGGGTAGAACCCTATCCCGGCCCAGCCTGCGCCCGATGAGATCCTCGCTGTCAATCCCGTTCAGGAGAGAAACGATGACCGTTTGCGGTCCTACGGTTTCCTCGATAAGGTCCAGGGCTTTTTCGAGTTGGTACGACTTGACCGCAACGAACATGAAATCCGGGGCCTCCGAGATCTCCTGAGGTGTGACGAAAGTGAAGGCATAGGGCTTTCCGTTCACCGAAATGACCCGGTTCCCATATTCTTCCTTTCGCTTCACGTCACAGGCGAAGCGAAAGGGATAGCCCCTATCGGCAAACTGGGATGCGAAAGTCGCCCCAACCGCCCCCAGGCCAAGAAACAGCACTTTTTCCATCTTCATCCTCCTCGGTGTGCGGCAAGAGAAAAAGCGATCTTCTTTCTTGACTAGTATAGACGAGAGGGAAATTTAAGGGTTTCGAGTGTACAATACCGGGAGAAATCACGCGAGGTGCGCTGACCGGGGAGGATCTGACTTCATGCAGGATTCCGAACACGAATATTCCAGGATATTCGAAGCCCTTCTCCAGGACTCACAAGATGCCATCGCCTTGTGCGACACGAACACCATTATCCTGAAGATCAACCGGGCCTTCACCGAACTTTTCGGCCATACGGCAGAGGAAGCCGTCGGAAAGAGGCTTGACCACCTCGTCGCAACGACCCCCGAGATGATGGCCAGTTCGGATTCTCAGGTCGACCGCATCAAGATCTGGGAACGGGTTTTCACCGAGGCCGTCCGTCGAACCCGGAAAGACGGATCCACCGTCCCGGTTTCGATCGAGGGCAACGTGTTCCGCCTCGCAAACGGAGAAGCTCTTGTCCTATGGAACTACCGGGAACTGCCTGGCGAGGAAGATCCCGAGTGAAAGGTTGAAGGCAATCCTGCCGGAGCGTTTCTCCTCACTTTCGGACCAGCCTTATCAGAACGAGGAGGACAACTGCACCGAGAGTCGCCGTCAGCAGGTTTCCCCAGAAACCGCTCCCGACCGAAAACCCCAGGTTCCTCGCCAGGAATCCGCCGATCAAGGCGCCGACCACACCGACCGCGATGTTCCCCACAACGCCGAACCCACCACCCTTGACCAGGTGTCCCGCCAGCCACCCGGCGAGAAGGCCGACAAAAATGAACCCAAGGAAACTCATTGGACACCCCCTCCGGTCACGACGAAGCGCGGTGCAGCTTTTCCCTTATTCTTTCCAGCATATCGGCCGTCATCAGGGAAAGGTCGTACCGGGGCGAAAAGGACCATTCTTCCCTCGCGGCGGAACAATCCAGCGAGTCCGGCCAGGACTCCGCTATCCCCTGCCGAACCGGATCCACGTCGAAGTCCAGGACAAAACCCGGAAGGTGCTTCCTGATCTCTGCGGCAATCTGCCCCGGTTCGAAGCTCATTGCCGAAATATTGAAGGCATTCCGGTGGACGAGCCTCGAGGGATCCGCTTCCATCAGCCGGACGATCGACTCCAGGGCATCCGGCATATACATCATGTCCATGAAGGTTCCTTCCGCGATATAGCTCGTGTAGGAACCCTTAGAGACGGCATCGTAGTAGATATGCACGGCATAATCCGTGGTTCCGCCGCCGGGCAGGGCCTGGTACGAGATCAGGCCGGGAAAGCGCAGCCCCCTCGTGTCAAGACCGTACTTCAGGTGGTAGTAATCGCAAAGAAGCTCTCCGGTGACTTTCGCGACCCCGTAAATGGTCGTTGGGCGCTGGAGGGTGTCCTGGGGCGTCTGCTTGCGAGGCGTAGTGGGACCGAACGCCGCAATCGAGCTGGGAAAGAAGACCGCGGCGCCGACAGACCGGGCGCACTCGAGCGCGGTGAACGTTCCATTCGCGTTAACCTGCCAGGCCAACTGCGGCTTGGCTTCCCCGGTGGCGGAAAGAATTCCCGCCAGGTGGATCAGCGTATCCGCCCCGAAAGAGGACATCAACCTGGAGAAAGCCGCCCCGTCGCACACATCGAGAAGGTCGAACGGCCCCCCTTCAAAAACCGGTCCTGCCGCTTCCCTGAGGTCCGTGGCAAGAACGTTTTCGCTTCCGTAAAGCTTTCTCAGGTAAGGCGTCAACTCGACCCCGATCTGGCCGTTCGCCCCCGTGATAAGGATCCTTTTCATATCTTTTAGCCATCTCCTCTCCAAGACAGGCATGGAACCGAGGATGTTTTTCCGAGTCCGAAGGGACGGGGCCCGGATATTCTTGGGTACCCTGCTTAGTATGAAGTTGATCGAATCCGTCTGTCAAAGTGATATATTTTGGACTGCTTTCCTATATTTCCCGGATCGGGGATTATATTTCAATCGGGGAACAAACGGACGTGCCGGAGGGAGGTGTCCAGGTGGAAAACCATAGCGAACTTGAAGATCTGGCAAATCGAATCTCGGGGGATTCAAGCGCCCCCTACTACATCGCGAACGTCCTGCGTGAGGCGATCTACAGGGGGATCATCGAGGAGGGGAAACCTCTTCCGCAAGCCACCCTGGCCCAGCGCTTGAAAGTCAGCCCCATCCCCCTGCGGGAAGCGCTCCGGCTTTTGGAAACGGAAGGGCTCGTCACTTTCCGCGGGTACAGGGGGGCTGTCGTCACGACGCTTTCCCTGGAGGAAGCCCGCGAACTTTACGAGATGATCGCCGCGCTTGAAACCAGCCTGATGCGCATCGCTTTTCCCAAGATCACGCGGAGAATCCTGGAAGAAGCCGGGACGATCCTCAAAGAGATGGAGTCGGAAATGGACTGCATCCGTTGGAGGGATCTCAACCAGATGTTCCACAACCTCTTCTATGAACCGGCCGACCGTCCCCTTACCCTCGACACGCTGGCCCGCCTCAGGCAGAAAACGGACCGTTACATCCGAATCCACCTCGCTTCCATGAGAGGCGATTCCCAGAAGCAGCACCGGGAAATCCTCGCCGCCGTGGAATCCGGGAACCTGGAAGGCGCTGTCGCAGCCCTTTCCAACCATCTTACGTACACTTCCAACGACCTCCAGTCCTGCATGAGAGGGGGAACCTCTCCCCGCTACAGGAGAGAATAGGCCGCGGAAAAATGAAGGCCTCCCAGCGGGAGGCCTTCGCTCTCGATCCGAAGGGGAACCCGCCGAAGGGAGGCCTTATTTGCCGTAGGCGTCCTTCGGGTTCCATTCCTTCCAGACGTTCCCCACAAGGTCTTCCCCAGGATGAAGGACTTTTCCGCCTGGAGTCCACCCTGAAGGCGTCACTTCCTTGCCCTGGGTTTTCCGGACATGCTGGAAGGCCTTGATTTGCCGGATCGTTTCATCGACATTGCGTCCCACCGGCGGAGTCAGGATTTCCATCCCCTGGATAACACCGTCGGGGTCAATGATGAAGCGGCCGCGGAAGTCCACTCCCCCTGCCTCATTATAGACACCGTAAACCTTTCCGATCGTGCCGCCCCCATCCGAAGCCATCGGGAAAGGGACTCCTCCCTCGACCATCTTCGAGAGTTCGACGTCGTTCCAAACCTTGTGGACAAATTGGCTGTCCACGCTCATCGAAATGACGTCCACGCCCAGGTCCTGGAATTCCTGGAATCGGTCGGCGACCGCCGACACTTCGGTCGCTCAGACGAACGTGAAATCTCCGGGGTAGAAACAGAGAACAACCCATTTCCCCAGATGGTCGGATAGCTTGACCGTCGTGAATTTCCCTTTTAGGTAGGCCGGAGCGGTAAAGTCAGGGGCTTTCATCGCGACCGTTACACCCATCCTCGTGACCTCCTTTTTCCCTTCCGCAGGAGTTACCGACGCTTCTTCCGGAGCACTCACCGTTGGCGCTGGGACGGTACATTTGACCGGTTGCTCGGGCAATGCGATCACTCCTTTCCGATCAGAAAGACACTGAAGATGATAATCATTATATAACATAGAGGCCAAGGCCGTTGCCTTTAAGCCCGTTTGGTGTTTCTTGCCCCGTACCGTTCCCTATGCGCCCCGCTTGAGGACCTTGCCGGGCATGGAGGCGGTCGGCTTCCCGTCCTTCACGACCCATTCACCGTTCACCATGACATGGTGGAGCCCGACAGGGTATTGGTGCGGGGCCTGGAATGTCGCCAAATCCCCTACCGTGCCCGGGTCGAGGATCACCAGGTCCGCCCAGAAGCCCTGCTCGATCCTGCCCCGGCCCTTGATCCCGGCCTTTTCCGCAGGCAACGAGGTAACTTTCCTTATCGCCTCTTCCCAGGAAAGATCTCCGCTTTCCCGGACCATCCTCCTCAGGAACAGCGGAAAAGTCCCGTACCCCCTGGGATGCGGTTTTCCACCACCCCAAGGCGCGTTGACCCAGGAATCGGAGGCAATACAGGACATGTGGCTGCGGAGCGCTTCCCTCAGGTCTTCCTCCCCGATCCCGAAAAGGAGCATCGTTGCGCTCCCTCCGGTTTCAAGCAAAAGCTCGAAAAGAGCCTTGGCAGGCGGGATTTTCCCGTGTCGAGCGATCTCTTCGAGAGATGCCCCTTCCAGGTCTTTGCGGGCCTCGCACTCGCTGATCACGATGTTTTGCCAGCCAAGAGAACTGGACCAGTTTTCCCATCCGGGGATTCCCGATTCGATGTCTTTTTCGATCTTCCGGCTTTCGGCCGCATCGGACAATCGGCGGAGCATCTGCTCCACGCCTCCTTCAAGAGCCCAGGGAGGAAGCAGTGCAGTCAGGGTCGTCATCCCCGCCTCGTAAGGGTAAACGTCGCAATTCACGTTCACGCCCCTCTGCCGGGCGGCTTCCATGCGCTGAAGCGCTTCCGGGACCTTGCCCCAGTTCGCCTTGCCGACCGCCTTGAGGTGTGAAACCTGGATTGAAATCCCATTTCTCTCTCCGAGGGCCAGGGTCTCCTCTAGGGACTGGAAAAGCCGGTCCCCCTCGTTCCGCATATGGGTGGCGTAATACCCGCCGAAATCCTTCAAGACCCCCGACAGTTCCTCGAGTTCTTCCGGTCGTGCGTAACTGCCCGGCGGATAGATCAGTCCGCTGGAAAGCCCGAAAGCTCCTTCTTCCAGGCTTTGAGCCAGCAACCGCTTCATCCGGGCCATCTCTTCGCAGGTGGGAACGCCTTCATCGAAGCCCTTGACGGCAATTCGGATCGTCCCGTGCCCGACAAGGGGAGCCAGGTTCAGGGCAATACCCCTTTCCTCGACCCTTCGGAAAAACTCAGCGCTTGAAGTCCAGTCCCATCCGTATTCCACCTCCTTCCGAAGGAAAGGAGCGAGATAGCGCCGTGCCAGGCCCACGCGGGCCGGATCCAGGGGAGCCATGGAAAGCCCGCAGTTCCCGACAACTGAAGTCGTGATCCCCTGCATGACATAGCTTTCCGCACCCGGGAAAGCCAGGATTCCATGGTCCGCGTGATTGTGGATATCCACGAATCCGGGACACAGGATCGATCCCGAAGCATCGAGGATCTCCTCCCCTTCGAGCCCCAGTCCGATCCGGGAAATCCTTCCGTCCCTTATCCCCACATCGCCTTCAAACTGGGGCTTCCCGGTGCCGTCAACCACTTTTGCGCCACGCACAACCCGATCCAGACGATCCCCCAAGTCGATCACATCCCTTTCGATCCTTCTTCCGCCTCGGATGCCAAAAAGGGCCTCCCCTCGACTGGGAGGCCCCTGGTAAATTGAATCTCGCTAGTAATTTTCCGCCAGGACTTCGAAATATCCCTGGGGATGGGCACAGGCAGGGCACATGTCCGGAGCCGATGTTCCCTTGTGGACGTAGCCGCAATTACCGCACTTCCACTCCGTCTCCTGGGGTTTGCTGAAAACCTTCCCTGAAACCAGGTTGGCGTGGAGCCTGCGATACCTGGCCTCGTGATGTTTTTCCACTTCGGAAATCATGCGGAACACGGTCGCGATCTCCGGGAATCCTTCCTCATCCGCCACGTCGGCGAAGGAAGGATACAACTCCCCCCATTCTTCTCGCTCCCCATCCGCGGCTGCAAGGAGGTTCAGTTTCGTGTCCCCGAGCGCAACCGGGTAGGAAGCGTCGACCGTGACCATTTCACCGTTCAGGTCTTTGGCCAGAAACTTGAAAAACCGCTTCGCGTGTTCCTTCTCGTTATCGGCCGTTTCCGTGAAGAGATTCGCGATCTGGACCAGGTTTTCCTTTTTCGCAACCGATGCGTAATAGGAGTAACGGTTCCTCGCCTGTGATTCTCCCGCAAAAGCCTTCATCAGGTTCTCCGCCGTTTTGGAGCCCTTCAAGTTCTTCATCTGCGACACTCCCCTTCGATGTCAGGATGGCTCTAACCGCTTCGGTCAAACGGGAGGACCGAGGCAATGCTCCGCTGGGCCGGCCGCTTTTCGGCCATTCACTTTCATCGCGTCCCCTTCAGCCGGACTGCAGCATGATGATAACACAAACCGGGGAACCCCCCAGGGGAATCCCATTGGTGCTTCACCGGGCAACCCAGGAATCCAGCCGACTCTTTCTATCATGATAAATTGATGTAAATATCCTTGTTCGGTATAATAATTTTCGGTTCGGGAAGGAGGGATGATGATGCAGAAGGAACCTGTCAGAAAGTACCGCTGCGCATCATGCGAGAGGACTTTCGAGCACGAGGGGAAACCGGAAAAGTGCCCATTCTGCCGATGCCGCATCCTCATCCTGCTGGAGGGAGAATCCGTCCGCCAGAATTCAGGCGGCGGTTGCGCTCCCTCGGGCTGAGGGGTCTAGGATTCCTGGAGCCGTTGGCTCCTCGGCAGAGAAAGGCAAACGGTGCCCGGCTTCTTAACGGAAGCCCTGGCACCGTTCTTATTGGACGCTTCAAAGGGAACGCCATAAACTGTGGGGGGAAGACTCAGAAAGACTATCGGACGTCATCGAGAGGAGAGAAATAAACTTGAAAGCTGATCTGGCCCGGGATCCATCGACTGTCGATGCTTCCTTCCCGCCCGGCATGTCTCCCCTGTTTTTCGAGGAGCGGCTTTTGGGCCTTATCTACCTGGCGAACGGAAAGGGTCCGCACAAAACCCTGGTCTTCCTGCACGGCTTCCCCGGCAACGAGAAGAACCTCGATATCGCCCACATGTTGAGCCGGTGCGGCATCAACGTCCTGGTGTTTCATTATTCCGGATGCTGGGGCAGCCGCGGTTCCTATTCCTTCGGACAGGCTTACTCGGACCTGGGAACCGTCCGAAGGACGATCGCCGATGAAGGCTTCTCTCGCCTGAACAGGATTGACAGGGATAGGGTCTTTCTAGCCGGACACAGCGTCGGGGGTTTTTTAACCCTGCTCGCCGCGAGAGACCGAATGGACTTCCGCGGGTTTGCTCCTCTGGCTCCCTACAACCTCTCGATGCAGGCAAACCGTATCGAGGCGGGGGATAAGGCTGCCTATGAAGAGACCTACAACCTTTTCTCCTGCGGCTTGAATCCCCTTGAGGGAGCGTCCGCCGAATCCCTACTCGATGAAATTCGGGAGAAAAGGGAAGAATGGGACTTGCTGGTTAACCCGGCCCCATTCCATGCCCCTGACGTGATGCTCGTCATCGCGTCTTCGGACACGGTCGCCCCACCCCCGGTCCACCAATTCCCCCTGGCTGATCTAATGAAACGGGCCGGGGGACCGAAAAGAATCGTCGAGCTTTCCTGTTCTCACGATTTTTCCGAGAAACGGATCGCTCTTGCCGAAGCCCTTTACGAATGGCTTGAAGATCGGTGAAGAACCTTAGGGAGACCGTGCGAGTGGACTTCAGGAGAAGATTGGGAGAGGAGAGATGGACATGAAAGGAACCGCCTTTCTCGAACTGGATACCCCGGCTTTGCTTGTCGACCTGGACCGGATGGAACACAACCTCCGTTTCATGCAGGAAAAGGCCACCCTGGCGGGCGTCAGGCTGCGGCCGCATGTGAAAACCCACCGAACCCCCGCCATCGCGAAAATCCAGGAGGCCATGGGGGCAACGGGTATTACCGTCGCAAAACTGGGAGAAGCCGAGGTCATGGCCTCGGAGGGGTTGGACGACATCTTCATCGCGAACGAGATCGTCGGCCCAGTCAAGCTTGAGCGGCTGAAAAGGCTGTTGAAACGGGTCCGGAGGCTTGCGGTGGGTGTTGACGATCCGGTTCACGTCGAGATGCTTTCCCGTGCAATGGAGGGGGAACCCTTTTCCCTCGACGTCCTGATCGACATCGAGACGGGAGACCCCCGCACGGGTATTCATCCCGGGGCACCCGCCCTGGAGCTGGCCAGGAGAGTTGCCGGAGCTTCGGGACTACACCTCAGGGGGATCTATACCCACGATGGACAGAGCTATGACGCGGAGACAATTGAGGAGGTCCGCGAGATCAACCGGCAAAGCCAGGAACGGATGCTCGAAACGGCAGACCTGTTGAGGCGCTCCGGGATACCCGTGGAAGAAATCTCGATCGGCTCCACCCCCTCCTTGCTGGTGGACGGAATCGAGCGGGGAATTACGGAAATCCGGCCCGGAACCTACATCTTCCTCGATGCTGACCAGGCCCAACTGATCGGGACGACGGCCTTCTGCGCCCAGACCGTTCTGGCCACCGTCATCAGCAGGCCCACGCCGGAACGTGTCGTCCTCGACGCCGGGACCAAGTCCCTGACCTATTACGTCCAGGAGAAGGGCGTGACCCGGGCAATAGGGCACGGCAGGCTCAAGGACCACCCCGAAATCTTCCTCGACCGGATGTCGGACGAACACTCCTCCTTCGACATTCCCCCCTCTTCCGGGCTTGAATTTTCCATCGGGGACAAGCTCGAGATCATTCCGAACCATGCCTGCCCGACGACGAATCTTCATGAGTTCATCCACGGGATCCGAAACGGAAAGGTGGAGGTCACATGGCCTGTGCTCTGCCAAGGGAAATCCCAATAGGATAACGTTCATGACCGAAGCGATACGCGCGGCTTTCGTCACAGGGGGTAAGGTTCGGTCACGGGGTCTTCTCAAAAGAAATCGGCTTCTCGATGGAGGGGCCTTTAGCCGGTGTGAACGAGCAAGGGAAAGCTTCCGGGATCAACGGGGGGTTGCCATCCTGAGGTAGGAGTGGGGAAACCGCCGTGTTGCCTGAAGGCTTTTTCTCGACCGATCATCCAACAGCAAGCGGAGATCCCTTCCTGGACGGTTCTCTTTTAAAGATCTCCAAGGCCAACCTTTCGCAATTTTTCCCGTCGCGATAGGCGAAGGCGAATTCTTTTGCCCGCTCCATTCTGTCGGCGAAGGGCTTCGTGGAGAAACCGCTCTCGACGAAGCGCCGGACCCAATCGGCCGCTTCCGTCGCCGTACGGGCGACAGGCCCGAACAGATCTTCCCTAAGATCGAGATAGGCCCCGGTCCGGCTAAGATATTCCTCAAGATCGAACTGGTAGAAGAGGACCGGCTTGTCCACCAGCAGGAAGTCCCAGCTGATGCTCGAGTAGTCGGTGACCAAGAGGGAGCTGTCAAGCAAAACCTCCTGCAGGTCGACCCCCTGGTCGAGGACCTCTACATGGTTCACCTCGAACTTTCGCTTGAACTCATCGAAAAATTCACGCATCCACATATGGACGTAAAAACGTAGGCGGATTCCCTTCCCCACGAGGATTTCCGACAGGTTCGGATCCAGAAGGAAAGATTGGATCTCGCGGAAGAACCGTGTCCGGGCCAATGACACTTTTCGTGAGTTCCACTCCCTCCAGGTCGGCATAAACAGGATTCCCGGCGGGCGGCCGGTTCGGAATCCCTTTAGCGACAGCAGGCGGTCGTGCCTTGGAAGTCCTGTGATCGCAATCTTATGCGGAGGAATGCCCCATTCCTTCTCGTGAATCTGCGCTTCGCACCGGGAACTGGAAGCAATTACGTCCAGCTCCGCGGAAGACCGCGTTGCCCTCCTCTCCCGTTTCAGGCCGGTTATCCCATGATCCAGCATGACATTCAGGGCTTCCGGCGTCTCGCGGGTCCCGTAATCCGTGATGTCGTAACGCCCGTGGGAAAAGATGAGCGCATCCGCGACAAGCGTAAGAATGTTGGCCCGGAACGTCCCTCTAAACAGGATTCGCCGGGGGTCGGGAATCGGCTTTCCCTGCAGGGTTTCAGGAAAGCAGTCCCTGCGGATGACCCAGAAGGATTCGATCTCGGGGTGGTTCTGCAGCATGTACTCGAAAAAGGCCGCGCTGTTGTCCCCGTATCGCCGTCCCGCGAAGCCTCCGTAGAGGAAAACGGGGCGGCCCCGATGAACAACCTCGCGACCGCGAAAACGGACCCAGGCTTTGGCAAGAACACGGTTAAAGGGAAAGCGAACCTGGTTCCATAAACGAGGAATGATTTTCGAAGGGTGTTTCACATACTTGAAAAGTTCCCTTACCGCGCTCACCGAACCGCCCCCCGTTCCATCGGCCTGTTCCGATCGCCTCCTGGATTGAGCGCGCGGAAGCGACGGGGAAAAGCTCATGCCCCACTTAGCCAGTCAGAATTCCATAGTGTCATTTTAACCTCATAAAGAGGGAGAGAAAAAAAGGGGACCGATCCCCGAAAGGCCTTGCTAGAACCGGCGGGTCGGTTTATGTCGTTTTTGCGGCTTGAGCCTGGCAGGCAAAGAAGCGGTCATTTTCGAAGAGGAATCGAGTTCCGCATCGACGGTTACGTCAAAGGCCCGACAATTCACGAATCCCTCCGTGACCTACCTCCAGGGGTTTACCCGTTTCCCAGCCTCAGGATTCGTGTATCCAGCTTTTGCCGATATCGTCCGGGGCATTGAATGGATTCGCTCAATGCGGGCAAGGCCCAGGGGAAATGGCGCCGGTATAACGCTCGCAGCCGTTGCACCACCGCCGGGTAGGGGTTGAGGTGGTCAACCTGCACTTCGTTGATCCCTGCCTCGCGAAGCGCACTGTAAAGGGAACCCAGGGACGCCTCCGAATCGGTCAATCCCGGCAACAGTGGAGCGATGAAAACCCACACGCGAATCCCCGAGGATTGCAAATCCCGTGCGGCTGCCAGCCTGAGTTCCGGAGGAGAAGCACCGGGCTCTATGATTCCCGAGACCGCCCTATCCATGGTGGTGATCGTGAACCCCACTTCACAGGACCGCAACCGGCTCAGAATCGAAATATCCCGGCGGACCATGGCCGACTTGGTGAGGACATGGACACCCAGCAGCCGGTAATCGGCCAGGATCTCCAGGCTGGAACGGGTAAGCCCATAATCCGCCTCCGCCGGCTGGTAGGCATCGGTCACCGTCCCAAGCAGGACTTTTCCTTCCGGCTTTTTCCTGCAAGCCTGCAGCTGCCGGGCCAATACGGCCGCAAAGTTCACCTTGACATCCAGGAATTCTCCCCATTCTTCCTCATGATCCCTGAAACGGCTCATGAACGATGCATAGCAGTAAACACAGGCGTGGGCGCATCCGACATAGGGATTCAGGCAATAATCATAGCCCGGGATGCCGGTCCTGTTCAACGCGGTCTTGCACTGGACCTCTCTTAAAACCAGCGGTGCGTTCATTTCCCCTCCCCCGTTTCCACAGGCTCCATTGGCAGGTTATTTCAATCCCGATCAAGTATGAACCCGCTTGCCGCTCCTCCGGATATCGTGGAAAATCCGTTGGATTAAAAGCTTCCGTTTAGTAAAGCTTTATACTATCATTTAGAAAGAATGCAAGACCCATCGATCTCTGTCTGTTCGAAGGAGGGCTGCCATGATCACGTCCGGGCAAAAGACCCTTGCGATTGTCTGCGGTGGTGGGCCCGCGCCGGGCATCAACAGCGTCATCAGCTCGGTGACCATCGAGGCAAAGAAATCGGGCTGGGAAGTCTACGGGATTTACGATGGCTTCGCGAACCTTGGAAAGGGCGAAAAGGTGATCACCCCCCTCACGATCGACATGGTCAGCCGGATCTATTCCGACGGGGGAAGCATCCTAAGGGTGTCGAGGTTCAACCCCACCAAGGACGAGGACTCTTTGCGGAACGTCGTGGACACGCTCATCGAGCTGGGGGTGACCCATCTCGTCACGATCGGGGGCGACGACACGGCCTACGCGGCCTCCCGCGTGGCCGACTACGCCAAGAACAACCGCGGGCTCACGATCAGTTTCGTCCACGTTCCCAAAACCATCGACAACGACTTGCCTCTGCCCGGCGGTATCCCCACGTTCGGCTTCGAATCGGCGCGGTCCCTCGGGTCCCAGATCGTCTCGAACCTCATGGTCGACGCAAAGACCACGGGAAGGTGGTTTCTTGTCGTTGCCATGGGACGGGTGGCCGGTCATCTCGCCCTCGGCATCGGCAAGAGCGCAGGAGCCACACTGACACTTATCCCCGAGGAATTCCCATCCAACAGGAAAATCCCCCTGTCCCTGGTCGTGGATATCCTGACGGGATCCATTGTCAAAAGGTTGGCCTCCGGAAGAAATTACGGGGTTGCCGTCGTTGCGGAGGGCCTGATCGAAAAAATCCGAATCGAGGACCTCGAGGCCGCGGATTGCCTGGAATGCGACGATCATGGGCACATCCGCTATGCGGAAATCAATTTCTCCGATGTTCTCAAGAAAGAGTTGCTGGCGAACCTCAACACACTCGGGATCAAGATGACGATCAACAACAAGGAGGTCGGCTACGAAGTCCGGTGCGCGCCTCCCAACGCCTTCGATATCGAATACACGCGCAACCTCGGTTATGCCGCCATTGAATTCCTGAGAAACGGCGGGACGAATGCCATGATCACGATCCAGAACGACCGGATCGTCCCGATTCCTTTTGCCGAGATCATGGACCCTGCGACGAAAAAGACCCAGATCCGGATGGTGAACACGGATTCAATCCAGTACCGGATTGCAAGGGAATACATGATAAGGCTGGAAAAACGGGATTTCGAACCGGGGATCGAGTTCGAGAAGCTGGCCGTCGCGGCCGGGCTTTCTCCCGAGGAATTCAGGAAGCGGTTCCGGTATGTGACGGACTTCTAGACGCGGAACAGGCTTCCCCGCTCGCTACGGGATCCGGTTCGTCTTCCTCCATATCCCCATCTCCTCGGCACACCGGACCAGGTGATCCCGGAAACTCGGGTGGCTGATCCCGATGATTCTTTCTGCCTTCTCCCAGGTGGATCGGCCAGCGAGGTCCGCCTTCCCCCATTCCGTGACAAGGATGTGCGTCTGTGTGCGGGGATCGGTAACCACGCTCCCTTCCCTCATGGCCGGCAGGATCCGGGAGACGATCTGCCCTGTCTTGTCGGTGTAGGTCGAGGGGAAGCAGATAAAGCTCTTTCCGCCCCGCGATAGGTAGGCACCGGTTACGAAGTCCAGCTGGCCTCCCGTTCCGCTGATATGGCGGATGCCGGAGCACTCGGAACACACCTGTCCGTAAAGGTCGGCTTCGATGCAGCTGTTGATGCTGATGAGGGAATCCAGCTGGGCCATGACGCGCGGATCGTTTGTGTAGTCGACGGGGTAAGACGCCAGGCCGGGGTTCTCGTTCACCCATTCGTAAAGGTCCCGGGTGCCGACGCAGAAGGTCCAGGTTCCCTTTAAACGGTCGATCCCCTTTCTCCGGTTCGTCAGTTTTCCCTTGCTGTGCAGAACCAGGTAGGCATCGACCAGCATTTCGGTATGCATCCCCAGGTCACGGAGGCCGGAGTCCGCCACGAGGCTTCCGACAGCGTTGGGGAGTCCGCCGATTCCAAGCTGGATCGTGGCTCCATCGGGTATTTCCTCCACGATATGCGCGGCGATCCGGCGGTCCAGGTTGCTGGGTTCCGCGGGGCGCATTTCCACAGGCGGCCGGTTCCCCGCTTCGACGACGGCATCCACTTCCGAGATGTGGATGCCTTCCTCACGCCCTCCAAGGGCCCTCGGGAGTCCCTCGTTCACTTCCAGGATGACGTACCGTGCCGTTTCGCAGATCGCCCTTGAAGCCGAGTTCGTCAGTGAAAAATTGAACCATCCATGCCTGTCCATCGGTGCAACCTGCAGCATGGCAACATCCACTTCGAGGCTTTTACGGTAAAAATTCGGCTTATTGCGGTAAATCATGGGGATGTAGTTGCAGATCCCGGCATCGTGAAGCCTTCTCTCGTAGCCGCTGAAATGCCAGCTCGAATAACACACGCTCTCCCTGCCAGGGTCGGCCTCCACGGTTTTCACGGGCCTCAGGGCCAACGCCCCCCTGATTTTCAGGTCCGACAAATCAGAAACACGATGGGAAAGGGCCTCGTCCAGGAGGTCGGGCATGGAAAGCCCGAAACCGAAATCCAGCCAGTCCCCGCTCTTTACCGCTCGTACCGCTTCCTCCGGGCTTCTCAGTTTCTGCGCATACTCCTGCAGCACTCCCATTCTCGGCACCCCCTATTGATTCAATAGTAGGGTCAATTATAAACAAAATTATCCATTTTGGTAGTGCTTCATCCCAAGAACCAACTTTGCCTCGTTGACTCACCGGGAGCACTTCATACTGCAGCATGCCTGGGCTTTCCTGTACATGGCGATATCGTTGCGATCCGCCTCGAAGTCCACATCCTCCCAGGTGATCTTACCGTCCTTCCGAATGTCCCTCTTCAGGATCATTCCCTCGGCCAGGCAGATCGGTACGCCCCTCCCTTCGTCCTGCAAGGTCGATTCGATCAAGCCATAACACGAAAAACCCCCTATGCCGTCTAACTGCGCTCCTTTCCCGAGGTCCGTTTTCGCATAGGCGTTCACGTTTGTCCGGAAACCGCAGGCAGGAGCCAGTAGGGGCTTTTTCAAGAGTGCCGTCTCCAGGATCGTCTTCCCGACCTCGACATGGCAGAGATGGTACGGCCGATAAAACAGGTAAAATGGCCCCTCGCCCATCTTGTAATAATTCATCATGAACCTTTGGTACTCGTTCTCGCAATAACCGACGACAAATACTCCGCCGCCCGGTTCTGCTCCCAGGATGTAATCCACGACCCCCTGCCTTCTTTCCCATAACTTCCGGAAGTCGAAGGCTTCGAGAACCTCCCTGACTTCCGAGAGGCGGGGGCCGGTCATGCCGGCAGTCGAGACATCGAGCCCAAGGGCATTGGCAAGAAGGGCCATCTCGATGCACAACTTGGTCCCATCCGTGTAGGCCGTTGTCATTCGGCAATCCAGCCTTCGCTTTTCAGCCTCGCGAGCGATGCTGTGAGGATTGGCCCTCCGATCCAGGAATCCCTTGATGTTTCCGGCCATGACAAGGTCGAATCCCCAAAGCCGGATGTCGTCTACAATCCGCTTGATGACGCCGTGCTGGTCGCCGTCGCAACTGGTGTAGACAACACCATTTCTCTTTGCCAGTTCCAGGAAATAAGGCCCAAAGATGAGGTCGGCTTCGGCGTTCATCATGATGACGTCTTTTCCGCTCTTCAAAGCCAGTTCGCAAAAGCGCCCCGCTTCCGAAACCGCGCTCGTCGCGTCAATAAAGATATCGACATCCGGGGATTCGGCCAGCAGGCAGGCGTCTTCCGACACCGCCATCCCGTCTTTGCACTGGGTCCCCCCCACATCGGAAGGCCACCCGATGGGGATCGGCTCAAAACCAAGCCAGGCGGCGACCTCGATCGCCTTTTCGATCCTTGTGTCAGCCAGGGCAACACATCGGACTCCCTCGGTGAATTGGCATTGATAGGCGATCCCCTTGCCCATCGCTCCGGCACCGGCGATGGCCACCCTGATCGTTCCCGGCTTTTTCATTTGATGTCTTTCCTCCTTTTCGCTATCCTCATGGTTAGTTTATTTTCTCTCGATCCTAAACATTCGAAAAGAAGAAGTCCGAGGAGGATGCGCGCGGTGAATGAACTGGCCTCCGTCATCGTGTTCACCTACAACCAGGAAGACCTGATCGAAGATACCCTGAACTCGACCCTTCACCAGGGCTATCGGCCGATGGAACTCGTCGTTTGCGATGACGCCTCCGGGGACAATACGGGTGCGGTTTGCAGGCGCTGGCTTGAAACACGGCAAGATGCTTTCGAACGGGTTGTCTATTGCCGGAATGAAACCAACCTTGGAACCACGCGGAACATCATGAAGGGAATTTCCCTCTCCACGGGAAACCTCATCAAGCTGCTGGGAGGAGATGACCTCCTGGCGCCCGAAGCGATCAAAAATGGCATCCGCTTTCACCTGGAATCCCCTGAATCGGTCCTCTTTGGAAACGTCATCGGGTTTCATTGGACCGGGAAGGACTTCCTGGTCAAGGAAACGGAACCGGGGCTTCACACACGCAGGCTCCTCTCTCTTCCTCCCCGCAGGCAATTCGGCATCCTATCGATTTGCAGCAGCATCCCCACCCCGGGAGCCTTCTACCCTCGGTCCTTTTTCGACCGAATTTCCAAGGGGTTGGCGATGACGACGCATATCCCCGACTGGCCACGGTGGCTGGAGGCGACCAGCCTCGGAATCCCCCTCCTTTACCGGGATTTCGACGCGGTGTATTACCGCAGGCACACTCACGGGCACAAGGATTCGGCCTACCGGGCAAAATGCATCCGTGACGTCCTGCATTGCATCGATAGCCAGATCAAACAGAACGAGTCCCTGCTGACCCGGCTTCAAAAAGCGGGGGTGTGGGCAAATTGTAAAAAACACGAGAAACTTGCGGAAGGAAGGGATTTCGAAGCCTCTTTTTTCAACGGTATTCTCAACCTGGTCAAGCACGGGGTCCGTTTCAACCTATACTTTCCTCTCGCGGGCGACAGGCCTGCGACGCTTCCCGACACTCCGCTCAAGCTTCCTTTCGAGCTAAGGAGGCCCTCCCTTGAACAGGAAGGATAAATCTCTTCTCGTCACGGGCGGATGCGGTTTCATCGGCAGTACCCTGGTTCGACTGGCGCTGGCCAGGGGATATGAGGTCCTTAACCTCGACAAGCTGACCTATGCCGGAAGCCTCGCTTCAATAACGGATATCCGCTCTGATTCCTACTCCTTCCTCCGCGCGGACGTCTGCGACTTTCCCCTCGTTTCGGATGCCTTCAAGCGCTTCAAACCCTGCGGAGTGATTCACCTGGCTGCCGAATCCCACGTCGACCGATCCATCGACGAACCCGGCTCCTTCGTTCAAACCAATATCGTCGGGACCTATACCCTGCTGCAGTCTGCCCTGCAATATTGGACAGGTCTTGACGAAACCGGCCGGAAGGCCTTTCGTTTTCTCCACGTCTCCACGGACGAGGTTTTCGGCTCCCTTGGACCCGAGGGGATTTTCCAGGAATCCTCCCGTTACGATCCCCGTTCGCCTTATGCGGCATCCAAAGCCGCTTCAGACCACCTGGTCCGCGCCTACGGGCACACCTACGGGTTACCGGTTCTGGTCACAAATTGCAGCAACAACTACGGTCCCCGGCAATTTCCGGAAAAACTCATCCCGCTGGCCATCAACCGGGCCATCCGGGAAAAAACGATCCCCATCTACGGAGACGGGAGAAATGTCCGCGACTGGATCCACGTCGAGGACCACTGCGAAGCCCTCCTGCAGGTTCTGGAGAAAGGAAGGACGGGAGAAACCTACCTGATCGGCGGGCACGCGGAAAGATCGAACCTGGAGGTCATCCGGGAAACCTGCGTACTCTTGGACGAATTGCACTCCCGTCCCAATGGCCTGCGCCACTTCGACCTGGTCGAGTTTGTCCCGGACCGCCCGGGCCACGATCGACGGTACGCAACGGACACCTCGAAAATCGAAACGGGAATCGGATGGCACCCGAAGAAGGAATTCCAGGCCGGCCTGCGGCAAACGGTGGAATGGTACCTTTCAAACCAGCCCTGGGTGGAAGAGATCCTCTCCGGCGTCCTTCCGCCGGAGAGGATCGGCCGAACGCAAGGGAAGGTGATCTCATGACCGGTAAAGGCATCATCCTGGCCGGGGGTTCGGGTACCCGGCTTTACCCGGCGACCGTCTCGACAAGCAAGCAACTTCTCCCCATCTACGACAAGCCGATGATCTATTACCCCTTGTCGGTGCTGATGCTTGCTGGAATTCGGAATATCCTGGTGATCACCACCCCGGGTGACCGGCAGGCCTACCGGCGTCTGCTGGAGGACGGCTCGCAATGGGGGATTTCCGTCTCCTATGGTGTCCAGCCTGAACCCGGCGGCCTGCCCCAGGCTTTCCTTGTCGGCGAGGATTTCATCGCAGGAGACCCCTGCGCGCTCATCCTGGGAGACAACCTCCTCTACGGGCAGGGGCTCACGGGCCTCCTCAGGCAAGCGGCTCTCCGGGACTCCGGGGCGACGGTCTTCGTATACCCGATGAAGGACGCCAGGCCTTACGGGGTCGTGGAGTTCGATTCGGAGGGCCGCGCCTGCTGCATCGAGGAAAAACCCGAAAAACCGCGGTCGAACTTCGCTATCGTTGGCCTTTATTTTTACGACGGAACGGTCGTCGAAAAAGCAGGAAGACTCCGTCCCTCGAGGCGCGGAGAACTCGAAATCTCGGAATTGAACCGGCTTTACCTCGAGGAAGGGACCTTGTCGGTGGAAAGGTTGGGGAGGGGATTCGCCTGGCTGGACGCCGGAACGCCCGACACGCTGCTGGAAGCCTCGAAGTTCGTTTTTACGATCCAGAACCGGCAAGGGCTCATGATCTCCTGTCCCGAGGAAATCGCCTGGAGGCGAGGCTTCATCGGGGATGACCGCTTGCTAGAGCTTGCCGGGCGCCTGAAAGGGGGCCCGTACCGGGACTATCTCCTCAGCCTTATGGAGGGATCGCCGCATGAAGGCAACCGAACTTGACCTGAAGGGCCTTTGGCTGTTTCAACCAGAGATTTTCACGGACGAACGCGGGGCTTTCATGGAGACCTGGAATGCCGGGAAATACCTTGGATTCGGAGTTCCTTCGTCCTTCGTGCAGGACAACCTTTCCAGGTCATCGAAGGGAACGTTGCGGGGGCTCCATTTCCAGAACCCCCGCTCCCAGGGAAAACTCGTTTGCGCCCTGAAAGGACAGGTTTGGGACGTCTCGGTCGATCTCCGCCTCGGCTCTCCGACATTCGGCATGTGGACAGCCGTAACCCTTGACGGCGAACTGGGAAACCAGCTCTATATCCCGCCGGGCTTTGCTCACGGTTTCTGCACGCTCTCGGAGGAAGCCCTGTTTTTCTACAAGTGCACCGATTACTACTCTCCCCGGGATGAGCACGGAATCGCCTGGAACGACCCTTGCCTCGCGATCGATTGGCCTGTCCGCGAACCGGTCCTGTCTCTAAAGGATCGAGGTTATCCTCAGCTCAGGGACCTCTCGGCCGGGGCTCTTTTCCTTTTGCAGCCTTCGTAGGACTAACCGCCCCGGGATTATTCCAGCCTTGAGCGGATCAGGTTCCCCAGCCTTTCAGCCCCGATCCTGATCTTCTCCGGCGAAACCGCGCCAAAGCTGATCCTCATGCAGTTGCTGCCCATGCCGCCTCCCTCGATGAAAAAGCCTTCACCGGCGACAAAGGCAACCTTGATCGCGGGGTTGCTTGTCGACTCGGCAAGCAGCTCGGTGGTGTTGATCCCCCCCGGCAGTTCGGCCCAGGTGAACAGGCCTCCGTCGGGAAAGGTCCTCTTCGTTCCTTCGGGGAAGAACCGGTCGATGCTTTCGATCATCGTGTCCCTTCTTTCCCTGTACAGGTCACAAATCATCTTGTGGTGGGCCGGATAGTGCCCCCTCCTGAAAAATTCCGCGCAGATCACCTGGGGCAGCATCGAAGTGTGGGAGTTCGTTGCGCTTTTCGCATCGCAAAGCTTCGCGCTCACCTCGTGGTCGGCAAGGACATAGCCCAGCCTGGACCCCGGGGAGAAAATCTTCGAAAAACTGTTGGCAAGCACCGTGTGCCCGGTTTCGTCGAAGGCCTTGATCGGCTTCAGGTCGCTTCCGCTGTACCGGATATCCCGGTAGGGATCGTCTTCCAGGATGAGCACGTCGTACTCGCTTCCCAGCTCGGCAATCCTCTTCCGACGTTCCAGGGAGAGGGTCCTTCCCGTGGGGTTATGGAAAGTCGGAATGACGTACACCATCTTGGGACGGTGCTTACGGATCTTTTCCTCCAGGTCTTCAGTGACCATGCCGTCACCGTCCATTGCGACGCTGACGCACCTGGCCTGGAACATTTCGAAAATCTCCACGCAATGGACAAACGTCGGCGATTCGACCAGGATCACGTCGCCCGGATCGATGAAAAGCTGGCACAAAAGATTGATGCCTTCCAGCCCGCCGCTTGTGATCAGGATGTTGTCCGCTTCCGCCTCGATCCCCTTTGGAGCCAGCAACTCGCGCACGACCACTTCCCTCAGGTCCGGCAGTCCTTTGACACTACCGTATTGGAGAGCCTCGACACCCTTCTTGTCGACTCTCATGACATCGTTCACGATTTCCCTGACGATGTCGATGGGGAGAGCTTCCCTGGCAGGGGCTCCCCCTCCGAAGGAGATAAGGCTCGGGTCGTTCATGGCCCCGAAAAGATTGCGGATGATCTGGGCGGATTTTTCCATGGTCTTCATCCGTTGCGCAAAATATGGCATGGCAGCCTCCGTTTACCGCAAGATTTGGCCTGAAAGGCGCAGGCCATCAATAGACTACCCTCAAGGGCGGCCGCTTTCAAGGAAAGCTTCTTCTTGACGGAAGACCCGGTGATGTCCCCATCTCCGTATTTGCCCCGCCTTCGGTTGTCCCGTCGTAATACAGGAAACCCTTGAAAACGGTGGATCTTGATGCCCGTGCTTTCCTCCAATAAAATCAAGTTGTTCAATGCAAAGCTCTGCATAAAAACTAGAACAACACCACGGATTCACGGCTTTCGCCTGCAAACCAGGCAAGGGGGGAATTTTTATGAAAAGACGCCTATTCTCGTTGTTGCTCCTAATTTTTCTTGCACCCGGCACAGCCTTTGCCACAAACGGGGTCCTGGTCAAGGAAACGAGTTCCCTGGGCTGGAAAATGTTCAGCGACGTCGAAGCGGAGACCGTCTTGAATAAAGGCCCCATCCTGACTTTCTGCCACAACGTTAAGGTCTTCAAGCCGCTTGGTGCAAACGAGAGGGGGCAGAAAATCGAAGTCGACACGTCCACCCGTCAATACCGCGTGCTGGAAACGCACGTCTTCGTCAAAGAAAGGCCCGAGTTCCACTCTCTGACCCCTTCCCAGCCCGCCAAGGGCACTCCCGTAAAGGACAAGATCGACACAGCCCTCCAATACAACCTGGAAGACACCGGGCAGGAACCGGTTCCCCCGACCCCCACGGCTGTAAGCTCGACTGGGGCATCACAGCCAACGCCGAATCAAGGTGCTACGGGGGCGGCGGCCAAGCTGTTCACGACGACCATCCTCGGAACAACCGTGCAGCAAGTCCAGGACGTGATCATCGAGGTCATGACAAGGGAGAATTACACGCTCGAGGAAGTCGACGACAACAAGGTCATCATGGGGAAACAGGGGCCTTCCGTCCTTTTCATGCCGGGGCCGTACAGCAGGGTCAGGTTCAATATCCTGCCCAGGGACGGCAATATCAGGCTGATGGTCAACCAGGTCGACAGCCAGGGACCGCAGAGCATGCAGCAAACGGTAGCCCACCTGGTTCCGCTGATTAGGGAAATACGGAATCGGCTCGACGGAACCCCGAAAGAACAAATCACGAACGAAACCGCCACAACCACAAGCGGACCGGTAGCCCCAGCCGGGAAAAGCCTTGGGATCAGGCTAGGGGAGAAAAACGGCGAGGGATTCATCGTCATCGAAAGGGTGGAACCGGGCAGCAAGGCTGCAGAAGCCGGCCTAAACAAACTCGACATCCTCCTGGAGGTCAACGGCCGTTCCACGAAAGAGTTCGATGTGAAGGGACTTCAGGCCTACCTCGAGGAAAAATGGGGGCAGCGGGCGTCCATTCTCTTGATTTATTCGAGGGAAGGAAAAACGGAGATCGCCACCATCAAGGAATGACGCGAGGCCTTATGCGCCGGAAAGATCGGGGCTGGTGCTCCGCCGGGTTGCGACGGAGCACGCGACCGCGAAAAGGATCACGGCACACCCTGCTATTTCGTTCGTCGTGGGGATCTGGCGAACAAGCAGCGGGGTCATCATGAGGGCGAAAACGATTTCCAGCGTGCAGATAAGGGTTACCAGGGACGCAGGGATAAGCCTCAGGGCAGAGAAGAGAAGCCCGTAACCGAGGAGTCCGGACAACAAGGCCGGATACTGTATCAGGGCAAAACCGCGCGGGGTCAGGGCCGCAAGGTCCGGCCAGCCTGTCAGCAGGCTTCTGGCGCTGATGAGAACGAAGCCCCCGAGCAGGTGGGAAAAGAAAAGCTGCAGGAGCGGATCGGGAAGCGCCGTTTTCGAAACTCTCCGCGAAAGCAGCGCCTGTCCTGACGCCCCCACCACAGAGAGGCACCCCCAGGCCAGCCCGACCGGGGAAACAGAAAAGTCGGTTTTGCTTCCCATCACGAAACCGACGTAAAGGCCCAACAATACGAGGAAACCCGACAGGACCTGTATAGAAGTCGGCCTTTCTTTCGTGAAGAACGAACTTCCGGCCATGGTCACGATCGGGGAGGTGTAGCCGAGCATCAGGACCTGCGGTACGGATAGATAGACACAGGCCATCATGAACCCGGTGGCATTGAAGATGATCGTCAATATTCCAAGGATCCCGTACACGCCCAGCATCCCTTTCGACACGCGAAAGGCGGAAATGCCGCGCCTCGCCAGCAGCCAGCAGGCAACCACAAGCGAGATGGCGACGGCCCTGTAGGCGACAACCGTGATTTGGCTCAATCCCGTCGAAGAGATCATTTTAGCGATCGCTCCCGTGGGACCCCAAATGAAAGCGGTGCTCAAGGCCATCAGGGTTCCGCGCCAATAATCCCCCATCAGGCAAAACCTCCTCGCCCGAAATTCGCTCTGGCTCATCAACAGGAGCGGGAAATCGGCTTCTTCTTTTTCCCGTTTCGGGGCATCTGTCCCTAGCTTAAACCAAAATGTGCGAAGGATATCGTACGTTATCCTCCCTACAGCCAGCCCTCCGCTCCCCATCCTCCAGCTTGCAATCCAAATCGGCCGTCCTGCCCAAAATTGGGGAACCGAATCCAGATCCAATGGATGCGCCTAAAAGCTCGAGCCATATAACGTTATATTGGCATTGAATCCAGGAAGCTCATCGTCACCCAGGCCGGCTTTTAGCGGGAAATTCTCCTTCCGATTCGGTCATGGGTCTCCTTCTTTTCCTCACTCTCCAGGCTTTTCAGGTACTTTTCCCGCCCGGCGGACTCCCAGAGCGGATCGAAGGCGGCCTTGACCCCCGAAGCATACCCGTCGATCTCCTCCGAAAGCTCTTCGAGGATCGCCTCGGCCCCCGGGTGCGTGGGCCGGGCATGGTGTGAAGCCACGAGTTCCCGCAGCACGTGGGGGTGGTCGATGATCATGCACGGGCGGAGCAGGTTGTCGTCGTCATAGGGCTGAGCGCCCCGGATCGCCTTGAAGAAGGGGCTTTCGATCACTTCCGCCAGTGATTTTCCATGGATGTTGTCCACTGCGAAATGGGCAAACACGCAAGGCTCGACATCCCCGTTTGAAATGATGTGCAAGAACCGTTCTCCCCCGGCCATGCAGCCGTCGACGTACGGTCCGTCATTCCAGAAATCGCCCAGGAATATCGGCTTTTCGCGACGCCATTGCTCGACTTTTTCGTGCAGCTGTACCCGCTGCAATGGGGTTGCCATCATCGAAGGATCGGGGGAAAGGCCCGTCGGGATGTACTGGAAAAACCACCCGACGAGGCATCCCTTTTCCAGCATCCGGGCCATGAACCCGTCCGACGTCAAATCCCCGGAGTTTTCTCTCGTGTAAGTCGCACTGAAACCAAACAGGAGCCCCGCTTCCCGCAACCTGTCGAAAACCTCCATGATCTTCTTGTACATTCCGGGCCCCCGGCGCCAATCTGTCGCGATTTCCTCCCCTTCGATGGAGACCATCGGAGCGACATTCCCCATTCGGACCAGCCTTTGGACCACCCGGTCATCAAGCAGGGTCCCGTTCGTGTAAACCTGGAAAAAGCAGTCGTCATGCCTTTCCCATAAATCGAGCAAATCATCCCTCACGAAGCATTCGCCGCCGGTGAAGGTGAAAAAAAACATCCCGAGATCTTTGGCTTCGCTAATGATCCGGTCAAGTTCCTGAAAGGAAAGTTCTTCCCCCTTCCCGTATTCGGCTGCGTAGCACCCCCTGCAATGCAGGTTGCATCTCATCGTCGGGCTGATAACGAGGAAATTCGGGATGTGGATTTTCCTTGACTTCTCCTCCCTATCCCGTATTCCCCGCCCGAGGACGATGAAATTGACCAGGAAGTTGGCGATCAGCTTTTCCCGGACATTCGGGTGCAACTGCTCAAATGCCCTTTTGAAAACCCCGATGAAGGGGTGACCTTCCTTCGCCATCCGGCTCATTTTTTCCATGCCGTCACGATGGTATCTCGCGGGGGCGATCACGGAAATCAGCTTGAAAAGATCGGCAAGGTCCTCCTTGTCCCCTTTTTCAACCTTGCGTGCAATTTCCTCAAGAACCCGCGTCGAGACGGTCCCTTTTACCCTATCCAACAAAGTCAGTCCCATTTCAAACGCCCCCTTCGGTGTCGATTTCTCCTCGTTGGTTCGCAATTGTAGGATAAAAGACTATTGGGTCGCATGATTGGGTTAATTCCCCATGCTCGTTTACATTTTACCCCTTCCAACGGCCCGTCCCCCATCGACGGATAGTTTTTCCCGCACCGATGGAGGAGCGGACAGAGCAAGGTTTCTTAATTCCTTGAGGGATAAAAGGAGACAAAGCATCAAGCGGCCAGGAAGAACCGCGGGCAAAACCATGGGGGCGGAGCGGGGAAACAGGCCCAATCCGCTGCGGTTCCGTGCCCGGCTTGAAGAAAACCTCCGAGAGGTGGCTGTGGCACGGACGATAGGGATGCGAGCCCTCAGCTCGAGACGCTGCCGGGATTTGAAAGTTCTGCCTGCCTTTTCCTGATTGCCGGGATTGTTTCGACAAGGATAACCCCCAGCAGGATCAGGGCAGACGCGATGAAAATCCGAGGCGTCATCGGTTCATCCAGGAAAATGATCCCGAGGATGCTTCCGAACAGGCTCGATGTGGAAAGCAGGATGGCGGCATGCGTCGCAGTCGTGTATTTCTGGGCGACCGTCTGGAGAACGAGCGTCAGGGCAAAGGCCACCGTGCCGGAATAAACCAGCGCGATCCATCCCGCTTTGCCGATATGCAGGGGGAAAGGTTCGAAGATGGCCGATACCGCAACAGCCAGCAGCATCCCTCCGAACGATTGCCAACAGGACAATCCGTAAGGGTCCACGCCGGCGACGTACTTCTGCACCAGGAGGATATACGCCGTTACGGACATCATGGCGGCAAACCCCCAAACGTCACCGATATTGACGGAGAAATCGCTGCCCAGCATCAGGCCCGCCATGCCCGCGGTGCAAAAGAGGACGGAGACGAGCACGTGCCAACCTGGGAATTGACGGGTGAAGGCCCACACCAGAAGCGGGACGAACACAACTGACATCGAGATGATGAACGACACGTTGCCCGCCGTGGTGGAAAGCAAGGCTACATTCGAAGTGAGATAGGCGAGGATGAAAACCATTCCCGCGAGGCTTCCGGCTACCTTGTCGCGACGTTTCATCGCGAGTGCACGCTTACCGAAGAAGAGCGAAACAGTGATCCAGGCGATGAAAAACCGGATCCCGCAGAACCAGAGAGGAGGAATGTCGTTCAGCGCGTCACGGATGACCACGTTGGTCGCGCCCCAGAGAAAGGCCACGAGCAGGATCGAAAGGTCGCCCAGCAGCATGTAGAGCCGATTCTTCTCCAAGAAAAACTCCTCCCACCCCGGAAGGTTCTATTTTACCGCAATCGTATGTTCGCGCTCTCCTTCAAGACCTTGTCGCGGGCCGACCGGTGTGGTCCGGATTCCGAACCCGCAGTCTCGTCAAAACTGGGTGCCGTAATTGTCTTCGATGATTTTCACGAACCTCGTGATGGTGTCGTTAACCGGGGTGGAAATACCGAGTTCCAGTCCGTATTTCACGATGGCCCCGTTCAGGAAGTCGATCTCCGTCTTTCTCCTGTTCATCATGTCCTGGGCCATCGAGGGATAATGCTCGCTTCGGGTTCGGGTTCCCATTTCCATATAGCGCATGGCCTCATCGACATCGATGATGATCCCCTTCGCGGCGGCAACCGCGGCGCATTCCCCTGCGATATCCGCGGCAAGCCGTTTTCCCTCGGGGTGACTGAAATATTCCCGGCCCCTGAGGCGCAGCACACCGCAGGGAGCGTTCAGGCAAGTGTTGATCACCGCCTTCCTCCAGATCTCCTTCTCCACATCCGGCTTGTATTCCGTTGTCAACCCCCCGTCCGAGAGGTGCCTGGCCATTGTTTCAGCGGCAACCACCGCAGGACCTTCCTTCACGAGGCTGCCCACGTAGAGGTCTGTTTCCCGGTACTTGTCCCCCGAAACCTCCCCGGGCCCAACCATGCGACCGGCAAGATGGATCACTCCTTGCAGAATCATGTCACTCGGGAACAGCCTCTCAAGAATCTCGACATTGCCTAGCCCGTTTTGCAGGGTGCAGATAAAAGTGTTTTTCCCGAACAGTCTCCGCGCCCCCTCGATCGCAGTTTCCGACATGAAGCCTTTTACGAGCAGGACGACCACGTCGACTTCCCCGGCTTCGGCCGGGTTCGAGCAGGTTTGCATCCTCACGGTTTCGGTTATCGAGCCGAAGGTAAGACTGAGCCCTTTCGCGGCAATCCGGTCCATATGTTCCCGGTATGGATCAACAAGAAGGACTTCCTGGCCTCCTTTGGACAGGGTCGCCCCTATGATGCTTCCCATCGCTCCAGCGCCAAGCACCGCGTATTTCACCGTCATTCCTCCTCGAAAAGGGATGCTCCTTCCCCGGCAATCGGTTTTTCCGGTAACAATATACCCCCGTGGTCATCGAATCCGCTTGACGAAGAAAAATTCATCGTGTGGTAGAATCAGGTCATGTGATTGTTTTCACTATAAAAAGAAAGGATGGATTCCTTATGCCCGCTGAAGAAAAACCGATCCTCTTTCCTGTCCACGTCTCCTTGAATGAAGGCCCCGGAAGAGTCGTCGAGGGCAAGGCCCGCGGACACTCGCTCGCTGTTGATCTTCTCTCTTCCTGGGGTGGAGGCGATTCGCACGCCTGCCCGCTCGAAACCCTTGCCTTCGCCCTCGGGGCCTGCTTCGTCGCAACTGCAAGGACTTGGGCGATACGGGAAAAACTGCCTATCGACTCCATTTCCGCCGACGTGCAGGGAACCGTGGACCTCACCAGGGGGATGGGCAAGGAAGGGAAAAACCGCTTAGGTTTTCCGTCTCTCAAGATTTCGGTCAAAATGGACTCTTCCCTGTCCGAAGAAACCCAGCGAGAGTTCCTCGATAAAGTCGCCTCCCTTTGTCCGGTTTGCGACACAATCGAAGGGGCGACACCGCTCCAAATCGAATTGGCACCCCAGAACCGGCAGGGGTGACTCTCATGAGCGGGATTTCCGCAACTTGCGGACTTCTGTGCAGCGCCTGCTCGGTTTTTATTGCCACGAACGAGGACCCTGAAAGGTTAAAGAGGATTTCCTTAAAGTTCGGGATCCCGGAGGAAGAAGTTCGCTGCTTCGGTTGCCGGTCGGACAAAAGGTTCGGTCCCTGCGGGGGTTGCCTTTTTTCGGCCTGCGCAAAAGAGAAAGGGATTGCCTTTTGCAGCGATTGCAACGATTTCCCCTGCCAGGCTCTCTCGGATTTCCAGGCGGCCCTTCCCCATCGGCTCGACCTTTGGGAAGACCTCGAAAAAGCCAGGCAACTTGAACCACTCGAATGGATCTCAAACGTCGGGAAAAAGTACACCTGTCCCGGTTGCGGAACGATCAACTCGGCTTACGACCTTTCCTGCCGCAAATGCGGGCGAACTCCCAGTTGCGAGTTTGTCGAGCGTCACATGGAAGCACTGAAAAAACATATGGGACTGAAATGAAGAGCAGCCCCCATCACACAAGGGGCAGCTCAAAGCAGCCAGAGATGCCTTTCGTGCCGAACACGTGATCAATATTGACCAGTTTTAATCGGCCAGGCCGATCCGAAAAGCCTCGTTTAGGGATGAGTCTTAATTATTATTCGTTGCGGGTTCACCTGGAACATCCTTTGCGGTGCCATCTGGAGCTTTTCCTCCAGGGGGAAATAAAACCTCTTCGTCGCCGGCTGGGCACTGGTTTTCGAGTCAAAGCCAATCCAAAAATCCTCTTGCCTGTTGTACGTCTGAAACTTTGTCACGGGATTCCCGTGCTGATCCTTGCTGCGTCGGGCCAGGGTCAATTCCAGGACGCGGATAAACCCGGATCCGGTGTTCGTAATTTCGACATACCAACGCTTGTTGGGTTGCACCGCTCGCAAGGTCGGCACCGGAACATCGATTTTCAGGTAGCGGCTGTCATCGACACAAAGGAACTGATTGGGGGCATTCCATACCGGGACATCCCCGACATCCTCCATCCCGACCCTGACAATCATTTTCCTCCGGCCGTCCTGCATCCCGTCGATCCAGATCCTCATCGTCATGGGTTCAGGGGTTGAATCGTAGAGAACCACCCTCCGAAAAGCCACAAAATTGGCATTCACTTTTTCGTACGGGATTTCAAAATATCCATCCCCGTTCCAGGTATCCCCCCAACTGTTCAGGCACCTGAAACTCTTTCTGTCGTCACTGTAGCCGACAACAGCGACACTGTGCCATTCCGCTGGGGCTTCTCCCTGTATGGCAACGAGGGGCCCCGAAGCCAGGATGGGGCCATCCGTTTCAAGGCAGTACTTCATGTCCTCCACGTCAGGGACCTGGGGCAGGCCGACCCATACCCTGTGGTTGGCAGCCAGGGCATCGATTCTTGGCGTGGGCTGCGGCAAATCGCTCCAATCCCAGGTATACTGGGGAATCCCATTGGGGTCATACCCGCTGAAGTGGCATTGTGCCTTGTCATAGTTCGTCGGAAGATCACTTTCTGAACACAACCCGTATTTTTGAACCAGCGAATACCCGTCGATGCCGGCCATTTCCTGGCGACGGTGAAAATACCAAAAGGAGAGGTCCGGAGCATAGGGATGCTTCCGTTCATTCAGGATATCGATCACATGAATGAGGGAGCGGCCGATGCAACCGCCCCAGCCATCCTGGTTTCCCGTCAACGTAACGAGAGAGGAATAATCCACGCTCGGCCCCAAGGTGTAGATTGGCGGCCGGATCATCGGCGTTGCCTTTTCCCCGTCCTCCTTAATCCATTCTGTATCCATTTTTTTCAGGGCGACAGGAGAAACCGGGGGCAAAGTCACTGCCGGGGTCGACGCAAAGAGTTCCGCAGGAAAGACGGCCCCCCAAATAAGAATCGCCGCTAAAAGAGCGCGGGAGCGATACCGCGCGCATATTTTCGTCTTCATCTTGACACCTCCGTTCTTCAAAGAGCACGCGAATCGTTCGTTCCTTCTGGCGACCGAGAAAAACGGGACTGACGAAAATGCCGCAGGCAGTCGCTTATATTATTAATTATAACTCTATTGCTTTACTATTATAGTGGGTGAGGCAGCGGATCTCCATCCGCTGCGTTTGGCTTGGCTTGAAGGCAAGAAACCGCTCCCTGGGGGAAGGGGCTAGAATGTTCTCCAGATATTCCAGCCCCATAAAGGAGGCATGCCGGAATGAACAAGCTCAATATCGGCACCAACCCGTTCCTTTTGCCCATGCCAATGGTCATTGTCGGCACGTGCATTGGGGAAAGGCCCAACTTCATGGCGGTAGGTTGGGCTAGCCGCGTCAACGTAAAACCCGCGATCATGAGCGTCGCCATCGGCCGGCACGCGACGGCGGACGGGATTCTCGAGTCAGGCGAGTACAGCATCAACATCCCCTCCGTCGACTTGATCCGGCACACAGACCTCGTGGGGATGGTCAGCGGGGTGGAATTCGACAAGTCAGGACTTTTCGATGTCTTTTACGGCTCCCTTGAGAAGGCCCCGTTGATCCGGCAATGCCCGGTCAACATCGAGTGCAAGGTGATCCAGGCCGTCGAGCTTCCTATGGACCGGCTTTTCATCGGGGAGGTGAAGGGGGTCTGGTCGGAAGAACGCTACCTGACCTCAGGCAGTCCCGACATCGAGAAGGTTCGCCCCTTCTGCCTGACGATGCCCGACAACCGCTACTGGTGCGTGGGAACCGTAGTCGGCAAGGCTTGGCAAGATGGACTAGAGCTGAAGGGAAGGCTGCCCAGGATCGAAGGGAAGTGACCGGCTAGAATCGTTTGCTTCGAAGCAAGCCGTTGCGGTTCCTCTCCAGGGCGTTCGAAGTGTTTTCGGACGATGTTGCCGATCTGTGAAGGCGGCAAGGCCTGCTTTAAAGGCCATGACCCTGGCTTTTCTCCCGTCCGGGAAAGGGCGGATGTATTCGCTTGAAGCGTTGCCCGTTCCTCGTCAAGAAATGGAGGCGAACCGATGTCTTTCCAAAGCATTCTATTTTCTTCTCCACCGGAGCTCCAAACAATCGGCGAAAACGGCATCCCCGAATTTTTCACCGATTTAAACCTCGACAAGCTGGTCGGTGCCGTCGCGGCTCGAACTGAGGGCTATGACCTGTCCTCTTTTTTCTACTGGTCATTGAACGATATCAATGAGATCCGCTATCGGCACGGAGTGTTCCGCGACCTCCAGGATCCTGCCCTTTTCGAAAATTGCCTGGCCTTCGCTGCCAAGCTCAAAGAAGCCCGCACCCTGCTCCGGGTGGCCGCAAAATGCTACTACCCGCTGCAAAGGCAGGCCCTGTTCCTCGAGGTTGTTGAAAGGTACTGTTCCGCGCTGAAATCCTATTCAGCCGCCCTTGACGGCCTGACGTTGCACTCTCCCGGCTTCAGCTCCCTTCGGGATTACCTGGCCGGTCTTGTCCAGTCGGAGAAATTTACAACTCTCTTCCGTGAAGCCGCAAGTATCGAGTCGGAGCTCTCCGCAATCCGCTATGAGGTTTTCATCGACGGAGTGCGGCTGGTCATCCGCCATCTTCAAAACGAGCAGGACTACAGCCGGGACGTCCTGGCGACCTTCCAGAGATTTTCACAAGGGGCCGTTAAAGATTACCGGATTTCCTTTAGCGAATCCCTGGAAATGAACCATCTCGAAGCCGAGATCCTGGACCAGGTTGCCCGCCTCAACAGCAGCCCCTTCTCCCGGATGAAGCGTTTCTACGAAGAGAACCAGGGCTTCTGGGATCCGGTCGTCGACCGGTATGACCGGGAAATCCATTTCTACCTCGCATACGTGGGGATCATGCACGACTTGGGACAAATCGGCCTTGCGTTCTGCTACCCCGAGGTTTCCGCTACCTGTAAGGAAGAATCCTCCCGGGACATGTTTGATTTGCCGCTTGCGCTCCAATTCCTCGAAGGGAAAAAGGCTATCGTATGCAACGACTATTTTTTGAAGACACCCGAGCGCCTTTTTATCATCACTGGACCCAACCAGGGGGGGAAGACGACTTTTGCCCGGGCCTTCGGCCAGTTGCACTACCTCGCGAAGCTCGGGCTTCCGGTTCCGGGGTCCGAGGCGACGCTTTTCCTACCGGACCAGATATTCACCCATTTCGAGAGGGAAGAGCGCTTCGAAGACCTAAACGGGAAATTGCAGGACGACCTCATCCGCATGCGGCGTATCCTGGACCTGGCAACTCCTGAAAGCCTAGTGATCCTGAACGAGATTTTCAGCTCCACCACAACCCGGGATGCCGTCATGCTATGCAGGAACATCATGGCTAAAGTTTCTGAACTCGACATGCTGGGCGTTTGGGTCACCTTCATCGAGGAACTGGCATCTTTCAGCGAGAAGACGGTCAGCATGAAAAGCTCGATCGCGAGCGATAACCCCCTCCAGAGAACCTTCAAGATCACGAGGGAACCGGCCGGCGGCCCGGCCTACGCGTTGCTACTGGCCCGGAAACATCGACTCACCTATAGCCAGATAAAGGAGCGGCTCTCGAGATGAAAGTCTTCCTGATGCACCGGGACAAGGATTTCGATCCCAAACAACCCCTGCCCTGGAACGAGGGCGATCTTGTCCAGGACCTCGGAATGAATCCGCTCCTGGACGCCATGGGAGGGAAGGATCCTTTCCTGGCGAATGTTTCGAAATCCGCCCTTCTTTCCAGTCTTTCCAACGATCCGGAGACGATCCGGTTCCGGCAGGAGACCTTGAAGGACTGTCTGAGAAACAGGGAAGCGGTCCGTGCCATGTATGATCTCTCCCTCGAGACGATAGAAAAAGAGAAGAAAACCGCCTGGTGGGGTGTCAGTAAACATCCGAGCTCGGTTTTATGGAGGGGAACCGAGGCGACCCGGATATTCCTGGATGCCCTGAAAAAACTCCGTTTACTGGCGGAGGAGCATGAGCCGGATTTTCAGTCAGAGGGACTCCGGCGTTTCTTTGAAATGCTGAAATCGGAACTGGACGATCGCTTTTTCTCTGCTGCCGAATCCCACTTGGAGAATCTGCAGTTCAAGGAGGGATTGCGTATCTCGGCACGGCTTTCTAGGGCTAACAAAGCTGCAGACTATACCCTGCAGAAACCCCGTCGCGAAAGAAAAGACTGGTGGGGCTGGCTACTCGGGAACCAGGAACCTCAATATACGATCCGCATTCACGAAAGGGACGAAAGCGGACTAAAAGCCCTGGAGGAACTCAAGGATCGCGGCATCAACCTCGTGGCTAACGCACTCGCGCAGTCTGCGGACCATATCCTCAGTTTCTTCGTCCAACTGCGCGTTGAGCTGGGTTTTTACCTTGCGGCGCTGAACCTTCATGATCGCGCAAGAGAGATCGGACTCCCCATCACTTTCCCTGCGGTGCACGCCCCGGCGGAGCACCGCCGATCCTTCCAGGGACTCCGCGATATTGGGCTGGCGTTACGGTTGGAAACAACGGTTGTCGGGAACGATTCAAGCGCTGACTCCAAGGACCTCGTGTTTATCACCGGGGCTAACCAGGGAGGGAAGTCGACCTTCCTCCGCAGCGTTGGCCTTTCACAACTGTTGATGCAGAGCGGGCTATGGGTTCCCGCGGAGCAGTTTGCGGCCAGCACGTGCGATGGGCTGTTTACTCATTACAAGCGTGAAGAGGACCCAACCCAGGTGAGCGGAAAACTTGACGAGGAACTGAGCCGGATAAGCTCCATCATCGACCGCCTTACACCGTCGCCCTTGATCCTCTTCAACGAATCTTTCGCGTCCACAAATGAGCGAGAGGGGTCCGAGATCGCCTCGCAGATCACGAGCGCCCTTCTTGAAAGCGGAGCCCGGATTTTCTACGTGACCCATTTGCACGAGTTTCCAAACGAGTTTTTCGAAAAGAAAAGGGAGAACGTCCTTTTCTTGCGGGCAGAAAGGCTGAGCGACGGGACAAGAACCTTCAGGCTGAACGAGGGTGAACCCCTGAAGACAAGTTTTGCCAAGGACCTCTACGAGAAGACGTTTGGAGAGCGATGATCCAGTCCGGCGGTAATGGAGTCCGCCTGGGAACGAGAATTCCCGAAACGCCCGACAAGGACAACGACACCGACTTTTCCCGGGTTATGCGCACGATAGGGAAAAAGCCACTGACACAGAAGAACCGCGGCGGCGAGGCGCTTGGAAAGGATCGGCATGCTCGCCGGTTCGACCCTTTTTCTTTAAATGGACTCCCCGTTAAACTGCCGGACGACATCGAAAACCTCCCTAAACCCGGAGGTTTTTTCTGGCAAAGCGAATGGGGTTCACTCTGTTGTATCATTAAAGTAAATTGACCTTCTTCAGAGAAAGACCCTATGAAAAGCTTTTTCCGGGGGGTGACATTCATGAAAGCAACGCTTGAAGGGTACTGGAACACGAATCCCGCTTCCCTTATGGCTTCTCTTGGATCGTCCCTCACCGGGCTTACCGTTCAGGAAGCAGAAAAACGCCTTCAATCCCAGGCAGAAAAGCCCACTATAAAAATTCCTCGAGATTTGACCCTGCTGATTTCGCAGTTCAAATCTCCTATCGTCCTCCTCCTCATCGCTTCTTCCCTGCTCTCTGTAACGTTAAAGGATTTCACGGACGCAACGATCATCCTTGTCATCATCTTCACCAGCGGGATTCTCGGGTTCTGGCAGGAAAGAGGGGCAGAAAACGCCGTCAACTCGCTTCTCTCCCTTGTCGGGGTAACATGCAACGTCCTCAGGGATGCCAACGTCCTGGAAGTTCCGAGATTCCGCATTGTTCCCGGAGACATCGTCCTCCTTTCGGCTGGAGACATTATCCCGGCTGACGGGGTTATCCTCGATTCCAACCACCTCTTCGTGGACGAAGCCCCCCTAACCGGAGAAAGTTTCCCCACGAGCAAGGCGGCAGGAACCGTCCCCGTGGAAACGCCCCTTTCGGGGCGCACGAACGTCCTTTACATGGGAACACATGTCGTGAGCGGAACCGCCCGGATGTTGGCCATCAAAACCGGGAAAGAATCCGTCTTCGGCTCGATATCGTCCCGGTTGAAACTCCGACCGCCCGAGACCGAATTTGAAAGAGGGATCAGGCGGTTCGGGTACCTTCTCATGGAAGTCACCCTCCTCTTGGTCATCCTTATCTTCGCGGTGAACGTCTATCTTCACAGGCCGGTTCTCGAGGCTCTCCTGTTTTCTCTTGCCCTGGCCGTCGGTTTGACCCCGCAACTTCTGCCCGCGGTCATCTCCGTGAACCTCGCCCGAGGGGCCCGGACAATGGCCGAGAGGAAGGTCATCGTCAAACGTCTTTCCGCCATCGAGAACATCGGCAGCATGAATGTCCTTTGCTCGGACAAAACCGGCACCCTGACCGAAGGCGTTGTGCACGTTGACGCCTCACTGGATCCTGCGGGCAAGTCAGCCCCTGACGTCTTGCGCCTCGCTGCCATGAACTCCTGGTTTGAGTCGGGATTTTCCAACCCGGTGGATCTCGCTTTGAAAACAACTCAACCGGAAGGGTTCCCCCAGGTGGAGAAGCTGGGTGAAATCCCGTACGACTTCGCAAGGAAGAGACTGACCGTCCTCGTGAGGGAAAACGGGGCCTCTCTTCTCGTCACGAAGGGGGCCCTTAATGGCATCATCTCTGTCTGTTCAAGGGTAGCCACGCAAAACGGACCTGTCCCGATTGCCGATTTTCGGGAAACGATCTTAGAGGTGTACCGAATATCAAGTTCCAAGGGGTATAGAGTGATCGGCGTGGCCTACGGTCAAAATCCCGCCCTGGAAACCCTGGGGCCGGAAAACGAGAAGGACCTGGTTTTTGCCGGGTTCATCCTCCTGAAGGATCCCGTTAAAGAAACGGCAGAAAGGGCGATTCGTGATCTTCGTGACCTGGGCGTCTCGCTGAAGGTCGTTACCGGCGACAATGCACTCGTCGCCTCAACCGTGGCTGGGGAAGTGGGGTTGGATGAAACTCGAATTCTTACCGGAGAAGACCTCCGCAATATGACCGATGAGGCCCTAATTCATGCGGTCGGCAATGTCGATGTGTTTGCCGATGTCGAACCCAACCAGAAAGAACGCATCATCCTGGCCATGAAGAAAGCCGGCAATGTTGTCGGCTTTCTCGGAGACGGGATCAATGACGCGCCTGCCCTTCATTCCGCGGATGTGGGCATTTCCGTCGATACAGGGGTCGACGTTGCCAAGGAAGCAGCCGACCTCGTTCTCCTGCAGCAAGACCTCGAAGTATTGAGAGACGGGATCCGCGAAGGGAGGAAGACTTTTGCCAATACCATGAAGTACGTCTTCATGGCCACGAGCGCCAACTTCGGCAATATGTTCAGCATGGCATGGGCCTCCCTCTTTCTCCCTTTCCTGCCCCTTCTCCCGAAGCAAGTCCTTTTGACGAACCTTCTCACCGACTTCCCCGAGATGGCGATTGCTTCAGACCGGGTCGACGAAAATTGGCTCCGAACCCCCCGTCGCTGGGATGTCGGGTTCATCAAGCACTTCATGACCGTCTTCGGATTGTTGAGTTCTGTCTTCGACTTCATGACTTTCGCCGTGTTGCTGGTCGTTTTCAGGGCCGGCACCGATACTTTCAGAACCGCCTGGTTCGTGGAATCCGTGGTTTCCGCAAGCTTGATCGTCCTGGTGATCCGCACCCGCAAACTCTTCTGGAAAGACAAACCCGGCTCTCTTCTATTGATGGCCACGGGAATCATCGTCACGTTGACCGTCGGCCTTCCTTTTACACCCTTGAGATCCTTGCTCGGTTTTACAAGCCTCCCTATCGGGCCCATCCTTGCCATCATCTTGATCGTGGCCCTTTACTTTACGTGCGCGGAAACGACGAAGAGGATTTTCTACAAGCACGTTGCCTAGCCCGCTGCAAAAACTTCCACATTCCCAACGCAATCAACACACAAAAGAGGACCTCCCCTCCGGGAAGGTCCTCTTTATCTTCCAGTCCGAGGCCGGTCGTTTTGCTTTCCACTCCCATGCTTCCTTCGAGCGGTCGAAAGACGGTACCCGGTTCCGGTTTCGCTCAGCCCGCGTTGCACGCGGAGCATGAACCTTTCGACGAACCTGTCTCCCGGCAATCCCGCTTCAATTTCTTGAATCTCCCTGAGCCTTTAGAAAATCGATCGCGTATTCCAACTCGACATCCCGGCCTGAAGCATACGCCAAAATATTCCGTACCGTTTTGGGAACCCGAATCTGAGGAGACACGCCTCCGGCACCGCCGCGACTGTCCAGCTGGATTTGTCCGTCCTTTCCCAATGAACGCCCGTAAGGGTACTTGATCGTGTAGCCCCCGGGCAGTAAAATCTCCCCTCCGGCAAGGCCAAAGGAACCGTTTGTCCCATGGAAACCAACAACACCAGAAGAGGTCCTTTTGGAAAAGAATGCGGCCGGGCCTTCACCGGAGCTTTTTGTCCCAGGGTTGACCAGAACGGCCACCGGTCCGGCGAAATAGGGCTCCTGCGGCGTGACGTAAAGATCCCCCAGGTTGAGGAACGTCCCGTTTCGCTGGTCATACATGACCTGGCTTTCAAAGAACGTCTCGGAAGGAGTGAAAAAACCGCACAGGTCTGCCGCAAGCTGATCGAAGCCCCCGTAGTTGCCCCGAAGATCGACGATCACGCCCGGAACGCCTGCTGCAACGAATGTGCATAAAGCCTCACGGATTCGCTGATAGATCGTCTCAGGGTAAACGGAAAGGTCGTTCAAGTCCGCAAAGGCTCTCAAGCGGAGGTACCCATACCCCTCCGGCAATATCCGGAAATCCACCTTGTCCGAGAAATCCGGCCGAACCGCAAAGTTCAGCAGGGGATACGTCTTTCCCTGGTCCTCTTCCGCCACCAGGAAAACTCTTCGCGATTCCGTCGAACCGGGATTCCTGAAAATAACCTCGACTTTGGTGTTTACAGGAGCCCGGACCAGCAACCTGGCCTGTTCGAGCCGGTAATGCCCAGCGGTGGCAATCGAGCTTTCAACATTGGGCGACACTTCACCCGAAAGCGCCCTGTAGGGCACTTCCCCTATGTCGATCCTTCCAATGGCTTCATTTACGGGCAAGCCTCCCCAACTTTCGACCTCTGCACCGGGAAGAATTCCGGCACGGCTTGCCGGTCCGTTCGGCAAGACTGCCGCAACAACGGAACGATGCGCATCGGTTTCTGCAACGGCAAGGCCATAGCCACCCCCAAGCCGTTCACGCCCGATGGACAATGGAATCGCAAGATCCGTAGCCGTTAGGCTCACGTGCCCGTCCCGGATCGAAAAAAGGAACCCGTGCAAGGCCCTGTAATAGGCTTTCTCATCATGATTCTCCTCCGCCTTCCGGATAAGGGGCAGGAAGCGTCCACAAAGCACGGACCAATCAACTTGTTTCCAGTCCGTAAAGGCATATTCCCGGGAAAGCTTTTCGCTTGCGGCCCTAAAAGCTTCTGCCCAACCCAGCTCGGCGAAATTGCCCTTCCCCGGGACGGTGAAACCTTCCCTTGGATCTTCAGCCCCCTCCGCTTTCGTCACCTCGCCGAGGCTGCCGAGGCTCATGAAGGAAAGGAAAACCACCGCCAGGACGGTCATCAGGATTCCATCAAGTTTGATTTTCATCTTGCTCCTCCATGAAATGCTCTTTGCCAATGAATACTCTCCCGGAGAAAGGAACCCTTTCAGGGAAGGGTTTTCTGCGGAAGGACGACAGGTTCGGTTTTTAATGGTACACCTGCAGTCGAATTCTAGAAACGTTGAAGGATGCCCCTTTCCCGTAGCGGAAGAAAACCAGGCACCTCCGTTCGGTTCGTCGGAAAACATCGGCTTTTGCCTTCTTTTTGCCATGGAAGTATAAATACAAAAGCCTTATCATCCACTTGGAAGAGGCGGGGATCATCCTGGGCTACCACGCGGAAATCGACGTCGACAAGCTTGGGAGAAGCCTTCATGTGATGATCAGCTTCAAGTTCGACAGCGACAGGAAATTTCCAGAGAAACCGAACGATATGCTGATGCCTTTGCTCAATTCCGCAGAGGAAGTTGTTCGGTACGGGGAAATCTACGGTGACCTTGATTTTCTTATCGAGGGGGGACTTACTTGGGCCTCATGCGGGTGAAAAAGGTTTACACGGACTCTGGAAACAGGAGGGTCATGGAGATCAACGTCCTGCCTTCCAAGTTTTGCACCTTCAAATGCGTCTTCTGCCCCATCGGCCAAACCGGTGAACAGACCGAGCAGCCCTTTCGCTTCGAGGAGACCGACGCCTTCCTGCCTGGCTTGGCCGAGCGGATCGATGCGGAAAAACCCGATTTGCTTTTCATCAACTCCATGGGCGAATCGTTCGCCAACGACCAACTGGAAGAGATCATCGCTCTCGCAAAGCGCAAAAACGTACAGGTCAGCCTGTACACGAACGGGTACTTGCTCGGAAAACCCGAATTTGCCAGGATCGCCTTCCTGTGCGACGAAGTCTCAGGCGAGATCAAGGCCGCGAACGAAGCGTCCTTCCAGAAACTCCAAAGGCCCCTGGCGGGTTACAACCTCGAAGAATACATCCAGAACATGATCCGTTTCCGGGAAAACTACAATGGGCGATTTAACGTTTATGTGACCCTGATCAAAGGAGTCAATGACGACCCGGATTCTATCGATTGGATCAGGAAAACACTCCTGCTTCTGAATCCGGCAGCGGTTGTTTTGGAAACTTTCACCGACGAAAAATTTGGCAAGGCTTTTGGAGTCTCGGAAGAAAAGCTTGAGGAGATAAAACAGGCACTTATCGGGAAATAGGCTAAAACGGGAATTCATTCCTAACATACATGTCTTGAAGCTCCATAATGAGGAGGACCTCCCCGCCCTGGGAGGTCCTCCTCCTTTGTCCTATAGAACCCGGCCTTTTCGGTTTCTCTTCTTTATCCTGTTTCCCCTCGAATAACCTTGCAGAAAGCCGATTTTCCGCAGTCCGCGTTCCTTGCGGATTATGCCCCGTCAGAAAGTTTTCTCCCCGCCTTCTTGTTTTCGCCCGAGGCCATCCTGCAATATCTTCCAAGAAATCCGCTTCCTGGTACGCTAGTCTTCTCTGGAGAGAGGAGCCTTTCCATGGAGAAAGAGATCCGCGAGATTGTCTACGACAACGACCTGAAAATAGAAGCCTATCGTTTCCAGGGTGTGGTGCAGGAATTCCCCAACCATTTTCATGAGCATTACACCGTAGGGTTCATGGAAAGCGGGAAGCGCCGTGTCGACATCAATGGAACCGAATTCCGTGCCGAGAGTCATGATCTTGTTCTCCTGAACCCCAAGGACAGCCACACGTGCCGGCATGCTGACGAGCAGCTCATGGACTACCGTGGATTCAATATCCCGCCGGAAACGATGATGCTAGCAATCCTCGAGATCGAGGGAATGCAGAGGCTCCCCCGCTTCTTCCCGCCGATCGCGCACCAAAGCGAGCTTGTCCTGCAAGTTCGAGACTTGCACTTGAGGGTTATGGAGGGTTTCTGCCCGCTTGCAAAGGAAGAGGCGTTCCTGCTCCTGCTGGACCAGCTGGTCCATCAATATGCCGTCCGGGAAGAGTGCGGCTCGGATCCGCAAACGAGTGCGAAAATCCGGCTTGCCTGCGATTACATCGAAAAAAATTATGCTCAGCGCATCACGCTGGACGACCTGGGAAAAGTGTCCGGGCTGAAGAAGTATCCGTTTCTCCGCGCCTTCGCAAGAGAGAAGGGGATTACCCCTTATTCCTACCTTCTAGCGGCCCGGATTGAAGTTGCGAGGCACCTTCTCGAAAACGGGACCCCATTGCTGGAAACGGCCCTCCAGACGGGCTTTTCAGACCAGAGCCATTTCAGCAACTTTTTTAAAAAGATCATTGGCTTGACCCCCAAGCAATATGCTGAGGTTTTTCATGAGAAAGGAGCACAAGACTAATGGCTGAAGAGACCACGAAATGCGTGATCGTCGTGGATGAAAAGCTTCCTCTCGGCATCCTGGCAAACACCGCTGCCGTGTTGGGCGTAACGATCGGGAAGAGGCTCCCGGACCTCGTGGGGGAAAATGTCCTGGACGCTTCCTGCAGGGAGCACACCGGCGTCGTAACCGTCCCGATTCCCGTCTTGAAAACCAGCGGTGAAAAATTGCGGGAACTAAGGGAAAAGCTTTTCGAGAGTGACCCTGGCAAGACCCTGGTCGTGGATTTTAGCGACGTCGCGCAAAGCTGCAAAACCTACGAGGAGTACAAGGAAAAGGTCTCGAAGGTCACGGAGGCTGGCCATAACTATTTCGGCCTGGCCCTTTGCGGAGACAGGAAGACCGTGAACCGTCTAACGGGGAGCTTGCCTTTGCTGAGGTGAGAACGTCCCTTCAGGATTGCGTATCGAGACCAGTCCCTCTATATTCACTTTCATGGATAGGACTCTATTCTTTTCGTGCAAAACGTTCTACCGGAGCATACTCCCGATCGTCTTCGGATGTCTTTTTAGCCTCCTGGCATTCAATGGCTGTTCTCCCGGCGCGACGTCCGAAGAAACACAGCTTGACTCCAGGCATCTGTCTTTGGCGATATCCGGAGCCTACGAGGAAGCTGAAAAAGATCCTTGGTGGCTTGCCGCCAAGGCGAGGGCAGATGGCCTGTTAAAAGTGACGGGGAGGCATGTCGACCTGGGCTGGTTGCAGGGATTCGGCGACAGGACACTGAAAAGAGGCAATCCAAATCGAAAATGGGTCGCTCTAACCTTTGACGACGGGCCTCACCCGAACACCACGCCGCGACTGTTATCAATCCTGAAGGCCCACCACGCAAAAGCGACCTTTTTTCTTGTGGGCATGATGGCCGAAGCTTATCCGGACCTTGTATTGGAAGAGCAGCGGGCCGGGCATCTGATTGCAAATCACTCCTACCACCATGTGAACCTGACGAAGATCCATGAAAATGATATCGGCACTGAGCTGGAAGCCTGCGGCCTGGTTCTGCAACATATCACCGGGGAAAAACCAAGGTTCTTTCGACCTCCCGGAGGCGATTACAACCCCACCGTCTCGAAGATCGCCGATAACCTTGGATACAGGATGGTTCTGTGGACAGACGACCCCGGCGATTATTCCAATCCCGGTAACCAGTTGGTCGCGTCAAGACTCCTGAAACGCCTCTCCCGGGGCGGGATTATCGTCCTTCATGACGGACCGGTACAAACGCTGGACATCTTGCCGCAAATTCTCTCCTCCCTGGAGAAGGAAGGTTATACCCTTGTGACACTGGAGGACTTTTGCAGGTAGATCCCCAGGAAGGTCCTCTTCATCTGTCAATTCGAAGCCGGCTGTTCCGGCTTCTCTCCGTTGCGTTCCGTGCGGAGCAGCACCCGTTCGACGAACAGCCCGTCGCTCTCAGTCTTCACTGTTGTACTCCCGGGCAAGCAGTCCGAAAATCATATCGTCAGCCCACCTTCCCTTGAACCAAAGACTTTCTATAAAGTGAGCCTCGATTCTCATCCCGGCTTTCTTGAACAGGGCGATTGCCGGTGCGTTTTCTGGATCAACCGATGCATACACCCTGCGTTTTCCTTCCTTCCGAAAAAGAAGATCCAAAAGAGCCCGGACGGCCTCTTTCCCAAATCCCTGCCCTTGGAACTCCGGGGCAACCGTGACGGCAATCTCCGCCTGGGAAGGATCTTCAGCAAGCGACCTGAAGCCGCAATCGCCCACTAATTGACCACCGGCACGGAGGAACAGCCCGAACTGGCGCCACTCATCGATCTGGTTCTTATCAACTCTGCCAGTCGCCTCGATGAAGGACTGCACCTCTTCAATCGAAAAGGGTTCCCAAAGCTGAAACCGATTGACCGAAGGGTTCGAACGGTAACGAAACATCCGTTCTGCATCCTGTCGTTCAAGCTTCCTTATGGCGAGTCGCTCGGTAAGGATTGGAAATCGCACCGGTTAGCCCCTTCTTTCCCTTCAATGAACTCATTCTTTGGTCGATACTACCCTATTCTCGCTTTGCCATCTCTCCCTCGCGATCCGTGACCAAACAAAAAGAGGACCTCCCCATCCAGGGAGGCCCTTCATCTGCCCGCACAAAAAGTCAGGAAATCAGGAGCAGTATATTCTATAACAATCGTAGCGGAAGGGAGCGAAACGGCTTGAACTGGATCGCCAGGATACAACACGCAATCGATTACATTGAAGATAACATCACGCAAGATCTTGATTACGAGGAAATCGCAAAACAGGCGTCCTCTTCGAGCTTCCATTTCCAACGTGTTTTCAGGATTCTTTGCGCCTGTACCCTCGGCGAATACATCCGCGCCCGGAGGCTCACACTTGCTGGAATGGAACTCGCTGCATCTGAAATCAAGGTTATCGATGCGGCCTTGAAATATGGTTACGAAAACCCGGAAAGTTTCAGCCGGGCTTTCGTAAAATTTCACGGCATACCACCATCACAGGCAAAAGCCCCCGGCGCATCCCTCAAGTTGCTTTCAAAGCTTTCCGTAAGACTGGTCATGGAGGGCGGACTTGCCATGGATTACAGGATCGAAGAAAAAGAAGCTTTCAAGGTCATCGAAAAAATCGCTTTTTTCTCAACAAAAGACGACTCGCACCTGCAGGAAATCCCGAAATTCTGGGAACGATCGAGAACCGACGGGTCGATTGGAACACTTTGCGGTTTCTGCAGCGGATCGGAGTTTGAAGGCCGAATACTGGGCATTTGTTATGGAGAAGAGAACCCAACGGAATTCACGTATTCGATAGCATCCGGTTACAACGGCAAAATCCCGGTTCCCGAAGGCTTCCGTGTCAACGAGATTCCCTCAAGGACCTGGGCAATTTTCAAATGCAAGGGAGCCATACCGGGCGCTATCCAGGATCTCTGGCACAGAATCTACACCGAGTTTTTCCCGACCTCGGATTACGTGCCAAAGAACGAGATCGATTTCGAAGCTTACCCGGAAGGAGACCTTTCGTCTCCCGACTATGAAAGCGAAATTTGGGTCGCCGTTGAAAAACCCGAAAAACGGGTCAAATAGGCAGTTCCCGATATTGCCTCCCCATCCGGGGAGGCCCTCTTCATCTGCCAGTTCGAAGCCGGTTTACCGGCTTCTCTCCTCTGCGTTCTATCGAACGACTTTGCCGCGATCCGGTTTCGCGAAAGCCCAGTTCCGTGCGGAGCAGAAATGATGGAACAGCCCATGATTTCATGCATCGTCGTATCCCGGCGAACAACTATCGGGGGCAGTGTGAGAGCAAACACCCGTCAGGCATGGTCTTTCTCCGGCTAGAGTCGCACTCCCGGCCGATGACCGTCCATATTCCACGGTTCGCCTATTTGCCCAACGCCACTTCCCCGACCTTTACCCGGTAGTTGCCTGCCATCTCAATTTACCCAGGGCCACACCCGACGGACGCCGGGTGGAAAACAATCATTCGAAGCCATAAGATTGGCTTAAACCACTCTCTGGATTTAGGGGGGGCAGGTCATGTCCCGCTGGAACGTTCTCCGTTCCTTCCTTCGAGGCCGAGAGCCCCAGCCCCGCGCCGCTCTCGAGTTTCTCCGCTACATCGGCCCAGGGATTCTTATCACGGTGGGCTTCATCGACCCTGGCAATTGGGCTTCCAACGTCGCAGCCGGATCCGGGTACGGCTATGCGTTGCTTTGGGTCGTCACCCTTTCCACCCTGATGCTGATATTCCTGCAGCACAACGCTGCCCACCTGGGCATCGCGACTGGACTTTGCCTCTCGGAAGCCTCTTCCGAATACCTTCCCACCTGGCTTTCGAGAACACTTCAGGTCAGTGCCGTTGCGGCGGGGGTATCCACCGCCCTGGCCGAAATCCTTGGAGCGGCGATCGCCTTGCATTTGCTTTTCCATCTCCCACTGCCGCTGGGAGGGATCCTCACCTCGGCCTTCTCGATATGGGCCCTTTTGACGAACTCCTACCGCAAGCTGGAAAAGGGGATTATCGCCTTTGTCTCACTGATCGGCCTGTCCTTCCTGTTCGAGCTGAGCCTGGTCCATATCCCCTGGGAAGACGCTTTGCGGGGATGGGTCGTTCCAACCATTCCTCAGGGATCGATGCTGATCGTCATGAGCATCCTCGGGGCTGTGGTCATGCCCCACAACCTCTTCCTGCACTCCGAGATCATCCAAAGCCGCCAATGGCAGCTGCAAGAGGAAGCCGTCATTCGCAAACAGCTCAAGTACGAATGGATGGACACGGTTTTTTCCATGTCGGTCGGATGGGCCATCAACAGCGCCATGATCCTTCTTGGCGCAGCGACCTTCTACGTTGGAGGAATACGAGTCACCGAACTCGGCCAGGCATCCTCCCTGCTTCGCCCGCTCCTTGGGAACGCGGCTGCCCTGGTGTTTGCGGTGGCCCTGCTTTTTTCGGGTCTCTCCTCCTCCGTAACCGCGGGGATGGCCGGGGGGTCGATCATGGCGGGAATCTTCAGGGAACCCTACAACATCAAGGACCGCCACAGCCGCTTCGGGGTTTTCCTCACGATCGGCCTCGGATGCCTGGTCATCCTTTTCATCAAGGACCCCTTCAGGGGACTCATTATTTCGCAGATGCTCCTCAGCGTTCAGCTTCCCATAACGATCGTTTGCCAGATTCTCCTCACCTCCTCCAGAAAAGTCATGGGAACCTACGCGAACACGACAATGGATAAAATCATCCTCTGGAGCATCGCTCTCGTGGTGACCCTGCTGAATATCCTGCTTCTTTTCTCTTGAGCACCGCCAGTGAGCGATTCCTGCGCGGCAGCGAAAAAGTGCCTGAACATGGGAGACCTTCTCCAATATGGAATGATTGACCCCTAAGCCATAAGCGCATTCCTTCCGGAAACACCGCATTCCATTTCAATGCCTATTCAACCCAAAAGAGGACCTCCCCAACGGGCGAGGTCCTCTTCATCTGTCAGTTCTAAGCCGGTTCACCGGCTTCTCTCCTCTGCGTTCCGCGTGTTATCGAACAACGCTGCCGAGGTCCGATCAGAGGACGCCGGCGATAATTCTTACACTTACCGGGGGTCCGAATCCGGACACTCTCCGGTCAGGATTTCCCTCACGTTACATAGTGCATGCTTCTCGGCCATGACCAGGAGCGTATCGAATGGCGCTATTTGAGTTTCCCCCCTCGGTATCAGGAAATCGTTCTCTCGCCGGATCAGCAGGATCAAGGCACCTGCCGGCAGGTTCAACTCCGAGATCTGCCGCCCCACGGAGACACTGTTCGGGAGGATATCAATCTCCCTGGTCTCGGTCCGGATATGACTGGTTTTTTCAAATTCCAAAGGATAGCGAGGTTTCGCGGCCAATGGCTCGTCCACTCCCAAGAGGCGGGCAAAAGGCATCAACGTCGTTCCCTGGAGAAGGACGGAGGTCAGGACGACGAAGAATACCATATGAAAGATACGATCGGCATGTACATAACCCGCAATGAAAGGAAAGGTAGCCAGCACGATCGGGACCGCCCCACGCAAACCAGCCCATGCAACCAGCGTTCTTTCCCGTACGGAAAAACCGCTTCCAAGGAGCCCAAGGTAAACCGCAACTGGCCGTGCGGCGAACATCAGAAAGCAGGAAACAACCAGCGCGCTCATGGCGACAGGCAACATGCGAGAGGGAAAGACCAGCAATCCCAGGATGAGGAACATGGAAATCTGCATCAGCCACCCAAGCCCATCATGAAATTTCTCGATTGATCGCTTATAGGTGAAATCGGAATTCCCTACCGCGAGCCCGCAAGCGTAGACTGCCAGAAAGCCGTTGCCGTGGATGAGTTCGCTAACTCCGAACGCAATGAGGACAAGGCTCATGCTCAGGACCGGGTACAAGCCTTCGTATTGCAGATGGATGCGGTCTAGCACGAAAACAGCGATCTTTCCCAGGACGATACCGATCGCGATGCCCAAAGTCATGTTGATGAAGAAAGACGGTAGCACCTGCAGCCAAGAGACAGCCGGTTGCGTTAGGAGGCGAATCAGGGACATGGTCAGGAAAACCGCCATCGGGTCGTTGCTCCCCGACTCCAGCTCCAACAGCGACTTCAGGTTTCCCCTCAGCATGACGCCCCTGGAACGAAGAACGGAAAAAACAGCAGCGGCATCCGTGGAGGAGACAATCGCCCCGATCAGCAGAGCCTCCAGGAGTGGAATCGACAGGATGAAAACGGAAAACAGCCCGACAAGCCCTGCGGTTACCGCAACGCCCAAAGTGGAGAGCACAGCGCTCCGCCACAGAACCGGCCTGACGCTATGCCAATGGGTTCCGAGTCCTCCTGAAAAAAGGATATAAGAGAGGGCGAAGGTACCGAAAAGATTCGCTATCGTTGCATTTTCGAAATGTATACCTCCCGGGCCCTCGGATCCGGCAAGCATGCCAATCGACAGGAAAACCAGCAACACCGGTAGTCCAGATTTTTCCGTAAGTTTGCTGGCCATTGTGCTTAGAAGGAGAAGAAGGCCGACCGTGATGACGATCATTTGCGGACTTTGGATCACTCTCCACGACTCCTTTTCCCTGCTCTAACCAGGTTGCCGGATTCACGGGTCAACCGTCGAACCTCCTGAATCAAGAATTTCTGCCCAACCGACCGGGGGGAGGATACCGCTACTTAAATTTTTACCATGCCATGCCCCAAAAGCGAACTTGGGAGACACAACAAAAAGAGGGGCTCCCCATCCAGGGAGGTCCTCTTCATCGGTCAGTTCGAAGCCGGTTCTGCCGGCTTCTCTCCTAGGCGCGCCGCCGAGGAGCACGAGATTGTGCCAGACTTACCGCTGTGCAGACCGGCTTTTCCTTTCCCTGATCTACCCTCCGTTAAATCGCCAACCTGTATTCTCCACGACGGGCATCACGGTTGTCTTTAGCCCGGCGATAAAGGGCTTGCTGTGCCGCCGGCACGTTGTACTCTTCGCCTTTCCAGATCTCCAGGGCAGGCTGCTGGATGGCCCGGGCAAAGGAAAAGGTCAGGGGCCAGGGCAGCCGTTGCCTGAATCGAGAATTCATGGCACTCAAGCGGGCCGAGGCCAGTTGGGCGGGTTGCCCCCCCGACAGGAAGGCGATCCCTCCAACGGCAGCGGGAACGACGCGCAACAGGCAGTTCACCGTGGCATCGGCCACTTCCTCCACCGATTCCTGGTGCTGGCAACCCAGCCCCGGAACCACCATGTTGGGTTTCAGGATCATGCCCTCTAGAGCCACACCCTGGGCATAAAGCTGGTGGAAAACCGAGTGGAGGGTCTCCTCCGTTACAACCCGGCACCGCTCCAGCGTATGTGCCCCGTCCATCAGGACTTCAGGCTCGACGATGGGAACCAGCCCGGCTTCCTGGCACAGGGCGGCATAGCGGGCAAGAGCGTGGGCGTTGGCTTCGATACAGCTTCGACTGGGGATGTCCTCTGCCACGGCGATCACGGCTCGCCACTTTGCAAACCTGGCTCCCATCAGGGAATAATCGGCGAGGCGTTCACGTAGCCCGTCCAGGCCTTCGGTGATTTTCTCGCCCGGGTGGCCTGCCATGTCCTTTGCCCCAGCGTCCACCTTGATACCGGGAACGATTCCCGCGTTGCTCAGCGCCTTCGCAAAGGGCGTGCCGTCGCTCAAATGTTGGCGTATCGTTTCGTCATAAAGAATCGCTCCACCGATAAACTCGCTGAGACCCGGTGTGGTCACGATCCACTCCCGGTAGGCCTGTCGGGTCTCGGCAGTCTGGGGAATCCCGAGCGGGGCAAACCGCTTGTTGCAGGTTGGAGTGCTTTCATCCATCGCCAGTAGCCCCTTATCGCCCTCGACCATTGCTCTTGCCGTGTTTATAAGTTCTTTTAAGCTCATTTTTAAAACCTCCTTAAGCCATTTTTGACCTCTCACGATTCATGCGAGCCCGCTTACGCCATGCCGCAAAGACGACGGTGTGGCGTTGTCTTGCCACTGATTCTTGTCCGGCCTAAGCAGGTATCTACTTTCAGTTTATAGCAACTCACACAAAAGAGGGCCTCCCCATCCAGGGAGGTCCTCTTCATCTGCCAGTTCGAAGCCGGTCGTTCCGGCTTCTCTCCATTGCGTTCCGCGCTCTATCGAACGACTTTGCCGAGATCCGATTTCCCGCAGTCCGCGTTCCGTGCGGAGCAGCGCCCGTTCGACGAACAGCCCGTTGCTCTGCTCCGTCGCTTCGAAACGGCCTAATAATCTGTCCAGAGATAAAGCTTTTCTGTGGTATCTCTACTTGCCCTCCCTCGCCCAGGTTGACCGGTCCAGTCTAACTAAATTAGTGGACCATTTTTACGGGGCTATATCACCGGCAACGACAAGAGTCGTTTGATCGTCTCCATGGAGATGTTGACGACTCGGCCTTCCTCCCGTTTCTGCTTGAACTTGACCAGCGGGTTTGTCGTGTAGACTCCCTCCTCCTCGATGCACCAGTCGATGAAGGCCTTGAGGTAGATCAGGTACAGGTTGTACGTGGTCGATCCCATCTTCCGGGCGAAGAACTTGAGCAGGCAGGCTTTGAGGTTTGCCTCCTCCCAGGCTTGCGGGTAGGTGCGGTAGAAGAACCCGACGTGCTGGCGGTAATCCAAAAGGGTCTGCTCGGAACGGCCCTGGGCGGTCTTGAAGTCGATGAGCCGTTCCAGGGCCTCCCCCCAGGTTGATGCCGCATGGCGCTGGAAACGCAGGACGTTGCTGGGTCTGGACATGATGTTTTTCTCCTCCTTTCGAACGGAAAAGGGCACTTCCTGGCCATGGATGACCGGGAAATGCCCTTTATTTGATTAAATAATATATATACGAAAGTGGAGGTGAGTTGGAAGAAAAGCCCGGAAAAAAACCCTAGACTAGGCGCTCTTTTCTTCGTATGTCGCCTGGAAAATCACGTCAGACAACCACTTTTTGAAACTGGGATTGTCGCTGAATTGCTTAAAAAGCTCGGTGTGGTCTGCCAAAAGGTCGATCATGACCCGTTGCAGGGCCGCGTCGTGTTCGATCCGGGCCGTTTTCTTGTCGTTGTTTCTCATGGCGTTCTGGTAAGCCACATCCGCCGCGACCTTTGCGGGAATTTCCTCGGCGATGACCTTGCCGATTTTGTCTCCGTCCTTCCATTCGATGTTCCCGAATTGATCGTTGAACGCCCTGATTATGTTGCTCAATCGATCCAACAACGGTTCCGACTTTGAGCCCACTCGTCCAGTGGGCACAGGCTCGATTTCCCCATCCTGGTCAGGAAGGGGAATCCTCAGGCTGCTTTTCATCTCGACCCGGTAACTATCCATGTCAATCGCTTCAAGAATGCCTCGGGAGAGATCTTCTTCTTTGGGAGCGGGCAGTTTCGGAATCAGGAAGTTCAAGAAGATCGAAAGCTTCTCCCAGTCGACATTCGAGTAAGGCAGGATAGAAGCCAGGAAACTGTAGGTACGAACAAAGGCCTTTCCCTTGCCCTTGAAATCCACCTGTTCGTTTTCGTCCAGGTCAGCTTTGTAGTTGGCCACGCAAGCATCCAGAATCGGATCGAGTTTGTCGCGATCGGCACCGCCTAGATAGAGCTTCACAAGATTCTCGATCTTCTCTTGAGAGTAGACCTGGTAGCCATCGAGATCCGACTTGAGATCGTGGAGCTTGTTGGGATCAGTTTCATCGCTGAGGATGGTTGTGCGGTAATACGGCTCGAAAGCCAACTGGATGGTTTTTGAGTCGTTGTAGAAATCAAGCACGAAGGTATCGTGTTTTTGAGGGTGGGCACGATTGAGGCGCGAGAGGGTCTGGACCGCCTTTATGCCGGAGAGGGCCTTGTCCACGTACATGGTGTGCAGCAACGGTTCATCGTAGCCTGTCTGGAACTTGTCGGCGACGATCAGGAATCGGTAAGGGTCCTCCTGAATCCTGTCCCGAATCTGGCTGCTGGGAAAACCGTTCAACGAGGCCTCGGTGAGTTTCCTGCCGCCGTACTCGTACTCTCCGGAAAAGGCAACAATGGGCTCGTAGGGGCTCTTACACTCTCTGAGAGAAATCTTGAAGGCTTGGAAATACTGAATCGCCCGCTCAATTCCGTTGGTGACGACCATCGCCCTGGCCTGACCTCCGACTTTCCGAAGACCGATCACATTGTCGTGAAAATGGTTCAGCATGACTTCCGTCTTCTCGTGGATGGCATGGTCGTTGGATTCCACGTAGTGACGGAGCTTTTTCTGGGCTTTCTTGGCGTCGAAGAACGGGTCATCCTCTATCGTTTTGGTCAGGCGATAGAAACTCTCCACCGGTGTGTAGTTCTTTAGCACGTCCAGGATGAAACCTTCCTGGATTGCCTGCTTCATGGTGTAGCTGTGGAAAGGAAGGTGCTTTATGGTGCCGTCTGGTTGTGGATCCGCATCGCCGAAGATCTCCAGGGTCTTGTTTTTCGGGGTCGCGGTGAAGGCAAAATAGCTGGCGTTGGTCACCATCTTTCGGCCTTCCATAATCCTGTTGATCTTGTCCTCGGCCGTCTCTTCCTCTTGCCCGTCGGGAACATTCTCCTCCAGCACGCGGTTCATGGCCGCAGTCGTTTTGCCTCCCTGGCTCGAATGGGCTTCGTCGATCAGGATGGCGAACTTGCTTTTACGGTGTTCGTTGCCGATCTCATCAAGGATGTACGGAAACTTCTGCACCGTGGTGATGATGATTTTCTTCCCGGCTTTGAGGAATCGGCGCAAGTCTCCAGAATGTTCGGCATGCCCGACGGTGACCGAAACCTGGGCAAACTGCTTGATGGTGTCACGTATCTGCTTGTCGAGTACCTGACGGTCGGTGACCACGATGACCGAATCGAAGATCGCCCTGCTTTCCTGCTCCAGGCCCACGAGTTGGTGGGCCAGCCATGCGATGGAGTTGCTTTTGCCGCTGCCCGCCGAGTGCTGGATGAGGTAGCGTTTGCCGACCCCGCTTTCTCTGGCATCGGCAAGTAGCATTCGCACCACCTTCAATTGGTGATACCGGGGGAAGATCTGTCTCGATTTTCTCCTGCCTGACTTCTCGTCTTTTTCTTCGACGACTTGGGCGTAGTTTTCCAGGATGTCGGTCAACCCTTCCTTGGAGAGGGTCTCCTTCCAGAGGTAGTCCGTGGCAAGGCCATCGGGATTGGGTGGGTTGCCGGCTCCGTCGTTGTAGCCCTTGTTGAAGGGGAGAAACCATGAATCCTTGCCCTTTAGGTGGGTACAAAAACGCACCTCATGATCGTCCACGGCAAAATGGACGACACAGCGGCCGAACTGGAACAGCAATTCTTTAGGGTCTCGGTCCCGCTGGTATTGCTGGACGGCATCGAAAACCGTCTGCTTGGTGAGCTTGTTCTTGAGTTCAAAGGTCGAGATCGGCAGGCCGTTGATGAACACGGCCATATCGAGGGCAAGCGCGGTTTCGTTATGACTGTATCGGAGTTGGCGAGTGACGCTGAAGATGTTGGCTTTGAAAGACTCCTCTGCTTTTCGGTTGCCCGGAGTCGGTGTACCGTAAAAAAGGTCCACATGCGCCGGGCCATGCTTGATGCCCTGCCGCAGGCAGTCCACCACACCACGCTTTGCGATTTCACCCTGCAACCTGTGCAGGAACTGGTTGCGCTTTGGGCCTTCCGCAGCAAGGCCGAGTGTTTCGTAGCTACCTGGCTGGGTAGCGGAAAGGAATTTCAACAGTTTGTCCAGATCGACGGCATGTTCCCGATCGTAATCTTGCGGGTCCCCCTGAACATACCCTCCCTGGTTGACGAGAGAGGTGACGATGATCGTTTCCAGCCCCTTTTCGCTGGTGTCAGTCGGTTTCATCCTTTTCACCCTCATCCTCGATGACGTCGTCTTGCTCTATCGACTCCTCATCCAGTTCAGGGAGTTCTTCCTCAGGAATCTCAGGGACCTCGATGTCCCGCACATCCACCTGACCGGTGACCACATCGGAGATCAGGCGGGTGCGGTATTCGCGTATCAGTTCAATCTCGCGCTCGGCCAGAGAGATCTTTTTTTCAATAGTCTTCGAAGAATCGGCGATAAATTCCAAGATTGCTTGTTGTTCCTCGAAGGATTTCGGGTAGGCCAAATGTAAGGTGCTCAGTTTTGTTTCCGCTATAGCCGGATAAGCAACACCTATCGACTCTGTAATAACCCGATCAATGAAATTATCGCTTTGAATTAGCAATCCCAAAAAAGGCGGATGTAGTTCCTTCTTAGGCGTTAGCACGGCAAAACCTGTCGACGCGATCCAGTCGTCGACTTCATCAGAAACGTAATAAACCGCCTTAAGGTAGGTCCGGACCGTGGAAAGGATAGTGTCACCTTTTTTTAGCACTCTTCTTGCACGAGAAGGAGCCTGGCTAAAACAGAGTTTCTCTGGCTCTCCTGTGAAACGGCCGGTCCCCACTGAGCTTATATCGAAATATTTGAACGTGTAACTCCCATCGGTTGATTCGGGTAAGGTGCGAACATTGATGCTGGCAAGATGTTTGAGCGGGGCAACACCCCAATGCTCCGGTATATCCCCGATCCATTCCACGCCGCTGGGCTTGAGCTTGACATCTGGGTTTAACCCCCGCGTCACAGCCTGGTTGATGATGTTCTGTTTCTGTTCCCTGAGCAGTTCGATCAGCCGTCGCCTATTGCGAACTAACTTGCTGGTTTGTGCGGAGAGGGAATCGATAAATCTAAGAATCTGCCTTTGTTCATCTGGTGGTGGAACAAAGGCACGAATTGAATAAAAATCATCCGTGTAAAGTCGCCAGAAGCCTTTTACGATGCCCTTCGCTGATTTGGTAAATTCCGTGATGAATAGCGGGCTTTTAAATAAATATTCAAAAAATCTCGGATTGTCGGCAGATATTGGTCGAAGAACCGTGTAGTCAGGGCTAACAACTCCAGACTGCTTCGCATGAGCAAAGACACCCAAATGAGCCTTTAACCGATTCAGGACTAGGTCGCCATCTTCGCAGAGTTTTCCCCCTGCATACGATTCTGACTGCAAGCGCTTCTTATCTATTTTTGAGCTGGCAATAAGTCCCTGCTTCTGGCTCATCGATAGATGAGTTTCGTGTCCATCTTTAGAACGTTCATCCACTTCTCGAAATAGGTATCTGCAACGATGGACCGACCATTGAACGGGAATCTTCGTGGCCGCAGGGCTACTGGATTCCTTGTATTCTGTGTACGAGGCCAGTTTCATAAATTTGCCTCCCCGACAATCTGTTCCAGCAGCCCCTCGGCCTCCCGCTCCAAGGCGCAGATATCGGCCTTGATTTCCTCCAAGGTGCGCATGGCTGCGGGGCGGTAGAAATGGCGGGTGAAGGAGATTTCGTAACCAACCTGGGTTTTCTCGGGATCGATCCAGGCATCCGGGATGTAAGGCAATACCTCACGACGGAAGAACGCCTCTATACCCCCCTCTTCCAGCAATGGCACCTGTTCGGTGTCACGCAGGGCGGTATCCGGTTCATATTCGACCACGCAAGACTTGCCGTCTATTTCCATTTCGAAAAGGCCATGAATGGGATCAGCTGTGACCTTCCCTGGCTTATGAATCTTTTTGATCACCGGCACAGCAGTTTCGCAAGTGTCGCAAAGTCCGCTTTGCAGAAGGTTCTTCCGTTTTGCAGTGAGCTTGACACCATGCCTATCGGCATCCGTTTCGCAGGCATCCATAAAAACATTGAAATCCAGATGCGGGCCGATTCCAAAAAGACCGGCCACACGGCGGGCCACGTTCGCCAACGGACCTTCCTTCTCCTTGGTACAGGTCCGCTCAAACCTCTCCAGACGAACTGGACCTAGGTCCACGGCTAGACGCAGTGGGCGTTCCACCGTCACCTTCCAGTAACCGAACGCCTCGTTAGGAAAGATTTTTGATTTCTCGGTCTCGACCGGATTTAGGATCAGGTCGGAGATAGTGCAGATGTACTCTTCGGAAAGCTCGCAATTTTTCTTACCGAGGTTGCGGCGCAAAGGCACATACCATTCGGTGGCATCGATGAGTTGGACCTTGCCGCGTCGCTCTTCGCTCTTGCGGTTGGTGAGCACCCAGATGTAGGTGGCAATGCCGGTGTTGTAAAACATGTTCTCCGGCAGGGCGATGATGGCCTCAAGCCAATCATTCTCGATGATCCATCTTCGGATGTTGCTCTCCCCCTGCCCGGCGTCGCCGGTAAATAGGGACGAACCGTTGTGGACCTCGGCAATGCGGCTGCCGAGGTCGGTGGTGTGCTTCATCTTGGAGAGCTTATTGACCAGAAACATTAGCTGCCCATCGGATGACCGAGTGATCATCTTATACTCCGGGTCACCGGCGTGTTGAGTGACAAAGCGGGGATCCTTGATTTCACCCTTGCCGCCCAAGCGCTCCAGATCGGTCTTCCAGCTTTTGCCGTAGGGCGGATTGGAGAGCATGAAATCGAACTCCTGCGACGGGAATGCATCGTTGGAAAGTGTTGAGCCGTACTTCATGTTCTCAGCCTCGGCCCCCTGGCCCTTGAGCAGCATGTCGGCCTTAGTGATGGCATAGGTTTCCGGATTGATTTCCTGACCGTAAAGGTGGATTTTAACCCTCTTGCCGTGGCTATAAGCCAATTCCTTCAAGCGCTCCTCCGCCACGGTGAGCATGCCTCCCGTGCCGCAAGCTCCGTCGTAGACCAGATAGGTGCCGGATTCGATTCGATCTGCGATCGGCAAGAAAATGAGATCGGCCATAAGCCTGACCACATCCCGTGGCGTAAAGTGCTCACCGGCTTCTTCGTTGTTCTCTTCGTTGAAGCGCCGGATCAGTTCCTCGAAGATGGTTCCCATGGCGTGATTGTCCAGAGCCGGAAGCAACTCGTTACCGTCTGCATCCAATACCGGCTTCGGGCTGAGGTTTATACGGGTATCGAGGAATTTTTCTATAAGGTGGCCGAGGATATCGGCTTCGATCAGTGTGGGAATCTGGTTGCGGAACTTGAACTTCTCAAGGATCTCCTGGACGTTGGGTGAAAAGCCATCCAAATAGGCCTCGAAGTCGGCCTTGAGTTGCTGTTGTTTGGCGCGGTTCTTCAGATCCCGCAGGGTAAAAGGCGAGACGTTGTAAAAAGCCTCACCGGAGGCCTGACAGAGAGCAACGTGTTGGTTTGCCACCCCTGCTCCGTCTAGATGCTTCTTCATGGCAAGAACCTTTTCCTTGCTCGACTCCAAAAGCGCGTCAAGGCGACGAATGACTGTCATCGGCAAAATCACGTCACGATACTTCCCGCGCACGTAGACATCCCGTAAAACGTCATCGGCAATACCCCAGATAAAATTCACGATGCTGTTATAGGTCACATGGTTCATAGGCCGTCGTTACCCCTTTCTAAGCTCGTTGACTTTTACAGCTACCGCAGACCACAAAGGGATTTATAAGGTTAGGTTAATCCATCATGCGGATTCGATTATAAACCCAGGATGGGGATGTTCCTAGATTAGAGTGCTTCCTGAAGAAGACGACGTAGTACGGGGCTACTGGTAAAGGCACCGGAAGGGCTTCCCATTTTTTCAGGGGCTTCTTACTAAGCAGCCTGGCTCGTGAAAAGTCGAAAACCCGGCATGTAGGGCCAACCTCACCCGACCACCCGGTTTCCCTCTCCTCGGCGGACTGATGTCATAAGTAAAGCTTTTTACAACCGCCAAGAACCCGTAAAACAGCCATTCCTTGGTTTTTTCTCCACAAGTTTCCTGCCTAACGCAACGTTGCGGTCCGCGGAACATCAACGCAAAACGCTTGTGGTTACGGCCCCATTATGCAAATAACATTTGTCCCTCTATTATGCTCCATCATTTTATTAATTCTTTCAACGAAACGTCTATAAAAATCAACAACAACATGAATGTTCTTTTTTATTGCTTGAGGTTGATCGTTTTTATTAACATGATAATCCTCGGAATCATACTCTACCATGTAGTTGATGGAATATCTTTCTACTAATTTTTCTACTATAGGTTTTAAATATTCATTATCATAATCGGATTCCAACAAATTTGCCGTTTTCTCTATTTCATCCAGCATCTTTCCGATAGAGTCATATGTGTAGAAATTATGTTCAAGATACCATCCAAAACCCTCAACATAAGCATACTCCTCACCATCTATACGATATTCAATGCGCCATTTGTTGAAGGGAAGCTCTGCATCGAAATACTTAAGAAAGAAATACTCCAAAAAGTGCACAAAATGATCCTCATCTAGTGAGATCTCTTCCGGCAGCTTTTCTACATCTTCCGAACCGATATTATATTTTTTATGCACGACAACCGGGTAAATCCAAAAGCATGCTCCTCCATCGTGTCCTTCTGTTATTTCTAGTCTATATGTCAAGACCAGTCACCTCCTTTATGTATTCTTCTTTATTTCCAACTCAAGCCGTCACCCTATCGTGAAAAGTGCCCTAGGCTTTTACTGATGATTAAAGAATCAGAAGCTCCTCTGTGGCTCCCTTTGCTCATTGACAACCCGCTCGCCAAATCCGCCCCTATTCAGCTATTCTAAGAAACAGCCTATCTTCCATTAACGACAACATAAGGCGGAGCGATAAAGCTAGATGTGACAAGGGTTTGTCTTCTTTTCAGTGATTCCTCCTGAAAAGACCGCATCCGTAAAAACTTGAAACCCCGGCAGAGCGGGATCAACCTCAACCGGTCAACTAGCGGATAAAAGAGGGGCTCTCTGCTCCCCTTAGAGCTTTTGCCTTGCCTAGGCTAAATCCGGGTCCTTGTCTATGAATCCATCCGGGTAAGGGTCGTTATCCGCTATTCTTCGTCTGATATTCCTTAAAATCTGCTTCGCCGAAATACCCTCCGAAAATACCAGGGGGAAATCTAGCCCGAACTTGGTTCGGTATTCCTCCATCGCCCTTGAAACTTCTTCGTTGACCTCTTTCGGTTGGCTCATCGCGGCCCCTTCCCTTAACTTTGCTCCTCAAGTGCCTTGATCGCACCGGCAATCGCCTCGAATACGCTCCCGCAGTCGGGAAGCCGCTCGCCCGAGGCCTCGTCCATCAAAAGGCTCCGATTGATCTCGATCATCATGGAATGAATCTGCCGAGTTCTCCTGAAAAAAGGGTTCGGCACCAGGGTGCCCGAGAAGGGCGAATCCCTTTTCACGGTGAAAGAGGCTTTTTCCAGAAGGACCTTGAACGCCTCGACCATGGAAGGCGGGGTGTGGAAGGGGTCCGTGCCGAGGCAGATGTCCGGGCGATCCGGGCTCTGGTCGAACTCGTACGGCAACGGCTTCGAAGGGAACGAGTGGATGTCCAGGACCAGGCAGGTGCCGTGACGCGCCAGGCTATCCCTTACCCGACACGCCAATTCCGCATGGTGGGGATCGTAGAACCTCCGGAGAAGTTCTTCCTTTCTGCCGGACACCAGGGACTTGAGGGGCCTTCCATCGTGCGTCGTCGTATAGACGGCCCCCATGCCCTTTTGGGACATGACCTCCTCAGCGTCATCCCTGAATCTTTCCACATCGACAAGTAAGCGGCTGACGGGAAAAACGACCGCCCGGGCTCCTTCCAGGGCAAGCGGAAACTCGTCCGTATAGGCGTCCGTCATGAGGAGCAGTTCCTTCTCCAGACCGTCGTCATCGATGAGAAAATCCCTGCGGTACTCCAACGGGATCCTTCTCGAGGAATGGGGCACGTGCAGAACAATCTCGCCTCTTTTGGTCGACACCGCTTTTCCCTCCCCGGTACGAATTCAGGGCATTCCCCGACCGTCGATTCGACAGATTGTCTCCTATGTTACCCCTCCAACCACCTAACCCAGGTTTTCAGGGCACGTACGGTATCCTTCAGGCGTACCTGGATTTGACAAAAAGAGGCACAAGTCTCTATATTGTTTTCGATGAGGCCTCGCTTGCTCGGCCATGTGGGGTGGTTTCTCCAATAGGCAAGGCCACCCCCGACAGGTCCGACCACGCGAGGTTTTTCAGAAGAGTTCTGCTGGGTAGACCCCGCTGGCGGCAACAAGGTGCCAGCCGTGCCTTCCCAAGCGGAACTTTTTCTTTGGTTGGGAAGCACCAGGGGTCCGACTTGGTTTGACAGGAGCGATCCGACTCCTTAGAATTTCCCCAGAGAGCGTTGCTTGTGGGGTCCCATCCGCTGGCAGCAACAGTCGCCCAGCCGATCGTCCCCAAGCGAGGCTCTTTTCTTGTGCCAGCATAGAATGTCGCCGCAGCGGTTCGCTTCATGGACAAAACCGGCCACTTGGATCGTGAACGATCTCCCCGACCAGACATTGACGGGAAAGGGTCCGCTCAGTACGATAGTTACGGTTCCGTTTGGAGGTCCCATCCGCTGGCGGCAACACGATGCCAGCCGATCGTCTCCATGCGGAACTTTTTTCTTTCGTTCAGGAATAACAAGCCCCTCTTGAAGAGGCTCACCACGGTCTTGCCTTCGGAGAAGGCCACCTGGCCGCGGGTGGCGGGCATGGAAAAAGCCCTTCGGGTTTCCCCAAGGGGCTGAGTGAATTCGGTCGATCCGGACTGGGCTAGGGCTTCTCCGGCAGGAGAGTTGCCTCCTCCAGCTTTTGCTTCGCTTTCAGCTCGGCCAATTGCTGCTTCTGTCTGGGCGACAACTTCAGCCCGAAGATCACTCCACCGCGAGCGAACGGGCTGTCCGGGTACAGCTCCTTCATCTTTCCGCGGGTCACTTCTGGCATCGACATTTTCCTCCCTTTCCACGAACGCGGTGTTTGTCGCTGTAATTTTAACGGATATCCCCAACTCACACAAAAAGAGGACCTCCCCATCCGGGGGGGTCCTCTTCATCTGTCAGTTCGAAGCCGGTTCTTCCGGCTTCTCTCCATTGCGTTTCCGCGTCCTATCGAACGACTTTGCCGTTGACGATTTCACGCAGTCCGCGTTCCGTGCGGAGCAGCACCCGTTCGACGAACAGCCCGTTGCTCTGCTCCGCCGCTTCGAAACGACCTTCCGGCGTGAACCAGAAGGGCGCTCCGCTGACGAACACTAGCTTGTTTCCCATGCGTTTTTTCCTTGCCTTTCCTTGCAGATTCCGATCACCGACGGCGCGCAATGCAGGATGTCTCGGTTCCATCGTGATTGTGTGGAAGGGATGCGCCGCCAAAACAAAAAAGGCCTTCCGGGGTTTTCCCAGAAGACCTTGACGTTTTTCTGGATTGCCTGAACTTATTATACCACGCGGTTTAAAGACTTGGAGGCGGCACCCGGATTCGAACCGGGGATGAAGGATTTGCAGTCCTGATATGTGTGTATGCACCAGAGATCCGTTGCAAATACTCTATCGGTATTGCTCCTATGTTGTATACTAATTCAGAACTGACTAGTTTAACGCCTATTTTCAGGGGCATTTTCGAGCACCCGAAATTACTTATTTATCGAGCTGTTTTTGAACCGGCCGCTTTTATAAATTCAGAACGAGGGGGAAAATGCGGCGAAAGTGTCGGTTCTGCAATACCGTTCCGTTTACAGACATCAATCACACAGCAACCAGCTTGCATCTTTTCACCGGTTCCGTTTCTTCTACCCCAACCCACGAAAATATGAGAACACCTGGCAAGCAGGTAGAGTCCGGACGTTCAAGTAGAAGGTGCGGGAAAAACCTCCTTGTTTTGGGTTCTAGTGTTCGATTCCGAAGCCTTTACAACCGCTCAATCCGGCAGGTACACGCTCGTTAGAAAAGCATCTCCGTTCAGCATATAACCTGATGCCGTTACCCCTGTATAGCCCTTGGGAAGTTCAAAGGCGGCTGCGTAAATCAAGTCCAGGCCAAGCCTTACTCTATGGGCCTTAAGGTTAACAAACATGGAGACTGTAAACTTCGTTTTTTGACCATCTAAATATGCGTAGCCGGTAACCACAAATTGACCCCATTGTCCGGGAGCCCAGCTGATGAAAGTCCATTTCGGCCTTTCAAAAAAATCGGTTAAGGCAAGATAGACTGCCGGGAAGCCTTCTTCCCTGGGGAAATCAGCAAACCACGCATTCAAGAGGGCGCCTTTCATTTCTTCCGTAATCGGCTTTCCTGCAGATCCTGGATCAATTTGAATGGCATACGCAGCGGTAGAAACGACCAACAAAACCATTTCTAATGCCACAACCACTAGAAGAGTTCTCTTTGCCATTTTTATCATCTCCTCTAATGTCGTAGAGGTCAGCCTGCTTGTTCTTATGGCCCTACATACTGTCCTTTTTCAAAGCGCCCTTTCTTTTTCGTCCCGTCTTGCATGATCATTACACCATACCCATGCGGTAAAGCATCAAGAAATTCACCCTTATAGGTAAGACCGTTCCTAAGAGTGACCTTGCCTTTTCCAGAAAAGCTATTCTGAAAGAACTCGCCTTCGAAACGATCCCCCAACGGGGTTATGTATACACCTTTCCCCGTCCATTGGTTGTCAACGACGTCTCCTTCATACCGACCACCGTTGGGAAGGATACAAAGCCCTTTCCCGTTTGCTTTACCATCTACCACTTCGCCTTTATAGATTGTGCCATCGGAGAAGGTAAGAGATCCCTTCTTAGGAGACTCTGCTTTCATCATAAAGAAGATTAGACCCACCAAGCCGATACCCACCAAAAGCCAAATAATCCCCTTGGTTCTGTTCGGAGAAGCTGCCGGTGGACTTGCTGTCCTATTCTCTGTTCCTCCAATGGGGGTTCGCTCTAAAGGCTCGGGCTGTATTGAGATGCCGCCCTTCTCCGCCGTGATCGTCCTTGCCCCGCATAACGGGCAGAACTTCATCCCCGGCTGATGTTCCTTGCCGCACTGTGGACAGACCGGTTTAGGCTTTTCCCTCTCATGGCCGCAGGAATAGCAGAAATTGTGTTCCGGCGGATTCTCGGCCTCGCAAGAACTGCATGTCCAAACAGATGTCTGCGCCATGGGTGTTTCATGCGCTCGTGGCATAAGCGCTGCTGTGTTCATTACTGCCGGTACTGGTGATGAAACCGGGGCTTCCATCGGAGGATTCGCCGGTTGTGTTTCTGCTGAAACCGTCGCTTTGCATGAACGAAAGGCCAGGAACGAGGCCATGCCGTAAGCGATGGCATAAAGGAACCCGTCGTTCATTCCGGTTCCCATGCCGCCATACATCCCAATCCCGGCAATTAGGGTTATCGCGGCAGCTATCGCGAGCAGAATCCAGCCCGCCTTTTTCCTTAACGCCGCAAATATCCCACCAATGATTCCCAGGAAAGCGGCGATGAAGATAAAGGCGCCGAAACCAGCCACAAGGGACATCTCGGTCGATTCTTCCCCCACGAACTCCGCGAGACCAGCACCCGCACCTCCGAAAATCATGGCGATTCCGCCTTGGAAGAGACTGATGAGAGCACAGATCAAGCTGATTACGAGTGCTGCTATGTGCACGACTTCCCCCCCCATCCTTGATTGAGCGGAACTGAGCTTTTTCCCTTGAAGAGAATCCTCTTCCTTGCCTTTTCGAAATTTCAGATAAAATACTGTCTAAGACATGTATTTGATATTTTCATTGTAACTGTTTCTTTAATTGTTCGCGGTCAAAGAATGCTTTTAAAATTATTGTTTCTTTGCTGTTGGCATAATTTATTGCATTTACCAATTTATCATATGGATCCGAAGAGATAAAAAATATTTTTTCAGTTGTTTTGGTTTTCTTATCAGAAAAGGCAATAATAATAGTATTTCCAGAGTAAGGACCTATAGCGACATATATCTTATTCCAATAACCATCCACTTCGCCAATGCCCTTGTTTTTCTTCAATTGAATGTTTGCCGCATTTGCCTTATTGATTAATTCCTGAGCTTCCTGCAACAGCGGCAACATTCGGGCTAAGTCGCTGTCAGTAAGCCACCAGGCCCTCCAATATTCTGAAAAACCGGTCAATTTTTGAAAAATCAAAGCATTCCCAAAATCCTTAAGTCCACAGGAATATATTATCACCCCACCGCTGTATATATCGCCTGATGGCTTTTGGTGGCCTGTACCTGGGTTAAGCTCAATAGATCTCAATATTCCCACTGGTTTATCATTTTTCTCAACCCAAACATATTCTTCTTCTACCAATATTGAATCTTTAAAAAAACCTGCTTTCATATCTATTGCATATAAATTCGCGGCGTTTGAAAAAGTGCAAACAGAAACTGCAAAAACAAAAAATACGAGTTTCCTCCACATAACTGTCACCTCACATCCGTAAGATAGACTTGCTTCTTCCAGACGAACCTTCAATCTAGCTCTTTCGTGAAAGTGAAAAAGGTCGTCCATCCGACTATCCGTTCAGAACTTTAGCTTTTGCGGGATCTAACCTGAACGAGGTAGCAGGTTAGAAAACCCAGTCGGGCAGAACTACTGAACCAGTTCCCACGTGATTAGAGGAGGCGACATGTTATTCTTTAGCAGTGGCGGCCTCCAATCGGCGGTAAACTTCTGTCCCCTTCAGATTTTTCTTTTCCCTAGCAAAATCAATCGCTCGTTTCCCATCGTTATCTATAGTGTTGACATCTGCGCCTGCCTTCAAGAGCAACGATATAACCTCCAGATTTGTATTGTCATTACACTCGAAAACGGCTGCTATAAGTGGTGTCCACCCGTTGTCCCTTATTGCGTTCACATCTGCCCCTGCTTTAAGAAGCATCGCCACCACTTTGGGATTGGGTTTATAGCTCCCGGCTACACAAAACAACGGAGTCCTCCCAAATTCATCTCGAATATGCACATCCGCGCCGTTTTCCAAGAGTATCCTTACCGAATTAGGATTCACTTTCCTCCAACCCGACGAGTTCGACGAGGCAAAATGGAGTACGGTCTCACCATAATGATCCTTGTCATTAACATGCGCCCCGGATTTCAGCAGGACCTTAAGCACTTCTTCATTTCGGTTCACCGTTGCGTACTTTAAAGGAGTTCCTCCATCTAAATCTTTCTCGTCGACATCTGCTCCAGCCTTTACTAGTTCAATAAGAATTTCCGGGTTGGGGTTTTTTTCTGCCGCATACATGAGTGCTGTCATACCGGAATTCGACCTTGAACCGAAAGTCTCATTCACATCTGCTCCGGCATTTACGAGCATTCTTATGGTTTCGGGATGTGGGTTTCCAATCGCTGCATACATCAGGGCATTCAATTCTTCATCTTCAGAATAGGCATTCACGTTAGCTCCGGCCTTGATCGCCGCCTGAATTTCCGCAGGTGTCCCTTTTTGGCACAAAAGGAGAAACTGTGCATCACTTACGGGGGAAGGCGCTTTGCCAACTAGGACGTCGCCTTCATTACTTACGCTATTTGCCAAGGTTGGGACGTCACTCTTAAGGCCCAGTCTTACATAAACATAAAAAACTGGAGACATTATCACGAGTACCCCTAAAGCTAAAAACAAGAATCCTTTTGCCTTCGCTGGGAAGGATAGGACCGCACCGGTTGGCTTATCATCCCTAGATTCAAAGCACTCCTGTTTTCGCGCAGGCTCTATTTCGAACCTCTGGGTGTCGACCTGGCTGGGAAGGGCAGTCCCGCAAGACGGGCAGAACTTCATGCCTGGTTGATTTTCCTTGCCGCAATGAGGACAGACCGGTTTCGGTTTTTCCTTCTCTTGACCACAGGAAAAGCAAAACCTGTTTTCCGGGGCGTTTTCTGTCATACAGGAGCTGCATGTCCAAACCGATGCCTGCGCCATGGACGTTCCGTGCGCCTCTGTTGAAGGCGCTGCTGTTGCTAAGACCGGGGGGACTGCTGTTGAAATCGGGACTTCCAGGGGAGGATGTACAACGGATTGCGCTTCCGTTGCCACTGAGCCCTTGAAAGAACGAAAAGCCAGGAAGGAAGCTAAACCGTAAGCGATGGCATAAAGGAACCCGTCGTTCCCCCCTGTCCCCATGCCGCCTTGCATACCCATCCCGGCTACCAGGGTTACGGCGGCAGCTATCGCGAGCAAGATCCAGCCCGCCTTCTTCTTCAATGCGGCAAAGATCCCGCCGATGATTCCCAAGAAGGCCGCGAGAAAGATAAGAGCGCCGAAACCGGCGACAAGGGACATCTCCGTCGATTCTTCACCAAGAAAGTCCGCTACCCCCGCTCCGGCTCCGCCCAAAAGCATGGCGATCCCGCCCTGGAAAAGGCTGAAGATGGCGCAAATCAAGCTGATCACAAGTGCCGCTATGTGCATGCCTATCCCTCCCGCTCTTGCGGATGGTGGTTCAACGTACTCGGCAAGACGGAACCTGCCTTAAGCAAGATTCCTAACCGAGACTCTAAGAAAGACTGGAAGTGGCGTTACGGATCGATCTGCACCTTCATTCCTGCCTTCACGTATGGGACAAGCTCCGCAAGGTCCTCATTCTTCAGCCGTATGCAGCCTTCCGTAACCTTCTTGCCGATGGAGGCTGGATCATGGGTGCCATGAATCCCGATGCCCGACCAGCCTGTCTTCAAGCGGATGAACTTCGGCCCATAGGCTCCCGCGATAGGTCCTTTCCCGTCTCCGAAATCGTGCACCCAGGCACTCGAATCCTGAACCCTCTCGACGGAGAACGCCCCTTCGGGAGTTTTCATGTCCCCTGCCTTCTCCTTGTTCCCCTCGTTCCTCCCAAGAGCCACGGGGAAGGTCCCGGCTACCTTCCCGCCCTGCATGAGGGAAAGCGTGAACTTGCTCTTTTCGATGCGGATCCAAAAACCGGTCTTAGTGTTGGGTGACTCTATCTTGATTCTCTTCCCGACCGATTTGCCACCTAGGTCAGGGCTTGATGTGAGCACGATCACCGCACTGGCGGTAGACGATGCCTTGTCGGCGCTTGCTTCCACTTTGGGGAGCTCCTTTGCGGGATCCTCCATCGGACTGTTTCGAGATGACAGAAGCCTGTAAGTTCCGAAGGCCGCACCCAGGATGATCCCTATCGAAAGAAGGGAGACGAAAATCAGCCTCCCCTTCTTCCGACTCCGCCTATAGCGTTTTCCTGAGGGGGTTAGATAGGTCATAGTCCCCTACCTGTTGATTGAAATGAACTCGCCCAAAATCCACCCCGTCTTGCCCGAGGAGGTCGATACCTTGTACCATAGCGCCCCTTTCAGGGATTTCACGTTTGTCTCGGAAGTCCAGCCTGAGATGGTGCCCGATTTGTCCTTCAAGGAAACCAGATAGGTGCCCTGGGAGGGATCGTGCTGGAGCAAGGAAACGGCCCGCCCCTTCCCAAGCGTTTTTGTCCGCCCGCCAATCTCGACGTAAAGGTCTTGCTTGAGGATGGCCTCCTGATCGCTCCCTGAAATCCAACTGTCCAGCACCGTCACGTTCTGTCCTCGTGGCAAGGTGGATATTCTCTGGGCCAGGATTGAATGCCCGGCCCTCATGTTGACGTTTGAGGCGGAGATCCAGCCGGATGCCGGGAATCGAAGGACGTTGCCGGGTTGAACTGCAGCTTGAACGACCGGTGCAGGTTGATTGACGGTCTGTGTGGGAGGATTCTCCTGGCTGGCGGTCACCTTGGATGGACTTTTGAAAAAGGAGAAAAGAACATCGCCTTTCGCCAGGAAGATCAAGGCCCCCAAGCCCAGAACGACTACCGCAAGCGCGGCCACAGGCAAGGAGGATTTTTGGGGTGGCGGATTCTGGGGAATGACCGAAACAGGAGCTTGTTGTGAAGGGGTTGATTGCGGGCCTTGAGCAATTCCGGTCGGAGTTCCCGGGATTCCGGCCTGCGCCCCGCAGGCGGGGCAGAACCTCATTTTCTCCTCCAGCTCTGTTCCGCAACGCGGGCAGGTTGCTTTTGCCTTCTCCCTCTCATGGCCGCAGGAATGGCAGAAATGATGACTTGGGTCGTTCACTGTTCGGCAATGGCTGCAGACCCAGCCTTCTGTCTGAACGGGAGTCGGGGGCGTTGGCTGAGCCAGCGGAAGCGGGACGGATGCTGTCTGCCTTTCTTGGCCGATGGGGCCCTTGTCGAGGATGATGCCGGCATTGACCAGGGTCATTCTCGACAGCTCGTCCAGCGGGTAGAACCCCTGTGCGAGGAGCTTCTTCACGAAAATCTTGTTGTAGTAGAAGGGAAAAACCACCCAGGCAAAACCGAAAGTACAGACAGCGAGGAAAATCCCGATGAAGAACCAAGCTAGGTCTCCTCGCAGCAAAGGCACGAAGGCACCAAATATCAAGGTCTTCCAGCTGAATCCCCAGTCTGCCTCCTTGATGAGTCCGGAGTTGTTCGTAAGCCTGATCTTCAAATCCCCATCACTCCCCCATTGGAGCTTTCCTTTGCCTTGGCGGGCACCTCACGAACGGAAGCCCTCTCATTGTTAAAATTCGGATTGATCGAACCAATTGAACTCCCAGGATCATTCCTTGTCTATCAGGGAATCCCCTAGTTTTTTTGGCATCCAGCCTCTTCTCCCAGGCACTTTTCCGATTTTTCACCGAGATAGCCTTACAGGGCCGGATCCCTGAAAACTTGAAAAGCGACCCCTTAACGGATCGCTTCGGTCGATTCAATTCCCTCCCATTTTCCGATGCAGCTTCAAGGCCTTCGGATGAGCCAGGTCACTCGGCCGAGGATGCCCGCCTTGCTCCTGCCTTCACGGTATCGCCTAAGTTGGATGTCGTCCCAGTCGTACTGCTTGGCCACGACGGATCCCTCTTCGATCGGCAGCGACGTGTCGACCAACACAAGCAAGTCGGTCTTCTCAGGGGAGACATAGCCGTCGGAAACCAGGACAAGCGTGGAGTTCGGCCGGGGGACGAGGTAGTCCTGGAGTCGGTTTGCGAGGGGACGGTGTTCCTTGGGGACATGAGTCAGCTTGACGGCCATGGCTGCTTTTCCGCCTTTCACATGATAGTCAACACATACTACCATATGGCTAACAGGCAGTAATCTTTAAATGCGGAGGTTTTTACGGATCGGATGGGTGAAACCACAGAGGCAACTGCGGACCTTTTGACTTGGGTTCGAAAACCGGTGTTGGTTATGGAGAAACCGACCGACCACACCACGCCACAAATTTCTCAGGCTATCCCTTTGCCCGGCTGCCTGCAGCCGTCTCGGTCGGGTTCTTGGCGAGGGTCGATCAGCCTATTGGCAGTTCTCTTCGACCCAGTTATCCAGCCAGACGATCATCTCGCCCTGGACATGCTCTTCAAACTCTTCCTGATGCTTCTCCTGGAACTCGCCCCGGTAGTTTTCCACCGCCGCCTTGTCCTCAGGACTGTTCGGGTCGATGCCCCGATACAGGAGAGATCGCCTGAAACGCCTGTCGGTCATGGGCGGCCACTCGTCCCTCGCCTTCTCCTCGGCTAGTTCATAACCCTTCGGACGGTTGCATCCATTCGGGCATAGATGCTTGGATGCCGCAGTCCCCGCATAAAAGTCCGCACTCTTTGGGACGATATCCGCACGGAAAAGGATCCCGCAACGTTTGCAGTGCACATACCCGTCGATCGATCCCAGCTTCAGGCCCAACTTACGGCGTACCTTCCCGAAATTAACCTCATTCCACTCCATTTCCTAAGGCCTCCTTATTGGTTTTTGATCGGTCTTGCTTCCTGGGGAGAATCCTTTTCCCCCGCCATCAACGCTCCGTTCTCTCGTTCCGTTTTCTCCTGTGCCCCACCTCCCTGATGTTCCCCGCGGGTTGCCTTTTCAGCTTTTCAGGCTCCCGGTTTTCGTATTGGGCAAGGGTGAAAAGTGGGAATCTGCCCGCCACTCTGCCCAGTCCCAGCGAAGGGTCTTCAAACCCCTCGAGGACCTCCCCTGATTCCACCCTAGAAATCGGCGATCCTCACCCTGCCCACTCGCTCCAGGTCCTTTGCATTCAGGATCAGGAAGGTGTTCCTGAATCCTGTTGGAAAGACGACCTTTGCTCTTCTCAAGAGTTTGCGGTCCAGAATCAATGGATACTGCCGCCGCTTTGCCATCGGGAAGGCCGGTAGGCCGAAGTCCCGGCCGGGAAAGAGCTTCTCCGTCTCTTCTTCCTCGACCCTTGCGACCGGCTTGCCCAATACCTGGGATACGTTCCGTGTTTCCAAGGATTCGGTGTTCTCGACGCCCACCAGGTAGCGCTCCCCATCCGCACCCTTCCATAGGGACACCTCGCACACGCCCATGTCCCTGAAGTCCGGCAGCCCGGAAATCAGTCCCGAAAGGAAATCCTTGAACCGGGCGTCCACCTCCTTGACCTCGAAAGGGATCTTCTCCGAGGCGAAGGCTTCCTCCATCTCCTTTTTTTCCTTCCACCTTCTGAAGCTGAGCTTCTGGCTGGTCCTGTAGCCCTCGTTGCACGAGGGGCAGAAGTTCCGGGCGTTTTCGTTCGGACGCCTGAAATCCCTCACGTAGATCCTTCGACAGTGATCGCACTCGAAAATCGCGGTCCTCGTCCAGACCAGGCGGTAGAGTCCCAAGTACAGGGCTCCCTCGCACCCGGTCGATTCGAAACTCTGCGAGGCTTCCAACCGGTATTCGCCTTCAAGGCCCGTCGCCTTCAACCTCGTTTCCCCGATCCGTACACTCTTTTTCATCCACCCCGCCATGAGTTCGTAAAGATGCCCCATATAATCCCCGAGTGGGTTCGGCCAATCCGCGAAATCGACCCCTGGTGAACGGAAATGCTCCCCATGCAGCACCTTCTCCTTGAGCAGCAAATCCTCAAGGCTCTTCCAGATTTTCTGAGGAGCCAGGAAACCGTGGGTGACATGGGCATAGTTCCGGAGGAACACCGCCGCCTTTTCACATAGTCCCCGGTAGCTTCCCAGCGCTTCCTCGCACTCGTCCTCTCCTTTCGTCAAGGGCCCCCAGGATTGGGCAAACCCCAACAGCGCTTCGCCTGTCGGATTCTCCGCCACATGGAGCGCATCGTCCAAAAGAAGTTCCAATCCCGAATCCCCACCAGGAGCTGGTTCAATCGCCCTCGTTGCCCATTTGCCGCCTCTGAATCTGACGGAAGTTGCGTTGGGCATTGAGTCGGCCTCCAGGTTGAATCCCGTGAGGAGCGACCTCCGAAAATCGCCGCAGATTGTCCCATCGACTTGGTAAGCCCTAACCTCTGCCAAATCCATCAAAACCACCACCATTCTGCGTGTTATTCTAACTACCATTTGACTTTTATGCAAGCCCATGATAAAGTTGCTTTTCTCAACATACTGCTTGCTGTTTCTATAGCCTATTGTTTTTAGACATACATCTCGCTCCGGGCAAAAGAGCCGGCCTGGGCGGCGGGGACTTAAGCCCCGGCGGAGAGGAGGGCGCCCTTCCTCCGAAACGGCTTTGAGGCCATAGAGGCATGTCAGCAGAAAAAATTTCAGGACCGAACGGCTCATATTCGGAAGGAGGAAGTCCGGATGAAGGAATGAAGGAGATCGCACCTCGCGGAGCAAGTGGCCAACCGTCGCGCTGCTTAAGGATTGGCAAGCAGCCAAACAGGTTTGTAAGGCTTGTTAGCCGATCTGCGTTGCCCATCGCAAGAGGACAGCCGATGCGAAATTACGCTTACAAGCCTTACAAGTGGGAGGAGACTAATCATGTTCAGCGATATCGTGTCCGAATTAACCATTGAAAGGATCGACAGCGAAAACACCGAAACCCAGTATGTCGTAATCGACAGGATTCCGGCTTTTGTCGAAAGCCCTGATGCGGTCCCTTTCCCGGAGGAGCTGCACAGGGGCACGTTGCGCGAGTGCGTTGAGGTTCTTTTAGCTACGGCTTTCCGGATGGCCGTCGCATACCATCTCGCGGACACATACCTTTCCTGCCATCGGGACTCGCCGGGCAAGTGAGTTCCCCGATGTCGGAAAACGCCTTACAAACCTAACAAAATCAGGAGATGATTTAGCATGAGCAAATCGGCTTCACCCGGAAGGGTGGATCACCCCGGGGACAAGTTCCTCAAGAGCATCGTAACCCTGTCTGAAGTGGCTTCGCAGCCCGCCCCTTCCAATCGAATGTTACTCGCAGACCTGCTGCCCACTGGTCTGATCGGCCTGACCGGGCTCCCCACATCGGGGAAGAGCAACCTGGGAGTCCTTCAATCGCTGGGGGTCTGCACAGGCTTGCAAGTCGGCCAGATGTTCCCGCTCCAAACTGGATCGGCACTCTATTGCACCAGCGAAACGTCCACGCATGAGATTTGCAGTCGGGCCAGCGCCTACCTTCAGAACCCGCGGATTCTGCCCAGAAACTTTTTCGTCAGCGCGGAAACAGGAGAGAACTTCGAGGATTGGCTCAACGGATTTGAATCTCTCCTGGATCACCTTCGTGACGTCAGGATCGCTGTGCTGGATCCGGTCGTCTCCTTTTTGAGAGAGCTGACCCACGCGAATTACGCCAAGCAATATCTCATTTTCAGCAGGCTGCGCCAGTTGGCGAAAGAGCGGGGAATGGCCCTCCTGCTCGTAAGCCACTGCACAAAGAAGGCCGGCAACCGGATCTCCTCCTCGTACGGCACTGTTGCCCTCCCGGCGTGTGCCGACGCCATGCAGACGATCGATCGCGAGCAAGGGACGTTGACGGTATCCGGCAACACGTTCGGGGATCAGGTCTACGAGATAACCGCTTTCGACGGTTACCCCCCATACCTGAGCATCCGGCTCAACCCTGGGTTTCAGGATATCCGCCTTACCCCCGATCAGAAGGAAGTCTTTATGGAAATCGGAAGATCCCCCCTGCCGAACGTACGCGCCAAGGAGCTTGAACGGGTTTTCTCGGGCGTCCGTAGCGGGGCGGCGGTTCGCCAACTGCTCGGACACCTCAAAGAGAAAGGACTTATCCTTCCATTCCGGAGAGGACTTTACCAGCTCTCCCCTCCGGGAAAACAGTATTTCGAAGAGCTTTTAAACCGTCAAAGGGCTCAAAAAAGGATCCATGACCATTGGGGACGCTTGGCCAGTGTCGTTGCGCCCGACCTGGATGAAGAATTGACCCCGACACCGCCTGAACTGTTTTTCGTAGAACCTGACGACGAGCCTTTTACGAGGAATTTCAACGATGACCTTCAAGATGCCTTTCTGGAATCACTGGGGAAGGGATCCGAAGATCGTCCCTCGCCCGATCAGGAAACAACGAAACTGGCTGAGCCAGAGCCATTCGCTGAAAATCCGGTAGTCGTTGACGAACCCGTGATCGAGCCGGAACTCGAAGCAGGATCTCCAGCGGAACCGAAGGTTGATACCCCCAAGGAAGCTGATGCCCCGGAAGGTTCAAGTCCCGGGGATCACGGTGAAGGCAAGGAGGAGGCGGGCCCCAGCGGCCCGCCTTTGCCTTCCGAAGACACTGACGCTGCCGATGCGGAAAGGGAATCGAACGGAACCGAGCAAGGCGAGCCTAAAGACCTATTGGAAGGAAGGCTCCATGAGGGCTACGACAAAGTTTCTTCCACCGGCCCAGTAACGGCAGTCACAGGAACTCCAGGACTCGCTGCTCCCGTGCCCCACACCCAGGAGGGGCAAGCCTCTATCGAGGCCCCGGATCGGGAGGCATTCGAAGCTGCCAGGGATGCGATCGGTTTCCGGACGCTTAAGCTCGATACGGAATACGGGAACGACACGCGAGAAGCATTGAAACAAGAATACAAGGAAAAATTCATCGATTGTTCCGTCCGGGGGAAATCCGTCTTCCTAGCGGCGGAGTCCGAGCCGTATTCCTTCGAATCCATGGTCATGGACGGCGAACTTGGGAAAAGCCTGAAGCGCTATTTCGAAAGCCAGTGCCTGGAGGCGCTGGACCTCTTCGTCGAACTGGCCGAGAGGGGCCTTCTTATCCATTTGAAGGACTGGAACCGAAAATTCGAACTGCGTCCCGTAAAAGAAGGACATGCCTCCATCGAGAGGCCTGACGGAGTTGCTACGACGCTGGCAGGGCGTTTTTCCTCCGCCCCTCCGGAAATCCTCCCTCGGCTGGAAAGTCTGGAACCGGTCCTCTGTGCCCTCATGAGTGAAAAGGGATGGGAAGCGGTGTCCAATTTTATCCAGGGGCGGTATCTGTCCAGGTGGGAGTCAGGCGTCATCTTCGATGCTTTTTTCAACAAGCGTCGTCCATCCACAGCTTCTCTCGGAACCGGACTTAAGAAACCTGAACGGTTCCACCGTCTGTTGATCGCCTGCCAGGAACCCGAAAACAGCGGCTTGGTTTGCTTGAGGCATGATCCCAGTCAGTTCGTCTTCCCCCTCAGGCGCAGGCAGATCCGCGAATCCCTCGGCCTGCCGACATGGCCTGGAGACCGGACTGCAAGGTGAAGATCGTCGAAGAAATTCGAGGGAGGTCCGAAAGGGCCTCCCTCCTGGCTCTTTTGTGTGAATCTGGGCAGCAAGTACTCCTGTAGTGGTAATAGTAAATATTTCTAAATAGTAACTAGAACAAATATATAGAGAGAGGCCCATCAACACCAGCTTTTTTCAAAGGAGATGATCGGCATGATAGACATAAGCAACGGTGCGTTGGGCGACCCTGTGTTAGCCGCCGCGAAGGCCCTGGCAAAAAAGGGGTTCAGGGTTTTCCCCTTGCACAATCCCGTCTTTCACGAGGACGGATCGGTGTCCTGCTCCTGCGGCGATTCCGAATGCACGCACGTCGGCAAGCACCCACGCATCCGGGATTTCCAACACGGGGCCACAACCGATGAAGGGCAAATCGAAACCTGGTGGGCAGGATGGCCCGAAGCCAATATCGGCATCCTGGCTGGAAAGGAAGGAGGCATGGTTGTCGTCGACGTGGACGGGCGGGAGGGCGAGGAATCGCTCGAACTCCGAGAGTCTGAATGGGGAACCCTGCCCTCGACCCTGGAAGCTTCCACCGGGAAGGGACGGCATCTGTACTTCACGGTCGACGGGGAAGCCGAGATCCGCAACAGCGCGGGAACCTTGGGAAAGGGGCTGGATGTCCGGGGGAAGGGCGGATATGTCGTGGGACCCGGATCCGTCCACGAAAATGGACGAATTTACGAGTGGATCGATGAGGATGAGAGTTTGGCCAAACTTCCTAGGAAGTGGGTGAACTTCATCCTGGACAGCCAGCGCAATGCAAAGGGAACCGAACGGAAAGGGGAGCAAAACGAAATGGCAGCAGAAAACGGTAGCATCGGGGAAGGAAGAAGGAACAGCGATCTGCACTCCTTCGCCTGCTCGCTGGTTCACAAGGGGTTGACGAGAAAAGCAATGCTGGCTTCCGTCCAAGCATTGAACGAGGCCGAATGCGAACCACCGCTGGGCGAGGCGGAAATCAGGGAAATAGTGGAAAGCGCTTGGAATTACCGGGATCAGGGAAAAGCGGAAAGCAAGTCAAAACGCCTCTTGAGGCTTGGGCTCTCGTCCTTTGGGAACGGGGAAAGGCTGAACAGGAGCGTGGGCGACAACCTTCTGTGGGACACGGAGCAGAAACGCTTCATGGTTTACGAGGGCAAGTCCTGGGTCCCCGATGACGGTGACCGGGCACAGAACCTGGCTCGGAAAGTCATAGAGGGCCTTGTGGCAGAGGCCCACGGGCTTGAAGACCCCCAGGACCGGGAGGCGATGACCGAATTCGCCCTAAAGTGCCAAGACCCGCGCCAAATCAAGTCCGCGTTGGACAGCTACAGGATGGACGAGGCGAAATTCGCGACGCACGAAGACTTCGACACTCGCCCGGATCTTTTGAATTGCCTCAACGGAGTCGTGAACCTCAAGACCGGAGAAATGCTCGCTCACGATCCGTCCTTCCGGCTTACCCTGTTGGCACCCGTGGAATATCATCCCGAATCTGAATCCCGGTTATGGCTTGATTTCCTTGAGGATGTCTTTCAAGGCGATCCCGAGGCCATCAAATCCTTCATGCGGCAGATCGGCTATTTCCTCACGGGGGAGATGAGGGAGCAGAAATTCTTCGTCTGGCTGGGGAACGGGCGGAACGGCAAATCAACGATCCGAAATGTCCTCTCCGACATCTTGGGAAACTACGTCGGGGACGTGAGTTCCTCGGCCTTCACGGTGAAAAAGTTCAATTCGGAATCATACGAGCTGGCGGACCAAATCAAGAAAAGGATGGTCTTCTCCGCCGAGATAACGAACGTGTTCCAATTGGACGAACCTCTAGTCAAAGGGATCACGGGGGGCGACATGTGCACCTTCCGCGCAATCTACCAGAAGCCGGTCACCGCCCGACCGCATTTCAAGCCCATCCTTCCATGCAACAGGGTGCCGGAGATCCGGGGAATGGATGACGGCATTTGGGATCGGTGTCATTTCCTCCACTTCAAGAGGAAATTCGAAGGGAAGGAACGGGTCCAGGACTTCCACAAGATCCTCCTGGCCGAGAGGGAGGGCATTTTCGCCTGGATGGTCAAAGCCTCGATGGAATGGTATGCGGAAGGGCTCTTCGTTTCCCAGGAATCATGCGAGATGAACGCGACGTACAGAAAGGCCTCCGACCCGATGGGACAATTCATCGAAGAAAGATGCGAGTTCGGATTCGACAAGAAGGTCGGGGCAACCCAGCTGTACGAGGAATATCGTCGTTGGTCAGAGGAAAGAAAGGAACCAGCGATGTCCCAGGTCAAGTTCGGAACGGAATTGATGGCACGTCAGATCCACGGAGTCAAAAAGACTTCCCTATCGGGCAGGCATGTCTACTGTGGGATCGGATTGAAGCAGGATCCTCTTCTTCTCGAATCGGAAGACGAAGGCAACAAAAAGCAGGTGGCTCTACCTTCCCTCCACCTTTAAAAGATGAACGGTGGACCGATTAGACCTTTTTTGATCTATTCCCCCTATATGGATTTTTCTTTTCCAAGCTTCCTATAGCTTTGGGTATTTAAAGGTCCATAAGGTCCACCACCTGCCTGGTCTGTTGTAACTCACTATACCTATTGATAGGTGAAGGGAGGGAGAGGGAGGGAAAAACCGAATCAAAGGAGGTGGGACAACACGGCAAGCTCCGGCAGGAATCTCTGCACCAGACATGACCATCCCGATCATGATCACCGCACCCGTAATTTCCTCTGCCCGGCACATCGACCACTTTGACCATCATGACCCGCCGGGCTCCACCAAAGGTTTTCAAACTCACTGCAAACCATAAGGAGAGTGACCCATCATGATGAAACAAAACCCGCTGCGTTTGTTCCGCAAGGAGAAAGGCTGGACCCGTGCCGACATGGCCCGGAGGACCGGAATCGGCTACCAAACCCTCGACCTCATCGAAATTGGACTCGCAGGCAAAGTCACCAAGCGCGTCATGGAAAAACTTGTCCCGTTCGGCATCCCCGAGGACCTGCCCGAGCAGTATCAAGCCTGGAAGCTCGTCATGGCCCAGTATGTCCAACCCAAACCAACCCCGACCGAAGGTGATGCCGTCAATGAAGAGAATCCGCTTGCTCCGTCAATTCTTGAAGAACCTTCGCCTGAAGAGGCTCCCCCCACCGAAATTGGGTTGGACGAACCTTCTCTGGGAGAGACGATTTAACTCATGAGCGACAAGGAGGTTCTCGCGCTTCTTCTGATCTCCGCGATACTTGCGCTCTTATACTTGCGGATGGACGAGTTCCTTGAATTCCTGTCACGCCATATCGAGGGCAAGTAAGTCCACTTCTGCCATCAACGATCCGCCATCCATAAACGGAAATCCCGCATGATCATCGGCCTCATATCATCCGCGTTCGACATGACCATCCGGCATCATAGCCAATCCATGATCATCGGCCTTATGTCATCATTCGTTTGAAGGTCCGGTCTCCCAAGCGAGGCCGGGCCTCTTTTTATGCCTTTCCTGGCAATCCCTTCAAGGCAAGGCAAAAAATAAACTCAGGTCAGTGATGCAAGGGAGGGACCAAGGACAGGCCCCTCCCACGACATCATCTCCGTCTGAGCAGGACAATCAGCGCAACGGCAGCCAGAATCGTCACGGTCAGCAAAAACAGAGTCCATGGGAATCCGCCCTTGCCCTTAACAATTCCAACCAACTGCATGGCGAGAGATGTTCCCAAGATCGCCTTCGTTGCCGTCGGGTGCGCCTCGAGGAGCTTCATGAGGCCCTGGACTCCGGCCCAGAACCAGAGTAACGGGTTGCCGCCCCTCAGGATCGTCTTGCCGATGGTCAGCACGCCAGCATGGGCTATGTGAGCGAAGGACAACAGCAAGCATCCCGCTAGCAGGACGGCTCTCGTGATCTTTTTCTTCAATGGGATCCCTTCCTTTCGGGGAAGTTCAAAACAGAGAGCGAAGCTTACCGAGGAAATTCTCGATTTCGCGGTTATTCCGTTCGTTAGGAGGTGTAAATATTTCGAGCAATATAATTTACTTGCTTCCAGCCTCGACACCCGGTATCAGCCGTTTTAACGGGCGCTACTCGGCTTTCGACTTCTTCGCGGTCATCTCTTGGATGATCTCTTCTCCCTCTGCCCTGCTTGACACGGGGATCATCATGCCTCCGCCGAGAACATAAAGGCCATCCCGCCTGGCTTCGATCCGGAACTCACCACCTGTGTCAAAGTCCTCGCCATCGCTGAACCTCAGCATTGCGCTCCCTCCCTTCCCGAACCCAAAATCCCCAGCCATGCCGTCTTGACCATCCTCCTCAGCCACAAGGGGCACCGATCCCCATCACAGAAGAACTCGACTATCCGTTCAAACCGTTTCACCATGGTAGGCCATGACCTCCTTCAACGGTCTCGGCTTGAAGTGCAGGTCACGCTCGACGGGCAAACCCAGCGGGCCACGAACGCTTTCAAGTTCCCGAAGGCTGACATAACCAAACTCTCGTTCCAGCCCAAGGACCCATGTGAACAGCAGAAAATCGCCATCCGCTTGTTCCTGGCCCTCCAGGACATACCAGGTCCAACTGGAATCCGGCGTAAAAAACTTTACATAGACGGTTTTCTCTTCCAGCGGAACGTTTTCAGTCCCGTACAACTTCGGCAGACTTTTTTTGATTCTCTCGGTCAGGAGTTTCATGCCGACTTCGCCTCCTCATGCCTTTCCCCCAAAACCTCTTCCCGGCCAATCCGGGCCATCTCTGCCCTCCAGGCCTTGTGCTTCTTCCAGCAAACAGGTCCCATGTTGTGGTGCAGGGATTCGGTGTTGGATATGGCCTTGCCGCAGATCTCGCAGAACTTCATGGCAATCGACTCCCTTCAGTTGATGTCCACGTACTCGCCCAGTATTCCCAGGGCTTCCTCGTAACTACCCGCCTGGAAAACCCTTTGTTGCATGGCCCTGGCTTCCTCAAGCCTTCCCGCCTTTTTCAGCGCTCGACTGCAGACGCCAAGCAGGTTGAACACGTTCCCGTCCTGGCCCGTCAGCCTGACCTTCGGTTTCCTCGACATTGCCGATCTCCCCCTTTCTAGAAATGGCCCTTCTGAAAAGGGCTCACAACGCTCACAAACGGACAGGTGATTCAGTCCCTGGAATCCATAAGGTCCTCTTCCTCGGACTCCGTTTCTTCCTCCTCCCCAGCCATGTCGATCTCCACCCTGACGATCCGGCCATCCTCTTTGATGGCATAGACCGGGTAGATGCCGTCTCCCCATCCCGTGGAAAAGCAAACTGCCAGGCCGTTGAAGACCTGCCCTCCACCCTGGACGGATAAACTTGCCAAGCAGCACTCGGCGTAACTGTTGTTTGGCTTGAAATTCAGGTCGAAGGGACCGTCCTGCCAGCCCTTCAGGTAGCAGGGATCCACAAGAATCAATTGGCCGGAGTCCACGGACACGTGGCCCAACAGGAAACGCTTGCCTTCCTCTTCCATTGCAATCTCCTCCTTTCGGTGTGTGGGCATGAAAAAAGCCGCCCCTCCCTTTCGGAAGAAGCGGCTCATGGGCAAAACAGGCTCACAACGCTCACAGTCTTGTCGCCCTGGACCTCTTGGGCATGAGATTGTTCACGGGGCTGGCCTTGCCGTGGTTTTCCTTCAGGTCCCCCTTGCTGAAGGCCAGGTATCGCCGCGTCATGTCGAGACTGGTGTGTCCCATGATCCGTTGCAGCGCAAAGATGTTTCCGTCGTTTCTCAGGAAGTTCATGGCGAACACGTGCCTCAAATCGTAGGGCCGGATCTTGGTTTTCAGGAGTTTCGAATATTTCTTGTTCAGCTTCATCCCCCAGGAGTTGACCCGCAGGGGCGTGCCCTCCCAGTTGGCGAACACGGGGCAAAGATCACCCCATTCCTCCGGTCTGCCTTCCAACAGCCTCCCGATGGCCTCGGCGGTGATCCGGGTGATGGGCAGCGTGCGGGTAACTCTGGTCTTGGCGTTCTCGGCCCTGACGGTGACTTCCAGCCCCTTCAGGTTCACGTCCTTGGGCAGAAGAGTGAGGGCTTCCCCCGGCCGGATTCCGGTGTCCAACGAAAGCAGGAACAACGAGTAGTCCCTCAACCCCGTGTAGGTGTTCTGGTCCGGCAGCTTCAGCAGTTTCTTGATCGCTTCCATTGGGATATCGACGATCCGCCCTTCCTCCTTCTTCTGCTTGAACTTCGCCAAGGGGTTTGTCGTGTAGGCCCCCTCCTCCTCGATGCACCAGTCGACGAAGGCCTTCAGGTAGATCAAGTACAGGTTGTAGGTCGCGGGCCCCATCTTCCGGGCAAAGAACTTGAGCAGACAGGGGTTGAGATTTGCCTCCTCCCAGGCTTGCGGGTAGATGCGGTAGAAGAACCCGATGTGCTGGCGATAATCCAAAATGGTCTGCTCGGAACGTCCCTGGGCGGTCTTGAAGTCGATGAGCCTATCCAGGGCCTCCTCCCAGGTGGATGCTTCATGGCGCTGGAAACGCAGGACGTTGGTGGGTCTGGACATGGTGTCCCCTCCTCCTTTCGAAAGAAAAAGGGCACTTCCTGGCCGTGAATGACCGGGAAATGCCCTTTATTTGATTTAATAATATATATACGAAAGGGGGCGTGAGTTAGCCCGAGGTCCGACTTTTAACTGGTAACCTCTACGCAGGCAAGCAAACGACTTGAGTAAGACGTTTCCTCGGACAAAAACCCTGAATAGACTAATTCCCTATGGAGCAATTCGGATGCTTTCCCATTGACCAAAGCGGAGATTTTCCCCTTATCTTGAAAACCATAACCTTGTGATGGCGTCGTCTGAAGAATCTTGTGGGAAAGTCGTTCTAATTGCGTTGAACGCTCGCCTCCACTAGATATGCCTAACCTTACTATCTTCTGTTGAACCTGGCCGCCTTTGCCATGAAGCACCACCAGCCAAATCGTGATCAATCCATCCTCGGCTCCATTACCCTCAATGTTACCGATAAGCGCCCGATCTTCTGGCTTGACTGAGGTATAACTATCGATCCACTTTCTGACCGCTGGATGTTCTAGGCCCAGTAGGTTCAATTCCTCCTCCTGAAGCGCCTTGTCACGGTCTGTCGTGAACCGGATCGCCTCCGAATTTGGGCGATTCAACACAAAAACATCTTTACCACATGGGCGAAACTCACCACCATCAAGGCGGGCCGCCCGCTGGGCGAAAACCAGAAGGCGTTGCATACTACGACCTTCATCATCGAACTGTCTGTAGTCACCCAAATTGAATCTATCAAGGTCCTGGAAAAGTTCGAAAACCACCTCGCGAGCCAGGTTGGCATTGGTCATCGCAACTTCGAGTTCTTGCTGTGTTCTTTTAAGGGTCGGATCGAGGAGAGCTTCCTGATACAAGCGATCGTAGCTTAACCGGCTGCTGAGCTGACCTAGAACCTGACCTCTGAGGTCTTCCGCAATCTGGCCGTTGTCGTCCAGCTTGCCCAAAGCCTGAGCGATTCCATGGAGTTTCTCTTCGAGCAGCAGAAAAATCTTACCCTCTATGGTGTCCGATGCTACCAAATTGTAGATTTGTGCCGTGTCCTTCTGCCCGTAACGGTGGATGCGTCCGATGCGCTGCTCCAGGTCCATGGGGTTCCATGGAAGATCGTAATTGAAGAGCACTCGTGAAAACTGAAGGTTTATTCCCTCGCGTCCAGCTGCCGTACTGAGGAGCACTTTGGGTCCATTCGGACGGCGGAAGCGCCTCTGGGCAGCCACCTTGGCTCCTTGGTCGCCCCCCTTCAAAACTTCTACGCCTTTTCCAGGGAATAGGGAATCTATTGCCAAGCGCAGGCTCTCGATGCTCCCGAGGTAGGTGGTGAAGACCACAACCTTCTCGTCTGGGCTGATTAGCCAGAGCTGACGCAGAGCCTCCAGCAGAACCTCTGTCTTGGTTTCCATCCCTTCGGGGAACTGTTCAAGGAGTTCTCGAATTCTCCTTCGTTCTTCGGGGAGAGCCACTGAGACTAGGCTTGCCACGGCATCTTCACCCTGAACCGCCGCAAACTCGGTCTCGTCATAGCTTTCCGCTGTCTGGACGAAGACATCTGTCTCTTTCCGCTTCTTCAGAAGCTGAACCTTGGCGTCGGCGAGCAACCGTTCCGCCTGAGCCTTGCCGAAAATATCGTTAGGCAGGTTGTGTATCTCCCTGATCAGGCTCCTGGCATCTTCGTTGGCGCGGTCCCGACCGTCCACATCCAACAGCTCGTCTCTCTCAATAGCCTCCTCGACAGTTAACATCAAGAGCCGTTTTCGTAGTGTTGCCCGGACTGCGGCGAAACTGCTTGCTGCAATCTTTTGAAAGGTGGTCATGACAAATCCGAGTGCTCGCCCTTGGTTCCCTTGGGTGGCCGCGAGGTTGTATCCGTCTCGCAGGTAATCAAGTAGGGCTTGATAAAACGTCATCTCCCTTTCGTCTAGCGTGAATCCTTGGGTGTGAACAATCCGCCGAGCAAAAAGCGGGCTCCCATCCGAAGCGCAAGCATCTGCCTTTGTCCGTCGCATCACTACGGCATTTAGCCTATGCCGATTCTCGACCATGTCGCGCTCGTCTTGGAAGAGGGTCGAATCAAGTAACCGCACGAGCATCCAAAACCGGAAATGGTCCCCCTGATGGGGTGTGGCAGAGAGCAAGAGGAGATCCCGACAATGTGGACGGAGGGACTCTGCCAATTTGAAATTTTCGGTCTTTCTTGACTTACTACCAGTCTTGTAAACACTCAGATGATGGGCTTCGTCGAACACTACAAGATCCCATGGAGGCGCTTCTAGAAGTTTCTTTACCCGAACCGGTCTTTTAAGCGTGTCCACCGATACAATCAGTCGGTTATGTTTAGCGAAGGCATTTGATTTTCGGTCCGTTACATCTCCCTCCGCCCCAAATACCTCGAAATCGAGATTGAAGACCTCGTTCAGTTCTCGCCTCCAGTTGTCCACTAACCCCGCAGGCACGACCATCAGGGCCCGGTGCATTTCGCCCCGAGAAGCCAACTCTCTAAGGATTAGCGCCGTTTCAATAGTTTTGCCCAAGCCGACTTCGTCAGCGATCAAGAATCTCCTGGGCCTGGCGTTGGCAACCCGATGCACGAGTACCACTTGGTGGGGAAGCAGGTCTACTTTTGCGGAGGTCAGAGTCGCCGCGTTCTCCACAAACGGCAATTCGGCGGCTTCGACAGCTAGCCACAAGCGTTCGACGGCCTCCGGTGTCGCTCTCTTAAGTCCAGAAATGACGCGGTCGGACCAGCTTTCCGACTCTTGAAGCGCCTGTAGAGGGACCTGACGTTCACCCAGCGACCGGAAGAAGACGCGAACGAATCCCGTAGGCTCAAAGCCGACGATTACACCTTCCCCAAGTTCAGGATGTTCGACCTTCCTGCCAATTTGCAGGTTAGGAAATCCTTGCGACATAGTATCCAACCGTGATGCGATTTTCCTGTTCGTCACGAACCAGGCGTGCCATGTTCATGGTGGCGCTTCCATCCCAGAGTGAGTACGACAACCGCACCCGTTCTCCGTCCCTGCGGATAAACAGAACCTCTTCGTCGGATGCTGTAAGCTCGAAGGATCTTTCGTGGGTGCCAAAACCGAAAACCAGTCCACGTTGATCCCAGCGGGCCTGGAACTCTTGGACAAACGGTTTAACCCTGTTTTTCAAGAAATTCTCGACCTCGACCGATTCCATGACTTCTAGGAAGGTCTCGATACCGCATACGAGCACGGTTCGGCCATTACCAGGCGGTTCAACCGGCCAAGCATTCATCCACCCGAGTGCCTCCCGTATGGATACAATGGCACCCCCACCGATGAGTGGACCGAGAGTGGCGCGGTCAAATATGATGCTTGATCCGCGGCGAAGCCATGCGCTTGAAGACATATCCCACATCACTCGACCTCCGCCTCCATTTTCTCGAACAGTGTCCTCTGAGTGAATTCGGGCCCCTTGTCGGGTTTGGCGCGCCAATGAGTAACAAGGTCTAGTGCGAGTTGGGCAGCCCTCCTGATTCTATTTTCGGGATCAGTCTGAGCGTACCAGTCCAGAATCGGGTCTACCGACCTCTTGATCTGGAAGGTCGACCTGTTTAGTTCGTCGGAAACATCCACGCCGCTGCCAGGCATCGCTGCGCCTATCAAGAAATGGGCTTGATCGAGGTCGGTCTTGAGGACCTTGCGGTTTCGTCCAGGAGCCTTGAAATACTGAAAACGCTCCTCAATAGGGATCACAAGCACTGAGGTTCCAACCACTCGAATCCAGCCCTGCGCCTCGATGTCCCCCTGGGACACACCCGTTCCGCGTAAAGTCTTGTGCAACTCGTCCCGGGCCATGGAACGGCGGCTTTGAAAAACGCGTAGGAACAGCCTAGATGCCGGTTCCGCTGCGTCGGGCGGGCGACGCTTGCCGTTCTCATCCTTGCCGGAGAGCAGATCGTCCAAAAGCAAGTTGATCCCGAGGAGTGCGTCCCGTACACACAGCACCTGCCCGTCACCCGTAAAGACCTGACCATAATGGCGGCTATAGAATTCCAGTGCCTTTCCCCTCAAGATGACGAGAAGGTCCGATTCGGGAAGCTCTTTTCCGTGGGAATGCTCCAGAAGCTCCTTGAGCTGCGCCGCCTCATCCTTGACCCACCGGCGCATCCGCGCCCAGCTCACGGCCTTTGGTTCTTCCAACCGCTTCCGGCAGACATGGATTATGTCGTATTCGATCTTCCGGGAACCGAACGCGCCTGTCGCGCCCTTGGTCTCGTCACTGCGGATTGGGTAGGTGGCGACGAGAAGGTATCCGGCGTTAAACAGAGCCTCGAGCACATCCACCCACGGCGCGTCGGCGCTGTGGTGGAAAGTGAAAGCCATGAGACCACCTTGCTTCAGGATCCGGCCCGCCTCGGCCCAGCAAGCGGTGAGCGTCTGTTGGTAGAAATCGGAGGCTGGTTCGGGCCTGTAAAGCGGGTTCGGAGCTTTTTCTACGAGTTCCCTGTTACCGGTCAGTTCTCTCACTTTTGCGAGAATGCCGTTTGTGAGGAACCGCTCCTGCTCGTAGTCCTCCCGGTCATCGGGGTGTTCAACGGTGTTGTCCACAGCCTCCACCGCATGGGGAGTCCGATCCGGCTCGAAGTACCTGCGCTCCGGCATTCCACGATACCACTTTAGCAGGGGCAAACGCATCCAGACGTAAAAGAAATCGGCGAGATCAGCGTAGAACAGGTTGTTCCCAAAGGGAGGATCGGTGATGACCAAGTCAAATGGGATGCCGTTCAACATCGAAAGGTCGGTGGATGAGCCACAGAACAATTCAGCGGAGGCCGGATTGATCGTGTCTCCAATCTGTACTTTCGTGCTCCTAGCTTTTTCGGTCTCCGGAAGCAGGGCCCCCTCCCATGGTTCGTTTTCCCACCTAAGCCCTTCGAGGACATTCGCTTGAGCTGACTGCCAGTTTCCTCTTCCCAATTGGTGAAAAACACAATTTTCAATAACTAATGCTTTTGGATGATAGTTAGCATTAGACAGATGTGGCGCCATGCAATCTCGGGAAATATCCCAAAAACAGAACATATTCTGATTCCGTAAATACTGCTGTAGGGCTCCTAATGCCTGTTCCCGCACATCCAGGGGCCATTTGTTATCCGGCGCTTCGGTGATGGCGCGCATGAGCTGCGTATGCACGAGAAGTTGGCGCGGATTGAACATCTTCCACCAGTGGGTGTATCCCCAACCGAAGTTGACCCCGCCGTTTGCTCGCATCATGTAGGCGTCCCAGCACTCCTGACGCGGCCAGTATTCGTTCAGGTCGGTCTCATTCCGGTCGGCCCATTCCCGCTCGGCCAGGATCAGCCGTTTTACATCGCCCGGCTCAATTGGTTTGAAGTAGCGGCCGTTGTAGCTGTACCCCTCGGCGTCGCACTGCGG